>CALRYV010000007.1:0-203845 GCA_943372495.1 Ramlibacter sp. 2FC | reverse complement strand
TCGGGCGCATCCCACCGGCCCGGTTCGCCGAGCTGCATCGCCAGCTCGCTGGCGATGCAGCTCAAACATCAAACACAACGCAGATCGATTAACCTTGCAACCCCGGACTTCCTCAATTCAGTTGGTACGCCGGTAGGGGGCAGGTCACCGGAACGCTAGATCGTTCCGCCCAGCCCGGCTGCTCAACACTCCGCAGTCGCCCCCCAATGAGCACAAGCCAACTCAAGCTCTGGCGAGCGACAGAGGCTGTTCAAAGCCGGGCGCTTGAATTTGAGCAGAGCGAGAACCCGGCCCTTGAAGCAGCCGAGGCGTCGGAAATTTTGACCTGGGGCGGCGCCAGAACACAAGAGGCGGATTTTCAATTCTCAAACCGTCTTCCCCCAACCTCCCCACCCCCTCCTCAATCTTGAGGACATCCGCCGTCGCAAAACTCAACCTGAACGTCGCCACATCCGGATCCTTCGCATAAAACGGAGCGCCAGGCACGAAGGCAACGCCCTGCTCGATCGCGCGCTTCGCGAACTCGCCGGCATCCTTGATCTTCCCGCCCTTGCCCGTCAGCCGGGCCCAGAAGAACAGGCCGCCCTGCGGCTGGGTGAATTCGACGGCGTCGCCGAGTTCGCGCGCCAGCGCGGCGCCCATCACGCGGGCGCGCTCGCCGTACACCTTGCGCACATTGGCCAGCGTGCCGGGCATCCGGCCGGCCCTCAGATACTGGGCGGCCGTCGCCTGGGCGAAGGTGCTGGTGTGGGCGTCGCTGAACTGCTTGCACATCGTGGCCTTGGCGATCGATCCACAGGCAAAGGAAGACCCTGGCCGATCCAACCTACAGGCGGTCAGCAACAGCATCGTGGAAATCGTTCTCGTGGACGATCATCAATCGGGCGCCTGCTTTTCGCATCTCAACCGCCTTCTCTACCTTCCGGCCATAGCATGCGTAAGCCCAACACGGATTGCCATCGGCTCCGATGACGAGGTACTTGACAGTGGTAGTCAGCGACGGTACCACCTCCCCGCCAAGACTCTTCACGGTTGTTGAAAGGCTGTTCCTGGTGTACCGGCTGGACGCTCCTGTGAAACAGAACTTGGAGCCGGTGAACTCGATCTCTGGACAAACCGCACAAAGGCCGACAAGTGACTCCCCGTCCTTGATCTTTGGGGTAACAACGGTGCGGTCATCAAGGACGGCGGTGAACTCCAGGAAGAAGTCGCGCAGCATCTTCTGCTCCTGTGCGCTGACAACGCCATCGGCAAGCACACTGGTCACAAGGCTGCCAACCTCGTCATACGGCCAGCAAGAGAGTAGGTGCCCGTGGTCATCGAGCCAGTCGGACAGGCCCCGCAACTCGCCTTCCGTGATCACGCCGTCGGACGCGATACCTCCGAGGACCGCGTGCAGACGCTGCAAGTCTGCGGTCGTCTTGTCATAGAACTCTGTCGATCGAAGTCGTTCACAGAGCCACAAGATGTCCTGGCTTTCCTCTCCCGATAGAACGCCGTCCTCGAGAGCATTGGCGACGAGAGGAACCAGTTCTGTGTAGGGGTGACACCGCCGCAACTCGACGTGTTCGTCGAGCCAAAGTCGAAGAAAGTTCACTTCCGACTGATTGATCGCCTTGTCGATCGAAATGCCTTCAACGATGCCGATCAACGAGTTGATCGACTTATCCAGCATTGACCGCGTCGTGAACCTGAAATATTTTTTGTGGTCACTTTGCATGCATCCCCCACCCTGATGAGACCCGCGGGAGTCTATGCGTGCCTTTCAACTCGGCGCAATAGAGGTTGGCCCAGGTGTACCCAAGGTGATGGAGAGAACTGGATTGATGCAGCTAGAAAGTACTCACTGCAATCTATGAATGACTAGTTCCGCCAGCGGTGGAACCCAGGCCGATGCCCCAGGCGACTCCACGAGATTCGATCTTGGTCATGCGGGTTGGCGGATCACCTGACCAACATCGCGATGAGTGGCCCCAACGTGGTCGTCATGATGACAAGAATCATCGGCGTCCAGGCGACCCAGTTCGCGGCGCCGCGGCGCCTGGTCAACAACCAGAGGGCGATGGAGACATAGAGAACGTACACGCCAAATGCGATTGGCAGGACGACGTTGGAAAACAGCTTCTGGTCGTTGGCGAAAGCGAGCGCCCCGAAGACCCCCGCCATGAACAGCACCAGCGAGGACACCACCAGCCCCGACAGCACGACGAGCAACGAAGGCGCGCTGCCCGCGGGGGCCGGCTCAACCGGCCACTTCGCCGTAGGCGCCGCCTGTGGCCCGCCGGGCGCCACCGGCAAGGTGTCGGCGAATGCTGGATCTGTTCCCCGCGCGCTCAAGACCATCACCAGCCCGACAAGCACGCCTATGGGCGCCAACGACACCAGCCCAACGACCATGCCCGCGGCGCTGGGCATTCGGGGCAGCAGGGAGTACGCACCTAGCGAAGCCCCCAGAAACATGACCGCCATCGTGACGTTGAAGACGGCGAGCAGGACATGGCCCACCCGGAAACGCCCCGCCCGCGCCGGATTCAGTTGCCGGGGCGACAAGCCATGTTTCCACCACCGCCAGCACAGGAACACGGCCACCAGCCCATACCCCAGAGGCCAGGCAAGCAGTTCCGCCTGGCGCGAAGGCAGTACCAGCTTCAGCACCAGCGACAGAGGAACGAAGATCGCGAAGCCGGCGAGCGAGACGATTGCAGCAAACGACGCGACGAAGACATTGAGGTCGCGCCAAGGCAGCGCCAAGCTGGGCGCTCTCTGGGGCGCGGCTTGCTCCATCACAGTGCCCGCGCCAACCGGCCGATGCCCTCCTCGATCTTCCCCACATCCGCCGTCGCAAAGCTAAGCCGGAACGTGCTCACATCCGGATCCTTCGCATAGAACGGCGCGCCAGGCACGAACGCCACGCCCTGTTCGATCGCGCGCTTGGCGAACTCGCCGGCATCCTTGATCTTCCCGCCCTTGCCCGTCAGCCGGGCCCAGAAGAACAGTCCGCCCTGCGGCTGGGTGAATTCGACGGCGTCGCCGAGCTCACGCTGCAGCGCGGCGCCCATCACGCGGGCGCGCTCGCCGTACACCTTGCGCACATTGGCCAGCGTGCCGGGCATGCGGCCGGCCTTCAGGTACTGGGCGGCCGTGGCCTGGGCAAAGGTGCTGGTGTGGGCGTCGCTGAACTGCTTGCACATCGTGGCCTTGGCCAGCAGCTCGGGCTGCGCAATCATCCAGCCCACGCGCAGGCCGGGGGACAGCACCTTGCTCATGGAGCCGCAGTGCGCGATCCACTCGCGGCTGCCGGGGACGTCCTTCGACAGGCTCAGGATGGAACGGGGGGGTGGCGAGTCAGCGTTGAAATACAGGTCGCCATAGGGATCGTCCTCCACGACCAGCACCTGGTACTTGACGGCCAGTTCCAGCACCTTCTTGCGCCGCTCCAGCGACAGCAGCGCCCCGCTCGGGTTGCCGAATGTCGGGATCAGGTACACGAACTTGGGCTTGTGTTCGACGATCAGCTTCTCCAGCTGCTCGGTGTCGACGCCGTTGGCATCGATCGGCGCGCTCACCAGGTCGGCGCCATACAGGCGGAAGCACTGGATCGTCGCCAGGAAGGTCGGACCCTCGACGATCACCTTGTCGCCGGGGCTGATCATCGTCTTGCCCAGCAGGTCCAGCGCCTGCTGGCTGCCGGTGGTGACGATCAGGCCATCGGGCTGCACCTCCACGCCCTTGGTGGACATGAAGTGGGCCAGCTGCTCGCGCAAGGGATTGAAGCCCTCGGTGGCGCCGTATTGCAGGGCCGAGCCCGGGTCTTCGGTCAGGGCCGCATTGGCCGCTTCCTTGATGCCGGCGACGTCGAACATCGCGCTGTCCGGGAAGCCGCCGGCAAAGCTGATGATGCCGGGCTTGCCCAGCAGCTTGAACAGCTCGCGGATGGCGGAGGTTTCGACGTTGTCAAGGCGGGTGGCGAATTGGAGGGGCATGGTGGAGTCTGGTCGCGTTGGAATCGCTATTGTCCAGAATTCAGATCCGACCCAGTTTCAGAGGGTCTGGCGCCTACAGGTGCGGGCGGATCACTTCTGCCATCCGCGCGGCGGAGGTGCCGGGCGGGAAGTAACCGAGGTACTTGCCGTCGCGGTCCATCAGGTAGGTGAAGGCGGCGTGCTCGATGCCGTAGTCGCCGGCCTTGCCGATCGGCACTTTCCTGAAGTACACGCGGTAGGCATCGGCCGCCTTGCGGACGGCGAACAGGCTGCCGCCCAGGCCGACCAGGCGCGGATGGAAGGGCGGCACATAGGCGGCCAGGCGCCTGGTGGTGTCGCGGGCCGGGTCGAGCGTGATGAACAGCGGCTGCACCGCGTCGCCGGCCTGGCCCAGCGATTCGATCGCGGCGCCGATCTGCTGCAGGTCGGTGGGGCAGACGTCCGCACAGGTGGTGTAGCCGAAGTACACCAGCAGCAGGTTGCCGCGAAAGTCCTTGTCCGTGCGCTTGCGGCCGTTCTGGTCGATCAGCGTGAATGGGCCGCCGATCGGCTCCCGGTTCCACATCAGCACGTCCATCAGCTCGGCGGCCGGGCGTTGCGACGGCATGTGGGCCGCCACGCCGGTGGCGGCAACCCACAGGGCGAGCGCCAGCAGCCCTGCCCGCACCGGCTCAGGCACCGAAGGCGATGCGCGCGCCGGTGGTGGAGAGCAACAGGTTGGCCGGCATCTGGAGCCGCGCCTCCTGCACGAAGTTCAGGCCGCTGCAGTGCATGGGGATCAGCACGTCGGGCTTGAGCTTGCGGATCTCGCCGACCACCTGCTCCAGGTAATCCTTGGGCGCCGGGCCGAGATGAAAACCGCCGACGATGGCGTGCACCTTCTCCACGCCGGACACTTGCTGCGCCTGCCGCACCGAGTTGACAATGCCCACGTGGCCGCACGAGCTGATCACCACCAGCCCCCGGTCCTTCACATGGAAGCAGGTGGCGTGTTCGTGGATGTGCTCGTCGGGCACGATCTTGCCGACCATCTCCGCGGGCAGGTAGCGCGCTGAATCGCAGCCCGCGCCGTCCTTCACGCCAAATTCCACCATGGTGTTGGGCAGCACCTTCTCGATGCTGGTGCGCTTGATCCGGCCGGTGGTGAAGGCCTGGCCGGCGATGACGACCGGGTCTTCGGCCAGCACCGTCGTCACCTTCCGGGCGCCGAGGGCGCGGCGGTCCAGCATTCCGAAATCGGTGAACTGCCCCGGAGTGCGCGAGCGCGAGACGCGGTGGCAGAAATTGTCTTCTCCGCCCGCATACAGCTTCACGTCGGCGGGCAGCACATTCCGGTAACGGTCCAGGAAGCCGATCAGGCCGCCGAAGTGGTCGTAATGGCCGTGGCTGACGATCAGCGCGTCCAGCTTCGAAGGATCGACGCCGATCAGCTCCATGTTGTTGGCCAGCACCTCGGGCGTGTAGCCGTAATCGAGCATCATGTTGCGCCGCTGGTCGCCGCGCTGCGATTCGAGCCACAGCGACAGGCCCCATTCGTTGTGCAGGCTGCGCCGGTAGTCGCTGAAGCCGCCGGCCGGCGCGATGCTGACGCCGTTGACCTGGCCGGGCCGCAGGAACAGGTCGAAGGCGCCGTCCACCAGCACCTGGATCGCCAGCTTGTCCACCACCGGCACGTCGAGCGTCGCGGCTCGCGCGGGCCCCAATGCACCGAAGGCGGCGGCGCCTCCGAGGACAGCAGCCGTCTGCAGGAATTCGCGCCGACCGGATGGAATCGCCATGTCGCCCTCCTCGTGGTGTCGCGCAATCTAGCACGGCTGCCGCGCCAGCGAAACTGTTTTGTGTGCAGCCGAATGGCCGCGCAGCCATTCACCAGGAGAGGGCGCGTTCGTCATTCCCGCGAAGGCGGGAATCCAGGGCATTCGGGGGTGGAAGCTCTGGGTCCCCGCCTCCGCGAGGACGACGGCATGGGGGTCATGGATGCCGGCTCAAGGCCGGCATGACAGCACGATGCGCCTCCGTCTGACGTCGCGGGGGCTCCGGCTCTGCTAGAACCATTGGATGAAGATCATCAAGAACGCCTTCTCCATGTTTCGCAAGGCCGCGACGGCCTGGATGGACGACTTCGCCCCGAGCATGGGCGCGGCGATCTCGTACTACACGGTGTTCTCGCTGGCGCCGCTGCTGGTGATCGTGATCGCCATCGCCGGCGCGGTGTTCGGCCGGGAGGCGGTCACCGGCCAGATCGTCGCCCAGCTCAGCGGCCTGATCGGCAAGGACGGCGCCCAGGTGGTGCAGGGCCTGGTGGCCGCGGCCAGCGACACCGACAAGGGGCTGGTCGCCGGCCTGATCAGCGTGGTGGTGCTGGTGATCGGCGCCACCACCGTCTTCGCCGAGCTGCAAAGCGCGCTGGACCGGATCTGGCACGTGCCGGTCAAGGACAAGCCCAGCGGCATCAGCGCCCTGCTGCGCACGCGGCTGCTGTCGTTCGGGCTGATCCTGGGGGTCGCCTTCCTGCTGATGGTGTCGCTGTCGGTCAGTGCCGCCGTCGCCGCGCTCGGCACCTGGGCCGGCGGGCTGCTCCCCGGCTGGGAGGTGCTGCTGCAGGTCATCAACATCGCCATCTCGGTGTCGATCGCCACGCTGATGTTCGCGATGATCTACAAGCTGATGCCGTCCACCCCGATCGCCTGGCGCGACGTCTGGGTCGGCGCCGGCGTGACGGCGGTGCTGTTTGAGGTAGGCAAACTGCTGATCGGCCTGTACCTGGGCAAGAGCAGCGTCACCGAATCGTTCGCCGCCGCCGGCTCGCTGGTGGTGCTGCTGGCGTGGGTCTATTACGCGGCGCAGGTGTTCCTGCTCGGCGCGGAGTTCACCAAGGTTTTCGCCGACGAGCACGGCTCGCTCTCGGGCGCCAAGGCGATGCAAAAGACCGAGCAGACGGCGGCCGAGGGCAAGCCGGTGGAGGTGCCCAAGAGCGGCCCCTCCGTGCCGGGCGTGGTGCCGGCGGGCCAGCCGGTGACGCAGGTGCAGACGCCGGCCGGCGCGGTGGCGGCCAAGCAATCGGTGGTGGCGGGCAAGGATTCGGTGGCCGGTTCGGCCGCGGCGCAATCGGTGGACGTCGGCAAGCCGGTCATGGCGACGTCCGCGGGCGGGACGCCGGTGGTGGCCGTGCCCGTGGCGCCGATCGGCAAGAAGGCCATCGACATGGAGATGGAAACCACCAAGAAGGCCATCGTCACCCAGCTGGTGTCGCTGGTGGTGGTGGCGGTGCTCGACGCCGCCATGGCCAAGTACATGAAGCGGGTGGACCAGCGCTTCAAGCTGTTCCGCACGCAGGCGCCGCGGCTGCGCCGCCGGTAGCGCTTTCCTACAGCGGTTGTCCCGGCCGGCTGACCGGGCGCGCCGCCGGCCCGGGAGAAGCTGGCGCTTTCACAACTTCACCCGGGGTCGATTCCAAATGAAAGCTCAAGTCGCACTGATCTCGCTGTTCGCCGCACTGGTCGCGGTCTCCGCCCCGGCCCAGGCCAAGGGCTGCCTGAAGGGCGCTGCCGTCGGCGGCGTCGGCGGCCACGTGGTGGGCCATGGCGTCGTGGGCGCCGCAGTCGGCTGCGTCGTCGGCCGGCACCGCGCCAACAAGAAGGCTGCCGAGGCGCAGCGTGCGCCCACGACCACGCCGCCGAAGAAGTAAGGCCTCAGGGCCATTCCCACGGTCGCTGCTGGCGGGCCTGCGCCTGCCAGGCGGCGATCTGCGGCTCGCGTGCCAGCGTCACGGCCAGTTCGTCCGTGCCCTGCAGCAGCATGTCGCGCCGGAAGGCGGGCAGCGTGAAGGCGATCACCTCGCCATCCGGCGCGGTCAGCGTGCAGCCGCCCAGGTCCAGGGTGAAGGCTTCGCCGGTTGCGGCCTGGCGGCCGAGGCGCTGCACCGCTTCCCAGTCCAGCACCAGCGGCAGCATGTGGTTGCGAAAGCAGTTGTCGTGAAAGATCAGCCCGAAGCTGGGCGCGATCACGCAGCGGATGCCGAAGGCCTTGAGCATGGTCGCCGCCGTCTCGCGCGAGCTGCCGCACGCAAAATTGGGGCCGGCGATGAGGAAAGGCGCCTGGCGGAACGGCTCGCGGTTGAGGATGAACTCGGGGTTCTCCGCGCCATCGGGCAGGTACCGCAGCGGGCCGAACAGGCGCTGCGCCAGTTCTTCCTGGCTGCGGATGCCGGCCGGCTGCGGACCGGCGTTGCCGCGCACCAGCGGCGCGATGGTGTCGGTGTTGATGTCGGCCTGCAGCAGCGGCGCGGCGGGGCCGGTGAGGGTGACGAGTGCGGTCATGGGTGGGCCCGGGGCGGCACTTCGACAGGCTCAGTGCGAACGGGGGATGGGGGGATCGGGGGCTCGGTGCGAACGGTTCTTGGGTCGGCAATGGCGCCGGCCAGCGCGGACGCGGCGGCGAGCACCGGGCCGGCGATGTGGGTGCGGCTGCCCGGCCCCTGCCGGTTGGCGAAGTTGCGGTTGGCGGTGGAAACCACGCGCACGCCGCTGCCCACCGTGTCGCCGTTGGCCCCCAGGCACATCGAGCAGCCGGGCGATCGCCAGTCGAAACCGGCGTCGATGAACACCCAGTGCAGCCCTTCCTCTTCCGCCTGCCGGCGCACCAGTTCCGAACCGGGCACCACCCAGGCCTGCACCCGCGGCGCCACGTGCTTGCCGCGCACCACGGCGGCGGCGGCGCGCAGGTCGCTGATGCGGCTGTTGGTGCAGGAGCCGATGAAGACGCGGTCGACCGGCAGGCCCTCGATCGGCTCGCCCGGCTGCAACCCCATGTAGCGCATCGAGCTCTCGAGGTTGGCCCGGCGCGCGGCATCGGGTTCATCGGCCGGGTCGGGCAACATCCCGCCGACCGGCAGCACCATGTCCAGGCTGTTGCCCCAGGTGACCTGAGGCCCGAGCTCGCCCACGTCCAGCACCACCTCCCGGTCGAAGCGGGCGTCCGCATCGGACTGCAGCGTGCGCCAGTCGGCGACGGCGGCCTCCCAGGCGGCACCCTTGGGCGCATAGGGGCGGCCGGCCAGCCATTCGAACGTGGTGTCGTCCGGCGCGATCATCCCGTAGCGCGCGCCCCACTCCACCGACATGTTGCACAGCGTGAAGCGCGCCTCCATCGGCAGCGCCCGCACCGCCGGCCCGGCGTATTCGACGGCATAGCCATTGCCGGCCGCCACGCCCAGGCGGCCGATCAGGAACAGGATCAGGTCCTTGCTGCTGGTGCCCGCGGGCAGCGTGCCGTTGAATGTGACGCGCATGGTGCGCGGCTTGTGCTGCACGCAGGTCTGGGTCGCCAGGATGTGCACCAGCTCGCCCTGCCCCACGCCCCAGGCCAGCGCGCCGAGCGCGCCGTGGGTGCAGGTGTGGCTGTCGCCGATCGCCACCGTCAGGCCCGGAAGGGCGATGCCCATCTCCGGCGTGATGACGTGGACGATGCCGTGCCCGGCCTGGCCGATGTCGAACAGCTTGACGCCGAACTGCCGTGTGTCGCGGCGCAGGTTGACGACGTGGGCGTTGGCGTTCTGGTCCGGGTCCGCCGTGCGCGGATCGGTGGAGACGGAGTGATCGGCGGTGGCGAAGGTCAGCTCGGGGTTGCGCACCGGCAGAGCGCGCTGGCCGAGGCGGGTGAAGGCGTTGCCGTTGAAGTCCGGCACCACGTGGCGGTCCACGTGCAGCAGCGTGAAGCCCTCGCCCAGGTCGGCCACCACGTGGCGGCGCCAGACCTTCTCGAACAGGGTGGCGTCACTTGACATCGGCGCCCGATTCCTTGACGGCCGTCTTCCAGTTGGTCACTTCGCGCCGGATCACCGCGGAGAACTCCGCCGGCGACGAGGCCACCATGTCCATCGACTGTTCCTCCAGGCGCTTGCGAACGTCGGGCTCGGCCAGCACCTTCACGATGTCGGCGTGCATCGCCTTGAGGATGTCAGGCGGCAGGCCGGCCGGCGCGATGAAGCCGAACACGCCTTCGTAGCCCAGCCCCGCCATGGCCTCGCCGATGACGGGCACCTGCGGGTAGAGCTTGTTGCGCTGCGGGTCGGTGAGGGCCAGGATCTTGAGCTTGCCGGCCTTGACGTGCGGCAGCGCCGATTCCAGCACCACGAAGCCGACCGGCACCCGGCCCGGCAGGATCTCACGGTAGGCCGCGCTGCTGCCGGCGAACGGCACGTGGACGATGTCGATGCCGGCGCGCTTGCGCAGCAGCTCGCCGGTGATGTGGCCTGCGGTGCCCACGCCCAGCGACGCCCACGAGATGCTCCCCGGCTTGGCCTTGGCCTCCGCGATCAGCTCCTTGACATTGTTGGCCGGGAACGCCGGGTGCGCCACCAGCGCGCTGGTGATGCGGCCGATCTGCGTCACCGGCATGAGGTCCTTGAAGGTGTCGTACGGCAGGTCGTTGCGCAGGCTGGGGTTAATGGTGAGCGCGCTGATGCAGACGCCGAAGGTGTGGCCGTCGGGCGCGGCCTGCGCCACCGCCTGCGTGCCGATGATGGTGCCGCCGCCGGGCCGGTTCTCCACGACCACCGGCTGGCCCCAAAGCTCCGCCAGCCGCAGCGCGATCGGCCGCACGATGGCGTCGGTGGCGCCGCCCGCCAGCAGCGGCGAGATCAGCTTGACCGGCCGGGTCGGCCGGAAGGCGGACTGGGCCAGGGCCGGCATGGCGACGCTGGCGACGGCCGCGGCGGCCAGGGTCGCGAGCAGCTCGCGGCGGGTGAAGCGAGACGAATCGGCCATGCGGGTCTCCAGTGGCAGTTGCAATTGTATTGATCTTAATACAATGCCGTCCCTACAATCGACGCCATGGACCCGGAGAACCGCCAGCAGGGAGTTGCGCTGCACCACCAGATCTCGACCCTGATCAAGGACGGGATCGCCAGCGGCCGCTACCAGCCCGGCGACCAGCTGCCCACCGAGGAGGCGCTGTGCCAGGCGCACGGCGTGTCGCGCGTCACGGTGCGGCGGGCGCTGAAGTCGATGGAGCAGCAGGGGCTGATCGAGAGGCAGGCCGGCCGCGGCACCTTCGTGTCGGCCCGTGCCCAGGTGCTGAACCTGCCGACGCCGATCGCCGCCTACCTGCAGAAGGTGGCCGAGCGGCGCGCGCTGTGGCGGCCGGTGGTGAAGGAGTTCGGTTACGTCACCGCCACCCACGACGTGCGCAGCAGCCTGCAGTTGCCCGAGGACGCGCAGGTGCTGCGGGTGGTGCGGCTGCGGGTGGCTGGCACGCTGCCGCAGGTGCTCACCACGGTCTACCTGCCCGAGGCGATCGGCCGGCAGTTCAAGCGCGCCGACTTCAACAAGCACGCGCTGTCCGAGCTGCTGCGGCGTGCCGGCCACAGCTACTCGCGCATCGACATGGTCACCCGCGCCCGGCTGGCGACGCCCGAGGTGGCCCGCCTGCTGCACGTCGCCGTCGCCTCGGCTCTGGTCGACGTGCAGCGCATCGGCTACGACCAGCACGGCGCGCCGGTGGAGTTCCAGCAGCTGCAGGGGCCGTCGGACCGGTTCGAGACCCATGTGACGGTGGCGGGGGACGGGGCGGCGGGGTGAGGTTTCGGGGGCGGAATCTCATCGTTGATTCACGATCAATTGACTTTATCGCCGATGTCCAATATTGTTCGAATATCGCTAAATGGTGATATTCATGAGCACGCCGGAAACCTTCCCCATTCAGACTCCCGCGCAGCTGTCAGTGCATCTCAAGTCGCTGCGCAAGGCGCGCGGCCTGACGCAGGCGGCGCTGGGGCAGCGCCTGGGCGTCAAACAGGTGCGCGTCGCCGATATCGAAAGCAACCCTGGCGCGGTGAGCCTCGATCAGCTGCTGCAGGTTCTGCACGCGCTGGACACCCGCCTCCTGCTCGCCGATACGCTGATTTATAGCGGTGCCGCGAGCACGCCGCCTCCGGTGGCACGCGACCAGTCGGCGGACTGGTAGCGGGCAGCGGCCATGGCATTCGCCGATCTGGCCGTGTGGATGAACGGCCAGCGGGTGGGCGTCTGGTTCTGGAGCCGCACGGGCACGCCAGGCCTGCGGTATGACGCGTCATGGGTTCAGTCACCCAACGCCCGCGCCCTCTCCGTTTCACTGCCCATCCCGGCCGCCGGCGGCGTCCTGACGGGACCGAACGTGGAACATTACTTCGACAACCTGTTGCCGGACAGCATCCGGATCCGCGAGCGCCTGCGCCGTCGATTCCGCACCCCATCGACCCGCGCGGCGGACCTGCTGGCCGCGATCGGCAGGGACTGCGTTGGTGCAGTTCAGTTGGTGCCGGAAGGAGAGACACCCCCGGCGCATGACCGGATCGACAGCGAGCCACTCTCGGATGCGCAAGTGGAAGCGCTGCTGTCCGACGTGAACGACGATGACGCCGACGCCGGCACGCCCTGGGCCGACTTTCGCATTTCCATCGCCGGCGCCCAGGAAAAGACGGCGCTGCTGCGCCTGGGCGACCGATGGCACCTGCCGCACGGAACCACGCCGACCACCCACATCTTCAAACTGCCCCTGGGCCTGGTCGGCAACATCCGCGCGGACATGACGGACTCGGTGGAGAACGAATGGCTCTGTCACATCCTGTTGGGCCTGCTGGGCCTGAAAGTGGCAAGCGCCGAAATGGGGTCATTCGGCCGGCAGAAGGCGCTCATCGTCGAACGCTTCGATCGGCGCTGGGTCGACGATGACCAATGGATTGCCCGGCTGCCGCAGGAAGATTTTTGCCAGGCCACCGGCACCCCGGGGGACCTGAAATACGAGAGCGACGGCGGCCCCGGGATCCGCACCTGCCTTGGGCTGCTGGCCGCAGGCAATCGGTCCGAATCGGATCGCCTTCAATTCGTCCTGGCCCAGCTCGCCTTCTGGCTGCTGGCCGCCACCGACGGCCACGCCAAGAACTTCTCGCTGTTCCACGAGCGCGGCGGCGGCTACCGGCTGACGCCGCTGTACGACGTGCTCTCGGCCTGGCCCATCATCGGCAATGGGCCGAACCAGGTCAGCCCGCGGCGGGCCAGGCTGTCGATGGCCGTGCGCGGCAAGAACGCGCACTACCACCTGCACGAGATCCACACCCGCCACTTCGAGGCGCTGGCGCTGCAAAGCGGCGTGCCGGGTGCCTTCGACCGGATGGTGGGCCTGGTGCTGCAGGTGCCGCAGGCGCTGGACGAGGCGCAGGCGGCGTTGCCGGCAGGATTCCCGCAGCGCGTGTTCCATGCGATCCGGCGCGGCATGCTGGCGCAGGCGGAAAAGTTTGTCGCGGAACTGACCTGAAAGGCGGCGCCTGGTCGCGCCGCTCAAGCGTCAGAGCAGCGACGCGAAGGTGCGCCGTGCCGTCTCCAGCTCGGGCACCAGTTTCTCGATCAATTGCTCACGGGTCATCCGGCTGGTGGCGACCGACAGGCTCATGGCCGCAATCAGGTCGCCGCGGCCGTTGCGGATCGGCACTGCGATCGAACGCAGGCCGATCTCCAGCTCTTCATCGCTGATGGCATAGCCGCGCGTTCGCACCAGGGCGATCTCCTTGAGGATCTCGCGCAGGCCCGTGCGGGTGCGGGGCGTCAGCGCCGGGCGCGACATGCGATTGAGCATGAATTCGACCTGAGCCGGCGACTGCTCCGACAGCAGAACGCGGCCGGTGGCGCTGGCATAGGCCGGCAGCCGCACGCCCACGCCCAATCCGCTGGACAGGCTGCGGCGATGGGTGGAGCGGGCCACGAACACCGCATCCTGCGCATCGAGCACCGCGATCGACGCCGACTCCTTCGTGCGTTCGCTCGTCATCTCCAGGATCGGCTGCGCCACCTTGGTCAGCGGATCGGACGCCACGTAGGCATGGCCCAGCCGCAGCGAGCGCGGCGCCAGCCGGAACTGCCGGCCGTCCTGCGCGGCGTAGCCCAGCTTGCAAAGGGTGAGCAGGCTGCGGCGCACGGCGGCCTTGGTGTGGCCGGTGATCTCCGCCGCCTGGGTCAGCGTCAGCGGCCCCTTGGCGATGCCGAACGCTTCGACGATCGCGAGGCCCTTCTCCAGCCCCATCACGTATTCCTTTTCGTCCTTGACCTGGTCCTGTGGCCCGAGCACAGCTGGCATCTTTCCGCTCCAGAAGTTCGATATCCGAACTATAGATGCGAAATCATTGACCCAGATCAAAGCGTGCACCAGACTCCGACGCTGCTCCGACCCTCCCCCCGGATATCACAGACCCCCACGGAAAACTTCGCCCATGAATCCAAGCTACACCCGACGCGTCGCGCTGGTGCTGGGGGCCGCAATCGCGGCCACCGGACTCGTCGCCAATGCCCAGACCACCAAGCCGGTCAGGTTCATCGTTCCGTTCCCCGCCGGTGGCACCGCCGACGTGCTGCCACGCATCGTGGCGGAAAAGCTGCGCAGCACCTATCCGGGGGGCGTGGTGGTGGAGAACAAGGCCGGCGCCGGCGGCAACATCGGCGCCGAGTTCGTGGCCCGCGCCGATGCGGACGGAACCACTTTCCTGGTGTCGCCGCCCGGCCCGATCGCGATCAACCACCACCTGTACAAGTCGCTCGCGTTCGACCCGACCAGGTGGGTGCCGGTGACGGTGCTGGCCACCGTGCCCAACGTGCTGGCCGTCAGCAACAAGCTGCCGGTGAAGAACGTCGCCGAATTCATCGCCTACCTCAAGGCCAATCCGGAAAAGGTCAGCTACGCGTCGCAGGGCAACGGCTCCACGTCGCACCTGACGGCCGCCCTGTTCATGCAGCTCACCGGCACGAAGATGACGCACATCCCGTACAAGGGCACGGCGCCGGCGCTGGTCGACCTGGTCGGCGGCAACGTCGATGTGTTCTTCGACAACCTGGGCTCTTCGGCGCAATTCCACATCGGCAACAAGATCCGGATCCTGGCGATCGCCGACGACCAGCGCGCCAAGACTGTGCCGGACGTGCCGACGCTGCTGGAGGCCAAGGTGCCCATGGAGGCCGTCACCTTCTTCACGGTCGTCGCCCCGCCTGGCACGCCGGCGGCGACCGTCGGCGCCATGCAGAAGGCCGTGGCGGCGGCCCTGGCCCTGCCGGACGTGAGGCCCAAATTCACCGAACAGGGCGCCGAGCCACGCGGCTGGTCGCCCGAGCAGACCGGCGCGTTCATCAAGCGCGAATCGGACAAGTGGAACAAGGTGATCAAGGGCGCCAACGTGACCCTGGAGTGAACATGCAGCAACAAACGATTCAATGGCACGGCCCGGGCCTGACCAGGGTGCCCTACGACGTGTACACCGACGCGACGCTGGCAGCGCGGGAGCAGGAGCGGATCTTCCGCGGCGAGGTGTGGAACTACCTCTGCCTGCAGGCCGAACTGGGCGACGGCGGCAGCTACCGCACCACGTTCGCCGGCGACACGCCGGTGGTGGTGGTGAAGGACGACGACGGCGAGATCTATGCGTTCGAGAACCGCTGCGCGCACCGCGGCGCGCTGATCGCGCTGGAGAAGGCGGGCAAGGTCGAAGGCGGCTTCCAGTGCGTCTACCACGCCTGGAGCTACAACCGCCAGGGCGACCTGACGGGGGTCGCCTTCGAGGCCGGCGTCAAGGGCCAGGGCGGCATGGGCAAGAGCTTCTGCAAGGAAGATCACGGGCCGCGCAAGCTGCGGGTCGCCGTCTACTGCGGCCTGGTGTTCGGAAGCTTCAGCGAGGACGTGCCCGGCATCGAGGACTACCTGGGTCCGGAGATCTGCCAGCGCATCGAGCGGGTGCTGCACAAGCCGGTGGAGGTGATCGGGCGCTTCACCCAGGCCCTGCCGAACAACTGGAAGCTGTACATGGAGAACGTCAAGGACAGCTACCACGCCAGCCTGTTGCACCTGTTCTTCACCACGTTCGAGCTCAATCGCCTGTCGCAAAAGGGCGGGCTGATCGTAGACGAGTCCGGTGGCCATCACGTGAGCTATTCGATGACCGATCCGGATGCGGCCGACGAGTCGTACAAGCAGCAGGGCATCCGCTCCGACGACTCGAAATACCGGCTGAAGGACCCGAGCGTGCTGGCGGGCTTCAAGGAATACGACGACGGCATCACGCTGCAGATCCTGTCGGTCTTCCCCGGCTTCGTGCTGCAGCAGATCCAGAACTGCCTGGCAGTGCGCCAGGTGCTGCCCAAGGGCATCGAACGCAGCGAGCTGAACTGGACCTACATCGGCTACACCGACGACACGCCCGAGCAGCGCAAGGTGCGGCTCAAGCAGCTGAACCTGGTCGGGCCGGCCGGCTTCATCTCGATGGAAGACGGCGCTGTCGGCGGCTTCGTCCAGCGCGGCATCGCCGGCGCCCAGGGGCTGGAGGCAATCATCGAGATGGGCGGCGACCAGGCGGCTTCCAGCGAAGGGCGCGCCACCGAGGCATCGGTGCGCGGCTTCTGGAAAGCGTACCGCGCCCACATGGGCGAATGAGGCAAACACCATGATCGACCTGCTGCAACTTTGCGCCTTCAACGCCGCCTACGCCAACGCCATCGACAGCGATGCGCTGGAACAGTGGCCGGCCTTCTTCACCGAGGACTGCCGCTACCGGATCACCAACGTGGAGAACGAGCGCGACGGACTGCCGGCCGGCATCGTCTACGCCGACTCGCGCGCCATGCTGGAAGACCGGATCGCCGCCCTGCGCCAGGCCAACATCTACGAGCGCCACCGCTACCGGCACCTGCTGGGCATTCCGCTGGTCGAGAGCGCGAGCAGCGACGGGGCGGTTGCCCGCACGCCGTTCATGGTGGCGCGGATCATGGCCACCGGCGAGACCATGGTCTTCGCCACCGGGCAATACCAGGACCGCTTCGTGCTGGAAGCCGGCAAGCTGTTGCTGGCCGAACGGGTGGCCGTGTGCGACAGCACCGTCACAGACACGCTGATGGCCCTGCCGCTGTGAGCCGCTCATGAGAAGGATCGCGCTGTCGGTCGGCGACCCGAACGGGATCGGGCCCGAGATCGTGCTGAAGGCGCTGGCCGCGCTGCGTGGCGAGGACCGCCTGCAGATCACGGTGTTCGGACCGGCCGAAGTGCTGCGGCGCACAGCCAAGGCCTGCGGCATGGAAGCTGTCTTCCTGGGCCTGGCGCTGCGGCCGGTCGGAGAACTGCCCGCCGCGGCCGCCGTGCCCGGCCAGGTGAACGCGCAGGCCGGTGCCAGCGCCGTCGCTTCGGCCACGCTGGCGATCCAGGCCTGCCAGGCGGGCGAGTTCGACGCGGTGGTCGCCGGCCCGCACCACGAGACCGCGATCCACCAGGCCGGCATCCCCTTCAGCGGCTATCCATCGCTGGTGGCGCGGGCCTGCGGCCAGGACGAGCACAGCGTCTTCCTGATGCTGGTGGGCGGCGGGCTGCGCATCGTGCACGTCACTCTGCACGAGAGCGTGGCGACAGCGCTGGCCCGCATCACGCCGGAGCTGATCGTCGCCGCGACGCAGGCTGGCGTTCGCGCCTGCGCGATGCTGGGCGTGAAGCAGCCCAAGGTGGCACTGTTCGGCATCAACCCGCACGCCTCCGAAGGCCGGCTGTTCGGCCCCGAGGACGCGGAACGGGTGGTCCCGGCGGCGCTTCGGCTGCGCGGGCTGGGCATCGCCGTCGACGGTCCGACCGGCGCCGACGTGTTGCTGGCCGACCGCAAGCACGACCTGTACGTCGCGATGCTGCACGACCAGGGCCACATCCCCGTCAAGCTGCTGGCGCCGCAGGCGGCCAGCGCCATGTCGATCGGCGGCGAGGTGCTGCTGGCCAGCACCGGGCACGGCAGCGCGATGGACATCGCCGGCACGGGCCAGGCCCGGCCCGATGCGTTGCTGCGCAGCCTGCGCCTGGTCGCCGGCATCTCCTGATCTCTCCCCCGCGGATTCTTTCTCAATGGCCTACGACATCCGCATCGCCGGTAGCGACCAGCATTTTTCCTGCGAGCCGGGACAAAACATCCTCGACGCGGGCCTGAAAGCCGGCATCGAGATGCCCTACTCCTGCCGCAAGGGCGTGTGCGGAAACTGTGCCGGCGGCATCGCCTCCGGCTCAGTGCAGTGCCCGCCGAACGATGTCGCGGGACCGGGCCAGGTGCTGTACTGCCAGTGCCTGCCGGACGGCGACCTGGAGATCGTGCCCACGGCCTGGCACCGCATCGACCCGGCGGCGCGCAAGACCTTCAGCGCCAAGGTGTTCCGCAACACACTCGTGGCCGACGACGTCAGCGTGCTGCAGCTGCGGCTGCCGGCCGGCCAGCGCGCGAAATTCAAGGCGGGCCAGTACCTGCAGGTCGAACTGCCCGACGGCAGCCGGCGTTCGTATTCGATGGCCAATCCGCCGCATGAAAGCGACACGCTGCAATTGCATATCCGGCATGTGGCGGGCGGCCAGTTCACGCAGATCGTGCCAACGCTCCAGCCGGGCGCCCTGCTGCAGGTGGAGCTGCCGTTCGGCAATTTCGAGCTGAAGGAAGAGAGCGCAGCCCCGATGCTGTGCGTGGTCGGCGGGACGGGGTTCGCGCCGGTCAAGTCCTTGCTGGACGACATGGTCAGGAAGGGCGTCAAGCGCCCGGTGACGCTGGTCTGGGGCGGGCGCAACCGCGGCGGGCTGTACCTGATGCCCGCCGTCGAACGCTGGAACAAGCTGATGCCCGGCTTCACGTTCATCGCGGCGCTGGAAAACGCGGACGACGCCCAGGCGCTGGGCGGCTTCCATGGCCGCGTCGACGATGCCGTCCGCGCTCACTGCCCTTCCCTGGCCGGCCACGAGGTCTACTGCTGCGGCGCGCCGGCGATGGTGGCGGCGGTGAAGAAGGCCTGCGTCGACGAACGCGGCCTCGACCCGAGGCATTTCTTCAGCGACGTGTTCGTGCCGGGACCGGCCGCGACGTAGTTTGTGCTTACCATGCGGTCTTCACCGAGGTCCGCCAATGATCGAACAGCACATCGACATCCCCACCCGCGACGGCGCGATGAACAGCTTCGTCGTCCATCCCGAGGAGCACGGCCCGCACCCGGTGGTGCTGTTCTACATGGACGCGCCGGGCAAGCGCGAGGAGCTGCACGACATGGCGCGCCGCCTGGCTTCGGTCGGCTACTACGTGGTGCTGCCCAACCTGTACTACCGCCGCACGCGCGACTTCTGGCTGCGGGAACGCACCGAGCCGGCGATGGCCGTGATGTTCGACCACATGCATTCGCTCACCAACGCCATGGTCACGCAGGACACGGAGGCGATGCTGCGCTTCGTCGATGTCCAGGCCGCAGCGGACGGCAGGCGCATCGGCGCGGTCGGCTACTGCATGAGCGGCCCGTTCGTGATGGCGGCGGCGGCGGCCTTCCCGGAGCGCATCAAGGCCATAGCGTCGATCCACGGCGCCAACCTGGTGACCGACCGGGCTGACTCTGCGCACCGGATGGCGCCGAAGATCAAATGCGAGAGCTACTTCGCCTGCGCCGAGACCGACAAGTGGGCGCCGAAGGAAACCATCGCCGAACTGGAAGCAGCGCTCAAGGCCGGCGGCACGCCGCATCGCATCGAGTGGTACCCGAAGGCTGAACACGGCTTCGTCTTTCCGCTGCGGGCCGGCATCTACGACCAGCCCAGCGCCGAGCGGCACTGGGAGCGGCTGTTCGATTTGTTCCGCCGGACGCTGCGCTGATCGGCGTGCCTAACCCGCCCCGAACAACCGTGCATGCGCCATCACGCCCTTGGACATCACCTCGATGCCCACCGCCACGATGACCAGCCCGGCCAGCCGCGCCAGGATGGCGAAGAAGGCCTGGCCCAGCAGCCGCACCAGCACCGCGCTCGACGCGATGATGACGCCCGACAGCAGGCACACGACCACCACCACCACCGCCAGCAGCATGACGTCGTCGATGCCGTAGTGCGGCTGGGTCTCCAGGATCACCTTGGTGATCGAGCCCGCGCCGGCCAGCATCGGGATGCCCAGCGGCGTGATGCCCAGGCGGATGTAATGGCCGGTGCCCACGGCGCCATCCGCCGCTGCGGATTCAACGGCGGGGGGCGCGTCGCGCAGCATCGACAGGCCCGTCAGCAGGATCACCAGGCCGCCGCCGATCTGGAACGACGGCAGCGAGGTGCCGAGCGTGACCAGCAATGCCTCGCCCAGGAAGTGCATCGCCAGCAGCACGGCAATCATGGTGGCCGTGGCGGCCGCCGCCATCGTCAGGATGCCCCGGCTGCCGGCCCCGCCCGCGACGCCCAGCACGTAGGGCAGCGTGGTAAACGGGTTGAGCAGCGCGAACAGGCCGATGCCGAATCGCGTCAGGTCCGTCATGGTGTCGGTCATCGTCACCTCCGGTTCAGGGCGGTGGCAATTCTAGGGCCTGGCTCAGCGGGCGGCCAGCAGCGCCCGTGCGTACTCCGGGCTGTCCGAGATGGTGTTGTGGCCGGTGCGCGGCACCACGTGCAGGGTGGCGACGCCGGCGCCGAAGCGGCGGTGCAGGCGCTCGGTGCTGGCGCGCGGAATGACCTCGTCGTGCTCGGCGGCGACGATCAGCGTCGGCACGGCGATGCGCGGCGCATAGCGGTCGGACTCGAACTTGTCCTGCAACAGCCAGCGCACCGGGAACAGCGGGTATTGCTGCACCGCCAGCGCCTGCAGGCTGTCGTACGGCGTCACCAGGACCAGCCGGGACACGGCCCGCTCCGCGGCCAGCCGCACCGCGACGCCGGTGCCCAGGCTGCGGCCCATCGCCGCGACGTCGCCGTGCCTGGCCTGCACCCGGTCGAACAGCGCGCGGGCGTCGTCCAGCAACGCGGCCTCGGACGGCGCGCCGGCGCTGCCGCCGTAACCGCGGTAGTGCAGCAGGTAGAGCGCGCGGTCGGGGAAGGCCTGGGCCAGCGCCGGCAGGCTGAAGGAGACGTCTTCGGCATTGCCGCCGAAATACAGCAAGGCGCCGGCACCGGCGTCCGCGTGGGCCCGCACCGACACCAGCACGTCGCCGCCAGGCACCGGCAATTTCATGACGGCAACGCCGGCCGGAGCCGGGGCCGGTTGCGGAAAGTAGATCAGCGAGCGCTGCAGGAAGAACAGCACCGCGCACGCCGCCGCGTACAGCACGGCGGCGAAGGCCAGCAGGCCCAGGACGGTGCGCATGCGGGCCGTCCCCGAAGCCGGCCGCTCAGCGGGTGCTGAGCTTGCCTTCGCGCGTGACCATGGCCAGTTCGACGAACTTGCTGCCATGCTGGGTGCCGTTGCCGAAGGTGATCTTGTAGCCGCCCAGGTCGTAGCTGCCCAGGTTGGCCAGCGAGTCGAGCAGGGTGGCGCGCGTCACCGGCTTGCGGGCGCGGCGCAGGCCCTCGACCAGCACCTTGGCGCCGAAGCAGGCCTCGAGGTGGGTGGTGTTCATCGGGGTCTTGACGCCCGACGCTTCCAGCGCCTGGGCGCATTCGCGCACCGCGGGGATCTGGGCCGTGGGGCTGGGCACCACCTGCGCGATCGACACGCCGGCGCTGGAGGGCCCGGCGGCGGCGATGTACTGGTCGGCGCCGACGAACGACAGGCTGGAGGTCGGGATCACCCGGCCCATGCCGACCAGTTCCTTCTGGATCTGCGCCGCCGCGCCCGAGAGCGCCGTGTTCAGCAGGAACTGCGGCGTCTGCGCCAGCAGCGTCTGGATGTCGGATTTGCTCACGGCGGTGTTGCGTTTGAGCGGCAGCGCCTGCGGCGTCAGCTTGCTTTTCTTGAGGTACGCGGTCACCACTTCCAGGTTCTGCTTGCCGACCTCGTCGTCGTAATGGATCACGGTGACGCGGGTCATGCCCAGGCTGGTCCAGAAATTGAGCATCTTCTCCATTTCCTCGCCGTAGGAGGCGCGGACGGTGAAGAGCACCGGGCTGTTGGTACGCACCGGATTGGCGCCGGAGAACGGGGCGAAGAACGCCACGCCCTTCTTTTCGGCCTGGGGCAGGGCGTCGAGGCTGAGCGTGGCGGAGGCAAAGCCGTACAGGGCCAGCACGTCGCGGTTCTCCAGCAGCACGCCGGCATTGGCGCCGGCCTGCTTGCGGTCGTTCTTGTCGTCCAGCGAGAGCAGCTCGACCGCCTTGCCCTGGACCCCGCCCTTGGCGTTGACATGGGCGAACCAGGCGTTGGCGCCGTCACGGATGTCCTGGCCGAACTTGGCATTGCCGCCGGTCAGGGGCACCGACTGGCCGATGACCCACTTGTCGCCCTGGGCCTGGGCCGCGCCAGCCGCGGCCACCAGGGCCAGCAGCGCGATGTTGGTGAACTTCATGGAAACTCCGTGGACAGCAAAAGACAAACGCCAATTAGAGGCGTTTGCAGCCCAGCTGGCAATCCGGTGGTTTCCTTAAGGGCGGCGTCAGAAACCGGCGGCCAGGCCGTCGCGGCGGGAGTCGCTGGCGGCGATGTACCCCTGCACCTTGGTATCGCCCGCGCGCCAGATGAACTGGCCGGCGCCGAAGTCCTGGTAGCTGTCGTTGATCACTTCCAGCTGGTGGCCGCGGCCGATCAGGGCCTGCACCGTGGCCTTGTCCATCTGCTGCTCCACGTTCAGCGCCAGGCCGGCGTTGAAGCGCCAGCGCGGGGCGTCGCAGGCAGCCTGCGGGCTCTGGCCGTAGTCGAGCATCCGCACCAGGGTCTGCATGTGGCCCTGCGGCTGCATGTTGCCGCCCATCACGCCGAAGCTCATCACCGGCTGGCCGCCCTGGGTCAGGAAGGCCGGGATGATGGTGTGGAACGGCCGCTTGCCGGGCGCGACCTGGTTGGGCCCCGGCTCCAGGCTGAAACCATGGCCGCGGTTCTGCAGGCTGATGCCGAAGGTCGGCTCCACGCAGCCCGAGCCGAAGCCCATGTAGTTGCTCTGGATGAAGCTGATCATCATGCCGTTCTCGTCGGCCGCCGTCAGGTAGATGGTGCCGCCCTTGACCGGGTTGCCGGCGCCGAAGTCCTGCGCCTTCTTCATGTCGATCAGCCTGGCGCGCGATGCGAGGTAGCCGTCGTCCAGCATCTGCTCGGGGGTCACTTCCATCGCGTTGCGCTCGGCGACGTACCGGTAGGTGTCGGCGAAGGCCAGCTTCATGGCCTCGATCTGCAGATGCTGGGCGTCCGGGCCGTCCACCGGCAGGCCGGCGAGGTCGAACTTCTCCAGGATGCCCAGCGCGATCAGCGCCGCGATGCCCTGGCCGTTGGGCGGGATCTCGTGCAGCGTGTAGCCGCGGTAGTCGCGGCCGATCGGCTTGACCCACTCGGGCTTGAAGGCCGCGAAGTCGCGCGCCGTGATGCTGCCCCCGTTGGCCGCGGCGAATTTCTCCACCGCCTGGGCGATCTCGCCGCCGTAGAAGGCCTCGCCCTTGCTCTGGGCGATCAGGCGCAGCGCGCGCGCCGCCGCCTTGAACTGGAACAGCTCGCCCACTTCGGGCGCGCGACCCCAGGGCAGGAAGCTTTGCGACCAGCCGGGCAGCTTGCTCATTTCGGCCGTGGCGTCGCGCCACTTCTGCTGCACCACCACCGGCAGCAGGTAGCCGCGCTCGGCGATCTCGATCGCCGGCTCCAGCAGGTCGGCGAACGGCAGCTTGCCGAAGCGCTCGGACAGGGCCATCCAGCTGGCGACCGCACCCGGCACCGTGACGGCGTCGAAGCCGCGCACCGGCGGCTTCTTGGCGTCGCTGCCGTACTTCTTGCGGAAGTACTCGGGGGTCCAGGTCGCCGGCGCCGGGCCGGACGAATTGAGGCCGTGCAGTTCCTTGCCGTCCCACAGGATGGCGAAGGCGTCGCTGCCCAGGCCGTTGCTCACCGGCTCGCAGATCGTCATGGCCGCGGCCGCCGCGATGGCGCCGTCCACGGCATTGCCGCCCTTCCACATCATGCGCAGCCCGGCCTGCGCCGCCAGCGGATGCGAGGTCGAGACGACGTTGCGCGCCATCACCGGGATCCGGGTGGTCGGGTAGGGATTGTGGAAGTCGAATTTCATGGAGATGGCCTTGGGTTGAGAGTTGTCATCCCGGGCTCGACCCGGGATCCATGCCTTCAGGGGCCATGGATTGCGGGTCAAGCCCGCAATGACAGGGAATCAGGGTCAGGGGCGGTTTACTCGGCGACGATCTTGCGTTCGGTGATGATCTTCTTCCATTTTGCGCGGTCGGCGTTGGCCATCGCGGCGAACTGCGCCGGCGTGCCGCCGACCGGCTCGATGCCCAGGCGCGCCAGCCGCTCCTTGACGTCGGCGTCCTGCAGCGCCTGGTTGATGCCGGCGTTCAGGCGCGCGACCAGCTCGGCCGGCAGGCCCTTCGGTCCGTACAGGCCGAACCAGGTCACCGTCTCGTAGCCCGGCACGGTCTCGGCGATGGCCGGCAGGTTCGGCAGCAGCGGCGAGCGTTTCGCGCTGGTGATGCCCAGCGCACGCAGCCGGCCCTGGTTCACATGCGGCAGGCCGCTGGGCAGCGAGTCGAACAGCACGTCGACCTTGCCGCTGACCAGGTCGGGAATGGCCAGCGCCGTGCCGCGGTACGGAATGTGGACCAGGAACAGGCCGGCCTGGGCCTTGAAGTACTCGGTGCCCAGGTGCACCACGGTGCCGTTGCCGCTGCTGGCGTAATTGAGCTTGCCGGGGTTCTTGCGGGCGTAGTCGACCCACTCCTTGACGGTCCTGGCCGGCGACGTATTGGGCACCAGCATGATGCTGGGCGCGTTGCCGACGTGCGAGATCGGCGTGAAGTCGGCGACCGCGTCGTAGGGCAGCTTGCCGCCGAAGCTCGGGCCGATCGAATGGGTGCTGGAGGTGGCCAGCAGCAGCGTATAGCCGTCGGGCGTGCCCTTGGCGACGATGTCCGAGCCGATGGTGCCGCCGGCGCCGGGCTTGTTGTCGACCACGATGGTGGTGTTGAGCCGCTCGCCGAGTTTCTGCGACACCGCGCGGGCGAAGATGTCGGTGGCGCCGCCGGCCGGGAACGGCACGACCAGCCGGATCGGCTTGGTCGGGTAGGCCTGTCCTGAGCCTGTCGAAGCGGCGGACTGTGCCAGCACGGCGGGGGCGAACAGGGAGGCGGCGGCAAGCAGCAGGGCGCTGGTCAGTTTCATCGGGCGGGGCATGGTCAAAAGCCCTGATTATCGAAACTCGCCGGCGAAAGGAAAAGCCAGGATTGCTTTACTGACACGCAAGGTTTTCTTTATCATCCGGCGATGAGCAGCATCCGCCTGTTGAGGACCTTCATCGCCGTCGCCACCGAGGGCTCGTTCGCCGCCGCCGCGCCCCGGGTGGCGCTGACCCAGGCGGCCGTCGGCCTGCAGATGCGCACGCTGGAGACCGAGCTGCGCCGGCCGCTGTTCGAGCGCCAGGGCAAGTCGGTGACGCTGAGCGAGGCAGGCCGCGAGCTGCTGCCGGCCATGCGCAAGCTGGTGGCGCTATACGACCAGATGCTGGCCAGCTCGCCGTCGGCCGAACCGATGGCCGGCACGGTGCACCTGGGCGCGGTGGTCTCCGCGGTGCGGCCGCTGATCCAGGCCACGCTGGCCCTGAAGGCCCGGCATCCGGGGCTGGAGCTGCACGTCTCGGCCGCCAAGTCGATCGACCTGCTGCAGGACGTCGAAGCCGGCGCGCTGGATGCGGCCATCGTCGTGCGCGAGCCCGGCCCCGCCCGCCCGGCCCTGGCCTGGACCGCGCTGTACGCCGAGCCGATGGTGCTGCTGGCCGGCCGCAGCACCGAGCACGCCACGCCGCGAGCGCTGCTGCAGCGCCATCCGTTCATCCGCTTCGACCGCAGCCAGCACACCGGGCAACTCGTCGAGCGGACGCTGCGCAAGCTGCGGGCGCGGCCGCAGGAGTTCCTGGAGCTCAACGCGATCGAGAGCATCGTGGAGCTGGTGCGCTCCGGCCTCGGCCTGGCGATCGTGCCGCACCTGCGCGACAGCCGCTGGCAGGCCGACGCGCGGCTGCGGCTGGTCGAGATCCCGCAGGCCGAGGCCCGGCAGATCGCGCTGGTGCAGACCCGCGAGTCGCCCCACGCCGCGCTGGTCGGCGCCGTGGTGCGGGAGTTCCAGGGGCGGGTGCAATGAAGACGGACATCCGTACGCAGAGGACGCAAAGGGAGCGCAGAAGACGCAAAAATGGAACAGTTGAAGGACGCAGACCCGGTCCTTTTGTATTTAACCTTCAGTCCTTGATTTCCTTCTGCGTCCTCTGCGTCACTTTTGCGCCCTCTGCGTACGGGTGTCCGCTTTCTCCATGAAAAAAGAATCGATCGAACCCTTCTTCGCCACCCTGCGCGCGGCCAATCCGCTGCCGACCACCGAGCTGGAATACACGACTCCGTTCGAGCTGCTGGCCGCCGTGCTGCTGTCGGCGCAGGCCACCGACGTCGGCGTGAACAAGGCCACGCGCAAGCTGTTCCCGGTCGCCAGCACGCCGCAGGCCATGCTGGACCTGGGCGTCGAAGGCCTCGAGAGCTACATCAAGACCATCGGCCTGTATCGCATGAAGGCCAAACACCTGGTCGAAGCCTGCCGCATCCTGGTGGAGCAGCACGGCGGCCAGGTGCCGCGCACCCGGGAACAACTGGAACAGCTGCCGGGCGTCGGCCGCAAGACCGCCAACGTGGTGCTCAACACCGCCTTCGGCCAGGAGACGATGGCGGTGGACACGCACATCTTCCGCGTCGCCAACCGCACCGGGCTGGCGCCGGGCAAGACGCCGTACGACGTGGAGATGGGCCTGCTCCAGCGGGTGCCGAAGGAGTACCTGGCCGATGCGCACCACTGGCTGATCCTGCATGGCCGCTACGTCTGCGTGGCCCGCACGCCGCGCTGCTGGGAGTGCGCGGTGATCCGGTACTGCGACTACCAGCCCAAGACGCCGCCGCCGCGGGCGACTGCACCCGCCTGACCACGACTGCGCCAGGCCGAGGGTTCGACCGGCTGAGGCATCGGCCCACAACTGCGCGGCGCCTTGGCCGACGCGCAGTGGGGCCGCGGGGGCCCACCCTGCAATCTCCCTCTGCCCGAGTTCAAAAGAAAGCATGACATGAACCAACTGATCGGCGCCTTGTTGCTGTCCCTGCTGGCCAGCAGCGCGATGGCCCAGACCGAAACCCGCCAGCGCACCCGTGACGGCGCGACCACGGTGAACCGGACGGTCGAGCGGACACCCACCGCCACGACGGCCACCACCACGACCACGGCCAGGCAGGCTGGTGAACGCGTGACCACCACCCGCGAGACCACCGTGAGCAGGGCTCCTGCCGCCGCCACCACGACCACCACCACCGTGGTGCAGAACCCGCCCGCCACCCGTCGCAACGGCCAGGCCTGCCCGCCCGGACTGGCCAAGAAGAACAACGGCTGCCGGCCACCCGGCCAGGCCCGGAAAGCGGCGCGCGACTGAGGAAGCCGCGCCGGGTGGCGCCAGCGGGATGGCCGCTGCCGGTACAGTCGTGGCTGACACCATTACGAGGCGACGCCCATGGAACCGGACAAGACCACCGAGACGCTGGAACTGCACAGCCAGAACATTGCGGGACTGATGGACAACCAGCTTGCCCTGACTGCGCAGATCCACGTCATGCAGGCCGCGCTCGCGACCGTGCTGCTGCACAACCCGGAACGCACGGCGTTGCTGGCCACGTTCCGCCAGTACATGAAGCTGTCGAAGCAGTCCGCCCCGCAACTCGCGGACCGGATGGAAGCGCTGGAGGCCGGCATGAGCGCGCTGCTGGGGGGCGAGACGCACTAGGGTCGGCTGTCATCCCGGACCCAGCATGGGCTGTCATGCCCCGGCCCGACAAGGGCTGTCATCCCGGGCTTGACCCGGGATCCATCGTCACAACAGCAACTCGTACAGGTCGTCCCATTGCGGATTGGCCTGTTCGATCAGCGCGATCTTCCAGTCGCGTTTCCAGTTCTTGATCTGCTTTTCCTTCTGGATTGCCGACTCCACGGATTCGCTCGACTCGAACCACACCAGGTGGTGCACCGCGTAGCGCTTGCTGAACCCGTCGACGGCGCCGGTCCGATGTTCGTGCACGCGCCGGATCAAGTCGCTGCTGACGCCGACGTACAGCGTGCCGTTCTTGCGGCTGGCAAGCAGGTAGACGAAATAAGGCATCGCGTCCGAGCTTCGAACAAGCTGGATCCCGGGTCAAGCCCGGGATGACAGCCTCCCGGTCACGCCGGGACGACCGGCTCGTGCTGGCGGTGCTGATGCATGCCGCGGCCGCTGGAGGATGGGCGCGCGGGCTCAGGATGTCATTGCGGGCTTGACCCGCAATCCATGAACCCGAATCCATGGATCCCGGGTCAAGCCCGGGATGACAGCCCCTCGGTCACCACGCCCGGGATGACGACCCCTCCGGTTACCACACCCGGGCTGACAGCCCCTCCGGTCTCCACGCTCGGGCTGACGGTCCGCCGGTCACGCCGGGACGACCGGCTCGCGCTGGCGGTGCTGATGCATGCCGCGGCCGCTGGAGGATGGGCGCGCGGGCTCAGGATGTCATTGCGGGCTTGACCCGCAATCCATGAACCCGAACCAACCCGGCGCATACTTGCGCCATGGACCCCGGCTCCAGCGTTCGCTTCTTCGATGCGCAGTTCCAGCGCCAGGTGCGCGAGGCCGACCTGGGCCTGAATCCGTTCGAGCGCATCGCCCTGCCCTACTTGACCGGCAAGGTGCTCGACTACGGTTGCGGCCTGGGCAACCTCGCGATCGCCGCCGCCCAGCGCGGTTGTCCGGTGCTGGCGCTGGACGCCAGCCCAACGGCCATCGAGCACCTGCGCCGCGTCGCCAGCGAGCAGGCGCTGCCGATCGAAGCGTCCGAGGCCGACCTGCGCAGCCATGAACTCACCGGCGAATACGGTGCCGTGGTGTCGATCGGCCTGCTGATGTTCTTCGACTGCGCCACGGCGCAGCGCCAGCTCCGGCAGCTCCAGGCGCGCACCCGCGCCGGCGGGGTCGCGGTGATCAACGTGCTGGTCGAAGGCACGACCTATCTGGACATGTTCGACCCGCAGGCGTACTGCCTGTTCGCCCGCGACGAACTCCCAGCGCGCTTCGCGGGCTGGGACATCCTGCAGCTGGAAGCGCAGGACTTTCCGGCGCCCAACGGCCAGGTCAAGTCGTTCGTGACGGTGGTGGCGCGCAAGCCGCCGCCTGAACTGCCTTAGCGCCCCGCCCAGCCCCCACCGAGCGCCTGGATCAACGCCACCGCCGCGGTCTGGCGGTCGGACTGCAATTGCGCCAGCGCCCGGCGGGCATTGAGGGCCGTGGCCTGCGCGTTGATCACCTCGGTGTAGCTGACCTGCCCGGCCTGGTAGCGGTTGAGCACCTGCTGCTCCACCAGGCTGGCCGCCTGCGCGGCCTGCTGGCGCAAGGCCAGCTGCTGGCCCAGCACGCGCGACGCGACCAGCTGGTTCTCGACCTGCTCGAAGGCGCCGAGCACGGCCTGGCGGTAACGCGCCGTCGCCGCCTCGTGCGACGCCCGCGCCTGCTCCACCCGCGCGCCGGTGGCCCCGGCATTGAACAGCGTCTGCGCCAGCGACGCACCCAGCGACCACACCAGGCTCGACGCGCTGAACAGCTCGCCGATGCTGGCGGCGCCCAGGCCGACCGAGCCGCTCAGCGACAGGCTGGGGTAGTAAGCCGCCTGCGCGATGCCGATCTGCTCGTTGGCGGCGGCGACACGGCGCTCGGCGGCGGCGATGTCCGGCCGCCGCTGCAGCAGCGTCGACGGCACCGTCACCGGCACCGGCGGCAGGTTGATGACCCAGGTCGGCTCGGCGGCCAGGGCGAAGCTGGCCGGCGCCACGCCCACCAGCACCGCGATCGCGTGTTCGAGTTGCGCGCGCTGGCGCTCCAGCGACAGCGCATCGGCCTGCGCGTTGGCCAGGGCCGTCTGCGCCTGCAGCACGTCGGTGCGCGCGACGATGCCGGCGTTGTAGCGATTGGTCGTGATCTGCAGGTTGCGCTGGTAGCCGGTGATGGTTTCGGCCAGCAGGCCGCGCTGCACGTCGAGGCCGCGCAATGCGAAGTAGTTCGCCGCCAGCTCGCCCTGCGCGGACAGCCGCGCCGAAGCCAGGTCCGCGGCGCTGGCCTGCTCGCCGGAGCGGGCGGCATCGACGCTGCGTCCCAGCCGGCCCCAGACGTCCGGCTCCCAGCTGCCGCCGATGCCGACCTGGAAGTTGCTGCTGCTCGGGGTGTCGCCGCCCCCGCCACGGCGGGAGGCGCCAACATCCAGCCCCACCTGCGGGAACAGCGACGCGCGCTGCTCCGCCACCAGCGCCCGGGCCTGCCGGTACGCCGCCACGGCCTGCGCCACGTTCTGGTTGTCGACCGCCACCCGCTCGGCCAGCCCATCGAGCACCGGGTCGCCGAACAGCTGCCACCACGGGCCGCGCTCGAGCGTGTCGGCCGGCGTCGCCGGCACCCAGGCGCCCGCGCCCTCCTTGAAGGCGACCGGCGTGTCGACGGCGGGCCGCTGGTAGGTGGGGCCGACGGCGGCGCACGCGCCCAGCACCGCGGCGATCACCAGGCACGCGACTGTTCGGGCTGAGCTTGTCGAAGCCCTTGCGCGCCCTTCGACAAGCTCAGGGCGAACGGGTTTCTTGGGTCGTCGTGTTGACATGTTCATGCAGGTAAGGGTTCATGGTGCCGGGCCAGCTCGCGTTCCAGCGGGCTGCGGCGGCGCAGCTTGTCCAGCAGCAGGTAGACCACCGGCGTGGTCAGCAGCGTCAGCAGCTGGCTGGCGACCAGGCCGCCGATGATGGCGATGCCCAGCGGCCGGCGCAGCTCGGCGCCTTCGCCGAAACCGATCACCAGCGGCAGCGCGCCCAGGATCGCGGCCAGCGTCGTCATCAGGATCGGCCGGAAGCGCAGCAGGCAGGCTTCGCGCACCGCCTGCACCGGCGAGAGCCCGCGCGAGCGCTCGGCATCGAGCGCGAAATCGATGATCAGGATGGCGTTCTTCTTCACGATCCCGATCAGCAGGAACAGGCCGATCAGCGCCATGATCGAAAAGTCCAGCTTGAACAGCATCAGCGCCAGCACCGCGCCGACGCCGGCCGAGGGCAGCGTCGACAGCACGGTGATCGGATGCACCAGGCTCTCGTACAGGATGCCGAGCACGATGTAGATCACCACGATCGCCGCCAGGATCAGCATCGGCTGCTCCTGCTGCGAGTCCTGCGCCGCGCGCGCCGTGCCCTGGAAGCTGCCGCGCACGTTGATCGGCATGCCGATCGACGCCTCGGCCGCCCGCACCGCGTCCTGGCCGTCGGCCAGGGTGGCGCCCTCGGCCAGGTTGTACGAGATGGTGGTGGCCAGCTCCGCGTCCTGGTGCGAGATCGAGCTGGCCGTCGGCCGTTCCGAGAAGCGCGCGATCGCCGACAGCGGCACCATGGTCCGGGCACTGCTGCTCACCGGCGAGCCGGTGGCCTGGTCGCGCAGGCCGGGGTTGATCGGTCCCGTGGACGCCACCGCGCTGGTGGTGGTGGCCGTGGCAGCGGCCGTCGACGTCACCGAACCGGCCGGCACCCGGGCCGGCACGTAGATGTCCTTGAGCGACTCCGGGCTGCGGGTGAACTTGGGCGCGACGCCCATGATCACGCGGTACTGGTTCTGGTCGGCGTAGATGGTCGCCACCTGGCGCTGGCCGAAGCCGTTGTACAGCGCGTTGTCGACGTCGCGCGAGGTGATGCCCAGGCGCGAGGCCGAATCCTTGTCGACCTGCACATAGCTCTCGACGCCGTTCTCCTGCTGGTCGGTGTCGACGTCCACCAGCTGCTCCTGCTGCTTCATGGCGTCGGCCAGCTTCGTCGCCCAGGCCTTGAGGTCGGCCACGTTGTCGCTCTTGAGCGTGTACTGGTAGGTGGAGTTGCTGGAGCGCCCGCCCATGCGCAGGTCCTGCACCGGGTTGAGGAACAGCGAGATGCCCGTCACCTGGGCCAGCTGCGGCCGCAGCCGCGCGATCACGGCGTTGCCCTTGTCGGTGCGCTGCGACGCCGGCTTGAGGTTGATGAACATGAAGCCGCCGCCGGCGCGGCCGCCGCCGGTGAAGCCCACCACCGTGTCCACCGCCGGGTCGGCGCGGATGATGTTGACCAGGTCGCGCAGCTTGTCCTGCATGGACTGGAACGAGATGCTCTGGTCGGCGCGGATGCCGCCCGAGATCTGGCCGGTGTCCTGCTGCGGGAAGAAGCCCTTGGGCACCTTGACGAACAGGTAGGCGTTCAGCCCCACCACGAACACCAGGATCAGCATCACCAGCCACTTCGCGTGCAGGGCCCAGTCCAGGGCGTGCTCGTAGCCGCGGTGCAGGGAGTTGAAGCCGCGCTCGAAGAAGCGGGCCAGCCGCCCCTCCTGCTTCTTGTGCTGGTCGGGCTTGAGCAGCCAGGCGCACATCATCGGCGTGGTGGTCAGCGAGATCACCAGCGAAATCATCACCGCCGCCGACAGCGTCACCGCGAACTCGCGGAACAGCCGGCCGACCTGCCCGCCCATGAACAGCAGCGGGATGAACACCGCCACCAGCGACAGGCTGATCGACAGCACGGTGAAGCCGACCTCCCTGGCCCCGAGCAGCGCCGCCTCGAACCGGTCCATGCCCTGCTCGAGATGGCGGCTGGTGTTCTCCAGCACCACGATGGCGTCGTCGACGACGAAGCCGGTAGCCACCGTCAGCGCCATCAGCGACAGGTTGTTCAACGAGAACCCCAGCAGGTACATCACGCCGAAGGTGCCGAGCAGCGAGACCACGGTGGCGACCGCGGGAATGACGGTGGCCCGGGCGCTGCGCAGGAACGCGCTGACCACCAGCACCACCAGCGCAATCGCGATCAGCAGGGTGATCTCCACCTCGTGCAGCGCGGCGCGGATCGAGTTGGTGCGGTCCGACGCCACCTGCAGCTTGATGTCCCTGGGCAGTTGCTCCTGCAGCTCCGGCAGCAGCGCGCGCACGCCGTCGACGGTCTTGATCACGTTGGCGCCCGGCTGCAGCGTCACCAGCACGATCACCGCCGGCTGGCCGTTGAACAGGCCCAGCGTGTTGATGTTCTCGACGCTGTCGATCACTTCCGCCACGTCCTGCAGCCGCACGGCGGCGCCGTTGCGCCAGGCCACGACCATGCCCTTGTAGTCGGCGGCGGTGCGGCCTGTCCCGTCGGGCCCGATACCGGTGTAGATCTGCAGCCGGCGGCCGTTGGCGTCGATGTCGCCCTTGGGCCGGTTCGCGCTGCCGGCCTGCAGGGCGGCGCGCACGTCCTCGGTGCTGATGCCGTATTTGTTCAGCGCGAACGGCAGCAGGTCGACCCGCACCGCCGGCAGCGAGCCGCCGCCGAGTTCGACGTCGCCGACGCCCTGCACCTGGGCCAGCTTCTGCTGCACCACGTTGGAGACGGCGTCGTAGATCTGGCCCGGCGAGCGGGTCGGCGAGGTCAGCGCCAGGATGATGACGGGCGCGGCCGACGGGTTGGCCTTGCGGTAGGTCGGGTTGCTGCGCAGGTTGGCCGGCAGGTCGGCGCGGGTGGCATTGATGGCGGCCTGCACTTCGCGGGCGGCGGCGTCGATGTTGCGATTGAGCGCGAACTGCAGGCTGATGCGGGTCGAGCCGTTGCCGCTGCTGGATGTCATCTCGTTGACGCCCGCGATCACGCCGAGGCGCCGCTCCAGCGGCGTCGCCACGCTGGTGGCCATGGTGTCCGGGCTGGCGCCCGGCAGGCTGGCGCTGACCGAGATCACCGGGTAATCCACCTGCGGCAGGGAGGCGACCGGCAGCAGGAAGAACGCGCCGATCCCCGACAGCGCCAGGCCGATGGTCAGCAGCACGGTGGCAACCGGGCGGCGGACGAAGGGGCTGGAGAGGTTCATGCGATGCCCTCACCCCGGCCCTCTCCCGCTGGCGGGAGAGGGAGCAAGTTTCCCTCTCCCCCCGGGAGAGGGCTAGGGTGAGGGTGCTTCTTGCCCCACCGCTGCGCCAGCGAATCGAACCCCAGGTAGATCACCGGCGTGGTGAACAGCGTGAGCAGCTGGCTGACGATCAGCCCGCCGAAGATCGCCAGGCCGAGCGGCCGGCGCAGCTCGGCGCCCTCGCCCCATCCCAGCATCAGCGGCACCGCGGCGAACAGGGCCGCCAGCGTCGTCATCAGGATCGGCCGGAAGCGCAGCAACGCCGCCTGGTGGATCGCGTCCTGCGCGCTCTTCCCCTGATTGCGCTCGGCGTCGATGGCAAAGTCGATCATCATGATCGCGTTCTTCTTGACGATGCCGATCAGCAGGATGATGCCGATGATGCCGATCACCCCCAGGTCGTTGCCGCTGATCATCAGCATCAGCAGCGCGCCGACCCCGGCCGACGGCAGCGTCGACAGGATGGTGAGCGGGTGGATGTAGCTCTCGTACAGCACACCGAGCACGATGTAGACGCAGATCACCGCCGCCAGGATCAGCCAGAGCTGGTTGCTCAGCGACGATTCATAGGCGCCCGATGCGCCCAGGAAGGTCAGCGTGACACTGGCCGGCAGCTTGAGTTCCTTGGCCGCCTCGCGGATCGCCTCCACCGCGCTGCCCAGCGACACGCCGGGCGCGGTGTCGAAGCCGATGGTGGTGGCCGGGTATTGCGCCACGTGGGTGATCTGCAGCGGCGCCGGTCGCTCGGTGATCTTCGCCACCGCCGACAGCGGCGTCGGTTCGCCCGACGCGGTGCGCAATTGCACCATCCCGAGCGACGCCGGGCTGGCCTGCGAATCCGGCCGGGCCTCCAGGATCACCCGGTACTGGTTGGTCTCGGTGAAGATGGTCGAGACGATGCGCTGGCCGAAGGCGCTGTACAGCGCCTCGTCGATGCTGGCCGCCGTGATGTTCAGGCGCGCCGCCGTGTCGCGGTCGATGTCGACATAGACCGCGGCGCCCGCGGCGCTGGCGTCCGAGACCACGTTGCGCACCTGCTTGACGCCGCGCAACTGCTCGGTCATGCGCGCGGCCCAGTCGATCACCACCGCGTTGTCGGCCGATTCCAGCGAGAAGCGGAACTGGGTCGGGCCCGATTCCGCGTCGATGGTCAGGTCCTGCACCGGCTGCAGGTACAGCGTGACGCCCGGCACCCGCTGGGCGGCGGCCTTGAGCCGGTCCATCAGCGCCTGCTGGCTGCCGCGCGAACTCTTCAGGTTGATCAGCATGCGGCCGGTGTGCAGCATCGTGTTGTTGGCGGCGTCGACGCCGACGAAGCTGCTCAGCGTCGCCACCTCCGGGTCCTCCATCAGCCGCCGCGCCACGTCCTGCTGCATCCGCGCCATCACCGGGTAGGAGACCGACTGCGACGCCTCCACCCGGGCCTGCAACTGGCCGGTGTTCTGGGTCGGGAACAGGCCCTTGGGGATCCACATGTACAGCAGCACCGTCAGCACCAGCGTGCCCAGCGCCACCAGCAGCGTCAGCTTCTGGCGCGCCAGCACCCACACCAGCGCCGTGTCGTAGTGCTTGATCACCTTGTCGAAGCCGCGCTGCAGCTTGCCGGCGAAGCCGGTCTCGCCGCCGGGGTGGGCCTTGAGCCAGCGCGCCGACATCATCGGCACCAGAGTCAGCGAGACCACCGCGGAGATCAGGATGGTGATGGCCAGCGTCACCGCGAACTCGCGGAACAGCCGCCCCACCACGTCGCCCATGAACAGCAGCGGGATCAGCACGGCGATCAGCGACACGGTCAGCGAGATGATGGTGAAGCCGATCTCGGTCGCGCCCTTGAGCGCCGCCTGCATCGGCGGCTCGCCGTCCTCGATGTGGCGCGAGATGTTCTCGATCATCACGATCGCATCGTCGACCACGAAGCCGGTGGCGATGGTCAGCGCCATCAGCGACAGGTTGTTCAGGCTGTAGCCCAGCAGGTACATCGCGCCGCAGGCGCCGATCAGGGAGATGGGCACCGACAGGCTGGCGATGATGGTGGCGCGCGGGCTGTGCAGGAAGGCGAAGATCACCAGCACGACGAGGACGACGGCGAGCAGCAACTCGATCTGCACGTGGTGCACCGAGGCCCGGATGCCGGTGGTGCGGTCGCTCAGCACGTCGACCTTGAGCGACGGCGGCAGGCCGGCGGTCAGCTCGGGCAGGCGGGTTTTGATGGCGTCGACGGTGGCGATGACGTTGGCGCCGGGCTGGCGCTGCACGTTCAGGATGATCGCCGGCTTGAGCTGGCCGCTGACGGCCGACCAGGCGCCCAGGCGCACGTTCTCGGCGCTCTCCACCGCCTGCGCCACGTTCGACAGCCGCACCGCCGCGCCATTGCGGTAGGCGACGATCACGTTCTGGTAGTCCTTGGCCGTCAGCAACTGGTCGTTGGCGTTGATGGTGTAGGCCCGGGTCGGGCCGTCGATGCTGCCCTTGGCGCCGTTGGCGTTGGCCGCCGTGATCGCCGTGCGCAGGCTGTCGAGCGTGAGCCCGTACGACGCCAGGGCCCGGGTGTCGGCCTGGATCCGCACGGCGGGCCGCTGGCCGCCGGCCAGCGACACCAGGCCGACGCCGGAGACCTGGCTGATCTTGAGCGCCAGCCGGGTGTTGACCAGGTTCTGCACCTCGGTCAGCGGCAGCGAATCGGAGGTGACGGCCAGCGTCAGCACCGGCGCGTCGGCCGGATTGACCTTGGCATAGACCGGCGGCGCCGGCAGGTCGGCCGGCAGCAGCGAGCCGCCGGCATTGATGGCGGCCTGCACCTGCTGCTCGGCGACGTCCAGCGCCAGGCCGAGCCCGAACTGCAGCGTGACGATCGAGACGCCCGAGGCGCTGGTCGACGCCATGCGCGACAGGCCCGGCATCTGGCCGAACTGGCGCTCCAGCGGCGCGGTGACGGTCTGCGCCATCACCTCGGGACTGGCGCCCGGGTACAGCGTCTGCACCTGGATGGTGGGGTAGTCGACCTGCGGCAATGCCGACAGCGGCAGGAACCGGAAGCCCACCAGGCCGGCCAGCACGATGGCCAGCATCAGCAGCGACGTGGCGACCGGCCGGAGGATGAAGGGACGGGAGGGACTCATTGCGCGGTCACTGCGCCTGGCCAGCGCCGCCCTGCCCCTGGCGCCGTTCCATCATCCGGTGCCACCGCTCCAGCGCCGCCGGGTCCTTCTGGTCGATCTTGTCGAGGAAGCCCTTGCGCCGGGCCAGCTGCTCCGGGTCGTCCTTGGCCTGCTCGAGGAAGCGCTTGCGCTGCTCCGGCGTCGGGCCGTTGCCCGGGTCGGCAGCGCCGAGCGTCGGCGCGGGCGCGGCGGCTGCGCGCGGCGCGCTGGCCCGGGGCGCCGCGCCCGTCGCCGCGGGAGCCGAAGCGGCAGGAGCGGCCGGAGCGGCCGGCGCCGCGGATGCAGCAGCCGCAGGGGCGCGTGCATCGGGGGCCGCGCGCGGCGTGCCGTCGGCGGGCGCCGAAGCGCCCTGGCGGAAGCGCCGCCCGCCGCCACCGCCCTCGCCCGACACGCGCGGCGCGTCACCGGGCAGCGTCACGCGGGCGCCGTCCTTCAGGCGATCGGCGCCCTCGGTCACCACCCGCTCGCCGGCCTGCAGGCCGGTGGCGATCTGCACCTTGTCGACCGTCGCCTGGCCGGCCGTCACCGGCCGCTGGGTCACGGTGCGGTCCTGGTTCAGGACGAAGACATAGTCGCCCTCGTTGCCGTGCCGCAGCGCCGCCACCGGCACCACGACCGCGCCGGTGATGGTGCGCACCATCAGCCGGATGTTGACGAACTGGCTCGGGAACAGCGCCGCCTTGGTGTTGTTGAAGCGGGCCTTGGCGCGCACCGTGCCGGTCTGGGTGTCGACCTGGTTGTCCAGGGATGCGAACACGCCCACGTCCAGCACATTGGCGCGGGTGCGGTCAAGCGCCCTGGCTTCCATGAACGAGCCGGAGCGCTGCTGCAGGTCCGGCGCCAGGTCCTGCGGCACCGTGAATTCGACGTCGATCGGCGCCAGCTGGGTGATCAGCGCGATGCCGCTGGAATCGCTCGGGCCGACCACGTTGCCGACGTCCACCGTGCGCAGGCCGACCCGGCCGGAGATCGGTGCGACGATCCGGGTGTAGCTCAGGTTCAGGCGGGCCGCGCCCTCGTTGGCGCGGTCGATGACGACCGAGCCTTCGAGCTGCTTGACCAGCGCGGCCTGGGTGTCGACCTCCTGGCGGGCGATCGAGTCCTGCTGCAACAGGGTCTGGTAGCGGGCCAGCGTCACCTTCGCGGCCTCGATCTGCGATTCGTCGCGCTGGCGCTGCCCGATGGCCTGCTGCAGCGCCATCTCGAACTGGCGCGGGTCGATGGTGGCGAGCAGGTCGCCCTTCTTCACCAGCTGGCCTTCCTTGAACAGCAGCTGCTGCAGCACGCCGGAGACCTGCGGCCGGACCCGGACGGTGGCCTGCGGCACCACAGTGCCCAGCGACTCCAGCAGCACGGGGATGTCCACCTTCTCGGCCGCCGCCACGCCCACCGTGGTGGCCGGGGCGCGCCGGCCGCCGCCGCCACCGGGACCACCGCCGCCAGGGCCGCCGCCGCCACCACCGCCCGCGGCGCGGACGCCCGAGGCGGCACCGGCGGCGCCGGGAGCGGGATGGGTCAGGTCCCAGGCCAGCCAGCCGAGGCCGGCGGCGACGACCAGCGCGACCACGGCGCCGATGACGGTGCTGCGCCGGCTCACGCGCCGGGGCATGGCTGCGGTCTGGGTGGCAGGAGTAGTGGAATGAACCGGATCCATCGCTGTCCTTTTTTCTTGTAGCGGCCGCGCGGCAGGCAAACCGGCGGTGCGGGGAGCCTACCGGGCTTCCCGCATCGGCGCCATGCGCGTGTTGGGCATTTCGTTGTAGGCCGACTTCCCGCGGCCGCGACTTGGCGCCAATGCAGCAACCATGCCTGACGCATGTATCGGATTTGTGTCGGGCCGGTCAGCGCCCGGGGCTCACCACGCCGGACGCCACGTAGATGCCCCCCAGCAACGCCGTGTGGAGCTGGAACTGCTGCAAGCGCGCCGCCAGCAGATCCCAGGGCCGGGCCAGGCCCTCGAACGAGCTGACCGAATAGAGCGCCGCGCCCGCCACGAAGCAGTTGGCCGGCCAGGCCCAGAGCGGCGCCCACTGCAGGCCCACCGTCACCACCCGGGCGCCCGGGCGCAGGTGCCGCAGCACGTTGTCCAGCGCCGCGGGCGAGCGCAGCACGTCGTGGGTGAAGTGGAACAGGGCCGCATCCGGCCGGCCATGGACCTGCGCCTCCTCGGCCGGCGCCGCCACCAGCGTGACGTTGCTCCAGCCGTGGCGGGCCACCCGCTCGCCGGCCAGCTGCAGCATCTCCGGCGACTGCTCGATGCCGACGATGGCGCCCGGCGCGCCGACCTCGCGCTCCAGCAGTTCGAAGCTCAGGCCCGTGCCGCAACCCACGTCCAGCACCCGCTGGCCCGGTTGCAGTTGCAGCAGCGCCACCGCCTCGGTGCGCAGCGGCTCGAACAGGGCCAGTTCGGCGTCGTAATGCGCGGCGCGGCGGCGGTATTGCGCCAGGGCCGCGGGCCGGCCACGCGGGGGGCGCCCGGCCGGGTCCTTCATGGGACTGGCCCTAGGGCGTGATGACGACCAGCACGCTGCAGGGAGCGTGCTCGATCAGCGCGCCGGAGATCGAGCCGCGCCACCAGCGCGCCGCCCAGCTGTCCAGGTGCTTGTGGCCGACGACGATCAGGTCGGCCTCCATCTTGCGGGCGTAGCGGGTGATCTCGTCGATGGCCTCGCCCGCCACCAGCTCGCCCCTGGCGCTGTAGCCGGCATCGGACAGGCGCCGCAGGCCCTCGTCGAGCACGGCGCGGTACTTCTTCTTCTCGCGCTCTTCCAGTTCGATGTCGTACACGCCGCCCTCGAGGCCGACGAAGCTCATGGCCGACGGCATGACGGCGATCAGGGACAGTTCGGAACCGCTCCACTGGGCCAGGTCCTGGCAATCGAGAAGGGCTTTCTGGCCGGCGTCGGAGCCGTCGTAGGCGAGCAGGATGCGCTTGTACATGGAAGCTCCCAAGTCGATGTAATCAGTCCAGCATAGGACAAAAGCATCGGTTCAGGGAAGCGGAAATGGCAGGGGTTTGCCCTCGGAGGCGGCCGGGGCGGCGACCCCCAGGAGGCGCGCCAGCGTCGGCGCGATGTCGACGATTTCCACCGGCGTGTCGACGCGGCCGGCGCGCACCCACGACGGGCCCCAGAACAGCAGCGGCACGTGGTTGTCGTACTCGTGGGGCGAGCCGTGGGTGGCGATCGAGGTGCTGGAGCCGAACATGAAGTTGGGCTTGAGCGTGAACTGCACCTCGCCCGACACGTCCGGATGCCAGGACTTGCGCGACGCCTCGAAGAACGGCGCGCCGGCGCGGCTGCCCGAGAGCAGCTCGCGGCGGGTGTAGGCGGTGTTGATGCCCGGCTCGGCCAGCAGCAGCGTGCGCGCCTCGTCGGCCACGGCGTCGAGGTCGACGTTCTTCTGCGCCGCCAGCCGCTTGTCCAGCAGCAGCGACGCCGCGGAATTCCCGAGCAGCCACTTGCCCTCGCCGAACTTCTTTTCCAGGCCGGCGTTGACCCGGCCCAGGAGCTGGCTGGAGCTGATGCGGCCGGACGCCTCGCCCTTGGCCGCTGCCATCTCGGGCGCCGGCATGAAGCCATGGTCGGCGGTGAGCACCGCGAGGTAGTTGCCGCGGCCGACGCTGGCGTCGAGGTCGCGGAAGAAATCCTGCAGCATCCGGTCCAGGTGCAGGAAGTGGTCGTGCGACAGCCGCGACTCGGCGCTCCAGGCGTGGTTGACGTAATCGTGGCCCGACAGGCTCACGGCCAGGATGTCGGTGGCTTCGTCGCGGCCCAGGCCCTCGCCGGCGATGGCGGCGCGCGCGAAGTCGAGGGACAGCGCGTCGCCGAACGGGCTGCGCAGCAGTGCGCCGTAGAACGCCGGGGTCGGCGCCGCATCGGTGGCCGCGCCCATCGCCATCGGCAGCTTGCCGCCGCGCGTGCCGTACCAGGGCTGGCTGTCCGGCACCGAGCGCGCGTAGGCGGCCTCGGGCAGCAGCGGCTTCCACTCGGTCTTGAAATAGCGGTCGGCCAGCCTGCGGCCGTTGAAGTCGGTGACCCAGGCCGGGTGCTGCGCCATGTAGTGGGTGGTGGACGCGAACTGGCCGGTCTCGCCCATGTACATGTAGGCGACACCGGTCTTGCCGGCCGGCAGGATCGCGCCGCGGTCCTTGCCGGAAATCGCGATCACCTTGGCGCGCGGGTCGGCGCGGCGCAGCACGTCGCCCACGGTTTCGACCTTGAGGTTGCGCGGGCTGGTGCCGTCCAGCGGCTTGGTCGCATGGCCGATGTACTTGGCGGCGATGTCGCCGGTGTTGTAGACCATCGCGCCGGTCGCCGGGTCGCGCCAGTCGTTGCCGATGATGCCGGTGCGGTGCGGATAGGCGCCGGTCAGCATGGTGGCGTGGCCGGCCGCGGTGACGGTGAAAGAGTGCGAATAGCGGGCCTGCGCGTACCAGGCGCCGCGGTCCAGGAAGCGGGCGAAGCCGTCCGGCGCCAGCTGGTCGCGGTACGCGAGGACCTGGCGCTGCGGCAGGCCGTCGACCACCAGGAAGACGACCAGCTTGGGCCGGGCGGCCGCGGTAGGCGGCGTGGCGGTGCCCAGCGGGACGCCGGAGCAGGCGGCCAGCAGGGAAGCGGTGACGGCGGCGAGCAGGCCGCGCACGGAGCGATGGAACGGTGTCATGGGCAGCGAGGCTAAAGCAGCCGCCCGGCCCTGCCAATCGGGGTTCACCCCGGCTGCAGCAGCCCGGCCAGCACGCCGGCAGCGAAATGCCGCTCGACGAAGTCGGCCAGGCCGTCGAACACCGTGTCCAGCGTCGGCACCGTGGCGCCGAACAGCGCCTGCAGCACGGCCGGGTTTTCGAACAGCCCGTGCAGGTAGACGCCCAGCACGTTGCCCTCGGGGTTCTGCCAGGCCAGCGCCCGCTCCATCACCGCCCGCGCCGGCGCCATCGCCGGATGCTGGCCGGTCTGGCCGTGGTGGATCTCGTAGCCCTGCACCGGCAGGCCGGCCAGCGCCGACCAGGGGCCGATGACAGCCCCGAAGCTGGCCGTGGTCCGCAACACGGTCTTGGCCGGCTCGAACACCGTCACCAGCGGCAGCAGGCCCAGCCCGGGGCCGTTGCCGTCGATGGCGTGCGTGTCGATCAGCGCCTCGCCCAGCATCTGCAGGCCGCCGCAGATGCCCAGCACCGGCCGGCCGGCCCCGGCATGGCGGGCGACCGCGCCATCCAGGCCCTGCGCGCGCAGCCACGCCAGGTCGCTGGCGGTGTGCTTGGAGCCGGGCAGGATGATCCAGTCGGCCGGCGCCAGGTCGGCCGGGGTGCGCGCCCACAGCAGCCGCACGCCGGGGACGTTGGCCAGCGGCTGGAACTCGTCGAGGTTGCTGATGCGTGGGCAGGCGACGACGGCGATGGTGATGTGGGGGCCGCCCGCACCCCTGCCCGCTCCCAGCGGCAGCGGGTGAAAGAAACCGTCCTCCTCCGGCAGCCCGTGCTCGCGCCACATCGGCAGCGTCGCCACCGTGGGCACGCCGGTCAGTTGCTCCAGCATGGCGGGCCCGGGCGCCAGCAGGGCCGCGTCGCCGCGGAACTTGTTCAGCACGAAGCCGCGGATGCGTTGCCGCTCCTGCGCATCGAGCAGGGCCCAGGTGCCGTACAGGTGGGCGAAGGCGCCGCCGCGGTCGATGTCGGTCACCAGCAGGCACTGCGCGCCGGCATGGTCGGCGACGCGCATGTTGACCACGTCACAGTCCTTCAGGTTGATCTCGGCCGGCGAGCCGGCGCCCTCGATCACCACCACGTCGTTTTCAGAGCGCAGGGCATCGAGCGACTGCGCCAGCACCGGCCAGACGCTGGCGCTGCGCCCGCGCCACGGTTGCCGCGTCAACGCTTCGTCGACCTGACCCAGCAGCACGACCTGGCTGTGGGTGTCGCTTTCGGGCTTGAGCAGCAGCGGGTTCATCCGCACCTCGGGTTCGGCACGCGCGGCCAGCGCCTGGAAATACTGGGCGGAGCCGATTTCGCCACCGCCGAAGGAAACGGAGTCGTCGCCTCGCCCGGCGACGACGCGCGCGTTGTTGCTCATGTTCTGGGCCTTGAACGGCGCCACCTTGAAGCCCTGGCGCGCATACCAGCGGCACAGCGCGGTGGCCAGCAGGCTCTTGCCGGCGCCGCTGGTGGTGCCCAGCACCATCACGCAGCGGGCCGTCATGCGACGCCCGCCTCGAGCCGCGGCAGCGCCACCCACTGGCCCGCCAGCGCATGCACGGCGATCCGGTGGTCGAACATCGCGGCCAGCGCCAGATGGGTGGCCGGGTCGGCGCAGCCGCCCTGGTGCACGAGGCGGCCCCGGTCCACGAGCACCAGGTCGTCGGCGTGCAGCGCCATCGTGAGCTCGTGCAGCACGCTCACCACCGTGCCGCCGGCCGCGACATGGCCGCGAACGATCTTCAGCCAGTCGGACTGGTGCGGCGGATCGAGGTTGGCCAGCGGCTCGTCCATCAGCAGCACCGGCGCCTGCACCGCCAGCGCGCGGGCCAGCAACACCCGCTGGCGCTCGCCGCCCGACAGGCTGGCCAGCGGCCGGTCGCGCCAGTCGCGGCACTGGGTCAGCCGCATGGCGGCCTCGACCGCCGCATGGTCGGCGGCAGACGCGGCGCCCAGCCACGGCTGGTGCGGCAGCCGGCCCAGCATCACGACGTCGCGCGCCAGCAGGTCCTGCGCGCCGGCTTCGTTCTGGCCCAGCCACGCAAGGTTGCGGGCCAGTTCGCGTTGCGGCCACCGCCCGTGCGCGCGACCCAGGAAGGACACCTGCCCGCGCTGCAGCGGCAGCAGGCGGGCCAGCGCTTTCAGCAGCGTGGTCTTGCCGGCGCCGTTGGGGCCGACGATGCAGGTCCAGCGGCCCGCCGGAATGGTCAAGTCGATGCCGTGCAGCACTTCGGCCGCGCCGAGCTGCACCACCAGTCCCTGCGCGGAGAAAGCCGGCGCGCTCACAGCGGCCTCCGGTGCATCAGCCACAGCAGGTAGCCGCCGCCCAGCACCGCCGTCAACACGCCGACCGGCAGCTCGCGCGGAGCCAGCAGCCAGCGCGCCAGCACGTCGGCGCCCAGCAGGAGAACACCGCCCGCGATGGCAGACAGCGGCAGCAGCCAGCCGTGGGTCGGCCTGACGGCGGCGCGCACCAGGTGCGGTGCAACCAGGCCGATGAACGCGATCAGGCCCACCTGCGCCACCGCGGCGCCGGTGGCCAGCGCCATCACACCGATCAGCACCACCCGCACCGGGCCCAGCGCCACGCCCAGGCTGGCGGCCGTGGTCTCGCCGAGCGACAGGGCATCGAGCGCGCGGCTGAAGGCGATGGCCACGACGAGCGTGACGGCGAACAGCGCGCCCAGCAAGCCCACGCTGGGCCAGCCGAGGAAGCCGGTGGTGCCGAGCAGGAAGGCCTGCATGGCCCGCATGATGTCCGGCGTCCAGAACATCAGCAGCGCCGAGAACGCGCCGAACACCATGCCGACCACCACGCCGGCCAGCAGCAGGCGCAGTGTCTGCTGCACGCCGCGCGCCAGGCCCAGCGTCACCAGCACGGCCAGCACCGCGCCGACGAAGGCCGCGCCGGTCAGGCCCAGGCGCGCGCCCCAGCCGGACGCCGCCAGCGGCGACGCACCGAGCACCACCAGCAGCACGGCGACGCCGAAGGCCGCGCCGGTCGCGCTCCCCAGCAGGTACGGATCGGCCAGCGGGTTGCGAAACAGCCCCTGCGCCACCGCGCCCGCCAGCCCGAGCAACGCGCCGGCGAACCAGGCGCCGAGCGTGCGCGGCAACCGGATCTCCCACAGGATGGCAGATGACGCTTCGCCAGCGGCCCCCGCGCCGCCCCACAGCGGCTCCCAGCCCAGGCTGCCGACGGCGACCCCGGCCAGGCACAGCCCCGCCGTGACGGCCAGCAGCAGCAGGCCCAGCGGCGCCGGCCGGCGCGCGGCCACCGCCGTCACGGCGCGCGCCCGCCGAGGCGGCCCTGCAGGCACTGCACCATCAGCTGCGCCGCCTGCGCCATCCGCGGCCCGGGCCGCACCAGCACGTCGCCCTGCTCCGGCGTGAAGACGCAGACCCGCTGCTCGCGCACCGCACGGATCCGGTCCCAGCCGGGACGCTCGCGCATCGGCTGCACGTTGCGGTCGGACACCATGATCACCTGGGGATCGGCCCGCACCACGAACTCGGGATTGAGCTTCGGAAACGGCCCGAGCGCACCGGGCACGACGTTGGCCGCGCCGATCCGCGCCAGCATCTCGCCGATGAAGGACGATTCGCTGGCGGCATAGGGACCGCTGTTCACCTCGAAATACACCCGGGTGCCGCGCAGGGCCGGCGGCAGGCTGCGCGCCGCCGCGGCGACGCCCTGGTCGATCCGCTGCCAGGCCGCATCCGCATGCGACACGCCCAGCACCACGCCGATCTGCAGCAGCACGCGGCGGACGTCGGCCAGGGTCTTGGGTTCCAGCGCCACCACCTTGACGCCGAGAGCCTCGAGCCGGCCCAGGGCGCGCGACGACACCGGCAGCAGCACGACGTCGGGCCGCAGCGCGACGATCGCCTCGATGCTGGCGTCCTCCAGCCCGCCGACGTGCGGCAGCTGGCGCACCTGGGCCGACCAGTTGGAAAAATCGTCGACGCCGACCAGCCGGCCGCAGGCGCCGAGCTCGCACACCATCTCGGCCAGCGCCGGCATCAGCGTGACGATGCGCTGCGGCGGCTGCGCCAGCGTCACGGCGACGCCGCGGTCGTCGGAGACGGTGACTGCGTGGGCCTGCGCGGCCAGCGCCAGCAGCAGCACCGTCAGCCAGCGCACGTTCGGCTCCACTCCAGCACGATCCGGTGCAGCTGCTCGACGCCGTCGGTCAGGGCCGCCGGCCCGGGCTGCAGGATGTCGGCCGACTTGATCTCGAACAGCTGGCCGGTGCGCACCGCGTTCACGTCCTGCCAGCCGGGCCGCGCCGCCACCTTCTCGCGCCGGAATTTCTTGCCGCACCAGGAGCCGACGACGATGTCCGGGTTGCGGCGCACGATCTCGGCACCATGGGCGATGATGCGGTCCTTGCCCAGCGGCATCTGCGCCAGCTCGGGAAAGCAGTCGTCGCCGCCGGCGATCCCGGCCAGCTCGGACACCCAGCGGATCGCGCTGATGTGCGGCTCGTCCCATTCCTCGAAATAGATCCGCGGCCGGCGCGGCAGGGCCCGGCCGACGGCTTCGATCTGCAGCAGCCGCGCGCGCATGGCTTGCAGCAACTCCAGCCCGCGCTGGGCCTGGCCCACCATCGCCGCCACCTGGTACAGCACCGAGAAGATCTCCTCGACGCTGCGCTGGTTGAACACGGTGACCTGCACGCCCTTTCGGATCAACTCGCTGGCGATGTCGGCCTGCAGGTCGGAAAAGCCGAACACGCAGTCCGGTTCCAGCGCCAGGATCTTGTCGATCTTCGCGCTGAGGAAGGCGCTCACCTTCGGCTTTTCGTCCCGGGCGCGGCGCGGCCGCACCGTGTAGCCAGAGATGCCGACGATGCGCGCCTCCTCGCCCAGCAGGTACAGCCACTCGGTCGTCTCCTCGGTCAGGCAGACGATGCGTTGGGGACAGTATGTGGCCCCCACGCTTGTCACTGCGTGTACTACGTTGCCCCCCGAGGGGGCCTTCGCGCCTTGGGGCGGCCCGGCGGCGCTCACTGGAATCTTCATCCGGCGACTCTACTTCGGCTGCCAGCGCAGCATCAGGTACAGGCTGCGCGGCGGCTGGTTATAGCCCAGCGCGGTTTCGTACTTGCGGTCGGTCGCGTTGTTCAGCTTGGCCTGCACGCTCCACGCCGGCGCGAACCGCCAGTCGGCGTGCAGGTCCGCCGTGGTGTACGGCGCCAGCGGCGTCGCGTTGGCCGTGTCGTCGAAGCGCGCTCCCACATGCAGCAGCGAGCCGCCAAAGCGCCACGCGCCCTGCTCCCAGTCCGCGCCCAGCGTGGCCTGCCGCTTCGCGCGCCGGGGCAGCTGCTTGCCGGTCAGCTCGTTGCGCGGGTCCAGCCAGTCGAGGCCGGCCCGCAGCGCCAGCCTGTCGAAGTGGCCGTCGTAGCCCAGCGACCAGCCGTCGATGCGGGTGCGGGGAATGTTCACCGGCACCGTGGTGTCGGTCATGTAGCCGCGGATCTTGTTGTCGAAGCGCACCAGCTTGACCTCATGGCCGCCGGCCGACCAGGCCAGGCCCAGGTCGGTGTTGCGGCCGCGCTCGGGCTGCAGCAGCGGATTGCCGAAGTTGGGGTAGTACAACTGGTTGAACGAGGGAGCGACAAAGCTGGTGCCGTGCGAGGCGTTGACCCGCCAGGCCGGCGTGATCCGGTAGCCGTAGCCGACGAAGCCGGTGCTGTTGCCGCCGAACTGCGAGCTGTTGTCGCGCCGCACATTGGCCTGCCAGCTGTGGTTGCCGCTGGAGCCGTTGATGCCGGCGAAGGCGGAGTTGATGGTGCGCCCGGTCACGGCATAGGCCGTCGTGCCGCTCACCTCCTGGCGCCGCTGCTCCAGGCCGGCCAGCACCACGCCCAGGGGCGTGTCGACGGTGTTGAGCCAGCTCCACTGGCGCTGCCGGGTCCGGAAGTCGCCGGGGAAGCTGGCCACGACGGCGTTGTCGGTGTCGTCGCCGGTCGCCAGCCGCAGCTCGCTCTGCCAGTTCGCCAGCAGCCGGCCCTTGATGGCAACGTGGGCGACATGCGAGCGCACGATGTTGTGCGAATCGAACTCCAGCCCGTCGTCGAATTCGCTGCGCCCTTCGGAATGCAGCACGCCGGCGTCGAGCCGCCAGTCGCGATTGATGTCGTAGCGGATCGATGCATTCACCGCGTCCTGCCGGAACCCGTCGGCATCGGGGTTGAAGCTGCCGAACGGGACCCGCTCGTTGGTGCTGGAAAAACCTTCCTGGCGCGTGCTCTGCACGCCCACCGAATAGCCCAGCGCGCCCTGCCCGCCCGACACGCCGGCCGCGGCCTGGCGATGCCGGCCGCTGCCGACGGTGAGCGACGCGTTCGGGTGGAAGCCGGTGCTGCCCTTGCGGGTGAACACCTGCACCACGCCGCCCACGCCCTCGCTGCCGTACAGCGCGGAGGCCGGGCCCTTGAGCACTTCGATGCGCTCGATCATGTCGACCGGGATGTTGTCCCAGGTCGGGTTGCCGGTGGTGGCGGAGCCCAGCCGCACGCCGTCGACCAGCAGGATGGTGTGGCGATTTTCGGTGCCGCGCACGAACACGCTGGAGGTCTTGCCCAGCCCGCCGCTGGAGCTGAACTGCAAGCCGGCGGAGCGGGCCAGCAGCTCGGGCAGCGTGCGCGCGGTCGAGGCCTCGATGGCGTCGCGGGTGATGACGGTGACGTCGCTCACCAGCTCGTCGGCGCGGGTGGCGGTGCGGGTGGCGGTGACCACCACTTCCTTCAGGGGCAGGGTTTGCGACCAGGCCGGCAGCATGGCGCAGCACGCCAGCGGCAACAGGCCCAGGCGCGCGGGGAACACAGGTTTCTTCATGGGGGATCCACAAGACAAATGCCCGCACCGGCTTCCCCGCCAGTGCATTGGGCGTCACGGCCGCGCGGTTGAAGGCGCGGCCAACGTCGTCGGCCGGTATCCGGGCTGAGCGAGCACTTCCATCGCCTTCCCAGGCGCCTGTTCGACGCGCCCAGTGGCTGTGTGATGGAAGCGGAACCGCAGTCGCCTGCGGTCCGTTCGCTGACCGTTGCGGGGGCAGCGCAGGTGAGGTCGGCCGTTACCGGCGTTCCCTCCTGCTTCCCGTTGAACTGCGGCATGTGAACCACACCGCGAGCACCAACGAGCGCATTTTAAGGCACGGCTTTGTCGCGAAACCCTACAATCGTTCCCGTATGGCCAGTGCACCCCAAATCGAACAGATTGCAGAACGCGTCGAGCGGCTGCTGGTTCGCTACGAGGAGCTGCAGCGCACCAACGCGCTGCTGGCGCAGCAGGTCGAAGTGCTGACCACCGAGCGCGACTCGCTCAAGTCGCGGCTGGCCGCGGCCCGGGCCCGCGTCGACGCCCTGCTCGAACGCCTGCCGATCGCTTCATGAAGCAGCTCGAAGTCCAGATCATGGGTCAGAGCTACCTGCTGGGCTGTCCCGACGGCGGCCAGGGCCGCCTGCTGGAAGCGGTGGAGCGGGTCGACACCGCGATGTGCAAGATCCGCGATGCCGGCAAGGTGAAAGCCAGGGACCGCATCGCCGTGCTGGCCGCGCTGAACCTCGCGTTCGACGTCGCCGAACGCAATGCGCCGGCGGCAGCAGCGGCTGCGCCTCGCAGCGTCGCCGTCACGCCGGCGGCCGGCGATGAAGAAGCCGGCAACCCGGTGCTGGCCTCGCTGCTGGAGCGCCTGGACGTGGCGCTCGGCGACGACGGCCGCCTGCTCTAGTCCGGCATTGGCGCCGCTGTCAAGCGGCCTCTTGTTTCGCCGCGCAACAGGTCCGGTCTTGTCACCGGCGGACGCCTCGAGCACCTACAATGGGCCGTGTCTGCAGTGCGTGCCGGGCTTTATATTTCCTTGAACCAATGCTCTATGAGCCCGGGCCTGGAACATCACCTGGCGAGCGTGATCATCTCGCGTCAGATGAACCCAACGCCAGGTTGACCTAGCCCACCTGAACCCCGGTTCAGGATGCCGGTCCGGTGGCACTTGCAGACACCTTTTTTCTTGCGGCGGCGGCCCTGCCACAATCCGGGCAGGTGCAGGCCGGCCGCGCGGGCATCACAACAACGACAGCCAAGCCCCGCCCGCAATGCTCCTGGAACCCCTACTGATCGTCGAACTCGTCCTGCTGGGCGTGTGCACCGGCTTCCTGGCCGGCCTGCTGGGCATCGGCGGCGGCATGCTGATGGTGCCGGCGGTCACCTGGGTCCTGGGCGCCAAGGGCTTCCCCGAGGACTACATCGTGAAGATGGCGGTGGCCACGTCGCTCGCGACGATCTGCTTCACCTCGCTCACCTCCGTGCGCGCCCACCACCAGCGCGGCGCCGTGATGTGGCCGGTGGTGGCGCGGCTGGCGCCCGGCATCCTGCTCGGTTCCGCGCTCGGCGCGCAGGTGGCCGTCGCCATTCCGGCCAAGGCGCTCGGCGTCGTGTTCGCGCTGTTCGTCGCGTTCTCGGCCACCCAGATGTTCCTGAACCGCAAGCCCAGCCCGAGCCGCACCCTGCCCGGCACGCCGGGCATGCTGGCCGCGGGCGGCGCCATCGGCATCGTCTCGGCGCTGGTGGGCGCCGGCGGCGCGTTCATCTCGGTCCCGTTCATGCAGTGGTGCAACGTCAAGATCCACAATGCGGTGGCCACGTCCGCCGCGCTGGGCTTTCCGATCGCGCTGGCGGGCACCCTGAGCTACGTCTGGGCCGGCCGCGACCTGCCGGCGATGCCGCCGGGCAGCCTGGGCTATCTGTACCTGCCCGGGCTGCTGGTGATCTCGCTGGCCAGCATGAGCACCGCGCCGCTGGGCGCGCGCACGGCACACCGCATGGACATCCGGCCGCTCAAGCGGGTGTTCGCGCTGGTGCTGTATTGTCTGGCCGCTTATTTCCTGTTTCGCTGAACACCCCATGAGAATCGCATTCATCGGACACAACGAATTCGGCAAGGCCGCCCTCGAAGCCTTCCTCGCCCGCGGCGACACCATCGCCGGCGTGTTCTGCGCGCCGGAAAAGCCCGGCGAGAAGCCGGACCCGGTGCGGCTCGCCGCGCAGGCCCACGGCCTGCCGCTGTTCCAGTTGAAGAGCCTGCGCAACGAGGCGGCCGTGGCCGCCATGCGCGAGCTCGACGCCGACCTCGGCGTGATGGCCTACGTGCTGCAGTTCGCGTCGCAGGACTTCGTCAACACGCCGCGCCACGGCACCATCCAGTACCACCCGTCGCTGCTGCCGCTGCACCGCGGGCCGTCGTCGATCAACTGGCCGATCGCGCTCGGCGCGACCCGCACCGGGCTGACCATCTTCCGCCCCACCGACGGCCTGGACGAAGGGCCGGTGATCCTGCAGCGCGCCGTCGACATCGGGCCCGATGCCACGCTGGGCGACGTCTACTTCAAGCAGCTGTTTCCGCTGGGGGTCGAGGCGCTGCTCGAGGCCGCCACGCTGGTGGTGTCGGGACAGCACACCGAGCAGCCGCAGGACGAGGCCCAGGCCAGCTACGAAGGCTGGTTCCACGAGGAGGAATCGCGGATCCACTGGGGCAACCACGTCGACCAGATCTACAACCTGGTGCGCGCCTGCAATCCGGCGCCCGGCGCCTGGACGCTGATCGGCGGCGAGAAGGTGTACCTGTTCGAATGCCGCAAGCGCACCATCCGCCGGCACGGCCAGATCCGCGGCAAGCCGGGCGAGATCACCGCCATCACCGACGACGCGATCGTGTTCGACGCCCACGGCGGCGAACTCGAGGTGAAGCGGGTGCGGCCCGAGGGCGGCGCCAAGATGAACGCCGGCGAGTTCGCCCGGGCCCGCGGGCTGGTCAGCGTTTTCGACACTCGCTAGGAAAGCGGGAGGGGGGCGGGAGCGGACATCCGTACGCAGACGACGCAAAGGGTTCGCAAAGGACGCAGAAAAATGGAGGAAGAAGCTTGAATTCAAGTCTTCAACCGGTCTTCCTCTTGCGTCCTCTGCGTCATCTTTGCGTCCTCTGCGTACGGATGTTCAGGTTTTGCTTCCGCTTCTCCCCCTTCCCAAACGCCGGCGCGCCGACACGCCCAGCGTCGGTTCGATCAGCGCCCCAGCCTCCTCCAGCAGGAAGCTGCGGAAGGCCTGGGCCACCGGCGGCAGCCGCTTGTGGCGGCGGTGCACCACGTACCAGTGCGCCATCATCGGGAAGCCCTGCACGTCCAGCACCGCCAGGCTGCGCGCCGCCAGCTCGCGCGTGATGGTGTGCGCCGACAGGAAGCTCACCCCCATGCCGGCGATCACCGCCTGCTTGATGGTCTCGGTGCTGCGGATCTTCATCGCGATGTTCAGTTCGGCCATGTGCCCGCCGAACGCCTCGGCCATCGAGTTCCAGGTGTCCGAGCCGGTCTCGCGCACCACGAACGGCTCGCGCGCCAGCCGCGACACCGGCACCCGCTTGCGCCCGGCCAGCGCGTGGTCCGGCGGGGCGACGATCACGTAGGGATGCGGCGCGAACGGCTCGTTCACGGTGTCGAGGTCCTGCGGCGGGCGCACCATGATCGCCAGGTCGGTGACGTTGTCGGCCAGCTGCTGCAGCAGCTCCTCGCGGTTCACCACGTTGAAGTTCAGCGTGACGCCGGGATGCAGGCCGGCGAACTGCACCAGCAGCTTGGGGAAGAAGTAGTCGCCGGCGCTGATCACCGCGACGTTCAGGGTGCCGCCGGAGACGCCCTTGAACTGCGTCATCGTGGCCTCGACCTGCTGGAACTGCGCAATGATGACGCGGCTGGCATGCAGCATCTCGACGCCGGCGGGCGTAAGGTGGATCTTCTTTCCGAGCTGCTCGAACAGCGGCAGCCCGGCGTGCTCCTGCAGCTTCTTGACCTGGGTCGAGACCGCCGGCTGGGTCAGGTGCAACTCCTCGGCGGCGCGCGAGAAACTCAGGTTGCGCGCCACCGCCTCGAACACCTTCAGCTGGCGCAATGTGGCGTTCTTCATGTGCTGTGTCGACGTTGATGCATGGCTGCGAGGGTAGCGCGAGCACCCGAATCTGACTGGACCCTGAACGAAACTCGCCAGTCACCGGCTCATGCCTGCGGGTAAACCCGATTCGATGATCTTGGTCAATTGTGAGGCCCGGGGACGACTTCCAGAATCCGCCCGACCTTTCGTTTTCAGACACGCAGACCAGGAGAAATTTCAGATGTCGACTTCCGAAGCAACCCTGGACGCGGGCTTTGGCCCCGCGCCCGCAACCCGCACCGCCGGCTACCGCTGGGGCCAGCTGTTCATGGGCATCATCTGCATGGCGATGATCGCCAACCTGCAGTACGGCTGGACGCTGTTCGTCAACCCGATCGCCGACAAGCATGGCTGGAGCCGCGCCGCCATCCAGGTGGCGTTCACGATCTTCGTGCTGACCGAGACCTGGCTGGTCCCGATCGAGGGCTACCTGGTCGACAGGTTCGGCCCGCGTCCGGTGGTCATGGCCGGCGGCATCCTGTGCGGCCTGGGCTGGGTGCTGAACTCCTTCGCCGATTCGCTGGCGATGCTCTACGTCGCGGCTGCCGTCGGCGGGGTCGGCGCCGGGGCGGTGTACGGCACCTGCGTCGGCAACGCGCTGAAGTGGTTCCCGGACCGCCGCGGCCTGGCCGCCGGCCTCACCGCGGCCGGCTTCGGCGCCGGCTCCGCGCTGACCATCATCCCGATCTCGGCGTACATCAAGTCCAGCGGCTACGAGGCCGCGTTCCTGTACTTCGGCATCGGCCAGGGCCTGATCGTGTTCGCGCTGTCGTGGCTGCTGACCCGCGCGCCCGAGTCGAAGAAGATGGGCGTGTCGACCGCCGCGGTGCAGCAGACCCGACGCGACTACAGCCCGGGCGAAGTGCTGCGCAAGCCCGTGTTCTGGGTGATGTACCTGATGTTCGTGATGGTGGCGGCCGGCGGCCTGATGGCAACCGCGCAGCTCGGCCCGATCGCGAAGGACTTCAAGATCGGCGACGTGCCGGTGGACATCATGGGCCTGGTGCTGCCGGCGCTGACTTTCGCGCTGGCGATCGACCGCGTCCTCAACGGCCTGACCCGGCCGTTCTTCGGCTGGGTGTCGGACAAGATCGGCCGCGAGCAGACCATGTTCATCGCGTTCGCGCTGGAAGCGGTCGGCATCCTGGCGCTCTACACCTTCGGCCAGCATCCGGTCGCCTTCGTGATCCTCACCGGCGTGGTGTTCTTCGCCTGGGGCGAGATCTACAGCCTGTTCCCGTCGACCTGCGCCGACACCTTCGGCTCGAAGTACGCCGCCGCCAATGCCGGCCTGCTCTACACCGCCAAGGGCACGGCGTCGCTGCTGGTGCCGCTGTCCAGCGTGCTGGCGGCGGCCACCGGCAGCTGGCACATGGTGTTCATCGTGGCCAGCGTGATGAACGCGATCGCCGCGCTGCTGGCGTGGTTCGTGTTGCGCCCGATGCGCCGCGCCCAGATGAACCAGGCATAGGCGACCAGCTCCGCCTCCGGACGGGCGGCCTGCGCAAGCAGGCCGCCCGTCGCCGTTTCGGGGCGGCGGCCGCGCTGCCAACCTATAGCCTCAAAGTTATGATAACTATCAAATACTTTCACTATCCTTAATCGTTGCGCCTGCCTACATTGGGTCCCATCCAAAGGAGACCCCCATGTCCGCATCGACCGAAGCCCAACGCAACGCCTACAACGCCGCCTTCGAGGAACTCGACCTGCCCTGGCACTGGGACGCCGCCACCTACCAGCGCCTCACCGGGCAGGGCCACGGCTGCGGCGTGCGCCGCTACCTGGAGACCGAGCGTCCGCACCTGCTGCGCGCCTACGACCCCGACTTCCTGGTCGCCGCCGTGGAAGCGGCCAAGGCCCGCCGTCTCGCCGGCGCGCGCACGTGATGCAAGGGCCTGCCGCGCACTGGGTCCGGTTCATCGACGCAGGCGCGATCCGCTTCGGCACGCTGGAGCAGGGCCGGGTTCGCGTGTGCGAAGGCGACCTGTTCGCCGGCGCCGTGCCCACCGACCGCACCCTGCCGCTGGCGCAGGTGCAGCTGCTGACACCGGTGGCGCCGGGCAAGGTGATCGCGCTGTGGAACAACTTCCACGCGCTCGGCGCGAAGCTCGGGCTGTCCGATCCGGCCGAGCCGCTGTACCTGATCAAGGCGCCGAACTCGATGCTCGCGCCCGGCGGCGTGATCCGCAAGCCGCTGTGCGACGGCAAGGTGGTGTTCGAGGGCGAGCTCGCGATCGTGATCGGCAAGACCTGCACCGCGGTGAGCGAAAGCCGCGCGCTCGACCACGTGCTGGGCTACACCTGCGCCAACGACGTGACGCTGGCCGACATCCTGCACCGCGACCCGTCGTTCCCGCAGTGGGCCCGGGCCAAGGGCTTCGACACCTTCTGCCCGTTCGGGCCCGCCATCGCGACCGGACTCGACCCGGCCACGCTGGTGGTCAGGACGCTCCTGAACGGCGACGTGCGCCAGGACTATCCCATCAGCGACATGCGCTTTTCGGTGGCGCAGCTGGTCAGCCTGATTTCGCAGGACATGACGCTGGAGCCCGGCGACCTGATTCTCTGCGGCACCTCGGTCGGCGCCGGCTCGATGAAGCCGGGCAGCACCATCGAGGTCGAGATTGCCGGCGTCGGCAGGCTCACCAACAGATTTGAATAACTCTTGGAGCGATCGTGAAAATTGCAATCATCGGCGCCGGCGCCATCGGCGGCTACGTCGGCGCCAGACTGGCCCTCGCGGGCAACGAGGTGACCTTCATCGTGCGGGGCGCCAATCTGCAGGCGATCCGCGCCCGCGGCATGCGGTTGATCCTGCAGGACGGCACCGAACAGGTGGCGGCCGGCGTCCACGCCACCGACGATTACGCGGCGGCCGGGCCGCAGGACCTGGTGATCCTGGCGATGAAGGCCCACCAGCTCGAGGCCGTGGCCGACCAGCTGCCGGCCCTGCTGGGGCCCGACACGCCGGTCATCACGATGCAGAACGGCATCCCCTACTGGTACTTCCACAACCACGGCGGCCCGCTGGCCGGCAGCAAGCTCGACAGCGTCGACCCGGGGCGCTCGCTGGCCGACAAGATCTCGCCGCAGCGGGTGATCGGCTGCGTGGTCTACCCCGCCTCCGAGCTGGTGGCGCCGGGCGTCGTGCGCCACATCGAAGGCGACCGCTTTCCGCTCGGCGAACTCGACGGCAGCATCAGCGCGCGCGTGACGCGGATGTCGGAGTGCTTCACCGCCGCCGGCTTCAAGGCCCCGGTGCTCGAGGACATCCGCGGCGAGATCTGGCTCAAGCTGTGGGGCAACCTCACCTTCAACCCGATCAGCAGCCTCTCGCACTCGACGTTGCAGGACATCTGCCAGTACCCGCCGTCGCGCGCGCTGGCGGCCAACATGATGCGCGAGGCGCAGGAGGTCGCGCACAAGCTCGGCGTGGAGTTCCGCGTCACGCTCGACAAGCGCATCGCCGGCGCCGAGAAGGTCGGCCGGCACAAGACCTCGATGCTGCAGGACATCGAAGCCGGCCGCGCGCCCGAGATCGACGCGCTGGTCGGTTCGGTGGCCGAACTCGGCCGTCTGACCCAGACGCCGACGCCGCACATCGACACCGTCTACGCGCTGGTGCGGCTGCTGGCCCGGACCATGGATGCCGGCCAGGGCCGGCTGCGGCTCGAGGCCTGCGCCTGACGGCAGGTGTGGTTGGTACGGATGCGCGGACCGCGTCGAGCGACTACTGTTCGAGCACAGGCGGCGCGCGCTTCGCCACCCCCGGACAAACCCTAGTGCGGATCGAAAATTCCGCAAACTTGATCACCGTCAAGAGCGTTTTCCGGTGGTTGGGAAGAGCATCCCGCTGTGACGATCCGGCAAGCGACATGCAATGCGCGCCTGCCGGTGACTGGTTGGACCAAACACAGGAGACATCGAGATGAGCAAGCGTTTTTCGGGTTTTTCGAAAGTGGCCGTGGGCGCCGTCGCGGCCGCGGTGATGGCGTTCGCAGGCGCCGCCCATGCGGCCTGGGAACCGACCAAGCCGGTCGAGTTCGTGGTGCCCGCCGGCACCGGTGGCGGCGCCGACCAGATGGCCCGCCTGATGCAGGGCATCATCATCAAGCACAAGCTGATGAAGGAATCGCTGATCGTCGTGAACAAGTCGGGCGGCGCCGGCGCCGAGGGCTTCCTCGAGGTCAAGGGCGCCAAGGGCGACCCGCACAAGATCATCATCACGCTGTCAAACCTGTTCACCACGCCGCTGGCGACCGGTGTGCCGTTCAACTGGAAGGACATGACGCCGGTGTCGATGATGGCGCTCGACCAGTTCGTGCTGTGGGTCAACAACGAGAACCCGGCCAAGGACGCCAAGGAATACCTCGACGCCGTCAAGAAGGCCGGCCCGAGCAAGATGAAGATGGGCGGCACCGGCTCCAAGCAGGAAGACCAGATCCTGACGGTGGGCATCGAGAAGGCCACCGGCACCAAGTTCATCTACATCCCGTTCAAGGGCGGCGGTGACGTCGCCGTCCAGCTGGTCGGCAAGCACATCGACTCCAGCGTGAACAACCCCGCCGAAGCAGTCGCCCAGTGGCGCGCCGGCCAGCTGCGCGCCCTGTGCGTGTTCGACAGCAAGCGCATGCCGTACACGGCCAAGGTGACCGACAAGATGGCGTGGGGCGACATCCCGACCTGCAAGGAAGCCGGCGTGCCCACCGAGTACACGATGCTGCGCGGCATCTTCATGGCGCCCGGCGTCACGAAGGACCAGACCGAGTACTACGTGAACCTGCTCAAGAAGGTCCGCGAGACCCCGGAGTGGAAGGAATACATGGAAAAGGGCGCCTTCAACCAGACCTTCATGACCGGCGACGATTTCGCCAAGTGGCTCACGGCCGCGGAAAACACCCACCGCGACCTGATGAAGGAAGCCGGCTTCCTCGCCAAGTGAGCTGAGCCCAGCCTCGCACCCCACGGGGCGGCCGCCTGCGCCGCCCCCGCTTTCCTCTCTCTTTCCGCCCCCGGCGCTCCGGGGGCCATCACTTCAGCGGGAATTCCTGATGGAACCAAACAGCCAAGCGGAAGCGGTGCATCGCACCGGCGTTCCCACCTATATCGTCGAGTCGGTCGTTGCCCTCCTGGTCGTCCTGCTGGGCATCGTGGTCATCGTCGGCAGCTGGAAGCTCGGTTCGGGCTGGACCAGCGACGGCCCCGGCGCCGGCTACTTCCCCTTCTACATCGGCTGCATCCTGTGCATCTCGGGCGCCGGCATCCTGGTGCAGGGCCTGCTGCCCAACAACAGGAACCACGAGATCTTCGTCGACAGCGAGCAGCTCAAGCGGGTGCTGTCGGTGCTGCTGCCGGCCCTGGTCTACGTCGGTGCCGTCCAGTTCATCGGCCTGTACGTGGCATCGGCCATCTACATCGCCCTGTTCATGATCATCCTGGGCAAGTATTCCAAGGTGAAGAGCGTGATCGTCGCCCTGGTGGTGGTCGCCCTGTTCTTCATGATGTTCGAAGTGTGGTTCAAGGTTCCCCTGTTCAAGGGAATGTTCGATCCGCTGCGCTTTCTCGGCTACTGAGCCGCGTCCCCGCTCCCCGCAAACGATAACGATCCGAGACTCCCATGGATGAATTAAGCGCCCTGTTCCACGGATTCGCCGTCATCTCGACGCCGATGAACCTGCTCCTGATGTTCGTCGGCATCGTGCTCGGCGTGCTGATCGGAGTGCTGCCCGGCCTGGGCGGCGCCAACGGGGTGGCGATCCTGCTGCCCCTGACCTTCAGCATGTCGCCCACCACCGCGATCGTGATGCTGTCCTGCATCTACTGGGGCGCGCTGTTCGGCGGCGCCATCACGTCGATCCTGTTCAACATCCCGGGCGAACCGTGGTCGGTTGCGACCACCTTCGACGGCTATCCGATGGCGCAGCAGGGCAAGGCCGGGGCGGCGCTCACCGGCGCCTTCACCTCCTCGTTCATCGGCGCCTTCGTGGCGGTGGTGATGATCACCTTCCTGGCGCCGCTGGTGGCCAAGTTCGCGCTCAAGTTCGGCCCGCCCGAGTTCTTCGCGGTCTACCTGCTCACCTTCTGCAGCTTCGTCGGCATGGGCAAGGGCTCGCCGTTCAAGATCCTGGCCTCGATGACGATCGGCTTCGCGCTGGCCGCGGTCGGCATGGACACGGTGACCGGCCAGCTGCGCCTGACCTTCGGCATCCCCGACCTGATGCGCGGCTTCGACTTCCTGATCGGCGTGATCGGCCTGTTCGGCATCGGCGAGATCCTGCTGTCGATGGAAGAAGGCCTGGCCTTCTCCGGCAAGAGCGCCAAGATCAACGCCAAGGTGGTGTTCGAGACCTGGAAGCAGCTGCCCAAGTACTGGATGACCTCGATCCGCAGCTCGCTGATCGGCATCTGGATGGGCATCACGCCCGGCGGCGCCACCCCCGCTTCCTTCATGTCGTACGGCCTGGCCAAGAAGATGTCCAAGGACGGCGCCAAGTTCGGCACCGGCCAGCTCGAAGGCGTGATCGCCCCCGAGACCGCGGCGCACGCCGCCGGCACCGCGGCCCTGCTGCCGATGCTGGCGCTGGGCATCCCCGGCTCGCCGACGGCGGCCGTGCTGCTGGGCGGCCTGCTGATCTGGGGCCTGCAGCCCGGACCGCTGCTGTTCGTCGAGCAGAAGGACTTCGTCTGGGGCCTGATCGCCTCGATGTACCTGGGCAACCTGGTCGGCCTGATCGTGGTGCTGACCACCGTGCCCCTGTTTGCTTCGATCCTGCGGATCCCGTTTTCGATCATCGCCCCGGTGATCGTCGTGATCTGCGCGATCGGCGCCTACACCGTCCACAACGCGATGCTCGACATCTGGCTGATGATGCTGTTCGGCGTGGTCGGCTACCTGTTCAAGAAGCTCGATTACCCGCTGGCGCCGCTGGTGCTGGCCCTGGTGCTCGGCGACAAGGCCGAGGACTCGTTCCGCCAGGCCATGCTGGTCTCGCAGGGCGAGCTGTCGATCCTGTGGTCGAATGCCCTGGTGGGCACGATTTCCACGCTGGCCCTGATCCTGCTGTTCTGGCCGCTGATCTCGCGCCTGCTCGCCAAGGTGCGGCCGCCGAAGAAGGCGGAATTCGCCGCCGAACAGCCTGTCGACTGATCACCCTGACTTACCGGAGACCGCCATGCCCGTGATCGCCCTCACCCAGGAAATGGGTTCCCTTGCCAAGGACGTCGCTCTCCAGCTCGCCCAGGTCGCCGGCCTCGCGGTGATGCGCCACGAGGTGCTGGAAAACGTCGCCGGCAGGATGCACGTGCCGACCAGCCTGATCAGCCGCCTGCGCGAAGGCAAGGCCGGCCTGGTCGAGCGCCTGTCGACCGACCAGCAACGGGTGGCCGTCTACACCGAGCAGGAGCTCTACACCCTGGCTGCGCGCGGCAACATCGTGCTGCGCGGCTGGGGCGCGACCGCCGTGCTGCGCAACGTCCCCCATGTCGTCACCGTGCGCGTCACCCGATCGTTCGACAAGCGCGTCGCCTGGCTGATGGAGCACCTGGGCACCGACGACCGGGACTTCGCCGAATCCGAAGTGCGCCGCAGCGACAACGCCCACGCGTCGCGCATGCATTCGCTCTACAACGTGACCTGGGGCGACCCGACCCTGTACGACATGGTGCTGAACACCGACCGCCTGTCGATCGACAGCGCCGTCGCCATGATCCAGCAACTGGCGGCGCGGCCGGAATTCCAGGAGACGGACGCCTCGCGCGCCATGCTGGCCAACCTGGCGCTCTCGGCCCAGGTGCGGGCTGCGTTGAAGGACGCCGCGGCCACCAATGACCTGCGCATCGGCATCGAGGCCAGCGCCGGCACGGTCGTCCTGAGCGGCATCGTGCTGAACGACGCCGAGCGCGCCGCCGCCGGCCATGCCGCCGCCGCCGTGCCGGGCGTGACAGGTGTCGACAACCAGCTGCGCTTGATGACCAGCAACCGCCGCTTCGCGTCGACCGACGCGCGCCTTTGAACCTGGCTCAGATCAAATCTTCCCGCGCTGCTTGAGCCGGCTGAGCGTCTCGGCCGAGAGGTTCAGGTAGGAGGCCAGCTCCTTCTTCGGGATCCGCTCGAACAGCTCGGGGTGCTTGCGCAGGAAGCGCTTGAAGCGGCCCGGCGCATCCAGCAGGTGCAGCGTGATGGTGTGGCCCATGATCTCGCTCATCAGCTCCATCACCGCGTACTCGAAGGTCTGCTTCAGGCCATGGTGGCGGTCCAGGAAGGCCACCCAGTCCTGCAGCGGCAGCTTGGCCACCCTGGCCTTGGTGACGCACACGATGCTGTAGGGCGTGGGCGTTCCCAGGCGCCAGGCGGCATAGCTGGTTTCCATGTCGCGCTCGGCGGCGAAGCGCAGGATCATCTCCTTGGCTTCCTGGTTGGTCACCACGCGCTTCAGGATGCCGTCGAGGATGAAGTACTGCTCCATCTCGTGCACGCCCTGGGTCAGCAGCGCGTCGCCCTTGTTGCAGTCGACGATGACCAGCTTGGACTCCAGCTCCGCGGTCTGTCCCGAGTTGAGCGCCTTCAGCACGCTGTTCTGCCCGAGCTGCACGCGAATGACGTTTCTCTCGGGATGGTTTTGAACTGACGTGGGGAGCATGGGTGCTGGGGGAGCTGATAGCGGCTTGCGCGGGGGCGGCCGAATATACCGAAAATTGACCGGGGTCAAGGGTGGAAACCGGCCGGATTCCTATGATAACTGCACGGTGCAGACGACCCGCTCGGGGACCCGTTGCTCGATCTTCGAAAGAGACTTTCACCATGACAAACGAGACCCAATCCAGCGAGCAGACCGACGGCTTCCATCTGCTGATCGACGCCCTCAAACTCAATGGCATCGAGAACATCTATGCCCTGCCCGGCATCCCGATCACCGACTTCACCCGCCTGGCCCAGGCCGCGGGCATGCGGCTGATCTCCTTTCGCCACGAGCAGCACGCCGGCAACGCCGCCGCCGCCGCCGGCTTCCTGACGCAAAAGCCCGGCATCTGCATGACGGTGTCGGCCCCCGGCTTCCTCAACGGCCTGACGGCGCTGACCAACGCCACCACCAACTGCTTCCCGATGATTCTGATCTCGGGCTCGAGCGAGCGCGAGATCGTCGACCTGCAGCAGGGCGACTACGAAGAGATGGACCAGCTGGCCATCGCCAAGCCGCTGTGCAAGGCCGCCTTCCGCGTGCTGCACGCGCAGGACATCGGCGTGGGCATCGCCCGCGCCATCCGGGCCGCCGTGTCCGGCCGTCCCGGCGGCGTCTACCTGGACCTGCCGGCCAAGCTGTTCTCGCAGACCATGGACGCCGCTGCCGGCAAGAAGTCGCTGATCAAGGTCGTCGACGCCGCACCGAAGCAGCTGCCCGGCCCGGACGCCGTCAAGCGCGCGCTCGACCTGCTCAAGGGCGCCAAGCGTCCGCTGATCATCCTGGGCAAGGGCGCCGCTTATGCGCAAGCCGACGCCGACATCCGCGCGCTGGTGGAAAAGAGCGGCATCCCCTACCTGCCGATGTCGATGGCCAAGGGCCTGCTGCCGGACACGCATGCGCAATCGGCTTCCGCCACCCGCTCCCACGTGCTGGCCGAAGCCGACGTGGTGATGCTGGTCGGTGCGCGCCTGAACTGGCTGCTGTCGCATGGCAAGGGCAAGACCTGGGGCGGCGACAAGGCCGACTCCCGCCAGTTCATCCAGATCGACATCTCGCCCACCGAGATGGACAGCAACGTGCCCATCGCGGCGCCGCTGGTGGGCGACATCGGTTCCTGCGTCGCCGCGCTGCTGGCCGGCATGGGCAGCAACTGGGCCAAGCCGCCGGCCGAATGGACCCAGGGCATCGCCGAGCGCAAGGACAAGAACATCTCCAAGATGGCCGAGACGCTGGCGCTCAACCCGCCGGTGATGAACTTCCACAGCGCGCTGAACGTGATCCGCAACCAGGTCAAGGCCCGGCCGGACGCGATCGTCGTCAACGAAGGCGCCAACACGCTGGACTTCGCCCGTTCGATCGTCGACATGTACGAGCCGCGCAAGCGCCTGGACGTCGGCACCTGGGGCATCATGGGCATCGGCATGGGCTTCGCCATCGCCGCCGCCGTGGAGACCGGCAAGCCTGTGATCGCGATCGAGGGCGACAGCGCCTTCGGCTTCTCCGGCATGGAGGTGGAGACCATCTGCCGCTACAACCTGCCGGTGTGCGTGATCGTCTTCAACAACAACGGCATCTACAAGGGCACCGACAAGAACCCGCTGGGCACCGACATGGCGCCCACCCAGTTCGTCAAGGGCGCCAAGTACGAAATGATGATGCAGGCATTCGGCGGCGTTGGCGTCCAGGCCAACACCCCGGCCGAACTCGAGAAGGCCCTGACCGAAGCGATCAAGTCCGGCAAGCCGACCCTGATCAACGCCATCATCGACGAGACGGCGGGCACCGAAAGCGGCCGCATCACCAGCCTGAACCCGGCCACCGCCAAGAAGAAGACCGCCTGACCCCGGTTGCAGAACCTTTAGTTTTTGACAAGGAAAAGAGCACCATGAACAAACCCCTCAACGGCATCAAGATCATCGACTTCACGCACGTGCAAGCCGGCCCGGCCTGCACCCAGCTGCTGGCCTGGTTCGGCGCCGACGTGATCAAGGTCGAGCGTCCCGGTTCCGGCGACGTCACCCGCACCCAGCTGCAGGACATCCCGAACGTCGATGCCCTGTACTTCACGATGCTCAACAGCAACAAGAAGTCGCTGACGCTGGACACCAAGAAGCCGCAGGGCAAGGAAGTGCTCGAGAAGCTGATCCGCGAATCCGACGTGATGGTGGAAAACTTCGGCCCCGGCGCGCTGGACCGCATGGGCTTCACCTGGGAGCGGATCCAGGAACTGAACCCGAAGATGATCCTGGCCTCGGTCAAGGGCTTCTCCGACGGCCACCACTACGAAGACCTGAAGGTCTACGAAAACGTGGCGCAGTGCGCCGGCGGCGCCGCATCGACCACCGGCTGGTGGAAGGGCGAGAACGCAGTGCCGACGATCTCCGCCGCCGCCCTGGGCGACAGCAACACCGGCATGCACCTGGCCATCGGCATCCTGACGGCCATCATCGGCCGCCAGCAGACCGGCAAGGGCCAGAAGGTCGCCGTGTCCATGCAGGACAGCGTGATCAACCTGTGCCGCGTCAAGCTGCGCGACCAGCAGCGCCTGGAGCGCCTGGGCTACCTGGAAGAGTATCCGCAGTACCCGCATGAGATGGACGCGTTCAAGGACAAGGTCACCCCGCGCGGCGGCAATGCCGGCGGCGGCGGCCAGCCGGGCTGGATCCTGAAATGCAAGGGCTGGCAGACGGACCCCAACGCCTACATCTATTTCACGGTGCAGGGCCACGCTTGGGCACCGATCTGCGACGCCATCGGCAAGCCGGAGTGGAAGACGGACCCGGCGTACACCACGCCCAAGGCCCGCCAGCCGCACATCGACGAGATCTTCGCCACCATCGAAGACTGGCTCAAGGACAAGACCAAGTTCGAGGCCGTCGACGTGCTGCGCAAGTTCGACATCCCCTGCGCCCCGGTGCTGACCATGAAGGAAATCCTGGTCGACAAGTCGCTGATCGAGTCCGGCACCATCGCCGAAGTCAAGCACAAGACCCGCGGCACCTACTGGACCGTCGGCAGCCCGATCAAGTTCTCGGACATGAAGCCCGAGATCACCGGCTCCCCGCTGCTGGGCGAGCACTCGGACGAAGTGCTGGCCTCGCTGGGCTACACCCCGGCGCAGATCAAGGAAATGCACGACAAGGAAGTGATCTGATCCCCGGGGCCTGACGCCCTGCCCCCTGAAGACGGCGTTCACATTGGGCGCCGTCTTTGTTTGGAGACAAAAATGCAGACATCAATCGATTGCAAGGCGCTGGTGGAATCCATCGGCGACGCCGTGATCGCGTCCGACCCCAGCGGCGCCATCAACCTCTGGAATCCGTCGGCCACGCGCATGTTCGGCTACACCGAGGCCGAGGCCCTGGGCAAGTCGCTCGACATCATCATTCCCCAGCGCCAGCAGCAGCGGCACTGGGACGGCTACCACAAGACCATGGAGACCGGCATCACCAGGTACGGCAACGACGTGCTGCGGGTGCCGGCGGTGCACAAGGACGGCCACACGCTGTCGATCGCGTTCACCGTGGCCATGCTGCACACGCCGGACGGCAAGATTTCGTCCATCGTGGCGGTGGTGCGCGACGAGTCGGCCCGCTTCGCCGAGGACCGCGCCCTGAAGAAGCGCCTGACCGAGCTGGAAATGCAGGCCGCTGCCCAGGCCAAGGCCTGAGCCCGGCGTCGGCCCGGCGGCCGGTGCGCGACAATTCCGGGTTTCCCCGGGCCCGCCCCGGCGCTCCCCACAACCAGCAGGATTTCCCATGAGCAAAGCGTTAGACGGCGTTCGCATTCTCGACTTCACCCACGTCCAGTCGGGCCCCACTTGCACCCAGCTGCTGGCGTGGTTCGGCGCCGACGTGATCAAGGTCGAGCGGGCCGGTGAAGGCGACGCCACGCGCGGCCAGCTGCGCGACATCCCCGGCGTCGACAGCCTGTACTTCACGATGCTCAACCACAACAAGCGCTCGATCACGCTCGACATGAAAAAGCCCAAGGGCCGCGAAGTGCTCGACGCGCTGATCAAGACCTGCGACGTGATGGTGGAGAACTTTGCGCCCGGCGCGCTCGACCGCATGGGCATGACCTGGGAGCACATCCACGCCATCAACCCGCGGATGATCGTCGCCTCGGTCAAGGGCTTCGGCCCCGGCCCGTACGAGGACCTGAAGGTCTACGAGAACGTGGCGCAGTGCGCCGGCGGCGCCGCCTCCACCACCGGTTTCGACGACGGCCCGCCGCTGGTCACCGGCGCCCAGATCGGCGACAGCGGCACCGGCCTGCACCTGGCTCTGGGCATCGTCGCCGCGCTGTACCAGCGCAACACCACCGGCCGCGGCCAGAAGGTGCTGGCGCCGATGCAGGACGCGGTGCTGAACCTGTGCCGGGTCAAGCTGCGCGACCAGCAGCGGCTGGAACGCACCCACACCATGCACGAATACCCGCAGTACCCGGACGGCAAGTTCGGCGACGCGGTGCCGCGCGCCGGCAATGCATCCGGCGGCGGCCAGCCGGGCTCGGTGCTCAAGTGCAAGGGCTGGGAGACCGACCCCAACGCCTACATCTACTTCATCACCCAGGAGGCGGTGTGGCCGTCGGTCTGCAAGGTGATCGGCGAGGAGGAATGGATCGACGACGAGGCCTACGCCACCGCCTCGGCCCGCCTGCTGCACCTCAAGCCGATCTTCGCGCGGATCGAGCAGTGGACCATGACCAAGACCAAGTTCGAGGCCATGGAGATCCTGAACAAGTACGACATCCCGTGCGGCCCGATCCTGTCGATGCGCGAAATCGCCCGGGAGCCAGCGTTGCGCGCCACCGGCACCATCGTCGAAGTCGACCACCCCACCCGCGGCAAGTACCTGACCGTGGGCAACCCGATCAAGATGTCCGACAGCCCGACCGACGTGACGCGCTCGCCCCTGCTGGGCGAACACACCGAGGAAGTGCTGCAGCAACTGGGCTACAGCGCCCAGGACATCGCCCAGCTGCGCGCCGACCGCGTGGTCTGAAGCCGCGCCCTTTCCGAAGAACAGAACAAGCATGAACCATCCCATCATCCCGATCGCGGTGCTCGACGCATCGCGCCAGCGCAAGCGCCAGGCGCCCAAGGGCCGCCGCGTCGACCCGGCCGCGCTGGCCGAGGTGCAGCGCCTGCTGGGCGACGCGCCGCGCCGGCCGGACCTGCTGATCGAGCACCTGCACAAGATCCAGGACCAGCACCGCTGCCTGTCGTCGGCCCACCTGGCGGCGCTGGCGCAGGAGCTGAAGCTGTCGCAGACCGAGGTCTACGAGGTGGCGAGCTTCTACCACCACTTCGACGTGGTGAAGGAGGGGCAGGAAGCCCCCGCCCCGCTGACGGTGCGCGTGTGCGAGAGCCTGTCCTGCGAGATGGCCGGCGGGCACGACCTGCTGGCGCGGTTGCCGGCGATCCTGGGCCGCGACGTGCGGGTGATCGGCGCGCCCTGCGTCGGCCGCTGCGAGCAGGCTCCGGTGGCCGTGGTCGGCCAGAACCCGGTGCCCCACGCCACCTGCGAGAAGGTGGCCGCGACGGTGACGGCGCAGGCCGTCCAGCACCTGCCCGAGGACTACATCGACCTGGCCGAGTACCGCCAGTTCGGCGGCTACGAGCTGCTGGCGCAGTGCCTCTCCGGCCAGCGCGACGTCGAGGCGGTGATCAAGGAAATGGAAAACTCGGGCCTGCGCGGCCTGGGCGGCGCCGGCTTTCCGGCCGGCCGCAAGTGGCGCATCGTCCGGGCTGAAGCAGGGCCCAGGCTGATGGCCATCAACATCGACGAGGGCGAGCCCGGCACCTTCAAGGACCGGGTCTACCTGGAGCGCGATCCGCACCGCTTCCTGGAGGGCATGCTGATCGCCGCCTGGGCCGTGGGCATCGAGAAGATCTACATCTACCTGCGCGACGAATACCACGGCTGCCGCACGCTGCTGGAGGCGGAGCTGGCCAAGCTGCGGGCCGAGCCTGCCATGGCCAACGCCCCGGAGATCGAGTTGCGCCGCGGCGCCGGCGCCTACATCTGCGGCGAAGAGTCGGCCATGATCGAATCGATCGAAGGCAAGCGCGGCATGCCGCGGCTGCGCCCTCCTTACGTCGCCCAGGTTGGCCTGTTCGGCCGGCCGACGCTGGAACACAACTTCGAGACCCTGTACTGGGTGCGCCAGATCCTGGAACAAGGCGGCGAATGGTTCGCCTCGCATGGCGTCAACGGCCGCAAGGGCCTGCGCTCGTTCTCGGTTTCGGGCCGCGTCAAGAACCCGGGCGTCAAGCTGGCGCCCGCCGGCATCACCATCCAGGCGCTGATCGACGAGCACTGCGGCGGCATGCTGGACGGCCATACCTTGTACGCCTACCTGCCGGGCGGCGCCTCGGGTGGCATCCTGCCGGCGTCGCTCAACCAGATCCCGCTGGACTTCGACACGCTCCAGCCCTATGGCTGCTTCATCGGCTCGGCCGCCGTGATGGTGCTGTCGGACCGCGACACCGCCACCGATGCGGCGCGCAACCTGATGCGCTTCTTCCACCACGAGTCGTGCGGCCAGTGCACGCCCTGCCGCGTCGGCACGGCGAAGGCCTCGGCCATCATCGAACAGCCCAAATGGGACCTGCCGCTGCTGGCCGACCTGTCGCTGGTGATGCGCGACGCCTCCATCTGCGGCCTGGGCCAGGCGGCGCCGAATCCGGTGGACTGCGTGGTGAAGTACTTCCCGCACGAACTCGTTTGAAGCAGGACCAAGAATGAACGCGATTACCCGACAAGAACTGGCGCAGCTCGACGCCCCGGTGGTGAGCTTCAGCCTGAACGGCCGCGAAGTCAGCGGCCGCACCACCGAAACCCTGCTGCAGATCGCCGACCGCGAAGGCGTGGAGATTCCGCGCCTGTGCTACATGGAAGGCATGGATGCGGTCGGCAACTGCCGCTCGTGCATGGTCGAGATCAACGGCGAGCGCGTGCTGGCGCCGTCCTGCTGCCGCTATCCGACGGCGGGCATGAAGGTCGTCACCGACAGCGAGCGCGCCGTCGCCTCGCAAAAGCTGGTGCTGGAACTGCTGCTGTCCGACATGCCCGAGAAGGACTACACCCGCCACAACGAGGTGGACGAGTGGGCCGCGAAGATCGGCGTCGGCAAGCCCCGCTTCGAGGCGCGCCAGCAGACCCCGGCCGACCTGTCGCACCCCGCGATCGCCGTCAATCTCGACGCCTGCATCCAGTGCACGCGCTGCCTGCGCGCCTGCCGCGACGAGCAGATGAACGACGTGATCGGCCTGGCCTTCCGCGGCGACGGCGCCAAGATCGTGTTCGACATGGACGACCCGATGGGCGCCTCCACCTGCGTGGCCTGCGGCGAATGCGTGCAGGCCTGCCCCACCGGCGCCCTGATGCCGGCGCGCGAAGCGGCCCTCGCCGTGCCCGACAAGCAGGTCGCATCCGTCTGCCCGTATTGCGGCGTCGGCTGCCAGCTGACCTACAACGTCAAGGACGACAAGATCCTGTTCGTCGAAGGCCGCGACGGCCCGGCCAACCACGGGCGCCTGTGCGTCAAGGGCCGCTACGGTTTCGACTACGCCCACCATCCGCAGCGCCTGACGGTGCCGCTGATCCGCCGCGCCGACGCGCCCAAGACCGGCGACTTCGCGATGGACCCGGACCGCGTGCTGGACATCTTCCGCGAAGCGAGCTGGGAAGAAGCGCTGGAATTCGCCGGCGGCAAGCTGCGCGCCATCCGCGAGCAGCACGGCAAGAAGGCGCTGGCCGGCTTCGGCTCGGCCAAGGGCAGCAACGAGGAGGCCTACCTGTTCCAGAAGCTGGTGCGCACCGGCTTCGGCAGCAACAACGTCGACCACTGCACGCGCCTGTGCCATGCATCATCGGTCGTCGCGCTGCTGGAAGGCATCGGCTCGGGGGCCGTGTCCAACCCGGTGATGGACGTGACCAAGGCCGAAGTGGTGTTCCTGATCGGCGCCAATCCGACCGTCAACCACCCGGTGGCCGCCACCTGGCTGAAGAACGCGATCCGCAACGGCACCAAGCTGGTCCTGCTGGATCCGCGCAAGTCCGAGCTGGCGCGCATGGCGCACCGCTCGCTGCAGTTCAAGGCCGACACCGACGTCGCCCTGCTGAACGCGATGATGAACGTCATCGTCACCGAGGGCCTGGTGGACGAGGCCTTCATCGCCGACCGCACCACCGGCTACGAGGAGCTGAAGAAGAACGTCGAGGGCTACAGCCCCGAGGCGATGGCGCCGATCTGCGGCATCGACGCCGAGACCATCCGCTACGTGGCCCGCCTGTACGCGACGTCGAAGGCGTCGATGATCCTGTGGGGCATGGGCGTGTCGCAGCACGTGCACGGCACCGACAACGCCCGCTGCCTGATCGCGCTGGCGCTGATGACCGGCCAGATCGGCCGCCCCGGCACCGGCCTGCATCCGCTGCGCGGCCAGAACAACGTGCAGGGCGCGTCCGACGCGGGACTGATCCCGATGATGCTGCCGGACTACCAGCACGTGACCAACCCGGATGTGCGGGCGAATTTCGAGAAGGCCTGGAAGGTCGCGCCCGGCTCGCTGGACGACAAGCCCGGCCTGACGGTGGTGGAAGTGATGCACGCGATCAAGCAAGGCGGCATCCGCGGCATGTACGTGCAGGGCGAGAACCCGGCGATGTCGGACCCGGACGCCAACCACGCGCGTGAAGCGCTGGCGGCGCTGGACCACCTGGTGGTGCAGGACATCTTCCTGACCGAGACCGCCTACCTGGCGGACGTGATCCTGCCGGCCAGCGCCTTCCCGGAGAAGGACGGCAGCTTCACCAACACCGACCGCCTGGTGCAGATGGGCCGCAAGGCCGTCAACCCGCCGGGCGACGCCCGCCAGGACCTGTGGATCATCCAGGAGATCGCCAACAAGCTCGATTGCGGCTGGGACTACAAGCATGTGAGCGAAGTGTTCGACGAGATGCGCAAGACGATGCCCAGCATCGGCGGCATCACCTGGGAGCGGCTGGACCGCGAGCATTCCGTCACCTACCCCTGCGTGAAGGAAGGCGACCCCGGGCAGTCGGTGGTGTTCGTCGAGGACTTCCCGCGCGAGAACGGCAAGGCCCGCTTCGTGCCGGCCGACATCATCCCGGCCAACGAGCGGCCCGACACCGAGTACCCGATGGTGCTGATCACCGGCCGCCAGCTCGAACACTGGCACACCGGCAGCATGACGCGCCGGGCCACGGTGCTCGATGCGCTGGAGCCGGATCCGGTGGCGCTGGTCCATCCGCTGGACCTCGCGGCCATGGGCGGCCAGCCGGGCGACGTGGTGACGATCGAGTCGCGCCGCGGCGAGGTCTGCCTGTATGCGCGGGCCGACGAGAGCTCGCCGCGCGGCGCGGTGTTCGTGCCCTTCTGCTATTACGAAGCGGCGATCAACCGGCTGACCAATGCGGCGCTGGACCCGTTCGCCAAGATCCCGGAGTTCAAGTACTGCGCGATCCGCGTCAAGGTCGGCGGCCAGGCGCCGGTGCAGGTGAGCTACGGCGGCGGCCAGGCGCTGGAGAACTCGCTGGCCTGAACCAGGCGCCGGATCTCGTCGACCACCAGGCCCGGCTCGCTGAGCTGGGGGAAGTGGCCACTGCGTTCGGCGATCACCTGGCGCCCCAGCGGCGACAGCCGCGCCAGCTCGCGCTGGCGCCGGCGCCGGGCCTGCACTGCGGCGGGTGGCAGCAGCCGCGCCGGTGGCGCATGGCCGCCGGTGATCACCGTCAGCGGAATCGCGGGGAAGGGGCCGGCCGCCTCGATCTGCGCCGCCGTCTCGTCGATCCACTTCAGTTCCGAATGCACGTTGGCGCGAAAGCGCTCCTGCGGCCGCCGCAGCAGGTTGCCCAGCGCCCGGAGCCACTGGTTCTCGTGCCCGCGCGCGACGGCGCGGTCCTTGGGATGGGTGGCTTCCAGCAGCAGGCAGCCGAGGACATCCTGCGGATGCAGCCGCGCGAACAGGTTGGCGTAGAGCCCGCCGAGCGAGTGGCCGACCAGCAGGTAGGGCGGCGCCAGAGCGGCGGCGGCCAGCAACTCGCGCAGCGCCGCCACGATCGCGGCGCCGTCCTGGCGCAGCCGCGGGCGGTCGCTGCCGCCGACACCGAAGCGGTTCCAGGCGAACACGGTGCCCAGCGCTTCGATCGCCGGAAACAGCGCCGACCAGCCCTTCAGGCCGACGCCGGCGCCGTTGATCAACACGATGGTGGTCTCGCCCGCGCGTGGCCGCAGCAGGAACTCCAGCGTGCCGGAACCGGTGCGGTGTTTCTGCCGCGGCCGCAGCCGGGCGCCATCGAGCTGCGTCAAGCGGCGCCGGCTCCGGCGGTGCGCTGGCCCGAGCCCTTGCAGTGCGGGCAGGTGCCCGATGCGATCTTGCCGCTGCCGCCGCAGGTGGGGCAAAGCTTGCCGCCGGTGGCCGGCCGGGTCGGCGCGGCCGGCGGCAGGTCGAGCGCGGCGCCCGGGTCCTCCTCGCCCGCGACCGACTCCGACAGGTCGACCGGACCGAGGGTGGGCGATGGCGGGGCAGGCTGGTTCATGGGATCAAGCCCATCGTAGGCAGCGCTGCGCATGCCCGCTGTAGGACGGTGTCGGGTTTCCCGCGCCTGGCAGCTGCAGCGGCGCGGGTCAGGCCGCCTTTTGCAGCGGCATCCGCGACGGGTGGCCGGCGAAGTAGTCCATCGCGGCGGCGACGCCGGAGCCGGCCAGCTTGACGCCGGACAGCTTCAGGCCCATCTCGCAGCCGGCCAGCGCGCCCATCAGCGTCAGGTCGTTGCAGTCGCCCAGGTGGCCGATGCGGAACATCTTGCCCTTCACTTTCCCGAGGCCGGTGCCCAGCGAGCAGTCGAAGCGGTCGTAGATGGTCTTGCGCACGGCATCGGCATCGACACCGTCCGGCATCATCACGCCGGTCAGCACCGGGGAATAGACGGCCGGGTCCGCGCACTGGATCTCCAGGCCCCAGGTCTTCACCGCCGCGCGCACGCCCTCGCCCCAGCGCTGGTGCCGCGCGAACACCGCCGGCAGGCCGCCGTGCTGCGGGTCCAGCAGCATGTCGCAGGCCTCGGCCAGGCCGTACAGCAGGTTGGTGTTGGGCGTGTACGGCCAGTAGCCGGTCTTGTTCATCTCGATGATCTCGTCCCAGGCCCAGAAGGCCTTGGGCAGTTTGGCGGTCTTGCTGGCCTCGATGGCCTTGGGCGACAGCGTGTTGAAGCTGATGCCCGGCGGCAGCATCAGGCCCTTCTGCGAGCCGCTGACGGTGACGTCCACGCCCCAGTCGTCGTGCTTGTATTCGGCCGAGGCCAGGCCGGAAATGGAATCGACCATCAAGAGGGCCGGATGCTTCGCCGCATCGATGGCCTTGCGCACGGCCAGGATGTTGCTCGTCACGCCGGTGGATGTTTCGTTGTGAACCACGCACACGGCCTTGATCGCATGGCCGGTGTCCGCCTTCAGCCGCGCTTCGATCAGGTCGGCCTGCACGCCTTTGCGCCAGCCCTCGATCCCGGGCAGCGTCAGCACCTCGGGCTTCAGGCCCAGGCGCGTGGCCATCTTGATCCACAGCGACGCGAAGTGGCCCGTCTCGTACATCAGCACCTGGTCGCCGGGCGACATCACGTTGCACAGCGACGCCTCCCAGGCGCCGGTGCCGGACGCCGGGTAGATGACGACGGGGTGTTTGGTCTGGAAGATCTGCTTGATCCCGGACAGCACCCGCAGCCCCAGCTGCGCGAACTCCGGGCCGCGGTGGTCGATGGTCGGCAGGCTCATGGCCCGCAAAATGCGGTCCGGCACCGGCGAGGGACCGGGGATCTGCAGGAAGTGGCGGCCGGTGGGGTGGAAGTCGAGCGTCAGCATGGTGGTGGGTCTCCTGGGCAAGTGCCGCCATTTTTGCATACAAAATTCATTTGTCAACAGCCGGGCCAATGGCGTTTGGTTTTGACAGTCGAACCTTTTGCATACAAAATGCGAGCCATGACTGCCGAAATCATCTCCATCCCCCGGGCCGCGCTGCATGAGCAGGTGGCCCAGCGCCTGCGCCAGATGCTGGTCGAAAACCGGATCCCGCCCGGCGCCAAGCTGAACGAACGCGAGCTGTCCGAGGTGCTGCAAGTCTCGCGCACGCCGCTGCGCGAAGCGATCAAGATGCTGGCCGCCGAGGGCTTGGTGGAACTGCTGCCCAACCGCGGCGCCATCGCGGTCGAACTGACGGAAGCCGATGTGCTCAACACCTTCGAGGTGATGGCCGGCCTGGAAGCGATGTCGGGCGAGTTGGCGGCCCAGCGCATCACCGACGCCGAACTGGCGGAGATCCGCGCCATGCACTTCGAGATGCTGGCGGCTTACACGCGGCGGGATCTGTCGGCCTATTACCGGCTGAACTCGCAGATCCACCGCGCCATCAACCAGGCGGCCAAGAACCCGGTGCTCACCGCCACTTACAACCAGGTCAACGCCCGGCTGCAGGCGCTGCGCTTCCGCTCCAACCAGGACGACGCCAAGTGGAAGCAGGCGGTGGCCGAACACGAACGGATGATCGATGCCCTGGCCGGCCGCGATGCGGGCGCCATGCGCGCCGTGCTGGCCGAGCACCTGGACCACAAGCGCGACGTGGTGGTGGAGCAGCTGCGCCACGGCCCGGCCGCGAACCCGGAGGCCGCGTAATGAACGCTCCCCTGCCCCTGAAGGTGACGCGCGACGCCGCGTTCCAGGCCTACGACGCGGTTGCCAGCGTCAGCAACGAAGTGGCCGGCAAGCTGGCGCAGCGCCTGGCCGCGGAAACGCAAGGCGAGGTGCTGTTCTCGCCGGCCGACCGCGGCCGCTACGCGACCGACGCGTCGATCTACCAGGTGACGCCGGTCGGCGTGTTCGTGCCGCGCCACGCCGACGAAGTGAAGACCGCCATCGACATCTGCCGCGACCTGAAGGTGCCGATCGTGCCGCGTGGTGGCGGCACCAGCCAGTGCGGCCAGACCGTCGGCGCCGGCCTCGTCATCGACCATTCGAAGCACGTGCGCAGCATCCTCAGCTTCGACGCCGAGAAGCGCACCGCGCTGGTCGAACCCGGCATCGTGCTGGACCACCTGAACCTGGGCCTGAAGAAGGCCGGGCTCTGGTATCCGGTCGACGTGTCGACCAGCGCGCAGGCGACGCTGGGCGGCATGGCCGGCAACAACTCCTGCGGCAGCCGCAGCATCGCCTACGGCAACATGGTCCACAACGTGCTGGGCGCGCAGGCCTGGACGGCCGACGGCGCGCTGCAAGACTTCGGACTGTTCGAGCAGAGCACCGGCCGGGCGCGCGAGATCGGCGAGCGGGTGCGCCAGATGGCGATCGAGCTGGCGCCCCAGATCGACGCCAACTGGCCCAAGGTGCTGCGCCGCGTCGCCGGCTACAACCTGGACATCTTCCGCAACCAGAACGAGAAGCCCTACACCCGCGACGGCTCGGTCAATCTCGCGCACCTGCTGATCGGCAGCGAGGGCACGCTGGCCCTGACCAAGACGCTGACGCTGCAGCTGTCGGAGCTGCCCCGGGCCAAGGTGCTGGGCGTGGTCAATTTCCCCACCTTCTATCAGGCGATGGATTCGGCCCAGCACATCGTCAAGCTCGGTGACGGAACGCTGACGGCGGTGGAACTGGTCGACCGCACCATGATCGACCTGGCGCTGCAGAACCCGGCCTTCGCGCCGGTGGTGCGCACTGCGCTCACCGGCTCGCCCGAGGCCATCCTGCTGGTGGAGTTCTCCGGCGCCAGCCGCGCCGAACTCGAGCCGAAACTCAAGCAGCTGGAAGACCTGATGGGCGACCTGGGCCTGCCCGGCTCGGTGGTGAAGATGGCCGACGAGGCGCCGCAGAAGAACCTGTGGGAAGTGCGCAAGGCGGGCCTGAACATCATGATGAGCCTCAAGGGCGACGGCAAGCCGGTGAGCTTCATCGAGGACTGCGCCGTGCCGCTGCAGCACCTGGCCGAGTACACCGATTCGCTGACGCAGGTGTTCCGCAAATACGGCAGCAAGGGCACCTGGTATGCCCACGCCTCGGTCGGCACGCTGCACGTGCGGCCGATCCTGGACATGCGGCGGGAGGGCGCGGCCAAGATGCGCGCCATCGCCGAGGAGGCGTCGGCGCTGGTGCGCAAGCACAAGGGCGCGTACAGCGGCGAGCACGGCGACGGCCTGTGCCGCGGCGAATGGATCGGGTGGCAGTTCGGCCCGCAGATCGACGAAGCCTTCCGCCGCATCAAGCAGCTGTTCGACCCGGCCAACCTGCTGTCGCCGCAGCGCATCGTCGACGCGCCGAAGATGGACGACACGCGCCTGATGCGCTTCCCGCCCTCGTACCGCGTGATCCCGCTGGCGCCGGTGCTGGACTGGACGCCGTGGGACGTGCAGAACAATCCGGCCACCGAACAGATCTCCGCGCCCGGCAGCGGCGGCGACCCGGCACAGGGCTTCGCCAAGGCGGTGGAGATGTGCAACAACAACGGCCACTGCCGCAAGTTCGACGCCGGCACCATGTGCCCGAGCTACCGCGTCACGCGCGACGAGAAGCACCTCACGCGCGGCCGCGCCAACACGCTGCGCCTGGCCCTGTCCGGCCAGCTCGGCGCCGACGGCATCGCCAGCGAGGAAGTGCGCGAGGCGCTGGACCTGTGCGTGAGCTGCAAGGGCTGCAAGCGCGATTGCCCGACCGGCGTCGACATGGCGAAGATGAAGGTGGAGTTCCTTCACCACTACAAGGCCAGGCACGGTTTCACGCTGAAGGACCGGCTGGTCGGCAAGCTGCCCGATTACGCCCACATCGCGTCGCGCTTTGCCGGCCTCCTGAACAAGCGCAACACCACGCCCTGGATGAAGCAATGGGGCGAGAAGCTGCTGGGCTTCTCGGCCCGGCGCAGCCTGCCCGAGTGGAAGGAGAAGCACTTCTTCAACGCGGCCCACGGCGGCGCGACGCGCGAGCAGGCGCTGGCCAGCGCGAAGGCTGTGGTGCTGTTCGTCGACACCTTCAACGGCTACTTCGAATCGGACAACGCCACGTCGGCGCTGCGCGTGCTGCAAGCTGCCGGCTACACGGTGCATATCGCCAGCAAGACGCAGGCCGACGGCAAGCACCTGTGCTGCGGCCGCACCTACCTGTCCAGCGGCATGGTCGACCAGGCCAGGGCCAAGGCCGGCGAGCTGGTGCAGTCGCTGCTGCCCTTCGCCGAGCGGGGCATCGCCATCGTCGGCCTGGAGCCGTCGTGCCTGCTGACGCTGCGCGACGAGACCCTGTCGATGGGCCTGGGCCAGGCCGCCCAGGCCGTCGCCGGCCAGGCCCTGCTGTTCGAGGAGTTCCTGGCCCGCGAGGCGAACGCCGGCCAGCTCGACGCCCTGAAGACGCGCCTGCAGCCGCTGGACAAGCGGGTGCTGCTGCACGGCCACTGCCACCAGAAGGCGTTCGGCGCCGTCTCGCCGATCCTGGACGTGCTCAAGCTGATTCCCGGCGTCGAGCCCGAGCTGATCGACAGCAGCTGCTGCGGCATGGCCGGCAGCTTCGGCTATGAAGCCAGCCACTACGACGTCTCGATGCAGATGGCGGAACTGAGCCTGCTGCCGGCGGTGCGCAAGTACCCGGGCGCGATCGTGGTGGCCGACGGCACCAGCTGCCGGCACCAGATCCAGGACGGCGCCGACCGGCCGGCGGTCCATGCCGCGGTGCTGCTGGCCGCGCAACTCTAGAGCCGGCAGTCATGGCCGCGATCCTCACCGTCACGGTCAACCCGGCGCTCGACGTCTCGACGTCGACCCAGACGGTGCGCGACACCCACAAGCTGCGCTGCAGCGCGGCGCAGTTCCATCCGGGCGGCGGCGGCATCAACGTGGCGCGGGTGCTGCACCGCCTGGGCAGCGACTGCCTGGCGCTGTATGCCGCCGGTGGCGTGACCGGCGAGCGGCTGGGCCAGCTGCTCGACGCGGAGCAGGTGCCGCGGCAGTGCCTGCCGATCGCGCAGGAGACGCGCGAGAGCTTCTCGGTGCACGAACTGGCCACCGGACGCGACTACCGCTTCGTGCTGCCGGGGCCGACCTTGTCGCCGGCCGAGACCGACGCCTTCACCGCCTGCCTCGACGCGCTGCCGGCGCTGCCCCGTTCCCTCGTCGCCAGCGGCAGCCTGCCGCCCGGCGTGCCGCAGGACTTCTACGGGCGGCTGGCGCAGTGGGCCCGGTCGCGCGGTGTCCGCTTGGTACTGGACAGCTCCGGCCCGCCGCTGGCCGCCGCGCTGGCCGCCGGCGTGCACCTGGTCAAGCCCAGCCTGCGCGAACTGCGCGAGCTGACCGGCCAGGCGCTGGAGACCGACGCACAACGGCTGGCAGTGGCACGCCAGATCATCGACGCCGGCCAGGCGCGGATCGTGGCGCTGTCCCTGGGGGAAGACGGCGCGCTGCTGGTCACCGCCGACCGGGCCCTGCGGGCGCGCAGCGTGCAGGTCGACGTCGCCAGCACCATCGGCGCCGGCGACAGCTTCGTCGGCGGGCTGGTCTGGGCGCTGGACCGCGAGGCCGACCTGGAGCAGGCCTTCCGCTACGGCATGGCCGCCGGCGCCGCCGCCCTGCTCACTCCCGGCACCGCACTGTGCCAGCCGGCCGACGTGGAGCGGCTGTCGCAGCAGGTGGTGGTGACCGCGGCCTGAGCGCCTGTCATTGCGGGCTCGACCCGCAATCCATGCAGTCCCGGCGATTGATCTGGCGCAACACCCCGTCGACGTGCCACCGACGCGATGAGCGTGACGCCCGACACGCTGCTGCGGGTCACGCGCGACGTGCTGGCGGTGGAGGCCCGGCTTGGCCGCGCGCCCCGGGGCAAAGGATCGCGCTGAACGGCACAATCGGGCCATGCCCCAGATCCAGACCCCGATCCAGATCCGCCACGCCCTGCCCTCCGACGAAGCCGCGTGGCGCAAGCTCTGGCAGGGCTATTGCGATTTCTACGGCGCCAAGGTGCCCGATGCGGTGACGACGCGCACCTGGGGCCGGATCCTGGACCCGGACTCGGGCGTGCTGTGCATCGTCGCGGAGGTCGATGGCCAGGTCTACGGCTTCGCCAACTGCGTGATCCACGAGAACACCTGGGAGTTGCAGCCGATCTGCTATCTGGAAGACCTGTTCGTGCTGCCGTCGGCCCGGGGCCGAGGCATCGGCAAGGCGCTGATGGAGTGGCTGCGCAATGCGATGCGGGCCGAAGGCTGGGCCCGGCTGTACTGGGTGACAGCGCAGGACAACAAGGAAGCCCGCGCGCTGTACGACAGGTTCACCCAGGCCGACGGGTTCGTGCGCTACGTGCTCAAGCAAAAGTAGTCAGGCCGTCGACGCCGGTTCGGAATCGTCTTCGGTCGGCCATTGAACGCCGTGCCGCGCCAGGTACTCCACGATCAGCTGCCGGACCACTTCCGATGCGGACTGGTCCCTGGACGCGCAAAGTTCGTCGAATGCCTCCTTGTTCTTCGGATCGATGAGGACGGTCAGGCGCGCCTGCTTGCTCTGGTCCTCGGTCTTTCTCTGTTCCATTCCCTGCCCTTGCTCGGTGCCTTGTGATGGGCTCCATCGTGCAAGCGGCGCAGGGCCCGTCAGGTCAGCCATGGCGGAATCTTGGCTCAGCCGATTTCCCTCAGGAAACTGCCGGATTGCCTCGGCGCCGTGTAGGAACCGATCGATTCGATGCGCCGCCGGCGATCGCATAATCGTTCCGGCGACGAAATCCTGTGTCTCACCACCGGTGTTTTCAATGTCGAGCAACTGCAAAGTGGCGTACGTCCTGGCGTACCACTCCCAGAACGTCACCGGCGACAGCTATGAAACCAGCAACCGCCTCGCGTTCGCTGCCGACCTCTCGTTGCTGCGGGAGTTGCAGTTCACGGTCGTGAGCGCGATGCACCTGGTGCAGTGCCTGCGCGCCGGCGCCTTCCGCAGCCTTCCGGCCAGGTGCGTGGTGCTGACGATGGATGACGGCCCGCTGTCCGATGCCTACGAGACGTCGAACCCGCCCCATGCCGGCCAGGACTCCATGCTGACCTCGCTGCGCAAGCAACATCGCAGGATTCTCGGCCTGGCCATGACCCGGCCTGCCTTTGTCGCCACTGCCTTCGCCATCGCCTCACCGGAAGCCAGAAGGCAGCTGTCCGCGCCGACCGGCATGCCGTGGTTCACGGACAGCTGGTGGCGGGCCGCGCAGCGATCGGGCTATCTGGACATCGCATGCCACAGCTGGAACCACGTCCACCCCGGGCTGGAGGAGATGGCGAGCCAACCGCACCTGAAGGCGGCGTTTCACAACGTCGATTCTGTCGCCGAGGCGGACCGGCAGATCGTCCAGGCCAGCCGTTCGATCCGCGCGATCACCGGCCATGCCGCGGCAGGCCTGTTCGCCTATCCTTACGGGCAAACCAACGATTTCCTGGTGCGTGAGTACCTGCCGCGCCAGCACACGGTGGTCGGCGCGTTCACGACCCAGCCCGAGCCGGTCACCGAATCCACCGGCATCTGGGAGATCCCGCGGTTCGTCTGCGGCGACAGCTGGAAGACCCGGGAGAGCCTGCGTGCACTGTTGCTCGGCGGGCATTGAGCAAGACGGAAAAACCAACCATGCACAGACCATGCTGAACCCGCTCAAACAGGCCTGGCATCGAATGACGTCAGGGCTCCGGGAGTCCAGGCGACCGTCGTCCCTGCGCGTGCTGGAGGTGCAGGACGCAGCGCCCTCTGCAGGCGCGCTGTTCGCGAGGAAGTTCGGACATCCCGTGCCTGACTTCCCCCACCACTTCGTGCTGGTGTTCCAGCCGCCGGGGCAAGAGGCACGGACGCTGGCCTATGTTCACCACACCGCGTTCGAGTCCGGCTATCTTGCCGGCGGACTCGTTTCCGACGGCAACGAGTTCCGCAAACTCACCAGGCAAACCCAGGACGAGCTCATGGAACGGGGCGGCATGGCCCAGTGGGTCATGTCCGAGTCATGCCAGCGGCTGCAGCCTTGCGACGCGTTCTATGCCTACATCGGCGACCACAAGTCGCGCGACCTCAACCTCAGGATCGGGTACCGGCTGGTGCAGGCACCTTACCTGTACGTCTTGCCCTCGGCAGGCGTCTCCGAGGAGCGGCTGGCCGCGCTGACGGCCAAGGTCGTGGCGCTCGGGCCGTTCTAGGCGAACAACGCCTTGTGCTGCTCGCGCAGCAGGTTTTTCTGGACCTTGCCCATGGCATTGCGCGGCAGCTCGCCGACCACGAAGCAGCGCTTGGGAATCTTGAAATTCGCCAGCCGGCTTTTCAGCTGCGCGATGACCGCATCGCCGTCGACGCTGGCGCCCGGCCTGGCAATGATCACCGCCACACCGACCTCGCCGAAGTCCGGATGCGGCACGCCGACCAGCGCGCTCTCGGCCACGCCGGGCAGCTCGTTGATGTAGCCCTCGATCTCGGCCGGGTAGACGTTGTAGCCGCCGCTGATGATCAGGTCCTTGCTGCGGCCCACGATGTGCACGTAGCCGCGCTCGTCGATCTTGCCGACGTCGCCGGTCCTGAACCAGCCGTCGGCCGTGAATTCTTCCTTGGTCTTCTCCGGCATCCGCCAGTAGCCCTTGAACACGTTCGGACCCTTGACCTGGATGTCGCCGATCTCGCCGACCGGCCGGTCCTTGCCGTCTTCGGCGCGAATGCGCAGGCCGACGCCCGGCAGCGGGAAACCCACGGTGCCGCCGCGGCGCTCGCCCTGCTTCGGGTCATACGGGTTGGACGTGAGCATCACCGTCTCGCTCATGCCGTAGCGCTCCAGGATGGTGTGGCCGGTGCGCTCCTGCCATTCGTTGAAGGTTTCCAGCAGCAGCGGCGCCGAGCCGGCAACGAACAGCCGCATCGTCTTCACCGCATCGCGGGTCAGCGACGGCTCGGCCAGCATCCGCACGTAGAGCGTCGGCACGCCCATGAACACGGTGGCCTCGCGCATCTTCGCGATCGCCAGCTTCGGGTCGAACTTCGCCAGCCAGATCATCTTGCTGCCGTTGATCAGCGCGCCGTGGATCGCCACGAACAGGCCGTGGACGTGGAAGATCGGCAGCGCGTGGATCAGCACGTCGCCGGGCACCCAGCCCCAGGCGTCCTTGAGCACCAGCGCGTTCGACAGCATGTTGCCGTGCGTGAGCATCGCGCCCTTGCTGCGCCCCGTCGTGCCGCTGGTGTAGAGGATGGCCGCCAGGTCGTCGGCCGACCGCTGCGCCACCTCGTGCCGGTCGCTGTGGTGGGCGGCCCGCTCCAGCAGCGAGCCGGTGCGGTCGTCGTTCAGCGTGAAGACGTGGCGGGTGCCGGCCTGGAAGGCGATCTTGCTGACCCAGCCGAAATTCTTTCCGCTGCAGACCACCACCGACGGTTCGGCGTCGGCGATGAAGTACTCGATCTCGGCGCTCTGGTACGCGGTGTTGAGCGGCAGGAAGACGTAGCCGGCGCGCAGCGTCGCCAGGTACAGCAGCATCGCCTCGACGGATTTCTCCACCTGCACCGCCACCCGCGCGCCCGCCGGCAGCTGCAGCGAGGCCAGCAGGTTGGCCAGCATCGCGCTGGCCCGCTCCAGGTCGTTCCAGGAATAGACCGCGCCGTCGTCGGTTTCCACCGCCGCCTGCTTCAGGTCGACCGGGAACGCGCCGCGCAAAGCGGCGTACAGGTTAGCGTTGGCCATCAGTCCAGGGTCGCGCCGGAGGCCTTGACCACGCCGGACCAGCGCTTGATCTCGTCGTGCACGAAGGCGCCGAACTGCTGCTGGCTCAGGTCAGGAAAGTCCGCGCCGTTGCTGGCCCAGATGGCCTTGAGCTCGGGCGAGTTCACGGCCTTGCGCACTTCATCGGCCACCCGCGCCTGGAGCTCCGGCGGCGTGCCCTTGGGCGCCCACAGGCCGTACCAGGTGGTGACGGTGTAGTCGGGCAGGCCGACCTCGGCCGCGCTCGGCACGTCCGGGAATGCGGCGTTGCGCTTGTTGCCCGAGACCATCAGGGCCTTGATGCGGCCGCCCTTGATGTGGGCCGACGACGAGCCCAGCCCGTCGAACATCATGTCGACGTTGCCCGAGATCAGGTCCTGCAGCGCCGGTCCGGCGCCGCGGTACGGGATGTGGGTGATGAAGGTCTTGGTCTGCTGCTTGAACAGCTCCCCGGCCAGGTGGTGCGAGGTGCCGCTGCCGGCCGAGCCGTAGTTGTACTTGCCCGGGTTCTTGCGCATCAGGTCCAGGAACGACTTGACGTCGTTCGAGGCGATCCGCTTGGGGTTGACCACCAGCACCTGCGGCACGCGGGCCACCAGGGTGATCGGCACCAGGTCACGTTCCAGGTCGTAATCGAGCTTGGGATACATCGACGGCGCGATGGTGTGGTGCACCGCGCCCATGAACAGCGTGTAGCCGTCCGGCGCGGCCCGCGAGGCAATGCTGGCACCGACGGTGCCGCCGGCACCGCCGCGGTTGTCGATGATCAGCTGCCGGCCGGTCTGCTTGGCGAACTGCGCGGCCAGCGGCCGCGCGAAGGCGTCGGTGCCACCGCCGGCCGGGAACGGCACCACCATCATCACCGGCTTGGCCGGCCAGCCGCTCTGGGCCCAGGCGGGCGCCGACAAGGCGGCCGCGCCGGCGGCAACTGCCCCCAGCACCTGGCGGCGATTGAAGCAAGAAGTCATCGGATGTCTCCTGTCGTTTTGAATTGCGAAAGCTTAAAAATACAGCTCTTCGATCGCGCCCGACACCGGGATCTTCCCCTGCGCCAGCTGCGTGCGGTGCTTGTCGAGCCGCTTGAGATCATAAAGATAGTTCACCATCAGAGCGTACGACTGCTTCAGCCCCTTGGCCGACGGATCGCCGGCCCAGTTCAGCCGTTCGATCCGCGCACCGTTGCCCAGGTGGAAGCGCGCCACCGGGTCGACCGGCTTGCCCTTGTCCTGCTCCAGGCCCAGGTACTGCGCGGCACATGCCAGCAGGAACTGGCGCAGCGGCGACCTGGCGTCGAGCAGCAGCGGCTTGTCCAGCGCCACCAGCAGTGCTTCCGGCGTGAGGTCCTGGACGGCGGCGGCCCGCGCCAGTTCGGCCCGCGCCTTGTCGCCGGCCTGCGCCAGCATCCGGGCTGCGTGCTTGTGCAGCCAGCCGCGAAAGCCCGGAATCGGCGAGAGCGTGACGAAGGTCTTGAGCCGCGGGAACTCGTCCTTGAGCGTCTCCACCACCCGCTTGATCAGCGAGTCGCCGAAGCTCACGCCGCGCAGCCCGTTCTGGGTGTTGCTGATCGAATAGAAGATCGCCGTGGTGGCCTTGCCGAGGTCGGCCGGCGCCGCGCCTTCGTCCAGCAGCGGCGTGATCGAGCCGGCGATGCCGTCCATCAACGCCACTTCCACGAAGATCAGCGGCTCGTCGGGCAGCCGCGGATGGAAGAAGCCGTAGCAGCGGCGGTCGCTGTCGAGCCGGTTCTTGACGTCGTCCCAGCTGCGGATGTCGTGCACCGCCTCGTACCTGATCAGCTTTTCGATCAGCGAGGCCGGCGAATCCCAGCTGATGCGGCGCAGGTCGAGGAAGGCCACGTCGAACCAGGTCGAGAACATGTATTCCATCTCGACGTCCAGCGCCTGCAGCCGCTTGTCCGCCTTGAGCATCGTGAGCATCTCGGCCCGCAGGTCGACCAGGAAGCGGATGCCGTCCGGGAACGCGCTGAAGCGCTGCAGCAGGCGGCGCCGCGGCGAGACCGTGGCCCGACGCAGCCGCACTTCGGCCACCGCCTCGTCCGCCGTCCCGACCGCCGCCGCGTACTGCGCCTGCGCCGCCTTGGCCGCCTTCTGGTCGGCGACGAACTGTTCGCTCATCAGCAGCCAGACGTCGCGCCGTTCTTCGGGCGGGGCGGCGGCATACCAGGCGGCCATGTCCTGGGCCCGGCGGCCGCCCTCGACCTCGCTCACATGCGGGTCGATGATGGCCTGCAGTTCGGCCAGGACGCGACGCAGCGCGCGCGGCGACAGCGCCTCGGGCTGCTGGCGCAGCGTGGCCTGCAGGCGTTCCTTGATCGAGCGGCCGGCCGACGGTTTGGGCGCCGGCGCTGCGCTGGCCGCGGGCGCCTCGGCGGGCCGCAGCGCCGTCGCCGTCGCCGCGTCCTGCGGCATGACGCCAAGACGCACCTTGTCGGCGCCGCGGGCGAGCCAGTTGCCCGGGTTCATGCCAGCCTCGACTTGGTGGCCACCGCCAGCTCGCGCAATGCGGTGCGCTGGCGGGTCAGGTGGGTGCGCATGGCTGCCTCCGCGCCCTCGGCGTCGCGGGCCTTGAGCGCCGCGAACACGGCCAGGTGTTCGGCCAGGCTCTGGTCCAGGCGGCCGGGCGCGTGCAGCTGCTGCAGCCGGGCCAGCTTGACGATCTTGCGCAGGTCGCCGATCACCTGTTCCAGCCAGCGGTTGTCGGCCAGCCGGATGATGGCCTCGTGGATCTCGAAGTTGATGGCGTAGTACTCGTTGATGCGGCGGGCCCTGGCGTGCCGCGCCAGCTTGTCGTGCAGCGCCTGCAGCGCCTCCAGGTCGGCCGCACTGGCATTGACGGCGGCCTCGTAGGCGCAGCGCCCTTCCAGCAGCGCGATCACCGGGAAGATCTGGTCCAGGTCCTGGGCCGTCACCTGGTTCACGAAGCAGCCGCGGCGCGGCTCGTGCCGCACCAGGCCTTCGGCGGTCAACACCTTGAGCGCCTCGCGCAGCGGCGTGCGCGAGATCTTGAACTGCTCCGCCAGCGCCACCTCGTCGAGGAAGGCGCCGGGCGCGAGGTCGCCGGCGAAGATCCGCTCCCGCAGCTGGGCGGCCACTTCATGGTGCAGGGAGTTGTGGATGACTCGCATGGGCGTCTGGTGGTGGGTGAGACCGGCTCCGTAATTTCCTGTAATTACGGATAATTATGCGCAGATCTGCCGGTGCGTGGTGTGAATCCGGCCGGGGAAAAACCCTTACGTGGCGGCGACGCGACGGTCGGCCCAGAACCACAGGCCGATGCCGCCCAGCACCATCGGCACGCACAGCCACTGGCCCATGCTCATGCCCATCGCCAGCAGCCCGAGGTAGTTGTCGGGCTCGCGGAAGTATTCGGCGACGAAGCGCAGCACGCCATAGCCGATCAGGAACATCGCCGCCACCTGGGCCGGCTTGCGTTGCCGGCGGCCGTACAGCCACAGGATGGCGAACAGCAGCACCCCTTCCAGCAGGAACTGGTAGACCTGCGACGGATGGCGCGGCAGCGGCGAGCCGCTTTGCGGGAACACCATGCCCCAGGGCAGCGCCGGGTCCGAGAACCGGCCCCACAGCTCGCCGTTGATGAAATTGCCGACGCGGCCGGCGGCCAGGCCCAGCGGCACGCAGGGCGCGGCGAAGTCCATCACCTGCCAGAATGGCTTGCCGCGCGAGCGGGCGAACCAGACCTGCGAGCCGATCACGCCCAGCAGCCCGCCGTGGAAGCTCATGCCGCCCTGCCACACGTAGAAGATCTCCAGCGGATGGCTGGCGTAGTAGCCCGGCTTGTAGAACAGGCAGTAGCCCAGCCGCCCGCCGATCACCGTGCCCATGACGCCCAGGAACAGCATGTCCTCGACGTCCTTGCGGGTCCAGGCGCCGGGGCCGGTGACGGCGGCGAACGGCGGATGGCGCAGGCGCCGGGTGCCGAGCCAGTAGAACAGGCCGAAGGCGGCCAGGTAGGTCAGGCCGTACCAGTGGATGGCGAACGGCCCCAACTGCAGGGCCACCGGGTTTATGTGCGGGTACATCAGCATGCGGGGTATTGTGCCCAGCTAATCAGTTGGGGACAGAGCTGAAGGTCTGTCCCGCAAACTCTCAGGCTTTGGGGACAGAGCTGAAGGTCTGTCCCGCAAGGTCTCAGCTGGCCCGGGCCCCCGCCGCCGGCTTGATGAAGGAAATGAAGCGTTCCAGCGCCGGCGACTTCGATTCGCGCGGCCACACCAGGCTGGTCTCGCAACCGGGGATGGCGGCCCCGCGCGGCGCCGCCACCTTGCGGTAGGCCACGCCGGGGCGCTGGAACTGCCGCACGCTCTCCGGCACCCAGGCCACGCCCAGTCCCGCCGACACGAGATTCACGATGGTCTGCATCTGGATCGCCTCCTGCGCCACCACCGGCACGCGCCCCGCGGCCTGGTAGATGCCCAGGATGGCGTCGTGCAGCGAGGGCACGATCCGGCGCGGGAAGATCACCAGCGGCTGGTCCAGCACCGGCGCCAGCTTGAGGCTGGCGGCGCCCGTCAGCAGCGGATGCGGATCGGGCACCGCCAGCACCAGCGGCTCGCGCGTCACCCGCAGGTGCTGCAGGGCCGGCGGGACGAAGCCGGGCGAATGCAGCATGAAGCCGGCGTCGATCTCGCCGCGCTCGATCGCCTGCAGTTGCACATCGCCGGTGGCTTCGATCAGGTCCAGCCCCACGTTCGGATAGCGGGCCCGGAAGCCCCGCACCCACTGCGGCAGCTGGGCGAAGCCGATGGTCGAGACGAAGCCCAGCCGCAGCTGGCCGATCTCGCCGGCCTGCGCCGCCCGGGCCTGGGCCGGCAGCGCCTGGGCCCGCGCCAGCAGGTCGCGCGCGCCCGGCAGCAGGGCGGCGCCGGCGGCCGTCAGCTGCACGCTGCGCTTGGTGCGGTCGAACAGCTTCACGCCGAGCAGGCGCTCGAGTTGCGCGATCCCCTGCGTCAGCGGCGGCTGGGTCATGTGCAGGCTGGCGGCGGCGCGGCCGAAGTGCAACGCCTCGGCGACGGCGACGAACTGGCGCCACCAGCGCAAGTCGATGACCGGTTCACTCATATGCAATGGATATTAATCCAGACGCAAGAAGCGATTGGAAAGAATCAGTGGCGCGGCGCATACTGCTTGCCTTCCCCAGCCAACCCGAGCCCGCCATGGACACCAAGGTCATCCAGATCAACCGCCGCAGCAAGAACATCGTCGAGGGCAAGTCGCGCGCCCCGAACCGCTCGATGTACTACGCCATGGGCTACCAGGAAAGCGACTTCAAGAAGCCGATGGTCGGCGTCGCCAATGGCCACAGCACCATCACGCCCTGCAACAGCGGGCTGCAGAAGCTGGCCGACGCGGCCGTCGAAGGCATCGAGGAAGCCGGCGGCAACGCCCAGATCTTCGGCACGCCGACCATCTCGGACGGCATGGCCATGGGCACCGAGGGCATGAAGTACTCGCTGGTCAGCCGCGAGGTGATCTCGGACTGCGTCGAGACCTGCGTGCAGGGCCAGTGGATGGACGGCGTGCTGGTGGTGGGCGGCTGCGACAAGAACATGCCCGGCGGCCTGATGGGCATGCTGCGCGCCAACGTGCCGGCCATCTACGTCTACGGCGGCACCATCCTGCCGGGCCACTACAAGGGCCAGGACCTGAACATCGTCAGCGTGTTCGAGGCCGTCGGCCAGAACGCGGCCGGCAACTTGAGCGACGAGGACCTGCGCGAGATCGAGATGCGCGCCATCCCCGGCACCGGCTCCTGCGGCGGCATGTACACGGCCAACACCATGTCCAGCGCGTTCGAGGCGCTGGGCATCTCGCTGCCCTACTCGTCGACCATGGCCAACCCCCATGACGAGAAGGTGAACTCGGCCAAGGAATCGGCCAAGGTGCTGATCGAGGCGATCAGGAAGGACATCAAGCCGCGCGACATCGTGACCAGGAAGGCGATCGAGAACGCGGTGGCGGTGATCATGGCCACCGGCGGCTCGACCAACGCGGTGCTGCACTTCCTGGCGATCGCCCACGCCGCCGAAGTGGAGTGGACGATCGACGACTTCGAGCGCATCCGCCAGAAGACGCCGGTGCTGTGCGACCTCAAGCCCTCGGGCAAGTACCTCGCCGTGGACCTGCACCAGGCCGGCGGCATTCCGCAGGTCATGAAGATCCTGCTGAACGCCGGCCTGCTGCACGGCGACTGCATCACCATCACCGGCCAGACGCTGGCCGAGGTGCTCAAGGACGTGCCGAACGAGCCGCGCGCCGACCAGGACGTGATCCGCCCGATCGGCAAGCCGATGTACGAGCAGGGCCACCTGGCCATCCTCAAGGGCAACCTGAGCCCCGAAGGCGCGGTGGCCAAGATCACCGGCCTGAAGAACCCGGTGATCACCGGCCCGGCCCGCGTGTTCGACGACGAGCAGTCGGCGCTCAAGGCGATCCTGGACGGCAAGATCGTCGCTGGCGACGTCATGGTGTTGCGCTATCTCGGCCCCAAGGGCGGCCCGGGCATGCCGGAGATGCTGGCGCCGACGGGAGCGCTGATCGGCGCCGGGCTGGGCGAAAGCGTGGGCCTGATCACCGACGGAAGATTTTCGGGCGGGACCTGGGGCATGGTGGTCGGCCACGTCGCGCCCGAGGCCGCGGCCGGCGGCACGATCGCATTCGTCAACGAAGGCGATTCCATCACCATCGACGCCCACAAGCTGGTGCTGGAACTGAACGTCCCGGCCGCCGAGATCGACAAGCGCCGCAAGGCCTGGACCGCGCCCAAGCCGCGCTACACCCGCGGCGTGCAGGCCAAGTTTGCTTTCAACGCCTCGAGCGCCAGCAAGGGCGCGGTGCTGGACGATTACTGATCCTCTCCGTCATTCCCGCACTCTTCCGTCATTCCCGCGCAGGCGGGAATCCAGGGCGTTCAAGGATGGAGTGGCTGGTCCGGAGTGCGGGGGGGCGCGGCAGACGCACGCCGCATTTCGTCCGACGGTGAGGCCGGGGTGGGTGCGGCGCATCTTGCGCGGTGCCTGGGTTTTCCCGATTCCATGGCGGCGCGCTTGCGCGCTTCGTGATCTGGCTCGTCGCGCTTGTCCGAACAGTGCGGCCTGAGGCACACTGTGAGTTGCGCGACGCGTCATGGAATCGGGAAAACACAGGGGAGCCGGGGCGCAGCACCGGCCGCCGCGCCGATGCGCCGCACCCGCCCCGGTCTCGCCGTGCCCCCGGACGTTGCGACGACGAGTTCTACCCGATCAACCCCGGCAACCAGGTCGCGATCTTCGGGAACCAGAACACCGCCGCCAGCAGCACCAGGCTCATCACGACATAGGGCACGACAGCGCGGAAGATGTGCGCCATCGTCACCTGCGGCGGCGCCACGCCGCGCATGGTCATCAGCAGCAGGCCGTGCGGCGGCAGCAGCAGCCCAAGCTGCATGCAGATTAGGAACATCACGCCGAACCAGATCGGGTCGATCGCCAGCGCCTGCACGATCGGCATGAAGATCGGCAAAGTGATCATCATCATGCTGACCTGGTCGACGAAGATGCCCAGGAAGATCAGGATCAGCATCATGCCCACCACGATCATCGCGGTCGACAGCCCCTGCCCCGTGATGAACTGCACCAGCCCGTTGCTGGCGCCCGAGAACGACAGGATCTGCGCGAACGTGGTGGCGCCCAGGATGATGAACAGGATCATCCCGGAGATGCCCGCCGTTCCCTTCAGCGCCTTGAGCACCGCATCCCAGGTCAGCACCCGGTAGGCCAGCGCCAGCAGCATGGTGGCGAAGGCGCCGATCGCCGCGCATTCGGTCGGCGTGGCCCAGCCGTCGGCCAGCGCCCCGACCACCACGCCGAAGATCGACAGCGTGGGCAGCACGTAGGCGAAGAACGGTTGCCAACGGGCCCAGCCGGTGTACTGCACCTCCGACTCGTCCTGCGGCGCCAGCTCGGGGCTGATGCGCACGCGGATGATGATCCAGAGCACGAAGGCGATCGACAGGATCACGCCCGGCAACACGCCGCCGACCAGCAGCTTGGAGATCGAGATGCCCGAGAGCGACCCGAGCAGCACCGTCAGCGCCGACGGCGGAATCAGCATGTCGACGGCGCCGATGGCCATGATCGGCCCCGTCGCAAGCACCGGGTGGTAGCCGCGCGAGAGCATCACCGGCAGCATCAGCGAACCCAGCATCGCGGTGGTGGCGATGGTGGAGCCGGAGATGGCCGAGAACACCGTGCCGGCGACGACGGCCACCACGGCCAGCCGGCCCGGCAGGCGGCGGATCAGGCGCTCGACGCCCTCGATCACCTTGAGCGCCAAGCCGGTGTGGAACAGCACCTCGCCCATCAGCACGAACAGCGGAATCGGCGTCAGCGAAAACGCCGTGACCGAACTGACGCTGCTGCGCGCCAGCTGCACCAGCCCCGGCTCGCCGCCCATGTAGAGCCAGGCGCCGACGATGTTGATGGTGATGAAGGTGAAGGCCACCGGCATGCCGATGAACAGCAGCACCGTCGACCCGCCCAGCATCAGCCAGGCCGCGTAACCCCAACTCATGATGCAGCCCTCATGCCGCGCTCACCGCTTCGTGGCGGGGACCGCGCGGGCCGCGCAGCAGCCGGATCATCCGAAAGAGCATTTCGATTGCGAGCAGGACGAACACCAGCGGCAGCGGCGCGAGCGCCCACCATTCCGGGGTGACCAGGGTCTTGATGTTGACCGCGCCCGACACATAACTGGACCAGGCGGCCTGCGTGCCGTACCACGCGATCACGCAGCAGCAGGCCAGGCCGATCAGGTCGCCGACCCATTCGAACGACCAGGCCAGCCGCTTGGGCAGCGCCTGCAGCAGGATGTCGACCCGGATGTGCTGGCCCTGGCGCAGCAGCCAGGGCGCCACGCACATCGTGATCAGGTACAGCATCAGCTCGGAGATCTCGTTGCTCCAGGCCAGCCCGCGCGGCAGGCCGGGGATGGCGAGGTTGCGCAGCGCCACGTCGCCCACGATGATGAACATCATGGCCAGCAGGATGGCGCAGCCCACCAGCGCCAGCGACGACAGCATCCGGCCGTAGATGCCGGAGAGCCAGGAGATCACTTCGAGAACAACGGCTTGAAGCGGCCGGCGATCTCGGGGCTCTGCTTGGCGGCGCTGGCCCAGCCGATGTCATACGCCTTGTCGCGGAAGGCCTTGGCCGTGGCGGCGTCGAACCTGATGGTCTGGATGCCGGCCTTTTCCTGGCGCGCGACTTCGTCGGTCGTGTACTTGGCCCAGAAGGTGTTCTCGGCTTCCAGCGCCAGGAGCTGCTTCTGCAGGTAGGCGCGCTGCGGCTCGGTCAACTTCTTGTAGGCCGGCAGGTTCATGATCAGCGAGACCTCGGCGTCGTAGAAGCCCGGGTCGATCCGGAACTTGGTCTTTTCCTGCCAGTTCAGGTCGAAGATGCCGCCGATCGGCCAGCCGTAGCCGTCGACCACCCCGCGCTCCAGCGCCGTGTAGACCTCGCCGGGTGGCGTGGTGATGACGTTGGCGTTGAGCGCCTGGAAGAAGTCGCGGTACACCGGCGTGATGCGGATCTTCTGGCCGGTGAGGTCGGGCTTGTCGACCTTCTTGTTGGTGTAGATGTGGAACGGCTGGTTCTCCACCATCCGCGCCAGGTACTGCATGTTGGCCTTTTCGTTCCAGACCTTGTTGATGGCATCGAAGGCGCCGTTCCTGCGCTGTTCCGCCACCGGCAGCTGCGTGAGCTTGAGGAAGTCGGCCTCCGGCATCACATTGGTATAAAAAGCGCCGGTGTTCAGGGCCATGTCCACCACGCCGGTCTTGACCGCGTTGCCCGCCTCGAACGGGGGAATCGCTTTCGGCCCACCGATGAAATTGAGCTGCAGCACGCCCTTGCCCTCGGCATTGACCTTCTGCACCCACGGCAGCAGGCGCTGCACGTAGATGCCGTTCTCGGCGAAGGCGCTGACCAGGCGCAGGGTCACTTCCTGGGCCGAGGCGGCGGACGCGCCCGCTGCAAGCAGCAGGGCCGCGGTGGTCTTCAAGAGTTGCATCTTCATGGTGGCTGTCTCCTTCGTTGTAGGTCGTGCAAGGTAGCGAGGAAAGGGCATGGGGTCAATGCGTGGCGGCCGCCAGCAGCCGGTCCAGCGCCTGGCCGGTGTCGTCGGCGAGCGCGGCCTGGCTCAGGTCGCGCAGCTGCTGCGGGCCGCTTGGCGATTCCTGCAGCCGCGGCAGCGCCGCGACCAGCCGCAGGTAGTTGCCCCAGCCGCGCGCATGGGTGTCGCCATAGCCCTTGATCAGCCGCTGGGAGCGCGCCACTTCCAGCGCCAGGTCGGGATGCGTGGCGGCCAGCCGGCCGACCGTCGCCAGCCACTGGGCGATGCGCCGGTGCTCCACCTGGAACCGCAGCGACTTGCGCCGCAGGCCGCGCAGCGAAGCGATCGCATAGAGCAGCAGGTAGCCGCGGATCGAGCTGGTGCGCACGATGCGGCCCTTGCGGGTGAACGGCTCCACGCAGGCCCGGGCCCAGCCGGTGGCCAACAGCCAGCGGCCCAGCGCGGCCGGCAGGGTATCGGCGATTTCCTCCAGCCGCGGGTGCATGAATTCGTTGATGTCCAGTTGCTGGTCGGGGGCGAGCTTGACCTCGCCGCCGACCCGCGCGAAGCGCGAGCGCCGGGTCTTCAGGTCGGCCACCCGGATCGTGTCCTCGTAAGACATCCAGAGCGCCAGGTGGCGCGCGGTTTCGTCCAGCAGGTCGGCGCGCGCCGTCCGCAAGGTCTGCAGCAGGTCGAGATACTGCGCGGCATAGGCGACGTCCTGGTAGTCGGCCAGCCGCAGGATTGCGGCCTGCAGCGTCGGCCGGGTGCTCGCCGGAAATTCGGAAGCGATACGCTGCGCCAGTGCCGCCAGCCGCGGACCGACCGCCGGCAGCGCCGGCACGGGTTCGGCGGCAGGCGCGGCTTGCGTGGCGGCGTCGTAGCCGGCCGTGAAGGCCTGCAGGCTGGCGTTGACGCCGACCCCGGCGCGGCGCACCGTGTCCTCGAACTGCGCGCGGCTGAACGGCAGGGCGTTCGACGCCGCGAGGGCGCCATACAACGCCGGCCCGATCAGGCTGCCGGCGCGCTCGGCCAGCAGGCCGAAGTCGGCGCTGACGAAGCGCCGGGCCGCGGCCCGGCCGCCCGCGATCAGCTTGTCGGAGTCGACCCGGCCGTCGCCCATCGCGGTGCGCTCGGTCATGGAATACACGCGGTGGGTCGAGGCGATGAAGGTCGTGCGATCGGCCGTGACCAGGCCGCGCTGCAGGGCCCGGCCGGCCTCCATCAGCTCCGAAGCGATGACGATGTCGACCTCGCCCGGCACCGGGCTCAGCCCCAGCACCGGCTGGGCACCATGGGGAATCGCGGACGCCGGAAACAGCTCCAGGTAGTAGATGGTGGCGCCGGTGCGCTGGGCGACGCCGGGCACCGACGTGGTCTGCGCGACGTAGCCGTTGCTCTGCGCCAGGTCGACCAGCCAGTCGGCCAGCACCCCGCCGCCCTCCCCGCCCATGGCCAGGATGGCAATGGTGATGCTGCGTGCGGTGTTCCGTTCGCCCTGAGCTTGGCCTGTCCTGAGCTTGTCGAAGGGTCGAAGGGTCATACCGCCAACCCTTCCAGCCGGCGCTCGATGCGCGACTGCAGCCAGCCGATCACAGCGCCGCGCAGCTTCGCCTTGAAGCGGTCCCAGCGGCTGGGGTTGTTGATGATCTCGGCGCGGTAGAACGAAGGACACAGCACCGCCGCATGCGCGACCTCGCCGCACAGGCCGCAGCCGACGCAGCTGTCGATCACCGTGGCGATCGGGTCGCGCCGCAGCGGATCGGGATTGGGCTTGACAGTGAGCGACGGGCAGCCCGACAGCCGGATGCACGAATGGTCGCCGGTGCAGGTGTCGGGGTCGATGCCGAAGCGCTCGCGCACCACCCGCTCACCACCGGCGATGCGCTTCCGGATCTGCGGCTTGATGCGGCGCTGCTTGTTCAGCATGCACTCGCTCGAGGCCACGATCACCTTGGGGCCCTTCTCCTTGGTCGTCAGCGCCGCGCGCAGCGCCTCGCGCATCTGCGCCAGGCTGTAGGTGTTGTCGACGGTCCGCACCCAGTCCACGCCGACGCCGCGCACGGCCTTCGCGATCGGGTTGTTGGTGTTGCGGATCGGGTTGGCGGCCTTCGACGACAGCACGTCCTGGCCTCCGGTGGCCGCGGAATAGCCGTTGTCGACCACCAGCAGCAGGTTGTCGGTCTGGTTGAACACGGCGTTGCCGACGCCGCTGGTCAGGCCGTTGTGCCAGAAGCCGCCGTCGCCCATGATCGAGATGGTCCGCTTGTCGGTCTCGCGGGTGTTGAACGCCGCGGCGCCGGCCCAGCCCAGGCCGTAGCCCATGGTGGTGGCGCCGATGTTGAACGGCGGCAGGATGGAGAACAGGTGGCAGCCGATGTCGCAGCTCACATGGTGCTGGCCCAGCTCGCGCTCGAGCAGCTTCATCGCGGTGAAGATCGGACGCTCCGGGCAGCCGGTGCAAAACGACGGTGGGCGCGGCTGCACCTGCGCCGCCGCCTGCTCGATGGCCAACACCTTGGGGTCGCCATGGAGCAACGCCGGCAGCGGCGCCGGCCGCGCCGCCAGCGGCAGCTCCCTGCCCGCGAGCAGCTGCGGCGCATACTGCTCGACGAAGCGCGCCACGGCCTTGACCACCACCCCACCGGTGTATTCGCCGGCCATCGGCAGCAGGTCCTTGCCATGGACCTTGGTCTGCACATCGGCCTTGCGCAGCATGCTGTTGACGGCCTGCTCGATGAAATCGGGTTGCCCTTCTTCCACCAGCAGGATGCCGCGCTTGCCGCCGCAAAAGCGCGTGAACTCGGCGTCCACCAGCGGATAGGTGACGTTCAGCACGTAGAGCGGAATCTGCGAATTGCCGAAGGCGTCGGCCAGCCCCAGCAGCTCCAGCGCGCGCAGCACCGCGTTGTACAGGCCGCCCTGCAGCACGATGCCGAAATCCTGCTGGTCTTGCGCGAAGAATTCGTTGAGCCCGCGCTCCTGGATGAATTTGACGGCTGCCGGCCACCGGCGCGAAATCTTCTCCTGCTCGTGCAGGTAGCTGGCCGGCGGCAGCACGATCCGGTTGACGTCGCGCACCGGGGTCTCGATCGCATCCTTGAGCGTGAAGGCCGGCCGCCGGTTGGCCTTGGCGATGAAGCTGCCGTGCACGTGGCAGGCGCGGATGCGCAGCTCCAGCATCACCGGCGTGTTGCTGGCCTCGGACAGCTCGAAGCCCTGCTCCACCGCGTTGACGATGCTGGGCAGGTTGGGCCGCGGGTCCAGCAGCCAGACCTGCGACTTCATCGCGAAGGCATGGGAGCGCTCCTGCATGATGCTGGAGCCCTCGCCGTAGTCCTCGCCGACGATCAGCAGCGCGCCGCCGGTGACGCCGCCCGACGCCAGGTTGGCCAGCGCATCGGAGGCGACGTTGGTGCCGACGGTGGACTTGAAGGTGACGGCGCCGCGCAGCGGGTAGTTGACCGAAGCGCCCAGCGTCGCCGTGGCGGTGGCCTCCGACGCGCTGTGCTCGAAGCGCACGCCCAGCTCCTGCAGGATGTCGTTGGCGTCGGTCAGCACGTCCATCAGGTGCGAGATCGGCGCGCCCTGGTAGCCGGCGACGTACGAGACGCCCGACTGCAGCAGCGCCTTGGTCACGGCCAGGATGCCCTCGCCGCGGAATTCCTCGCCCTCGCCCAGGCGCAGCAGCTTGACTTCGGAGGCAAAGGAACGTTCAGCCATGGCATTTGAGGTGTCGCACTGGCGCGAATCTACGCAGCCTGCGCCCATCTGGCGAATGGTTGTTATCCATGGGGTGCATTGATGCGGTGAATAATCGGGACTAACCCTGAACCAGGAGCCCGATGAATTTCCGCCAGCTCGATCTCAACCTGCTGCGGGTGCTCGCGGCGATCCACCGCACCGGCTCGGTCACCGCCGCGGGACGCTCGCTGGCGCTCTCGCAGTCGGCCACCAGCAACGCGCTGGCGCGGCTGCGGCGCTTCTTCAACGACGACTTGTTCGTGCGCTCGCCGGCCGGGCTGCAGCCGACCCGCCTGTGCGAGACGGTGGCGCCGGCGGTGCTGTCGCAGCTGCGGGCGCTGGAGGCGCTGGTGACCGGCCACGAGGATTTCGACCCGGCCACCACCGACATGCACTGGAAGCTGTCGCTGTCGGACCTGGGCGAGATGCTGTTCCTCCCCGCCCTGGCGGCGGCGCTGCGGGTGCAGGCGCCGCACAGCCACCTGTCCAACATCTCGGTGGCGGCGGCCGACGTGGCGACCGCGCTGGAAACCCGCGACATCGACTGCGCCGTCGGCATCCTGCAGCCGCGCCAGCGCAACATCCGCGCCGAGCCGCTGTTCCGCGAGCAGTACGTGGCGATCACCGCGCCCAACTGGCGCCCGGCCAGCGGCCGCGCCGGCACGTCGCTGTCGACGCAGCAGCTGGCCGATGCGTCGCTGGTGGTCGCGTCGCCGACCGCGACGTTCCACAGCAGCGTCGAGCAGATGCTGGTCAAGCTGAAGCTGGCCGACCGGATCGTGCTGCGGGCCCGGCATTTCGGCGCCCTGCCGGAGCTGGCCCGCGCCACCGACCTGGTGGCCATCGTCCCCGACATGTACGCCAGGAACGTCAGCCAGCGTTACGACTTGCGGGTGTGGCGGCTGCCGCAGGCGCCGAAGTACGAGGTGCGGCTGGTCTGGCACGCCAGCACCGCCCAGGAGCCGGCCCAGCAATGGCTGCGCGCGCTGGTGCAGAAGCTGTTCGGGCGGCAAAGCTGAATCGTCATTCCCGGGAGGCGGGAATCCAGAGCATTGAAGGCGGAAGCTCTGGGTCCCCGTCTCCACGGGGACGACGGGTCCAAAGGACTCAAGCCAGGTTGCGCAGCTCCCGCAACGCCACCGACAGCATCGCCAGGTCGGCTCCGGCGCCGTCGGCGAGTTCGGCCAGCAGCCGGCCCACGCGCTCGAGCTCGGCCCGGTTGCGCTCTTCCCAGGCGGCCAGCCGCTGCTGCGGATCGCCCGTGCCCTGGCTGACGACGTGGCTGGCAACCGATCGCTGCAGGTCGGCCAGGTCGTCGGCCAGCGCCACCTTCGCCAGGTTCTGCCAGTAGGTTTCCGTGGACAGGGCCTGGATCAGCCCACGCAGGCGCTGCAGGCCCAGGCTGCGTTCGACGCCGAAATGCACCTGCGCCGTCTCCGCCAGCCCGCACTGGCTGCCGTCCGCGATCTCGGCGATGTCCAGGGCGGTGAACAGGCCGTCGGTGGCATCGATGCGCCGCGCCAGTTCGGGCGGCACGCCGGCCGACACCCAGGCGCCCACCCGTTGCGAGCCGGAGGCCGCCCCTTCCAGCCGCGGCCGCAGCGCGTCCACCGCCGGCCCGAAGCGCTGCACCATGTGCTCCATCGGCTCGGCCAGCCGGCGCGAGCGCAGGAACCAGGTGGTGGCGCGGGTGGTCAGCCGGTCCAGCTCCAGGATCATCTCGGACTGCACGCTGTCGGGAACCTTGCTGTCCAGCGCCTCGATCTGCTGCCAGACCGCGACATAGCCGAACACCTCGCGCGTCGCCAGGTAGGCCCGCACGATCTGCGGCGGCGTGGCGCTGGTCATCTCCATCAGCCGGTGCACGAAGGTGGAGCCGACCCGGTTGACCATGCTGTTCAACACATGGGTCGAGATGATCTCGCGGCGCAGCGGATGGCGCGGAATGAGGGCGCCGAATTTCTCGCGCAGCAGCGCCGGAAAGTAGCGCTGCAGGGCGGTGGCGATCCACGGGTCTTCGGGCAGGTCCGACGCCATCAGCTCGTTCGACAGCCACATCTTGCTGTAGGCCAGCAACACGGCGCGCTCGGGGCTGGTCAGGCCCAGGCCCCGGGCCTTGCGCTCGGCGATCTCGTCGTCGGTGGGCAGGAACTCGATGGCGCGGTCCAGGTGGCCGCCCTTTTCCAGGAAGCGCATGAAGCGCGCCTCCTGGTCGATCAGCCCCACGCCCTGGCGCCCCGCCACCGACAGGGCCTGGGTCTGGAAGTAGTTGTCGCGCAGCACCAGCGCGGCGACGTCGGCCGTCATCTGCGGCAGCAGCTGGTTGCGCTGCTTGCCGGTCATCTCGCCGTCGGCCACCGCCAGCCCCAGCAGGATCTTGATGTTGACCTCGTGGTCCGAGGTGTCCACGCCCGCCGAATTGTCGATGGCGTCGGTGTTGATCCGCACGCCGTTCAGCGCCGCCTCGATCCGGCCGCGCTGGGTGAAGCCGAGGTTGCCGCCCTCGGCCACCACCTTGCAGCGCAGCTCCCGGCCGTCGATCCGCAGGGCGTCGTTGGCCCGGTCGCCGACGTCGGCATGGGTTTCGCTGCTGGCCTTCACATAGGTGCCGATGCCGCCGTTGTAAAGCAGGTCGATCGGCGCCTTCAACAGGGCCGAGACCAGTTCGGTCGGCGTCAGCTGCTCGGCTCCGATCCCCAGCACCGCCCGGGCCTGGGGCGAGATCGGGATCGATTTTTCCGAGCGGGCCCAGATGCCGCCGCCGTTGGAGATCAGCTGCGCCTCGTAGTCGGCCCACGACGAGCGCGGCAGCGCGAACAGCCGCTGGCGCTCGGCCAGGCTGGCGGCCGCGTCGGGCGCCGGATCGATGAAGATGTGCCGGTGGTCGAACGCCGCGATGAGCCTGATATGGGGCGACAGCAGCATGCCGTTGCCGAACACGTCGCCCGACATGTCGCCGATGCCGACCACGGTGAAGTCGGTCGCCTGCGTGTCCACGCCGATCTCGCGGAAATGGCGCTTGACGCTTTCCCAGGCGCCGCGGGCCGTGATGGCCATGGCCTTGTGGTCGTAGCCGACGCTGCCGCCGGAGGCGAAGGCGTCGCCCAGCCAGTGGCCGTATTCCAGGCTGATGGCGTTGGCGTAGTCCGAGAACGTGGCCGTGCCCTTGTCGGCGGCCACCACCAGGTAGGGGTCGTCGCCGTCGATCCGCAGCACCTGCGGCGGCGGCACCGGCTGGCCGGCCACCAGGTTGTCGGTCAGGTCCAGCAGGCCGCGCAGGTAGTCCTGGTAGCAGGCCACGCCTTCCTTCATGAACGCTTCCCGGTCGGACGCCGGCGGCGCCTTCTTCAGCACGAAGCCGCCCTTGGAGCCGACCGGCACGATCACCGTGTTCTTGACCATCTGCGCCTTGACCAGGCCCAGCACCTCGGTGCGGAAATCGTCCGGGCGGTCCGACCAGCGCAGGCCGCCGCGCGCGACCTTGCCGCCGCGCAGGTGGATGCCTTCGAAGCGCGGCGAGTAGACGAAGATCTCGTACAGCGGCAGCGGCTTGGGCAGGCCCGGCACCTTGGCGCTATCGAGCTTGAAACTCAGGAAGGGCCGGCGCGGGCCCGGCGCGCCCGAGTGGCCGACTCCGGTGCGCCAGTAATTGGTCCGCAGCGTCGCCTGCACCAGGGCCAGCAGCTGCCGCAGCACCCGGTCCTCGGACAGGTTGGCCACCTTTTCCAGCGCCTTGCCAATCGCATTGGCCTGCGCCTGCGCGCCCTCGGCGTCGTGATGCTGCGGATCGAACCGCAGCCGGAACAGGCCGGCCAGCATGCGGGCGATCCGCGGGTGCGCCGCCAGGGTCGCGGCGATCGTCTCCTGCGACTGGGCGAAGCCGATCTGCTTGAGGTACTTGGCATAGGCCCGCAGCACCACGATCTCTTGCGCCGACAGCCCCGCCAGCAGCACCAGCCGGTTGAAGTTGTCGTTCTCGACCTCGCCCTGGAAGACCCGGGCAAAGGCATCCTCGAACAGGCGCGCCACGGCGTCCGGGTCGCCATCGCCGGCCGCCGGCGCCTGCAGCTCGAAGTCGTGCATCGAGATCAGGCCCGCGCCCTCGCCGGCCACGATGCGGTCATTGGATTCGCCCAGCACCCGCACGCCCATGTGCTCGAGCATCGGCAGGCTGTCCGACAGCACCACCGGCTCCCCGAGGTGGTAGACCTTGAACCCCAGCCGGCCCGGCGCCGCGCCGAGCGGCTGGTACAGGGCCAGCGCCAGCGGCGCTTGCGGCGTGAGGCTGGAGATCTTCACCAGGTCGGGGACGGCCGCCCGGGCGTTGACGCGCTCCCGGTAATCGGCCGGCATGGCAGCGCCCCAGCGCCGGAACAGCGCGAGGCCGGGCGCTTCGCCTTCGGCTTCGACCAGGGCGTCGCGCAGCACGTCGTCCCAGCGCCGCGCCGCCGCCGCCAGCCTGCGCTCCAGCTCCTTGCGGTCGAAGTCCGGTACCTGGCCGGGGATGGTGCGCACGGTGAAGTGGATCCGCGCCAGGATGGCGTCGCTGAGCACCACGTCGAAGTCGCAGCCGATGCCGGCGAAGGCGGCGACCAGGATCCGCTGGTGCTTGAGCCGCATGTCGGTGGAATAGGCATCGCGCGGGACATAGACCAGGCAGGAAACGAAGCGGTCGAACGGGTCGCGCCAGGTGAACAGCCGCAGCCGCTGCCGGTCGCCCAGCGCGAGGATGCCCAGCGCCGTGTCATAGAGCTCCTGGTCCGGAATCTGGAACAGGTCGTCGCGCGGATAGGTTTCCAGGATGTGCTGCAGCGCCTTGGCCAGGTGGCCGCCCGGCGGCAGCCCGGCGCGGCGGGCGATCGCGTCCACCTTGCCGCGCAACAGCGGCGTTTCCGAGACCCGGGCGCTGTACGCGGTGGAGGTGAACAGGCCGATGAAGCGGTGCTCGCCGATCACCTCGCCCTGCTCGTTGTAGCGCTTCACGCCGATGTAGTCGGTGTAGCCGGCCCGGTGGACGGTGGAGCGGGTGTTGGCCTTGGTGACGATCACCACCGGCTCGGGGTTGCCGGCCAGGGCCCGGGCCTGCGGCGGCAGCGCCGAAAAGCTGGCCGACATCTGCTCTTGCGCCGTCTCGCGCAGCACCCCCAGCCCGGTGCCCGGGACCAGCTGCAGCGCCATCTGGTCCTGGTGCACGACCAGGTCGTGGCGCCGGTAGCCCTGCAGCGTCAGGTGGTCATTGGCCAGCCACTGCAGGAAGGCGCGGCTCTCGGCCAGGCCGGGGCCTTGCAGGGACGCCGGGGCCCGGTCGAGTTCGGCAATCGCGCCGTGCAGTTGCGCCAGCATGGGTTTCCAGTCCTGCACGGCGGCGCGCACGTCGGCCAGCACCCGCTCCAGACCGGCCGCGAGCTCGGCCCGCTGGGCCGGATCGACCATGCGGTCGACCTCGATCAGCATCCAGGATTCGCTGCCCGCCGGACCGGCGCCGCCGCGCGGCCGGATCGCCTGCAGCCGCCCGAGCGCGTCGCGCTCCACGGTGTAGATGGGGTGGGCGATCAGGTGCAGCGTCAGGCCCTGGCGGTTGATCTCCATGGTGGCGCTATCGACCAGGAACGGCATGTCGTCGTTGACGATCTCGACCACGCTGTGGGTGGAGGACCAGCCGGTCTCGGCCAGGGTGGGACTCGACACCCGGACCTTGGCCTGCCCCGGTTCGCGCACGGCGCCGAACTGCCAGTGCGACAGCAGCGCGCCGAGCAGGTCCTCGTCGCTGCGCTCGGCCAGGTCGTCGTCATCGAGTTGGCGCAGCTGCTCGCGCGCGAAGAGCTCCATGGCGCCCCGCTGCGATGCCGGCAGGCGGCTCGCCGCCAGCGCCAGGACCGATTCAATGCGTTCGACGCGGCGTGCGTCAGTGGCTGCATCCATGGTTGTCTCCGGGGTCTCCCCTCCAGCGCAACTCTATGCCGCCCCGGGCCGAAGCACCAGCCGGCCCCGAATCCGGCTCAGCGCCTCTTCTTGGGGCCCATGCCCATGGCCTCGCGGCTCTTGGCGATGCGGGCTTTCTTCTTCTCGTTCTCGCGCTCGACCGCCTTCTTCTTCGTGTAGCCCGACCAGTCGGCCCACCACCACCACAGGACGGCCAGCAGGAACGGCGAAAACACGAAATACCAGGCCCAGGTGGCGACCGGCCCGATCTCCAGGTACCACAAGGCCAGCAATACGATCCCGATGACCAGGAAATACATCTCGATGCTCCAAAGAAACCCCGGGCGCTGCCGCCTTGACCGGTCTGGAACGAAGGGGGTCAACGCCAGTCACTACAATCGCGTTGAACGAATGTAACTCAACCCATGGTGAAAAAATGAAACGTGCCCTCTTTGCATTGCTGACCGCCACGACCCTGGTTGCCCCTGCGATGGCCGACCTGGCCCTGGCCACCTCCAAGAACTGCATGGCCTGCCACGCCGTGGACAAGAAGCTGGTCGGCCCGGCCTACAAGGAAGTGGCCGCCAAGTACGCCGGCCAGAAGGACGCCGTCGACAAGCTCGCCGTCAAGATCGTCAAGGGCGGCTCGGGCGTCTGGGGTCCGGTGCCGATGCCAGCGAACACGCAGGTGAGCGAAGCCGAAGCCAAGAAGCTGGCCGCCTGGGTCCTCGCCACGAAGTGATCTGAGCAAGAAAATCAAAGCCCGCTGTCGAAGCGGGCTTTTTTTTGCGTGGTCATCCCGGGCTCGACCCGGGACCCAGGAAGGCGCAGGACGGGTTACAGCTTCTCGGCCAGCTGCTCCAGGATCGCCGGGTTCTCGAGGGTGCTGGTGTCCTGGGTGATCGCCTCGCCCTTGGCGATCGAGCGCAGCAGGCGGCGCATGATCTTGCCGCTGCGGGTCTTGGGCAGGTTGTCGCCGAAGCGGATGTCCTTGGGCTTGGCGATCGGTCCGATTTCCTTGGCCACCCAGTTGCGCAGCTGCGTGGCGATCTGCAACGCCTCCTCGCCGGTCGGCCGCGAGCGCTTGAGCACCACGAAGGCGCAGACCGCTTCGCCCGTCAGGTCGTCGGGCCGCCCCACCACCGCCGCCTCCGCCACCAGCTCCGTCATCGAGACCAGCGCCGATTCGATCTCCATCGTCCCGAGCCGGTGCCCCGACACGTTCAACACGTCGTCGATGCGGCCCGTGATGCGGAAGTAACCCCGGTCTTCGCTGCGCACCGCGCCGTCTCCTGCCAGGTAGTAGGTGCCGCCCATCTCCTCGGGGAAATAGCTCTTCTTGTAGCGCTCCGGGTCGCCCCAGATGTTGCGGATCATCGAGGGCCAGGGCCGCTTGACCACCAGCATGCCGCCCGAGCCGTTGGGCACGTCCTTGCCGACCTCGTCGACGATCGCCGCCATGATGCCCGGCAGCGGCAGCGTGCACGAGCCCGGCACCAGCGGCGTCGCCCCCGGCAGCGGCGTGATCATGTGGCCGCCGGTCTCGGTCTGCCAGAAGGTGTCCACGATCGGGCAGCGCTCGCCGCCCACGTGCTTGTGGTACCACATCCAGGCTTCCGGGTTGATCGGCTCGCCCACGGTGCCGATGATCCGCAGGCTGGTCAGGTCGTAGCGCGCCGGGTGCACCTTGGCGTCGCCTTCGGCAGCCTTGATCAGCGAGCGGATCGCCGTCGGCGCCGTGTAGAACACCGTCACCTTGTGCTTCTGGATCATGTCCCAGAAGCGGCCGGCGTTCGGGTAGGTCGGCACGCCTTCGAACACCACCTCGGTGCAGCCGGCCGCCAGCGGGCCGTAGGCCACGTAGCTGTGGCCGGTGACCCAGCCGATGTCGGCCGTGCACCAGAACACGTCGGACGGCTGGATGTCGAAGGTCCAGTCCATCGTCAGCTTGGCCCACAGCAGGTAGCCGCCGGTGGAGTGCTGCACGCCCTTGGGCTTGCCGGTGGAGCCGGAGGTGTAGAGGATGAACAGCGGGTGCTCGGCGCCCACCGGCACCGGGACGCACTCGCTGGACTGGCCCTGGGTGGCCTGCTCGAACGTCATGTCGCGGCCGGCGACCATGTTGCAGGCCGTGGCCGTGCGCATGTACACCAGCACCTGCCTGAGCGTGGTACAGCCGCCCATGGCGATGGCCTCGTCGACGATCGACTTGAGCGGCAGCTCCTTGCCGCCGCGCATCTGGTAGTTGGCGGTGACCAGGGCCACGGCGCCGGCGTCGATGATCCGCTCGTTGAGCGCCTTGGCCGAGAAGCCGCCGAACACCACGCTGTGGGTGGCGCCGATCCGGGCGCAGGCCTGCATGGCGACCACGCCCTCGATGGTCATCGGCATGTAGATGATGACCCGGTCGCCCTTCTTCACGCCCTGCGCCTTGAGGGCGTTGGCGAACTGGCTCACGCGCCCCAGCAGCTGCCGGTAGGTGATGCGGGTGACGGCGCCGTCGTCGGCCTCGAAGATGATCGCGTCCTTGTGCTCCACCGGCGTGCCCATGTGCTTGTCCAGGCAGTTGGCCGAGGCGTTGAGCTCGCCGTCGGCAAACCACTGGTAGAACGGCGCGTTCGACTCGTCCAGCGTCTGCGTGAACGGCTTGGTCCACGCCAGGTTCTCGCGCGCCAGCCGGGCCCAGAACCCCTCGAAATCGCGGCTGGCCTCGTCGCACAGGGCATCGTAAGCCGCCATGCCCGAGATCCGCGCGGCCTGGACGGCGGCGGGCGGCGGCGGGAACACGCGGTTTTCAACCAGGACCGATTCGATAGCGCTCATGAGGGACTCTCCACTGGGTTTCGATTGGGGGCTAATGTCGGATGGCGCACTTACAGTGCACTGACTGGCTCGAAGCTGACAAATCTACCCGAGACCGGGGCCGGGCGATAGGCCACCCTACAATCGCCGCAGCCTCCAAACCCTGTCCTGGCCTCCCATGAACGACGACAAGATCCTGAAAAAAGTCTCCCCGCTGCGGCCCCTGCCCAATCTGATCTTCGCCAGCCGTTGGCTGCAACTGCCCCTGTACCTGGGCCTGATCGCGGCGCAGGGAGTCTACGTGCTGCACTTCCTGGTGGAGCTCTGGCACCTGATCGAGGCCGCATTCGGCAGCCAGGCCGCCCTGCAGCAGCTGATCAACAGCATCGGCTACAAGACCACCGCGCCGATCACCTCGCTCAACGAAACCGTGATCATGCTGGTGGTGCTGGCCCTGATCGACGTGGTGATGATCTCCAACCTGCTGATCATGGTGATCGTCGGCGGCTACGAGACCTTCGTCAGCCGGATGAACCTGGAAGGCCATCGCGACCAGCCCGAGTGGCTCAGCCACGTCAACGCCTCGGTCCTGAAGGTGAAGCTGGCCACGGCCATCATCGGCATCTCCTCGATCCACCTGCTCAAGACCTTCATCAACGCCGACAACTACACCGACCGCGTGCTGATGGCCCAGACCGCGATCCACATCACCTTCCTGCTGTCGGCCATCGCGATCGCCTACACCGACAAGATCATGTCGGGGATCGCCGAACGCCGCCACTGATCCGCGCATGACGACCCCGCTGCCCGACCCGGCCGCGCAAGGCCTGCCCCGCATGATCGCGGACCAGCTCCAGCAGTTGATCTACGGGGGCGAATTCAAGGCCGGCGACCGGCTCAACGAAGCGGCCCTGGCGGTGCGCATGGGCACCAGCCGCGGCCCGATCCGCGAGGCGATCCGCATCCTGGCCGGCACCGGGCTGGTGACGCCGGTGGTCAACCGCGGCGTGTTCGTGCGCAAGGTGTCGCTGCGCGAGATGCTGGAGATCTACGACCTGCGGGCGCTGGTGTTCGGCTTCGCGGCCCAGCGTGCGGTCGAACACCTCACCGACGCGCACCGGCGCCGGTTCGAGTCCCTGCTGGACCAGATGGACGCCGCCGCGCGGGCCGCCGACAGCGGCTTGTACTACCGGCTGAACCTCGACTTCCACGAACTGATCCTGGAGCTGTCTGGCAGCCAGCGCGCGCACCGGCTCTACGACGACTACGTCAAGGAGTTGCACCTGTACCGGCGCCAGAACTTCAACGTGCCGGCCAACATGCGCGGCTCCAACGCCGAACACCGCCGGATCTACGAAGCCATTGCCAGCGGCTCCGTGGCTGCGGCCAAGGCGCAAGCCGAGGCGCACATCAACGCCGGCCGCCAGCGGCTGCTGGCGCTGGCCGACGAACAGGGTTCCGGCCAGCGCAGCTAGGCCGCGCGGATCGCCGCGACCACCGCCGCCGTCATGCTCGCCGTGCTGCCCTGGCCGCGGATGTCGCCGGTGCGTGCGCCCACGTCGGCCAGCGTGGCGGTCATCGCCCGCTCCATGGCCTGCGCCGCGGCCACGGCTTCGGGAATGGCGCGGCGCCGCCCCAGCCAGGCGAGCAGCATCCGGGTCGAGTCGACCATCGCGTAGGGATTGGCCTTGCCGCTGCCGGCGATGTCGGGCGCCGAGCCGTGGGTGGCCTGGGCCATCGCGAAGTCGCCGTCGCCGATGCACAGGCCCGGCGCCATGCCCAGGCCGCCGACCAGGCCGGCGGCCTCGTCGGTCAGGATGTCGCCGAACATGTTGGTGGTCACCACCACGTCGAAACTCTGCGGGTCGCGCACCAGCCGCATCGCCATGGTGTCGACGATCACCTCGTTGACCGTCACGTCCGGATAGTCCCTGGCGGCCTGGTAGCACTCCTCGACGAACATGCCGCAACCGAGCTTGAACACCGTGTTCTTGTGCACCAGCGTCAGCAGCTTGCGCCGGCTGCGCGCCAGCTCCAGCGCGACCCGGGCCACCCGGTTGCTGCCCTGGCGGGTGATGACGCGCACCGAGATCGTCATGTCCTCGCTCGGGCGGAACTCGCCGGAGCCGGCGACCACGTTGCGGTCCGGCTGGAAGCCCTCGTTGTTCTCGCGCACGATCACCAGGTCGATGTCGTCGTAGAGGCAGCCGATGTCCGGGTAGGAGCGGGTCGGCCGGACGTTGGCGAACAGGTTGAAGTGCTTGCGCATGATCGGGTGCGGATTGATCGCGCCCGGCCCCTTGGGGTATTCGCGGTGGCCGATCGGGCCCAGCACGAAGCCGTTCATCTTCGCCAGCGTCTCCAGCGTGCCTTCGGGCAAGGTCGAGCCGTGCGTGTCGAGCGCATTGCGCCCGATCGGCATCGGCCGCCAGGCGATGCGCAGGCCGTGCCGTTCGGCGGCGGCGGACGCGATCGCGATGGCCGCGGGGACGACCTCATGGCCGATGTCGTCGCCGTTGAGGACGCCGAGGACGAGATGGGGATCTTTCATCAATGCACTTCCTGTTGTTGTTGGCGGGCCGCCGCCATGCGCGCGGCGATGCGCAGCGCCTGTTCCAGCGCCCCGGTGTCCGCCTTGCCCTGGCCGACGATGTCGAAAGCCGTGCCGTGCGCCGGCGTGGTGAACACGGTCTTGAGGCCCGCCGTCACGGTCACGCCCTGGTTGAACCCGAGCAGCTTGGTCGCGATCTGGCCCTGGTCGTGATACATCATCACGACGCCGGCGTACTCGCCCTTGAGCGCCTTGAGGAAGATGACGTCGGACGACACCGGCCCGGTGCAGGCGATGCCCTCGGCGCGAAGTGCCTCGACGGTCGGCCGGATGATGCGGATCTCCTCGTCGCCGAACAGGCCGCCCTCGCCGCTGTGCGGATTGAGCGCGGCCACCGCGATCCGCGGGCTGGCGATGCCGTTGGCCTGGAGCGTCGCCTGCGCCAGCCGCACCGCCGACGTGATGCGCTGCGGCGTGACCATGTCGATGGCCTGGCGCAGCGCCACGTGCGAGGTGACGCGGAAAGTGGCGAACTCCTTGATCACGTTCATCTCGCCGAAGAAGCCTTCGTGCGCCGTCAGCGCGGCGAACATCTGGTGCTCGTCCGGGTACTTCCAGCCGCCGCGGTGCAATGCCGCCTTGTTCAGCGGCGCGAACGACACCGCATCGAGCTGGCCATCCAGCGCCAGGTCGATCATGTGCTTGAGCGTGTCGCCGGTCAGCTTGCCGGATTCCGGCGAGATCTCGCCGCGGGCGATGGTCGCGGGGTCGATGTTGCCGAGGTCGACCAGCGGGATCTCGTCGCGGCTCCAGTCGATGGCGGCGACCGAGGGGTAGCTGCGCCAGGCGGCGTCGACGCCGGCGTCCGCCATGCCGAGTTCCAGGACGCGGGCGTCGCCGATGACGGCGATCCGCGCGACCGGCTGCAGGGTCTTCGCCGCCAGCAGCTTCGCGCTGATCTCGGGGCCGATGCCGGTCACGTCGCCCAGCATCAGGCCGATCACGGGGAGCCGGCTCATCGCGCCAGCGCCGCCATCAGCCGGTCCAGCGACGGCAGCGTCTCCAGCTCGCGCACCAGGGCCACCACGGTCTCGGCCTGCTGCGACGGGAATTTCGCGTAGTCGGCGTTCTCGCGGAACTTGTTGGCCACCTCGTCATAGGTCATCGGGTCGGCCGGGCTGCCCTTGCCGAAATCGGAGCGGCCGGAGATGGTGCGGCCGTCGGCCAGCTGAATGTCGATGAGCGTCGTCATCTTGTGATAGCCCGCCGCCTCGGCCTCCTTGTCCACCACGAAGTCGACCTTCTCGATCATCGCCTTCACGTCGTCGCGGTGCACCACCGCGTCGGTGAACTCGCCCAGGCCGGCGCGGCCGTCGAGCAGCAGGATCGCCATGCAGAACTCCATCGAGAACTTGGCCTGGAACTCGTTGACCGGGCGGTGGTGGATCAGCGCGTTCGGCATGTTGTGGTTGGTGCCGACGCGCACCCGCACCACGTCCCTGGCCTGGATGTCGTGGGCCTGGATCAGCCGCCGCATCTCGGTCATGCCGGGATGGGTGAGCGATCCGGACGGATGCGGCTTGATCGACACGCCGGGGCTGGCGAAGGTCCAGGGGTCGCCGAGCCTGCCGGCGATCGCCTGCGGGTCGTAGCCGCCGCCGGCCGCGGCGAAGAAGCCGCGCGGCGCCTCCAGGATGCGGTCGGTGGCGGTCCAGCCGTAGGACGCGAACTGCGCCGCCGCCACGCCGCTTTCCGAGGAGCGGCCGGCGTGGAACGGCTTGGTCATGGTGCCGAAGTTCTCGCGCAGGCCGGCCGACTGGCTGCCGGCGATCGACAGCGCGCGGGCGGTCTGCTCCGCGTTCAGCCCGAGCAGCTTCGACGCGGCGGCGGCGGCGGCGAAGGTGCCGCAGGTGGCGGTGGCGTGGAAGCCGGTCTGGTAATGGCGCGGGTTGATCGCCTCGGCGATCTTGCACTCCACCTCGACCCCGAGGTGGTAGGCCAGCATGGTGGCCAGGCCGCTGGCCTGGGTCGCTTCGCCCATCGCCAGGGCCGCAGGCAATGCCGGCGCCGTCGGATGGGTCAGCAGGCCGTACACCCGGTCGGTCGCCACCGCGAGCTGGGTGTCGTCGTAGTCGTCGGCATGGATGCCCACGCCGTTGTGGAAGGCGGCAAAGCGCGGCGCCAGCTTCAGGTTGGTGCCGATGACCGTGGCCGGCCCGGCGCCGAGGTTCAGGTCGGCGAAGTGCCGGCGCGCCATCACGCCGCATTCGGTGGCGCCGCCGGACAGGGCCAGGCCGAGGCCGTCGAGGATCGACTTCTTGCCCAGCGCGATCACGTCCGCCGGCAGGTCGGCCGCGCTGGCGTTGCAGATGAAATCCGCCACGTAGCGGGTCAGGTACTCGTTGGTCTGCGCGTTGCTCGTTGCCATGGTTGCTCCTGGAAATCGTCGGCTGGTGGTTCTGGGATGCGGGAGGGCTCAATGCGCCAGGGCCCGGCAGTGCTCGATCGGAAGATGCAGCCAGACCGGGTCGCCGGCCGGGATCGAGACATCGGTCGGCGTGACGGTGCGCACGGTGTCCCCGTCGGGCAGGGTCACCAGGTAGTCGCGGTGCGCGCCGAGGTAGACCTGGCGCGCGACGGTGCCGGCGATCCAGTTGCTCTGCGCGCCGTCGGGCGCCGTGGCCGACAGCCGCACGTCGTGATGCCGCACCGACACCGCGGTGTCGCCCTGGCCCGCGAAGTCGCCGGAGCCGCAGCGCAGCACCAGCCCGTTGCCGCAGGCGACGCTGTCGTGGCCGTCCCAGCGGCCCCGGAACACGTTGGTGCCGCCGATGAAGCGGGCCACGAATTCGGTCATCGGCCGCTGGTAGATGTCCTCCGGCGTGCCGGCCTGTTCGATCACGCCCAGGTTCATCACCACGATCATGTCGGCCGTGGTCATCGCCTCGGCCTGGTCGTGGGTGACGTAGACCGTGGTGTAGCGGTACTTGTCGTGCAGGCGCCGGATCTCGAAGCGCATTTCCTCGCGCAGGTTCGCGTCCAGGTTGGACAGCGGCTCGTCCAGCAGCAGCGTCTCCGGTTCGATCACCAGCGCGCGCGCCAGCGACACCCGCTGCTGCTGCCCGCCAGACAGCTCGCCGGGGTAGCGTTGCGCCAGGTCGGTGAGCCGGGTGGCGGTCAGGATGGTGTCGGTGCGCTGCTGCAGCTCGCCCTTGGGCAGCTTGCGCAGCCGAAGGCCGTAGGCGATGTTCTCGAACACCGTCATGTGCGGCCAGAGCGCGTAGCTCTGGAAGATCATCGACATGTTGCGCCGCTCCGGCGCTTCGGTGGCTTCGGGCGCCGAGATCCGCCGGCCGCCGACATGGATCTCGCCGGCATCCGGCTCCAGGAAGCCGGCGATCAGGCGCAGTGTGGTGGTCTTGCCGCAGCCCGATGGCCCCAGCAGGCAGACCAGCTGGCCCTTGCCGATCGACAGCGAGATGTCGTTGACGACGGCGGCCGACCCGTAGCGCTTGGTCAGGCCGTTCAGTTGCAGGAAACCCATGGCTGTCTCTTCCGATCGTTCTGGTGTTCTGTCAGTGCTCAGACCGGGACCAGCCGCTGCCCGCCCAGCACCGGCAGGCGGCTAGCGATGAAGACGACGGTGAACGACACCGCCAGCAGCATCATCCCGAGCACCGAGATCGCGCCGAGGTCGCCGCTCTCGTTGAGGTCGTAGATGATCACGGACACCAGCTTGGTGTCAGCCGTGGTCAGCAGGATGGTGGCCGACAGCTCGCGGATGGTGCCGATGAAGACGAAGCACCAGGTGGCGATGACGCTGGTGCGCAGCAGCGGCGCCGTGATCAGCCACAGCGACTTCAGCCGGCTGGCGCCCAGGATGCGGCTGGCTTCCTCCAGCTCGGGATGGATGCCGTGGAAGGCCGCGGACATCTGCTGGTAGCCGGCCGGCAACTCGATGGTCAGGAAGGCCACCAGCAGGATCCACAGGGTGCCGTACAGCATCAGCCGGGGATGCGAATAGGCCAGGAACACACCGACCCCCAGCACGATGCCGGGGATGGCGACCGGCGCCGTCGCCAGGAAGCCGATCAGGCGCGAGCCCCGCACCGTGTTGCGCGCCACCATGTAGGCCGCCAGTAGCGCGATCGCGGTGCCGATGGTGGCCGTCAGGAAGCCGAGCAGGAAGGTGTTCCACATCGCCAGCCGGGTGGCCGAGAACTCGAAGAACACGAAGTGGAAGTGGTGCAGCGTCAGGGTGGCCCAGGTCAGCGGATCGGAGACGTTGCGGGTCAGCGAGGTCTTGAGCAGCGCCGCGTACGGCAGGATCACGGTGAGCGAGAGCACCAGCGCGGCGAACGCGATCGCCACCAGCTTCCAGCGGCCCAGGCGGGTGACGCGCGGCGAGCCGCTCTTGCCGCCCAGCACGGTGTAGCCCTTGCGGCCCAGGATCCAGCTCTTGCCCTGCAGCAGCAGCACGGTGATCACCAGCAGCGGCAATGCGGCGGCCGCCGCCAGCCCCGGTTTCGGCGGGAACTGGAACAGGCTCCAGATCTTGGTGGTGATGACGTGGAAGCCGGCCGGCAGGGCCAGGATCGCGGGCGAGCCGAACATGGTCAGAGCCTGCAGGATCGCGATCAGCGAGCCGGCCAGCATCGCCGGCAGCACCAGCGGGATGGTGATGCGGCGCAGGGTGGTGGCGGTGCGCCCGCCCAGGATCGACGACGCGTCCTCCAGGTCCGACGGCACGCGGTCGAGCCCGTTGGCCACCAGCGTGAACACGTACGGGAAGGTGTAGCAGGCGATCGCGAACACCAGGCCGCCGAAGGTGTAGATGTTGACCAGCGTGGTGTCCGGCTGCGCACCCGCCAGGTAGCGGTACAGCACGTTGATCAGGCCGCTGTTGGGCGCCGCCAGGATTTCCCAGGCGATGGCGCCGAGGAACGGCGGCGTGACGAACGACGCCGTCACCAGCGCCCGCACCACGCGCCGCCCCGGCAGGTCGGTGCGCGACACCAGCCAGGCCAGCGGCGTGGCGATGGCGCAGGACAGCGCACCGACGCCCAATGCCATCCCGATCGCCAGCACGAAGGGCCGGCGCATCGTCGCTTCGGTGGCCAGCGCCGCGAAATTCGCGAGCGTGAAGGCCCCTTCCTTGTCGACCAGGCTGTAGTAGACCAGCCAGCCCAAGGGCAGCACCACCAGCACAGCGAGCACCGCCGCCAGCACGATGAATGCCGGCAGGAACAGGTCGATGCGTAGCGGTGGCTTGGCGACTGGTGCGGTGATCGCGACAGTCATCTGGGCTCAGGTGCCGAAGTATTCTTCGTACTTCTTCTTGATCGTCTCGACCTGCTTTTCGAGCGCGGCCGGGTCCGGGTTCAGCAGCTTGATCTGCGCCAGCGGCGTGCGGCCCGCCTTCTCCTTGACTTCGCTGTGGAAGGAGCGCAGGCCGCCGATGTCGCTGTTGGATTGCTGCGCTTCACGGGTGAACATGAAGTGGTAGAACAGCTTCGCCGCGTTCGGCCGCGGCGCGTTCTTGAGCAGTGCCGCATTGCCGATCACCAGCGACGACCCGTCGGTGGCATACACCGGCTCGATCGGCACGCCTGATTCCTTGAGCAGGAACACGTTGTATTCGTTGCCGTCGGCCATCACCGGGCGCTCGCCCTGCGCCAGCTTCTTGGGCGGCTCGGTGGAGGACTGCACCTGCATCACCTTCTGCTTGCCCAGCTTCTCGAAATACGGCCAGCCCAGGGCCTGGCTCAGGGCCTGGGTGTCGGTCATGATGGTGCCGCTGTAGCCGGGATGGGCCTTGACCAGCTTGCCGCTCCACTTCGGGTCCAGCAGGTCGGCGTGGCTCCTGGGCGCGTCTTCCTTCTTCACCAGCTTGGTGTTGTAGGCGATGACGGAAAGGTGCGCGCGGTAGGCGGCGAACTGGCCGTCGGCATCGCGGTACTCCTTGGGCCAGAAGTTGGCGACATCCGACGGCACGGCCGGCTGCAGCCAGCCGCTGCGCTTGAAGTGGATGAAGTGCACCGCGTCCGACGTCTCGATGACATCGACCGTGTAGATCTTGCTGCCGTATTCCTGGTTGATGCGCTGGAACAGGCGCTCCGCGCCGGCCCGTTCGACCTGCACCTTGATGCCGGGGTACTTGGTCTCGAAGGCCTTGGCCAGCCCTTCGGCGACCTTGACGTCGGTGGCCGAATACCAGACCACCTTGCCCTCCTTCACGGCGGCGGCGATCAGCTGCGGAGTTGCCTCGTACGGGGCCGGCGCCTGCGCGGCGACCAGGGCCGGCAGCAGCGCGCCGGCGATGGCCAGCCCGGCGATCGCGAAATGACCTGACATGCTTGTCTCCTGTAATGAACGCAACCCGTGCCGGTCGCTGCGGTCCATTATTGAGACCATTCCGAAAGTGTCAACACTTGCTTTCACTAGGTCAACGAAAGCATTCAACCACCCTCCGTCGGCTCAGACCATGCGTTCGGGCCGCACCCATTCGTCGAACTGCGCTCCCGTGACGTGGCCGGTGGCGAGCGCCGCCTCGCGCAGGCTGGTGCCCTCCTTGTGCGCCTTCTTCGCGATCTCGGCCGCCTTGTCGTAGCCGATGTGCGGATTGAGCGCGGTCACCAGCATCAGCGAGCGGCCGACCAGTTCGGCAATCCGGTCGCGGTTGGGCTCGATGCCGGCGGCGCAATGCTCGTTGAAGCTGGTCATGCCGTCGGCCAGCAGCCGCACGCTTTGCAGGAAGTTGTGGGCGATCATCGGCCGGAACACATTGAGCTCGAAGTTGCCGGAAGCGCCGCCGATGTTGATGGCGACGTCGTTGCCGAACACCTGGCAGCACAGCATGGTCACCGCCTCGCTCTGGGTCGGGTTGACCTTGCCCGGCATGATCGACGAGCCGGGCTCGTTCTCGGGGATGCTGATCTCGCCGATGCCGCTGCGCGGCCCGCTGGCCAGCCAGCGCACGTCGTTGGCGATCTTCATCATGCTGGCGGCCAGCGTCTTGAGCGCGCCGTGGGCATGGACCAGCGCGTCGCACGCCGCCATCACCTCGAACTTGTTGGGCGCGCTGACGAACGGCAGCCCGGTCAGGCGCGACAGCTCCGCGGCCACGTTCTCCGCGTAGCCGGGCGGCGCATTCAGGCCGGTGCCGACCGCCGTGCCGCCCAGCGCGAGTTCGCACAGGTGCGGCAACGCGCCGTGCAGGTGGCGGTCGCACTGTTCCAGCTGCGCCGCGTAGCCGGAAAACTCCTGGCCCAGCGTCAGCGGCGTCGCGTCCTGCAGGTGGGTGCGGCCGATCTTGACGATGCCCTTGAACTCGTGGGCCTTGGCGTCGAGCGTGGTGCGCAGCTTCATCAGCGCCGGCGTCACCTTGCGCATCAGGCCCTCCACCGCGGCCACGTGCATCGCCGTCGGGAAGACGTCGTTCGACGACTGGCTCTTGTTGACGTCGTCGTTGGGGTGGACCAGCCGGCCTTCGCCGCGCTGGCCGCCGAGCAGTTCGCTGGCCCGGTTGGCCAGCACCTCGTTGACGTTCATGTTGGTCTGGGTGCCGGAGCCGGTCTGCCAGACCACCAGCGGGAATTCGTCGGCGTGCCGGCCGGCGATCACCTCGTCGGCCGCGGCGATGATGGCCGCCGCCTTCTCCTGCGACAGCAGGCCCAGCAGGTTGTTCACCACCGCGGACGAGCGCTTGACCTGCGCCAGGGCGCGGATCAGCTCCGGCGACTGGCGTTCCCCCGAGATGTTGAAGTTGACCAGCGAGCGCTGGGTCTGCGCGCCCCACAGGCGGCCGGCCGGCACCTCGATGGGGCCGAAGGTGTCTCGTTCAACGCGTGTGTTCATGGCGGTCCCGCGAGGCGGTCTGGAAAAGCTGCACGGACGACCGTATCAGAGTTGCGGCGCCTTGTGTAGCCGCCAGAGGTCCTGCAGGGCCTGCTCGAAGTCCCTGGCGAACGCCACGCGATCGAACAGCGGCGAGGCCTGGACCATGGCGCGCAGGCGCTGGCGCAGCTGCACCAGGGCCGCGCCGTCGCGCGCGAACCGGACCGCCCTGTCCACATAGTCGGCCGGGCTGTCGGCGACCCAGTCCGGCAGCCCCGCCGCGCTCAGCAGGCTCGCGCCCTGCCGCGACAGCAGGGTGTCGCCGGCCAGGGTGACGGTCGGCACACCCATCCACAGCGCCTCGCAGGTGGTGGTGCCGCCGGGAAACGGAAAGGTGTCCAGCAGGATGTCCACGCTGCGATGCGACGCCAGGTAGTCCTGCCGGCCCTGGCCTGGCAGCAACTCGAACCGGGTTTGCGGAATGCCGTGCTGGCACAGGCGCTCGGCCAGCCGCTGGCGGACTTCGCCATCGCCGAACTGGCCGCTCTGCCAGCGCAGGCGTGCCGTCGGCATGGCGTCCAGCACCGCTGCCCAGCAGGCCAGCACCGGGTCATTGATCTTCGAAACGCTCTGGTAGCTGCCGAAGGTGACGAACCCGTTTTGCAGCAGCGGCGCCGGCGCGACCTCGGGCGCGTCCCGGGGCGCATCGAAGCACAGCCGGGTGTGCGGCAGGGACCAGGCCGCTTCGGTGAACTGCGCGGCGGCGGCTGGCGGAACGGCCACCGGGTCCACCAGCACGCAGTCCATCTCGGGCAGCCCGGTCGTCGCGAAGTAACCGAGCCAGCTCACCTGCACCGGCGCGGGCTTCAGCGCGAAGACCGGCAGCCGCGCGTGGCCGGTGTGGCCGGCCAGGTCGACCAGGATGTGGACGCCATCGGCATGGATCCGGCGCGCGGCGTCGAGATCGCTCTCCGCGGGCAGGACCTGCCACGCATCGACGGCATCCCGGATCCGGCGCGTGAAGTCGTCTTCGAAGTCGATCGTGGAGTACGCGTGGCATTCGAAGCGGCCGCGGTCGATCGACTCGAGCAGCGGCAGCAGGAACCAGGCGACCGGGTGGTTCTTGAAATCGCCGGAGACGAAGCCGATCCGCAGTTTTTGTGGCGCCGCATCGACGTTCCACGCCGTGAAGCGGTCCGCGCCGGCACGGTCCGACACCAGCCGTCCATAGGCGCGGGCCAGTTCGAGCCCTTCGCCCGCCCGGCCCGGCCCGTAGTTCAGCGTGAACAGCAGGTTGGCCAGGACTTCCGGATCGCCCGGCGCCAGCTTCACGGCGGCATGGCCCTCGCGCACCGCGTCGTCGTAGCGGCCCAGGTTCAGGTGCGCGAAGCTCAGGCTGTCATGGGCCGCCGCATCGTCCGGCCGCTGCGCCAGCACGTCCTGCAGCAGCGCGGCGGCGGGCGCGTATTGCTTCTGGTCCAGCAGCGCCACCGCCAGCCGGTAACCGATGTCCGGCGCACCCGGGTCCAGCCGCAGCGCGTGGCGAAACAGGCCCTCCGCCTCCTGCGGCCGCCCGGCCTTGGCCAACAGCAGGCCGTAGTTGACCAGGCCGTTGCGGTGGTCCGGATCGAGCTGCAGGCACTTGCGATAGCTGGCTTCCGCCTCGGGCAGCTGGTGCAGCGCGAACTGGATGTTGCCCAGGTTGTTGAACAGCTCGGCCTTCGGCGGCATCACCGCCACTGCCTTGAGCTGGGCGGCCAGCGCCTCGTCGTGCCGCCCTGCGGCCTTGTAGATCGCGCCGAGCAGCATCCAGCCCAGGCCGTGCGCCGGATAGCGGCGCGAGAACGCCAGCGCCCGCGGCTCGAGCGCCTGCATGTCACCCTGCTGGAACAACTGCAGCAGCGGCTTCACATCCTCCTGGGTCGGGGTCCTTGCCATTGCGGGTCCCGCCCTACTCGGTGAGCCAGGCCAGGCCTTCTTCGAACGAGGTGAAGGTCTTGAGCTGCAGGCCCATCTGCTGGGCCGCCTTCTCGCTGGTGCCGCTGCGGTTGGCGACCGACACGATCGACGCCACGCGCTTGAGGTGGCGCAGGCGGTCGGAGGCATAGACGCCCAGGTTCAGGTGATCGGTGAATCCGAGGTGGATCACCACGTCCTGCAGGTCCAGCACGGCGCGCCTGCTCCCCACATTGGTGGCGATGGTGGCGACCAGGTCCATGTAGCCGAACAGGTCGGCCAGCAGGGCGACGCCAGCAGCCTTCACCACCAGGTACTCGTGGCTGTGGTCGACGGTGACGGTAAATGGCATGGTGCCGCGCAGTCTACCCGCGCCCGCGCCCCGCAGGCAGGCCCAGATCAGCGGACCGGGTAACCCCAACCGTTCGGTTCGTGCCTGAGCAATTCCCGCAAGGACAGGAATCAGCGTCGTTGTGTCCCCCGGACGCGATGCTCGGCAATCGCCTTTTCCAGGTCGCGCAACTCGTCGCAGGACAGGACGCAAATCGAGCGAAGCGATGCCAGGTGACGCTCCGCGGCGGCTTGGTTGCCCACCATGAGATAAGCCTCCCCGATGTACTCGTGCGCGCCCCGATGGAGCGGGTTGATTTCGAGGGCCCGCCGGTAGTGTTCGAAGGCTTTGTCGAGCTGCTTCAGGCTCCGATGAGCGAACCCCAGCTCGTTGTGCAGATCGGCGTGGTCCGGGAAACGCTTGAGGGCTTGCTGCAGCCGCGGCAGAGCGGCAGCTGCATTGCCGGCCTTGAGCGCGGCGAGTGCCGCCGCATAGTCCTGATCTGCCAGCAATGCCTGATCATCACCATCGTCGGTCGGCGCGGCGCGCGACCACCCCATGGCGGTCAACAGCACGAGCAGCACGAAACCCCGCCGCCCCATCCCGCTCACCGGGCAGCCAGGTAGTCTTTCGCCCGCGCGATCTCGGGCAGCGGCGTGTCGGCGTCCCGCGTCAGTTCGATCAACCTGGCATAGAGCTGCCGCGCCTTGCCGCGGTCGCCGGCCGACTCGGCTGCCGCAGCACCACCGGCATAGCTGCGAAGGCGGTTGGGCTCACGGACCTGCGACTGCTCGAACTCCTTCAGCGCCGCAGCGGGCTGCTTGATCTCCAGCAACATTTCACCCAAGAGCTCGCGCGCGGGGACGACACGTCCCGGTGTCACGATGTGCTTTTCCTGGCGATCTTCGAGGTCGGCCGCGGCGCGCATGAGTCGCACCGCCTCGCCGTCCTGCGCACGTGAACGGGCAATCCATCCCGCGATCGCCAGGCGCTGGATCTCGACCTCCGTCGCCCAGTAGTTGTTCTTCGCCTCGATCAGCGCCTTGTGCTGCGCCTCCAGGCGCTGCGCTTCCTGCTCCGCGGCTGCGGTATCGCCCATGCGCGCCGCACCAAGCGCCCGGCTGAACGTCGTGATCGCCTCGCAAAAGGCGAACTGGGTATTTTGTTGCGGCAGTCGTGCCGCCGCGCGCCAGTCGCCTCGCTCAAGTGCCATCCGCGCGGGAATCGCGGCTGCGGCATAAGGTCCGACGAAGACCGCCGGGTTGGTCTTCACCTCCCGCGTGAACTCGTCCAGCACCTGGCGGGCTGCCTGGTCGCGCCCGAGCTGTAACTGTGCATACACCATGTAATCGGCGGCGTGATAGGCCTCGTTGCCGTTGCCGTCCTTCTTGGCGACGTCTGCGGAACGACGGTTCGTCGCCACCGAATCCGGCCAAGCGCCGACCCGCGTGAAAATGTGCGACGGCATGTGCAACGCGTGGGGCGCATCCGGCGCAAGGGATGCGTAGCGTCTCGCGGCCGGAAGGCCTTTCGGGGCAATCGGAGGCGCGTCGTAGCTGTGAATCAGATAGTGCGCGACACCCGGGTGATCGGGAAACTTCTCGAACTGCTTCTCCAGGACCGCCGCTGCCTTCAGGTAAGCCGTGTAGGTCTGATCGGCCTGCGACTGCGTGCCTGCCACGTAGAGCGCTGCGAAGATCTGCGCCTCGTCGTCCTCGGGGTAGCGGGCGGCCAGCGCCTCGAAAGCGTTGGCACGCGCGGCCTGCCGGGCGCGCTCAGGCTTGTTTGCGAAGTCATCGTAGTAGGCAGCGACAGCTTCGACGTAGTCGCGCTCGCGCTGCGTCTTCGCACCAACGCGCCGGCCCTGCTCGATCGCAGCCTGTGCAGTTGCCGCCGCCTGGGGCGATGCGCCCTGCCCGGCAAGCGGGTTGTTCATCAGGATGGCCGCGATGCCAAAGGTCGCAATTCCGCAGCTGGGATCGTCTTCGAGAACGTGGCGAAATGCCTTCTCGCCCGCGTTGAACCAGAACGAGTGCAACATCGCCACGGCGCGCTGCAATTCCTTCTGCACCTTCGCGTCGCAGGAATTCGAGAAGTTGACTTTTCCGAGCTGCCCCTGGCCCTCGCCGACATCGTGGGCCAGGGAGGCGCCGAACATCCCGCACGAAAGGGCGGCTGCAGCCGCCAGAAGGTTAAGTCGCATGGTGCAGACCCCTTGATCTTCGGCGCTTTGACCGAGAAAAATGAGCCCCTCGCGCCGTGGGGCGGAGCGAATTCTGCTCCTGCTGCGACGTCGACGCAAGTCAGAGACGGTGCTGCACGAAGGTCGGTTCTGGAGCTGGCGGCCTGTTGGTTGGAAACGGCCTCGGAAGCCGAGGCCGATGCGCAAAACGGCGTACCCAAGTACCGCCCAAGCGTTGCGGATGCCGGTCCGGAAGCGTTTGAGATAATCCACCAAGCCCCTGCCCTACCCCCTCAAGACCATGACAACGACCATCAAGTACAACGATCTCGTGGAATCGATCGCAGCCTCGCTGCAGTACATCTCCTAAGTCAGCAATCAGTGGAAGCGTCAGCCCAAGCGGCTTGGGCCAGCGTGTCGCGCAGCGTGCTGATGGTGTGCAGCAGCGTGCGTATGCCCTGCTCTTTCGACAAGTTCGTGGTCATGGCCGCGACCGATGCCTGGCCAGCTGTAGGGCTCGACTCGCTGGTTGGCCGAGGTTCAACAGGTCACTCCGCACAAAGCAGCGCCTAGCCTCTTATGTAGTTCGCGTTGCAACACAGCTTCGCCATGCAGCCAGTTGCGGAAGGCCGATAGACCCGGGTCCTTCTCGCGTATCAGCCTATAAGCCAGATACCAGCCTTCGTATTTCCGATCAACGATCCGAAATGGGGTGACAAGACGGCCCGCTGCCAGCGCCTCACTGACATATGGGAGTTGCGCGACCGCGACTCCTACACCATCGAGGGCAGCCTGAATTGCCATCATAGAGCTTTCGAACGAAACCTCATTAGCCGGCTGAATCGGTGCGCTCAGGCCTGCCGCTTCGAACCACCAAGACCATTGCTCGCGCAAGTGAGGCGCGACGATCAGGGTCGCCGTGTGGAGATCGCGGGGGCGGAGCAAGCCTGCTGCAATTGAGGGCGTGCAGACTGGTACCAACGTCGAGGGGAATAGCTCTTCGGCAACATAGCCAGGCCAACTACCTTGGCCGCGACTAACAGCACATGTCCAATCATCACGCAGCGGAAGCATTGCACCGCCGGTCGCGACGCGGACCTCAATGTTGGGATGGTTGCGATTAAAGCTTGTCAAGCGCGGAATCAGCCAGTGCAAAGCAAGCGTCGGCGCGACTCCAATGGTGAGCACCGGACCGGCCTGCATCGAGGCCACCTGCTCAGAGAGCCGGGCGATCGCATCGAAGGCTTCGGTCAGGCCGGGCTGGAACGACCGCCCCTGATCCGTGAGCTCGAGCCTATTGGCATGACGGTGAAACAGCGCGAACCCGAGGTGTCTTTCCAGCAGCCGCACCATCTGGCTCACCGCCGCTTGAGTGACATTCAACTCCTCCGCTGCTGCCTTGAAGCTGCCATGTCGTCCAGCCGCTTCGAAGGCTCGCAAGCCGTTCAAGGAGGGCATCTGGCGAGACATCAGTACCCCAAGTTAAAGTTTGGTTAACCGCGAGAAATTCGCGTTTGCTCCGCTAGTTTATCCGCCTCATACTATTCGGCAAGGACGAGATTTTCTGTGCGTCAGATGGATCTTGGTCCCAAGCCACCGTTGCCTTGCTGGTGGGGACGGGTGCCGCGAGGGCCAACACACGACTCCAGCAGTACGGCCCGAAGAACACCCGAACCCAACTGCTGAAATTGGCTGACGGTCTGACAAATGTGGATATCACCAGGAGACGTTCAACGTAATTCATTGAGACTGGCAGTACAAACGATCAACGCCAATCGTGTTCAACACTCTACCGAGCACGGTCCGGGAAAACATTAAATGATGAAGATAACGAATCTCAAAATTGGCGCCGCGGCGCTAGGAGTCCTTTGCATGCTTCAGGTAGGTCCGGCTATAAGCCAAGAAAAGCGTGGCGCGATTCCGCACGCTCCGCTGCTGAAGACTCTAGTACCCCGCACAGAGAATTTGGAGGTCGCAGTCTACGAGGCGGAATATGCTCCGGGTGGGATCAACCCGCGACATCTCCATCCGGCGGCGATAACATTCCATGTCGTGTCAGGGACAGGTATTTGGCAGGAAGAGGGGAAGCCGCCAGTAACTCTGCATGCTGGAGAAAGTTTGTTTGTTCCCGCCGGCACGATCCATTCCCACTGGAATCCAAGCACTACAGACCGCCTGCGGTTCCTGGAGTTCATCGTGGCTGAGGAGGGCAAGGGTCGTTCCATTCTCGCCCCGATAAAGAAGTAGGTTCCGGAGAGTTTGATTCCGTCCGTACAAGGTCGTCGCGGGCAAACAGTCATCTTCGGCTATTGACGAGAACGGCACCGCTCGAAGTGGTGCCGCTGCATCGCCCCGCCCTGCCGACCAGACGTGGAGCAGTGCGGGCAGCGGACTGTCGGCAATGCTAGGTGTCCGTCGGCGATGCTGTCCTTGTGCGATTGGGACTTTGACACTCCCGCTCGCGTTGCCCTCATCTTGTCCCGAGTGCAAGCGGAGTGTGACCGCCCCAGCTTGGCCTCGCGGCTGTTCTCTTCGCACGCCTTGATTTCGACGTTGCCGACCGCGTAGTCGCCCAAGTCGTCCTTTCGGGCCATGCAGAACTTGCCCCGTCCGTTGCCACGAAGGTGCAGGTTGCCGCTGTCGATCCAAACCTGCAGCCACTCCTCAAAGGTCATCGTGACTTGGATGTGATGGCCGTTTCGGTCCGGCTTGCGACGTGCCTGCGTCTTCTTCTGTACGTTGTATGCGTCGCGCAGCTTGCGCAACTCCTGATCCGTCAGCTTCATGCTGATCTCCTTTTGATGTCGGCCTACGCTGGGCCGAACTCCAGTCTGCGTTCGCAGCTGCTTCCTCGCAATATTTACTTGGGGCGGGTGGCCTGCACCGCGCGCTATGCGCCGTGCAGCCCCATGGGCACGTCTGGCAGCCCCATGGCTTGACGATCAGCGCTCGGTGTGACGCGGAGCACTTGGTCACATTACGCCGGGCACGTGGAGGCCTGGGTCGGCAGCCGCGACTACGCCGACTACAAATTCGACCACGTGCAGCAGGCGTCGATAGTCATCTGCATCATTCGATCAACGGTTGAACATCTTGAATAGCTGCTCCGCGTCCCTACGGCGTTGCGCGACATGCCACGTCGCGGCCAGAGCTTCGGCTTGGTCGGCTAAGGTCAGAAGTTCCGCTGCGTCACTAAAACGAGCGTCCCGCAACCGAAGCGCCACCGCCTCGGACTCGGACTCGTCCGCAAAATCGTACATCGTGGCATATCGCCCTTCCCGACCCTCCTTGCGAGGTCTCCCCCCGGCTGCCTTAGCCATCGCCCCCATCTCGGCAAGCTCGGCCTCCCGTAAGGCACCACGGATAGTGAACAGCTCATTCACAGGAGTGAGTTTCAATGTGATCATGCAATGTCTCCCGCCGCCGCTAGGACGCCTATTTCTTTGCCAAGCGCTCGGTGACCTTCCGCTCGTCAACAAGTAGGCGGAATGCATCAGCGAATCGTTTCCCCGTCTCTTCGTCCTTGACCTGCACTTGGCGGAACACAACACGTGTATCTAAGTGCGTGCGCGAACTCTCTGTGTGCTCGGGAACGCGACTGGGCTTCTGCCCCGTGCGTTTGCTGGGCATATACAGCAACAAAGTCTCCTGCATGATCCCAACGTCGAGCGCGTCAATGGAGAACTCTTCCAGGAGCTCCTTCATCACATGGTATGTGACATGCTCGGATACCGCCATCCGGGCACGAACGAACGCAAGCTCGTGATGCACATAGAACCTGGTGACTCGCCACGCCTCCCCATTGACGTCCCAGTACGTGTACTCGCCTGGAATCACAAGCGGTTCAGTTGCGAAGTCGAACTTATAAATGACACTCACACAGACCTTTCTAGTCCGGAAACGGGGACACGCGACCGTGGTGAAGTAAAAAAGGTATGACCCGCGCCAAAAAAAAACACGTGGTCATATGAGAATGCGGCAAGCTGACCCACCTACGGATGGATCGTTCTGCCGAATACGTTTTGATAAAAGTGGACACGTCGCTCCACCATCAAATCGGGCCAACCGTAGTAGCGTTGAAAATACATACGCCCCAGCACCGAATCTGCAATCGGTTTCGACCACGCTCCCGGAGACGTCCCTGGAAGCTGTTTCGTCGCTGGCCGGCGCGCGCTATTGGCATTGCCGAGCATAATTGCCGGGCAGTCCATGGCAAACACGCTTGCGTTCAGGAGGCATTGCTGCTCGAACGTATGTGCGTCGCGAAGATGGTTGAACCGGATGACGAAGCCGCCGTCGTGCCGGTCGGTCACATAGTCGCCGGTGAAGGTATGGTCCCACGCAGCCAGCCATCGGCCCACCCGCAACAACCCAGGTGGATCGACGGGCCAACAAAGCTTGCCGTCAACTCGGAAGAGGAACCCGCGCACTCTCCACCGCACACGTTTGTCCTCCCGATTGCGCTCCGCTTCACTCACACGGAAGGTCCGGTTGACCTTCAAGTCAGCCTTACATTTCTCGAACAGCGCGTCGTACTTGAACGACATTAGTTGCTCTCCGCTTGGCCAGTCGGCGGCTCGCAATGCGACGGCATGGGTTCGCGTTCGAGCCACGATTTATTTCCCGCGTATGCCGCATGCCGCACCTGTTGCAGCACGCTTTCAGCGTCGGGTTTCACGACACCGTGAATCGCTAGCTGTTTGTCAGCTGTCAGGGTCACCAGCAACGCGAATTGATGGTTCTCCATCCCGTGAAGCTGGCTCTGTAACCCGTCCGAAGGAAAGCTGGCAATCACGTTCGCCGCTAGCAGGTCGTCCTCTTTCTGTCGAGCCTCTGCCTTTTCGTCCAGCGCCTTTTTGCGGAGCTCTGCCAGCTTTTCCTCTTCGGACACAAGGACGCCGTTCACCACCTCGCTTCGCCGAATCTTCTCGACGCCGCCCTGAGCTTCGATCCAGCTGGGCAAGTCGGCCGGTTTAATTCCTAGCTGGAAGGCTGCCCAGTTGACCTTCGTGTAAACGTGGACCAACCTCCGCTCTACGCCGAAGGACAGCTTTACAGTGGCAGAGAACACTGCCTTTGCACTCATCGTTTTCGCCGTCTTTTTGACAATTCCGGCGCGAACCATTTCGTTTTGCAGCGCCAGCCGCATCGCGTCCGCAATCACTGCGTCGGACTGGCGAACAATAAGGCAAGCGAACTCGAACGGCTTCCGATTCAACTGATAAAGGTTTCTGTGGCTCCGATTTATCTCCAGCTGAACTTCAGGACGCCATCCGGCAATGTAATCTTGCAGTTCAGATATGCTGAGCTCTCCTCCATTTTTGACATCGACCAGAGTTTCCAGCTCTGTTTGCGGTTCTGACGGCGAATCTTCCGCTCGCTTCAGCAATTCGTCAAAATCCCCGTCTAGGTACATTACTGATCCAGTTGCCGCACCAACTGTGGCGCTCGCATGATATGGCGCGTCTGTCGTTTCGAAATCCATTTCAACTCCTCTGATCGGGGACACGATATTGCGTCTTGCCGAAGAACTCAATCTTCAGCCAACGGATGGGTTGATCCGCCTACACGTTAAAATCCCTGATCCCCCAAACAAGGTGTCAGCAGACTTCCATTGCCACTGGAGTAGTACCGTTGAGGCTTAATCCCACCCCCTCACAACTGGCCTCTATCACGGACCAACCCAAGGAGCCGATCGGGACACTGAGCCCAGAACAGCTCTTGGACGCGTCTGTCATGCTGTTCACAATGCTGAGAATCAGCCCCAGTTATGAATTAGCGCGCAGGATGAGCCTGGGTCCGCTGACCAGAAGCGAATACGAGCAACTTCCGAGTGACTTCGACGAGGTGCTGCGCACCTTCGCGAAATTTGGGGACGTACAGCAAATTATCTTTGCGGAATGGTGGCGTTATCGAGCGGTGAAAGTGCTTACCGCACCACGCCAGCCCACGACCCGCTTTCTGGAATTAATTGGAGCCGGAGAAACTGATCCCACCCGATCCGTGGATGCTGTCAAGTGGCACTTCGATTTGGAGCGAAAAGAGGATGGCGAGCCAGTGAGCTTGTTACTCTCCATACCTATGGGACTGGAGCGCCGCGCTATTCTCGACCAAGTTGAGCGGATTCTGGATGCGTGGGAAGCACAAGCCACCGCCACAGTTCCAGCCCGCTGGGGCAGTGAATTGTTTGTGCCCCCGCCCCGCCCATTGAACGCAGACTGGATGAATAATTTGGGGGCTAAGCGGAATACCACCCGGCTGCGTGCACTGGACTCATTAATAGTTCGCGCTCTTCACCCTCATTTGGACAATTGGGAAGTGCAATGCAGACTAATCCCGAGGGATCGAGCCGCAATGGATGCGTCAAAGGCCCAGCGGGATGGTCGCACGGGCCCGACCGTTACTGCCGATCAGCGCGAATTGGAGAACCGTCTGCTGCGCGATATCCGTAGCACGAGAATTCTCATTGAGAACGCGGCGAGGGGTCGATTTCCTTCAACCTCCAGTGTGCCGCAAGTACAGTTTGACCCGAGTGAGGTGGGCACCAGACTGCGGGAGGCTATTGCCTGGGAAGATGCCCTTAAAGACTACGCCTCGCGTCGGGTAACACGACTTTCCGGAAGGCGCACGATTCCACGATGCCCGATCAGACGGTGCATTCGGGACTATCCGTAGTTGCGCCCTCGTGCGATCCCTTCGCACGTCCCGCCCCTGGAAACTCACACCTCCGAGATGCCCCTGACGACGCAGGGGCTTGCACCCGCTTGCCCAAACGGGGTGGTTCTCGAATAACTTGATCTGGCACAGACCGGAACGCATCCTCCACCCGCATCGCAGATACGGAACAACGGGATGCACATTACTCAGATCGCTGACACCTATGTACTTGAATACCTGGGGTTGGTCGCCGTCGGCGCGACCCATGAGGAAGCGGTAGCACAGATCGCGCAGTCGAACGAGGTTGATGTGTCGCATGTGGAGGTCGAATGCGTTTCGCATTAGGCCGCGTAGTCGCCACCCGCAACTGCCTCAATCACCTAGTCGCAATCGGCGCAACGGCGATGCCGTACCTAGAGCGACACCACCAGGGAGACTGGGGCAACTTGGGCAACTCCGACAAGCAGGCCAATGAGCAAGCGCTGAAGGACGGCGGAAGGATTCTTTCCAAGTACCTGCTCAAGGACGGAACGCCGATCTACGTCATCACCGAAGCAGACCGCAGCTACACGACCGTCATGCTGGTCGGCGATTACTAAGCCAGTCTGCAACGGCGATTCATTCTTTTCTTGATCCACCACGCAGGTGAACCAATCCTCTGGCATACGGCAATTGCGCCGCATTCCAAAGGAAGAACGAAAATGTCCAAGGTCAAGACTCTCCCCGCCGCGCAAGCCGAATCCCAAGGCTTCATGGCCGCACTCGGCAAGCTGGCGCAGCCCTTCGTCAAGCCCGATGTGCCGGCCGATCCTGTCGAACGCATGCGCGCCAAGTTCGCTGCGCACGTGGACGCCACGACCAAGGCCATCGCCGAAGGTGCCGAGAAGGGCAAGTGGTTCCGCAAGCAGTCGGACGGCACCTTCGTGCTGTCCTTCCGCAACGCAAACAGCGCGCTGACGCTGAACGGAGCCAAGCAGTTCCAGGTGCCCCACGCAGATGCTGCGGCAAAGCTGCTGGGAGCTGCCAAGACGGCCGCTGTTGCAGGCGAGCTGGACGAGGCCTTGAAGGCCACGCAGCGCAAGCCGCCTGTGCGCAAGAAGAAGGAAGCCACGGCGAGTTAACTGCTCCCTTTCCTCCTTCGCCAGATCCGTATCGGGTAGGCCGCAGTGGCAGCTTATCTTGTACGGATCTTCTCTTTTCAAGGATCCATCATCAATAGACAAAGCCGTAGGGTGAAGAGGATGAACGAGAAGGAACTTAGAAGCACCAGGAAAGATTCCTGAAGACTCATAGACCTACGACAACCACCTGACACCTACGACGATCATGAACAGAGTCCATGAAGCTCTTGAGGACCTTCGTGATGAATGCTGGGAGACCGAACACATGCAGAGCACGTGAAAGCTACAACCAGCACGAACGCAGACGCAGACTGCATTCACCGCGTATTCGCGGCATCCGTACTATCCTCGCATCCCTAACCAACTTATCGACCGAGTTTTCAATCAGCTTGCGCTGCGGAGACTCCAAGCTGCATTGGCGTTGCAGCAACTCCGTGTCTTCACCCTTTTCAGGAGGTCGTTTACTGATCGCATCGAGAGAACGCGATCACCTGCGGCTTTGTTATTCTTGTAATTCAGGTTGGCTGCAAGGGTCGTGTGTGCGGGTCGTTGCCATGACCGTTTTTACAGAACCACCCTTGTAAGTGTAAAACTGGTCCCTCTTGCAGTACGGCAGTCTCAGGACGAACTGCATTGATGCTCACCCGGGTGTACAAGGTCCGGCAGCAACGACAAGACGCAAAGGATGAAACCCCGCGATGGATCAAGCATCGCGGGGTTTCCTCTTCAAGTAGCTGCCACTCTGCCGTGCAGCTAGAAAACTTCGCACAACCTTGATCGTTGCTGGCATTGGTATTTAGCAAGCCAGTCTACGGATCCTGCTTGGCGCTGCAATATTTTCTAGAGCCAAAATTCGCGCAAGAATTAAGCAAAAGGTACTGACTTTCCTCACCAAAATCACACGGAACGCATGAATTCTGCGCGCTACGGTAAGCCCTTGGCAAAACCGCATGCCTTCTGGCTTAGCCAGGGGCATGCAGTACAACAAGTATTGCGTGGGACCGGAAATGTATTTCCTGCGTCGGACTCGGCGCAGCTTAATGCCCCAGGATTCGCGCAATTTTGTGCCGCTCGAACTCGCCGGACACCAAATATCTGCGCAATTCGCGTTCCACTTCCTGCGCAATCATCTCAAGCCTGTCACGGTTCATTTGCTTTAGCCGGTCGGCAGCGCGCTTGCGACGGGACTTGCTTCGGTCCATCGGCGCAGCATAAGTGTCCAAATCCGCCGCTTCGGAAATGTCCACAATTTCAGAATATCTCACCGGAAATACCTCCTGCGAGGTATTTAGTGGCGGACACGTCTGGAACGTCGAATCTTGTCTGTCTGTGTCCGGCTACTGGAACAGCTTCAGAAGCAGTCCAAGGACGAACAACCAGAGGAGCAGCTTGAAGGCTGCGGACAGCATCCACTGGATGAAACGCAGCAAGTGCGGCAGGAGCACGATGACTGCAACCCAAAAGAGAAGGCGGTGCATGTCGGGTTACCTCACAACGGAAAGCTTCGGCGTAGCTGCCTGCTTCGGCACCGCCGCCTGCATCGCGTCCAGCACGCGAGCCGCCTTCTCCGCAACTGCGCCAGTTTCCACGTGGCTGTAGACCATGGTGGATTGAATATTCCGATGACCCAGCAAGCCTTGCACTTCGACAAGCGACATACCGCTGTTCAACATGCGCGATGCGAACGTGTGTCGCGCCGTGTGCAAGGTCACGCGACCAGCATCGGCTGTGATCCCAACCCGGTCAAGCGCCGCACGCAACCATGCATAGTTGTTGTTGTGCCGGCGCTTGCTCGGGAAAACCCATTGATCGACAGCCGCTGACTTGCGACGAGCAAGCATCGCGTGGAGCTGATCGCTCATGACCAACGTGGTATCCGTTCCGCCCTTCTGGCGTTGGATGCGCAGCTTGCGCCCTTCCAAGTCGATCTGATGCCACGACATGCGGGCGATCTCTCGATATCTCGCTCCAGTTTGAAGAAGTCCAATCAACAAGTCTGTGTTGTCCTGCCGGGCTTTGTCCGTGCGAGCGCACTTGCCGGGGTACTTGGCCTTCGGGTCGATGGCCGCGAACAGCGCCGCTTCTTCTTCAGCCGACAAATACCGCAGCCGAGTCTTTTCCGGGTACATGCGCGGGAGTCGAACTGCAGTGCCCCACTTCTGCTTCTCGGCAAACCGGACGACTGCGTTGAAGTAGCTCACGCTGACCGCAAGTGTGTTGTGGGACGATCCTGCATCACGGCGTTTCTGGATGACGCCTTGCAATTGCGCAAGGGTCAGATCGCCCATGCGAACGTTGGGCAATGCGAGGAAGTGCTTTAGATGGACTTGCGCATTGGCGTGCCCTCCGGTCCCCTTCCTTGCGTCGAGGAACGCTTTGATAACCGAGTGCAGCAGGACGGGCTTCGTGCCCTTGAGGACGACCTCCTTGATCGCTTCCGCTTCCCAAAGGGCTGCGATCTGCTCTGCGAGCTTCTTGTCGCCGGTCTTGGTGCTACGTGCGAACGTATGGCCTTGGACGACTTTGCGCCAGTGCCAGATTCCGTTGCGTTCCGTTAGTGCCATTGCATCCTCGTTGTCGTTTAACACGACGGAGGATGCGTTCAGGTGGCTATGGGATCAACTATTTGTGGGGTCCTGCGGAAAACCTGGCAGCGATTAGGTGTCAAGCATGTCCCATTCATCGCCAAGTACCCAACGCAGCGCCGACAACTTGCCACTGACCATGCCCCATTCGAAGTCCGACCACGGGCCAAGGTTCTCAATCCCGAGTTCCCGCTCAGTGCGTTGGGCCGCCTTGAGCGCCTTCGCCCAAACGGTATCGATCGTGTGCTTGCCGTGGTACCCAGGCTTCTTCCAGTTCGCCTCCCACTCGGCGGGAGAGACGATCTTGTGCTTGCCCTGCTCGATCTTCCAAGCCAAGTTCTTGTGCCTGTTGTACCAGACCTGCCTCCAAAGAACCTCTAGGGCGTCACTGATCTCTGTGAAGTCTCGTGGGGTGTCGACCCAGGTTTGCTCCCAGCGGATTTCCGAAAAGGCCGAAGGGTCTATGCGAGCTAGAAGTTCCGACAGGTTGATGTAGTACAGCGACTTGATCTTGCTGAATGACGCCGCAATGTCTTCGTGTGGCTGGCGACTATCGGCGCCGCTGAAATCGTGCTTATTGTGAGTAACAAATGCGAACCGCTCTCGGCCGGCTGCACCTTTGAGCTGCGCTACGTACGTCTCGAACAGTATCGCGTCAGCTATCGAGTTCTTGTTCTCGTGATGGCAAGGCGCTTTCCGCGTGAGCGCGCGCTCCGCTGCCGCAAGCTTTGCAGCATCAGTGGTCTCGATGATCTCGGCGCGGTCGAACAAGCGTTCGACATGAGCAAGCGCCTGTTCAGCCCCCCCAGCGACCATCGGAGCTTTGTGCTTGATGTCATCTAGGCCAGCAAGGAGCGCCTTCTTGCGGCGAGAGTTCTGCTCCAGAGCCTTCACAGCCTCTTTGACTTGCTGGATATGACTCGCAATCGCTTTACCACCGGTCTTTGCGACTCGCTCCCTGTTGCGCCTGAACTCGTCAAGGACCAAACGCGGGACGAGCAGTTGCAAATAACCCAGATGGATGAACGCTTCCAACGTCTCCAGCATGGGACGTTGCCTGTGGTCGGCAGCCAGGTCTAGCCAAACCGACGTGTCGATCAGGACTTTGAACATGGATGGTCAAAGAGCGTCGGGGTCCTCGACCTTGACTAGCTGCTTGTCAAGCTCGTACTGCTCCCCGTCTCGAACTTTCCGAAGCAGATCGACGGCGGCCTCCGAGTAGCGATGATTGATGGCCTTCTTCCCCATCGGGACAGCGATGTGGTACTTGTTGTCCGTCCCCTTGAGATCGAACCCTGAATCCTGCAGAAGGATGTAGAGAAGCTCCTGCGCCGAGTTCCAATGCTTGTAGCCAAGCTGTTCAGCCACGCCAGTCAGCGAGAACTTGTAGTTCAAGTTCACCTGCGAGGGATCAGCAATGGACGTCACGCCAAAAAGCTTGGCAAACGTTTCGCCGGAGTTAACGGCATGCTCAAGCGTCTGGAAGTCGATCTCCACATGCTTTTTCGGAATGCTAGACCTAACCAACTCCACTGATCTCGCCATCAGTGATCGCAGGAGCTTCGTGTTGATGTTCTCAAGGTTTCCTGCCTGCCCGAACGCCTCATACACCCACGTGAACGAGTTCGCAGAAATGCTTTTGATCCGAATGTTGACGTCCGGGGCAACAGAGATGACTTTGTCACGCGCTGGATAGGACTTCTCATTGATGGCCGCATCCCACTCCAATATGTAGACGTTGGGTACGAGGTCAAAGTTGGCCCGGACCATGCGATCGACGTCGTACAGGATGCTCTTGATGTTGGGGTCGTCCGCTCGATAGCCGATGAAGATCAGTGGGTGCTCGATGAAATACATGAGCAGCTTCGCACTCAGGTACTTGTGGTCCTCCTGGAAGCGCTGATAGTCCGCTTCATTCAGGACCAGCGTCTGAGGCTCGGATCTGCACCCGTGAATCTTGAAGATCTCGCCGATGGCGAGGTACGGCTTTCGAAGGATCTGTTGGCCGATGACACGCTCGTATTCGGGAAAGAGCGGTTCTAGCAGCTCGTCGTAGTTCGTAGTGATCACCGCATGCGCGCTGATTTTCTTCAGCGCAGCAATCTCTTCGTCCAGCTCCGCGCTTCCGTACGAACCAGCCTTGTTGGGGCCGAGGTTCTTCAGTTGCTCCGCAACGGAGTGCTTGATGAACACGTCACTCGCATGTGCTGCAGTGAAGTACTCATCTGGAAACTTGTTCTTGCCTTTGGTCGACCACGCCCAATCGCGGTACAAATCTGTGAAGACCGTTCCAATCTTCTTCAAGTCGCCGTTGTAGGTCTGCTTGTAGTACGCGAAGTCCTTATCGATCAACGGACAGGCCTTTGCCAGCGCCGTTAGCAGCTCCTCCCAGTTTGGGCCTTTGGCATACCTACGCGTAAAGCCCGAGCCAACGAACAGGATGGGTTGGCAACTTGCGGTCTCTAGGATCGTCGCGATGTCTTCCGCGACTTCTGCTTGGTATTGCTTGTAGTCCATCGGCATTGGCAGGTCCTCCAAGCTCAACAGTATCCGACAAACCGGCCGCAGGCTTTTTGTGCTGATTTTGTACAGGTGCGCAGCGTTGCAGCAGCGTGGCCCCAAGCGTTCCTAGTGCGGCCGAAGCGTCGGCAAGGCACCTCAACAGCGTCTGGGATAATGAAGGCAACCCCCTTCATAACCGTTGTCCGAACCATGTCCACAACGATCAAAGCCGCCGACCTGATCGAATCCGTCGCCGCCGCGCTGCAGTACATCTCCTACTACCACCCCGCCGACTACATCGCCCACCTGGCGCGCGCCTACGAGCGCGAACAGAGCGCGCCGGCCAAGGACGCGATCGCCCAGATCCTGACCAACAGCCGCATGAGCGCGACCGGGCATCGCCCGATCTGCCAGGACACGGGCATCGTCAACGTCTTCCTCAAGGTCGGCATGAATGTGCGCTTCGAAGGGTTTCCGGGCGGACTCGACGACGCGATCAACGAGGGCGTGCGCCGCGGCTACAACCATCCGGACAACACGCTGCGCGCCTCCGTGGTCGGCGACCCGCAATTCGCCCGCAAGAACACCGGCGACAACACGCCGGCGGTGATCTTCACCGAGCTGGTGGCGGGCGACAAGCTGGAGATCACAGTCGCGGCCAAGGGCGGCGGCAGCGAGAACAAGAGCAAGCTGGCCATGCTCAATCCGTCGGACTCCATCGTCGATTGGGTGCTCAAGACCGTGCCGACGATGGGCGCGGGCTGGTGCCCGCCCGGCATGCTGGGGATCGGCATCGGCGGCACGGCCGAAAAGGCGGTGCTGCTGGCCAAGGAGTCGCTGATGGACGACATCGACATGTACGAGCTGCTGCAGCGCGGCCCGTCGAACAAGGTCGAAGAGATGCGGCTCGAGCTGTACGAGAAGGTCAATGCCCTGGGCATCGGCGCGCAGGGCCTGGGCGGCCTGACCACGGTCCTGGACATCAAGATCAAGATGTACCCCACCCATGCCGCCGGCAAGCCGGTCGCGATGATCCCCAACTGCGCCGCCACCCGCCACGCGCACTTCACGATGGACGGTTCCGGCCCGGTCTACCTCGATCCGCCGAGCCTGGACCTGTGGCCCAACGTGGGCTGGGCGCCCGACGAGAAGAAGAGCCGGCGCGTCAACCTCGACACGCTGACGCCGGCCGAAGTGGCGAGCTGGAAATCGGGCGAGACCCTGCTGCTGAACGGCAAGATGCTGACAGGGCGCGATGCGGCCCACCAGCGCATCAAGGAAATGCTGGCGCGCGGCGAGCCGCTGCCGGTGGACTTCAGCAACCGCGTCATCTACTACGTCGGCCCGGTCGATCCGGTGCGCGGCGAGGCGGTGGGCCCGGCCGGCCCGACCACGTCCACCCGCATGGACAAGTTCACCGAGATGATGCTGGGCGAGACCGGCCTGATCGCGATGATCGGCAAGGCCGAACGCGGCCCCGAGACTGTGGAATCGATCCGCAAGCACAAGAGCGCGTACCTGATGGCGGTCGGCGGCTCGGCCTACCTGATCTCCAAGGCGATCAAGAGCGCGAAAGTGCTGGGCTTCGAGGACCTGGGGATGGAAGCGATCTACGAGTTCGACGTCACCGACATGCCGGTGACGGTTGCGGTCGACGCGCAGGGCACCAATGCCCACACCACGGGTCCGGCCGAGTGGAAGAAGAAGATTGCCACGGGCGAGTTCAAGAACATTCCCGTCGCCGCCGCGTAATTGGAGTCTGACCCCATTTCCCCGATCGGCGTCTTCGACAGCGGTGTCGGCGGCCTGAGCATCCTGCGCGCGCTGCGTGCGGAGCTGCCGGCGGAGGACTTCCGCTACCTGGCCGACGCGGGCTTCGCGCCCTATGGCGAGCGCGACGACTCGTTCGTGGCGGAGCGGGCCCGCGCCGTGGCGCAGCGGCTGCTGGAGCAGCACGCGATCAAGGCGCTGGTCATTGCCTGCAACACCGCCACGGCGGCGGCAGTGCACCTGCTGCGCCAGGAACTGCCGGACCTGCCGATCGTCGGCGTCGAGCCAGCCCTCAAGCCGGCGCTCGCCCTCACCCGCACCGGCCGCATCGGCGTGATGGCCACGCGCGGCACGCTGGCCAGCGCGAAATTCAAGGCGCTGCACGGGTCCGTCGACCTGCAGGCGGCCTTCGTGCTGCAGCCTTGCGATGGGCTTGCCGACGCGATCGAGAGCGACGACACAGCGCGGATCCACGAGCTGTGCCGCAAGTACATCCGCGAGCTGGGCTCTTTCGGTGCCGAGGAAGGCGAGATCGACACGCTGGTGCTCGGTTGCACGCACTACCCGTTTGCGCGGGCGCAGTTGCAGGCGCTGGTCGGCGCCGACGTGCGGATGGTGGAGACCGGTGAGCCGGTGGCCCGCCAGACCCGGCGGCTGCTCGAGGCCGCCGGCCTGCTCAGGCCGGCTGGCAGCGGATCGGTGGCCTTCGAGTCGACCGGCGACCTGGCGGCGCTGACCCGGGCCGCCGCCCGCTGGCTCTGACGGTCACGCAGCCGCGGCGCGATCCGCGTCGGTGGCCGCCAGGCGGCCGCGCGCCATGTCGATGCGTGTCAGCAGCACCAGCCCGATGGCGAACAGCAGCGCCGTCGACAGGATCGCCTGGCGCTGGTCGCCGCCGGTGATCCAGGTGATCGCGCCGTAACTCAGCGGCCCGACGATGCTGGCCAGCCGGATGGCGAAGGTCCACAACCCGTAGAACTCCGCCAGCTGCCGCTGCGGCGCGAACAGGCCGGCCATCGCGCGGCCCGCCGACTGGCTCGACCCCATGCAGAAGCCGGCGATCGCGGCGGCGTACCAGAAGCCGCCCTTGGTCGTCGTGACGGCGGCGATGACGCAGGTCGCGATCCAGCCGACCAGCGTGATGCCCAGCGCCAGCTTGTGGCCGACCCGGTCCTGGAAGTAGCCCCAACCGAACGCGCCGGCGGCGGCGGCCAGGTTCAGCACGAAGATCAGCACCATGGTGTCCTGCGGCTGGAAGCCGATGACCTGTTCGGCGTAGATCGCGGCCAGCGTGATCGCCACCGCGACGCCGCCCTGGTAGAACACGGCGCAGGCCAGCAGCCACATGAAGTCGCGGTAGTTGCGCGCCAGCCGGAAGGTCCGCGCCAGCTGCTGCAGCGAGGCCTTCAACCCGCCCTGGCGCAGCGCCACCGGGTTAGGTTGCGCGCGTTCGCGCAGCAACCAGAAGGTGGCCAGCGAGGCCAGGCCGTAGATTACGGCAGTCAGCAGCATCGTGACCGGAACGAACTGGCTGGCGGGAATGCCGCGGGCCTGGGCCCAGAGCACGTAGCCCAGGCACAGGCCCAGCGCCAGCATGCCGCCGAAGTAGCCGAAGCCCCAGCCCCAGCCGCTGACCTTCCCCAGCGAATCGGGCCGCGCGAGTTCGGGCAGGAAGGCGGCGGTGAGCGACTCGCCGTACGAGTAGAAGGTGTTGGAGACGACGATCAGCAGCATCGCGAGCGCCACGCTGCCCGGCCCCGCCAGCGCCAGTGCCGCGGTGCTGGCGACGCAGGCCAGCGTGGTCAGGGCCAGCAGCTTCTTCTTGGCTGCGCGCAGGTCGGCATAGGCCCCCAGGCTGGGCATGGTGAGCATCACGATCGCATAGGAGATGCTGAGCGCCGCGGTCCAGGCGAAGGTGGCCCAGGCCGCCTTCTGCGCGATGCCGCCGACGAAGTAGGCGGCGAACACCGCCGTGATCACGACCGTGGTGTACCCCGAGTTGGCGAAGTCGTACATCGCCCAGCCGAACACCTCGCGTTTGCGCACGCCGGGGTTCAGTGCCTCCTGCGGGAACAGCGCCACGGTCGCCTAGTGCAGGTGGCGTGGGCGGCGGCCGCCGCCGCCGTGGCTGCCCGAACCGCCGGTGCCGCGCGGCGGCTTGCCGATCTCCAGCGAATTCACCAGAGCGTCGAAGCGCTGGCTGAACAGCTTGTCGATCTCGGCGACCACGCCACCGAGTTCGGAGCCGTCGAAATGGCGCTCCATCACGTTGATCACGTCCTGCACCAGCAGGTCGCGCTGCACCTGCATGATCGCGGCCGGTGTCGGCCCGACGAACATCAGCACGAAGTCGTCGCGCGATTCGGCGTCGTCAGCTTCTTCCTCTTCGTCGAATTCGGCGTCGTAGAAGGTGATCTCGATGGCAGCGCCCTGCTCGGCCAGCTCGTTCAGGCTCATGCACATCTCGTCGAGCGACTGCCGGAAGTCTTCGTCCCCCGCGACCGTCCAGCACATGCGCAGCAGGTGCTCGGGCGCATCGAACTTGATGCCGGGTTCTTCCTCGTAGGCGCTCTCGGCGCCGTCGGCCAGCGACTTGGCGCCGGCGTATTTCCACAGCGGCTTGAGCGCGTCCTGCAGCTGGGCGAAGGTGACGTCGGCGCGCAGCGGCACGTCGCCATGGACATGGATTTCAAAGGGGGCGTTGTAGCGTGACATGGTGTTCTCCGGCTGGTGCCTCGAGCCGGGCTCGAACCGGCACGCCCCTTTTCAGGAAGCGGCGGATTTTAAGTCCGCTGTGTCTACCAATTTCACCATCGAGGCCGGCTGCGTTGTGCCCATTGTGAAACAAAACAGCCCCGGCAACGGCAGTTGCAGGGGCTGAACACTGGAGGCGCGAGGCGGAGTCGAACCGCCCTAGCGGGATTTGCAATCCCGTGCATAACCGATTTGCTATCGCGCCATGAAAAAGGGAAGCCTGGGCTTCCCTTTGTTCAAAAACTGGAGCGGGAAAAGAGTCTCGAACTCTCGACCTCAACCTTGGCAAGGTTGCGCTCTACCAACTGAGCTATTCCCGCATTTCGAGCCTCGAATTATAGCGCAGTTTTTGGCCGCGCCGCAACTCGCGCTCAATGTTTGACCGACGTGGGCCTGGTGCCGGGTTCGGCCGTCGCAACCACGGGCGTGGGCTGCGCCACGACCGCCGTCGCCTCTTCCTCCGCCAGCGGCGTCGGGTGCCGTTCCAGCGCCACTTCCAGCACCTTGTCGATCCACTTGACGGGCACGATCTCCAGGCCCGCCTTCACGTTGTCCGGAATGTCCTGCAGGTCCTTGGCGTTCTCTTCCGGGATCAGCACGGTCTTGATGCCACCGCGCAGCGCGGCCAGCAGCTTTTCCTTCAGGCCGCCGATGGCCGTGACCTCGCCGCGCAGCGTGATCTCGCCCGTCATCGCCACATCGCCGCGAATCGGGATGCCGGTCAGCGCCGAGACGATGGCCGTCGTCATCGCCGCGCCTGCGCTCGGACCGTCCTTGGGCGTCGCGCCGTCCGGCACGTGGATGTGCATGTCCTTTTTCTCGAACACTTCGTCCTTGATGCCCAGGGCGCGGGCCCGGCTGCGCACCACGGTGCGGGCAGCGGCCACCGACTCCTTCATCACGTCGCCGAGCGACCCGGTGGTGGTGATGACGCCCTTGCCGGGCATCAGCGCCGCCTCGATGGTCAGCAGGTCGCCGCCGACCTCGGTCCACGCCAGGCCGACCACTTGTCCGACCTGGTTCTGGTTTTCGGCGCGGCCGTACGAGAACTTGCGCACGCCCAGGAAGTCGTTGAGGTTGGCGCCGTCGACGATCACCTTGGGCTTCATCTTCTTGAGCTGCAGGCCCTTGACCACCTTGCGGCAGATCTTGGACAGCTCGCGCTCGAGCGAACGCACGCCGGCTTCCCGGGTGTAGTAGCGGACGATGTCGCGGATCGCCTCTTCGGTGACCAGCAGTTCCTCTTCCTTCACGCCGTTGTTCTTCATCTGCTTGGGCAGCAGGTACTTGATGGCGATGTTGGTCTTCTCGTCCTCGGTATAGCCCGCCAGGCGGATCACTTCCATCCGGTCCAGCAGGGCCGGCGGGATGTTCATCGAGTTGGAGGTGGCCACGAACATCACGTCCGACAGGTCGAAATCGACCTCGACGTAATGGTCGCCGAACTTGTGGTTCTGCTCCGGGTCCAGCACCTCCAGCAGCGCGCTCGACGGGTCGCCACGGAAATCCGTGCCGAGCTTGTCGATCTCGTCCAGCAGGAACAGCGGGTTGCGGGTGCCGACCTTGTTCAGGCTCTGCAGCACCTTGCCCGGCATCGCGCCGATGTAGGTGCGGCGGTGCCCGCGGATTTCCGCCTCGTCACGCATGCCACCCAGGGCCATGCGCACGTACTTGCGCCCGGTCGCCTTGGCGATCGACTGGCCGAGCGAGGTCTTGCCGACGCCCGGAGGGCCGACCAGGCACAGGATCGGCGCCTTCACCTTGTCGACGCGCTGTTGCACCGCGAGATATTCCAGGATCCGGTCCTTGACCTTCTCGAGCCCGTAATGGTCCTCGTTCAGCACCGCCTCGGCATGGGCCAGGTCGTGCTTGATCTTGGTCTTCTTGGCCCACGGCAGGCCGGTGAGCACGTCGATGTAGTTGCGCACCACCGTGGCTTCGGCCGACATGGGCGACATCAGCTTGAGTTTCTTGAACTCGCCCTCGGCCTTCTTCAACGCCTCCTTGGGCATCTTGGCGGCCTTGATCTTCTTTTCGATCTCCTCGATGTCGGCGCCCTCTTCGCCTTCGCCGAGTTCCTTCTGGATCGCCTTGACCTGTTCGTTCAGGTAGAAGTCGCGCTGGTTCTTTTCCATCTGGCGCTTGACGCGGCCGCGGATCTTCTTGTCGACGTTGAGGATGTCGACCTCGCGCTCGATCTGCTCGAACAGGTTCTCCAGCCGCAGCTTGACGTCGGACAGGTCGAGCACGATCTGCTTGTTATCGAGCTTCAGGGGCAGGTGGGCGGCGATGGTGTCGGCCAGGCGGCCGGGATCGTCGATGCTGGAGATCGACGTCAGGATCTCCGGCGGGATCTTCTTGTTCAATTTGACGTACTGGTCGAACTGCTGCATCACGGCGCGGCGCAGCGCCTCGATCTCGCTCGACTTCTGCTCCTGGGCGGCGGCCTCGACCGGCGTGACGTTGGCAGTGAAATGGGCCTCGCCGTCATCGATGCGGTTGACGCGGGCGCGCTGCTGGCCCTCGACCAGCACCTTCACCGTGCCGTCGGGGAGCTTGAGCATCTGCAGGATGGTGGAGACGCAGCCGACCTCGAACATGTCGGAGACCGACGGTTCGTCCTTGGCGGCGGCCTTCTGTGCCACCAGCATGATGCGGCGCTCGGCCTCCATCGCGGCTTCGAGGGCCTTGATGCTCTTGGGCCGGCCGACGAACAGCGGAATCACCATGTGGGGGAAGACCACCACGTCGCGCAGCGGCAGCAGCGGCAGGTCGATCGCGGTGGCTGGCAGTGGAATGTGTCCGGACATGCTTATCCTTTGAGTTACCCGACGAATATGGCCCGTGTCGGGTGATTTTCAACCCGCCGGCCGCCGATTTGGGGCGACTGGGCGAGGTTTGTTGCAACTCTCACCCGGGCGGTGGCGGCGGCGCGCAGCTCAGGCCTTCTTGGCGGCTTCGCGGTAGACCAGCAGCGGCGGCTTGTTTTCCTCGATGGTGGACTCGTCGACGACGACCTTGTCCACGTTGGAGGTGTTGGGCAGCTCGAACATCGTGTCGATCAGGGACTGCTCCAGGATCGAGCGCAGGCCGCGGGCGCCGGTCTTGCGAGCCAGGGCCTTCTTGGCGATCGCCTTGAGCGCGTTGGGACGGATCTCGAGGTCGACCCCCTCCATCGCCAGCAGCTTGCTGTATTGCTTGACCAGCGCGTTCTTGGGCTCGGTCAGGATCTGCACCAGGGCGTCTTCGCTCAGTTCGGCCAGCGTCGCGACCACCGGCATCCGGCCCACCAGTTCCGGGATCAGGCCGAACTTGATCAGGTCTTCCGGCTCGACCTCGCGGAACATGTCCGAGAGGCTGCGCTGCTTCTTGCTCTTGACGGTGGCGCCGAAGCCGATGCCTGACGACTCGGTGCGCTGCTCGATGACCTTCTCGAGGCCGGAGAACGCGCCGCCGCAGATGAACAGGATGTTGGTCGTGTCGATCTGCAGGAAGTCCTGGTTCGGGTGCTTGCGTCCGCCCTGCGGCGGCACGCTGGCCATGGTGCCTTCGATCAGCTTGAGCAGCGCCTGCTGCACGCCCTCGCCCGAGACGTCACGGGTGATCGACGGGTTGTCCGACTTGCGCGAGATCTTGTCGATCTCGTCGACGTAGACGATGCCGCGCTGGGCCCGCTCGACTTCGTAGTTGCAGCTTTGCAGCAGCTTCTGGATGATGTTCTCGACGTCCTCGCCGACATAGCCGGCTTCGGTCAGCGTCGTGGCGTCGGCCATCACGAACGGCACATCCAGCATCCGCGCCAGCGTCTGCGCCAGCAGCGTCTTGCCCGAGCCGGTAGGGCCGATCAGGAGGATGTTGCTCTTGGTGAGCTCGACGTCGTCCTTCTTGGCCTTTTCCTTGTGGCGCAAGCGCTTGTAGTGGTTGTAGACGGCCACCGCCAGCGTGCGCTTGGCCGCTTCCTGGCCGATCACGTAGTTGTCGAGGTTGGCCTTGATCTCGCCGGGCGTGGGCAGGTCGCCGCGCGCCTCGCGCGTCTCGTCGCCCGAGGGCAGCTCGTCGCGGATGATTTCGTTGCACAGGTCGATGCATTCATCGCAGATGAAGACCGAAGGGCCGGCGATGAGCTTCTTGACCTCGTGCTGGCTCTTGCCGCAGAAGGAGCAGTACAGGGTCTTCTCGCCGGAAGAGCCTTTTTTCTCGGCCATTTGCGCAGTGCCTTTTGAAGGAGTTTCTCAATGATAACCAAATCAAAACGGCGCCTCCGGAAGCGGGAAGCGCCGTTGCTGCAGTGCAACTCCGGCCGGGAGCGGCACCGGTGGTGGCCCCTCAGGGCCGCTTGGCGATGACCTGGTCCACCAGGCCGTAGGCCTTGGCTTCCTCGGCTTCGAGGAAAAAGTCACGCTCGGTGTCGCGCTCGATCTTTTCCAGCGGCTGGCCCGTGCGCTCGGCGAGGATCCGGTTCAGCTGGGCGCGGGTCTTGAGGATGTCGCGGGCGTGGATCTCGATGTCGGTCGCCTGGCCCTGCATGCCACCGAGCGGCTGGTGGATCATCACCTTGGAGTTGGGCAGCGAGAACCGCTTGCCCTTGGCCCCGGCGGCCAGCAGGAACGCGCCCATGCTGGCGGCCATGCCGGTGCACAGGGTGGAGACGTCCGGCTTGACGAAGTTCATGGTGTCGAAGATGGCCATGCCGGCGCTGACGCTGCCGCCCGGCGAGTTGATGTAGAACGAGATGTCCTTGTCCGGGTTTTCGCTTTCCAGGAACAGCAGCTGGGCCACCACCAGGTTGGCTGTCTGGTCGTTGACCGGCCCGACCAGGAAGATCACCCGCTCGCGCAGCAGGCGCGAATAGATGTCGTACGACCGCTCGCCGCGGCCGGACTGCTCGATGACGATCGGCACCATGCCGAGAGCCTGGGTATCAAGTGCGCTCATGGGGAATCACTCCGGTTGTCTGTGGCTACTGTAGCGAAATTGGAAAGCTCCAAAGCAAATGGGGCTTGTGCGCCGGACTGCAAGGTCCGCACAAGCCCCACCGGCGGGAAGCGCTGCTTCAGCCCTGCTGGCCCATCAGGTCCTCGAACGCGATCGACTTGTCGCTGACCTTGGCCTTGCCCAGGACGAAGTCGGTGACGTTGTTCTCGATCACGATCGCCTCGACCTCGGCCAGCCGGCGGTTGTCGCTGTAGTACCAGCGCACCACGTCTTCCGGCTTCTCGTAGCTGGCGGCGAGTTCCTCGACGTGGGTCTTGATCTGCTCCGGCTTGGCGTGCAGTTCGTTGGAGCGCACCAGCTCCGCCACCACCAGGCCCAGCCGGACGCGGCGCTCGGCCTGCGGACGGAACATTTCCTCGGGAATCGGCGCCTTGTCGGCGTCCTTGATGCCGCGCTGCTTCAGGTCGGCGCGGGCGCCTTCGATCATGCGGTCGACTTCGGCCTGCACGCTGGACTTGGGCAGGTCGAGTTCGGCCTTGGCCACCAGGGCGTCCATGACGGCCTGCTTGTTCCTGGCCAGCAGGCGGAATTTCACTTCGCGCTCGAGGTTCTTCTTGATGTCGGCGCGCAGGCCGTCGACCGTCGCATCGGCGATGCCCAGCGACTTGGCCAGGGCCTCGTTGACTTCCGGCAGGTTGGCGGCCTCGATCTTCTTCACGGTGACCATGAAGTCGGCCTGCTTGCCGGCCACTTCCTTGCCGTGGTAGTCGGCCGGGAAGGCCAGCGGGAAGGTCTTGCTCTCGCCGACCTTCATGCCCTGCACCGCGGCCTCGAATTCCTTGAGCATCTGGCCGTCGCCGACCAGGAACTGGAAGTCCTCGGCCTTGCCGCCCTGGAACGTCTCGCCGTCGATCTTTCCTTCGAAGTCGACCGTCACGCGGTCGCCTTCCTGGGCGGCGGCATCCTGGGGCCGCTGCGCGAACGTGCGGCGCTGCTTGCGCAGGATGTCCACGGTCTTGTCGATGGCGCTGTCGGTCACGTCGGCCGACAGGCGCTCGACCTCGGCGGTCGACAGGTCGGCGATCTTGACTTCGGGGAACACTTCGAAGATCGCGTCAAAGGCCAGTTCGCCCTCGGGCGACTGTTCCTTTTCGGTGATGCGCGGCTGGCCGGCGACCCGCAGCTTGGCCTCGTTGGCGGCCTGGGCGAAGGCTTCGCCGACCTTGTCGTTCATCACTTCGTAATGCACCGAATAGCCGTAGCGCTGGGCCACGACGTTCATCGGCACCTTGCCCGGACGGAAGCCGTCCATCTTGACGGTGCGTGCCAGGCGCTTGAGGCGGGAGTCGACTTCGGACTGGATGACGTTGACGGGCAGCGTCAGCGTGATTTTGCGTTCCAGCTTGTCGAGGGTTTCAACGTTCACGGCCATGATGGTGTTTCTCTCTTGAGGTAAATCTGTGTGGTGCGCGGGGGGGGACTCGAACCCCCACACCATTGCTGGCGTCAGGACCTAAACCTGGTGCGTCTACCAATTTCGCCACCCGCGCCGAGCTCGGTGGGCCCAAATTCGGTCAACCTCGCATTTTACCCTTGAAGCGCCGGCGTCCCGCCGACCGCAGGACGGGATGCCGGGAGATCATCCCGTTTCACCCTGAACCAGGCCGCGTACATGGCCGGCAGCGCCAAGAGCGTCAGCACCGTCGCGACCACCAGGCCGCCCATGATCGCGACCGCCATCGGGCCCCAGAACACCGAGCGCGACAGCGGGATCATGGCCAGCACGGCGGCGGCGGCGGTCAGCACGATCGGGCGCAGCCGGCGCACGGCCGACTCGACGATCGCCTCCCAGGCCGGCACGCCGCGCGCGCGGTCCTGCTCGATCTGGTCGATCAGGATCACCGAGTTGCGCTGGATCATTCCCATCAGCGCGATCACGCCGAGCAGCGCGACGAAGCCGAACGGCCGCCCCAGCAGGATCAGCGCGCCGGCGACGCCGGCAATCCCCAGCGGCCCGGTGATGAACACCAGCATGGCGCGGCTGAAGCTGTGCAGCTGCAGCATCAGCAGAGTGAACGTGATGAACAGCATGATCGGAATGCCGGCCGCGATCGAGGACGAGCCCTTGGAGCTTTCTTCCACCGTGCCCGCGACCTGGATCTGGTATCCCTGCGGCCACTTCGCCTCCAGCTTGCGCAGCTCGGGCAGCAATTCGTTGGTGACGGTGGCGCCCTGCAGCCCTTCGACCATGTCGCTTTGCACCGTGATCGCATAGTCGCGGTTCTCGCGCCACATCACGCCCGGCTCCCAGGTGAACACCGGCCTGGCGATCTGGGTCAGCGGGATAGCCTTGCCCGACGCCGTCGGCAGGTAGGCGTTGCCGATGTCCGTGATGGCGTTGCGCTCGTCCAGCGGCTGGCGCAGCACGATGTCGATCAGCTTGTCGCCCTCGCGGAACTGGCCGACCGTGCTGCCCGCCAGCAGCGTGCGCGCCGCCTGCGCGATCGACTGGCTGGTCACGCCCAGGGCCCGGGCCTTGGACTGGTCCACCTCCAGCCGTAGCACCTTGACCGATTCGTTCCAGTTGTCGTTGACGCCGCGGGTGTTGGGGCTGGCGCGCATCACGGCCTTCACCTCGTCGGCGCGCAGGCGCAACGCCAGCGGCTCCGGCCCGACCACGCGGAACTGCACCGGGTACGGCACCGGCGGCCCGTTGGGCAGCAGCTTGACCCGGCCGCGGACTTCGGGGAATTCCGAGGCCAGCAGCGCCGGCAGCTTGACCCGCAGCGACTCGCGCACCTTCAGGTCCTTCGGCACCACGATGAACTGCGAGACGTTCGTCTGCGGGAACACCTGGTCCAGCGGCAGGTAGAAACGCGGCACGCCCGAGCCGACCCAGGTGCTCACCGTCTCCACGCCGGCCTCCTGGCGGAAGCGCCGCTCCACCCGCTTGGCGGTCTCTTCGTTGGCGGCGAACGACGTGCCTTCCGGGAACCAGATGTCGACCATGATCTCCGGCCGGCTCGAATCGGGGAAGAACTGCTGCTGCACCTGGCCCATGCCGACGATGCCGAGCGCGAAGCTCAGCACCGTGGCGCCGATGGTGAGCCAGCGGTGCTCCACGCACCATTCCACCGTGCGGCGGAAGCGGTTGTAGAAGGGGCTGTCGAACAGCTCGTGGGGGCTGTCGTGCGCCGCGTGCGGCTTGGTCTTGAGCAACAGCGTACCCAGGTACGGCACGAAGTAGACCGACACCAGCCAGCTCAGGACCAGCGCGATCACCGTGACCGCGAAGATCGCGTAGGTGTACTCGCCCACCGTCGAGCGGGCCAGCCCGATCGGCAGGAAGCCGGCGGCCGTGATCAGCGTGCCGGTGAGCATCGGCATCGCCGTGATCTCGTAGGCGAAGGTGGCGGCCCGCACCTTGTCGTAGCCCTCCTCCATCTTGCGCACCATCATCTCCACGGCAATGATGGCGTCGTCCACCAGCAGGCCCAGCGCGATGATGAGGGACCCCAGCGAGATCTTGTGCAGCCCGATGCCCAGGTAGCTCATGGCCAGGAAGGTCACGGCCAGCACCAGCGGGATGGTGATGCCCACCACCAGCCCGGGCCGCATGTCGACGTACCAGCGCTTCCACAGCGGCAACGCCGCGGAGTCCGGCCGCCGGTGGAAGCCCAGGCTGATGAAGCTCACCGCCAGCACGATCGCCACGGCCTCGATCAGCGTCATCACGAATTCGTTGACCGAGCTGGCGACCGAGCGCGGCTGGTCCTGGATCTGGACCAGCTTGATCCCCGCCGGCAGGCCGTCCTCGATCCGGCTGAAGGTGGTCTTGAGCGACTTGCCCAGGCCGATGATGTCGCCGCCCTTGGCCATGGAGACGCCGAGCGCGATCACCTCCTGGCCCTGGTGCCGCACCTTGACCACCGGCGGGTCGACGTAGCCGCGCCTGATTTCCGCGATGTCGCCCAGCCGCAGCTGGCTGCCCGAGCTGCCCTTGATCGGCATGCTGCGCAACTGGTCCACCGCCTCGAACTGGCCACCGACCCGCACCTGCACCACGTCCAGCGGCGTTTGCACCGCGCCGGCCGACTCCACCGCGTTCTGCTGTCCCAGCTGCTGCAGCACCTGGTTCATGTCGAGGCCGAGCTGGGCCAGGCGCTTTTGCGACAGCTCGATGTACAGCTTCTCGTCCTGGGCGCCGAACAGTTCCACCTTGGCCACGTCGGGCACGCGCAGCAGCTGCTGGCGCACGTCGTCGGCGAAGGTCTTGAGCTCCGCGTAGCTGAAGCCGCCGTCGGACTCCAGCGCGTAGATCACGCCGTAGACGTCGCCGAAGTCGTCGTTGAAGAACGGGCCCTGCACGCCGCCCGGCAGGTTGATCTTCATGTCGCCGACCTTCTTGCGCACCGCGTACCAGACGTTGGCCACTTCCGCGGGACGCGACGAATCCTTGATCTGGAAAATGATCTGCGATTCGCCCGGCTTGGAGTAGCTGCGGATGATGTCGGCGTACGGCACCTCCTGCAGCGTGCGCTCGATCCGGTCGGTCACCTGCTCGGCCACCTGCTGCGCCGTCGCGCCCGGCCAGTAGCTGCGGACCACCATCGCGCGGAAGGTGAACGGCGGGTCTTCGTCCTGTCCGAGCTGGAAGTAGGCGGCGGCCCCGAGCAGGACCAGCACGATCATCAGGTAGCGGGTCAGCGCCGGATGGTCCAGCGCCCACTTCGACAGGTTGAAGCCGGGTTTCGGCTCGTCCTGGCTCATGGCCGCACCGCCGGCGCGACGCCGGCGGCGGGCGCCAGCCGGTCCTGCCAGATCGTGACCTTCTGGCCCGGCGACAGAACGTGCACGCCCGCCGACACCACCAGCATGCCGGGCTGCAAGCCGGCGGCGATCACGGCGTCGTTGCCGTCGGCGGTCGCGACCTGCACCAGCTGCGATTTCAGCGTCATCGCCTTCGGGTCCAGCACCCACACCGCCGTGTTTGCGCCTTCCTGGCGCAAGGCGCTGGTGGGCAGCTTGATCACGGTGGCGCCGTTGTGGCCGAGCGCTTGCGGCAGCACCGAGACGGTGGAGCCCAGTGCCGGCATCTCGGCGCCGGCCAGCGCCACCTTGACCTGGAAAGTGCGCGTCACCGGGTCGGCGCTGGCCGAGACTTCGCGCACCGTGCCGGCCAGCGTCCGGTTGCCGGCCCAGATCCGCACCGACACCGGCGAGCCGGCACGCACCAGCGCCACCTTGTCTTCGGGCACGGCGAACACCACGTCGCGCGGCCCGTCCTGGGCGATCCGCACCACCCCCGCGCCGGCCGAGACCACCTGGCCCGGCTCCGCCTCGATCCCGGTGACGACGCCCGCGACGTCGGCGATCAGCGTCGCATAGCCGGCCTGGTTGCGCTGGCCCGACAGCTGCGCCTGGGCCTGGTCGAACTGCGCCTGCGCCGCCTTGAGCGTGCTCTCGCGGCGCTCCAGTTCGGCGCCGCTGATGAAGTTCTGGTCCTTCAGCGCGGCATAGCGCTTGAAGTCCGCGGCTGCCAGCTCGCGGTTGGTTTGCGCCGCGGCCACCTGCGCGCGCGCGGCGTCGGCCGCCAGCCGCAGGTCCTGCGGATCGAGCTGGGCCAGCACCTCGCCGGCCTTCACCCGCTGACCGAGTTCGGCCTGGCGCCGCACCAGCTTGCCGGCCACCCGGAAGCCCAGCCTGGACTCCACCCGCGCCTTCACTTCGCCCGCGAACTCGGGCGCGGACTGGAACGCGCTGGCGCCGACCGTCAGCACCTTCACGGCGCGGATCGGCTCCTGGGGCGCCGGAGCCGGCGTGCAGCCCGCCAATGCGAGGGCCACGCCCGCCAGGGCGGGGCCGGAAAACAGGAACCTGAAGCGGGACAGTGGCATGGCGAAAGGAGGTCGAAAAAGAGGTCGAAAGGACTCTGAATTTTTAATGACTGACCGGTTAGTAATCTAGGAGAAGCCGCCCTGGCTGTCAAGCGACAATCGATGCGTGAACACGAGCCTGCGCCTGTCGCCCCAAGGGGTCGACCACTACGAAAACTTCCCTGTCGCCTCCTGGCTTTGCCCGCCCCGCCTGCGCCCGCCGGTCGCCGCCATCTACGGCTTCGCCCGCACCGCCGACGACATCGCCGACGAGGGCACGGCCCCCGCTGCCGAGCGCCTGGCCGACCTCGCCGGCTTCCGGTCGGACCTCGACGCCTGCTGCACCGGCCGGCCCGACAGCGGCCGCTGGCCCGCCGTCTTCATCCCGCTGCGCAGTGCCGTGCGCGACTTCGCCCTGCCCCAGCGCCTGCTGGCCGACCTGCTGTCGGCTTTCGAGCAGGACGTGGCCAAGACCCGCGACCGCGCCGGCTACGCCAACCGGGCCGAACTGCTCGATTACTGCCGGCGCAGCGCCAATCCGGTCGGCCGGCTGCTGCTGCATCTTTATGGCATCGACGACAAGCTTGCGCAAGAGCACAGCGACGAGGTCTGCACCGCCCTGCAGCTGATCAACTTCTGGCAGGACGTCGGCCTCGACGTGGTGCGGGGCCGCTACTACCTGCCGCATGAGGACCTGCTGCGCCACGGACTGGACCCGGAGCGGCCCTCGACCTGGGCCGGCCACCGGGAGGCGCCCAGGCTGATCGCGGAGTTCGCGCACTGGACCAGGACCCTGATGGACAGCGGCAGCAGCATCGCGCACCGGGTGCCGGGCCGCGCCGGCTGGGAGCTGCGGCTGGTCGTGCAGGGCGGCCTGCGCACGCTCGACCGGATCGAGGCCATGGGCTTCAACACCTTCGCCGCCCGCCCCGCCCTGCGCGCGCGCGACCTGCCGGTCATGTTGTGGCGCAGCCTGCGGATGTGAGAATCCCCGCCACATGACCCCCGAACAGTACGTCCAGCAAAAGGCTGCCGCCTCCGGCAGCAGCTTCTATTACGCCTTCCTGTTCCTGCCGCCGCCGCGGCGCGCGGCGATCACCGCGTTCTACGCGTTCTGCCGCGAAGTCGACGACGTGGTCGACGAGGTGACGGACCCCGGCGTCGCCCGCACCAAGCTGGCGTGGTGGCAGGCCGAAGTCGCGAAGGCGTTCGACGGCCAGCCCACCCACCCGGTGATGAAGGCGCTGCTGCCCCACACGCAAGCGTTCGGCATCGAGCAGCGCCAGCTGCAGGCGGTGATCGAGGGCTGCACCATGGACCTGGACCAGACCCGCTATCTCGACTTCCCGGGCCTGGAGCGCTACTGCCACCTGGTGGCCGGCGTGGTCGGCGAAGTGGCGGCGCGCATCTTCGGCCAGACCGATCCGCAGACCACCGCCTATGCCCACAAGCTGGGGCTGGCGTTCCAGCTCACCAACATCATCCGCGACGTCGGCGAGGACGCGCGGCGCGGCCGCATCTACCTGCCGGTGAGCGAGCTGCAGCAGTTCGACGTCAAGTCGCACGAGATCCTCAAGGCGAGCTACTCCGACCGCTTCACCGCCCTGATGAAATTCCAGGCGGCGCGGGCCCAGCGCCTGTACGACGAGGCGCTGGCGCTGTTGCCGGCGGCCGACCGCCGCGCCCAGAAACCCGGGCTGATGATGGCCAGCATCTACCGGACGCTGCTGCGCGAAATCGAGCGCGACGACTTCCAGGTGCTGCACCAGCGGGTCAGCCTGACGCCGCTGCGCAAGTTCTGGCTTGCATGGAAAGTCCAGGCCCTCGGCCGCATATGACCGTCCTGGTGCAATGAACATCGCCGTCATCGGCGCCGGCTGGGCCGGCCTGGCGGCTGCCGTGGCAGCCACCCGCGCGGGTCACAGCGTCACGCTGTTCGAAAGCTCGCGCGTGCTGGGCGGCCGGGCCCGCAGCCTGCCCACCGCGCTGCCGGACGGCTCGTCGCTGGATCTCGACAACGGCCAGCACATCCTGATCGGCGCCTACACCGCGACGCTGCGCCTGATGCAGGAGACGGGCGTCGACCCGGCCGCGGTGTTGCTGCGCCTGCCGCTGACACTGCGTTTTCCCGACGGCGATGGCCTCGCGCTGCCGGCCTGGCCGGCGCCGCTGGATGCGGCCTGGGGCATCGCCAGCGCGCGCGGCTGGAGCGTCGCCGACAAGACCGCGATGCTGGCCGCGGCGCTGCGCTGGCAGCTGGCCCGCTTCGAGTGCGAGCCGTCCGCCACCGTCACGCAGGTCTGCGGCGGCATCACGCCCCGGGTGATCGGGCAGCTGATCGAACCGCTGTGCGTCTCCGCCCTGAACACGCCGGCCGCACGCGCCAGCGGCCAGGTGTTCCTGCGCGTGCTGCGCGACGCGCTGTTCGGGCACGGCCACGGCGGCTGGGGCGGCTCCAACCTGCTGCTGCCGCGCGTCGACCTCGGGCGGCTGTTTCCGCAGGCGGCCGGGCAGTGGCTGGCCGACCGCGGCGCGCGCGTGGTGCTGGGGCAGCGGGTGCAGGCCGTGCAACCGCAAGGCGCCGGCTGGCAGGTCGATGGCGAGGCTTTCGGCGCGGTGCTGCTGGCCTGCCCGCCGTGGGAAGCCGCGCGGCTGGTGCGCGGGAGCGGGAGCGACGCCGGCGACTGGCTGGACCGGGCCGAAGCGCTCACCCACGAAGCGATCGCCACGGTCTACGCCAGCGGCGGCCCCCGCTTGCCGCAACCGATGCTGGCGTTGCAGGCCAGCGACTCGGCGCCGGCGCAGTTCGTGTTCGACCGCGGCCAGCTCGGAGGCCCCGCCGGCTTGCTGGCGTTCGTGGTCAGCGCCAGCCCGCGCGACCGCGACGCGTTGCAATCACAGGTGCTGGCACAGGCCGCAGCGCTGGGCTGGAGCGGCCTCATACCGGTGCAGACGGTGGTGGAACGGCGCGCGACCTTCGCCTGCACGCCCGGACTGCGGCGGCCCGCGCTGCAGGTGGCGCCGGGCCTGCTGGCCTGCGGTGACTATGTGGAAGGGCCCTATCCGGCCACCATCGAAGGGGCGGTGCGCTCCGCGCTATCCGCCGCGGCGCAGTTGCAGCAGGTCTCAGGAACCGCTTCTCCTTCTTGATTGATGGTGTTGGTTCGAAATTGATGGATCCCGGCTCAAGGCCGGGATGACGACTTCAGTGCCTGAACAGCGCGCAGAGTTCGTCCAGGCCGGTCAGCGTGAGGTGCGGCTCCAGCGCGTGCGGCCAGAGGTGGTCGGAGCGATTGAGCCAGGCGCTCTGCATGCCGGCGTTGAGCGCGCCCAGGCCGTCGAGCGTGGCGTCGTCGCCCACGTGCAGCACGTGCTCGGGCGCCACCTCCAGCGCGCCCGCCGCCGCGTGGAAGATCCGCGGATCGGGCTTGCCGACGCCGAACTCGCGCGCCGAGATCGCGGCCCGGAAATACGGCGCCAGCCCCACCCGCTGCAGGTCGGCATTGCCGTTGGACAGGCTCACCAGCGGAAAGCGCGCCGACAGGAATTCGAGCGCGTGCAGGGCGTCGTCGTACAGCGTCACGCGCTGGCGTTCGTCGAAGAACACCTCGAAGGCGGCATCGGCCAGCAACGGGTTCTCGCCGGCGCGGTACAGCGCCAGCCGGATCGACTCGCGGCGCATGGCGCTCAGGTCGCTCTTGAGGTCCGGCCGGCTCAGGCCCACGGCATCGCGGATTTCCCGCAGCGCGCCGGGACTGGCGAACATCGCAGCCGCCATCGGCGCATGGAAGCCCAGCCAGTCGTGCAGCGCCTTCTCGGCACGCTCGATGGTCGGCCAGATCGGCCACAGCGTGTCGTCCAGGTCGAACGAGATCGCCTTGATTTTCGAGAGATCCAACATGTCAGTGAGAATAGCTGATGCCTTTTGCCCCAGAACCCGAATTCAGCCACGGCCAGGCGCCCCAGACCGGCGTCCTGTACTGCAACCTCGGCACGCCCGACGCGCCCACCGCGTCCGCGGTGCGGCGCTACCTGGCGCAATTCCTCAGCGACCCGCGGGTGGTGGAGATTCCCCGCGCCGTCTGGCTGCCGATCCTGTACGGCGCGATCCTGCCGTTGCGGCCGGCGAAGTCGGCGGCCAAGTACGCCAGCATCTGGACCAAGGACGGCTCGCCGCTCAAGGTCTGGACCACCAAGCAGGCCAAGCTGCTGCACGGCTGGCTCGGCGAGCAGGGCCACCGGGTGCGGGTGCGCTATGCGATGCGTTACGGCAGCCCGTCGATCGCGTCGCAGCTCGATGCCCTCAAGGCCGACGGCGCCACCCGCATTCTGGTGCTGTCGGCCTATCCGCAGTATTCGGGCACCACCACCGCCAGCGTGATCGACGCGGTCAATCAGTGGGCGGGACGCACCCGCAATGTCCCCGAGCTGCGCTTCGTCAACCGCTACCACGACGACCGCGGCTACCTCTCGGCACTGGCCGGACGCATCAAGCGCTACTGGGATGAGCACGGCAAGCCGGACCACTTCCTCATGAGCTTCCATGGTGTGCCGCAACGCACGCTGCAACTGGGCGATCCGTACCACTGCGAATGCCACAAGACCGGCCGGATGCTGGCCACCTGGCTGGGGCTGGAACCGGCGCAGTACAGCGTCACCTTCCAGTCGCGCTTCGGCAAGGCGAAGTGGCTGGAGCCCTACACCGAGCCGACACTCAAGGCCCTGGCGCGCAAGGGCGTGCAGCGGGTGGACGTGGCCTGTCCCGGCTTCACCGCCGATTGCCTGGAGACGCTGGAGGAGATCGCCATGGAGGGTCGCGACGCCTTCCTGGCCGCCGGCGGCAAGGCCTTTCACTACATCCCCTGCCTGAACGACGATCCGGCCTGGATCGGCGCGCTCGGCGCGATCGCCGCGCGGCATCTGCAAGGGTGGCCGACCCAGCAGGCGCCCGATGCGGCGGCGCTGGCGGCGTCGAAAGCCGCGGCACTGGCGCTGGGAGCGAAGCGCTAACCCCGGCGATCGCGTCATTCGCCCGGGGCCTGCAGGCTGGCTGGATCGCGTCGTAGACACCTCATGCCTGCAACCGGGCAAGGCTCATGTCGGCAGCGCTCTCGAGCCGCGACACCGATTGCTGGAAGGCCAGCGCCCCCTCCGTGACGCCGGCGCGGCCGTCCGCAAGCAGCGCATCCCTGGTCCAGGCCTGGTCGGATGCTGCCAGGGCGCGGTCGGCGCTGCCGGCCAGGGCCTGCTGCAGTTCCGCCCAGGCGTCCACTTCGGTCCAGAGATCAACGGCCTTGGGCGCTCGTGCGGTCGCGGTGTAGGTGCCGACGCTGCCACCAGATTCTTTGGCTTGCGAGAAGTCCATCATCAACGGCTGGACACCAGACAGTGCGTTGATTGCGTCGGTTGCATTTGCGAAGGTCATGCCCATTACTCCCCAATGAATTCAAGCGTGGCCGTGCCGCGCGTGTAGCTGGAAAAGACACCGCCGCCGCAGTAGTCACCAAATGCTTGCGTCAAGTCGGCAACGATTTCATCTCGTTGAGCTTGCAGATGGTCGGGTAAAGTAAATTTCCTGATTCGATAGCCAAACCAGCAAGACCCATCTGGTTGCCCCCCTCCACCCCCCATTCCTCTCATCTCAAAGAAAAGCCACTCGCCCTTCCAATAGAAGGTCCAGCCTGTGAACTCAGCCTCGGGGTGCGACCAAACCTTAATCAGAAAGGCATCGCGCTCGCGATCAACAGTCCAGTCTTGATTGAGCATGTGACCTCGATGAACGACGTTGTGCTCCCCGCACACCCGCCTCAGGTCGTATTTCTCGTAGTCCGCTTTGGGGATGTGCTCGTTCTTGAACGTCATTTCCGTTCTTTGTCGTTGCATTCGCTCACCGAGCCAGAGGCATCCAGCCGCAATTTGGATGCAATACAAGTCCGATAGTCAGTTGCTCCAGCAGGTTTAGCGCCGCGTCGAAAGTCAAAGTGGTCATGCTCAGATCTCCTTGCCTGTGGCGGCACTGACCAATGTCAATCGGCAGCGGAGGTAGTCAGAGAGATAGCCGTAATCCTTGTATTCACGTAGTGCATCTTTTACCTGGGCGAGGCTCTCGACATCAGGCTCGGTGATTCCTTTTCCAATCTGGAATCCGATGAGTCGGGTCAAGGCGATCTCCTCTTTGGAGATTTCGGTTTCGGCCCTCTTGATCGTCTCGAAGTCGTATTGACCCTTGCGATCAATAAACGTCCAAAATTCAACGTCTTTGCTTTCAATGAAACGTCCGCTACCCCGCTTGAACAGCACCATGTCGTTTTGCCGGTCCACTGTCCAGCGATCGAAAGGGGTATAGCCCGTGCGCAACCTCCCGCGGGCCTCGCGCAGGAATTCGGACGTTTCTTCTTCAAGAGGCGGGATGTGCTCGTTTGCGAAGGTCATGGTTTCCGCCACGAGGATTTCACTGATCACCCCCGCTTCGGCCGGCTGACCTTGGTCTCGAAGTCGGCGACCCACGGGTGCACGGTGCGGGACGTCTGGCGTGCCACCTGGTAGGGAACGATGCGGACGCCGCGCCATTGGCGTGGCGCCGGTTCTCGCATGCTCAGGGCCACCACCGTGTTCCCGTCCATCGCCGCCAGAGCTGGCGCCAGGTGCTTGAACTGGGCCGGGAAGTTCTGGTGGACGAAAAGTATTTTCACGAAGCGGTACTGCGGGCTGGCCTGTTTGTACCAACAGCGCACGCGCTTTCATGAGGGCCACCCTGTCAAGATTGACAGGGGTCCTAGGGAATACGAGTCCTACGAACGGAGGGTATGTTGCAAGAAGGGGCCCTTCCCTAGGTCGCAGCAGCCTCGTGCTGCTCGATGAATCCCGCCACCAGATCCAGCTGGTCCGGCACATTCAGCGCCGGTGCGTGGCCGCAGCCGGCCACCTCCACGATCCGGGTCAGGCCGCGCGCGCCCGGGCCGCGGCGCAGCATCTGCGCGGTGGCGTCGGGCAGCACCAGGTCCGACTCGGCGCCGCGCAGGCACAGCACCGGCACCTCGATCGCGTCGTAATGCTCCCAGATGTCGTAGTCGTGGGGATGGTCGATGAACTGGCGCACCATGGCCGGGTCGTAGTGCGGTGTCCAGCGGCCGTCCGGCAGCCGTCGCGCCGAGGTTTCCGCCAGCCGCCGCCATTGCGCATCGCTCAGCCAGCCGAAGGGCAGGTACACCTGGCGATAGAACACCTCCAGCTCGCCCATCGAGTCGAAGGCCGGCGGATTGCCGGCATAGGCGCGGATGCGTTCGATCGCCGGCGCCGCCAGCTGCGGCGCGTTGTCGTTCAGCACCAGGCTGCGGATGCGCGGCTTGAGCTGCGGCTGCAGCAGGCCACCGGCGCACACCGTGCCGATCGAGCCGCCCATCGACGTGCCGACCCAGTGCGCGCTGGCGATGCCAAGCTGGTCGAACAGCTCCGCCGCCAGCCGCGCATAGAACGACAGCTGGTACTCGTTGCCCGGGTCCGGACTCCACTGGCTGAAGCCCCGGCCGATCGTGTCCGGGCAGATCACCCGGAAGCGGTGGCTCAGGCGCCCGGCCAGTTCGTCCATGTCGCGCCCGGTGCGCGCCAGCCCGTGCCAGGCGATGACGGCCGGCCCGTCCGGCGGTCCCCATTCGGTGTAATGGATCTCGCGGCCGGCGCAGCTGAGGTACTGGGAACGGTAGGACATGGGAGGCTCTTGCTTGCCGGGTGGCGAGGATCAGTTCGGCACCGTCAGCGAGCTGCCGCTGAAGCCGATCTGGTTGGCCGCGGCCGGCGTGGCGCTGAACGGGGGGACGTTGGCCGCCGTCAGGGCCGGCGCCGCCAGCGGCGCGCCGCCGCGCGGCGTGGTCCGCACCACCTGGCTGGGCGGCAGCGCGGCGCCGGCCTTCAGGTGCGCGTACATCGCGTCCATCGCCTGGTTGAAGTACGGATGCAGCGGCACGAAGCGGGTGTCGAAGCCGCCGAACGGCAGGAAGGTGTCGAAGTGCTGGGCGTTCGTCACCTCGATGTAGCTGAGCCGGCTGGCCGAGCCTTCCACCACGCGGTTGTAGGCGGTGTAGGCACGCGCGTTGTTGTTCACCGGCACCAGCGCGTCGCTGCGACCGGCCACGATGATGGCCGGCTTGCCGCGCAGGCCGCCGCTGAGCAGCACTTCGGCGATGCCGGCACGCACCGCGGTACTTTGCGCCAGCGTCGGCATGCTGACCGCCGTCAGCGCGGCGCCGCTCACCGGGTCGGCGCCGGTCACCAGGGCGCGCTGGCACAGCGCGTTGTCCAGGCCGAAGTCGGCCACGCCCGTCGACGGCGAGACCGCCAGCTGCCAGGACCGCGGGCCGCCCACCGAATTGTTGTAGACCACGGTGGCCGGCGCGCCATTGGCCGTGCCGTTGGCGGTCGCGAAGCTCTGGGCCTTGGCCGTGGCCGACACCGCCACCGGCGCGCCGGTGGCATCGACCTGGGCGAAGCTGGTCTCGCACACGTTGTCCGTCACCGCGAAGCGGCCGTAACCGACCGGGTACATGGCCGACAGGATCGGCCCGTTGCCCAGCGCGTAGTGCGCGTTGTGCATCTGGTCGTGCTCGGCGGTCCAGCCGTAGGTGCGCAGTTTGGCGAGCGCATCGGCGGCGCGGGCCGCCGTGTCGGCCCCGCTCACCAGCCCCTTGGCCGCCAGGCTGGTGCAGCGGGCGGTGGCCCGGGCCGTCATGCCGGCGACGGCGATGAAGTTGAAGGTCGACAGCTCGGTCATCGCGGCGCCCGAGGCCAGCGCCGCGCACGGCTGGTACAGGTTGCCCCAGGTGACGAAATCGGCCAGCGTCTTGCCGTAGCCGGCGACGGCCGCGCCACCCAGCTGGATGCCGTAGCCGGTCGCCGTCGGCATCTCAGTGACCGGTTCCGAGGCGACGACGCCGTCGATCAATCCGCCGCCGTCCTGTTCGGCCGCGTGCAGCACCGCCGCGCCGCCGTTGGAGGCCGAACCGGCGATCACGATGGTGTTGCCGGGGGTGAACGGCACGGGGTTGCCGGGATTGCCATAGCGCTCGTTCAACACGAACAGCGCGTAGCGGCCGGCGGCCAGGGTGTCGGTGCCCCAGTCCTTCTCGGGATTGAGCTGCGAATGGACCTGCTTGAGCGCCAGCCGGTTCGGGAACAGCGCGTTGTAGGCCGAGCGCGCCGCATCGGTGATGTTGGCGGCGAAGAAGTTCAGGGCCCCGGCATCGGCGCGGCTGGCGCGGGTGCCGTCGATCTTGTTGACGCTGTCGTCCGTCAGGTCGTACAGGCCCACGCCCTTGCCGGCGTCGGTGAGCGCCACGGCGCAGCCGCGCTTGAGGCCCCACTCGCCGGCAGTGCCGATCGCGCCGTACACGCCGCGCGAGCCCGACGACGGGCCGATCACGACGCAGGGGTTGGCCTGGTCAAAGCTGTCGGGCACCTGCACCGCGATCACGACCCGCTTGCGGCCGCTGCGGTCGTCCAGCGACGCGACATATTCCTTGCCGGGGATCAGGCCTTCGGCGGTGGTCACCGTGCCGGCGGCATTGATGTTCGGTCCGTACAGCGTGCCGTAACCGCCGGCGGCCGTGCCGTCGAGGATGCCGCGGTAATTCGAGTAGAGCGCGTTGCGGCGCAATTCAGCGGCCGTGGGGCTGGCCGGGTTGGCGTAGGCCGGCGCCACGGCGCTACCGAGGCCGGTGCGGCCGATGCCGCCGGTCAGCAGGTCCTGCGTCGCGGCGCTGTCGCCGGCGCCGACGGCGGTGGCCGGGTAGGTGGTGACGCCGTGCTGGGTGATGCCCGCCGGCAGGTCGTTTGTGGCATCGTCGCCGCCGCCGCAACCGGCGAGCATGGCGGCCGCCACCGCCATCAGGGTTGCCGACTCAATGCGCTTCGTCATCTTCTTGGCCATGCTGGTCTCCGGTTGTTGTTTCAATGGCGTCGGCACGAATCAGGGCCGCGGGCGCAGGGCCCGCAACCGTCCCACGACGCCGGTGGGAAAGTAATAGACCGACAGGACGAACAGCACGCCCAGCCAGAGCAGCCAGCGGTCGGGCGACAGCAGCGCCGACAGCCAGGGCAGGCCGGCGGCGGCGTCGCTTGCGAGCTTGAGCAGGTCCTGCAGGTAGCCCTGGGCGACGACGAACAGCACCGAGCCGATGGCCGCGCCGTAGATCGTGCCCATGCCGCCGATCACCACGATCAGCAGCACGTCGACCATGATCTCGAACGACAGCGAGGTGTCCGGCCCGTTGTAGCGCAGCCAGATCGCCAGCATCGCGCCGGCCAGGGTGGCGAACAGCGCCGACAGCACGCTCGACGTGGTGCGGTAGACCACCACGCGGTAGCCGATGGCCTCGGCGCGGAACTCGTTCTCGCGGATCGCCTGCAGCACCCGGCCGAACGGCGAGTTGACGATCCGCAGCATCGCCAGCAGCAGCACCACGGTGACGACGAACAGCAGGTAGTAGGTCAGCAGCCGGCCGTTCAGGTCGACGCCCAGGAACGGCGTCTCCGACAGCATGAAGCCGGGCGACAGCACCTCGGGCATCTTGAACGTGAGGCCGTCCTCGCCGCCGGTGAACTCCGACAGCTGCGAGGCCAGCGTCTGGAACGCCGCGGCCACGGCCAGCGTGATCATGCTGAAGAAGATGGCCCGCACCCGCAGCGAAAACAGGCCGATCGCCACCGCCAGCACCAGCGACAGCGCCAGCGAGATCGCGATGCCGGTGACCAGCGAACCCCAGCCCGCGCCCAGGCGCAGCGATGCGATCGCCACGCCGTAGGCGCCGATGCCGAAGAACATCGTGTGCGCGAAGCTCACGATGCCGGTGTAGCCCAGCAGCAAGTCGAAGCTGGCCACCAGCACCACGAACACCAGGATCTTGGCGGCGACGTTGATCGCCTTGACCCCCGGAAAGATGAAGGGCGTGAAGGCCAGGGCCAGCAGCACGGCCACCAGCAGCACCGCCAGCACGCGGCTGCGCGGCAGGTCGTTGGAGAGAAGTCGATTCAGCATGTTGTCCGTTCGTCCTGAGCTTGTCGAAGGACCTAGCGGCTGACGCCATAGACGCCCTGCGGACGCCACAGCAGGATGGCCATCATCAGCGCGATGTTGGAGAACAGCGCCGCCTTGGGCACCAGGAAGCCGGTGTAGTTGGCCATCAGGCCCACCAGCAGCGCGCCGATCAGGGCGCCGCTGGTGGAACCCAGCCCGCCGATGATCAGCACGATGAAGATCAGCACGTTGACCTGGGCACCCATCTGCGGGATCACGTTCTGCTGGTACAGCCCCCACATCACGCCGCCGAGGCCGGCCAGCGCGCTGCCGACCACGAACACGCCGATGAACAGCAGCCTGATGCGGTAGCCGAGCGACTCGACCATCTCGCGGTCCTGCACGCCGGCCCGGATCAACAGGCCGATCTTGGTGCGCGTCAGCACCCATAGCAGCACGCCGAACACCAGCGCGCCGACCACGACGGCGATCGCGCGGTACTTCTCCACCGCGGCGTCGCCCAGCAGGATGGCGCCGCGCATCCCTTCGGGCAGCGGCAGCGGAATCTGCAGCGGGCCCCAGATCACCTTGATCAGCTCCTCGCCGATGATCATCCCGCCCATGGTGATCAGGATCTGCTTGAGGTGGTTGCCGTAGACCGGGCGCACGATGAAGCGCTCGAACGCCACACCGACGGCGCCGGCCACCAGCATCGCGACCACCATCGCCGGCAGCACCGCCAGCATGTTGCGCCACAGGCTGGCCGACGAGGTCCAGTCGCCCATCGCGCCCAGCACCGAGGTGGCGACGTACGCGCCCAGCGCGATGAACACGCCGTGGCCGAAGTTCAGCACGTCCATCAGGCCGAAGATCAGCGTCAGCCCGGAGGCGATGACGAAGATGATCATGCCCATCGCCAGGCCGGCGACGGTCAGCGTGACCCAGGTCGAACCGGAGCCGACGAAGGGATAGACGACGAGCGCGAGCAGCGGCACCAGGGCCAGCGGCTTCCAGTCGAAATCTCTGGTGATTTTCATAGCGCCAACCCCAGCAGCGACTGCTGCAACGCCTCGTCTTCGGCCAGCGCCTGCATCGAGCCGGAATGGACGACGACGCCGTTGTCCATCACGGCGACGCTGTCGCCCAGCCGCCTGGCGAAGTTGATGTTCTGCTCCACCAGCAGGATGGTCACGCCGCTGGCCTTGAGCTGGGCGAAGGCGTCGATCATGTTGTTGATGATCACCGGCGCCAGGCCCTTGCTCGGCTCGTCGACGATCAGCAGCTCGCGCGGTTCGACGATCGCCCGCGACACCGCCAGCATCTGCTTTTGCCCGCCCGACAGCTTGCCGGCCGGGTGGTTCCAGAACTGCTTCACCGCGGGGAACAGCGAGAAGATCCACTGCAGGCGGGTGTCGTCCATCTGCCCGACGGTCTTGGCCGAGCGCGCCGCCAGCAGCATGTTTTCCTTGACCGTCAGGTCGGCGAAGATGCCCATGTTCTCGGGCACGTAGGCGATGTTCAGGCCGGCGATGCGCGGCGTCTCCAGCGCGGTGATGTCCTGGCCGTTGAAGCTGACGCGCCCTTTCGACGCCTGCCACAGGCCCATGATGGTCCGCAGCGTGGTGGTCTTGCCGGCGCCATTGCGTCCCAGCAGCATGGTGAGCTGCCCGCGCGGCACCACGAGGTCGACGCCGTGCAGGATGTGGTACGCGCCGATGTGGGTGTGGACGCCCTGGAGTTCGAGCAGGTTGCCGCTCATGACTGCGCTCCTCCCCGTTCGGGCTGAGCCTGTCGAAGCCCTTCGACAAGCTCAGGGCGAACGGTGCTGGTGGAAGCGACGCCCAGGTAAGCCTCTTGCACCAGCGGCGAGGCGATCACGTCCGCCGGTTCGCCGTCCGCCACCAGCGATCCGTTGTGCAGCACGATGATGCGGTCGGCCAGCTCGCGCACCACGTCCATCTTGTGCTCCACCAGCAGGATGGTCTTGGACGGGTCGGCCTTGAGCTTGCGGATCAGGTCCAGGATCACCGGCGCTTCGGCGGCGTTCATGCCCGCGGTCGGTTCGTCGAACATGAACACCTTGGATTCCAGCGCCATCAGCAGCGCCACTTCCAGCTTGCGCTGGTCGCCGTGCGGCAGGTTGGCCACCAGCTCGTGTTCCTTGGCGGCCAGCGCCACGTCGCGCAGGATCTGGTCGGCCCGCGCCAGCAGGTCCTGGTGGTCGCTCCAGATGCTCCACAGGTTCAGGCCGCGCCGGTGCGCGCCCTCCCGCGTGGCCTGCACCGCCAGCCGCACGTTCTCCAGCACCGTCAGGCGCGGGAACAGGTTGGTGAGCTGGAACGCGCGGCCCAGGCCGGCGCGGGTGCGCTGCGAGGCCGACAGGCGCGAGATGTCTCGTCCGTCCAGCGTCACGCCGCCCGCGCTGGCCTTCAACTGGCCCGAGATCAGGTTGAAGTACGTGGTCTTGCCGGCGCCGTTCGGGCCGACGATGGCGGTGAGCGTGCCCGGCGCGAACGCGCAGGAGACAGCATTCACCGCCACGTGACCGCCGAAGCGGACCGTGAGTTCATGCGTGGCAAGTTGACCCATGAATTTCCAGGATGAGCGAAGCCGCGCCAGGCGCAGCCTGGCTTCAACATGGACCGTGCGCAACAACGTGCAGCACGGTCCCCCTTGTGTTGAGGATCCGGCTCCGCCGGTCCTCGACACACTGATCAACCACCGAAAAAAATCCTTCGATTTTTTTCGGTGATGACTAGCGCTTGTTGCGGATCGGGATGTTCATCTCTTCCGGCTTGATCTCGCGGATCAGTTCCGGAACGCCCCAGGCGAAGGCCGGGTCGGCCTTGATCCTGAAGTGGTACATGCTCTGCATGGCCTGGTGGTCTTCCTTGCGGAAGGTCATCTTGCCCTTGGGCGTGTCGAAGCTCATGCCTTCCATCGCCGGGATCAGCTTGTCGGCCGACGGGTCGCCGCCGGTCTTCTTCAGCGCGGTGACGATGGCCATCGCGGCGCTGAAGCCGCCGGCGGTGAAGAAGTCAGGCGGCGCCTTGAACTGCTGGTAGTGGCGCGCCACCATCGCTTCGTTCACCGGGTTCTTCGGGATGCCGAAGTAGTAGTACAGCGCGCCCTCGAGACCGGGGAACTGCTTGTAGGCGACCATCGCCGGCAGGATGTTGCCGCCGGTGGCCAGCTTGATGCCGTAGCGCTTTTCCAGTTCCAGTTCGGCGAACTTGTTGAACGGCGACGAGGCGCCGGCCCACACCACCCAGACGTATTTCTGGCCCGGCTGGTCCTTGAGCTTGTCGATGATGCGCTGCAGGCCGGCCGTGAAGTCGGTCGTGCCCGCCGGCAGGTATTCCTCGTGCAGGAACTTGGCCTTCTTGATGGTCTCGCGCAGCGGCCGGATGCCGTCGCGGCCGAACGCGTTGTCCTGCGCCAGCGTGACGATCACGTTGCCCGGCTTGTCCAGCGCCACGGCGTTGGAGATCGCGTCCTGCGAGCTGTTGCGGCCGGTGCGGAAGATGTACTTGTTCCAGCGCTCGCCGGTGATCGAGTCGGCCACGGCCGGCTCCACCAGCAGGATCTTCTTGTATTCCTCGGCGACCGGCAGCATGGCCAGGGCAACAGGAGAAGCGGTGGGGCCGACGGCCAGGTCGACCTTGTCGTCGCCGTAGGCGGCGGCCAGCAGGCTCTTGCCCACGTCGGGCTTGCCCTGGTCGTCCTTCTCGATCACCACCAGCTTGCGGCCGTTGACGGTCATGGTGCCGCCGGTGGCGTAATCCAGGCCCATCATCAGGCCGGTGGCGGTCTGCTTGCCGTAGGCCTCGAGCGGTCCGGTGCGGCTGTAGATGTGGGCGATCTTGATGTCCTTGCCCTGGGCGAAGGCGGCCGGGGCGGCGAAGGCGGCGCTGGCGGCGAGGATGGCCAGCGCAAGGCAATTGCGACGATTCATGATGTTGTCTCCTGTTTTTTGACTGCAGAACTCTCGCACCACAACTGCACAACGCGTGCCAGCAGCCGGGGCGTTGATTGATAAGGCTTTTTTCACCAGCCGGCGCCAGTATGGATCGGAACCGCGCAAACTGATTGCCTGAAATTCAGGCATTTGCCTGATAACCAGGCAGTCCTTCGAGCCGCTCGTACAGCTTGGCGCGCGAAATCCCGAGCAGCTTGGCGGCCGCGAACTTGTTGCCGCGGGTGTGCGCCATCGCGGCCCCGATGGCCTGGCGCTCCACCTCGGCCACCTGCTCCGACAGCGGCCGCAGGTCGGTCGCGCGCCGCTGGGGCATGGCCGCCGCCGGCGCCGGCGGCGCGATCTGCTCGACGCCGGACTCACGCAGGACCGCTTCCAGTTCCGCCACGCCGATGTGGTTCGAATCGGTCCGCATCGCCGCCTGTTCCAGCACGTTGCGCAGTTCCCGGATGTTGCCGCGCCAGGCCTGCGCCGACAGCAGCGCCATCGCGTCGGGGCCGAGCTCCGGCGGCGCCGAGCCGCTGCGCAGCGCCATGTCCTCGGCCAGCACCTCGACCAGCGCCTGGATGTCGCCGCGGCGCTCGCGCAATGCCGGGACGCGGATCGGCAGCACGTTCAGGCGGTAGAACAGGTCTTCGCGGAACCTGCCCTCGCGCACCAGTTGCGCCAGGTCGCGCGAGGTGGCGGCGATCACGCGGGCGTCGAAGGCGATCACCTTGTTGGAGCCGAGCGCCTCGATTTCGCCCTCCTGCAGCGCCCGCAGCAGCTTGGGCTGCAGGCTGAGCGGCATGTCGCCGATCTCGTCGAGGAACAGCGTGCCGCCGTCGGCCAGCTTGAACTTGCCCTGCCGGCCCTTGCGGTCCGCGCCGGTGAACGCGCCCGGCGCCACGCCGAAGAACTCCGCCTCCAGCAGCGTGTCGGGAATGGCGGCGATGTTGACGCTGACCAGCGGCCCGGCCGCGCGCGACGACGCCGCATGGATCGCATGCGCAAGCAGCTCCTTGCCGGTGCCGGTTTCGCCCAAAAGCAGCACCGGGCTGGCCGACTGCGCGGCGCGGCGCGCCTGGCGCTTGACCTCCACCGCGGCCGGACTGGCGCCGACGAAGCTGGCCAGCGTGTACTTGTTGCGGCGCTGGCTGGCCAGCTCGCGCCGGGCGTCGTCGAGGTCGCGCTGCAGGTGCGCGAACTTGCTGATCAGCGGCTGGAGCGTGGTTTCCGGGTGGTCGAACAGCACGATGCCGATGGCGCCGATCAGCTCGTTGCTCTGGTCGTCGCGCAGGGGGATGCGGCTGACGACGAAGGTGCCGGCGCGGTTGGTGAGCAGGTCGATCAGCACCGGCTGGCCGGTTTCCAGCACCTTGCGCATCTGGGTGTTGGGCACCACGTCCTCGACCATGTGGCCGAGGAACTGGTCCACCGACGTGAAGCCGAGCGCCGGCAGGAAGCGCTTGTAGCCGTCGTTGAGCCACACGATGCGGCCGGTGCGGTCGACCAGGAACATGCCCTGGCTGACGCTGGAGAACAGCTGGAACATCGAGCGCGCCGCCAGCGCCAGGATGCTCTCGCCGTCGCGCGGCAGGGTGTCGTCTTGCATGGCGACCATCCTACCGAAAGCGGACACCGGGTGCGAAAGCAGACACCCGTACGGAGGTCCCGTCTTCAGGCTTGCGCGCGCGAAGATCTGTACTTCATCACCCGCGGCACGACCAGCACCGCCAGGATGATCACGATCATCGTGATCGACATCGGCCGCTGCAGGAACACCATCGCGCTGCCCTCGCCGATCGAGACGGCGTTGCGCAACTGCGCTTCCGCCAGCGGGCCCAGGATCATGCCGACCACCACCGGCGCGGTCGGGAAGTCGAAGCGCCGCATCAGCACGCCGACCACGCCGATCGCAAACAGCAGCACCAGGTCGAACGCGCTCTGCCGCATGCCGTAGGCGCCGACGGTGGAGAAGATCAGGATGCCGGCGTACAGCTGCGGCTTGGGAATCTTCAGCAGCTTGACCCACAGCTTGACCAGCGGCAGGTTCAGCACCAGCAGCATCACGTTGCCGATGTACAGCGACGCGATCAGCGCCCAGACCAGGTTGGCCGAGGTGGTGAACAGCTGCGGCCCGGGCTGGATGCCGTAGTTCTGGAACGCGCCCAGCAGGATGGCGGTGGTGTTGGACGTCGGGATGCCGAGCGTCAGCAGCGGAATCAGCGCCGTGGTGACGGTGGCGTTGTTCGAGGCCTCGGGGCCGGCCACGCCTTCGATCGCGCCGCGCGTGCCGAACTCCGCCAGGTCCTCGCCCTTGGCCAGCTTCTTTTCCATCGCGTAGCTCAGGAAGGTCGGGATCTCGGTGCCGCCCGCCGGGATGCAGCCGAACGGCGCGCCGATCGCGGTGCCGCGCAGCCACGCCGGGATCGAACGCTTCCAGTCGCGCCTGGTCATGTAGACCCGGCTCAGCTTGTTCTGGGTCTCGACCACGCGGCCTTCGTACAGCACGGCGTACATGACCTCCGCCACGGCGAACAGTCCGACCGCGACCAGCACGATCTCGACGCCGTCGAGCAGCTCCGGCACGCCCATGGTGTAGCGCGACTGGCCCGAGATCTGGTCCAGCCCGATCAGGCCCACGGCCAGGCCGACGAACAGCGCCACCATGCCGCGCAGCGGGCTCTTGCCCAGCACCGCGCTGACGGTGGTGAAGGCCAGCACCATCAGCAGGAAGTATTCCGGCGGGCCGAGCTTGACGGCGAACTCCGCCACGTACGGCGCGAACAGCGTGACGATCACGGTGCCGATGGTGCCGGCGACGAACGAGCCGATGGCCGCCGTCGCCAGCGCGGCGCCGGCCCGGCCGCTCTTGGCCATCTTGTTGCCCTCCATCGCCGTCACCATGCTGGCGGTTTCCCCCGGCGTGTTCAGCAGGATCGAGGTGGTCGAGCCGCCGTACATGGCGCCGTAGTAGATGCCGGCGAAGAAGATCATCGAGGCCGTCACTTCGACCTTGGCAGTGATCGGCAGCAGCATGGCGACGGCCACCGCGGGGCCGATGCCGGGCAGCACGCCCACGGCGGTGCCCAGGATGCAGCCGACCAGGGCCCAGAGCAGGTTGGCGGGGGAGATCGCCGTGGCGAACCCCTGCATCAGTGCGTTGAGGATGTCCATGGTCAGATCCATCCCGTGGCGGTGAGTCCGGGCAGATTGATCGCCAGGAATTGGGTGAAGGCCCAGAACACCGGCGCGGCAATCGCGAACCCGGTGAAAACGTCGACCGCCAGCACCCGCGGGCTGCCCGCGGCCTGGCCGCCGGCCCGGCGCAGGCCCTGCACGGCGAGCACGTAGCACAGGGTGCAGCTCAGGATGAAGCCGATGGTGGTGATCAGCGCCGCATTGGCCAGCAGGCCCGCCGTCACCCAGGCGAAGCCGGCCCAGTTGCCGTGCTCCGCGCCCGAGGGCGCATCGAGTTCATGGAAGCCGCTGGTGCGGGCCTGCACGATCAGCAGCACGCCGCACAGGGCGAGCACGGCCGCCACCAGCCAGGGCAGGAAATTGGGACCGATGCCGCCGTAGCCGGCGGCCGAGGGAATCGAGATCGCGCCGGCCGCCAGCGCCAGCGCCGTCAGCAGCACGCCGGCGCCGACCAGGGTCTGCGTCGTGGAGGGATGGATGGGTCGGGTCATGGTGTGGGCTTCACGGGGATGAAAAAACGCCCGGGCAATCCGGGCGTTCGTGCTTGCAGGTCTGGCCGGTGGCTCAGACCATGCCGGACTTCACCATCGTGGCGCGCAGGCTGGCGAATTCGTCGTCGACGAACTTGTCGAAGGCCGCGCCCGTCAGGACGGCGGGGGTCCACTGGTTCTTCTCCAGCGACTCGGCCCAGGACTTGGTCTTGAGCGCGGCCAGCACCATGTCGGTCAGGGCCTTGCGCTGCGGCGCGGTGATGCCGGGCGCGCCGTAAACGCCGCGCCAGTTGCCGATCTCCACGTTGATGCCCTGCTCCTTGAGCGTCGGCACGTTCACGCCCTTCAGGCGGGTGCCCGAGGTGACGGCGATCGCGCGCATCTTGCCGGCGGCGATGTACTCGGCGAACTCGCTGTAGCCGCTGCCGCCGACCGTCACGTTGCCGCCCAGGATGGCGGCGGTGGCTTCGCCGCCGCCCCGGAAGGCGACGTAGTTGATCTTGGCCGGGTCGACGCCGACTTCACGGGCGATCATGGCCGCGGCGATGTGCTCGGTGGAGCCGCGCGAGCCGCCGCCCCACTTGACGCTGCCCGGGTCCTTCTTCAGCTGCGCGACCACGTCGGCCATGGTCTTCATCGGCGAGCTGGCCGGCAGCACGAACACGTTGTATTCGCTGGTCAGGCGCGCGATCGGCGTGACCTGCGACAGGTTCACCGGCGGCTTGCCGGTGATGATGCCGCCCAGCATCACGGCGCCCATCACCATCATGGCGTTCGGATCGCCCTTGGCGCTGTTGATGAACTGGGCCAGCCCGAGCGCGCCGGCGGCGCCGCCCTTGTTGTCGTAGGTGACGCTGTCGGCCACCTTGGCCTCGGTCAGCGCCTTGCCCAGCGCGCGGCCGGTGGTGTCCCAGCCGCCACCCGGATTGGCCGGGATCATCATCTTGACGTTGGCGGCCGCCAGCGCCGACAGCGGGAAGCTGCCGGTCGCGGCCAGCGCGGCCAGCGATTTGAGGAAAGTGTCTCGACGCATTCGGATGCTCCTGTTGTACGGTGAAAAACCTTGCGATCATGCGCCGGTTGCCTGTCAAACGGCTGTCCGGGGCATTGGGGAAACTACTAGAGTCGGCGTTGCAGATAACCTTGTGGCGCCGATGAACCTCCTGCTGGTCGAAGACGATCCCTCCATGCGCAGCACCCTCGAGCGGGCGCTGGGGCGGCGCGGCGCGCGCGTGACGGCATGCGCCGACGGCAACCAGGCGCTGGCCCTGTGGCGGGCGCAGCCGCCCGACGTGGTGATCCTCGACCTGAGCCTGCCGGGGCTGGACGGCCTGCAGGTGCTGGAACATGCGCGCCGCGGGGGCCTGGCCACGCCGGTGCTGATCCTGACGGCGCGCGGCACCGTCGGCGACCGCGTGCTGGGCCTGAACAGCGGCGCCGACGACTACCTGCCCAAGCCGTTCGACCTCGACGAACTCGAGGCCCGCCTGCGCGCGCTGGCCCGGCGCAAGCCCGAGCCCGGGGCCGAACCGGGCGGCGGCGCGATCGTCGCCGGCGCGTTGCGCTACGAGAAGGACAGCGGCGCGATCTATTGCCGCGATCAGGTGCTGGAACTGACGCCGCGCGAGACGGCGCTGCTGCAGGCGCTGATGGCGCGGCCCGGCCACGCCGTGGCCAAGGAGCGGCTGTTCGAGCTGGTGTTCCCGGGCGAGAGCGACGTGCAGTACGAGGCGGTCGAGGTCGTCGTCTACCGCCTGCGCAAGAAGCTGGCCCACACCGGCACCGAGCTGGTGACCTTGCGCGGGCTGGGCTACCTGCTCAAGACCACATGAAAGCGATCGGCGGCGCCGGGGCCATGTCGCTTCGCACCTACCTGCTGGTGGGCATCCTGCTGCCGGTGATCCTGCTGATCGGCGTCAACAGCTTCAGCCTGTACGCGCAGGCGCTGGCCGCAGTCAACACCGCCTACGACCGCACCCTGCTGGCGTCGGCCAAGGTGATCGGCGAGCAGCTGGACGTGCAGGGTTACGACGAGCTCTCGCAGCTGCGCGCGACGGTGCCGTATTCGGCGCTCGAAGCGTTCGAGGCCGACAACCAGAGCCGGCTGTTCTATCGCGTGTCCAACCTGCACGGCGAGCTGGTGTCGGGCTTTGCCGAACTGCCGTTCTGGCGCGGCACGCTGCCGCAACGCCCGCCCTATGCCGCGCTGGTCGATTTCTACGACGCGCGCTTTCGCGACGACGACGTGCGGGTCGCGGTGCTGCTGCAGCCGGTGGCCAGCGCCAACGGCCGCGGCATGGCGGTGGTGCAGGTGGCCGAGACGCTGGAGTTGCGGCGGTCGCTGGCCCGGCAGATCCTGGTCAACACCATCTGGCGCCAGGCGCTGCTGGTGGCCGTGATCGCGCTGGTGGCGGTGATCGTGGTGCAGCGCGCCACCCGGCCCGTGCGCAGCCTCAGTGCCGTGCTGCAGGCCCGCGCCGAAGGCGACCTGACGCCGATCGCCGCGCCCGACGCGCCGCGCGAGCTGCTGCCGCTGGTCGACGCCACCAACCAGGTGATGGCGCGCCTCGCGCTGCTGCTGGACAACCAGAAGCGCTTCGTGCGCGACACCGCCCACCAGCTGCGCACGCCGCTGGCCGTACTCAAGACCCAGGTGCAGTCGGCGCTGCGCGGCGACGTCGAGCCGCGCCAGGCGCTGGTGGAGATCAACGGCACGGTGGAGCGCGCCACCGCGCTGGCCAACCAGATGCTGTCGCTGGCCAAGGTCGAACAGCTGCGCCAGCAGCCCGACACCGGCGTCAATGACCTGGCCGCGCTGACCCGGTCGGTGGCGCTGGAGCTGTCGCCGCTGATCGCGGACAAGGACCTCGACTTCGACATCACCACCGTGGCGGCGCCGGTGCGCTCGCACGAATGGATGCTGACCGAGCTGGTGCGCAACCTGCTGCACAACGCCATCCGGCACTCGCCGCCGGGCGGCATGCTGTGGCTGCGGCTGGTGGCCGACGACCGGTTCGCCGCCCTCACCGTGTCCGACAGCGGCCCGGGCATCGCCGCGGAATTGCGGTCGCGGCTGTTCCAGCCGTTCTCGGCCGGCCACGCGGGCAGCGGCTCCGGCCTGGGGCTGGCGATCTGCCAGGAGATCGTGCTCGCGCTCGGCGGCTCGATCACGCTCGAGAACCGGGAAAACCATGGGCAGATCGCCGGCCTGGACGCCACCGTGCGGCTGCCGCTGGCCCACAATGGCAGCTGAATGGACAAACTGCGCGTCGACAAGTGGCTCTGGGCCGCCCGCTTCTACAAGACCCGATCGCTCGCCACCGAGGAGATCGGCAAGGGCCGGGTCGAGGTCAACGGCGCCGAGGTCAAGCCGGCCCGTGACGTGAAGGTGGGCGACACCGTCACGCTGCGCCAGGGGCCGGTGACACGCACCGTGCTCGTGAAGGGCCTGTCCAACATGCGCGGCCCGGCGCCGGTGGCGCAGCAGCTGTACGAGGAAACCGCGGCCAGCCTGCAGGCACGCCAGCAGGCCGCGGAACAGCGCCGCCTCGCACCCGAACCCGCCCAGTCGATCGAGCACGGCCGCCCCACCAAGCGCGGCCGGCGCGAACTCGACGACGCGAAGAACTGGGGCGACCGCTGGAGCGCATCGGTCGACGACGACCGCTGAACGCTGGCCCGGCTTGGGGCTTTCACTATGGGATGCGCTGCGCGGTGCGTGGTCTACTTCTTGCTCACCTCACGGGGTCCACCTTCCAGGAGTCGCAATGAAGACGAAAATCTGGGCTGCCGCCCTCACCGCCACGCTCGCCTTTGCCGGGGCCGCCCAGGCGCAGCAGTTCTTTCGCATCGGCACCGGCGGCACCGCCGGCACCTATTACCCGGTCGGCGGCATGATCGCCAACGCCGTGTCGCAACCCGGCAAGATCATCGCCACGGCCCAGGCCAGCAACGGTTCGCTGGCCAATGTCAACGGCGTCGCTTCGGGCTCGATGGAAGCCGGCTTCTCGCAATCGGACGTCGCCACCTGGGCCTACACCGGCACCGGCGCGTTCGAGGGCAAGCCCAAGGTCACCGACCTGCGCATGATCGCCAACCTGTACCCCGAAAGCATCCACCTGGTGGTCAAGAAAGGCTCGGGCATCAAGTCCGTCGCCGACCTCAAGGGCAAGCGCGTGGCGCTGGACGAGCCGGGCTCGGGCACGCTGATCAACGCCCGCATGGTGCTGGCCGCGTACGGCGTCAAGGAAACCGACATCAAGCCGGAATACATCAAGCCCAACCAGGCCGGCGACAAGCTCAAGGACGGCGCGCTCGACGCCTTCTTCTTCGTCGGCGGCGCCCCGGCCGGCGCCATCGCCGAACTGGCCTCGGGCGGCACCGGCATCGAACTGGTGCCCCTGACCGGTTCCTCGGCCGACGGCCTGCGCATGGCCAATCCCTACTTCGCCGTCGACACCATCGCCGCCAACACCTACAAGGACGTGCCGGCGGTGCAGACCCTGGCCGTCGGCGCCCAGCTGGTGACCAGCGCCAAGGTCGACACCAACACCGTCTACGAAATCACCAAGGCCATGTACAGCGACGCCACCCAGAAGTCGCTGCAGGCCGGCCATGCCAAGGGCAGGTTCATCACCAGGGAAAACGCCGTCAAGGGCGTCGGCATCCCCTACCATCCGGGCGCCGAGAAGTTCTACAAGGAAGCCGGCCTGCTCAAGTAAGTCCGCGCGCCGATCGACCCCCAGGGAGGCTTGCCCTCCCTTTTTTGTTTGCAGCAGGAAACTCCGATGCCAGAGATCACGACCACCCTGGACGAGAAGAAGCTCCAGGAGCTGGAGGAGAAGTTCGATCCGGAAATGCGCTTCCGGCCGGTCGTGCCGCCGGCGCTGCAGATCGTCAAGTGGCTGCTGATCGCCCTGTCCTGCTTCCACTACTACACGGCCGGCTTCGGCCTGCTGCGCGAAACGACGCACCGGGGCGTGCACCTGGCCTTCGTGCTGGGCCTGATCTTCCTGGTGTTCGCGGCCAGCAAGAAGTCGCTGGAGCAGCCCGCGCGCTCCAGCCTGCTGGCGCCCGGCGGCGTGCCGCTGGTGGACTGGCTGCTCGGCCTGGCCTGCGCCGCCAGCGTGCTCTACATCCCCTGGGTCTTCAATGACCTGGCGTTCCGCGTCGGCAACCCGGACCTGGCGGACGTGGTCATGGGGTCGATCCTGTTCATCACCCTGCTCGAGGCCACGCGGCGCTCGATGGGCTGGCCGCTGCCGCTGATCGCGATCGGCTTCACCGTGTACGCGCTGGCCGGCCCCTATTTCCCCGGGCTGCTGAAGCACGCCGGCGCGAACTGGAGCCAGATGATCAACCACCAGTACCTCACCAGCCAGGGCATCTACGGCGTGGCGGTGGGCGTGGTGGCGACCTATGTCTTTCACTTCGTGCTGTTCGGCGTGATGGCCACGCGCATCGGCCTGGGCCAGCTGTTCCTGGATCTGGCGGCCAGCGTCGCCGGCCGGTACGCGGGCGGGCCGGCCAAGGTCAGCGTGTTCGGCTCGGCGATGTTCGGGATGCTGAGTGGCTCCTCGGTGGCCAACGCGGTCACCGTCGGCTCGCTCACCATCCCCGCGATGATCCGCGTGGGCTACCGGCGCGAGTTCGCCGCCGCGGTCGAAGCGGCCTCGTCCACCGGCGGGCAGATCACGCCGCCGGTGCTGGGAGCGGCGGCGTTCCTGATGATCGAGTTCCTCAACGTCTCCTACCAGACCATCATCGCGGCGGCGATCGTGCCGGCCTTCATGCACTTCTTCGGCGTCTTCATGCAGGTCCACTTCGAGGCCAAGCGCTTCGGCCTGCGCGGCCTGACCGCCGAGGAGATGCCCAGGCTGCGCGAATCGCTGCGCCAGCGCTGGCCCACGCTGATCCCGCTGGTGCTGCTGATCGCGATCCTGGTGTCGGGGCGCACGCCGTACCTGGCGGCCTTCACCGGCATCACCTCCTGCGCGATCGTCGGGCTGGCCACCAAGGTCAGCGGCAACGGCGTGCGCAACTGGGCGTTGCTGGTCGTGCTGCACGCGCTGCTGGCGGTGATCTCCTTTGTCGACCTCGGCCAGCAGAGCGAATGGATCAAGCTGGGGCTGTTCGGCGTGGGCGTCGCCGTGGCGCTGGGCGCGTGGCAGCTGGGCGGGGTCACGGGGCGGATCGCGCACGGGGTGCTGGTCGAGGCGCTGGAGACCGGCGCCAAGTACGCGCTGGCGGTCGGCGCGGCCGCGGCCACCGTGGGCATCGTGATCGGGGTGGTGACGCTGACCGGCGTCGGCTTCAAGATCAGCTACATCATCACGACCTGGGCCGCGGTGATCGCGGGCGGGCTGTCGACGGTGATCCCGGCGTCGCTGGCCGGCACCCAGGGCATCATGCTGTTCGCCGCACTGGTGATGACCGGCGTGGTCTGCATCCTGATGGGATGCGGCATCCCGACCACGGCCAACTACATCATCATGGTGACGGTGGCGGCGCCGACCCTGGTGCAGTTGGGTGTCGAGCCGCTGGTGGCGCACTTCTTCGTCTTCTATTACGGCGTGCTGGCCGACATCACGCCGCCGGTGGCGCTGGCCGCCTATGCCGCGGCCGGCATGGCGGGCAGCGATCCGTTCAAGACCGGCAACATGGCCTTCCGCCTGGGGATGGCCAAGGTGCTGGTGCCGTTCGTGTTCGTGTTCTCGCCATCCCTGCTGCTGGTGGCCAAGGGCTTCACCTGGTACGACTTCAGCGTCACCTTCATCGGCTGCATCCTGGGCATCGTGGTGCTGGCGGCGGCGCTGAGCAAGTTCTTCCTGGTGGAAATGAAGCGCTGGGAACAGGTCGTCTGCATCGCCGCCGCGCTGCTGCTGATCGCGCCGGGGCTGACGCCGACCCTGATCGGGGCGGCGATGGCGCTGCCGATGCTGCTGCGGCAACTGGCGGCCTGGAAGCTGTCCAAGGTGGCGCGGCCGGCCCCCGCCTGAGGCGACCGTCGGCGGCAGCTGACCCGCCTTGTAGGCCGCGATCCATTTTCGTGCGCGCGCGGCCGCGGCGGCCCCGCGCGGGCCGCGGCGCCGCGATACTCCGGCGCTGTTGCCCCCCGCAGTCCAGAACAACATGAACGAGAACAAGACCCTCAGCATCCTGCACCGCCTGCCGGTGGTGCTCGCCGTCACGGCCGCCTCCTACGGGCTGAACGTCAGCCAGGCGCAGACGCCGGCCGGCGCGCGCCACGATGCCAAGCCGCGCGCCACCCTGCAGCTCGCGGCCCAGGCCAAGCGCGTCGGCTAACGGCCCTTGCGCTCGCGGGCCCGCCGCACCTGCCGGCTCTGGCCCTTGCGCTCCACCGCCCGGTCCTGCTCCTTGCGGCGCCGCAGCCGGCGCACGGAGATGAACTTGGCCACGCCGAAGGCGATGACGAAGGCGACGACGGCGATCACGATGGCGGGCAGGCTGGGAGTCATTGCCGCTATCGTACCCATCCGTCGCGGCCCCGCGACAGTGGCGGCGGCGCGGCTGGCCCCAGGTGGGACAATGGGCCGGTGGACAACCCCAATGACAGCATCGCCTCGCTCTTCGGCGACGCCGCCGGCGAATCGCCCGCGGCGCTGGCCGCCGCGATGGCGCCGCCGGCCGCGGCCGGCCATTTCGACGAGCTGCGCGGCGGCATCTCCACGCCACTGGCCGCCGCCGGCGAGGCCGCCGAGCTGGACGTCGCACCGCATGCCCTGCCGACACCGGCCTGGTCGCGCTTCTTCGAGAACCTGGGCGCCGACGGCTTCACCGACCTGAACCGGCGCACGGTGAACCTGGAGCGGCAGATCCGCGACAACGGCGTCACCTACAACGTCTATGCGGAGGCGGACGGCCCGCAGCGGCCCTGGTCGCTCGACCTCTTTCCCCTGATCATCACGCCCGAGAGCTGGCAGCAGATCGAGACCGGCGTGCTGCAGCGGGTCAAGCTGCTGGACGCCATCATGGCCGACGTCTACGGCCCGCAGACGCTGCTGGCCAACAACCTGCTGCCCCCGGCGCTGGTGCACGGCCATCCCGGCTACCTGCGGCCCATGCACGGCGTGCGGCCCGCCGCCGACACCCACCTGCACATCGCGGCCTTCGACCTGGCCCGTGGCCCCGACGGCCACTGGTGGGTGGTGTCGCAGCGCACCCAGGCGCCGTCGGGCCTGGGCTACCTGCTGGAGAACCGGCTGGTCACCTCGCGCCTGTTCCCGGAGGCGTTCCGCGACCTCAACGTGCAGCGGCTGGCGGCGAGCTACCGCGCCCTGATCGACGGCATCAAGCAGATGTGCCCGACGCACAACGAGCCGCGGATCGTGCTGCTGACCCCGGGCCCGTACAACGAAACCTATTTCGAACACGCCTACCTGGCGCGCTACCTGGGCCTGACGCTGGTCGAGGGCAGCGACCTGACGGTGCGCGACCAGTGCCTGTACCTCAAGACGCTCAAGGGCCTGGAGCCGGTGCACGGCCTGATCAAGCGGCTCGACGACGAGTTCCTGGACCCGCTGGAGCTGCGCAGCGACTCGCGCCTGGGCGTGCCCGGCCTGCTGCAGGTGATCCGCGCCGGCAACGTGCTGGTGGCCAACGCGCCGGGCTCGGCCTTCCTGGAATCGACCGCCCTGCTCGGCTTCCTGCCGGCGCTGTCGCGGCACCTGCTCAAGGAAGAACTGCAGCTGCCGTCGCTGGCGACCTGGTGGTGCGGCGAGCGCGCGGCGCTGGAGGCGGCGCTGCCGCAGCTGGGCGAGCGCGTGATCAAGCCGACCTATGCCAGCCCGGGCAGCGGCGCGGTGCTGGGCAAGTCGCTGTCGCGGCGCGAGCGCGACGAATGGGCCGGCCGGATCGTGCGCGAGAGCGACGAACACACCGTGCAGTCGTACCTGCCGCTGTCGCAGATGCCGACCTGGCGCAGCAGCCGCGGCAGCGACCGGATCCTGCCGCGCTCGCTGATGCTGCGGGTGTTCGCGGTCTCCGACGGCCCGCGCTCCTGGCACGTGCTGCCGGGCGGGCTGACCCGGCTGGCCGGCGCCGAACTCGACATCGCCTCGATGCAGCGCGGCGGCAGCAGCGCCGACACCTGGGTGATGACGCAGGGCGAAGTCGACCCGACCAGCCTGCTGCAGCACGATCAGCCGGCCGCCACCGCGTCGCACCGCGCCCGCAGCAGCACCACCAGCCGCGCCGCCGAGAACCTGTTCTGGCTGGGGCGCTACACCGAGCGGACCGAGAACACCACCCGGCTGGCGCGCCTGACCCTGGAAAGCCTCAATGGCGAGGACCAGGGCTCCCAGCCGCTGCTGGCCTGGCTGGGCGAACTGGCCGTGGCACACGCGCTGGTGCTGCCTGCCGTGCCGGCGCCGGCGCTGGCGCGGCGCGTGTTCGAGCGCTCGCTGGTGTGCTCGCTGGGCGACCCCGAATGCCACAGCGTCGGCTACAACCTGGCGGGCCTGCGCAACGCGGCATCGGCGGTGCGCGAGCGCCTGTCGCTGGAACAATGGAACGGCATCGTGCGGGCCGAGGAGCAGTTCCTGGTGGAATGCGCCTGCTTCAACGACGAGGGCGACTACTCGTCGCCCGACGCCTTGCGGGCGCTGGAGAACCTCTCCGGCCACACGGCGGCGATGACGGGCGCCCAGACCGACCGCATGACGCGCGACGACGGCTGGCGCCTGCTGTCCAGCGGCCGGCACCTGGAGCGCCTCGGCTTCCTGGCATCGGCGCTGGCCCATGCCTTCGACACCGGCGCGGTGTTCGACGAGGGCGGCTTCGAGGCCCTGATCGCGCTGTTCGACAGCACCATCACCTTCCACGCCCAGTACCAGCAGCGCCACGACATCCCGGCCCTGCTCGACCTGCTGGTGCTGGACCGCGACAACCCGCGCTCGCTCGGCTGGGTGGCGCAGACGCTGCGGGGCCGGCTGGCCCGGCTGGCCGGCAGCGCGCCGGGCAAGATGCCCGAGATCGCGCTGACGGTGCCCGATCCGCAGGCCTGGTCGTTCGAGGCCATCTGCGCGCGCGACGCCGACGGCAACTACGCCAACCTGATCGAGCTGCTGGGCCAGTGCAGCGACGCCGCCTACAAGCTGTCCGACGACATCGGCGCGCGCTACTTCACCCACTCCGGCGAAGCGCGGCACAGCGTCGGCGCCTGATCGAGCCCCGACCATGCTGCTGCGCGTCATCCACGAAACCGCCTACGACTACGTGCCGCCGGTCAAGACCGCCCAGCACATGGCGCACCTCAAGCCTCGCCACGACGCGCAGCAGCAGGTGCTGAGCCACCGGCTCACGGTCACGCCCGCGCCCGCACTGCAGACCGAAACCACGGATGTCTACGGCAACACCCGCGCCTTCTTCAGCCTGGCCGGCGCCCACGACGAACTGACGGTGGTGGCCGACAGCGTGGTGGCGACCCAGGCCGCGGCCGAACCGGCGCCGGGCCTGGCGTGGGAAACGGTGCGCGAGCGCATGCGCTACCACCGCAAGGCGGCCTGGGACCCGGCCACCGAATTCGTCTTCGCCTCGCCCTACGTGCCGCGCCACGAGAACTTCCTGGACTACGCGCGGCCCAGCTTCAGCCCCGGCCGGCCGCTGTGGCAGGCGGCGCACGACCTGATGACGCGCATCCACGAAGACTTCGAGTACGAAACCGAAGCCACCGACGTCAGCACGCCGGCGCTGGAGGCGCTGGAGCTGCGCAAAGGCGTCTGCCAGGACTTCGCCCACATCATGCTGGGCTGCCTGCGCAGCCTGGGCCTGCCGGCGCGCTACGTCAGCGGCTACCTGCTGACCCAGCCGCCGCCGGGCCAGCCGCGGCTGGTCGGGGCCGACGCCTCGCACGCGTGGGTGTCGGTGTACCTGCCGGGCGACGACCGCGCCGGCGGCGTGTGGGCCGATCTCGACCCGACCAACGACCGCATGCCGGGCGAGGACTATGTGCGGCTGGCGACCGGACGCGACTATTCGGACGTGTCGCCGATCCGCGGCGTGATCCACGGCGGCGCCAACCACACGCTGCGCGTGGCCGTAACCGTGTCGCCGGTCGAAGCGGCCGGCACGGGCGCATAGGCCTCCTACAATTGCTCTCCCCACCCGCTTGGGCAACCCATTTCAGGAGCCTCCCATGAGCGTTTACGACAAGTTGCAGGACCAGGGCATCACCTTGCCTGCGCTCGCCATCCCGGCCGCCGCTTATGTGCCCTTCGTGCGCACCGGCAACCTGGTCTTCCTGTCCGGCCACATCGCGAAGAAGGACGGCAAGGCCTGGGTCGGCCAGCTGGGACGGAACATGAGCACGGACGAGGGCAAGCACGCCGCCCGCGCCATCGCGATCGACCTGCTGGGGACGCTGCACGCCGCCATCGGCGACCTCAACAAGGTCAGGCGCATCGTCAAGGTGATGAGCCTGGTGAACTCCACCGGCGACTACACCGAGCAGCACCTGGTGACCAACGGCGCCAGCGAGCTGTTCGGCATCGTGTTCGGCGACGCCGGCCAGCATGCCCGCAGCGCTTTCGGGGTGGCGCAGATCCCGATGGGCGCCTGCGTGGAGATCGAGCTGATCGCCGAAGTGCAGTAACGCCCCTCCAAGGTCACGCCAGCCGGCGCACTTCCGCCGCCAGGCGGTCCAGGTTCTGCTCGTTGGCCTCGGTCACGATGGCCGCGACGCGCTCGCGTTCCGCCGCGGAGTCGAACACCTGGCGCCAGCCGACCAGCGTCTGATCGCCGTGGTCGGCGAAGGTGATCGTCAGGACGAAATGGTGATGCTGCGACAGGTGCTCGACCACGATGCGCTCCGGCGGCACCACGTCGCGGAACACGTTCTGGTTCGGATAGTCCTGGCCGTCCGGCCCGTGCATCACGAAGCGCCAGGCGCCGCCGGGCCGCAGGTCGAATGCAGCGAAGGTGCTGCTGAACCCCTTGGGGCCCCACCAGCGGGCCAGCCGGGCCGGATCGCTGAATGCGTCGAACACGCGACCGGGCGGCGCGTCGATCAGGCGCGAGTGGACGAACTCGCGGTCGGCGCTGGGCGATGGTGCGTTCATCGGTTTTTGTCCGTGGCTGGCGGTGGCAGCGCGCAGCCTAGCGCCCGTCCCGCTGCGTGTCCAGGCCCCAGAACCGCTCCATGGAGACGTAGGTGAACGAGGCCGACCAGCCGATCAGCAACAGGCCGTTCAGCGCCTCGACCCCGGCCAGCAGCCGCACCGGGCCGGTGGGCGTCAGGTCGCCGAAGCCGAGCGTCGTGTAGGTCTCGCCCGAAAAATACAGGCAGTTCATGAGCGAGAACTCGGTCGACCCCTGCAGCGCGCCGACGCCGACATATCTGACCAGCACGTACAGAGTGACGCCATACACCGCGATCTCGACCAGGTGGGCGGCGAACGTGGTGAAGATGACGACCAGCAGCTTGCTGCGGTGCGGAATCTGCAGCGTGCCCAGCACGCTGCCCAGCGTGCGCAGCACCTCGTAGTGGATCACCGTCGTCACGGCGATCAGGAGAACACAGGTCAGGGCGACCAGCAGCATCGATTGGCCTTGGATGGAGGGGGACGGCGGTCAGGCCCCGTCGTCGGCGACCAGGCACATCTGGACCGCATCGTAGTACACGCCGTCAAAGCGCATGGCGTTCTTCTTGCGCGCCTCGTGGGCGAACCCGAGCTTGCGGTACAGCCCGATGGCCGGCTGGTTGTCGCTGCGCGCCTCGAGCTCGATCCGGGTGATGCCCCGGCTCCTGGCCTTGGCGATGCAGGCGGCCAGCAGCCGCCCGCCGATGCCCTGGCCGCGGTAGTCCGGATGCACGCCCATCCCGAGCTGGCCGCAGTGGGCGACGGCGGCGGCCCAGGCCGGGAAGATGTCGGCCCAGCCGACCACGCGCTCGCGGTCGAGCGCGACGAACTGCGCCGCATCGGCTGCGACGCTGGAGCGGACGAATTCCTCGATCCGTTCGATCGGCAGCGCCTCGAGCTGCGCCAAGTATTTCCGTTCGCGCGCGACGACGTCCAGGCAGGCCCGGTAGCTCGCCGCGTGGCCCGGCGCGATGGGTGCGATGACGATCAGGTTGCGCTCCAGGTCGTTGTGAGCCGCAGTCTATCGCCGGTCCGACACCAGCTGGGCGCCCTTCTCCCCGATCATGACCGCCGCCGCATTGGTGTTGGTGGACACCATCGTCGGCATCACCGACGCATCGATCACGCGCAGGCGCTCGACACCCCGCACCCGCAGCCGCGCATCGACCACCGATTGCGCATCGCCGCCCATGCGGCAGGTGCCACAGGGATGGAACACGGTGCCGCCCCTGGTGCGGGCAAAGGCCTCCAGCGCCGCATCGTCCCGCGCGGCGTTGCCGGGCAGGTATTCGTCGTCCGTCACCAGCTCGCGGAACGCCGGCTGGCGATAGATCTCGCGCAGCATCTTCAGGCCCGCCACCAGCACCTTCGCATCGTGCGGATCGGTGAGGTAGTTGGAGACGATGCGTGGCGGCTGCAGCGGATCGGCCGCGCCGATGCGCACCGTGCCGCGCGACAGCGGCCGGCATTGCGCCGCCGACGCCGAAAAGCCGGAGAAGCGGTGCAACGGATCGCCCGGCTTGTCGACCGACAGCGGCATCACGTTGAACAGCAGGTCCGGCCGGCCGGCCTGTGCATACGGGCTGCACACCATGCCGCCGACCTGGCCGGCGCCGACGGTGAGCGGGCCGCGCTGGTTGAACAGCCACTGCGCGCCCATCGTGGCCAGGCCGAGCGGGCTGCGCACCTGGTCGTTCAGCGACATCCGGTGCTTGAGCTTGACGATGACGCGGGCCTGGTAATGGTCCTGCAGGTTCGCGCCGACCTCGGGCGCATCGGCCTGCACGTCGATGCCGTGCTGGCGCAGCAGGTCGGCCGGCCCCACGCCGGACAGTTGCAGCAATTGCGGCGACTGCAGCGCGCCCGCGGCCAGCAGCACTTCGCCGTCGGCCCGCGCAGTCTTCAGCGCACCGTCTTTCAGCCACTCGACGCCGGTGGCACGACCGCTCTCGATCAACACACGCGTCACTTGCACGCCGGTCAGCACCGTCAGGTTGGGGCGGTTGCGGACCGGCGTCAGGAACGCCGTGGCGGCGTCGCAGCGCCAGTGGCCGCGCAGCGTCAGCTGGTAGGCGCCCAGGCCCTCGGCGCGCGCGCCGTTGAAATCGGGATTGCGGCCATGGCCCGCCTGCACGCCGGCCTCGATCCAGGCCGCGCAATAGGGATGGTCGTTGCGCAGGTCCGAGACGCACAGCTCGCCGGAGGCGCCGTGGTATTCGCTCTCGCCGCCCTGGTAACGCTCCGACTTCCTGAAATACGGCAGGACATCGCGGTAGCCCCAGCCGTCGGCGCCCAGCTCCGCCCAGTCGTCGAAGTCGGCATGCTGGCCGCGGATGTACAGCAGGCCGTTGATGGCGCTGGAGCCGCCCAGCACCTTGCCGCGCGGCCAGGCGATGGCGCGGTTGCCGGTGGCGGCTTGCGGCTCCAGGGGAAACTGCCAGGAGAAGCGCTGGTCGTAGATGGTTCTGAAGTAGCCGATCGGCAGCCGCAGCCAGAAGTTGCCGCCCTCGCCGCCGGCTTCCAGCAGCAGCACGCGGCAGCGCGGGTCGGCGCTCAGCCGGTTGGCCAGCACGCAGCCGGCCGAGCCGGCGCCGACGATGATGTGGTCGTAGCCGCCGGCCCTCACATCACGCCTTGACGGTCTCCAGGAACACCTTGGAGTCGAAGTACTGGTCGGCCTTGAGCGCGTTCTGGATGTTGGCGTTGGTGACGAAGAAGTCGGTCACCTGCTGCAGCCACTTGGTGACGGTGCCGTCCTGGTAGCGGGTGCGCCATTCGGCGTTGGTGAAGTACTTGGAGGCCTTGAACTGCTCCTTGAAGTCGGCCAGCGGCACGTCCTTGTACTGGGCCTTCTGCAGCATCTCGGCGGATGCGTCGGGCTTGCCGGTGATCTGCGCGTTGGCCTCGGCCCACGCCGCCACCAGCTTGCCGATCACCGGGCGGTTCTTCTCGTAGTAGTCGTTGCGCGCGGCCCAGCCGCCCATGATCGCGGCCTCGGGGAAGAACGCCGAGGCATCGACCAGCTTGCGCGCGTTGGGCATCTTCTGCTTGATCACGGTGTCGAAGGGCACCCACAGCGCCACGGCCGGCACGGCGCCCGAGACGAACGAGGTGACCGCTTCGGTCATGCGCTGGTTCACCAGCTGCACGTCCTTGGCCGGATCGAGCCTGGCCGAGCGCAGGGCGCGGTCCAGGAACACGTGGGCCGTGGTGCCGGTGGTGGTGGAGATCTGCTTGCCCTTGAGGTCGGCCAGCGTCTTGATGTCGTCGCGCACCCAGAGCTGCGCGGTGGCGTACTCGATGTTGTTCATCAGGAACACCTTGCCCTGGCCGCGCGCCGGGAAGTTGGAGACCACGGCTCCAGTGGCCAGCACGTCGAGGCTGCCGCCGATCATGGCCTGGAACAGTTCCAGGCCGGTGGTGAACTGGATCAGCTCCGGGTCCAGCCCCTGCTTGGCGAAGGCCCCCATCTGCTGGCCGATGAAGATGTGGCCGTCCACCGCCGGCGTGTGCAGGTAGCCCACCTTGACCCTGGTGGCGGCCTGCGCGAAGGCCTGGATGCCCGCGGCGCCGAGCGATGCGGCAGCCGCCGCCTGGATCAGTTGTCTGCGTTGAATGGCCATGCTTGTCTCCTTCTGGGTTGAATCGGGCTAATCGGCCATCGGCACGGCCTGCCGCGCCTGGGCGGCGTATTCCTGCATCACGAGGTCGCGGATGTGCGAGCGCAGCTCGCCGAAGCGCGGGTCTTCGTGCATGTTCTCGGCGCGCGGATAACCGAACGGCACGTCGATGATGGTGCGGATCTTCGCCGGCCGCGCCGTCACCACCACGATGCGCGAGGACAGGTAGATCGCCTCTTCCACCGAGTGGGTGATCAGCATCACGGTCTTGCCTTCACTTTGCAGCACCTGCAGCAGCAGATCCTGCATCGCCGAACGGGTCTGCGCATCCAGCGCGCCGAAGGGCTCGTCCATCAGCAGGAACTGCGGCTTGACCGCGTAAGCCCGCGCGATCGCCAGCCGTTGCCGCATCCCGCCCGACAGGTGCTTGGGAAAGTGGTCCGCGAAGTCCGTCAGCCCCATCAGCGCCATGTAGCGCTGGACGATCTCGCCGCGCTCGCCCGCCGCGGTCTTGCTGGCTCCCAGCTTCAGCCCGAACTCGATGTTCTGGCGCACCGTCAGCCACGGGAACACGCCGTACTCCTGGAAGATCACGCCGCGGTCCGGCCCCGGCGCGGTGACCGGCCGGCCATCGAGCAGCACCCGGCCCTGGGTCGGCTGCACGAAGCCGCCGACGATGTTCATCATCGTGGTCTTGCCGCAGCCCGAAGGGCCGATGATGGAGACGAACTCGCCGTTGCGGATGTCGAACGACACGTCGTCGAGCACCCGCATGGGCCCCTGCGCGGTCGGGAAGTCGACCGAGACGTTCTCGAAACTGATGCGGACGGGTGCGTTCATGCGAGACGGTCCTGCCAGGCCACCAGCCGGCGCGTCGCCAGCCGCAGCGCGAGGTCCATCAGCAGCGCGATGATGCCGATGCAGATGATGCCCACGTAGATGATGTCCAGCTGGAAGAAGGAGGAGGCGTTCTGGATCAGCGCCCCCAGCCCCTGCTGCGCGGCGATCAGCTCGGAGGCGACCAGCGTGGCCCAGGCCACGCCGAGCGCCACCCGCACCGCCGTCAGGATGTGCGGGATGGTCAGCGGAATGATCACCTTGCGGAAGATCTCGAAGTCGCTGGCGCCCAGCGTGCGGGCCACCTTGATGAAGATCGGGCTGATCTGGGCGATGCCCTCGTACATCACGATCACGCCGGCGAAGAAGGAGGCGTAGAACAGGATCGCCGTCTTGGCCGCCTCGCCAATGCCGAAATACACGATCACCAGCGGGATCAGCGCGATCGGCGGCAGCGCGCGGAAGAAGTTGATCACCGGGTCGACGAAACTGCGCAGGCCCTTGTACCAGCCCAGGCAGAAGCCCACCGGCACCGCCAGCGCCACGCCCAGCGTCACCCCGATGAAGACGCGCTGGGTCGACATCCAGATGTCCGACCAGAGCCGGCCCTGCGCCAGCTCTAAGGCCTTGGCCGCCACCTGGTGCGGCGCCGGCACCAGCGCCGGGTTGACCAGGCCGCTGGCGCGGATGGCGTACCAGAAGGCCACGATCAGCAGCCAGGGCGCGACGATCAGCGCGGCGCGGGCCGGTCGGGAGGAAGTTGCTTTCATGCGGGAGTCGGTCTTGCTTGCGCCCTGATTGGTCTGATCGTACTATAGACCATACGTTTGTACAATCAGCCATGTCCGCGCAATTCCACGACAGCCCGATGCCCCGCTACCACCAGCTGGCGGACCTGCTGCGGCAGCGCATCGCGCGCGGAACCTGGCCGCAACAGCACCGCCTGCCGTCGCTGGACGAACTGACCCAGGAGTTCGGCGTCGCGCGGGTCACGGTGCGCCAGGCGATCGACCTGCTGGCGCGCGAAGGCCTGGTCTCGCCGCAGCAGGGGCGCGGCACCTTCGTCACCGGCACGCCGCACAAGGAGCGCTTCATCAGCGTGGTGACCAGCCTGGCGGGGCTGGCGCGGGTCTACGAGGACACGCAGCCGAAGATCATGAACATCGACGAGGCCGCCGCCTCGCCGCCGCTGGCGCCCGGCGAGGGCACGCCGGCGGAGCGCTACGCGTTCATGCGGCGAGTGCACTTTCGCGACGGCCACGCCTACTGCGTGATCAACATCTACCTGGACGAGAAGATCTTCCGCAAGGCCCCGGCCAGGTTCCGCAGCAAGACGGTGATCCCGATCCTGACCTCGATGAAGGGCGTGACCATCGCCAGGGCGCACCAGGTGCTGACCATCGGCACCGCCGACATGGAGGTGGCGCGCCTGCTCGAACTGCCGATGAACGCGCCGGTGGCCGAGGTGCGCCGCATCTTCCAGGACCCGGCCGGCACCGTGATCTACCTGGCCGAGGTCACGTACCGCGGCGATGCCATCCACGTTGAAATGGACCTCAAGCCTTGAAGCCCCTGCCCCTGTCGCCGCTCAGCCCCGTGCGGGTCGAAGCCTTCGTCTTCCGCTGCCCGATCGCCACGCCGGTGCGCACCTCGTTCGGCACCATGCACGACCGGCCGGCCGTGTTCGTGCGGGTCGAGGACGCCGACGGCAGCGTCGGCTGGGGCGAGGCCTGGTGCAACTTCCCGTCCTGCGGCGCCGAGCACCGGGCCCGCCTGCTGGAATCGGTCATGGCGCCGCTGCTGACCAGCCGCGGGTTCGACGGGCCGGCCGAGGCCTTCGCATGGCTGAGCGAGAAGACCGCGGTGTTGGCGATCCAGTCCGGCGAGCCGGGGCCGATGGCGCAGGCGATCGCCGGCATCGACACCGCGCTGTGGGACCTGTGCGCCCGCCGCGCCGGCCAGCCGCTGTGGCAATACCTCGGCGGCAGCGGCGACGAGGTCGGCGTCTATGCCAGCGGGATCAACCCGGACCGGCCGCAGGACGTGGCGGCGGCGCGGCTGGCCGAGGGCTACCGCGCCTTCAAGCTCAAGATCGGCTTCGGCGCGGAGCGCGACATCGCCAACCTGTGCGCCTTGCGCGAGCTGCTCGGACCGGACACGCCGCTGATGGTGGACGCCAACCAGGGCTGGACCCTGGACCAGGCCATCGCCATGGCGCCGCAGCTGGAACGCTTCCACCTCGGCTGGCTGGAAGAGCCGCTGCGCGCCGACCGGCCCTGGAGCGAATGGCAGGCATTGGCGAAAGCCACCACGATCGCCCTGGCGGGCGGCGAAAACGTGGCCGGCACCGGAGCCTTCGATGCGGCGATCGCGCAGGCGCCCTGGACGGTGCTGCAACCCGATCTCGCCAAATGGGGCGGCATCTCGGGCTGCTGGCCGGTGATCGGCAACGCGATGGCGGCGGGCCTGCGCTATTGCCCGCATTACCTGGGCGGCGGGATCGGACTGCTCGCCTCGGCGCACCTGCTGGCGGCCGCAGGCGGGGACGGCATGCTGGAGATCGACGCCAATCCCAATCCGCTGCGCACGCTGCTGGCGCCCGCGCTGTCGGCCGTCATCGAGGGCCGCGCCCGGCTCGGCACGCAACCCGGGCTGGGCATCGCACCAGACCTGCAATTGCTGGAGCGGGTCGCTGCCGCCGGCTGCTGACGTTTACGCCGCCACGGTGGCGCGAATCGCCCACGCCCGCGCCGTCAACGCGATCGAGCCGTCCGCCTGCGCCGGCAGGCTGTGCCACAGGCGCTCGCGCAGCCGGGCCCGGGCGTCTTCGTCCAGCGCCATGGCGTAGGCCGGCGCGGGGCCTTGCCCGCCCAGGAAGGGCTGCCGGTAGCCATCGAAGCTGGCGAAAGGCTCGAACAACGCGCCCAGCGCCGGCGGACTGCAAAGCGGAAAGCGCACGCCTTTGTCCAGCGCTCCCAGGTGTCCGAGCCCTGCCGCTGGTCCATGCTCGCCTCCCGCGCCCGCCGTGGCTGGAAAAACGCCAGTCTATTGTGCTTGCCGCAAGGCCGGATAGGGATTGACCGGATCGCCCTTCCACCACCGCTTTTCCGGCCCGAGGCGGAACACCGCGAAGTGCAGGTGCGGCCCATCGGGCGAGGCGTTGCCGGTGCTGCCGACGTAGCCGATCAGGTCGCCGCGCTTGAGCTCCATGCCCTCCTTGAGGCCGTCCGCATAGCGATCGAGGTGGGCGTAGTAGTAGGCGAGCTGGCCGGCGCGGTCGAACTGGTAGACCGTGAGGCCGCCGGGCACGCTCTTGAACAGCTTGACCAGCTTGCCGTCGTCCACCGCGAACACCTTGGTGCCGCGCGGCGCCATGATGTCCATCGCTTCATGCTTGCGTGCGCCGCGGACCTGGTTGTAGTTGTCCTGCAGCGCGCCCGGGGCGATGCCCTCGACCGGCACGATCGGCCGCCGCGCCGCCAGCAGGGCCGCTGCATCCTGGCCGGACTGCGGCGCCGGCGCTGCCTCAACCCGCGGCGGCGCCGGCGCAGGATCGACCGGGTCCGGGACGGGGACCGCGGCCGGCGCGGGCGCGGGTGCTGGAACCGCTGCTGGCACCGCTGGCACCGCTGGCGGCGCGGGCGCGGGCGCGGGCGCGGGCGCCGGCGCCGCCTGGCGCCCGGTCGCCGGGTCGAGCACCACCGTGTGCGTTGGCTCCCGGCTACAGGCCGTGGCCAGCAACGCGAGCGCCAGGGCGGCGGCCAGCCGCCGGCCGTCAGTCCTGCACATCGACCGGCAAGCCCGGCTTGACCAGGCTGGCCAGCCGCAGCACGTCCCAGTTGGTCAGGCGCACGCAGCCGTTGGTTTCGACCCGCGCCATCCGCGAGGGCTCGCTGGTGCCGTGGATGCCGGCGTGCGGCTTGCTCAGGCCCAGCCACATCACGCCGACCGGATTGTTGGGGCCGGCCGGCAGCTGGGTCTTGACCTCGGTCGGCTTGGCCGTCTTGAGCAGCTTGGGGTCGTACGTGAACTGCGGATTCTTGATCTCGCTGGTGATCTTCAGGCGCCCCACCGGCAGCGGGTCCTGGTCGCCGCCGAAGCTGACCGGGAAGCCGGCCAGCAGCTTGTCCTGCGCGCCCAGCACGTAGAGCATCTTGTCGCTCTTGTCGATGCGGATGCTGACGGCGGCGCGGCCGGATTGGGCGGGGTCGGCCACGTCGGCGACGACGATCGAGCTGCCCGCGGTCATCGGCCGGCCGCGGTTCAGGTCGGCCAGCAGCTTGGGCGCCAGGTGGAAGCGCTCGGCCAGCGCCTCCTGCAGCGACTCGAAGCCCAGCGCCGCCAGCTTGCCCTTTTCCATCGGGTCCTCGGGCAGCTTCTCGTAAGGACCGGCGACGTCGGTCTCGGTCAGCGTGTAGGTGGTGAACAGCGGCGCTGCGCCCTCCTGCAGCGCGGCCCAGGTGGCGGCATCGATCTTGCCGCTGGTGGTCAGGCCGCGCGACAGCTGGTAGCCGGCGACCGCGCGTTGCATGTTGCTGCTGAAGAGGCCATCGATCTCGCCCGGCGAGAACCAGGCGCGATCGAGCAGGACCTGGGCCCGGATCACCGCGGCGCCGCGCGAGCCGTTGGCCAGCACCGGGGTGGCGCCCTCGGCGTTGAGCTGGGTCGCGTGGGCGGCCGCATCGGCCGGCACCCGAGGCGCCGCCGGCCTGGACGCCGCCGGTTTCTTGCGGTGGTCGGCGGCGTGGGCTGACGGCACCGCGAAGGACGTGACGAGCGTGCAGGCCAGGGCGAGCAGCGTGACCGCGCAGGGGCGCTGGAAGTGAACTTGAGGCAGGTGGGGCATGGGATTGGCAATCGAGTTGATCGGGCCACCTTAGCGGGCGCTTGCCGGAATGCTGTCGGCGTGCGCCGACGGCCGTGGTCAGCGGTTCACGCGTCCTGGCGGGCAGCTCAGGGCCAGGCCCCCTTTCTGGCTGCCGCCGAGGGCGAGCCGCGGGACCGCAACGACGGTGTCGGCCCGAAGTCAGCTCCCTGGCGGACTCGCTGGCGACCGAACATAGTCGTTGTCGAACTCGCCCCGGCCGACCAGCCGGAAGCCGTGGCGAACGTAAAAGCGATTGGCAGCGCTGTCGCGAAGGGCGCCCCCCCGCAGCGGCAACGCCATGGCCACGACCAAGCCGACTCGCTCGCCTTCGTCGACGATGTGGCGGGTGTGTGCCGACGAGAAGCCCAACGTCAGGCGTTCCCGCGCGCGGACCGGGTCGAAGCGCCCGATCCGCTCCAGGCTCTCGCGCATGGCCTCGATCCGGATGGCGACGAGAGCATCGAGATCGCCTTCAGCGGCGGCTGCGAGGGTGATCGCGACTGGCCGACGCCGGCTAGCCACAGCAGCCCCTTTCCAGCTGGACCGGCGGGCACTTGACCGACCCGTAGGAGCAGAACACGCAACAGTCCCCGCTCAGGGGCCGCAGCAGCTGATGGCAGTGCGTGCACTCGTAGAAATACTGGCAGGCATCGGTCGGCATGCTCTCTTGTGCGGTGCCGCCACACGCGGGACAGGTGATCACTGAGCGCAACGTCGCTTCCACGGCTTTACCCCCGCTATTCCAACCGCTCGATCCCGGTCGGCTTGAAGCCCAGGTCGGCCGCCTTGCCCTTGCGCCCGCGCGCCGCCTTCGCGTTGTTCAGGGACCGGATCTCCAGCGTCTCCTCGCGCTCCTTGCCGCCGCGGCCGATGCCGCTGATCTTCACGCTGCGGCCGTAGGCGGCGGCGCCGGCCAGCGTGTCCTTGGCCTCCAGGTCGATCAGCATCAGGCCGCGGCCGCCGTTGGCCATCGGCTTGAGTTCGGCGATCTCGAAGGTGAGGATGCGGCCACCGGTCGAGGCGCAGGCGACGTGGGTCGCCGGGGATTGCGGCGGCACATTGGCCGGCGAGGGCCGGCACACGCTCTCGCCCGCGCCGACGCTGATGAAGGTCTTGCCGCCCTTTTGCCGCGACAGCATGTTCTCCACCGTCGCCAGGAAGCCGTAGCCGCCCGAACTGCTCAGGAGCAGCCAGGCGCCGGCGGCGCCGGCGAAGTAGTGCAGCAGCTGGGTGCCCGCTTCCAGTTCGACCAGCGTCGTCAGCGGCTGGCCGTCGCCGCGGGCGCCGGGCAGCGTCGCCACCGGCACCGAATACACCCGGCCATTGCTGCCGAACGCCAGCAGCGTGTCCACGGTGCGGCACTCGAAGGTCGAATACAGGCCGTCGCCGGCCTTGAAGGCGAAGCTGGCCGGCTCGTGCCCATGGCCCTGGCGGGCCCGGACCCAGCCCTTTTGCGACACCACCACCGTCACCGGCTCGTCGACCACCTTCACTTCGGCCACGGCCTTCTTGTCGGCCTGGATCAGGGTGCGGCGGACATCGGCGAACAGCTTGGCGTCGGCCTCGATCTCCTTGACCATCAGGCGCTTCAGGGCCGCCGGGCTGCCCAGGATTTCATCGAGCTTCTTCTGCTCGTCGCGCAGGTCCTTGAGTTCCTGCCCGATCTTGATCGCCTCCAGCCGCGCGAGTTGCCGCAGCCGGATTTCCAGGATGTCCTCGGCCTGCCGGTCGCTGAGCCGGAAGCGCGCGATCAGGGCCGCCTTCGGCTCGTCGCTCTGGCGGATGATCGCGATCACCTCGTCGATGTTCAGCAGCACCGTCTGCCGGCCCTCGAGGATGTGGATGCGGTCCAGCACCTTGGCCAGGCGATGCTGCGAGCGCCGCTCGATCGTCTGCGCGCGGAATTCGATCCACTCGCCCAGCATCTGCCGCAGCGACTTCTGCACCGGCCGGCCGTCCAGGCCCACCATCGTCATGTTGATCGGCGACGAGCTCTCCAGGCTGGTGTGGGCCAGCAGCGTGGTGATCAGCTCCTGCTGCCCGATGCGGCTGGTCTTGGGCTCGAACACCAGGCGCACGGCGTTCTCCTTGCCGGACTCGTCGCGCACCACGTCCAGCACCGAGAGCACGGTCTGCTTCATCAGGGCCTGGTCGGTGGACAGCGCCTTCTTGCCGGCCTTGACCTTGGGGTTGGTCAGCTCCTCGATCTCCTCGAGGACACGCTGGGTGCTCACGCCCGGCGGCAGCTCGGTGACCACCAGCTGCCACTGGCCGCGCGCCAGCTCCTCGATCTTCCAGCGCGCCCGCACCTTCAGCGAGCCGCGGCCGCCGCGATAGGCCTCGGCGATGTCGCCGGCCGGGCTGATGATCTGGCCGCCGCCCGGGTAGTCGGGCCCCGGCACGATCGCGAACAGCTCGTCGTCGGTGAGCTTCGGTGTCTTGATCAGGGCGATGCAGGCGTCCGCGATCTCGCGCAGGTTGTGGCTCGGGATTTCCGTGGCCAGGCCGACGGCGATGCCGCTGGCGCCATTGAGCAGCGTGAACGGCAGGCGGGCCGGCAGTTGCTGCGGCTCCTGCGTGCTGCCGTCGTAGTTGGGAATGAAATCGACCGTGCCCTCGTCGATCTCGTCGAGCAGCAGGCTGGTGATGCGGGCCAGCCGCGCCTCGGTGTAGCGCATCGCCGCGGCGCCGTCGCCGTCGCGGCTGCCGAAGTTGCCCTGGCCGTCGATCAGCGGATAACGCTGCGAAAAGTCCTGCGCCATGCGCACCAGCGCGTCGTACGCGGCCTGGTCGCCGTGCGGGTGGAAGCGGCCCAGCACGTCGCCGACGACGCGGGCGCTCTTGACCGGCTTGGCGCCGGTGGCGCCGTTGGGGCCGCCGAAGCCCAGGCCCATGCGGGACATCGAATACAGGATGCGGCGCTGCACCGGCTTCTGGCCGTCGCAGACATCGGGCAGCGCGCGGCCCTTGACGACGCTGAGCGCGTATTCGAGATAGGCGCGCTGCGCGTAGGTCGCCAGGTCGAGTCCGGTGTCGTCACTGTCGGTGGAAATCAGGTCGTGCTCCATGAACTGCGGGAAAAGTGGATGTCAGGAAGAAGAAGAAGAAGGTGCGGCGGAAGTGGCGGCGGCAACCAGGTCCTCGGCGTTGAGGGTGGCGATGCGGCGCTCGCCGCCCTCGCGCACCTGGCTGTCCATCCGGTCGGACATGGCCTGCAGCACCGTCTTGGCGGGGGCGTCGATCGCCGGCACCAGGGCCATCACCACCCGGAACTGCAGGAACTCGGTCGGCGCCGCCGGCAGGGGCTCCTTCAGGCCCGCCACCAGGATCTTGCTGGCGGAATTGGCCGCGCCTTCGGCCAGGCCCACGCCCTCGCACAGGACGCCGATGCGCGAATGGCTCAGGCGCGCGGCCACGTCGCCTTCGCCCAGTGCGCGGCGGATGCGGTTGGCCGCCACCAGCACGGCCGATTCGGCGACCTCGGGCCCGAAGCCGGAATACAGCGCCGGCAGGTTGTCGATGTGGACCAGCAGCAGCACGCTCGGGTGGCCGTAGCGGCGCATCAGGTTGCGCACTGCATTGACCCGTTCGTAGAACACCAGCGGCGCCGCCAGGCCGGTCAACGGGTCGATCACGTTCCTGGCGTCCACGCGGACCCGGGTTTCGCTGAAGATGCGGCTGCGCCAGGTGGTCGCCAGGTGGTTCATCGCCGACCACAGGGTCAGGAACACGGCCAGCGGCAGCGCCGGATCGGGCTCCACGTCCAGCGACTTCCATCCCATCCAGGCGCTGCCCGCCACCAGCGGCAGGTAGGCCATCGCCAGCCAGACGATCCAGGGCCGGCTCTGGCCCCACGAGCGGTGCATCAACACCAGCACCACGGCGCTCCACGCGGCGAGCCCCGGCAGCAACAGGTTCCAGCCCATGATGCTGGCCACCGCCAGCACCGGCAGCAGCACGGCGCTGGTGCCCACCAGCCAGGCCCGGGGATAGCGCATCGCGCCGGCATGCGAGACCAAGTCGCGCAACTGCAGGCCGGCGACGCCCAGCAGCAGCAGCATCGACGCTTCGGCCACCTGCGGCTGGCCGCCGACCACCGCGCCGATCGCCAGCACCGCCAGCACGGCGGCGCCGGCATGCAGCAGCAGCGCGCGCTCGCGGTAGGTGTTGGCCAGGATCACGCTGAAGCCGATGACCATCAGCTGGGCGCCGATGCACAGGCTGACGGCGACCAGTTCGCCCTGGGCCATCGGCGCCGCCGTCATGCCGCGTCCATGGGCCGGTTGTCACTCACGGCCGGGTGACGCTTCGTGGTTGGACGTCGCCAGCGGCGGCATGTTGCCCCGGCGCAAGGCGCCGCCGACCGGCGCCGCCAGCTCCATCCGCACCCGCCTGGGCGTGCGGCCGACGATGGCCGCAGGCGCGGGCATGAGCACTGCGTAGAGCTGCAGCACCGTCTTGACGTAGTTCTGGGTTTCGCGGTAGTTGGGAATGCGGTTGCCCGCCCGCTGCACTGCGCCCTCGCCGGCGTTGTAGGCAGCCAGCGCCAGTTCCAGCTGGCCGGGAAACAGCTTGAGCAGGTAGCTCAGGTAGCGGCTGCCGGTGCGGATGTTGGTGCGCGGGTCGGCCAGCTTGCGCTCCAGCGGCGTCTTGCGGTCGCCGGCCAGGCCGTAGCGTTGCGCGGTGGCCGGCATCACCTGCATCAGGCCGATCGCGCCCTTGGGCGAGACCGCGTCGCTGTCGAACCCGGACTCGGTGGCGATCAGGGCCTGCAGCAGTTCGTAGTCGATGCCGTGGGTGCTGGACGCCTCCCGCAGGTGCTGGCGGACCAGCTTGTAGCCCGGCGCGGTCTCGAACAGGGCCAGCAGCCGGGGCGGCGCCGCCGGCGTGGCGACCGGCCGGCCCGCCGCGAGGCCGCGGCTGGTGTCGAAGCTCTCGTCGGCGCGAAAGAACAGCTCGTAGCGCTCGTCCACCTTCTCGGCGGCGAAGTGGGCCACGCCCGCTTCGTCGACATAGCCATAGACATCCGCATGGGCCGGCGCCAGCATGCCGGCGGCCAGCGCGATCGCGGCCCAAAGCTTCCTCATGCGTGCAGCTCCAGGCCCAGCGCCCGGCGGCCCAGGAACTCGGCCTGCAGCATCGACATCACGGTCAGCGATTCGAAGCCGCCCGGCACCTTCACCGCGTCGCGCAGGCGCCCCTCCGTGACGAAGCCCTCGCTGTCGTACAACGCCTGCGCCCGGCTGTTGCCGGCCTTCAGGTCCAGCCACAGCCGGTGCGCGCGCAGGTCGTCGAAAGCCACCTTCTTGGCCACCCGCAGCGCGGCGCGGCCGAAGCCGGCGCCCTTGCTCTGCACCACCATGCGCTTCAATTCCAGCGACTGGTTCTGGCTGCGGCAGCCGATCAGGATGAGGAAGCCCACCGCGTCCAGCCCGGCGCCGCCCTCGATGATGAAGTGGCGAAAGTCCGGGAAACGGATCGCGGCCTCGTGCTGCGTGCGCTCCCACGGCGTGATGAACGGCAGGTTCTCCGGATCGTTCTCCAGCGACAGCACGTACTCGATATCGCTGCTCATGGTCGGCCGCAGGCGCACCCGTGCCTGGGTGCGGGACGGCGAACTGGCGGCGAAGTTGGCGGCTGTCATGCGCTGGCCCTCCTGGCTAGATGTCGACTTCCACGGCGTCGCCGTGCAGTTCCATCAGCTCGCGGCGCGAGGCGGCCTCGCCCTTGCCCATGAGCTTGGTGATCAGGTTCTCGGTCTGCAGGAAATCCGAAGCGCCCAGCTGGATCTGCAGCAGGCGCCGGGTGTCCGGATTCAGCGTGGTTTCCCACAGCTGTTCCGCGCTCATCTCGCCCAGGCCCTTGAAGCGGCTGATGCTCCAGGCATTCTCGCGCACGCCTTCCTTGCGCAGCTTGTCGAGGATGGCCGTGAGCTCGCCCTCGTCCAGGGCGTAGCTCTTGGACGCCGGCTTCTTGCCGCGCGCCGGCGCATCGACGCGGTACAGCGGCGGCCGTGCCACGTACAGGTGGCCGGTGTCGATCAGCTTGGGGAAATGGCGGAAGAACAGCGTCAGCAGCAGCACCTGGATGTGCGAGCCGTCGACGTCCGCGTCCGACAGGATGCAGACCTTGCCGTAACGCAGTCCGCTCATGTCGGGCGAATCGTCGGGGCCGTGCGGGTCGACGCCGATCGCCACCGCGATGTCGTGGATCTCGGTGTTGGCGAACAGGCGATCGCGCTCGACCTCCCAGGTGTTGAGCACCTTGCCGCGCAGCGGCAGCACCGCCTGCGACTCCTTGTCGCGGCCCATCTTGGCGGAGCCGCCGGCCGAATCGCCCTCGACCAGGAACACCTCGTTGTGGCTGATGTCCTTGCTCTCGCAGTCGGTCAGCTTGCCGGGCAGCACGGCGACGCCGGAGCCCTTGCGTTTTTCCACCTTCTGGCCGGCCCGCTGCCGCACCTGCGCCGCCTTGATGGCGAGTTCGGCCAGCTTGCGGCCGTATTCGACGTGCTGGTTCAGCCACAGCTCCAGCGCGGGCCGCACGAAGCTGGAGACCAGCCGCACCGCATCGCGGGAATTGAGCCGCTCCTTGATCTGGCCCTGGAATTGCGGGTCCAGCACCTTCGCGCTCAGCACATAGGAAGCGCGGGCGAACACGTCCTCGGGCAGCAGCTTGACGCCCTTGGGCAGCAGCGAATGCAACTCGATGAAGCTCTTGACCGCATTGAACAGGCCGTCGCGCAGGCCGCTCTCATGGGTGCCCCCGGCGCTGGTCGGGATCAGGTTGACGTAGCTCTCGCGCACCGGCTGGCCGTCCTCGGTGAAGGCCACGCACCACTGCGCGCCCTCACCCTCGGCGAAGTTCTCGTTGCTGTCAGCAAAGCCCTCTCCTTCAAACAGCGGAATCACCGGGTCGCCATTGAGCGTCTGCATCAGGTAGTCGCGCAGGCCGCCCTTGTATTGCCAGCTTTGCGTCTCCCGGGTCTTCTCGTTGACCAGGGACACCGTGACGCCCGGCATCAGCACCGCCTTGCTGCGCAACAGGTGCGCCAGTTCCGCCATCGGCAATTGGGCGGTTTCGAAGTATTTGGGGTCGACCCAGACCCGCACCGTCGTGCCCTGGCGCCGGTCGCCTTCCACCGCCTTGCGCAGGACCAGCGGCTCGGTCACGTCGCCGGCCTCGAACACCAGCCGGGCCACCATGCCCTCGCGGTGGGTGGTGACCTCCAGCCGCTTGGCCAGCGCATTGGTGACCGAGACGCCGACCCCGTGCAGGCCGCCGGAAAAGCTGTAGGCGCCGCCCTTGCCCTTGTCGAACTTGCCGCCGGCGTGCAGCCGGGTGAACACCAGCTCCAGCACCGGCGCGTTCTCTTCGGGGTGCAGGCCGAACGGGATGCCGCGGCCGTCGTCCTCGATGCTCACGGAGCCGTCGGTGTGCAGGATGACCTTGATCCGCTTGCCGTGGCCGGCCAGCGCTTCGTCGGCGGCGTTGTCCAGGACTTCCTGGATCACGTGCAGCGGGTTGTCGGTGCGCGTGTACATGCCCGGCCGCTGCTTGACGGGCTCCAGGCCCTTGAGGACGCGGATCGAGCCTTCGGAATACTCGGTGGGGGGTTTGACTGCCATGTTGCGCGGATTGTAGTCCCGGGCGGTCAAAGAGCTGGATAGAAATACAGCCTCGGTGCCACCAGCGTCCGCGACCCCGGCTCAGGGCGCCGGCAACGTCGACAGGTAGTCGGCGACGAGTTCGAGGTCCTGCGCCGCCAGGGCCTGGGCCGCCGACGTCATGGTGCCGTCGAAATCGGCCCGGGTGCCGGCCTTGAAGCCCTTGAGCTGCGCCAGCAGGTAGTCCCGGTGCTGGCCGGCCAGTCGCGGGATGTGCTGCTGGCCGGTCAGCGTGGCCGCGTGGCACTGCACGCAGTTGTTGCTTTCGGTGATGGCCTTGCCCCGGGCCACCACTTCCGGCGCAGCCGGGCGCGCGGGCGGCGTCATCTTCTGGGCCGCGAAGAACTGCGCCAGGTCGCGCACGTCGGCGTTGCTCAGCTTGTCGACCAGCGGCTTCATCGCCTCGTTGATGCGCCGCCCCTCGCGGAACATGATCAGCGACATCTCGATGAACTGGCGCGGCTGGCCCGCGATCGAGGGGAAGGTGGGCACCGGCGAATTGCCGTCGGCGCCATGGCAGGCCACGCAGGCCTGCGCCTTCACCCGGCCTTCCTCGACCCCGGCGAACGCGGCGGGCGCCACCCCGCCGGCCATCGCCACCAGCGCGGCTCCCAGGCAGGGCAGCCAGGCCCTCATCGCGGCTTCTTCGCGTAGCTGACGCGATAGATGATGCCGTTGAAGTCGTCCGAGAACAGGACCGAGCCGTCCTTGAGCTGCAGCACGTCCACCGGACGGCCCCACATCGGCGGGTCGCCGGCCGCGTTCTCCAGGAAGCCTTCGACGAACGGCCGCTTGGTGACCTTGCCCCTGGCGTCCACGCTGACGTTGATGACGTTGTAGCCCTGCTTGGGATCGCGGTTCCACGAGCCGTGCTGCGCGATCAGCATGGTGTTGCGGTACTCGGCGGGGAACATGCTGCCGGTGTAGAACTTCACGCCCAGCGGCGCGATGTGGGCACCGAGCTTGTCCACCGGCGGGGTGAACTGGTCGCAGGAGCGGTTGGCGCCGTAGACCGGGTCGAGGAAGTCGCCCTGGTGGCAGTACGGGAAGCCGAAGTGCTGGCCCTTGGCCTTGACCACGTTCAGTTCGTCGGACGGCATGTCGGTGCCCAGCCAGTCGCGCCCGTGGTCGGTGAACCAGAGCTGCTTGGTCTTGGGGTGGAACGCCATGCCGACGCTGTTGCGCACGCCTTGCGCGTAGTTTTCCAGCACGCCGGTCTTCGGATCGACCCGCACGATGGACGCTTCGTTGTAGGTCGGCATCGTGATGTTCTGGGGCGAGCCGATGTTGAAGTACAGCTTGCCGTCCGGGCCCATGGCCAGGTATTTCCAGAAATGGCCGGCCTGGTTGGTCGGGTCGAGGTTGTCGATCACCACCTTGCCTTCGCCCGGATTGTCCAGCCTGTCCTCGACGCCGTCGTAGCGGGTGATGCGATGGCGCTCGGCCACGTACAGCGTGCCCTTGTCAAAGGCGATGCCGTTGGGCGACTTCATGCCCTTCAGGAGGGTCTTGACTTCGCGCTTGCCGCCGCTGTCCACGATGGCGTAGACGCTGGACAGGTTGCGGTTGCTGACGAACACGGTGCCCTTGTCACCCAGCGCCAGCGACCGCGCCTCCGGCACGCCCTCGGCCCAGACCTCGATCTTGAAACCGTCCGGCACCTTCAGCTTGGCCACCGGCAGCTCGCTGGACGGCCGTCCGGTGAGGTGGGGCGCGAACGGATGCAGCGTGGATTTTTCATGCTCGGCGGCCATGCCCTGCTTCCAGGCCGGAGGCGCGGCGGCGGGTGCGGGCGCAGGAGCGGGTGCGGGAGCGGGTTGCTGGGCCAGTGCGGCGGCAGCGAAGCCCAGCGCGAGGGCCAGGCCGGACAGCCTCAAAGTGATCGTCATGGTGTCTCCTTGATGTTTTGCTCGGTGCCGGACTGCGCCGGCCGGCCATTGTTGCCGAAATCACCGCCGCGTGTCGGCGGCCGTCAGCCCCGCGACGGGCAGGGGCGCCGCCTTCTCGCTACAGTCGCTGCATGCAGACTGCGCCCGCCTCCCCTCGCCTCTCGATGCTCCAGGTCCTGGCCTGCGGCGCCGCCATCGTCACCCTGTCCATGGGCATCCGCCACGGCTTCGGCCTGTGGCTGCAGCCGATCACCCAGGCCCAGGGCTGGACCCGCGAGAACTTCGCCTTTGCCATCGCCATCCAGAACCTGGCCTGGGGCTGCTTCGGCATCTTCGCCGGCATGGTGGCCGACCGCTTCGGCGCCTTCCGCGTCATCGTCGGCGGCGCCCTGCTCTACGCCGCCGGCCTGGCCGGGATGGCGCTCTCCTCCAACGTCCTGCTGTTCACCCTGACCGCCGGCATCCTGATCGGCGCGGCCCAGGCCGGGACCACCTACGCGGTGGTCTACGGCATCATCGGCCGCCAGATCGACCCGGCCAAGCGCTCGTGGGCGATGGGCGTCGCGGCCGCGGCCGGCTCGTTCGGGCAGTTCCTGATGGTGCCGGTCGAAGGCCTGCTGATCTCGGGCCTGGGCTGGCAACAGTCCCTGCTCGCGCTCAGCGTGATGGTGCTGCTGATCGCGCCGCTGGCCTTCGGCGTGCGGGAGCCGGGGCTGGGCGGCGCGCACGCGCCCAGGCGCGAGCAGACCATCGTGCAGGCGCTGGGCGAGGCGCTCAAGTACCCCAGCTTCCAGCTGCTGATGGCGGGCTACTTCGTCTGCGGCTTCCAGGTGGTGTTCATCGGCGTCCACATGCCCAGCTACCTGCGCGACCACAACCTGTCGCCGCAGGTCGCCAGCTACGCCCTGGCGCTGATCGGCCTGTTCAACGTCTTCGGCACCTACATCGCCGGGGCGCTGGGGCAGCGGCTGGCCAAGCGCAAGATCCTGGCCTTCATCTACATCGCCCGCTCGGTGGCGATCGCCGTGTTCCTGGTCGTGCCGCTGTCGCCCCTGTCGGTCTACGTGTTCAGCGCCGTGATGGGCCTGCTGTGGCTGTCCACCGTGCCCGTGACCAACGCCTCGATCGCCGGCATCTTCGGCGTGGCCCACCTGTCGATGCTCAGCGGCTTCGTCTTCTTCAGCCACCAGATCGGCTCCTTCCTGGGCGTCTGGCTCGGCGGCCTGCTGTACGACCGCACCGGCAGCTACGACATCGTCTGGTACATCTCGATCGCGCTGGGTGTGTTCGCGGCGCTGGTGAACCTGCCGGTGCGCGAAGCGCCGATCGCGCGCACTCCGGTGCCGCAGGGGGCATGAGGTGACCCTGCGCGTCCGCAAGCTGCTGGCCTACGGCGCGGCGGTGGCCGTGCTGCTCGCAGTGTTTGCCCTCTACACCCGGCCCGAGATCATGGCGACACTGGCCGACCAGGTCTGGGCCTGCTTCCAATAAGCCAGTCAATGCAAGTTCATGTGATCACCGGCGCCTCCGACGGCATCGGCGCCGAAATGGCGCGGCAGCTCGCCGCCGCGCGCGGCAAGTCCGCGGCCCTGGTGCTGGCCGCGCGCAGCCAGGACAAGCTCGAGGCCGTCGCCGCCCAATGCGAGGCGCTCGGCGCGCCGACGCTGGTGGTTCCGATGGACGTGTCGCGCGAGGCCGACTGCCGCTCGCTGATCGACCTGGCGGTGTCGCGGTTCCGCCGCATCGACTCCCTGATCAACAACGCCGGCGTCTCGGCCCAGGCGCTGTTCGCCGACGTCAAGCCCGCGGACCTGCACTGGTACGAAGACCTGATGCGGGTCAACCTGTGGGGCAGCGTCTGGTGCACCCACGCGGCGCTGGTGCCGCTGAAGGCGTCGAAAGGCCGGATCGTCGCGGTCTCGTCGCTGGCCGGCCTGGTGGGCGTGCCGGGCCGCACCGCCTACAGCGCGACCAAGTTCGCGATGACCGGGTTTTTCGAGGCGCTGCGGGCCGAACTCAAGCCCTCCGGCGTCAGCGTCACCACCGCCTTTCCAGGGGTGGTCGCGACCCAGATCCGCTCCCGGGGCCTCAATGCCAAGGGCGTCGCCGCCGGCTCCAGCGGCCTCAAGGAAGACGACGCGATGAGCGTCGAGGAATGCGCCCGCCTGATCCTGGCGGGCATGGCCGGCCGCAAGCGCGAGGTGGTGATGACGACCCGGGGCAAGCTCGGGCGCTTCGTCAAGCTGCTCGCCCCGGGCAAGGTCGAGGACATGGCCCTGGCCGCCCTCAAGGACAGCGTGAAGCCCAGATGAGCACGCCGCACGGAACCGAAGCGCCCTCCGCCTGGATCCGGCGCTGGACCCACCTGGTGCCGCGCGGCGGCGCGGTGCTGGACGTCGCCTGCGGCGCCGGCCGCCACCTGCGCTGGTTCGCGCAGCGCGGCCACCCGGTGGTCGGCGTCGACCGGTCACCCGAAGCGGTGGCCGCGGCGGCAAGCCTGGGCGAGGCCGTGCTCGCGGACATCGAGAACGGCCCCTGGCCCTTCACGGGCCGGCGCTTTGCCGCGGTGGTCGTCACCAATTACCTGTGGCGGCCGCTGCTGCCCGCCATCGTCGACAGCGTGGCGCCCGGCGGCGTGCTGCTCTACGAAACCTTCGCCGCCGGCAACGAGACGGTCGGCAAGCCGTCGCGTCCCGACTTCCTGCTGCAGCCCGGCGAACTGCTGCGGGCCTGCGCCGGCCTGCGGGTGATCGGCTACGAGGACGGGTTTGTCGCTGCGCCCGAGCGGTTCGTCCAGCGCATCGTCGCCGTGCGCGAGCCTGGGGATGACCCTGTCCCGCGCTATCCGATCGAGCCCGGGGCCGGCCCGTCCTAGGCTCTAAAATGCGTGTTTCCCCACAAAACCCGACATGACCCCGATTACAGGCAGCATCGTGGCACTGGCCACACCGATGCTCGAAGACGGCAGCGTGGACTACCCGACGCTGCGCAAGCTGGTTGACTGGCACATCGCCGAAGGCACGGACTGCGTCGGCGTCGTCGGCACCACCGGCGAATCGCCGACGGTGAACGTCGAGGAACACCAGGAGATCATCCGCGTCGCGGTCGAACAGGCCGCCGGCCGGGTGCCGATCATGGCCGGCTGCGGCGCCAACTCCACCCGCGAAGCCATCGAGCTGGCGAAGTTCGCGCGCAAGGTCGGCGCCGACTGCCAGCTGCAGGTCGTGCCGTACTACAACAAGCCGACCCAGGAAGGCCAGTACCAGCACTTCAAGGCGATCGCCGAGGCCACCGGCGACCTGCCGATCGTGCTGTACAACGTGCCCGGCCGGACGGTGGCGGACATGGCGCACGACACCGTGCTGCGGCTGGCGCAGGTGCCGGGCATCGTCGGCATCAAGGAAGCGACCGGCAACATCGAGCGGGCCCAGTGGCTGATCCGCGACCTGCCGGCTGCCTTCTCGGTCTACTCCGGCGACGATCCGACCGCGGTGGCGCTGATGCTGTGCGGCGGCAAGGGCAACGTCAGCGTGACGGCCAACATCGCCCCGAGGCTGATGCACGAGCTGTGCGTGGCCGCCGTCGCCGGCGACACGAAAAAGGCGATGGCGATCCAGTTCCGCCTGCTGCCGGTGCACAGGCACCTGTTCGTCGAAGCCAACCCGATTCCGCTCAAATGGGCAATGGCCCGGATGGGCCTGTGCGGGCCGGCCATGCGCCTGCCCATGACTGCGCTGTCGCCGGCGAACGAGCCGGTGGTCGAAGCGGCGTTGCGCGCCTGCGGCCTGCTGACCTGAGACCTTGCGGGACAGCCCTTGAGCTCTGTCCCCGACTGATTAGCTTGTATTGATCATCCCTGAAGGACCTTGAAGTGAAGCAATTTGCAAAACTCGCCCTGTTGACGCTGTGCGCGGCGCTGGCCGCCTGCTCCGTGCTGGAGGGCGAGAAGATCGATTACAAGAGCGCCGGCAAGGGCGTCTCGCTCGAAGTCCCGCCCGACCTGACGCAGCTGTCGCGCGATTCGCGCTACGTGGTCCCCGGCGGCACCGTGACGGCCAGCAGCTTCCAGGTCGGCCAGGCCGCCCCGGGCGTGCCGACCGCCGCCAACACGATGGGCGACGTGCGCATCGAGCGCGCCGGCAACCAGCGCTGGCTGGTGGTGAACCGGCCGGCCGACCAGCTGTGGGGCCCGGTGCGCGACTTCTGGCAGGAGAACGGCTTCCTGCTGACGCTGGACCAGTCCAGCCTCGGCATCATGGAAACCGACTGGGCCGAGAACCGGGCCAAGCTGCCGCAGGACTTCATCCGCAACACCATCGGCAAGCTGCTCGACTCGGTCTACTCCACGTCCGAGCGCGACAAGTTCCGCACCCGCCTGGAGCGCACCGCCAGCGGCGGCACCGAGATCTACGTCAGCCACCGCGGCATGGTGGAGGTCTACAGCAACACCCAGAAGGACCAGACGGTCTGGCAGCCGCGGGCGACCGACCCGGAGCTGGAAACCGAATTCCTGCGCCGCCTGATGGTCAAGCTCGGCGCCCCGGCGCAACAGGCCCAGGCCCAGGTCGCCGCGACCGCCGCCAAGCCGACGGCGCGCGTGGCCAGCGTCGGCAGCACGCCGGTGGTGATGATCGACGAAGGGTTCGACCGCGCCTGGCGCCGGGTCGGCCTGGCGCTGGACCGCACCGGCTTCACCGTCGAGGACCGCGACCGCAACCAGGGCACGTATTTCGTGCGCTACGTCGAGCCGAGCGCCGACCGCAAGGAGCAGGGCTTCTTCGCCAAGCTGTTCAAGCGCGACGATCCGGCCGTGGCGCCGCTGAAGTACCGCATCAACCTCAAGAGCCAGGGCGAGTCGACCACCGTGTCGGTGCTCAACGCCGCCGGCACGCCCGAGACGTCGGTCAATGCGCAGCGGATCGTGCAGGTCATTGCTGACGATTTGAAATAAATCCAGCGACTTTGCGGGACAGAGCAGAAGCGCAGCACTGCTCTGTCCCCAACACTTTAAAAGCATGCTGAGATTCAAAAGCCTGGGCAGCGGCAGCTCGGGCAACGCCACCGTCATCCAGGCGCGTGGCGGCGCCGGCATCACCCACCTGCTGGTGGATTGCGGGCTGGGGCTGGCGCAGATGGACAAGCGCCTGCGCCAGGCCGGCATGCTGGCCGACCAGATCGACGCCATCTTCATCACCCACGAGCATGGCGACCACATCGGTTGCGCGCGCCAGCTCGCGTTGCGCGAGCGGATCCCGGTCTACATGAGCCAGGGCACGTACATGGCCATCGGCGAACCGGATTTCGCCGGCCTGCTGCGGATCGTGTGCGACTCGGAAACCTTCGAGGTCGGCGCGCTCCAGGTGCAACCTTTCACCGTGCCGCACGACGCACGCGAACCGCTGCAGCTGACCTGCGGCGACGGCGCCGTGCGGCTGGGTGTGCTCACCGACCTCGGCCACGCCACGGCGCACGTGCTGGAGCAGCTGGCGGGCTGCCGGTCGCTGCTGCTCGAATGCAACCACGACCCGCAGCTGCTGGCCAACGGCAGCTATCCGCCCTTCCTCAAGCGCCGGGTCGGCGGTGCCTGGGGCCACCTGGCCAACGAGGCGGCGGCCGCGATCGCCCTGGCGGTGCAGCCGCGGGGCTTGAACCAGGTCATGGCCGCCCACCTGAGCGAGCAGAACAACCGTCCGGAGATGGTGCGTGCGGTGCTGGCCGCGACGCTCGGCTGCGGCGCGGCCGACATCCTGGTGGCCGACGGCGCCAGCGGCAGCGACTGGCACAGCGTCTGAGACCTTGCGGGACAGACCTTCAGCTCTGTCCCCAACTGATCAGTTGCGCCGGGCTCAGGTCGTGAGCGCTTCCAGCCGCGCCGCCATCTCGCCCAGCGCCAGCACTTCCCGCACCCCGCCCAGCGCGATCGCCTGCCGCGGCATGCCGAACACCACGCTGGTGGCCTCGTCCTGCGCGATGGTGTGGGCGCCTGCCTTGCGCAGCTCCAGCATCGCCTCCGCGCCGTCGCCGCCCATGCCGGTCAGCATGACGCCGATCGCGCGGGCGCCGGCGACCCTGGCGATGGACCGGAACAGCGGATCGACCGAGGGCCGGTGCCGGTTGACCGGCGGCTCGTCGGTCACCCGCAGCACGTAGCCGCCCATCCGGCGGGCCAGCGACAGGTGCCGCCCCCCCGGCGCGATGTACGCCATGCCGTGGCAGGCCGTCTGGCCGTCCTCGGCCTCGCGGATGCCGATCTGGCACATCGCGTTCAGGCGGCGGGCGAAGGTGTCCGTGAAGCCCGGCGGCATGTGCTGCGCGATCAGGATCGGCGGCATCCGCGGCGGCAGCTGGACCAGGATCTCGCGCAGCGCCTCGACCCCGCCGGTGGACGCGCCGATGCCGATGACGCGGTCGTTGCCCGGCGCGCCGGGCGCCC
>CALRYV010000006.1:0-209034 GCA_943372495.1 Ramlibacter sp. 2FC | reverse complement strand
CATCGAGGCGATGAAGATGGAGAACGTGCTGTTCGCCGCCGCCGACGGCGTGGTCGGCAAGGTGCTGGCGGCCAAGGGCGAAAGCCTGGTGGTGGACCAGCCGATCGTGGAGTTCGTCTGATGCGGCGGCGCGAGCTGCTGGCCGGCGGCGCCGCCCTGGCGACGCTCGCCGGCTGCGCGGCGCCGGGCCTGCCCTTGCTGGCTGCGCGTGCCGCTTCCGACGCGCCGCTGCGCAGCATCGCCTTCGGTTCGTGCATCGACCAGGCCCGGCCGGCGCCGATCTGGGACACCATCGTCGCCGGCAAGCCCGACCTGTTCCTGTTCGGCGGCGACAACGTCTACTGCGCCATGCCGTACTCGCTGGCCAACCTGCGCCGCGCCTATGCCCAGGCGGCCGAGTCGCCGGGCATGAACCGCCTGCGCCGCAGCGTGCCGCACCTGGCGATCTGGGACGACAACGACTACGGGCAGAACGACGGCGGCGCCGACTTCGCCTTCAAGGCCGAATCGAAAGCGCAGTTCGTCGATTTCTGGAAGCTCGCCGCCGACGATCCGCGCCGCGCGCGCGAGGGCCTGTACCACGCGCAGGTGTTCGGCCCGGCCGGCCGGCGGGTCCAGGTCATTCTTCTCGATGGCCGCTGGTTCCGCTCGCCCTGGAAGGTCACCGACCAGCGCAACGCGCCGGGCAAGGAGCGCTATCTGCCGGACGACAGCGCGGCCAAGACCATGCTGGGCGAGGCGCAGTGGCGCTGGCTGGAGGCGCAGCTGCGCCAGCCGGCCGAGGTGCGGCTGATCGTCTCGGGCATCCAGGTCGTGACCGAGGGCCACGGCTGGGAGCGCTGGGGCAACTTCCCGCGCGAGCGCCAGCGCCTGTACGACCTGATCGGCAGCACCGGCGCGCAAGGCGTGGTGCTGCTGTCCGGCGACCGCCACATCGGCGCGCTGTACCGCGAAGCGGGCGGCACGCCGTATCCGCTGTACGAGATGACGTCCAGCGGCATCACCCATCCCTGGGCCGGTGCCGCCGAGGCGGGCCCGAACCGGCTCGGCGAGCTGTTCACCGCGCTGCATTACGGCACCGTCGACATCGACTGGGATGCGACGGCGCTGTCGCTGGCGCTGCGCGACATCGACGGCCAGCCGCAGCGCACGGCCCGCATTCCCTTCAACCAGCTCAAGGTGCAGTCATGACTTCTCGTCCGTTCAGGGTTCTCGGCATCCAGCAGATCGCCATCGGCGGCCCCGACAAGACCCGGCTGCAGAAACTCTGGGTCGAGATGTTCGGGCTGGAAGTGACCGGCACCTTCCGCAGCGCCAGCGAGAATGTCGACGAGGACATCTGCGCCATCGGCTCCGGGCCGCTGCGGGTCGAGGTCGACCTGATGCAGCCGCTGGACCCGGACAGGAAACCCGCCGTCCACAGCACGCCGCTCAATCACGTCGGGCTGTGGATCGACGACCTGCCCAGGGCGGTGGAGTGGCTGACGGCGCAGGGCGTGCGCTTCGCCCCCGGCGGCATCCGCCGCGGCGGTTCGGGCTTCGACATCTGCTTCGTCCATCCCAAGGGCAGCGAGGAGCTGCCGATCGGCGGCGAGGGCGTGCTGATCGAACTGGTGCAGGCCCCGCCGGAGGTGATCAAGGCCTTCGCGGCGCTCGCGGCACAATAGCGCCATGGACCTCTCACGCTTCCCCCGCCGCCGCTACACGCCGTTCGCCACCCCGCTCGAATTCCTGCCCAACTTCAGCCGCGCCCTGGCCGCGAGCTGTCCGGGCGGCAAGGGGCCCGACATCTGGATCAAGCGCGACGACATGCTGGGGCTGTTCCCCGGCGGCAACAAGACGCGCAAGCTCGAATTCCTGGTGGCCGACGCGCTGGCGCAGGGCGCCGACACGCTGGTGACCTGCGGCGCGCCGCAATCCAACCACTGCCGCATCACGCTGGCCGCCGCCGTCAAGGAGGGCTTGCAGTGCCGCTTCGTGATCGAGGAGCGGGTTCCCGACAGCTACGACGAGGATGCCAGCGGCAACCACTTCATGTTCCGCCTGCTGGGCGTGGAAGCCATCACCGTCGTGCCCGGCGGCAGCAACATGGCCGAGGCGATGGCCAAGGTCGCGGCCGACGTCGAGGCGCTCGGTCGCAAGGCCTACATCATTCCCGGCGGCGGCTCCAATGCGCTGGGCGGCCTGGGCTACGTGGCCTGCGCGCAGGAGCTGCAGCAGCAGTTTTTCGACCAGGGCGTGCGCATCGACCGGGTGGTGGTCGGCTCCGGCAGTTCGGGCACCCACGGCGGCCTGCTGGCCGGCTTCCTGGGCAACCACATCAACATCCCGATCGTCGGCATCGGCGTCAGCCGCGACCCGGCCGACCAGGAGCCGCTGGTGTTCAAGGAAGCGCAGGCCGTGGCCGACCTGCTCGGGATCGACCTGAAGATCCCGCGCGAGTCGGTGCTGAGCATCGGCGGCTACTGGAAGCCGAAGTACTCGGTGCCCAACGCCGCGATGGTGGAGGCGGTGCAACTGCTGGCGCGCACCGAAGGCATCCCGCTCGATCCGGTCTACACCGGCAAGATCATGGCGGGCCTGATCGGCGAGGCCCGCAAGGGCTTCTTCAAGCCGGGCGAGCAGCTGCTGTTCCTGCACACCGGCGGGCTGCCGTCGCTGCACGCCTACGAGCAGCAGGTGCTGGGCAAGGCGGCCGTGGCGCCCTGACGACGGCGGCGTGACGCCAGGGGGCGTCGCGCGTTTCCTCGCTGGCGCCGGCCGGGCGTTGTCGGGGAGAATCGGCCCACCGTCGACCTTCCATGGACCAGGCCTCGCCCCAACCGATCACTTCCGGTCTCCAAGGACCACTGGCCGCCCAGGACGCGATCCTGCGCTGCCAGGCCGCGCTACTGGCGCGCCGCCCGCTGGCCGAGGCCGCGACGGCGCTGGCGGTGGAACTGGCCGAGGTCGCCTCCTGCCAGCGGGTCAGCATCGCGCTGCTCGAACACGGCAAGCTGCAGATCGTCGGCAGCACCCAGGCCACCGAGCCGGACCAGCGCCATGCCGCGGCGGTCGCGATCGTCGCGGCGATGCATGAAGCGATCGACCAGCGCCTGAGCGTCGCCTGGCCGCCCGCGGTGTCCTCGCCCCCGATCAGCCTCGCGCACCGGCAGCTCGCCGGCCCCGGCCATGCCTGCACCGTGCCGGTGGTCAGCGTCGGCGCCATCGTGGGCGGCATCACCTTCGAGCGCTCGACCGGCCCGGCGTTCTGGCCGGCCCAGATCGCGCTGTGCGAGGACATCGCCAGCTTTGCCGGACCGGTGCTCGAACTCAAGCGCGCCGCGCAGGTGCCGTGGCACGGCCGCATCGGCGCCGCCCTGCGCGGCGGGTTGGCCGCGCCCGGCCGACGCCGGCTGGCGTGGACGGTGGGCGCGCTGGTGCTGGCCGGCCTGCTGGCGGTGCCGCTGCCGTGGCGGGTCAGCGCGCCGGCGCGGCTGGAGGGCTCGGTGCAGCGGGCGGTGGTGGCCGCCGCCGACGGTTTCCTGCAGCAGGCCAACGTGCGGCCCGGCGACCGGGTCGTCGCCGGCCAGGTGCTGGCGCAGCTGGCGTCGCAGGACATGGAGCTGGAGCGCAAGCGCCGCGAGAGCGAGCTGCGCCAGCACGAGAGCGGTTACCGCGCGGCCCAGGCCCGCAACGACCGCACCCAGATGGTGGTCAGCCAGTCGAAGGCGGCCGAGGCCCAGGCGCTGCTGACGCTGGCCGAGACCCAGCTCGATCGCGCCCGGCTGCAGGCGCCGTTCGACGGCATCGTGATCAAGGGCGACCTGTCGCAGACGCTGGGCGCGCCGGTGCAGCGCGGCGAGGTGCTGATGGTGCTGGCGCCCAGCGACAGCTTCCGGCTGATCGTCGAAGTCGACGAGACCGACATCGCCGCGATCCAGCCCGGGCAGAAGGGGCAACTGGCGCTGGCCGCACGCCCGGAGCAGCCACTGGGCTTCACCACCCGTCGCATCGTGCCGGTGGCGACGGCGGCCGACGGCCGCAACTATTTCGAGGTCGAGGCCACGCCCGACCGGGCCCAGGCCGACCTGCGGCCCGGCCTGAGCGGCGTCGCCAAGATCGAGGTCGGCGAGCGCAGCCTCGGCTGGCTGCTGTTCCACCGCGCCGCCGCGTGGCTGCGCCTGTCCCTGTGGACGGTGGCGTTGTAGATGGCCGACCCGCTGGTCAGCGGATCCTGGTACCGGGTCGCGCCGCTCAAGCCCAGCCTGGTGGCCGGCCTGAAGATCGTGCGGCACCAGGTGCGCGACCAGGTCTGGCACATCCTGGTCGAGCCCGGCTCCGGCCGCCAGCTGCGCCTGAACCCCGCGGCCTATGCCTTCGCGGGCCGCTGCAACGGCACGGCCACCGTGTCAGACCTGTGGACGCTGCTGCTGGCCAGCGGCGGCGACGATGCGCCGACCCAGGACGACATCCTGCGGCTGCTGGCGCAGCTGTTTCGGGCCGGCATGGTGCAGTTCGACGCCGCGCCCTACCTGTCGCTGCTGTTCACGCGCCGCACCGAGGAGGGCCGGCGCCAGCGCCGCGCCTTCATCAATCCGCTGATGCTGCGGATGAAGCTGTTCGACCCGACCCGCCTGCTGGACCGGCTCGCGCCAGTGTCCGCGCTGCTCGGGCGCTGGAGCGTGTTCGCGCTGTGGGTGCTGCTCGTGGGCCTGGGCGCCCTGGCGGCGGCGGTGAATTTCCAGCCGCTCAAGGCCGACGCGCTGCGGGTGCTGGCGACGCCCGCCAGCTATGCGCTGGCCTGGATCTGCTATCCGATCGTCAAGACGCTGCACGAGCTCGGCCACGCGCTGGCGGTGCGGCGCTTCGGCGGGGCGGTGCACGAACTGGGCATCTCGCTGCTGTTCCTCACGCCCGCGCCCTATGTCGACGCCAGCGCCGCCAACGGTTTTGCCAGCGCCCGGCAGCGCGCCATCGTCAGCGCCGCCGGCATCATGATCGAACTGGCGCTGGCCGCCCTGGCGGTGTTCGCCTGGCTGGTGCTCAGCCCCGGGTTGCTGCGGGACACCGCCCTGGTGGTGATGCTGATCTGCTCGGTCTCGACCCTGCTGTTCAACGCCAATCCATTGCTGCGGCTGGACGGCTACCACCTGCTGTGCGATGCGCTGCAACTGCCCAACCTCGCGCTGCGCAGCCAGGGCTGGTGGACCGCGCAGTGGCGGCGGCTGATCGGCGCGGAGAGCGCACTGGCCCGGGGCGCGCTGGCCCGCGGCGAGCTGAAATGGCTGTTGCTGTATGCGCCGGCATCCTGGCTGTACCGGATCGGCCTGCTGTTCGCGCTGGTGTTCTGGCTCGGACACCAGTCGTGGCTGCTGGGCTGGCTGGCGGCGCTGCTGTTGCTGGGATGGCTGGTGAAGGCGGTGCTGGCGGCGCTGCTGCGCTCGGTCGAGGACTCCGCCGATCCGGGCGCGCGGCGCCGGGCCGTGGTGGCAGCGAGCTGCCTCGCGGCGGCTGCGGGCGCTGCGCTGTTCGTGCTGCCGGTGCCGTCCAGCGTGGTGGCGCGCGGCGTGGTCTGGCCGCCTGAGCGGGCCCAGCTGCGGGCGGAGTCGGGCGGCTTCGTCGAGGCGGAGCTGGTGCGCGACGGCGCGCCGGTGGCGGCAGGGCAGGTGGTGCTGACGCTGGCCGACCCGGTGCTGGCGGCGCAGCGTGACAAGGTCGACAGCGAGAAGGCCGGCCTGCTGGCGCAGCAGTACCACGCGCTGCTGCAAGACCCGACCCGCGCCGCCGAACTGGGCCAGGACCTGAGCCGCAACGACGCGGAGCTGCAGCGGGTCGAGCGCCAGCTCGCCGACCTGCAGCTGCGCGCCCGCACCACTGGGCGCACGGTCTGGCCGCGCGAACGCGACCTGCCGGGCAGCTATGCGCAACGCGGCGCGATGCTCGGCTACGTGCTGTCGCCGGAACCGGCGCAGGTCCGGGCCGTGCTGCGCGACGAGGACCTGCTACGGGTGCGGGGACGGATCCAGGCGATCGAGGTCCGGCTGGCCGAGACACCGTGGGCCAGCCACCCGGCCAGCCTGCAAAACGAGACGCCGGCGGCCACCCGCCAGTTGCCCAGCGCGGCGCTCGGTGAGAGGCAGGGCGGCCCGATCGGCGTCGACCCCGCCGACAAGGAGGGCCTGCGCACCCAGCTGCCGGTGTTCCTGCTCGACGTGCTGGTGCCTGGCCTCACGGCGGACCACATCGGCGGCCGGGCCTGGGTCAAGCTGGTGCTGGAACGGGAGCCGCTCGGGCTGCAGGGGCTGCGCGTGCTGCGGCAACTGCTGGTGCGGCAGTTCAGCCCCACCGGGCAGCCGTGAACAGGGCGGTCACCAGCTGGCCGGCTCCCGGCGTCGTCTGGGGCGACTATCCGGAGCAGGCGCTGCACGGCACGCCGCCCCGGCGCGGCCGTCCCCTGTCGCGGCGCCGGCTGGAGCGTTTCGCCGCTGCCGCCCATGCCATGCCACTGCTGCCCGCGTCGCAGTTGCAACAGCGGCTGGCGGCGCTGCGGCAGCTGCCGGCGGACGGCGATGCGTGGCTGCACGTGGCCTTCCACGTGGTCTCCAGCGCCCTGGCGCTGGCGCTGGGCTTTGCGCCGCATCGCCAGCAGCTGCTGGCGGCGCGGGTGCTGCTGGACAACCGGCTGGCCGAGATGGCGACCGGCGAGGGCAAGACCGCTGCCATCGCGCTGGCCGCGGCCGTGGCGGCGCTGGGACGCACGCCGGTGCATGTCATCACCGCCAACGATTACCTGGCGCAGCGGGACGCCGACCAGTTGCGGCCGTTCTTCGCGCTGCTCGGGCTGCGGGCGGGCTGCGTCACCCAGCCGCTTTCGGCGGCCGAGCGGCGCCTGGCCTACGGCTGCGACGTGACCTACTGCACCGCCAAGGAGCTGGCCTTCGACTACCTGCGCGACGGCCTGGCCCGGGTGGCCGACCTGTCGGCGCTGGAGCAGCGGGCCCGCCGGCTGCAGTCCGCGCGGCACGAACCGGCGGTGTTGCGCGGCCTGTGCATGGCCATCATCGACGAGGCCGACACCGTGCTGATCGACGAGGCCCGCATGCCGCTGGTGCTGTCGCAAGGCAGCGGCTCGGCGCCGGAGCAGGAGTTCCATCGCGGCGCGCTGGCGCTGGCGCGGCGGCTGGCGCAGGGCGCGGACTTCCGCCGCTGCGGCGACGGCCGCCGGATCGAGCTGACCCCGGCCGGCGTGCAGCGGCTGGCGCAATGGCCGGCCGCCAGCCATCCGCTGTACGGGCATCGCGCGCACCGGCAGGCCGCGGTCGAATCGGCGCTGACTGCGCTGCTGGTGCTGCGGCGCGACCACGACTATGTGGTGCGCGACGGCCAGGTGCTGCTGGTCGATGAAACCACCGGCCGCGCGGCACCGGGGCGGGCCTGGGCGCAGGGGCTGCAGCAACTGGTGGAGTTGAAGGAAGGGCTGGCGCCTTCGCAAAGCAACTCCACGGTGACCCAGATCACGTTTCAGCGCTTCTTTCCGCGCTACCTGCGGCTGGCGGGCGCCAGCGGGACGCTGGGCGAGGCCGCCGCCGAATTGAAGGCGGTCTACGGGCTGGGGGTGGTGGCGGTGGATCCGCGCACGGCGTCCCGCGTGACGCGGCTGCCGGCGCGGCTCTTCTCCGACAGCCAGGGCCTGTGGCAGCAGGTGGCCGCAAGCGCGGCTGCCATCCGTTCAGCCGGCCGCCCGGTCCTGATCGGAACCGACTCGGTGGCGCAGTCGGAGGCGCTGTCACAAGTTCTCACAGCCCACGGCCTGGAGCATCGGGTGCTCAATGCGCGCCAGGACGGCGACGAAAGCCGGCTGATTGCGGCGGCCGGGGGCAGGGGCCGGATCACCGTGGCGACCAGCATGGCCGGGCGGGGCACCGACATCCTGCTGCAAGAGGAGGTGGTCCAGCTGGGCGGCCTGCATGTCATCCTTTGCCAACACAACGCTTCGCCCCGCATCGACCGCCAATTTCTCGGACGGGCCGGCCGCCAGGGCCAGCTGGGCAGTACGCAAGCCATGCTGGCACTGGACTTTCCGCTGCTGCAGCGCTGGTGGCCGGCCTGGTGGCGGCGCTGGCTGGCGCGCCTGGGCTGCCCGCCGGTGTTGTCCGCAGCCACCGTGCGCCTTGCGCAACTGCGGGAATCCTTTACGCAGCGGAAACAACGTGTAACACTCTCCCGGGTGTCGGAATCGCAGGAGCGTGAGTTGACGTTCAGCCGGCAGCTTTCCCAATGAAACCAAGTCATCTTTTCCTGGCCGCGGCCCTGCTGATGCCGACGGGGTCGGCGCTCGCGGCGCAACCGCTGGGCTGCCTGATCGAGCCTTTCCGGCTGTCCGACGTCGGCAGCCCGGTGATCGGCGTCATCGAATCCACCCTGGTCGAACGCGGCGACCTCGTCACCAAGGGCCAGCCGCTGGCCACCTTGCGGGCCGACGTCGAACGCCACTCGGTCGCGGTCGCCACCAGCCGGGCCCAGGCCATCGGCGAGCTGCGCGCCGCCGAAGCGACGGCGGAACTGGCACGCCAGAAGCTGGCCCGGGCCCGCGACCTGCACAAGCAGCAATTCATCTCCGGTCAGGCGCTCGAGCAGGCCCGGGCCGACTACCAGGTTGCGGACCAGAGGCTGGCGCAGGCCAGCGAACAGCGCGGCATCTTCCTGCGCGAGCAGGAGCTGGCGCAGGCCCAGCTCGGACTGCGCACGATCCGCAGCCCGATCAGCGGGGTGATCGCCGAGCGCTACCTGTCGGCGGGCGAGCGGGTCGAGGAAAAGGCGATGTTCCGGGTGGCGGTGGTCAATCCGCTGCGGGTCGAGATCGTGCTGCCATCGACGTACTTCTCCGCCGTGCGCAACGGGATGACCGTCACCGTGACGCCCGATTTCGCCGGTGCCGCGCCGCGGCTGGCGCGGGTGACGGTGGTCGACCGCCTGATCGACGGCGCCAGCAACACCTTCCGCATCCGGGCCGAGCTGCCCAACGCCGACCTGTCGCTGCCTGCCGGGCTGCGCTGCAAGGCCGACCTGGGCGACTCCGGCACTCTGCCCCAGACCCGGCCCGCGCCGCGGCCGGCGGCCAAGGGCGTCGACACGTCGCTGCGCCTGCAACTCGACCCGACGCTGATTTCCACGACCCGCAAGCCGTGACCGGAAGGCCCGACTGAAATGAGCCTCCACGTTCACTTCGTTTTATTCCCTCCGGGAGGGTCCAGCCCACCCCGGGGCGGCCCGTCGGTGGTCTGACATGGGCTGGCTCAGCCGACTGACCGCAGGCCGGGCCCATCGAAGAGCGCCGGTGGCCGAGGCGATGGAGCCCCGGATCCTGTATTCGGCGGACTTCGGGGCCGGACTGGCGCTCGGCGGGGCGTTCACCGGCGTGGCGGAGCACCGCACGCTGACCGGAACCGGCGACTATGCGGCGATCGCGCCGACCCTGCTGATGGTCGACCCCGGGGGCAGCCAGCCGCTGGCGGCGGCCCTGGTCGGGAACGAGCCGCCGGTGGCGAACGCCGACACGGTGGCGGGCACCGAAGATGTCCTGACCGTCATCAATCTTTCCACGCTGCTGGCGAACGACACCGACCTGGAAGGCGGCTCGCTGGTCGTCGCCAGCGTGGCCAGCGGCACGGGCGGCACGGTGATCCTGAACGGCAACGGGACCATCACCTTCACTCCCACCGCCGATTTCTACGGCGCGGCGACGTTCACCTACACGGTGAGCGACGGCAGTTCCACCTCGGCACCCGCCACCGTGACGGTGAACCTGGCCCCGGTCAACGACCCGCCGGTCGCCAACGACGACTTCCGCACCACGGCCGAGGACACCCCGATCACGTTCACGGCTGCCGACCTGCTCGGGAACGACACTGACCCCGACGGCAACCCGCTGACGATCGTGAGTGTCTCCAGCACGCGGGCCGTGCTCAACCCCGACGGCAGCGTCACCTTCACGCCCGATCCGAACTTCACCGGCACGATCACCTTCCGCTACCGCGTGAGCGACGGCATCACGACCTCGGCGCCGGGGACCGTGAGCGTGAACGTCACGCCGACGGACGACGCACCGGTCAACACGGTGCCGGGGGCGCAGACGATCAATGAGGACACGGTGCTGGCGCTGGCTGGGATCAGCGTCAACGACCCGGACCTCAACCTGGCCAGCACCCGGCTGACGGTGCTCAACGGCAGCGTCAACGTGAGCCTGGCCGGCGGCGCCACGATCAGCGCGGGCGCCAACGGCAGCGGCACGCTCACGCTGTCGGGGAGCCAGGACCAGATCAATGCCGCGCTGGCCACACTGTCCTACCAGGGCAACGCCAACTTCAGCGGCAGCGACAGCCTCACGGTGCTGTCCACCGACAGCACGGCTGGCACACCCCTGACCGACAGCGATACGGTCGCCATCACGGTGGCCGCGGTCGCCGACGTGCCGGTCAACACCGTGCCTGGTGCGCAGGCGGTCAACGAGGACACCGCGCTGGTGTTTTCGGGCGCCAGCGCCAACGCCATCTCGATCGCCGACGTCGACGGCGGCGTGCTGACGGCCACGTTGAGCGTTGGCAACGGGACGCTGACGGCCCAGCCGTTCGCCGGCGCCGCCATCGGCAACAACGGCAGTGCCACGGTGACCATCACCGGCACCGCCGCTGCGATCAACGGCGCCCTCGACGGCCTTCGCTACGCGGGTGCGCCGGACTTCAACGGGACCGACACGCTCACGCTGGCCGTGACCAACGGTGCGGCCAGCGACACCGACACCGTCGCGATCAGCATCGCGGCTGTCGCCGACATCGTTGCCGACTCGGTCGCGACCAACGAAGATGTCGCGCTGAGCGTCAACGTCCTGACCGGCACCAACGGCGCCAGCGCCGACACGTTCGAAGACACCGGGCGCTCGGTGACCGCCGTGACCCAGGGCGCCCATGGCAGCGTGAGCTTCACCGCCGCGGGGGTGCTGACCTACACGCCCGATGCCGGCTACAGCGGCGCCGACAGCTTCAGCTACACGGTGAGCGCCGGCGGCGGGACGGAGAGCGCCACCGTCACCGTGGCGGTCACGGCGGTCAACGACGCGCCCGTGAACACGGTGCCCGGCGTGCAGGCGGTCACGGAAGACGTGCCGAAGGTGTTCAGCGTCGCCAATGGAAACGCCATCAGCGTGGCCGACGTGGATGGCGGCACGCTGACGACGACCGTGACGGTTGCCAGCGGCACGCTGACGGCGGTGTCGTTTGCCGGCGCCACGGTCAGCAACAACGGCAGCGCCGCGGTGACCATCAGCGGCACGGCGGCGGCCATCAACGGCGCGCTCGATGGCCTGCGCTACGCCAGCGTGGCCGACTACAACGGCGGCGACACGCTGACGCTCGTTTCCAGCGACGGCAGCCTCGGGGACAGCGACACCGTGGCGCTGAATGTCGGCGCGGTGGCCGACGCCGCGCCGGACGTGGCCAGCACGCAGACCAACATCGCGGTGACGATCAACGTTTTGGGAAACGACAGCTTCGCCGACGCTGCGCGCACCATCACGCGGATCAACGGCACGGCCATCGTGCAAGCTGGCCCGTCCGTGGCGGTCGCCAATGGCAGTGTCGCGCTCGTGGCGGGAGAACTGGTCTTCACGCCGCAGGCCGGCTTCACCGGGACGGTGCCGACCTTCAGCTACACGGTGAGTGCGGGCGGAACGACCGAGACGTCCAGTGTCGACGTCACCGTCACCGCCGCGGCGCCTCCGGTCAATACCTTGCCGGTCGCACAGTCCACCAGCGAAGACACGGCCAAGGTCTTCGGCGTGGCGACCGGCAACGCCATCACGGTGGCCGATGCGGACACGACGATCCTGACGACGACCGTGTCGGCCAGCAACGGCCTGTTGACGGCGGTCGCTTTTGCCGGGGCCAACATCACCAGCAATGGCAGTGCCTCGGTGACGATCCGCGGCACGCAGACGGCGGTCAATGGCGCGCTCGACGGCTTGCGTTACGCCAGCGTGGCCGACTTCAACGGCACCGCGACGCTGGTCGTGACCACCAGCGATGGGATCCTGAGCAACAGCGAAACGATCGCCGTGACGATCGGCGCAGTCGCCGACGCGGTGGCCGACGTGGTCAGTACCAATGAAGATACGGTGCTCGTCTTCAACGCGGTGACAGGGACCAACGGCGCGAGTGCGGACTCGTTCGACAACCCGATCCACACGGTCACGGCGGTGACGCAGGGCGCCAACGGCACCGTGGGCTTCACCGCGGCGGGGGTGCTGACCTACACGCCCGACGCGAATTTTGCCGGCACGGACAGCTTCACCTACACGGTCACCTCCGGCGGGGTCACCGAAACCGCTGCCGTCAGCGTCACGGTGGCCGGCGTCAACGATGCTCCGGTGGCGGTCGGCGACAGCCTGACGGCCACCGAAGACACGCCGGTCACCTATGCCGCAGCCCTGCTGACCGGCAACGACACCGATCCGGAAAACACGCCGCTGACCATCGTCTCCGTGACCAGCGGCGTGGGCGGCAGCGCGGTGCTCGACGGCAGTGGCAACGTCACCTTCACGCCGAACAGCAACTTCAGCGGCAATGCCAGCTTCAGCTACACGGTCCGCGATGGTTCGCTGACCAGCAACGCAGCGACGGTGACGGTGGCCGTGGCGCCGATCAATGACGCGCCGATCGCGGTGGGCGACACCTTCACGGCCAACGAAGACACCCCGGTCACGTACACGGCGGCACAGCTGACCGGCAACGACGTCGATCCCGAGAACAGTCCGCTGACCATCGCTTCGGTGACGAGCGGCGCGGGCGGCAGCGCGGTCCTCAATGGCAATGGCAGCGTCACCTTCACGCCCGACAGCAACTTCAGCGGCAACGCGACCTTCAGCTACACCGTCCGCGATGGTTCGCTGACCAGCAACGCGGCGACGGTGACGGTGGCCGTGGCGCCGGTCAATGACGCGCCGATCGCGGTGGGCGACACGTTCACGGTCAACGAAGACACTCCGGTCACCTACACGGCGGCGCAGCTGACCGGCAACGACGTCGATCCCGAGAACAGTCCGCTGACCATCGCCTCGGTGACGAGCGGCGCGGGCGGCACGGCGGTGCTCAATGGCGACGGCACCGTCAGCTTCACGCCGGACCTGAATTTCAACGGCGCCGCCGCTTTCACCTACACGGCGAGGGACGCTGGGCTGAGCAGCAATGCTGCCGTCGTGACGGTGAACGTGGCGCCAGTGAATGACGCCCCGGTCGCTGTCAACGACAGCCTGGCTGCGAGCGAAGACACGCCGGTCACCTACACGGCGGCGCAGCTGCTGGGCAACGACACCGACGTCGACAACCCGAACGCTCAGCTGAGTATCGCGTCGGTCACCAGTGGAACCGGCGGCACCGCGGTGTTGCATGGCGACGGCACGGTGACGTTCACGCCCGACGCCAACTTCAGTGGCGCTGCGAATTTCACCTATCGCGTGAGCGACGGCACGGCGACCAGCAGCGGCGCCGCGACGGTGGCGGTCGCAGTGGCGGCGCTGAACGACCCCCCGGTCGCCGTCGACGACAGCCTGTCGGCCACGGAAGACACGCCGGTGACGTTTACTGCGGCGCAACTGCTGGCCAACGACACCGATGCCGACACCCCCAATTCCGGACTCTCCGTCGCCGCGGTCACCAGCAGCACGGGCGGCACGGCGATCTTGAACAGCGACGGCACGGTGACGTTCACGCCGGATGCGAATTTCAGCGGCGCGGCGGGCTTCACCTACACCGTGACCGATGGCAACTCCGTGAGCAGCGGGGCGGCGAGCGTGGCCGTCGCGGTGGCGGCAGTCAACGATGCCCCGGTGGCAGTCAACGACAACCTGACCGCCACCGAAGACACGCAGGTGGTCTACACGGCTGCGCAATTGGTGGGGAACGACACCGATGTCGACAGTCCGAACTCGGCGCTGCGCGTTGCGTCCGTGACCGGGGGGACGGGCGGCACCGCGGTGCTGAATGGCGACGGCACGGTGACGTTCACGCCGAATGCGAATTTCAACGGCGTGGCGAATTTCAGCTATCGCGTGGCCGACGGCAATACCAGCGGTGGAACGGCCACGGTGACCGTGCTCGTGACGGCGGTCAACGACGCACCGGTGATTTCGAGCAATGGCGCAGGCGCGACGGCCGCGGTCAGCGTTGCCGAGAACGGCACCGTGGTGGCGACTGTGACTGCGACCGACGTCGACCTGCCGGCGCAGACGCTGACCTATTCGATTGCCGGCGGGGCGGACGCGGCCAGGTTCACCATCGGCGCTACCAGCGGGGTGCTGAGCTTCATCAGCGCACCGGACTTCGAGATGCCAACGGACACCGGCGCGAACAACGTCTACGACGTCATCGTGCGCGTCAGCGACGGCACGCTGAGCGATACCCAGTCGATCGCCGTCACGGTGACCGACGTCAACGAGACCCCGGCCAACGTCGCTCCGACGATCACCAGCAATGGCGGCGGCGCGGCGGCAACCGTCAGCGTCGCCGAGAACGGGACGGCGGTGACGACGGTGATTGCGACCGACGCCGACCTGCCGGCGCAGACGCTGACGTACTCGATCGCTGGCGGTGCCGATGCGGCGCGGTTCGTGCTCGATCCCGCGACCGGTGTGCTGCGCTTCGTCGGCGCGCCGGACTTCGAAACGCCCGCCGACGCCGGCGCGAACAACGTCTATGACGTCATCGTGCGCGTCAGCGATGGCGCGCTGAGCGATACCCAGTCGATCGCCGTCACGGTGACCGACGTCAACGAGACCCCGGCCAACGTCGCTCCGACGATCACCAGCAATGGCGGCGGCGCGGCGGCAACCGTCAGCGTCGCCGAGAACGGGACGGCGGTGGCGACGATCACGGCGACCGACGCCGACCTGCCGGCACAGACGCTGACTTACTCCATCGCTGGCGGTGCCGATGCGGCCAGGTTCGTGCTCGATCCCGCGACCGGTGTGCTGCGCTTCGTCAGCGCGCCGGACTTCGAAACCCCCGCCGACGCCGGCGCCGACAACGTCTATGACCTCATCGTGCAGGTCAGCGACGGCACGCTCACCGACACCCAGGCCATCGCGGTGACGGTCACGGATGTGGCCGAAACGCCGGCCAACGTGGCGCCGGTGATCACCAGCAACGGCGGCGGCGCGACGGCGACGGTCGCCGTCGCGGAGAACGACACGGCCGTGATGACGGTTTCGGCCACCGACGCCGACCTGCCCGCCCAGACCTTGACCTACACGATCACCGGCGGTGCCGATGCCGGCCGCTTCGTGATCAACGTCTCGACCGGGGTGCTGGCGTTCGGCTCCGCACCCGACTTCGAGACGCCTGCCGATGTCGGGGCCGACAACGTCTACGACGTGGTGGTCCAGGTGAGCGACGGTGCTCTCAGCGACAGCCAGGCCATCGCCGTCACGGTCGCCGATGTCAGCGATTCACCGGCACCGGCACCGGCACCGGCACCCACCCCGGCGCCGGATCCGGCTCCGGCTCCGGCTCCAACGAGCGCGCCTGCGCCCGCGCCCACGACCGCACCGGCCCCCGCTCCGGCACCCACGACCGCACCAGCTCCGGCACCCACGACCGCACCAGCGCCGGCGCCGACCACTGCTCCGGCTCCGGCCCCGGCTCCGGTGGCTTCGGACACCGGGTCCGAGCCCGCGGTGCCGGTCGCGCCGCCGCCGCAGTCGACACCGCCGTCGCGCGAGCCGGCCGTCCAGCAAGCCGGGCCGGTTCCCGCTGCCCCGGAGCTGGTCGCTGCGGCTCCGGCGCCGGCCGGCCCCGGCCGCACGCGCAGCGAGATGGGTGCCGCGGCCGATGATTTCGCGCTGGGCCCCAATGGCCAGCCGCTGGGGCCGGAACTGCCGGAGCGGGCCCTGTCGGCATTCGTGGCCCGGCCGCTGGTCCAGTTCGAACCGGTCCGGCCGGTGCCGGTCGCGGTGCCGGACGTCCGCAGCATCGAGCTGGTGGCCCTGGAGGACGCCGGCGACAGTCCGCTGCGCCTGGGCTTCGTCAGCCGCAGTGAAGGCGTCGCGGTGGAGGAGCTGGGGCGCACGCTGCGTTCCGGCGAGTTCTCCGAGCAGCTGAACCGGCTGCGCGACGACCTGCAGGAACAGCTCCAGCTCGACAAGTCGGTCACGATCTCGGTCGCCGGGGTGTCGCTGGGCCTGTCGCTGGTCTACGTGCTGTGGCTGATTCGCGGCGGCGTCCTGATGGGCAGCTACCTGTCCGCATTGCCGGCGTGGCGGGTGCTCGACCCGCTGCCGGTGCTGTCGCGGGTGGACGAGGAAGCGCAGGAGGACGACGAGGCGCTGGACGCCGTGTCCGATCCCGACCGCAATCCGCTGCGGGGTTTCGGATGAAGCTGCTCAGCACCCGGACTTACATCTCGCTGGGGCTGGTGTCGCTGGTCAGCAGCGCGCTGCTGGCAGCGTCGTTCTTCGGCCTGGTGCCGGACCGGACCAGCGCGGTGCGCGACGGCCGTGTCGCGCTGGCCGAGTCGCTGGCGGCCACCAGCACCGCCTTCCTGGGCAGCGCGGACCCGCGCCCGCTCGAGGACGTGCTGCGGTTCGTGCAAAAGCGCAACGCCAGCCTGCTGTCGGTCGGCCTGCGCTCGCGCGAAGGCCGAATGGTGGTCACGGTCGGCGACCATGCGCGCCGATGGCTGCCGATGGACAGCGCGCAGGCCGCCGATTCGCAGATCACGGTTCACCTGCACGCGGGCTCCCGGCCCTGGGGTGACCTGGAGCTGCGCTTCGAGCCGCTCACGGCGCCGGGCCTGCTGGGCATCCTGCAGACGCCGCTGATCCCGCTGCTGGCGTTTTGCACGATGTTGTGCTTCCTCGGGTTCCAGGTCTATCTGAACCGGGTGCTGCGGCACCTGGATCCGTCCCAGGCGATTCCCGGGCGGGTCCGCTCGGCGCTGGATTCGCTCACCGAAGGCCTGCTGGTGATCGACCAGAAGCAGGTCGTCGTGCTGGCCAACGAGGCGTTCGTCAAGCTGTTGGGCCGTTCCAACGAGCAGTTGATGGGAACGAACGTGTCAGCCATTGCCTGGCTCGACGACACCGGGCAGCCGCTGGTCGCCGGTTACCCCTGGGCGGTTGCGCTGGAGCAGGGTGTGGTGCAGCGGGACCGGCACCTGCGCCTGCGCGACAGCGCCGGCCAGGAGCGCAGCTTCGTCGTCAACTGTTCACCGGTGCTCAGCACGGGCGGCAAGGCCGGCGGCGTCCTGATCAGCCTGGAAGACGTCACGCTGCTGCAGCAAAGCCAGGTCGAGCTGCGCCAGGCCAAGGACGAGGCCGAGGCCGCCAACCGGGCCAAGAGCGATTTCCTGGCCCACATGAGCCATGAGATCCGCACCCCGATGAACGCCATCCTCGGCTTCACCGAACTGCTCAAGCGCGGCTACAGCAAGAGCGAGCGCGAGTCGTCGCGCTACCTCGACACGATCCACAGCAGCGGCCGGCACCTGCTGACGCTGATCAACGACATCCTGGACCTGTCGAAGGTCGAGGCCGGCCACATCGAGATCGAGGCCGGCGCCTGCCAGCCGCACCTGGTGGCGCAGCAGGTGATCGCGGAGCTGTCGGTGAAGGCCCGCGAGAAAGGCATCAGCCTGCTGTTCGTGCCGCAGGGGTCCCTGCCCGAGACGATCCACTCCGACACCGGCCGCATGCGCCAGATCCTGCTCAACCTGGTCGGCAATGCGATCAAGTTCACCGACCAGGGCGAGGTGCGCGTGGTCTTGCGGTGCAGCGGCCGGCAGTATGCGGTCGAGGTCCGCGACACCGGCATCGGGATTCCCGCCGACCGGATCGAGGACATGTTCGAGCCCTTCACCCAGGCCGATGCGTCGATCACGCGCCGCTTCGGCGGCACCGGCCTCGGTCTGGCCATCAGCCGCAGGCTGGCCCGGGCCCTGGGCGGCGACATCACGGCAGCGAGCAGCCCGGGCCAGGGCAGCGTGCTGGTCTTCACCTGCGAGACCGGCCCGCTGCAAGGCGTGGACCTGCTGGCGCCGGCCCAGGTGCTGGCGGCCCGGGATGCCGGCGCCGTCGCGCCCGCGACCCGCTGGCGGATCCCCGCCTCGCGGGTGCTGGTGGTCGACGACGGGGCGGAGAACCGCGAACTGCTGTCGCTGGTGCTGGCGGAGCAGGGCCTGTGGGTGGAGGAGGCGCAGAACGGCCGGGAGGCGCTCGACAAGGTCGCCGCCGGCGGCACCGACCTGATCCTCATGGACATGAACATGCCGGTGATGGATGGCTACACGGCGGTGAAACTGCTGCGCGGCCAGGGCATCACGACACCGATCGTCGCATTTTCGGCCAACGCGATGAAGGGCTTCGAGGAGGCGGTGCTCGCGGTGGGCTGCAACGCCTGCGTGAGCAAGCCGGTCGACATCGACCAGCTGCTCGGCTGCGTGGCCGGGCTGCTGGGCGGCGAGCGGCTGGCGCCAGCGGCCGGCGCGGCGCCGGAGGTCCACCTGCCCGTCTCGCTGCCGGCGCCGGTGGGCACCGACGCGGTCCTGCTCGCGGGTGTGCCGGTGGACCCGATCCATTCGCGGTTCGCCGACCATCCCCGGCTGTCGCCGATCGTGAGCAAGTTTCCCGGCCGCCTGCGCGAACGGCTCGGGCAGGCGCGCGAAGCGCTCGCCGGGGCCGATTTCGACGAGCTCGGCCGGTTTGGCCACTGGCTGGCAGGGTCGGCCGGGATGATGGGGTACGACGGCCTCACGGCGCCGGCGCGGGAACTGGAGACGCTGGCCAAGGCCGGCGACACGCGCGCCACGACGGCGCTGCTGGCGCGGCTCGACGGAATGTGCGATCTGCTGGTGACGCCGCAGCCGCTCGCCACGACAATGGACACATGAGAGAGCCCGCAGCCATGGACCCAGAAAGCACGATTCCGTCGACGCGGAGCACCGGCCCCAACACCGTCTTCATGCCGGGCGACGATCGGCTGGCGGACCGCCGCATGGGGGCGGTCACCCCCGAGGCGCTGGTCTGGGCGCACGAGTCCCTGAGCGGGCTGACCGAAGCGACCATCATGATGGTCGACGACGAGCAGCTGAACATCGAAATGACCGAGGCGTTCCTCGAGGACGCCGGTTATCGCAACTTCGTCTCCACGACCCAGGCCGAGGAGGCGCTGGAACTGATGCGCACCAAGCGCCCGAGCCTGCTGCTGCTCGACCTGTCCATGCCGAAGGTCAATGGCATGCAGATCCTGAACCTCATGCGCGACGACGCCACGCTGCGCCACGTGCCGGTGATCGTGCTGACCAGCACCCACGATCCGCAGGTGAAGCTGCAGGCGCTGTCGCTGGGCGCGATGGATTTCCTGTCCAAGCCGGTCGATCCGAGCGAGCTGGCGCTGCGCATCCGCAACACGCTCGCCGCGACCGTGTACCGCGACTACCTGGCACAGCACGATCCGCTCACGGCCCTGCCCAACAAGCTGCGCTACAAGGAGGCGGTGAAGGCGGTGCTGGCGCGGCTGCCCAAGCAGCGGCACAAGGGAGCGCTGATCCACATCGGCGTCGACCGGCTGGCCAGCGTCAACGATGCCATGGGACGCGCCATCGGCGACCAGCTGATGCAGCGCATCTCCAAGCGGCTCGCCAGTTGCGTGGAGACCGAGGGCGCGGACGCGCGCGGCGATCCGTGCGACCGGCCTTCGCTCTACCGCTTCGACGGCGACGAGTTCGCGGTGCTGCTGCCGCGCATGGAGGACGTCGAGACGACGGCCGGGTTCATCAACCGGCTATTGGACGCGGCATCGACCAGTTTCAACCGCGGCGGGGCGCAGGAGATCTTCGTCACCTGCAGCATCGGCGTCGCCGTGTTTCCCGACGACGGCCGCGAGCTCGACATCCTGATCACCAACGCCGGCCTGGCGATGCGCCATGCCAAGGTGTCGGGCCGCCACACGTACGAGTTCTATACGCAGGAGCTCAACGAGAAGGCGGTCCGCACGCTCACCCGCGGCGCCGACCTGCGCATGGCGTTCACCCGCAACCAGATGGAGATGCTGTACCAGCCGCGGCAGCACACGCTGACCTCCAGCCTGTCCGGGGCCCAGGGGATCGCACGCTGGACCCACCCGTCGGGCGAGGTCTACGAAGGCGACGCGGTCCTGGACATGGCGGCCACGGCGGAAATGAGCATGGCGCTCACCGAATGGATGCTGCACCAGCTGCGCGACCAGACCAAGGCCTGGCGCGCGGCGTCCTTGCGCCTGCCCCGGGTGGGCCTCACGGTCAGCCTCGACCAGATGTCGCTGCCGCAGCTGTTCGACATCCTGCGCAAGGCCATCCGGGCCGGGCTGCAGCCCCAGTACCTGGCGGTGGATTTCCGGGGCGGCGCCGACACCGAGCCGACCCCGGAGAGCCTGGAGACCTTCGCCGGCCTCAAGAAGATGGGCGTGCGCTTCGGCCTGGACCAGTTCGGCGGGCCCAATTCGTCGCTGCTGCAACTGCGGCGCCTGCCGGTGGACGATGTCAGGATCCATCCCCTGTTCTTCCGGGCCGGCAGCCGCGACAGCTCCCCGCTGGCGGCTGCCACCATCGCGATGGCGCGCAATATGGGACTGCGCGCGGTGGCGACCGGCATCGAGACCGAAGCCCAGCGGGCCCTGCTGCAGGCCCAGAAATGCGACGAATTCCAGGGGCCGCTGGCGGGAGCGCCGGTGAAGGCGGCAGTGTTCGCGAAGAAGTGGATGACACCGCAGAGCGGATTCGCCCCCCTCAATTGATGTTCGGAGCCACCGGCCGGGTGGCGCTGAAGCCACACCGCGGCGGTGCGGGGTTCACCCGAGAGGACTTTCCCGCCGCACAGGCATAGACTGGCCTCGGGGGACACAGATCCCCGGCCCGAGGCCCCGTCCCGGGGTGCAGCGGGCAAGGCAAGGAGACAGCTTTGCAGCGAACCGACATTGCCAACCCGGCGTACTTCCACAAGGTCGTCGACTGCCAGTACGCCTGTCCGGCGCACACGCCGGTCCCCGAATACATCCGCCTGATCGCGCAGGGCCGCTACAGCGACGCCTACATGATCAACTGGGTGTCGAACGTCTTTCCCGGCATCCTCGGGCGCACCTGCGACCGGCCCTGCGAGCCGGCCTGCCGGCGCGGCCGGGTCGAGGACCACAACCTCGAACAGCCCGAGCCGGTGGCTATCTGCCGCCTCAAACGGGTCGCGGCCGACATGAAGGACGACGTCGGCGCCCGCATGCCCAGGCTGGCGCCGAAGAACGGACTGCGCATTGCCTGCGTCGGCGCCGGTCCCGCCTCGCTCACGGTCGCGCGCGACCTCGCACCGCTCGGCTACGACGTGACGGTGTACGACGGTGAAGCGAAGGCCGGCGGCTTCATCCGCACCCAGATCCCGCGCTTTCGCCTGCCCGAATCGGTGATCGACGAGGAGACCGGCTACATCCTCGACCTCGGCGTGCGGTTCCGCAGCGGCCAGCGCATCGACTCCATGAAGGCGCTGATGGAAGCGGGCTACGACGCGATCTTCGTCGGCTGCGGCGCCCCGCGCGGGCGCAACCTGGAACTGCCGGGCCGGCAGGAGGCGGCGGCCAACATCCACATCGGCATCGACTGGCTGGCCTCGGTGTCCTTCGGCCATATCGCCAGCATCGGCAAGCGCGTGATCGTGCTGGGCGGCGGCAACACGGCGATGGACTGCTGCCGCTCTTCGCGCCGGCTGGGCGGCACCGACGTGAAGGTGATCGTGCGCAGCGGCTTCGAGGAGATGAAGGCCTCGCCCTGGGAGAAGGAAGACGCGATGCACGAAGGCATCCCGATCATCAACTTCCATGTGCCCAAGGCCTTCGTGCACGAAGGCGGCCGGCTGACCGGCATGAATTTCGAGATCGTCAAGGCGGTGTACGACGCCAAGGGCAAGCGCAGCCTGGTCCCCACCGGCGAGCCCGATGCCTTCTTCGAATGCGACGACGTGCTGGTGGCGGTCGGCCAGGAAAACGCCTTCCCCTGGATCGAACGCGATTGCGGCATCGCCTTCGACGAGTGGGGCCTGCCGAAGCTGGACCAGGCCAGCCTGCAGGCCAGCGTGCCCAACGTGTTCTTCGGCGGCGATTCGGCTTTCGGCCCGAAGAACATCATCACCGCCGTCGCCCATGGCCACGACGCGGCGGTGTCGATCGACCTGTTCCTGCATGACGGTGACGTCCGGGTGCGGCCCGATCCGATGACCAACCTGGTGTCGCAGAAGATGGGCATCCACGAGTGGAGCTACGACAACGACACCGCCAACGACACCCGCTACAAGGTGCCATGGGCCAAGGCCGAGAAGGCGCTGGCCAGCATCAAGGTGGAGGTCGAACTCGGATTCGACGTCGCCACCGCGGTGAAGGAGGCGGGGCGCTGCCTGAACTGCGACGTCCAGACCGTGTTCGCCGAGCCGCTATGCATCGAGTGCGACGCCTGCGTGGACATCTGTCCGATGGACTGCATCACCTTCACCACCAACGGCGACGAGGCCGACCTGCGGACCCGGCTGAAGGCGCCGGCGCTCAACCTGGCGCAGGACCTGTACGTGTCCGGCGGCCTGAAGACCGGGCGGATCATGGTGAAGGACGAGGACGTCTGCCTGCACTGCGGGCTGTGCGCCGAGCGCTGTCCGACCGGCGCCTGGGACATGCAGAAGTTCCTGCTCAAGATGACACCGGCCGGGCAGGCCGTGCCGATGGGAGTGACCGTATGAAGCGCATCGAGTCCGTCAACGACTTCGTCATCAAGTTCGCCAACGTCAACGGCTCCGGCTCGGCGTCTGCCAACGAGCTGTTCGCGAAGGCGATCCTGCGCATGGGCGTTCCGGTCAGCCCGCGCAACATCTTTCCCAGCAACATCCAGGGCCTGCCGACCTGGTACGAGGTGCGGGTGACGGAGAAGGGCCACCTGGGCCGGCGCGGCGGCATCGACATGATGGTGGCGATGAACCCGCAGACCTGGGACGCGGACGTCGCCGAACTGGAACCGGGCGGCTACCTGTTCTACGACAGCACGCGGCCGCTGCCGCCGGAGAAGTTCCGGCCCGACATCACGGTGATCGGCATGCCCCTGACCGAGATCTGCAACGCGGTCTACACCGATCCGCGCCAGCGCCAGCTGTTCAAGAACATCGTCTACGTCGGGGCCCTGTCGGTGCTGCTCGAGGTCGAGGCGGCGGCGATCGAGCAACTGTTCGGCGAGCAGTACAAGGGCAAGGAAAAGCTGCTGGCGTCCAACGTGCAGGCGCTGCACCTGGGCCGCGACTTCGTCAAGGAGCACCTGCAGGCGCCGCTGGGGATCCGCGTGAAGCGCGCGAACCAGGTCGGCGACAGTATCTTCGTCGACGGCAACAGCGCAGCGGCGCTGGGCTGCGTGTACGGCGGCGCCACGGTGGCGGCCTGGTACCCGATCACACCGTCGTCGTCGGTGGCCGAGGCCTTCGAGAAGTACTGCAGCAAGTTCCGGGTCGATCCGGCCACCGGCCAGCACCGCTACGCGATCGTCCAGGCCGAGGACGAGATCGCATCGATCGGCATGGTGGTGGGCGCCGGCTGGAACGGCGCCCGCGCTTTCACGGCGACATCCGGCCCGGGCGTCTCGCTGATGACGGAGTTCATCGGGCTGGCGTATTTCGCCGAGATCCCGGTGACCATCATCAACGTGCAGCGCGGCGGGCCGTCGACCGGCATGCCGACCCGCACCCAGCAGGCCGACATCCTGTCGTGCGCCTATGCCTCGCACGGCGACACCAAGCACGTGCTGCTGTTCCCGGAAGACCCGCACGAATGCTTCGACCACGCCGCCGCCGCGCTGGACCTGGCCGACCGGTTGCAGACGCCGGTGTTCGTGATGACCGACCTCGACATCGGCATGAACCAGCGCCTGTGCAAGCCCTTCGCCTGGGACGAAGGGCGCGACTACGATCGCGGCAAGGTGATGACGGCCGCGGAACTGGAGGCGGGCAAGGACTTCGGCCGCTACAAGGACGTGGACGGCGACGGCATTCCCTGGCGCACGCTGCCCGGAACCCACCCGACCCGGGGCAGCTACTTCACCCGCGGCACCACCCGCGACCCGTACGCGCGCTATTCGGAGCGGGGGCCGGACTATCTCTACAACGTCGAGCGGCTGCTCAAGAAGTTCGCCACCGCCGCCACGCTGGTGCCGCAGCCGGTGTTGCGGCCGGCGGCGCAGCGCACCCGGCTGGGCGTCATCTACTTCGGCTCGACCAGCCCGGCGATGCAGGAAGCGCTGGAGGACCTGGACGACGCCGGCATCCATCTCGATGCCATGCGGCTGCGGGCCTTCCCCTTCCCGGCCAGCGTGGCGCAATTCCTCGCCGCCCACGACCAGGTGTTCGTGGTGGAGCAGAACCGGGACGCGCAGATGCGCAGCCTGATCGTCAACGAGCTGGAGATCGACCCGAAGAAGCTGATCAAGGTGCTGCACTTCGACGGCACGCCCATCACCGCGCGCTTCATCACCCGCGCCATCGGCGCCCACATCGAAGCCGCTGCCGCGAAGACGCCGCGCGGCAAGCAGCAAACCCGGGAGCAAGCCGTATGATCGCCGCGCAGAACCGCTTCAAGCAAGATCACGCGCCCTCGGGGGGCAGTGCGGCCGCCCTGGCGGCGAACGTGGGGGCCATATGACCTACCTGAGCAAACCCCGCCTGCACCATCCGTCGCTCCACACGAACAAGGTCGGCTACACCCGGCGCGATTACGAGGGCAAGATCTCGACGCTGTGCGCCGGCTGCGGCCACGATTCGATTTCCGCCGCGATCATCGAGGCCTGCTGGGAGCTGGACATCCAGCCGCACCGCGTGGCCAAGTTGTCCGGCATCGGCTGCAGCTCCAAGACCCCGGACTACTTCCTGGGCGCCTCGCACGGCTTCAACACGGTGCACGGGCGGATGCCGTCGGTGCTGACCGGCGCCAACCTCGCCAACCGCGACCTGCTGTACCTGGGCGTGTCCGGCGACGGCGACTCCGCGTCGATCGGCCTGGGCCAGTTCGCCCACGCCATGCGGCGCGGCGTGCGGATGGCCTACATCGTGGAAAACAACGGCGTCTACGGCCTGACCAAGGGCCAGTTCTCGGCCACGGCGGACCAGGGCTCCAGGAGCAAGAAGGGCGCGATCAACAGCGACAGCCCGGTGGACCTGGTGGCGATGGCGCTGCAGCTGGGCGCCACCTACGTCGGTCGCGGCTTCTCGGGCAACAAGGCGCAGCTGGTGCCGCTGATCAAGGGCGCCATGGAACACGGCGGCGCAGCCTTCATCGACGTCATCAGCCCCTGCGTCGCGTTCAACAACCATCCGGGCAGCACCAAGAGCTACGACTACGTGCGCGAGCACAACGAGGCGGTGAGCCGGATCGACTTCATCACCGAGCGCAGCGAGATCACCGTGTCGGCCCAGCCCGGCGAGGTGGTGGATGTGCGCCAGCACGACGGCTCGCTGCTGAGGCTGCGCAGCCTGCATCCCGACTACGACCCCACCGACCGCCACGCCGCGATGAACTTCATGCAGGCGCACCAGGCCCGCGGCGAGATCGTCACCGGCCTGCTTTACGTCGATCCGCTGGCGACCGACCTGCATACGTCGTTCAACACCACCGCGACACCGCTCAACACCCTGGGCGCCAGCCAGCTGTGTCCCGGCGCCGGCGCGCTCGGCAAGATCAACGCGTCCTTGCGCTAGCCGCAGCCCGCGCCTACATTGAAATGCAGGAGGCCCATCATGGCTGAACGCAGGGTTTTCGAGCCGGTGTCGCAGAAGCACGTGGTCAGCCTGGGGCCCAATGCCAGCGTGCGGGAGGCGGCCGGCGTCATGACCCGCGCCAACTGCGGCAGCGTCCTGATCATGGAGCCGCCCGCCGCGCTGCTGGGCATCGTCACCGAGCGCGACCTGATGACACGGGTGCTGGCCAAGGGCCTCGATCCGGAACGGACACAAGTGCGAGAGATCATGACGCCCAATCCCCTGTGCGTGCCGCCCGAGACGCTGGTGTCGGACGCGGTGGTCATCATGCTGGAACGGGGCTTCCGGCATCTGCCGATCGTCGGGCCGGGCTCGAAGATCCTGGGCGTGTTCTCGGTGCGTGACGCCTTGCCGCGCGAAATCGGGGCCGCCATCAGCCAGGCCGAATTCAACGAGCAGGTGAACGACGCGCTCGGCTGACGCGCTGGCATCAACTGGCGCGCCGGACCCGGGACCGGGCCAGCGCCGCCTCGATCACGGCGCGCTTGCGGGCGGCATCGTCGCCTTCCGCTGCGGCAGCGGGCGGCTCCTGGCCCTGCGGCCTCGAACGATGGATTTCATAGCGCTGCAGCGCCCGGTCCGCCTGCGGTTGCGACCAGGCCTGCCAGCCGGTGCGCTCGCCGGTCACGTTTTCCAGGCTGATGCAATCGACCGGGCAGACCGCGACGCACAGTTCGCAGCCGGTGCAATCGGCCTCGATCACCGTGTGCATCAGCTTGTTGCTGCCGACGATGGCGTCGGTCGGGCAGGCCGGCAGGCACAAGGTGCAGCCGATGCACCAGGCCTCGTCGATCACGGCCACGGTGCGCGGCCCTTCCAGGCCGTTGGCGCGATTCAGGGGCAGGGCAGGGCGGCCAGTGATGGCCGACAGCCTTGCGATGCCCTCGGCGCCGCCGGGCGGGCACTGGTTGATCGCAGCTTCGTCATCGGCCACCGCCAGCGCGTAGGAAGCGCAGTCCGGATAGCCGCACCGCGTGCACTGGGTCTGCGGCAAGGCGGAATGAATCCGCGCGGCCAGCGGGTTCACGAGGCCTGCGCGACCTTCTTTGCCGGCGGCTTCAGCGCCGTTGAGGTCTTGCCCGTGCCCTTGATCACGGGGCCCTTGTCGAACTGGAGGATGAAGTCGCGCACTTGCGGATAGACCGTGTCGCGCCAGCGGCGGCCGCTGAAGATGCCGTAGTGGCCAGCGCCCTTGACCTCGAGATGCTTCTGGCGCGACTTCGGCACGTTGATGCACAGGTCGTGCGCGGCTTCGGTCTGGCCCGAGCCCGAGATGTCGTCCAGTTCACCTTCCACGGTGAAGTGGGCGGTGGTGGTGATGTCCTCCGGCCGCACCCGCTCGAGGTCGCCGTTCTCGCTGATCACGTCCCAGGTGCCGTTCACCAGCGCAAAATCCTGGAACACGATGCGGATGGTCTCGAGGTAGTAGTCCGCATCCATGTCCAGCACCGCGTTGTACTCGTCGTAGAACTTGCGGTGCGCTTCGGCGCTGGTGTCGTCGCCGGCGATCAGGTGCTTGAAGTAGTCGTAGTGGCTCGACATGTGGCGGTCGGGGTTCATCGCCACGAAGCCGGTGTGCTGCAGGAAACCGGGATAGACGCGGCGGCCGGCGCCCGGGAAGTTGCTCGGCACGCGGTAGATCACGTTGTGCTCGAACCATTCGTAGCTCTTGTTCATCGCCAGGTTGTTGACCGCGGTCGGCGACTTGCGGGCGTCGATCGGCCCGCCCATCATGGTCATGGTCAACGGCGTCACCTCGCCGCGGCTGGCCATCAGCGACACCGCGGCCAGCACCGGCACGGTCGGCTGGCAGACGCTGATCACGTGGCAGTTGCCGTAGATGCCCTGCAGGTGGCGGATGAATTCCTGGACGTAGTTGACGTAGTCGTCCAGGTGGAACTCGCCCTGCTCCAGGGGCACGGTGCGGGCGTTCTTCCAGTCGGTGATGTAGACCTTGTGGTCCTTGAGCATGGTGCGGACCGTGTCGCGCAGCAGCGTCGCATAGTGGCCGGACAGCGGCGCAACGATCAGGACGGCAGGCTGGCCCTTGAGCGTTTCGAGGGTCTTGGGGTCGTCCGAGAAGCGCTTGAACCGGCGCAGTTCGCAGAACGGCTTGTCGACCTCGATCCGCTCGTGGATCGCGACGTCGATACCGTTGACGTCCACCGTCGTGATGCCGAATTGCGGCTTCTCGTAATCCTTGCCGAGCCGGTAGGCCAGGTCGTAGCCCGCCGCGACGCGCTGGGCGAAGGGGTTTTGGCCGAACGGGGAGAGCGGATTGCTGTACAGCTTGGCCGCCGCTTGGGCGAAGTCTGCAAACGGCTCCATCAGGTTTCGCTGGGCTTCGTAGATCTGGTAGAGCATGGTGTGCCTCGGTGTTGCTGCAGTGCAATATATCATTTGGTATCGGGCTGGCGGAGAGTGCATCCCCTAGATGTCGGGAACTCTGCAGCACCGGGCGCGCTCGGACAATGGTTATCGATCAGAACGAATCAGCATGCAGCGCAGAAATTTCATGGCGGTGGCCGCCAGCCTGGCCGTGGCGGGGGTGGGAATGACGGAAATCAGTTCGGCGGCGGGGCTCGTGGGCCTCAAGAGCCTGAAGAAGAGTCCCCGGATGCCGGTGCTGTTCGTCGGCCACGGCAGCCCGATGAACGCCATCGAGGACAACGAGTACCGGCGCAGCTGGGAGAGTCTCGGACGCGACTTCGGCAACCGGCTGCCGCAGCCCCAGCTGATTCTGTGCGTCTCGGCGCACTGGCTGACCCAGGGCTGGTGGCTGACCGGGATGGACAAGCCCAAGACCATTCATGATTTCGGCGGCTTTCCCCAGGCCCTGTTCGACCAGCAATACGCCGCTCCGGGCGCACCCGCCGTCGCGCAGGAAATCGGTTCGCTGCTGCGCCAACCGGCGGTGGGACTGGACCTGAACGAATGGGGTTTCGACCACGGCACCTGGTCGGTGCTCAAGCCGATGTTCCCCAAGGCGCAGATCCCGGTCGTCCAGCTCAGCATGGACTACAGCCGTCCGGCGGCCGAGCACTTCGCGCTGGGCCGCCAGCTGAAGGCCTTGCGCGACCATGGCGTGCTGATCGTCGGCAGCGGCAACATCGTCCACAACCTGCGCATGACGCGGCGCGGATCGCCCTCGATCCAGGCCTACGACTGGGCCTTCGAATTCGACGGCAAGATCGCGCAGGCGATGGAAAAGGGCGACATGCAGGCGCTGCAGGACTTCCAGAAGCTCGGCCCGGTGGCGCAACTGGCCCATCCCAGCCACGACCACTACCTGCCGCTGCTCTATGCGGCCGCGGCCGTCGACCCCAGCGAGAAGCCGCGCTTTTTCAACACCAACTACCAGTCGGCCTCGATCTCGATGCGGTCCGCGGTCTGGGGATGAGTCTTTAAAGCGCGCGCCACAGCAGGCTGCTGCCGGTGAGCAGCAGCACGCCGTAAAGCACCTGCAGGAAGCGCTTGCGATCCAGCTTCAGCGTGATGCGGTGGCCGAGGTACAGCCCGAGCGCCATCGCCGGCAACAGCGCCAGCACCAGCAACAGCAGGCTCAGGTTGAAATAGGTGCCCGCCACCGCGAACAGCAGCACCCGGATGGTCGAACTGACCGTGAGCACCGCGGTCTGGGTGGCGCGGATCTGCTGCGGATCGTCCAGCCGCCGCACCAGGTACATCGAATAGACCCAGCCGCCGGCGCCGAACAGGGCGCTCAGCACGCCGCCGGCGCCGCCGAACCACCAGGCCCAGCCCGGCGCCAACGGCGGTTGCGGCGCCTTCGGCCGCAAGCCATTGAGCGCGTACAGCACGACGAAGCTGCCCAGCAGCAGCATCAGGGTGCGCACCGGCACCGAAAACAGCAGCCAGGCCCCGAGCGCACTGCCGATCACCATGGCCGGCACCAGCCGCAGGACTTCCTTGCGCGCCACATGGGCGCCGAGCCGGAAGCCGTTGGCCCAGGCGGCGACGAAGTCGGTCAGGGCCAGCGCCGGAACGACCGTCGACAGCGGCAGGACGTGGGCCAGGATCGGCGCCGAGACCAGCGTGGTGCCGAAACCGACCATGCCGAACACCACATAGGCGACGACCAGGGTCGGCTCCGCGACCAGCAGGACGATCAGGTCAGGCAAGTGGGGCCAGCCCGATCAAGCCCATCGCCTCAGAGCACCTTGGCGATGGAGGCGCAGACGTAGTCGATGTTCTTGCTGTTCAGGGCAGCCACGCACATGCGGCCGGTGTCGGTGCCGTACACGCCGAACTCGTTGCGCAGGCGGACCATCTGGTCCTTGGTCAGGCCCGAGTAGCTGAACATGCCGATCTGCTTGGTGATGAAGCTCATGTCTTCCTTCACCCCGGCGGACTTGAGCTTTTCGACCAGCGCGATCCGCATCTGCTTGATGCGCAGCCGCATGTCGCCCAGCTCCTTCTCCCACAGCGTGCGCAGTTCCGGCGTGTTCAGGACCATGGCCACCACCATCCCGCCGTGGATCGGCGGGTTGCTGTAGTTGGTGCGGATCATGATCTTGAGCTGCGACAGCACGCGGCCGGCCTCTTCCTGATCCTTGCAGACGACCGACAGCGCGCCGACGCGCTCGCCGTACAGGCTGAAGCTCTTGGAAAACGAGGTCGAGACGAAGAAGTTCTGCTCCGAGGCCACGAACTTCCCGACCACGGCGCCGTCTTCGGCGATCCCATAGCCGAAACCCTGGTAGGCCATGTCGAGGAAGGGCGTCAGCTTGCGCGCCTTGACGGCGGCGATCACCTTGTCCCATTGCTCGGGCGTGATGTCGTAGCCGGTCGGGTTGTGGCAGCAGGCGTGGAGCACGACGACGGTGCCCTCCGGCGCGGCATTGAGCGCCCCGAGCATGCCGTCGAAGTCGATGCCCTTGGTTTCGGCGCTGTAGTACGGGTAGGTTTCGACGGTGAAACCGGCCTGGGTGAACAGGGCCCGGTGGTTTTCCCAGCTCGGGTCGCTGATCAGGACCTTGGCGGCCGGATTGAGCCGCTTGAGGAAGTCGGCGCCGATCTTGAGCCCGCCGGTGCCGCCCAGCGCCTGCACGGTGGCGACGCGGCCGCTCTTGACAGGCTCGCTTTCGGCCCCAAATACCAGGTTCTTGACAGCGCTGTCATAGGCCGCGATGCCGTCGATCGGCAGGTAGCCGCGGGCCTTGGGCGCCTCCATCATCTGCCTTTCGGCTTCCTGGACGCACTGCAACAGCGGCAGCTTGCCGTTGTCGTCGTAATAGACGCCGACGCCGAGGTTGACCTTGTGGGGGTTGGCATCGGCGTTGAATTGCTCGTTGAGACCCAGGATCGGGTCGCGCGGGGCCATTTCGACGGCGGTGAACAAAGACATGGGAATTCCTGTGGTGGGATGTTGCAAGCGAAGACTCCGGCGCTGTTGTACTCTGTCCGGTTGGCCCAATTTTAACTGTCCTGCCTGTCACACACCCAGTCCATGTCCGATCTGTCCGAAGTCATCGAAGAAGAGAAAAAAGGCGAGTTCATCAGCTTCCCGGATTCCCCGTTCGAGCTGTTCCTGCCGTATCCGCCGGCGGGCGACCAGCCGGCGGCGATCGAAAAGCTGGTGGAGGGCGTGCGCGACGGCGAGGTGTTCCAGACCCTGCTGGGCGTGACGGGTTCGGGCAAGACCTTCACCATGGCCAACGTGATCGCCCGGATGGGCCGGCCGGCGATCGTGTTCGCGCCGAACAAGACCCTCGCGGCCCAGTTGTACAGCGAGTTCCGCGAGTTCTTCCCGAAAAACGCGGTGGAGTACTTCGTCAGCTACTACGACTACTACCAGCCGGAAGCGTATGTGCCGCAGCGCGACCTGTTCATCGAGAAGGACAGCTCGATCAACGAACACATCGAGCAGATGCGCCTGTCGGCGACCAAGAGCGTGCTGGAGCGGCGCGACACCATCATCGTGGCCACGGTGAGCGCGATCTACGGTATCGGCGCGCCCGAGGACTACACCCAGATGCGGTTCATCACCCGGGTCGGCGACAAGATCGGCCAGCGCGACATCATTTCGCAGCTGATTCGCATGCAGTACAGCCGCAACGAGCAGGACTTCTCCCGCGGCACGTTTCGCGTGCGCGGCGACACCATCGACATCTTCCCGGCGGAACACAGCGAGCTGGCGATCCGGATCGAGCTGTTCGACGACGAGATCGAATCGCTGCAGCTGTTCGACCCGCTCACCGGCCGGGTGCGGCAGAAGGTGCCGCGTTTCACCGTCTACCCCTCGAGCCACTATGTGACGCCACGCGAAAAGGTTGTGTCCGCCGTGGAGAGCATCAAGCTCGAACTGGCCGGCCGGGTGAAGGAATTCGTCGCCCAGGGCAAGCTGGTCGAGGCGCAGCGGATCGAGCAGCGCACCCGCTTCGATCTGGAGATGCTCAGCGAGATCGGCCATTGCAAGGGCATCGAGAACTACACCCGCCACCTGTCCGGCGCGCCGCCCGGAGCGCCGCCATCGACGCTGACCGACTACATGCCGAAGGACGCGCTGATGTTCCTGGACGAGAGCCACCAGATGATCGGCCAGCTCGGCGCCATGTACAGCGGCGACCGCTCGCGCAAGACCACGCTGGTGGACTTCGGCTTCCGCCTGCCGTCGGCGCTGGACAACCGGCCGCTGAAATTCGAGGAGTTCGAGACCCGGATGCGGCAGGTGATCTTCGTGTCGGCGACGCCGGCGGCCTACGAGAACGAGCACGCCGGCCAGGTGGTCGAGCAACTGGTGCGGCCCACCGGCCTGATCGACCCGGAGGTCGAGGTGCGGCCGGCAACCCACCAGGTCGACGACGTGTTGCAGGAAATCCGCATCCGTGCCGAGAAGAACGAGCGGGTGCTGATCACGACGCTGACCAAACGCATGGCCGAGCAGCTGACCGACTACCTCACCGACAACGGGGTGAAAGTGCGCTACCTGCACAGCGACATCGACACCGTGGAGCGCGTGGAAATCCTGCGCGACCTGCGGCTGGGAACCTTCGACGTGCTGGTCGGCATCAACCTGCTGCGCGAGGGCCTGGACATTCCCGAGGTGTCGCTGGTGGCCATCCTGGACGCGGACAAGGAAGGCTTCCTGCGGGCGGAACGGTCCCTGATCCAGACCATCGGCCGTGCTGCGCGCAACATCAATGGCCGGGCCATTCTCTATGCCGACCGGATGACCGAGTCGATGAAGAAGGCGATCGGCGAAACCGAGCGCCGGCGCGTCAAGCAGATCGCCCACAACCTGGAGCACGGCATCACGCCGCGCAGCATCCAGAAGAAGGTGCGCGACCTGATCGACGGGGTCTACAGCGACAAGACCAGCAAGGAAATGGAAAAGCAGGAGCTGCAGCGGGCCCTGACGCAGGACATGTCCGAGAAGGACGTCGCGCGCGAGATTAAGCGGCTGGAAAAGCAGATGCTGGAACACGCCCGCAATCTCGAATTCGAGAAGGCGGCGCGGGTGCGCGACCAGCTGGCGATCCTCAAGGAGCAGGCGTTCGGCGCCGTCGTCCACGACAATGTGGTCGTGCCCATCTCGGCCGGCCAGCGCCGATGACTGATGAGTCTAATTACCCGACCGAAAGTTCGGGTCTTGTGGTATACTTGACTTAAATAGTCAAGATCAAATCAAACGAAAAAAAGTCGGCCTGAGAAGAGGCCGAAGGGGCCCGGCGAAAGCCGGGTGCGGGCGGAGACGGACCCCCAGGCATTTGGCCGAAGGGTGTTTTAGGCGAAGCCGAGCATTAAGGAGCTTTCGATGCGTCTCACAACCAAAGGCCGCTTTGCGGTCACTGCCATGATCGACTTGGCCCTGCGCCAGAACAATGGTCCGGTCACCCTGGCGGCAATCAGCCAGCGCCAGCAGATTTCGCTGTCCTACCTCGAGCAGCTGTTCGGCAAGCTGCGCCGCCACGAGCTGGTGGAATCCACCCGCGGCCCGGGCGGCGGTTACACGCTGGGCCGCAAGGCGGCGGACATCACGGTGGCCGACATCATCGTCTCGGTCGACGAGCCGATCGACGCGACCCAGTGCGCCGGCAAGGAAAACTGCGGCGACGAGGGCGGCCGCTGCATGACCCACGAGCTGTGGGCGGCGCTGAACCAGCGCATGGTGGAGTTCCTGGACTCCGTCACGCTGCAGAAGCTGGTCGACGACCAGCTGGCCAAGGGCATCCAGATCGAGGACAAGCCAGCCGTCAAGCGCGCGATCTCGGCGCAGCCGGTGGTCAAGCCGATCCGGGTGAATGCGCCGAATTCGGTGTTTGCCCTCGGCAACTCGTTCGCCAAGTCCTGAGGCCGGCACGGCCTTTGCAAAACGGCGATCCTCGAGCCGCATTCATCCACAGCCAGAAGTACAAGAGCCAGCCATGGACATGACTCCGCATTTCCCGATCTACATGGATTACGGCGCGACCACCCCGGTGGACCCGCGCGTCGTCGACGCGATGATTCCCTGGTTGCGCGAGCACTTCGGCAACCCGGCGTCGCGCAGCCACGCCTGGGGTTGGGAGGCGGAGGCGGCGGTGGAGAAGGCGCGCGGCGAGGTGGCCGACCTGATCGGCGCCGACCCGCGCGAGATCGTCTGGACCTCGGGCGCGACCGAGTCCAACAACCTGGCGCTGAAGGGCGCGGCGCACTTCTACAAGACGCGCGGCAAGCACCTGATCACCGTCAAGACCGAGCACAAGGCGGTTCTGGACACGATGCGCGAGCTGGAGCGCCAGGGCTTTGAAGTCAGCTACCTGGAGGTGCAGGAAGACGGCATGCTCGATCACGAGGTGTTGAAGGCGGCGATCCGCCCCGACACCATCCTGATCAGCGTCATGTTCGTCAACAACGAAATCGGCGTGATCCAGGACATCGCGGCAATCGGCACGATGTGCCGCGAGAAGGGCATCATCTTCCACGTCGACGCGGCGCAGGCCACCGGCAAGGTGGAGATCGACCTCAAGACGCTGCCGGTGGACCTGATGAGCCTGGCCTCGCACAAGACCTACGGGCCCAAGGGCATCGGCGCGCTGTACGTGCGCCGCAAGCCCCGCATCCGGCTCGAAGCGCAGATGCACGGCGGCGGCCACGAGCGCGGCATGCGTTCGGGCACACTGCCCACGCACCAGATCGTCGGCATGGGCGAGGCCTTCCGCATCGCCAAGGCCGAAATGGCCCACGACAACGCCAAGGCGCGCGCGCTGCACCAGCGCCTGCTCGATGGCCTGAAGGACGTGGAGCAGGTGTTCCTCAACGGCCACGCCGAGAAGCGCGTTCCGCACAACCTGAACATGAGCTTCAACTTCGTCGAGGGCGAGTCGCTGATCATGGGCATCAAGGGCCTGGCGGTGTCGTCCGGCTCGGCTTGCACCTCGGCCTCCCTGGAGCCGAGCTACGTGCTGCGCGCCCTGGGCCGCAGCGACGAACTGGCCCACAGCAGCCTGCGCATGACCATCGGCCGCTTCACCACCGAAGAAGAAATCGACTACGCCATCACCACCATCCGGCAGAACGTCGCCAAGCTGCGCGACCTCAGTCCGCTGTGGGAGATGTACCAGGACGGGATCGACATCAGTTCGATCCAGTGGACAGCACATTGAATTCAAAGAGGTAACGCCATGGCCTATTCCGAAAAAGTCGTTGATCACTACGAGAACCCCCGCAACGTCGGCTCCTTCGACAAGGGCGACGAGAGCGTCGGCACCGGCATGGTCGGCGCCCCCGCGTGCGGCGACGTCATGAAGCTGCAGATCAAGGTCAACCCGCAGACCGGGGTGATCGAGGACGCGCGCTTCAAGACCTATGGCTGCGGCTCCGCGATCGCCTCGAGCTCGCTGGTCACCGAGTGGGTCAAGGGCAAGACGCTGGACCAGGCGGCCGCCCTGAAGAACAGCCAGATCGCCGAGGAACTGGCGCTGCCGCCGGTGAAGATCCACTGTTCGATCCTGGCGGAGGACGCGATCAAGGCGGCCGTGGAAGACTACAAGAAGAAGCACACGCACTGATCTGCAAAAAATGGCAATCTCCCTGACAGAAGCAGCAGCGCGCCACGTCACCCGCTACCTCGGCAAGCGCGGCAAGGGCGTTGGTGTGCGGCTGGGTGTGAAGACCACCGGCTGCTCCGGCCTGGCCTACAAGCTCGAGTACGTCGACGAGGTCGCGCCTGAGGACATCGTGTTCGAAGACCATGGCGTGAAGGTGCTGATCGATCCGAAGAGCCTGGCGTACATCGACGGCACCCAGCTCGATTTCGTGCGTGAGGGGCTCAACGAGGGCTTCAAGTTCATCAACCCGAACGAGCGTGACCGTTGCGGCTGCGGCGAGAGCTTCCGCGTCTGAGCCTGGCGCGGCCCCCTCGAACCGCCTCCACGCCCGTGCTGGCGGTTTTTCATTTTCCGACGACATGAAGCCCACCCTCCAATCCAGCGACTTCGACCTGTTCGGCCTGCCCGAGCGGTTCGCGCAGGCCCGCGACGCGATCGACGCCCGCTGGAAGGAACTGCAGCGCGAAGTCCATCCGGACAAGTTCGCGGCCCAGGGGCCCGCGGCCCAGCGCGTCGCCATGCAGTGGTCGGTGCGGGTGAACGAGGCGTACAAGCGCTTGCGCGACCCGCTCCAGCGCGCGGCCTACCTGTGCGAGCTGCGCGGTGCGCCCATCAACGCCGAGAGCAATACGGCGATGCCCTCCGCGTTCCTGGTGGAGCAGATGTCCTGGCGCGAGGCGCTGGAAGAAGCGCAGTCCGAGCACGACCTGGAGAGTGTGCAGACCGACCTGGACCGCGCCCGTGCCGGGACGCTCGGCCGCATTGAAGCGCTGCTGGACGCCGCGGGCGACCCGGTTGCCGCGTCCCAGGAGGTGCGGGCTCTGATGTTCATCGAACGCTTTGCCCATGACGTCGAAGCGCGCTTCGACCAGCTGGGACAATAGAAGATATGCGACCCCCACGTTCACTTCGTTCTCTGCCCCCCGAGGGGGCTTCAGTGCCCTTCGGGCGGCCGGGCGGGCACTGATGGCCCTTCTCCAGATCTCCGAACCCGGGCAGTCCCTCGACCCGCACCAGCGCCGCATCGCGGTCGGCATCGACCTGGGCACCACCCATTCGCTGGTCGCCGCCGTCCGCAACGGCGTCGCCGAATGCCTGCCCGATTCGCAGGGCCGGGTGATCCTGCCCTCCGTCGTGCGCTACCTCGAGGACAACGGCCGCCAGATCGGCTACGAGGCGCAGGCGGCGCAGGCGCAGGACCCGCGCAACACCATCGCGTCGGTCAAGCGCTTCATGGGCCGCGGCCTGGCTGACATTGCCAACCGCGACAAGCTGCCGTTCGAATTCGTGGAGGCCGGGCAAGCCGATGCGCAGCCTTCGGGCATGGTGATCCTGCGCACCCGCGCCGGCGAGAAGTCGCCGGTGGAGATCAGCGCCGAGATCCTGGCCACCCTGCGCTATCGGGCCGAAGACACCTTCAACGACGATCTCTACGGCGCCGTCATCACGGTGCCGGCCTATTTCGACGAAGCCCAGCGCCAGGCCACCAAGGACGCGGCGCAGCTGGCGGGCATCAACGTGCTGCGGCTGATCAACGAACCGACCGCGGCCGCCATCGCCTACGGGCTGGACAACGCCAGCGAAGGCATCTACGCCGTGTACGACCTGGGCGGCGGCACCTTCGACATCTCGATCCTGCGGCTCACCCGGGGCGTGTTCGAGGTGATTGCCACCGGCGGCGACTCCGCGCTCGGTGGCGACGACTACGACCGCGCCCTGGCCGGATGGATGCTGGAACGCGCCGGACTGTCGGCCCAGTCGCCGGGCGACAAGGCCGCCATCAAGATGGCGGCGCGCGCAGCCAAGGAGGCGCTGTCGGCCGCCGACCGGATCACGGTCGCCGTGGAGCTGGAGCACGCCGGCGCGGAACTGGCGCTGGCGCGCAGCGACTTCGAAACCCTGACGGCCGACCTCACCGCCCGCACCATGACGGCCGTGCGCAAGGCCCTGCGCGACGCCAAGCTGGCCAAGGACGAAGTGCAGGGCGTGGTGATGGTGGGCGGCTCGACCCGCATGCCGCAGATCCAGCAGGCCGTCGGCGAGTTCTTCGGCCGCGCGCCGCTGAACAACCTCAACCCCGACGAAGTCGTGGCGCTGGGCGCCGCGATCCAGGCCAACCAGCTGGCCGGCAACGACCCGGGCGGCGACCTGCTGCTGCTGGACGTGATCCCGCTGTCGCTGGGCATCGAGACCATGGGCGGGCTGGTCGAGCGCATCGTGCCGCGCAACGAAACCATTCCGACCGCCAAGGCGCAGGACTTCACCACCTACAAGGACGGCCAGACCGCGCTGGCGCTGCACGTGGTGCAAGGCGAGCGCGACCTGGTCAAGGACTGTCGCAGCCTGGCGCGCTTCGAGCTGCGCGGCATCCCGCCGATGGCGGCCGGCGCGGCACGGATCCGCGTCACCTTCACCGTTGATGCCGACGGCTTGTTGAGCGTGAGCGCGAAGGAGCAGGGCAGCGGCGTGGAAGCGCGGATCGACGTGAAACCGTCGTACGGGCTGTCCGACGACCAGATCGCGAAGATGCTGCAGGAGAGCTTCACCACCGCGGAGCAGGACATGAAGGCGAGGGCGCTGGCCGAGGCCCGCGTCGATGCCGACCGGATGCTGATCGCAACGCAGAGCGCGCTCGACGCCGACGCGGCATTGCTCGAGGCGGCGGAGCTCGCCGAAATCGGCCAGCTGATGGACCAGTTGCGCGCGGTGGCGGCGCAGAGCAACGACGCGGGCGCGATCGAGGCCGCGACCACGGCCCTGGCCAAGGGCACCGAAAACTTTGCTGCCGAACGCATGAACCACGGCATCCAGCAGGCACTGGCCGGCCGGAACGTCGAAACGATCTAGAAGAAGAACAACATGGCCGTCATCCGCATCCTGCCCCATCCCGAATACTGTCCCCAGGGCGCCGAGATCCAGGCGCCGGCCGGCACCTCCATCTGCGAAGCCCTGCTGGAAAACGACATCAAGATCGAGCATGCGTGCGACATGAGCTGCGCCTGCACCACCTGCCACGTGGTCGTGCGCGAAGGCTTCAACTCGCTCAACGAGATGGACGAGAACGAGGAAGACCTGCTGGACCGGGCCTGGGGCCTGGAGCCCAACTCGCGGCTGTCATGCCAGGCCATCGTGGCCCAGAAGGACCTGGTGGTCGAGATCCCGAAGTACTCGATCAACCACGCCAAGGAAAACCACTAGGTCGCTAGGCGATCGAGTAGCCGCCGTCGACCGGGATGGCGGCGCCGGTGACGAAGTCCGACGCGCTGCTGGCCAGGAACACGGCGATGCCGGCGAGATCCGCCGGCACGCCCCAGCGGCCCGCCGGTGTCCGCCCCAGCACCCGCTCGTTCAAGCCTGCGACCTGGTCCCGCGCCTTGCGCGTGAGGTCGGTGTCGATCCAGCCTGGCAGCACCGCGTTGACCTGGATGTTGTCCGCCGCCCAGGCCGTCGCCAGCGAGCGGGTGAACTGCACCACGCCGCCCTTGCTGGCGCCGTAAGCCGACGCGTAAGGCGCGCCGAAGATCGAGAGCATCGAGCCGATGTTGACCACCTTGCCGCCGCCGGCCTGCCGCAGCGACGCGTGCGCCGCCCGCGCACAGAGGAAGGTGCTGGTCAGGTTGGTGTCCAGCACCGTGTTCCATTGCGCCAGGCTGAGGTCCTGCGGTGCCTTGCGGATGCTGGTGCCGGCGTTGTTCACCAGGATGTGCAGGGCGCCGTGGCGCTGCAGCGCTGTGCCGAACAGGCGCTGCACCGAAGCCTCGTCGGTGACGTCCGCTTCGATGGCGTCCGCCTGCAACCCGTCGCCTGTCAGCGCCGCCACAGCGGCCGCCGACTTGGCCGCATCGCGGCCCGCGATCACGACCTTCGCGCCCGCTTGCGCCAGTCCCCTGGCCATCGCCAGTCCGATCCCGCCGTTGCCTCCCGTGACCAGTGCGACTTTGCCTGCGGGATCGAACATCCGGTGGCTCCTTGAAGTGGGGCCTCAAGCATAATCCCGGCCATGCGCCAGATCGTCCTTGACACCGAAACCACAGGCCTGTCCGCGGAGGGCGGAGACCGCATCATCGAGATCGGCTGCGTCGAACTCGTCGCCCGCAAGCTGACCGGCAACAACCGCCATTTCTATCTGAATCCGGAGCGCGAAAGCCACGAGGACGCGCTGAAGGTGCACGGAATCAGCAACGAGTTCCTGCGCGACAAACCCAAGTTCGCGGCGGTGGCCGACGAACTCATGGAGTACCTGCACGGCGCCGAGATCATCATCCATAACGCCGCTTTCGACGTGGCTTTCCTGAACAAGGAACTGGAGCTGATCGGCCGCGCCCCGTTCCGGTCCGTCGCCGCCAAGGTGACCGACACGCTGGCGATGGCCAAGGAGCTGTACCCCGGCAAGCGCAACAGCCTCGATGCGCTGTGCGACCGCCTGGGCGTCGACAACTCGTCGCGCACGCTGCACGGCGCGCTGCTCGATGCGGAACTGCTGGCGGACGTCTACATCAATCTGACGCGCGGCCAGGATGCGCTGCTGATCGACGTCGGCGCGCACGACCACGTCAGCGGCATCGTTACCCGCATCGACCTGACCCAATTCACGCTCCCCGTGCTGGTGGCCAGCGAGCAGGAGAGCGCCGCGCACGAAGACGTGCTCAAGCAGTTGGATAAGGCCAGCGGCGGCAAGACGCTGTGGAGGCTGCTCCAGGCTGTGGCATAATCGAAGGCTTTCCTGCAACGGGAAATTGGGTGATTAGCTCAGCGGTAGAGCACTGCCTTCACACGGCAGGGGTCGCAGGTTCAAACCCTGCATCACCCACCAGAATTCAGCGGCGATCGGTCTAGCGTGGAGCGGCGCTGACGGCCACGGCCGGTGCATCCGCCTTGATCGGCGACTGATCTCGTACCGCATAGGAGCCGAACACGGCACTCGCGGCCCGGGTCTCCGGCAAGATGTAAACAATGCCCTGCGTTCGCTGGAATAGCGGACTCACGACGCCCTCGTAGAAGTCGACGGAAACATTGATGCAGCCGTAGGTGATGCGGTTGTCCGCGGGCGTGGGCGAAGCCAGGCGCTGAGCGCGGCGCTCCTTCGGCTGCGTGGTGATGATCCGGTGCAACGACAGGGACGTTTCGTAGTCGACCCAGAGCACTTCTTCGCCGTGGATGTCGCGGTCCAGGTAAGCGACGAAACGACCCGCTGGCGTGGTCCGCTCATGCGGGCGAATCGTCGACAGCTTGCGTTGGCCGATGCCGGGCACCGAGTCGTCACCGACCGCCGTTCCCAGCAGCGCTGCCGTCGCACCGCGCAAGCTGCCCTGCGCGTCGAAGGCAAAGACGCGTGCCTGGGCCTTGTCGATGACGATGAAGGGCAGGTTGCGGTTGTCCGACGACGCCACCACCCAATGGGCAAGCTCACGCGCGTCGGGAGACGAAGCCTCCTGCCTGAAGTCGGCTTGGCGTGCAGGCCCATCCATTCCACGCGCTGCAACCGGGGCCGCAACCGGCTCAGGCGGCGACGTGTCCTGCGCCATTGCCGGCAGGCTCGACACGCACGCCCAGGCAACCGCTGCAAGGACGCCGCGAACCAGGCAGGGACGACTCGTCATCTCGTGGTTCCCCAGGGTGAGTGCGTTGTCGCGGAGGAGGGGCGCATCGGCCGCCTCCTTGCGGATCGACAATACTAACAGTTTCAGTAACGGCCCTGCTTCGGCGGCAGCGGCGGCGGCGTGTACACCGGCGCCGGGGCGGGGGGCGGAGGCGGCGGCGTGTACACCGGCGCCGGGGCGGGCGGCGGAGGAGGCGGCGGCGTGTACACCGGCGCCGGCGCGGGCGGCGGCGGCGTGTACACCGGCGCTGGCGCGGCCTGGACCACGGGCTGCGGCTTGGGGCCGAAACTGTAGACCAGTCCCACCGACGCCATGTCGACGTGGCCACGGCTTCTCAGGGTGTCGTTGACGCGATAACGCTCGATTTCGCCGCGCACCGACAGGCGATCCGAGATCGCGTACTGCAGTCCGGCGCCGAATTTCAGGTTGGTGCTCTTGTCCCTGCGGACGTCGGCAAGCGGCACTGCGCCGGTGCGCCCGAAGCCGGTCCGGGAATGCGCGTAAGCCGCGCCGACCCGGCCGAACACCGAGAACCGGTCGGACACCGGGAGGATGCCAACGAGGTCCAGGTTCAGTCCCCTGACACCGAGATTGCCGTTCAGGCTGCCCGCGGGTGTGGTGTTGTAGATGTACTCGAAATGGCCCAGGTCGAACCAACCGGCTTCCACGGCCAGGTTGCGGTGAAACCGATATCCGCCGTACAGCTTGTAGGCCGTATCGCGGTTATTTTCCACTGCGGAATTGACGGTGAAACCGGGCCCGACGAATGCGCCAAGTGTGCTGGGCCGATCGAAACTGGCGGTGCTGCGGCCGATATTGCCGCCGACATAGGGGCCCAGCAGTTCTTGCGAGAGCACCGGTGTGCTGCCAAGCACGGCCAGGGCGATCAAGGTCAGCTTGCGGGTCGCTTTCGAATGGGATTGTGCTTTCATTCTCGATCCTTTGATGCGAATGGGAAATCCAGTATCCCGAATCGGCGCCGGCGCGTGGGGCATCTCCCGCGGAATTTTGCAAATAGCCTCGTGGAGATGCTGCTGAGCGTTGTTTTGTAGCTCAGCAGATTTCGGTTCAACGAAGGGAGAAACTGATCATTCGCCGCCGCGCAGGAACCGTTGGGCGCGGCGACTCAGCGGATGGCGAAAGGCCGCCGGCGGTGCGTAGAAGGCATGCGCGTGGGTGTTGAAGACGAAGGCGGCGGTGTCGCGGCAGGCGGCGACCAGGCCGGACACGATGGCGCCGAGGCCGGTCGGGTGAGCTGGCGAGGGAAAGCGTGCGGTGTGATTCATGATGGTTCCTTGGGTGGCGATGGCTCCATGGTAGGAATGATTGACACCTACAAAAGTGGATCTTTTTTCAGTTAAATGCAAAAATATTGCATTCAAAGCCCCATTGATCAGGGAATTCCCTTGGACATCAACCTCGCCCGGACCTTCCTGGAAATCGTCTCCAGCCGCAGCTTCGTGCATGCCGCCGACCGGCTGAACATCACGCAGACGGCGGTCAGTGCGCGGGTCAAGACACTCGAGGAATTGCTGGGGCGCAAGCTCTTCGTGCGCAACCGGTCCGGAGCGTCGCTGACGCCGGCTGGCGAACTGTTCATCCGCCACGCCCTGGCCCTGGTGCAGGTCTGGGAGCGCGCCAGGCAGCAGGTTGCCATCCCAGCCGGTCGCCGGGCCTTGGTGGCGGTCGGCTGTGAAACCAGCCTGTGGGCGCCCCTGCTGGTGGACTGGATGCTCTGGATGCGCAGGGGCGCGCCGGACCTGGCGCTGCGCACGTCGGTCGGTACCACCGACGAACTGGTCGAGGAGGTGATCAACGGCACGCTGGACATCGCGGTCGTGTACGCGCCGCGCCAGCGGCCGGGGCTGCGGATCGAGCTGCTGATCGAGGAAAAACTGGTGCTGGTCAGTTCGTCGCCGGGCGTGACGTCGCCCGATCCGGCCAGCTATGTCTTCGTCGACTGGGGCCGCGAATTCGCCGCGCAGCACAGCCTGGCGTTCCCTGACCTTTCGAGCGCGCCGATCTCGGCGAGCCTGGGCCCGCTCGGACTGGGCTACCTGATGGCGGCCGGTGGCGCGGGCTATTTCCGGCAGAACGTGCTGCGTCCCTACCTGGACGCGGGACAGTTGCACCGGGTGGCCGGCGCGCCGGAGTTCCTCTATCCCGCCTACGCGGTCTATGCCGAGAACGCCGACCCGACGGTGTTGAGGCCTGCGCTGCTCGGCTTGCGGCACGCTGCCCGTGCGCCACAATCGGTGCCATGAGTCAGGTGATCTATGTTCCCGGTACGGCGGCAGTCGTGCTCGATTCGCCGCACAGCGGCGTGTCCTATCCCGAAGATTTTGGCCACTGCGTTGAATTGGCCGTGCTGCGCACCGCTGAAGACACGCACGTCGAGAAGCTGTACGACTTCGCCCCGGGGCTTCAGGTGGCCTGGATCGAGGCGCTGTTTCCGCGCAGCTATCTCGACGCCAACCGCAACGTGACCGAGATCGACGTCTCGCTGCTTGACGAACCCTGGCCCGACCCGATGGACACCGACCCGGCGACGCTGGCCAAGGTGAAGCTGGGCAAGGGCCTGATCTGGCGCTGCACCGACGACGGCTTGCCGCTCTACGACCGCAAGCTCACGGTGGCGGAAGTGCGCAACCGGATCGACAGCTGCTGGAAGCCGTACCACCAGGCCGTGGCCAGTGCGATCGAGGCGGCCCATGCCCGGCACGGCTACAGCATCCACATCAACTGCCATTCGATGCCCGCCATCGCATCGAAATTCGCCACCGGATTTCCAGGTATGGTGCACGCGGACTTCGTGGTCGGCGACCGCGACGGCACGACGGCGGACCCGCGGCTGTCGCAGCGGATCTGCGCGTTCCTGGCCGCGCTGGGTTACAGCGTCGAATACAACCACCCGTACAAGGGCGTGGAGCTGGTGCGGCGCTACGGCGATCCGGCGCGCCACCGGCACGGCATCCAGGTCGAGGTCAATCGCCGCCTCTACATGGATGAATCGACGCTGGCGCCGACGGCCGGTTTCGACCGGCTGCGCGCCGACCTGAAGGCCATGGTGACCATGCTGCTCGAGACCGACCCCCGGAGCCTGGCCTGATGGACCGGGTCGATGCGCTGGTGATCGGCGCCGGCGTGGTCGGCCTGGCGGTGGGACGGGCGCTGGCGCAGTCCGGCCGCGAGACCATCGTCGCCGAGTCGGGCGACGGGATCGGGCAGGGCGTGAGCTCCCGCAACAGCGAAGTGATCCACGCCGGGCTGTACTACCCGCCCGGCTCGCTCAAGGCTCGGCTTTGCGTGCGTGGCAAGGAGCTGCTGTATGCGCTGTGTGCCAGCCACGGCGTCGACCACCGCAATTGCGGCAAGTTGACGGTGGCCAACAGCGACGCCGAACAGGCGGCCCTGCGCCGGTTGCAGGAGCGCGCCGCCACCAATGGCGTTGCCGCGCAGTGGCTCGACGCGGCGCAGGCCCGCGAGCTCGAACCGGCCCTGCAATGCCAGGCGGCCCTGCTGTCGCCCAGCACCGGCGTCGTCGACAGCCACGGCTTGATGCTGGCGCTGCAGGGCGACCTGGAACGCGCCGGCGGCATGGTCGCCCTGGGGTCGGCCGTCGCCGCGGCCAGGCTCTCGGCGCAGGGCCCGCACGTGGTGCAGATGGCCGATGGCAGCGAGCTCGAGGCCGGCATCATCGTCAACTCCGCATCGCTGCACGCCTGCGCCCTGGCCCGCCGCTTCGATGGCTTGCAGCCGGCATTCATCCCGCGCGAGTTTTTCGCCAAGGGCAATTACTACTCGCTGGCCGGGCGCGCGCCGTTTACGCACCTGATCTATCCGGCGCCGGCGGACGCCTGGCTCGGCGTGCACCTGACGCTCGACCTCGGCGGCCAGGCCAAGTTCGGTCCGGACCTGCAATGGCTGGACGTGGCAACTCCCGAGCAGATCGACTACGCAGTCGACCCGCGCCGCGCCGACGGCTTCTACGCCGAGGTCCGCCGTTATTGGCCGGGGCTGCCGGACGGCGCGCTGGCGCCGAGTTACAGCGGCGTGCGCCCCAAGATCCACGGGCCCCATGAAGCGGCGCCGGACTTCCGCATCGACGGGCCGGCGCTGCACGGCGTGCCGGGACTGGTCAACCTGTTCGGCATCGAGTCACCGGGCCTGACCAGCGCCATGGCCATCGCCGAAGTCGTCGCTGCGATGGTGGCTGGCGGCTAGAGCGTCGGGCTGCGCAGCCGCTGGATGGCGCGCGCCGCATCGGTGACCAGCTGCGGACCGCGGTAGATCAGGCCGGTGTAGATCTGGACGACGTCGGCGCCGGCCTGGATCTTCGAGACCGCATCGTCGGCGCTCAGGATGCCGCCGACGCCGATGATCGGAAACGCCGGGCCGAGCGCGGCGCGCAACTGCGCGATGACCCGGTTGCTGGCTGCCAGCACCGGCGCGCCGCTCAGCCCGCCGGCTTCTTCCGCATGGGGCAATCCCTGCACAGCATCGCGGGCGATGGTGGTGTTGGTCGCCACCACGCCGTCCATGCCGTGGCGCCGCAGCGTTGAGGCGATCACGTCGACCTGCGCGGCGTCGAGGTCGGGGGCGATCTTGACGAAGACCGGCACCCGCCGGCCGTGCGTGACGGCCAGCGCTTCGCGCCGCGCCGCGATGGCGCCCAGCAGGCCATCGAGCGCTTCATCGCTCTGCAGCGCCCGCAGGTTCCTGGTGTTGGGACTGGAGATGTTGACGGTGACATAGTCGGCGTGGGGATAGACGCCTTCCAGCCCGAGCAGGTAATCGCTGGTCGCATCCTCGATCGGCGTGGCCGCGTTCTTGCCGATGTTCAGGCCCAGGATCCGCCCTCTGCCGCGGAACGACGAGCGCTGCACGTTGCCGATGAAGGCATCGAGCCCGTCGTTGTTGAAGCCCAGCCGGTTGATCAGCGCGTTGGCCTGGGGCAGGCGGAACAGCCGGGGCCGGGGGTTGCCGGGCTGGGCCTTGGGCGTCACGGTGCCGACCTCGACGAAGCCGAACCCCATCGCACCGAGGCCGTCGATGCAGCGCGCATTCTTGTCGAGACCGGCCGCGAGCCCGACCCGGTTGGGAAAGCGCAGGCCGGCCAGCTCGATCGGGTCGCTCACGGCAGGGTTGCCGAACGTGCATTCCAGCGCCGTGCCCTGCATCCGGGCCAGCCCGTTCATCGTCACCTCATGGGCGGTCTCCGCATCGAGCGCGAAAAGGAAGGGGCGGGCCAGGGAATAGGGGAGCAGCGACATGGATAATTCGGAGAATGCAACGCAAGGATTGTCGCAAATGACCCAGGACGAACTGAAAGCGCTGGTGGGACAGGCCGCCCTCCAGTACGTGCCAGCCGGTGAAATCATCGGTGTCGGGACCGGCTCCACCGTCAACAAATTCATCGACGCGCTGGCGACGGTGAAGGACTCGATCAAGGGCGCCGTGTCCAGCTCCGTCGCCTCGACCCAGCGCTTGCAGGCGCGCGGGATCAAGGTCTTCGACGCCAACGACGTCGACGAGATCGCGGTCTACATCGATGGCGCCGACGAGATCGACAACCGGGGCTACATGATCAAGGGCGGTGGCGCTGCGCTGACGCGCGAGAAGATCGTGGCCGCGCAGTCACGCCGCATCGTCTGCATCGCGGACGAGTCCAAGCTGGTCGGCGTGCTGGGCCGCTTCCCGCTGCCGGTCGAAGTCATTCCGATGGCGGCCCGGCGCGTGATCCGCCAGTTCGCGGCCATGGGCGGGAGCGCTCTGCTGCGCCTGAAGGACGGCCAGCCGGTGGTGACCGACAACGGCCAGCACCTCCTCGATGTGTCGGGCCTCACCTTGAGCGAGCCGCTGCGGTTCGAGAACGAGGTCAACCAGTGGCCGGGCGTGGTGACCGTCGGCGTGTTCGCCCACCAGAAAGCCGCGGTCTGCCTGCTCGGCACCGCGACCGGCGTCAGGACGATGACCTTCTGAAACCTTGTGGGACAGACCTTCAGCTCTGTCCCCAACTGATCAGGTCTTGTGGGACAGACCTTCAGCTCTGTCCCCAACTGATCAGGTCTTGTGGGACAGACCCTCAGCTCTGTCCCCAACCGATCAGGCGCGTGCCGGCAGTCAGAACTTGATGCCGGCCGGATTGTCCGCAGGCTCCACCGGTGGCGGGCTGGGAGCGCGGGCGGGCGCCGGCGCTTGCGCGGCCGCAGCAGGGGTCGCAGGACGTTGCACCGCCACCAGCGGCGACGGCGGCGGATTGCGGTAGGAGGCCGGCAACACCGACCTGGCCGGGTAACCGGCCGCGGCGAGGAACTGGCCCCATTCCGAATCCGAATAGCCCTTGATCTGCTGGCCGCCGACGGTCAGCAACGGGACCGTCGTGTCGCCCTGCAGCCGCTGCAGGGCCTCGCTGTCTTCGGCAGTGGCGACCGTCTTCTCGCTGAACGGGATGCCGCGGCTCGAGAGGAAGGCCCGCCCGGCGCCGCAAGGCGCGCAGTTGTTGGCCGTGTAGAGGGTGACCGGGTATTTGCTCGCCACCTGGCGCAATTCGAACGGCAAGGCGGCGCTGCTGTCGCCGCCGCCGCCGCCCCCCAGCGGAACGACCGGCGCCAGCTTGACGTTCGCGTCCACCGGCGGCTTGTCCGAGAAGGTGACCCGGCCATCCGGTCCGACGATGCGGAACACCTGCTGCGCGCTGACTGGCGCTGCGAGCAGGGTCATGGCGGCGAGGCCGATCAGGCTGGCGACAACGTTAGGGCGGACGAAAGGCATGGGGCGGGGCTCCTCGGTCAGACGAACTGGTGATCGTTTTATCACGCCATGCCCTGGTGCCGGAGCAGGGCGTCGAGCGACGGTTCGCGGCCGCGGAACGCCTTGAACGACTCCATCGCCGGTCGGCTGCCGCCGGCTTCCAGGATGGCCTGGCGGTATTTTCGCCCGGTTTCCACATTGGGCGCGCCGTCTTTACCGGCAGTTTCCTCGAACGCCGCGTAGGCGTCGGCGGACAGCACCTCGGCCCACTTGTAGCTGTAATAGCCGGCCGCATACCCGCCGGCGAAGATGTGGCTGAAGGTGTGGGCGGTGCGACTGAACGGCGGCGGCTGGATCACCGCGACTTCCTGGCGCACCCGGGACAACAGCGGCATGAAATCCTGCGAGGGATCGTGGTCGGTATGCAACAGCATGTCGAACAGCGAGAACTCGATCTGCCGCAGCGTCTGCAGCCCGCTTTGGAAATTGCGCGCGGCAACCATCTTCTCGAACAGCTCCCGGGGCAGCGGGGCGCCGGTCTCGACATGGGCCGTCATGTGCTTGAGCACGTCCCATTCCCAGGCGAAGTTCTCCATGAACTGGCTCGGGAGTTCCACCGCATCCCACTCGACGCCGCTGATGCCGGAGACGTCGCGCTCGTTGACCTGCGTGAGCATGTGGTGCAGCCCGTGGCCGAACTCGTGGAACAGGGTGGTGACGTCGTCGTGCGTGAGCAGCGGCGGCCTGCCGTCGACGCCGTCGGCGAAGTTGCACACCAGGTGCGCCACCGGGGTCTGCAACTGGCCGTTGTCGGGCCGCAGCCAGCGCGCCCGCACGTCGTCCATCCAGGCGCCGCCGCGCTTGCCGGTGCGCGCCGAGGGATCGAGGTAGAACTGGCCCACCAGCTGGGTCGGATTCGCCAGGTCGCCGGGGGTGGCGATGGAACGCTCGATGCGATAGAACTCGACGCCCGGGTTCCAGACCGGCGCGACGTCGCGGCGGATGGTCACCTCGAACAGGGTCTCGACGATCTTGAACAGGCCGGCCAGGACCTTGGGCGCGGTGAAGTACTGCTTGACCTCCTGCTCGCTGAAGGAATAGCGCGCTTCCTTGAGCTTCTCGCCGATGTACGGCCAGTCCCAGGCCTGCGGGTCCTGCAGCTGCAGGTGCTCCGCGGCGAAGGCGCGCATGTCGGCGACGTCCTTCTCGCCGAAGGGTCGGGCCTTGGCGGCCAGGTCGCGCAGGAAGCCGATCACCTGCTGCGGCGACTCGGCCATCTTGGGCACGACCGACACTTCGCCGAAGTTGGCGTAGCCCAGGAGCTGCGCTTCTTCCTTGCGCAGGGCCAGGATTTCCTGGATCAGCGCGCTGTTGTCGAACTTCGCATCGCCCTGGTCGCTGGCGCGCGTGACGTAGGCGCGGTACAGCGTTTCGCGCAGCTTGCTGCTGTGCGCGAACTGCATCACCGGCAGGTAGCAGGGCATCTTCAGCGTGAGCTTGTAGCCGCTCTTGCCCTCGGCCTCGGCCGCCGCGCGCGCGGCCTGGATCACGTCTTCGGGCACGCCATTGAGTTCGCCCTCCTGCGCGTAATACGCGTAGGCGTCGGTGGCGTCGAGCGCGTGTTCGCTGAACTTCTGGCTCAGCTCGGCCTGCCGCTCCTGGATGCGCGAGAACCGCTCCTTGGCCTCGCCGGTCAATTCGGCGCCGGACAGGACGAAGTTGCGGACCGCGTTCTTGTGGGCCTGGCGCTGCTCCGGATTGAGCGTGGCCGGATCGATCGCCTTGTACTTGGCATACAGGCGCTCGTCGGCGCCCAGGCGGGTCCAGAATTCGGTGACCCGGGGCAGGGCCTCGTTGTAGGCGGCGCGCAGCTCCGGCGTGTCGGCGACGCTGTTCAGGTGGCTCACCGCACCCCAGGCCCGGCCGAGCCGCTCGGTGGAGGTGTCGAGCACCTTGGCGATTTCATCCCAGCGCGAAGGGAAGTCGGGCCGGGTCACCTGTTCCAGGGCGTCGTTGGCGTTGGCCAGCATCGCGTCCAGGGCCGGTGCGACGTGGCTCGGCTGGATCTGGTCGAACAGGGGCAGGTTGGTGAAGTCGAGGAGGGGATTGCTCATCGACCGTATTTTGCGGCAGGCCGGGGCAATTCAACGGCGGCCCGCATCAATCGTCTTCAGCGCTCCGATTGATTCGCCGCGCGTTCGGCCGCTTCCAGGGTGTTCACCAGCAGCATGGCGCGGGTCATCGGGCCGACCCCGCCCGGCACCGGCGTGATCCAGCCGGCGACCTGGCTGACGCCGTCGAAGTCGACGTCGCCGCAGAGCTTGCCTTCGTCATTGCGGTTCATCCCGACGTCGATGACCACGGCGCCGGGCTTGACCATGTCGGCGGTGAGCACATTGCGCTTGCCCACGGCGGCGACCACCACGTCCGCCTGCAGCGTCATCGCCTTCAGGTCGCGGGTGGCGCTGTGGCAGATGGTGACGGTGGCGTTCTTTCCCAGCAGCATCATGGCCATCGGCTTGCCGACGATGTTGCTGCGGCCGATCACGACCGCATGCTTGCCCCTGAGGTCATAGCCGATGGACTCCAGCATCTTCATGCAGCCGTAGGGTGTGCACGGCCAGAAGCCGGGACGGCCCACCATGAGCGCGCCGGCGCTGGCGACATGGAAGCCGTCGACGTCCTTCTCCGGTGCGATCGCCTCGATCACCTTGCTCGAATCCATGTGCCTGGGCAGCGGCAGTTGCACCAGGATGCCGTGCACCGCCGGGTCGCGGTTCAGGGCGTCGATGCGCGCCAGCAGGGCGGTTTCCGCCAGGTCCGCCGGGTAGCGCTCGAGTGTCGCGTGCAGCCCGGTCTCCGTGCTGTCGTTGACCTTGTGCTTCGTGTAGACCTGGCTGGCCGGGTCCTCGCCGACCAGGATGATGGCCAGGGCCGGCTGGACACCGCGCGCCTTCAGGGCCGCCGTGCGGCCCGCCACTTCGGCGCGGATCTGGCGGGCGAGGGCGTTGCCGTCGATCAGTTGGGCTGTCATGCCGGCTCCCGGCTCAAGCCTTGGCGGCGTTCTGGCCCAGGGCGATCTTGAGCAGGTCGGCCACCGTGTTGGCGTTGAGCTTTTCCATGATGTTGGCGCGGTGCGCCTCCACCGTCTTGATGCTGATGCCCAGGTCGTCGGCGATCTGCTTGTTGAGGCGCCCGGCGACGATGCGCTCGAGCACCTGTGCTTCGCGCGAGGTCAGCTTGGACAGCAGGGCGTCGCGGCTGGCCGCGCTCTGCGATTCGGCGAAGGCGCCCTTGGCATGTTCGAGCATGCGCTCGACCAGGTTGACCAGTTCTTCTTCCTTGAACGGCTTCTGGATGAAATCCATCGCGCCCTTCTTCATCGTGTTGACGGCCATCGGCACGTCGCCGTGGCCGGTGATGAAGACAATCGGCAGCGGCGACTTGCGCTCCAGCAACCTGTCCTGCAGTTCCAGCCCGGTCATGCCGCCCATGCGGATGTCGACGATCAGGCAGGCCACTTCGCGCGGGTCGTAGCGCGAGAGGAAGGACTCCGCCGAGTCGAAGCAGCGGACGCGGTAGTCCTTGCCTTCGAGCAGCCACTGCAGGGAATCGCGCACCGCCTCGTCGTCGTCGACGACATAGACCGTGCCCTTCTTGGGAATCAAGCTCATTGGTCCGTCTCCACACGGTGCGCTGCGCTCATGCAGTCACTCCGGCGTTCTTGTTGGTGATGGGATTGTTCGCGCTGGAGACCGGAATCCAGAAGGAGAAGCGGCAGCCAGTGACCTCCGAACCATTGTAGAGGTTCTCCGCCTGCATCCGGCCCTGGTGCGATTCGATGATCGTTCGGCACAGGTTCAGCCCGATGCCCATGCCTTCCACCTTGGTGGTGAAGAAGGCCTCGTAGAGACGGTCCATCACTTCCGGCGCCAGGCCGGCGCCCGAATCCTGCACCGAGAACTCGACCACCGGCTGCGCCTCGACGTGCTTGGGGACGACGCGCAGTTCCACGGTGCGGCGCGCGGCAGGCCGCTGCGCGTGGTCGATCGATTCGGCCGCGTTCTTCAGCAGGTTGACCAGCACCTGCTCGATCAGGATCGGGTCCACCAGCAGCGTCGGCAGGCGCGCGGCGACGTAGTGGGACAGCCGCACGTTGCGCCGGCGCAGTTCGATGTCGGCCAGTTCCACCGCCTCGTTGACCATCAGCGTGACGTCCGACAGCGTGCGGTTGGGTTCGCTGCGCTTCACGAAGGAGCGGATGCGCTGGATGATCTGGCCGGCGCGCTGGGCCTGGCGCGCCGTCTTCTCCAGCGCGGCGAGCAGATCGACCTCGTTGATCTGCTTGCCCTTGATGCGCGAGACCAGGCCGTTGCAGTAGTTGTTGATGGCCGTGAGCGGCTGGTTCAGTTCATGCGCGACGCTCGAGGCCATCTCGCCCATGGTGATCAGGCGGCTCGCCGACTGGGCCCGCTCGGCCTGCGCGGCCGACTGTTCCTCCGCATGGCGGCGCGGCGTGATGTCGGTGGCGATCACCATCTGCGCCAGCCGGCCGTCGACCCAGTTCAGGTAACGCGATCGCACCTCCAGCCACTTGCCCAGTTCGGGCACGAAGATCTCGGCGTTCTCGGACTGCGCCGTGGTGAGCGTGCTGGTGGGCAGGCCGACGAAGGAGTCGACATCGTCCACCGACTCGTCGCTGCGCGGATGGTCCGGCACGCCGGCCTGCGCCACCATCTGCAGGTGGCCGGCAGTCTGCACGCCGAACCAGAGGCGATACAGCTTGTTGGCGAACAGCAGTTCCTCGCTGCCCAGCGGCGCCACCGACACCGAGGCATCGAGCGCTTCGAGCACGGTGGTGAACCGCTCGTACGATGCCGAGAGCTGTTCGCGGATCCGGTTCGGCTCGGTGATGTCCGTCATCGACGTCATCCATCCGGTCTGGTGGCCCTTGGCATCCACCAGCGGCGAAACGTAGAGGCGGGCGTCGAACAGCGTGCCGTCCTTGCGTTTGACCCGCACCTGGAAGCCGCCCGTCGTGGTGCGGCCCTGCAACTCGTCGTCGAGCCGCGCGGCGAGCTGGTCGCGATCGGACTCCGGCCAGTACGGGAAGGGCGGCGTGCGGCCGACCAGTTCCGCCTCGCTCCAACCCGTCATCTGGCAGAACGCGGCGTTCACGTAGGTGATCTGGCCCTGCATGTCGAGCGCCCGCATGCCGGTCAGCATCGAGTTCTCCATCGCACGGCGGAAGTTGGTCTCGGCGATCAGCGCCTGCTGCGCCTGCATCCGGCGCCGGGTGTGGCGCCAGTTGCCGATCAGCATCCAGGCCGTCATCACCGACAGCGCGCCGACCAGCCAGAACAGGCCGCTGCCGATCACGCCGAGCGAGGTCCGGTAGGCCTGGGCCCGGATCACCAGGCCGTTGCCGACCGGCGAGACCGGCACTTCGTATTCGTTGGGCCGGGTGGCCCAGGGCAGCAGGTTGGCCGGATTGCGCGCGGGCACCGAGGTGCCCGCCAGCATCCGGCCCTTGGCATCGAGCAGGGCCACCGCGTACTTGGCGGAAACGTCGGCCGGCACGCCGAAGCGCAGCAGGCCGTCGATCGAGTATTCGCCCAGGATCACGCCGCCGAACTTGCCTTGCAGCGTCAGCGGTACATGCAGTTGCAGCAGGCCGGTGCCCTCGCTGCCGGCGGTCGGCTGCGAATAGACCGGCTGCTGCAGGTCGCGCGCCAGGCCGTACATGGTCTCGGTCTCGCCCAGCCGCAACACCGTGCCGGCGGCGCGCAGGTAGGCATTGGTCATGCTCGGGGCCGAGTAGCTGGCCTTGATGCGGCGCCGCTCGTCGATCCAGCTGAGCGCCTGCAGCTCGGGGTACTGGATCACCATGGATTCGGCGCGGCCCGTGAATTCCTCGGTGTCCACCTCCAGGTTGGAGATGTCGCGTGCGATTCGCATCAGCTGTTCCTGCCGCTCCAGCAGCCGCAGCCGCACGCGCTGCTGCGCGTACTCGACGTCCCGCTTGACGGCCTCCTGCTCGCGGTCCATTTCCTCCAGCCGCAGGTAGACGAAGGCGGACGCGATCGCGGCCATGAACAGGGCGACCGCGGCGAGCGGCGCGAGCATCGCGAAACGGTCCTGGTGCACCGGCGTCTGGCGCCGCCACCAGCGCCGCCAGATGCCAGGCGGCGGCGGCGCTTCCGGTCCGAATTCGCTGACGTTGGAGGGGTCCTGCATGAGGGTTCGAGTGTAGGCGCAGCCGCTCTGGTCCCCGGCATCAGTTGTCGCGTTCGAATTCACAATATGAAATGTCACAGCACCATTTGAAATGACATAAATTCTGTGCGACACTTTCGCCGCGTACGGGAACGCCGTACTAAATTACGTCAGACCCAAAAACAAGGAGACAGCATGTCAGCACAGCCCGAAAACATGTTCGGCGGCGCAGCCAACGATCCCGACGAACTGGAAACCCGTGAATGGGTCGACGCCCTGGCGGCTGTCATCGCCAGCGAAGGCCGGGAACGCGGACACTTCCTGCTCGAGCAGCTGCTCGAAGAGGCCCGCCAGCACGGCATCGACGCGCCGTTCTCCGCCAACACCGGCTACGTCAACACGATCGAACCGGGCGACGAGGAGCGCTGTCCCGGCAACCTCGAGATCGAAGAGCGCCTGCGCGCCTACATGCGCTGGAACGCCATGGCGATGGTGGTCAAGGCCAACCGCCTGCACCCCGAAGACGGTGGCGACCTGGGCGGCCACATCAGCTCGTTCGCGTCGCTGGCCACCATGTTCGGCGCCGGCTTCAACCACTTCTGGCACGGCGAGACCGCCGACCACGGCGGCGACTGCCTCTACATCCAGGGCCACTCGTCCCCCGGCATCTACGCGCGCGCCTTCATGGAAGGGCGCCTCACCGAGGAGCAGCTGCTGAACTTCCGCCAGGAAGTGGACGGCAAGGGCCTCTCGAGCTACCCGCACCCGAAGCTGATGCCGGAGTTCTGGCAGTTCCCGACGGTGTCGATGGGCCTGGGCCCGCTGATGGCGATCTACCAGGCCCGTTTCCTCAAGTACCTGCATGCGCGCGGCATCGCCAACACCGAAAACCGCAAGGTCTGGGCGTTCCTGGGCGACGGCGAGATGGACGAGGTGGAAAGCCTGGGCGCGATCGGCGTCGCCACGCGCGAGAAGCTGGACAACCTGATCTTCGTCGTCAACTGCAACCTGCAGCGCCTCGACGGCCCGGTGCGTGGCAACGGCAAAATCATCCAGGAGCTCGAAGGAGAATTCCGCGGCGCCGGCTGGAACGTGATCAAGCTGATCTGGGGCAGCTACTGGGACCCGCTGCTGGCGCGCGACAAGGAAGGCATCCTGCGCAAGATCATGATGGAGACGGTCGACGGCGACTACCAGGCGATGAAGGCCAACGACGGCGCCTTCGTGCGCAAGAACTTCTTCGGCCAGCACCCCAAGGCACTGGAGATGGTGGCCAAGCTGAGCGACGAGGACATCTGGCGCCTGCAGCGCGGCGGCCATGATCCGCAGAAGGTGTATGCCGCCTATCACAAGGCGGTGAACACCAAGGGCCAGCCGACGGTGCTCCTGATCAAGACCGTGAAGGGCTTCGGTATGGGCAAGAGCGGCGAGGCGCGCAACACCGCACACCAGACCAAGAAGCTCACCGACGACGACATCCGGGTCTTTCGCGATCGCTTCAACATCCCGGTGCCGGACGACCAGCTGGCCGCGGTTCCGTTCTACAAGCCGGCGGAGAACACGCCGGAGATGAAGTACCTGCACGAGCGGCGCCAGGCGCTGGGCGGCTTCCTGCCCAAGCGCCGGCCCAAGGCCGACGAGCAGCTGAAGGTGCCGCCGCTGGAAGCCTTCAAGGCCGTCCTCGACCCCACCGCCGAAGGCCGCGAGATCAGCACCACGCAGGCGTACGTGCGCGTTCTCACGGCGCTCCTGCGTGACCAGGAACTGGGACCGCGCGTGGTGCCGATCCTGGTCGACGAAGCCCGCACGTTCGGCATGGAAGGCCTGTTCCGCCAGATCGGCATCTACAACCACGAAGGCCAGAAATACACGCCGCAGGACCGCGATCAGGTGTCCTATTACAAGGAAGACCAGTCCGGCCAGATCCTGCAGGAAGGAATCAACGAAGCCGGCGGCATGGCCAGCTGGATCGCGGCGGCCACCTCGTACTCGACCAGCAACCGGATCATGATCCCGTTCTACGTGTACTACTCGATGTTCGGTTTCCAGCGCATCGGCGACCTGGCCTGGGCGGCGGGCGACATGCAGGCGCGCGGCTTCCTGCTGGGTGGAACGTCTGGGCGCACCACGCTCAACGGCGAAGGCCTGCAACACGAAGACGGCCACAGCCAGATCCTGGCCGGCACCATCCCCAACTGCGTGAGCTACGACCCGACCTTCGCCCACGAAGTCGCGGTGATCATGCAGCACGGTCTCAAGCGGATGGTCGAGAAGCAGGAAAACGTCTTCTACTACCTGACCCTGCTCAATGAGAACTACCCGATGCCCGGACTGCAGGCCGGCACCGAGGAGCAGATCATCAAGGGCATGTACCTGCTCAAGGAAGGCAGCAAGCTCACCCCGCGCGTGCAGCTGCTGGGCTCCGGCACCATCCTGCGCGAGTCGATCGCGGCCCAGGCGCTGCTGGAAAAGGACTGGGGAGTTTCCGCCAACGTCTGGAGCTGCCCCAGCTTCAACGAACTGGCGCGCGACGGCCAGGATGCGGAACGCTACAACCTGTTGCACCCGACCGAACCGCAGCGCGTATCGTTCGTCGGCCAGCAACTCGAAAAACACAGCGGCCCGGTCGTGGCCTCCACCGACTACATGAAAGCGTTCGCCGACCAGATCCGCTCCTTCATTCCCAAGGGCCGCACCTTCAAGGTGCTGGGCACCGACGGCTTCGGCCGCAGCGATTTCCGCAGCAAGCTGCGCGAACACTTCGAGATCAACCGGCACTACATCGTGGTGGCGGCGCTGAAGGCGCTGAGCGAAGAGGGCACGGTGCCGGCGGCGAAGGTCGCCGAGGCGATCGCCAGGTACAACATCAAGGCGGACAAGATCAATCCGCTGTACGCTTGATCGCCCGAGAGACGACCCGGAGAACAACAACATGGCATTGATAGAAGTGACGGTCCCCGACATCGGGGACTTCGACGAGGTTTCGGTCATCGAATTGCTCGTCAAGCCCGGCGACACGGTGAAGGCCGAACAGTCGCTGGTGACCGTGGAGTCGGACAAGGCTTCGATGGAAATTCCGTCGTCGACTGCCGGCGTGGTCAAGGAGCTGAAGGTCAAGCTCGGCGACAAGGTGAAGGAGGGGTCCGTTCTGGTGCTGCTGGAGGCGGGTTCCGTTCGGGCTGAGCCTGTCGAAGCCCCGCGCGCAGCAAGCCCTTCGACAAGCTCAGGGCGACCGGTTGAAGAGAAGGCTCCCCCAGCTGCCGCCCCCGCCGCCGCCACGGGCCCGGTCGAAGTGCGCGTGCCGGACATCGGCGACTTCAAGGACGTCGCGGTGATCGAGTTGCTGGTCAAGCCCGGCGACACCGTGAAGCCCGAACAGTCGCTGATCACGGTGGAGTCCGACAAGGCCTCGATGGAGATTCCCTCGTCCGGCGCCGGCGTGGTGAAGGAACTGAAGGTCAAGATCGGCGACAAGCTCAATATCGGAGACCTGATCGCGATGCTGGAAGGGACGGGAGCCGTTCGGGCTGAGCCTGTCGAAGCCCCGGCGAGCCCTTCGACAAGCTCAGGGCGAACGGAATCTGCCGCGCCGGCGCCTGCCCCCGAGCGCACCGTGCCCACCGCCGCACTGCCGCCGCACGAACCCACCGCGCCCACCGGCGCGCTGCCGCACGCATCCCCGTCGGTGCGCAAGTTCGCGCGCGAACTCGGCGTGCCGCTCGACGAGGTGAAGGGCTCCGGTCCCAAGGGCCGGATCACGCAGGACGACGTGCAGAACTTCACCCGCTCGGTGATGAAGGGCGAGACCCAGACCAAGGCGCTCGCCGCCAAGGCACCCGCCGGCGGCGGTGGCGCCGGCCTGAATCTGCTGCCCTGGCCCAAGGTGGACTTCGCCAAGTTCGGCCCGGTCGAGCGCAAGGACATGTCGCGGATCAAGAAGATCAGCGGCGCCAACCTGCACCGCAACTGGGTGATGATCCCGCACGTCAACAGCTACGACGATGCGGACATCACCGAGCTGGAAGCCTTCCGCGTGGCCACCAACAAGGAAAACGAGAAGTCCGGCGTCAAGGTCACCATGCTCGCACTGGTCATCAAGGCGGTGGTCGCGGCGCTGAAGAAGTTTCCGGACTTCAATGCAAGCCTGGACGGCGAGCAGCTGGTCTACAAGCAGTACTTCCACATCGGCTTCGCGGCCGACACGCCCAACGGGCTGGTGGTGCCGGTGCTGCGCGACGCCGACAAGAAGGGCATCCTGCAGATCAGCCAGGAGATGGGCGAACTGGCCAAGAAGGCGCGCGACGGCAAGCTGGGCCCGGCCGACATGACAGGCGGCTGCTTTTCCATCAGTTCGCTGGGCGGACTGGGAACCACCTATTTCACCCCGATCATCAATGCGCCCGAGGTCGCGATCCTGGGCCTGTCGCGCAGCGCGATGAAGCCGGTGTGGGACGGCAAGGCGTTCGAGCCGCGGCTGATCCTGCCGCTGTCGCTGTCGTACGACCACCGCGTGATCGACGGCGCCGCCGGCGCCCGCTTCAATACCTACCTGACCCAGGTGCTGGCGGACTTCCGCCGCGTGCTGCTGTAACGGAGCCCTCCTGCATGACCACAGTCGTCGTAGTACGCAAGGGGGGGCAAATCGCCATTGCCGCCGACACTCTCGTGACTTTCGGAGATACCCGGCTGGCGCACCGGTTCGAGGACAACACCAAGATCTTCCAGGTCGAGACCGACACCGGGCCCAGCTACATCGGCATGGCCGGCACCGTCGCCCACTTCCCGGTGCTGCGCAAGGCGATGGGGTCGATGCCGCGCGAGATCCTCAGGCTCTCCAGCAAGGATGAAGTGTTCGACACCTTCACCAAGCTGCATCCCTACCTGAAGGACAACTTCTTCCTGCAGACCAAGGAGGAGGACAGCGACCCTTACGAGTCCAGCCAGTTCAGCGTCGTGATCGCCAATGCCACCGGCATCTACGGCCTGTACAGCTACCGCGAGGTGTTCGAGTTCAAGGAATTCTGGGGCATCGGGTCCGGCCGCAGCTTCGCGCTCGGCGCCATGCATGCCGCGTATGGCAAGGCCAAGACGGCCAAGGAAGTGGCCGAGGCCGGCATCGCCGCCGGCTGCGAGTTCGACCGCAACTCCGCCGGACCGGCGGACATATTCACAGTCAAGATGAAAGAAGCGAAATGAGCCTCGTTGAAGTCAAGGTCCCGGACATCGGCGACTTCGATGAAGTCGCGGTCATCGAACTGCTCGTGAAAGCCGGCGACACCGTGAAGGTCGAGCAATCGCTGGTCACGGTCGAAAGCGACAAGGCGTCGATGGAGATTCCCTCCACCCACGCCGGCGTGGTCAAGGAGCTGAAGATCAAGCTCGGCGACAAGGTGAAAGAGGGGTCACTCCTCGTCGTGCTTGAGAGCACGACTCAGAGTTCCCCTTCGGGGCAAAATGGCTCGCCCCCACCCCAGCCCTCCCCCGGCTCGGGGGAGGGGGCAAAACCGGTCGCACCGGCGCCTGCTGCAACGCCGGCAGCGGCCGCTGCCCCCGCGAGTTCCTACTCCGGTGGCGCCGATCTCGAGTGCGACCTGCTGGTGCTGGGCGCCGGCCCCGGCGGTTACTCGGCCGCCTTCCGTGCGGCCGACCTGGGCCTGAAGGTGGTGCTCGTGGAGCGCTATGCCACGCTGGGCGGCGTCTGCCTGAACGTGGGCTGCATCCCGTCCAAGGCACTGCTGCACGTCGCGGCCGTGATGGACGAAGTCAGCCACTTCGAGGCGCTGGGCGTGAGCTACGGCAAGCCCCAGCTGGACCTGCCCAAGCTCAAGGCCCACAAGGGCAAGGTGGTCGGCAAGCTGACTGGCGGCCTGGCCGCGATGGCGAAGATGCGCAAGGTCACCGTCGTGCGCGGCTACGGCGAATTCATGGATCCGCACCACGTGCAGGTGCAGGAGACCACCGGCACCGGCCAGGAGCTGACCGGCAAGAAGCAGACCATCAAGTTCCGCAGCTGCATCATCGCGGCCGGATCGCAGGCCGTGCACCTGCCGTTCATGCCCAAGGATCCGCGGGTGGTGGACTCCACCGGCGCGCTGGACCTGGAAGGCGTGCCCAAGCGCATGCTGATCCTCGGGGGCGGCATCATCGGCCTCGAGATGGGCACCGTCTATTCGACGCTGGGCGCACGCCTGGACGTGGTCGAGATGCTGGACGGCCTGATGCAGGGCGCCGACCGCGACCTGGTGAAGGTCTGGCAGAAGATGAACACCCCGCGCTTCGACAACATCATGCTCAAGACCAAGACCGTGGGTGCCGAGGCGACCAAGGACGGCATCCTGGTGAAGTTCGAGGGCGAGCAGGCGCCCAAGGAGCCGCAGGTCTACGACATGGTGCTGCAGGCCGTCGGCCGCAGCCCCAACGGCAAGAAGATCGGCGCCGAGAAGGCCGGCGTCGCGGTGAGCGACCGCGGCTTCATCCCGGTCGACATCCAGATGCGCACCAACGTGCCGCACATCTTCGCCATCGGCGACATCGTCGGCCAGCCGATGCTGGCACACAAGGCGGTGCATGAGGCGCACGTCGCCGCCGAAGTGGCGGCCGGCGAGATGAACGGCGACAAGGAATTGGCGAGCGCCGCCTTCAATGCCCGCGTGATCCCCAGCGTCGCCTACACCGACCCGGAAGTGGCGTGGGTGGGCCTGACCGAGGACCAGGCCAAGGCCGAGGGCATCGCGATCAAGAAGGGCCACTTCCCGTGGAACGCCTCGGGCCGCGCCATCGCCAACAACCGCGACGAGGGCTTCACCAAGCTGTTGTTCGATGCGACCACCCACCGGATCCTGGGCGGCGGCATCGTTGGCACCCATGCCGGCGACATGATCGGCGAGGTCGCCTTGGCGATCGAGATGGGCGCCGACGAGATCGACATCGGCAAGACCATCCATCCGCACCCGACCCTGGGCGAGAGCATCGGCATGGCGGCCGAGATCGCGCACGGCACCTGCACCGACGTGCCGCCGCCGCGCAAATAAATCAGCGGCAGCGCGGGGGCAACAGGCCGCTGGGGATGTCGGTGCGGTCGGCGCCCCTGGCCGTCATCTTGTCGGGCGGCTGCGCCGCGCCGCAAAGCCAGGTCACCGGGACGATCGGCGCGTCGGCGACCACCGCGGGCCGCAGCGTCAACGTCTTGCCGCTCAGGAGCTTGCTGGCCCGGTTGCCGAAGCGGATGTGGATCGCGCCGTCCTGCACGGTGACTGAACTCACCACGTTGTTGACGATCTTCTCGGGCACCGGGAGGGCCGCCGCGGCGTTGTCCGCGGGCAAGGGCTGCCCCGCGCGCCAGGCGGCCTCGATGGCCGGCTTGGCGATCGCACCGAGCGGCAACGCCTCGCCGACCTGGTCGCGCACCAGCTTGTCGGTGAAGGTGGGCAGGGCGACCAGCGCGAGGATCGCGATCACCGACACCACCACCATCATCTCGATCAGGGTGAAGCCGCGTGGCCGCTGGGGATTGAACGTCATCGCCGGATCATAAGGAGCGCGGCCAACTAGGCATCAGGGGCGCACCGCCGGCGTCTCGATGGCCATGCCCAGCGCGCGGGCGGCCAGGTGCAGTTCGAGCTCGACGAACTCGATGCTGCCGGCGGCGAACGGTTCGGCCCGCACCCCCGTCATGCAGCCGCGCAGGCGCCGCTGCAGCGAGCCCAGGCCCTGCCATTCCAGCCGGTACAGCGGATAGCCGGTGGGGTGGGCCTGCGGGATCACGCTGCCCGCCAGCCGGCCGCCGGCGAGCTGGTCGTGGCACTGGGCGCACGAGAGATCGAGCTGGCCCAGGCGCTGGGCGAACAACCGTGCGCCGCGCTCGCGAAAGGGTTGCAGCCGGGGGTCGGGGTCGGGCGCGATCGGCAGCCCGCGCGACTGGTGCGCCACATAGGCTTCGAGGCCGAGCATCAGCGCGTGATCCGCCGCCAGCGGCTGCTGCTGCTGGTGGCGCTGGCGGCACAGGTTGATGCGCGAGCCCAGGTTGACTGGCCGCGACGAGGCTTCGTCCCAGCGGGGGTAGCGCGCCGCGACGCCCCGCATGCTGCTTTCCGCGGCCGCGTGGCAGCCGGCGCAGGACTTGGCCTGCGGCCCCGGCGCCGTGTTCCAGGCCGCCTTGCCGTCCTGCACCCACAGCATCCCCGGGTTCGCGCCGTCGTCGCGCTGCATGGCCTGGGTCTGCGGGCCCATGTCGTCGAAACCCGAACGCCGCTGGGCCGGACCGGGCGCGGGCGCGGCGCAGCCAAGCAGCAGGGCCAGAGCGGTCACCGCGGCAAGGCGCGCCTGCCGCTTCATGTCACCGTGATCGCGACCCGCTCGGTCTGGGCGAAGCCGTTGTCGCCCTGCCAGTCGAATTCGAGCGTGCCCGACTCGGTCGCGACGGTGTAGAAGACCAGGTAGGGATTGGCCGAGATCGCGGGGAACAGCTCGGCGCCGAACACCAGTTCGCCGTTGTAGCGGCAGGAAAAGCGCCTGATGATGTCGCGCGGCACCAGCTTGCCCTGCGAATCGGTCAGGAAGCCGGGATCCATCTTGTGGGCGATCAGCGCGCGCAGCTCGATCACCTCGCCCTTGCGCGCGGCGGTGGGAACGTTCAGGAGGGTGCGGGCCATCTTCTAGGCCTCGCCTTCGATGCAGGCGGCCAGCACGACGATCACGTCGATGGTGTCTGACCAGTAGCTGCCGTCACTCAGCTTCGCCACCGCCACCAGCTTCTGGCTGGTCGCCAGCCGCACTCGCGTCGAGACCGAGGCCTTGCCGGAGCGCGGCCCGAGCATGAACCTGGCGACCTCGCGCTGCGGATTCTTCTCGTTGTAGACCGCGATCGACGTGACATGGTCGGCCGCCGTCATCGGGCTGTCGACCGTGACCGACAGTGGCACGACGTTGCCGTTGTCCACCAGCTTGGCCACATCGAGCTTGACCCGGCCCGGCCGGACGACGGCGCCGCCCGCGAACGCCTTCACCGCCGCAGCCAGTTCGTCGGATTGCGCGGCGGCGGGCCGCACCGTCACCGTGGCGAGCAGGCCGGCGCCCAGCGCGATGGCGTCGCGCCGCTGCAGTGCGCCGGGTCGGGATTGCCGCGTTCGGGCTTGCATCGTTGCTTTCAGCGCAGGGTGGCCAGGTAAGCCACCACGTCATCGAGTTGTTGCGCGGTGAGCATCGTCTTGCCCTGCCACGCCGCCCCGACGCGCGTCAGGCCCTCGGTGCGGAAGTAGGGCGGCATGATCGATTCGGGATTGACGCTGCGCGCATCGGCCACGCGGCGCCGCAACTGGTCCGGCGACCAGCGCGCGCCCACGCCAGCCAGGTCCGGCGCCAGGTTGCCCTGGAACCGTTCCTCGGGGATGGGCGCCGTGTGGCACAGCAGGCAAAGCCCGAGTTGCCGGTTGGCGACGATGGCGCGGCCGCGCGTCGGATCGCCCTGGGCCTGGACCGAGCAGGCGAGCAGGACGAGGACCAAGGCCAGCAGTTGCATCGCCTGGCGCCTCAGGCGCGCTTGAGGCTGTGGTTCTTCAGCGGCAGGTCACGGATGCGCTTGCCGGTGGCCGCGAAGATGGCATTGAGCACCGCCGGCGCCGCCACGGCGATCGTCGGTTCGCCGACGCCGCCCCAGAAGCCGCCAGAAGGAACCAGCACCGTCTCCACCTTGGGCATGTGCTGCATCTGCACCACCGGATAGCTGTTGAAATTCTCCTGCTCGATCCGGCCGTCCTTGAGCGTGCATTCGCCGAACAGCGCCGCCGACAGGCCGTAGGCAAAGGAGCCCTCGACCTGCGCCTCGATCTGCTGCGGGTTCACCGTGTAGCCCGGGTCGGTGGCGGCGACGATGCGGTGCACCTTGAGCTCGCCATCGGGGCTGACCGACACTTCGGCGCAGGCGGCCACATAGCTGCCGAAGCCCATGGTCTGCGCCAGGCCGCGGTACACCTTCTGGCCGTTGATGTCCGGCGCCGGCGTGTCCCAGCGCACCCGCTGCGCGACGGCCTCCAGCACCGCCAGGTGCTTGGGATGGTTCACCATCAGCTTGCGGCGCAAGGCCAGCGGATCCTGCCTGGTGGCAGCCGCGATTTCGTCGATGAAGCTTTCCAGGTAGATGGTGTTCTGGTTCAGGTTGACGCCGCGCCAGAAGCCCGGCGGCACCGACGGGTTGCGCATCGCGTGGTCCACCAGCAGGTTGGGAAAGCTGTAGCCGATCGACGCCTCCGGCCCGGGGGCGTTCAGCCCCTGGAACACCACCGGATCCTTGCCGTCGCGGATGCTTTGCGGCGACACGCCGGCCAGGATCGACTGGCCCGAAATGCGCATGTGCAGGCTGGTGATGTTGCCCTGCGCATCCAGCCCGGCCTGCAGCTTGCACTGCGTGACCGGATGGAACTTGCCATGCAGCATGTCCTCCTCACGGGTCCAGAGCAGCTTGACCGGCACGCCGGGCATCTCCTTGGCGATCTCCACGGCCTGGCGGATCCAGTCCACCGCGCCGCGCCGGCCGAAGCCGCCGCCCAGGTGCAGCTTGTAGACGTCGCACTGGGCAGCCGGCAGTCCGGCCGCTTCGGACGTGGCGGCCAGCGCCGCTTCGCCGTTCTGGGTCGGCGTCCAGACTTCGCAGCGCTCCGGGGTCCAGCGCGCCGTTGCGTTCATCGGCTCCATGGTCGCGTGGTTCTGGTGCGGGTACGAATACACCGCTTCGATCCGCCGCGCGGCGGAGGCAAGCCCCGCCTTGACGTCGCCATTCTGGTTGCCCACGACCGCGTCGGTGGCGTCGAGGCCGGCCTTGAGCATCTGCGCCACGCTGGCGCTCGACGCATTGGCGTTGGGGCCGTTGTCCCATTCGATCGGCATCGCATCGAGCGCGGTCTTGGCCCGCCACCAGGTGTCCGCCACCACGGCGACGGCGCTGTCGCCGACCCGCACCACCTTCTTGATGCCCGGCCGCTTGAGCGTGGCCGAGGCATCGAAGCTCTTGAGCTTGCCGCCGAAGACCGGGCAATCCTTGATCGCCGCGTTCAGCATGCCGGGCAGCTTGAGGTCGGCGCCGTAGATCTGGCGGCCGGTGACCTTGTCGACCGTGTCCAGCCGCGCCAGCCGCTTGCCGACCAGCTTCCAGTCCTTCGGGTCTTTCAATGTCACGGCAGTTGGCGGCGTCAGCTTGCCCGCCGCCACGGCGACCTTGCCATAGCTCAGGGTCTTGCCGCTGGGCGTGTGCGTGATCACGCTGCTGGCGGCCTTGCACTCGGCGACCGGCACCTGCCACTGCTCGGCGGCGGCCTGGACCAGCATCATGCGGGCGGCGGCCCCGCCCTTGCGCACGTAGTCCTGCGACTCGCGGATGCCGCGGCTGCCGCCGGTGCTGAAGTTGCCCCAGGTGCGGTTGCGGGCCAGATTCTGGCCGGGCGTCGGGTACTCGGTGGTGACCTTGGCCCAGTTGCATTCGAGCTCCTCGGCCACCAGCTGCGCCAGGCCGGTGAGGGTGCCCTGGCCCATCTCGGAGCGGGCGATCCGGATCACCACCGTGTCGTCGGGGCGCACCACCACCCAGGCATTCACTTCGGCGGGGAGCGCGGTCTGGGCCGCGGCCTCGCCTGCCAGCGGAATGTGGAAGGCGACCACCAGGCCGGTGGACGCGGAGGCGGCCAGGAAGCCGCGGCGGCTGACGCCGGTGGCGACGGGCGTGTTCATGTCGTGCTCCCGTCGGTGTGCTGGATCGAGAGGGCTGCGCTCTTGGTGTTGCCGCCTTGCGCGACGACCTTGATCGCGGCCCGGATGCGGTTGTAGGTGCCGCAGCGGCAGATGTTGGTCATCGCCTCGTCGATGTCGGCGTCGGTCGGGTTCGGCTTGGCCTTGAGCAGCGCGGTGGCGGTCATGATCATTCCGCACTGGCAGTAGCCGCACTGCGGCACATCGAGCTGGGCCCAGGCCTTCTGCACCGGGTGCGAACCATCGGGCGACAGGCCCTCGATGGTCACGATCTTCTCGTTGGCGCCGACGGTGGACACCGGACGCACGCAGCTGCGGGTCGGGACGCCATCGACGTGCACCGTGCAGGCGCCGCAGGCGGCGATGCCGCAGCCGTACTTGGTGCCGGTCAGGCCCAACTGCTCGCGCAGGACCCATAGCAGCGGAGTGTCAGGCTCCGCGTCGAAGTCGCGCACCGTTCCGTTGACGTTCAGTTTGGCCATTGGCTGCTTCCTCGGGGTGAAATGAGTCCCGCCGCGCAGCATATCGCGGCGCCGCGAATCGCGCTTTCAGCGCAATGTCCGAGAAGGGAAACTACCGATCCTGCGTTGCAGGCGAGGTGCTAGGCGCAGCCGAAACCGCGGTCGCGACCGCCGGCTGGACGCGGCGCGCACCGTCGAAACGGCGGGCCCAGTAGGCCATGCCCATGTCTTCCACCCGCACCTGGGCGCCGGGCCTGGGCGAGTGGATGAACTTGCCCTCGCCGACGTAGATGCCGACATGGCTGAAGGCGCTGCGCATGGTGTTGAAGAACACGAGGTCGCCCGGTTGCAGGTCATTGCGGTCGATGGTCTCGGTGGCGGCGGCCTGTTCGTGGGCGCGGCGCGGCAGCAGCAAGCCGACGGTCTGTTCGTACATCGCGCGGACGAAGCCGCTGCAATCGAATCCGGTGTCGGCGGAATTGCCGCCGCGCCGGTAGGGCACGCCCAGGAAGCCCATGGCGTTGAAGACGAGATCGGAGGCCTTGTGCGCCACCTTGGTCCGGACCTGCTCCAGCCGCTCGAGCAAGCCCTTGTCCGCCATGAACTTGCCCATGTCGTCTTCCGCGGGCGCGGCGAGCGCGGCGCAGGGGACGCAGCAGGCGAGGAGGAAAGTGCAGAGCCAGCGAGACATTGGCCGGGAGGGTAACTGCGCACTGGTGCCAAGTCAAGCGAGGTTTTAAACGTAACTTATTGATTCGTATGGGCCAATCCACCGCAGCCGCCTCCGCTGCGCGCCGAACCTGGCAACAATCGACGCCATGTCCCGCCTCGCACCGACCCTTGTTTCCGCCCGCCGCCTGCTCGCGCTCGGCGCCTGCCTGTTGTTCGCCCGCCTGGGCCAGGCCCAGGACCTGGCCGTCCAGCCGGTGGCCAGCGGGCTGGAGCAGCCCTGGGCGGTGGCCTTCCTGCCGGGCGGGCGCTTCCTGGTCACGGAACGGCCGGGGCGGATGCGGATCGTCGGGCCCGACGGCGTGGTCGGACCCGCGCTGTCCGGTGTCCCCGAGGTGGTCGCGGCGGGGCAGGGCGGCTTGCTCGATGTGGTGCTGGACTCCGGGTTCGAACGCAACCGGACCCTGTTCTTCTGCTTTTCCGAACCTGGTCCGGGCGGCAACAGCACGGCGCTGGCACGGGCCCGGCTGGCGCCGGACGACTCGCGCCTGGAGCAGGTCCAGGTCATCTTCAGCCAGCAACCGAAGGTGCGCAGCAACCTGCATTTCGGCTGCCGCATCGCGCAGGCGCCGGACGGGCATTTGTTCATGACGCTGGGGGAGCGCTCCAGCCGCAAGGAAGACGCCCAGAAGCTCGACAACCACCTGGGCAAGGTGGTCCGCCTCACCAAGGACGGCGGGCCCGCGCCCGGCAATCCGTTCGCCGGCCGCACCGGCGCCTTGCCCGAGATCTGGAGCTACGGCCACCGCAACCCGCAAGGCGCGACGATCGCGCCCGATGGAACGCTCTGGATCAACGAACACGGGCCGCAAGGCGGCGACGAGATCAACCTGCCCCAGGCCGGCCGCAACTATGGCTGGCCGGTGATCACGCATGGCGAGAACTACGGCGGCGGCCCGATCGGGGAGGGCCTGACACGGCGCGATGGCATGGAGCAACCGCTGCACTATTGGGTGCCGTCGATCGCGCCGTCCGGCATGGCGTTCCTGACCAGCGACCGCTACGGCGCGGCGATGAAGGGCAACCTGTTCGTGGGTTCCCTGAAGTTCTCCTACCTCGATCGGATCGAGCTGTCAGGCGGCAAGGTGGTGCGCGAACACAAGCTGCTGGCGGCGCTGGGCGAGCGGATCCGCGATGTGCGGCAAGGGCCGGACGGCTGGCTCTATGTGCTGACCGACAGCGCGCGCGGGCGCCTGCTGCGGCTGGTGTCGCGCTGACCCGCGGCCCGTCAGGGCTTGATCAATCCCTTGCGGACGGCGTAGAGCGTCAGGCTCGCGATGTCGTTCAGGCGCAGCCGCTCCATGATGCGGGCCCGGTGCACGTCGACGGTCTTGGGCGACAGGCCCAGCTCGAAGGCGATCTCCTTGGAGGCCCGGCCCTGCGCGATCAGCTTCAGGATCTCGATCTGGCGCTGGGTCAGTTCGTCGTCGATGGTGGGTTCCGACGGCTGCAGCAGCCGCTGGGCGATCGCGGGGCTGAAGTAGCTGCCGGTCGCCATCACGCTGCGCACCGCCTGTTCCAGTTCGAACGGCGGGGCATCCTTCATCAGGTAGCCGCAGGCGCCACTGGCCACCGCGCGCTTGACGAAGTCGACGGTGTCATACATCGACAGCACCAGCAGGCGGACCTTGGGGTGGGTGGCATGGATCTTGGAGATCGCCGCGATGCCGTCCATGCGCGGCATCGAGATGTCGGTCATCACGACGTCGGGCTCGAGGCTTTCGACCAGCTGGATCAGCTCCTGGCCGTCGCGTGCTTCGGCCACCACCTCGACCCCGTCGATCATCGACAGCAGGGCCTTGATGCCGGAGCGCACCAGGTCGTGGTCATCGGCAAGGACGACCCGGATGGGTGGCTGGGTCGTGTCAGGTTTCATCGTTCATTCTCAACTGTATCCCCCGGCGGCGTCAGAGCACCGCCCTCAAAGCCACGCCACCACCGGGTTTCGTGCGGATGTGCAGGCGTCCGCCGGCGAGTTCGGTGCGCTCGATCATTCCATAGAGGCCGACGTTGCGCTCGCTCGGCTGCCCGGACAGCAACGCATGCTTGTCGAAGCCCACGCCGTTGTCGACCACCAGCACGCCGATGCGGTCGTGCGGCAGGAAGCGCAGCCGGACCCAGACATGGGAGGCCTGGGCGTGGCGCGCCACGTTGTTCATCGCTTCCTGCACCAGGCGCACGGCGACCGACGCCGTTTCGCTCAGGGTGCCGGGCTCGGCGCCGCGCGACAGGACCGTGAACCGCAGGCCGGCAGGTTCGGCCATGCGCTGGACCGCGCTCTGCACCGCCGCCACCAGCCCCAGCAGGTCGAGGGCCGCCGGCCGCAGGGAGAACGACAGCGTCTTGAGTTGCGACACCGCGCCCTGGGCCATTTCCATGGCGGTATCCGTATGTTTCAGCACCGCTTGCGGATCGCTTGCCTTTTTCGCGGCGTGCAGGTGCAGCACCATCCCGGTCAGCGTCTGGCCGAGCTGGTCGTGCAGTTCCCGCGAGATCAGCGTGCGTTCGCGCTCCTGGGCGACCACCAGCCGGGCCGACAGCTTCTTCAGGCGCCGGTAGGCGGCTTCGAGCTCGAGCCCGAGCTGCTCCTGCTCGACCACCCGCCGCCTCTCGGTCATCACCCGTTCGATGATCTGCGGCAGCGTCCCGAGCTTGTCCTTGGTCAGGTAGTCCTTGGCGCCGCAGCGCAGCACGTGCACGGCGGCTTCCTCGCCGATCGCCCGGGTCACCACGATCAGGGGCGTGCCGCAGCGCCGCGCCACCAGGATCTGCAAGGCGGCGTAAGGCGAAAACCGCGGCATGTTGAAGTCGCACAGGATGGCGTCGAAGTCCTCCGAGACGGCCTCCAGGAAGGCGTTCGCATCGTCGACCCGGCTCAGCACGTAGCGGCGCTGCGGATCGGCGCGTTCCAGGGTGAGCGCCATCAGCTCGACGTCGTCGGGATTGTCCTCGACGCACAGCAGTCGGATGGGGGATGTTGCTGCGGCGGCGATGGACACGGGTGGGCTTGCTGTGGTCGGGAAGGGGGCGGGGTGACGGGCGAGTTTACCGTCGGGCCGCAGGCTCGCCGGGGGTGGTGCAAGAGTGTCCCTTGAAACGCGCCAGCTAAGGATTTTTCTTAGCGATGTTGGTGGCTTTGCCTTAGTTTCAAAACGTATCAATGTGTTTTCATTGGTCCCACGGCGCAGATGTCTTGCGCGGAGGCCAGCAAAGTGAAATCACAGTTCGAACCGACGACAGTGCAGCAGCCCGACACCGGACCGGACGCAGCCATTGCGCCACGGCTGGAGCGGCTGACCCGGGCCGCGCGGCAGTCCGAACCGGTCGTCGCCGGCATCATCGCGGCCATCACCGGCTGGCTGGCAGCAACCTCGCATTCCGCCATGCCGGTGCTCTGGATGTTCTGCCTGCTGGCGGTGGGCGTCGGGCTGTGGGCCCGGCTGCGGCGCCCCGCGGGCCAACGCGAAGTCGCCGCGCGGGCGCTGGTGCTGCTCGGCGCGGCCTACCTGCTCCATACCCACGCCGGCGCGCCCGGCGGCGCGGCGGGAGTGTTCTTCTTCTGGCTGGCCCTGACCGCGCTGTACTACGTCTTCGTGCTGAAGGCGCCGCTCGGTTCGATGGTCGCGGTCGCCGCCGTCGCCGAATTCACGTTCGCCGGAATGTGGCTGGGCGGGGACGCGCTGTCCTCGCTGATGGCCCAGGGCGCTTTCCTGCTGCTCCTGCCGATGCTGCTCACGATGAAGCTCGGTGCCATGGCGCGCCGGCCGGCGCTGCGGCTGGAACGCGAGCGCACCGACAGCAGCACCGCCCTGTACAACCGCGGCGGCCTGCTGGCACATGGCAAGGTGCTGCTTGCGACCTGCCGGGCGGAGCGCCGGGAACTCACGCTGGCGGTGTTCGACTGCAGCGACCTGATGGAAGCACGGGCCATCTACGGCAGCCGCACCACCCGCAAGCTGATCGACGGCATCGTGCGCAAGCTCACGCTGGTGGCGGGTGCCGACGGCCTGGCAGCCCGGACCGGCCCGACGCAGTTCGCCGTGGCGCTGCCGCTGGCCCGCGACAAGGCGGTGCAGGCGATCGAACGCGTGCTGGGCAATCCCGGCCGCTTCGAGCTCGAGGGCGGTGACAGCGAGATCGTGCTGGTGCCCGACGTGATGGTGGAAGCGGTGCCCGCCGCCGGATCCCTGGAGCGGATGTATGCGGCGCTGTGCCGCGGACTGGCGCGGGTGCAGGAAGAGCAGCGGCTGCGTCACCGCCACCTGCAGCGCGAACGCGAACGGCACTCGCGGCCCATGAGCATCCAGCCGCTGCCGGATGCGCCGGTCGCCCGGCCGGCCAAGGCGCCGCGGCTCGCTCCGGACCCGGTGTTCACGCACCAGATCCCCAACACCATCCCGATGCCGCTGTCGATGCGCTGACGGTCATGGCCGCGCGGGCGGCAGCGGGGTCCCCTTTTGAACAGACAATACGGCAGGGGCCGCTGTCGCGCCCAACCCTGAAGGAACCCCGGACCCATGCTGCTCGACGCCGAAGATTCCCAACTGGTGCTGGTGGACTACCAGGCCCGGCTGATGCCCGCGATCCATGAAAGCGCCCCGGTGCTGGCCAACGCGCTGCGGCTGGCCCGGCTGGCCCAGCTGCTGGACGTGCCGGCCTGGGGCACCGAGGAGAACCCTGCCGCGCTCGGCGAGAACCCGCCCGAGCTGCGGGCACTGTGCCGCAGGACGCTGGCCAAGATGCATTTCAGCGCCGTCGCCGACGGCCTGGTCGACCTGCTGCGGCCGCCGGCGCGCCCGCAGCAGGGCGGCAACGCCCGCAGCCTGCCAAAGCACCTGCAAAAGCCCCAGCCGCAGGCCGCCGAGGGCCGCAACACGGTGGTCATCGCAGGGTGCGAAGCGCATGTCTGCCTGCTGCAGACGTCGCTCGACCTGCTGGACGAGGAGTTCGACGTCTGGGTGGTGACCGACGCCTGCAGCTCGCAATCCGAGCGCAACCGCGATGCGGCGTTCGACCGGCTGGCCGGCGCCGGCGCCGAACTGGTGACCACGCAAATGGTGGCCTTCGAATGGCTGCGCACGGCCGACCATCCGGACTTCCGCGAAGCGCTGGCGCTGATCAAGTAGACCGAGGAGCAAGCGATGTTCAAGGCCCTGCAACTGAGCAAGTCCGACGCCGGCTTTGCCGCCGCCGTCGTCGACCTCGAGGATTCGCAACTGCCGGCCGGCGATGTGCTGGGGCAGGTGGAGTATTCGACGCTGAACTACAAGGACGGCCTGGCCATCACCAACAAGAGCCCCGTGGTGCGCGTCTGGCCGATGGTCGCCGGCATCGACGGCGCCGGCACGGTGCTGGAGTCCAGCCACCCGCAGTGGCAGCCGGGCGACCGCTTCGTCCACAACGGCTGGGGCTTCGGCGAAACCCGCTGGGGCCTGATGTCCGGCCACGCGCGGTTGCAGGGCGACTGGCTGGTGCGGCTGCCGCCGCAGTTCACGACGCGCCAGGCGATGGCGATCGGCACCGCCGGCTACACCGCCATGCTGTGCGTGCTGGCGCTGGAACGGCATGGGCTCAAGCCGGCCGATGGCGAGGTGCTGGTGACCGGCGCGACCGGCGGCGTCGGCAGCATCGCGGTCGCCCTGCTGGGCCGGCTGGGCTACACGGTGGTCGCCGCCACCGGCAAGACCTCGGAAAACTCCTATTTGCAGGGGCTCGGCGCCAGCGCCGTGATCGACCGGGCCGAGCTGGCCGCGCCGGGCAAGCCGCTGCAGAAGGAACGCTGGGCCGGCGTGGTCGACGCTGTGGGCTCGCACACCCTGGCCAACGCCTGCGCCCAGACCCGCTACGGCGGGGTGGTGGCGGCCTGCGGGCTGGCCCAGGGCCACGACTTCCCCGCCACGGTGATGCCGTTCATCCTGCGCGGCGTGACGCTGGCCGGGATCGACAGCGTGATGGCGCCGCTGGCGCGCCGGCAGGAGGCCTGGGACCGGCTGGCGCGCGACCTCGATCCGGGCCGGCTGGACACCATCACCGAGGACATCACCCTGGCCCAGGCGCCGGCCCGGGCGGCCGACCTGATGGCCGGTCAGGTTCGCGGAAGGCTGGTGGTCAAAATAGGCTGACCACAAGCTCTCCTGGAGACGGAAATGGGCCAGTCCGACGCCGCCACGCGCACCAGTTATGCCGAGTTCTATCGCCGCTCCATCGACGACCGCGACGCCTTCTGGCGCGAGCAGGCCGCGCTGATCGACTGGCAGGCGCCGCCGCAGCAGATCTGCGACGACAGCAATCCGCCGTTCACGCGCTGGTTCGTCGGCGGCACCACCAACCTGTGCCACAACGCCGTCGACCGCCACCTGAAGGACCGGGCGGACCAGCCGGCGCTGATCTACGTGTCGAGCGAAACCGGCGCGGAGAAGGTCTACAGCTTTCGCGAGCTGCACACCGAGGTGCAGCGGGCCGCGGCGATGCTGCTGGCGCTGGGCGTCGGCAAGGGCGACCGGGTCCTGATCTACATGCCGATGATCGCGGAGGCCGCCTTCGCCATGCTGGCTTGCGCCCGCATCGGGGCCATCCACTCGGTGGTGTTCGGCGGCTTCGCCTCGGTGTCGCTGGCCTCGCGCATCGAGGACGCCACGCCCAAGGTGATCGTCAGCGCCGACGCCGGCTCGCGCGCCGGCAAGGTGGTGCCGTACAAGCCGCTGCTGGACGAGGCGATCCGCCTGTCCAGCCACAAGCCCGACGCGGTGCTGCTGGTGGACCGGGGGCTGGCGCCGATGGAAAGGACCGGTGGCCGGGACCACGACTGGGCGGAGCTGGCCAGGCAGGCGACGACCGAGGTGGCGTGCGAATGGCTGCAGTCCACCGACATCAGCTACACGATCTACACCAGCGGAACAACGGGGCGGCCGAAGGGCGTGCAGCGCGACGTCGGCGGTTACGCGGTGGCGCTGGCGGCGAGCATGAAGCACATCTTCCTGGGCGAGCCGGGCGAGACCTATTTCTCCACCAGCGACATCGGCTGGGTGGTGGGCCACAGCTACATCGTCTACGGGCCGCTGATCGCCGGCATGGCGACCATCATGTACGAGGGCCTGCCGATCCGGCCCGACGCCGGCGTCTGGTGGAGCCTGGTGGAGAAGTACAAGGTCACCGCGATGTTCAGCGCGCCGACCGCGGTGCGCGTGTTGCGCAAGCAGGATCCGGCGTTCCTGAAAAAGTACAACCTGTCCAGCCTGAAGGCGCTGTTCCTGGCGGGCGAGCCGCTCGACGAGCCGACCGGACGCTGGATCAGCGAGGGCCTGGGCGTGCCGATCATCGACAACTACTGGCAGACCGAGAGCGGCTGGCCGATCCTGACCATCGCCAACGGCGTCGAGCGCAAGGCCAGCAAGTTCGGCAGCCCGGGCGTGCCGATGTACGGCTACAAGGTGAAGATCCTGCACGAGGGCAGCGGCGAGGAGCTCACGGCGCCGAACGAAAAAGGCGTGGTCGTGATCGAGGGGCCGACGCCGCCCGGGTTCATGCAGACGGTGTGGCGCGACGACGCGCGCTTCGTCAAGACCTACTGGAACAGCATCCCCGGCAAGAGCGTCTACAGCACCTTCGACTGGGGCATCCGCGACGAGGACGGCTATTTCTACATCCTCGGCCGCACCGACGACGTGATCAACGTCGCCGGCCACCGGCTCGGCACCCGCGAGATCGAGGAGAGCATCTCCAGCCACCCCAACGTCGCCGAGGTGGCCGTCGTCGGCGTCGCCGACACGCTCAAGGGCCAGGTGGCGATGGCCTTCGTGGTGGTGCGCGACACGTCCGCGCTGACCGACGACGCGGCCAGGCTGCGGCTGGAAGGCGAGATCATGAAGCGGGTCGACGAGCAGCTCGGAGCCATCGCGCGGCCGGCGCGCGTGCGCTTCGTCACCCTGCTGCCCAAGACCCGCAGCGGCAAGCTGCTGCGCCGCGCCATCCAGGCGGTATGCGAGGGCCGCGACACCGGCGACCTGACCACCATGGAGGACCCGGGCGCCTTGCAGCAGATCCGGGACCTGCTGCAGTCCTAGCGCGCGGCCAGCGCCGCGCCGGCTTGCAGCTTGCGGTTGGCGATGCAGATGTCGATCGCTTCCAGCGTCTGCGCCAGGTTGAGTGCGCGACCGGGGACCTGCGTCCCGCGCGAGCCGTAGAGCGCCTGCAGCGCCGCGCGCTCCTGCGCGCTGCAAAGCTGTCCGTGCCAGCGCGGCATCCGCGCGACAGCGCGTTCGGGCAGCCGGGCCGCGATGGCGTCGTGGCGCTGGCCGACGAACTGCAGCAGCGCCGCTGCGTTCTCGGCCTCCTCGGCGGCCGAATCGAAGGTTTCCGCGCTCTCGCGCAGGTCCCTGCCGTCGGCCAGCGCCAGCTCGAAGGCGCGTTGCAGCAGCACCGGGTCGTGGAACCGGCCGAGCGCGACGTGGATGTCGATGCGGGTCGGAATGTCCGGCGCCTGCGCGAGCGCGGCGGCGAAGGCGTCGAACAGCGCCGCGTCGCCGCTGCCCGCGGCAACCTGCAGCAGCGCACGATAGAGGGCACCGATCCGCGCGCGGTCGCCGCCGAGCCAGGCCAGTGCCAGCGAGCGGGCTTGCGCGCGCAAGCCCGCGTCCTCGCCGACCTCCGCCACCAGCGGCACCAGGGCGCCGCGCAGCTTGCGGGTCGCGTCGCTGTCCTGCGCGCCCGGCACCCAGCCCAGTGCCGCGGCGCGGACGCCAAAGTGCCGGCGCACCCAGGTCGACAGGGCCTGGCGCTGCGACGCGGCCAGCAGCGTGCGTGGAATCTCGGCGACGGCCACGGCCGCCGCGGTGGCGACCTCGGGGCGCGGGTCGGCGGCCATCGGTGCGGCGAGGGCCAGCAGGCGCGCCAGGGGCAGGGCGCCGGATGCGGCCAGCATCTTCTGGTCGCCGAGCAGGAACACGGCGTCGGCCGACGCCAGCGGCGCCTTCGCCAGGCCCGCGGTTGCGCGCGCGTCCAGCCGCGACAGGTAGTACCCGATGCCGCCGGGATTGGGCAGCACCCAGGCCGGGCAGGACGCGGCCGAAGCCAGTTCGACGCGCTGGTCGCGCCCTCGCAGCGTGGTGCACAAGGGCTTGTCGCCAGTCTGCCCGTCGTAGCGCAGGCAGACCGGGATCGACCAGAGTTGGTCCTGCGCAGCGGCGCCCGGCGCGGCCGGCAGGAAGCGCTGCTGCCGCAAGGTCACGGCCGGCCGCGGCCCGGAGCAATCGAGCTGGACGTCCACCAGCGGCAACCCGGGCTGGCCGACGAAGCTGGCAAAGCCTTCCGCCACCTGCGGATCGGACCGCGCCATCGCGGCGAAGAAATCCTGCGCGGTGGCGTTGCCCCATTCGTGCTCCGCGAGATAGCGCCGCACGCCGTCGCGAAACGCCGTCTCGCCCAGCCAGTTCTCGTACATGGTGAGCACCGCGCCGCCCTTGTTATAGGTGATGCGGTCGAAGGCGTTGCCGAGGTCGTCGGGCGTCTCCACCGGCTGGCGCACCTGGCGCGTGGACGACAGCCGGTCGGTGCGGAATGCGGACTGCCGTTCGTGCTCGCGCCCCTGCGACGCCTCCCAGGCCGGGTTGAATTGCCGCACGACCTTGCGCGCCATCCAGGTCGCGAACGATTCGTTCAGCCACAGGTCGTCCCACCACACCATCGTCACCAGGTCGCCGAACCACTGGTGGGCGATCTCGTGCGCGGCCACGCTGGCAAAGACCTGCTGGAAGCGCTCGTTCTCGCGCTCGGGCGGCGACAGCAGCAGGCTGGAGCGATAGGTGATGAGGCCGGGGTTCTCCATCGCGCCGAAGGCCACGGTGATGGGGATCGCCATCGAGTCGAGCTTGGCGTACGGGTAGCCGCGGCCGAAGTAGGCCTCCAGCAACTCCAGCAGCCGCGGGGTCGTGGCGCGCGCATAGCGGGCGTCGTCGGCCCGGCCGCGGGGCACGAAGTAGCGCAACTGCGTCTGGTTGATGCCAGCCCGGCCGCCGTCGACCACGTCGAACGGACCGGCGCCCAGCGCGACGAGATAGGTCGGCAGCGGCGGCGTGGTCTGGAACCGGATCCGCTTCATGCCGGCGCCCGCGGGCTCCTCGGCCACCTGCGGCGTGTTGGCGACGGCGACGGTGCCGTCCTTCACCACGACGCTGAGGCTGAACGGTGTCTTCCAGCGCGGTTCGTCGAAGCCGGGGAAGGCGCGGCGCGCGAAGGTGGCCTCGAACTGGCTGAACAGGTACCACTCGCCGCCGGCCTGCTGCCGGAACAGGCCCCGCGTGTCGTTCGACGACAGCTTGCCGCCGTATTCGATGGCAAGCCGCGCGCGCCCGGCGCGGACCTGCCGCGGCAGCCGGATGCCGATGAATTCCTCGCCGGCGGTGGTCGCAGTCACCGGCAGGACGGCGCCGTCCACCAGCAGGCTGGCGCGGTGGACCTCGAGCTCCCGGCCGTTGATCCAGAAGAAGTCGAGCGGACGCTGCAGTTCGACGTCGATCTCCACCTTGCCGATGAAGTCCGTCTGCTCCGGCAGCAGCGTGAGGTCGAGGCTGTAGGCGAGCGGCCGGACCGCGTCACCGAGCTTCATCACGGGCGGATCCGGGTCGGCCGCTGCCCGTGCGGCGAGGGAGAACAGCAGGCAGGCGGCAAGCAGCAGGGCGTGGAAAAGAATCTTTGTCAGGCGCATGGTGGGCCAGACTGTAGCCGCAGCCGCGGCCCCGCCCGCTGCTCAGCCCGGCTTCTTCGCGGTCACCAGGAAGCCCTGCACCGGCTCCAGGTTCTCGTAGCGCAGCGGCATCGCTTCCAGCGTCACGTCCTGGAAGCCCGCGGCGCGGCAGAGCGCTTCGATCTGGCTGGCCTTGTGCGCGTAACGCTGGGTCGGGCGCAGCACCAGGTCGGCTTCGTTCTCGCCAGCGGTCTCGCAGGAGAAGATGAAGTGGCCGCCGTCGCGCAACACCCGGAAGGCGTCGGGAATCGCGCCGCTGATGTCGCCCAGGTAGATGAAGACATCCAGGGCGGCAATCACGTCGTACAGCGACGCGGGCGTCGCCTGCAGGGCGTCGACCAGGTCGACCGAGTGGAAGCGGTCATAGACGCCGTGCCGGGCCGCCTGCTCGATCATCTTCGGTGAAATCTCGACGCCGATCAGCGCGCCCTGGACCCGGCCCAGGCAGGCGCCGAGCAGGCCGGTGCCGCTGCCCAGGTCCAGCACGTTGACGCTCTCCGGATACAGCGCGCGGATGCGGCGCGCCACTTCGCGCGGCAGCTTGTATTTGAGTTCGGCGACGACGTGCTGGTCGTAGTTGTCGGCCATGCCGTCGAACAGCTCGCGCACCATCGCGACCGGCTGCCGGCTCGGGGTGCGGCCATGCGCCACTTCGTTCCAGAACTGGAAGGTTTCGTTGGCCGGAGCCAGCGCCACCAGCGCCGCCGTGTCCAGCGCCGCCAGGTCGGCCTTGCCGGTGTCGAGCAGGGTCTGCGCCCGTCCCATCAGCGCCACGATGTCCCTGGGGTCGGCCGCGAGCAGGGCTTCGTAGGCGACCAGGGCCTGCTGGTGCTCGCCGGTCAGGCGCAGGTCCCAGGCCAGCTGGCGGTGGATGTCCAGGTTGTCCGGCGCCATCGACATCGCGCGCGCCAGCCATTGCTTGGCCAGTTCGAGATGCCGGGTGCGGTGGGCGATGCCGATCGCGCGACCGAGCACGTCCGGGTTGTCGCCATCCAGCGCCATTGCCTGCTGCGCATACGCGATCGCCGGCTCGGCCTGGTTCTGGCGCGCCAGCAGCAGTGCGAGCTCGGTCAGCGCCACCGGCCACTGGGGCGCGAGCGCGACGGCCCGCCGTCCCGCTTCTTCCGCGCGCTTGGGCTGGCCGGCAGCTTCCGCCAGCTGCATGCCGACGAGATAGACGCGCGGATCGCTCGGGTCGCTCCGGGCGACGGCGCCGAGCCGCTCGGCCGCCTCCGACAGCTTGCCGCTGGCGATCAGGTGCCGGACGGTTTGCAGCCGATTGGCCAGCGGGTCGGTGACAGGTGCGGTTGAGGTCATTGGTTCTCGGTACTGCGGGACTAAACCGGCGATTATCGGCGACAGCGCGGGGGCACCTCGATCGGTGGCACAATCCAACCCTGCTACATCCGGCCCCTTCCAGCCACAGTCGCATCCGCCAACCGGTCCAGCCGTGTCGCGGGAGGTTTCTCGAACCAGCCAAAGTCTCCCGCAGGGAGGCGGAAAGTTCAGCGCAATGAGTGAGCCCAGCTCCGTCTACACGGCCTACACAGGCAATTCCTACCTCTTCGGCGGCAACGCGCCCTATGTCGAGGAGATGTACGAAAACTACCTCGCCAACCCCGGCAGCGTGCCCGACACCTGGCGCGAGTACTTCGACGCCCTCCAGCACGTGCCCGCGGTCGATGGCAGCAACGCCAAGGATGTCCCGCACATGCCGGTCATCAACGCGTTCGCCGAGCGCGCCAAGCAGGGCGGCACCAAGGTGGTGGTCGCCAGCGGCGCCGATTCGGAGATGGGGCGCAAGCGCACGGCCGTCCAGCAGCTGATCGCCGCCTACCGCAACGTCGGCGCGCGCTGGGCCGACCTCGATCCGCTCAAGCGGACCGAGCGCGAAAAGATTCCGGAGCTCGATCCGTCGTTCTACGGCTTTTCCGACGCCGACCAGGAAACGGTGTTCAACACCAGCAACACCTTCTTCGGCAAGGAGACGATGACGCTGCGCGAGCTGATCAACGCCCTGCGCGAAACCTACTGCGGCACCATCGGCGCCGAGTACATGTACATCTCCGACCAGGCCAAGAAGCGCTGGTGGCAGCAGAAGCTGGAAAGCATCCGCAGCAAGCCGAATTTCACGGCGGAGCGCAAGAAGCACATCCTCGACCGCGTCACCGCGGCCGAAGGCCTCGAGCGCTTCCTGCACACCCGCTACGTCGGCCAGAAGCGCTTCTCGCTGGAAGGCGGCGAGAGCTTCATCGCCTCGATGGACGAACTGATCCAGGAAGCTGGCGTCAAGGGCGTCCAGGAAATCGTGATCGGCATGGCGCACCGCGGCCGCCTCAACGTCCTGGTGAATTCGCTGGGCAAGATGCCCGCCGACCTGTTCGCCGAGTTCGACCACACCGCCAAGGAAGACCTGCCGTCCGGCGACGTCAAGTACCACCAGGGCTTCAGCTCCGACGTCACCACCCGTGGCGGCCCGGTGCACCTGAGCCTGGCCTTCAATCCCTCGCACCTGGAGATCGTCAACCCGGTGGTCGAGGGCTCGGTGCGGGCCCGGATGGACCGCCGCGCCGACCCGCAGGGCAAGCAGGTGCTGCCGGTGCTGGTGCACGGCGACGCCGCCTTCGCCGGCCAGGGCGTGGTGATGGAGACGCTGGCGCTGGCCGAGACTCGCGGCTACTTCACCGGCGGCACGGTGCACATCGTCATCAACAACCAGATCGGCTTCACCACCAGCGACCCGCGCGACAGCCGCTCCACGCTGTATTGCACCGACGTCGTCAAGATGATCGAGGCCCCGGTGCTGCACGTGAACGGCGACGATCCGGAGGCCGTGGTGCTGGCCACGCAGATGGTGCTGGACTACCGCATGGAGTTCGCCAAGGACGTGGTGCTGGACATCGTGTGCTTCCGCAAGCTCGGCCACAACGAGCAGGACACGCCGTCGCTGACCCAGCCGCTGATGTACAAGAAGATCGCGGCCCACCCCGGCACGCGCCGGCTCTATGCCGACAAGCTGGCGGCGCAGGGCCTGGGCGAGACCCTCGGCGACGACATGGTCAAGGCCTACCGCGCCGCCATGGACGCAGGCAAGCACACGGTCGATCCGGTGCTGACCAACTTCAAGAGCAAATACGCGGTCGACTGGAGCCCGTACCTGGGCAAGAAGTGGACCGACGCCGGCGACACCGCCATCCCGATGGCCGAGTGGAAGCGGCTGGCCGACCGGATCACCACGGTGCCGGCCGACTTCACCCCGCATCCGCTGGTCAAGAAGGTGCTGGACGATCGGGCCGCGATGGGCCGGGGCGAATCCAACGTCGACTGGGGCATGGGCGAGCACATGGCGTTCGCGTCGCTGGTGGCCAGCGGCTATCCGGTGCGGCTGTCGGGCGAGGACGTCGGGCGCGGCACCTTCACCCACCGGCACTCGGTGCTGCACGACCAGAACCGTGAGCGCTGGGACGTCGGCACCTACGTGCCGCTGCAGAACGTGGCCGAGAGCCAGGCGCCGTACGTGGTGATCGACTCGATCCTGTCGGAAGAAGCCGTGCTCGGCTTCGAGTACGGCTACGCGTCCAACGACCCCAACACCCTGGTGATCTGGGAAGCGCAGTTCGGCGACTTCGTCAACGGCGCCCAGGTGCTGATCGACCAGTTCATCGCCTCGGGCGAAGTGAAATGGGGCCGCGTCAACGGCATCACGCTGATGCTGCCGCACGGCTACGAAGGCCAGGGCCCGGAGCACAGCTCGGCCCGGCTGGAGCGCTTCATGCAGCTGTCGGCCGACCTGAACATGCAGGTGGTGCAGCCGACCACGGCCAGCCAGATCTTCCACGTGCTGCGCCGGCAGATGGTGCGCCAGCTGCGCAAGCCCTTGATCATCATGACGCCCAAGTCGCTGCTGCGAAACAAGGACGCGACCTCGCCGCTGTCCGAGTTCACCAAGGGCGGCTTCCAGACCGTGATCCCCGAGAACAAGGAGCTCAAGGTCGACAAGGTCAAGCGCGTCATCGTCTGCTCCGGCAAGGTCTATTACGACCTGGCCAAGAAGCGCGACGAGAAGGATTCGGACGACGTGGCGATCCTGCGGGTCGAGCAGCTCTATCCGTTCCCGCACAAGGTGTTCGCCGCGGAACTGCGCAAGTACCCGAACGCCACCGAGATCGTGTGGTGCCAGGACGAGCCGCAGAACCAGGGCGCCTGGTTCTTCGTGCAGCACTACATCCACGAGAACATGCTCGAAGGCCAGAAGCTGGGTTACTCCGGCCGCGCGGCTTCGGCCTCGCCCGCCGTCGGCTATTCGCACCTGCACCAGGAGCAGCAAAAGGCGCTGGTGGACGGCGCGTTCGGCAAGCTCAAGGGCTTTGTCCTGACGAAGTAACCCGCCCCGACCAAGAACATCGAAAGAATTGACATGGCTATCGTAGAAGTAAAAGTCCCCCAGTTGTCCGAGTCGGTTGCCGAGGCGACCCTGCTGCAATGGAAGAAGAAGCCCGGTGACACCGTCGCGATCGACGAGATCCTGATCGAGGTCGAGACCGACAAGGTGGTGCTGGAAGTGCCGGCGCCCTCCGCCGGTGTGCTGGTCGAGATCGTCCAGGCCGACGGAGCCACCGTGGCCGCGGAGCAGGTCATCGCCAGGATCGACACCGAAGGCAAGGGCGCCGTCGCGGCTCCGGCCGCCGCGCCGGCCGCTGCGCCCGCTGCCGCCGCCGCGCCCGCCAGTGCCGCCGCTGCGACCGCCGGTTCCAAGGCCGGCATCGCCATGCCGGCCGCCGCCAAGCTGATGGCCGACAACCAGCTCGCCTCCGGCTCGGTGCCCGGCACCGGCAAGGACGGCCGGGTCACCAAGGGCGACGTGCTGGGCGCCGTTGCTTCCGGTGGCGCCAAGCCGTCGGTCGCACCGGTGGCGGCTCCGGTCGCCGCGCCGCGCGCCGCCCTGCAGGCCGTCAACGCCCCGGTCGGCGCGCCCAACCTGGGCGAGCGTCCCGAGCAGCGCGTGCCGATGAGCCGGCTGCGCGCCCGCGTCGCCGAGCGCCTGCTGCAATCGCAACAGAGCAACGCCATCCTGACCACGTTCAACGAGGTGAACATGGCGCCGGTGATGGAGATGCGCAAGCGTTTCCAGGAGAAGTTCGAGAAAGAGCACGGCGTCAAGATCGGCTTCATGAGCTTCTTCGTGAAGGCCGCGGTCCACGCGCTCAAGAAATATCCGGTGATCAACGCGTCGGTCGACGGCAACGACATCGTCTACCACGGCTACTTCGACATCGGCATCGCCGTCGGCTCGCCGCGCGGGCTGGTGGTGCCGATCCTGCGCAACGCCGACCAGATGAGCTTTGCCGACATCGAGAAGAAGATCGCCGAGTACGGTGCCAAGGCGCGCGACGGCAAGCTGGGCATGGAGGAGATGACCGGCGGCACGTTCTCGATCTCCAACGGCGGCGTGTTCGGCTCGATGCTGTCGACGCCGATCATCAATCCGCCGCAGTCGGCCATCCTGGGCGTGCACGCCACCAAGGACCGCGCGGTGGTGGAGAACGGCCAGGTCGTGGTGCGACCGATGAACTACCTGGCCCTGAGCTACGACCACCGGATCATCGACGGCCGCGAAGCCGTGCTGGGCCTGGTGGCGATGAAGGAAGCGCTGGAAGATCCGGCTCGCCTTCTCTTTGACATCTAAGGAGTTGGCGATGTCAAAGAACTTCGATGTCGTCGTCCTCGGCGCCGGCCCCGGCGGCTATATCGCCGCCATCCGCGCAGCCCAGCTGGGCTTCAGCGTGGCCTGCATCGACGAGTGGAAGAACGGCAAGGGCGGCCCGGCACCGGGCGGCACCTGCACCAACGTCGGCTGCATCCCGTCCAAGGCGCTGCTGCAGTCGTCCGAGAACTTCGACCAGGCCGGCCACCACTTCGCCGACCACGGCATCAACATCAAGGGCCTCGATATCGACGTGGGCAAGATGCTGGCCCGCAAGGACCAGGTCGTGAAGCAGAACAACGACGGCATCCTGTTTCTGTTCAAGAAGAACAAGGTCACCTTCTTCCACGGCCGCGGCGCTTTCGCGAAGGCCGGTGAAGCCGGCTACGAGATCAAGGTCTCGGGGTCGACCGAGGACACCATCACCGGCAAGCACATCATCGTGGCGACCGGCTCCAATGCCCGCGCGCTGCCCGGCACGCCGTTCGACGAGGAGAACATCCTGTCCAACGACGGCGCCCTGCGCATCGGCGGCGTGCCCAAGAAGCTGGGCCTGATCGGCTCCGGCGTGATCGGCCTGGAGATGGGGTCGGTCTGGCGCCGCCTGGGCGCGGAAGTGACGGTGCTCGAAGCGCTGCCCACTTTCCTGGGCGCGGTCGACGAGCAGATCGCCAAGGAGGCGCACAAGGCCTTCACCAAGCAGGGCCTGAAGATCGAACTCGGCGTCAAGGTCGGCGAGATCAAGGCCGGCAAGAAGGGCGTTGCCGTCGCCTGGACCAACGCCAAGGGCGAGGCCCAGACCCTCGAGGTGGACAAGCTGATCGTTTCCATCGGCCGGGTCCCCAACACCATCGGCCTGAACCCCGAAGCGGTCGGCCTGAAGCTGGACGAGCGCGGCGCGATCCTGGTGGACGACCAGTGCCAGACCAACCTGCCCAACGTGTGGGCGGTGGGCGACGTGGTGCGCGGCCCGATGCTGGCGCACAAGGCGGAAGAAGAGGGCGTCGCGGTGGCCGAGCGCATCGCCGGCCAGCACGGCCACGTCAACTTCAACACCATTCCCTGGGTGATCTACACCAGCCCCGAGATCGCGTGGGTCGGCCAGACCGAGCAGCAGCTCAAGGCCGCCGGCGTGAAATACAAGGCCGGCACCTTCCCGTTCATGGCCAACGGGCGCGCGCGGGCGCTGGGCGACACCACCGGCATGGTCAAGTTCCTGGCCGACGCCGCCAGCGACGAGATCCTGGGGGTCCACATCGTCGGCCCGATGGCCAGCGAGCTGATCTCCGAAGCGGTGGTGGCGATGGAATTCCGCGCCTCCGCCGAGGACATCGCCCGCATCTGCCACGCCCATCCGTCGCTGTCCGAAGCCACCAAGGAAGCGGCGCTGGCGGTGGACAAGCGCACGCTGAACTTCTGACGTGGCGAGAACGGTCCGCGAGGTCTACGAAGCGGAGCTCGTGGCCCGCGGCTACCAGAGCGACCCGGCGCAGCTGCGCGCCGTGGAAGCTCTGGACCGCTGCGCCCGCGAGTGGGCCGGCTTCAAGGAGCAGCGCTCCAATGCCTTCAAGAAGCTGATCAACCGGCCGGCGATCCCGCGCGGGGTCTACATGTTCGGCGGCGTGGGGCGCGGCAAGAGCTTCCTGATGGATTGCTTCTACACGGCGGTGCCGCTGGTGCGCAAGACGCGGCTGCACTTCCATGAATTCATGCGCGAGGTGCACCGCGAACTGGCCGACCTGCAGGGCAGGGTCAATCCGCTGGACGTGCTGGGCGAGCGCATGGCCAAGCGCTACCGGCTGATCTGCTTCGACGAGTTCCACGTCGCCGACATCACCGACGCGATGATCCTGCACCGGTTGCTGGCGGCGCTGTTCGACAACGGCGTCGGCTTCGTCACCACGTCCAACTTCCGGCCCGACGACCTGTATCCCGACGGCCTGCACCGGGACCGCATCCTGCCGGCGATCGCCCTGCTCAACGAGAAGCTCGAGGTGCTCAACGTCGACCATGGGGTCGACTACCGGGCCCGGACGATGGAACACCTCAAGCTCTATCACACGCCGCTGGGCCCCGAGGCCGACGCCGAGATGAACGAGGCCTTCACCCGGCTGGCCGAAAGCCATGACGAAGACCCGGTGCTGCACATCGAGGCGCGCGAGATCCGGGCCCGGCGCAAGGCCGGCGGCGTGGTCTGGTTCGACTTCCGCACGCTGTGCGGCGGTCCGCGCTCGCAGAACGACTACCTGGAGATCGCCACCCAGTTCCACACCGTGCTGCTCAGCGACGTGCCGCACATGCCGGTGCGCATGGCGTCCGAGGCGCGGCGCTTCACCTGGCTGGTCGACGTGCTGTACGACCGCCGCGTCAAGCTGATCATGTCGGCGGCCGTCGCCCCCGAGGGGCTGTACACCGACGGGCCACTGGCCCATGAGTTCCCGCGCACCGTGTCCCGGCTGGCCGAAATGCAGTCGGCGGACTTCCTTGCGCTGGAGCACCGGACGGTCGACACTCGCCTGACATGAAAACGCTGCTGTTCAGCCTGGTCCTGCTGGCCGGCGCCTCGCCCGCCTGGGCCCAGCCCGATGCCGCCGTCGAGGCCGAACGGGCCCGCGTTTCCGCCGAACGCAAGCAGGCCGAAGCCCGTTTCGCGGCGCAGGAGGTGGCCTGCTACAAGAACTTTGCCGTCAACGACTGCCTGGCAGCGGCCCGCTCGCAGCGGCGCGAGCGGCTGGCGGACCTGCGGCGCCAGGAGCTGAGCCTGAACGAGGCGGAGCGCAAGCGCCGCGCCGCGGAGCGGGTGCGCAGCATCGAGGAGCGCAATTCCGCCCAGCGCCAGGAGGAGGGTGCGGCCCAACGGGCCGAGTCGGTGGCGCGCCAGCAGGAAAAACAGGAAGCGGCCGGCCAGCGCGCCGCGCAACGCGCCCAATCCGCGGCATCGGCGCCGGCCCGGACAGCGCGGACGCGGGCCGAGCCGGCCGCGCCAGCCGCCAGCCGGCAGCCGAAGGCGTCGCGCAGCGTCGACACGGCCGAGGAGTTGCGTCGCTCGCAGATCCGGCAGCAGGAAGCGCAGGAGCGGCGCGAGCGGGTGGCCAAACGGCTGGCGGAAACCGGCAAGTCCGCCGTCAAGCCGCTGCCGGTCCCGCCGTGAAGCGCGTGGCGTCTAACTGTCCAGCGGCTCGAACTTGACGATCACCAGCGACAGGTTGTCGCCGCCGCCCCGGGCCCGGTTGCGCGCCTTCTCGATCAGGAATTCCGTGGCTTCGCGCGGCGACAGCGACGACAGCACCGAGCCCAGCTCGTTCGGGCTGAAGTAATGCCAAACGCCGTCGCTGCAGGCCAGCAGAACGTCGCCCGGGCGCAGCTGGGGAATGAAGTGGATGTCGGTCGGCGGGTCGTCGTCGGACCCCAGGCATCCCATCAGGATGTTCGACTGCGGGTGGACGTTGGCTTCCTCTTCGGTGATCTCGCCCTTTTCCACCAGCGTCTGCACATAGGAATGGTCCATCGTGCGGCGCACCAGCTTGCCGGCGTGGAAGTGGTAGATCCGCGAGTCGCCCGCATGCACCCAGTGGCAGTCGCCGGCGGGGTTGATCAGGAACGCAGCCAAGGTGCTGTGCGGCTCCTGTTCGGCCGAGATCGCCGTGAGCTTGATGACGATGTGGGCTTCCTGCACCATCTGGCGCAGCAGCGAGGGCGCGTCGTCGCGCTCGGGCGCATAGCGCTCGAACAGCTGCCTGGCCGTCATCATCACCTGGTCCGAGGCCTTGCGTCCGCCGCTGCGCCCGCCCATCCCGTCGGCGACGATGCCCAGCACGCAGCCTGGGACGCGAGGATGGCTGACCAGCGCGATCTGGTCCTGCTGGTATTCGCGGTCACCCTTGTGGATGCCGGTGGACGCGGTGAGTCGGTAACCTTTGGACATTGTGCTGAACGGATCTTTCGTTGCCCGGTGGGCGGAGGCTGCGCTCGATGAACGCCCCTGGAAGACGTATTATCGAACGAACCGGGCCACCCGCCCTTGCCGTCAATTTTCCTTGGACTCCAATCTCCACTCCCCCGAGCGACGGCTGATCGAGTTGCGCATGGAACACGCCGACCTCGACGCGATGATCGACCGCGCCAGCGAAGCCAGTCCGGTCGACGAGTTGATGATGCGGCGGCTCAAGAAGCGCCGGCTGGCGCTGCGCGACCAGATCTCCCGTCTCGAGCTGGCGCTCGATCCCAAAGAACCCGCATGAGCCTGTCCCTTGAGTCTTGAGCCCGCGGTCCGCGAAGCGTTCGCGCCCCATGGCGTGCTGTCGCGCGCCGCCGACGAATTCCTGCCGCGCCAGGGCCAGACCGAGATGGCGCTGGCGGTGGCGCGCACCATCGAGCAGGGCGGGGCCCTGGTGGTGGAGGCGGGGACCGGGGTCGGCAAGACCTTCTCCTACCTGGTACCGGCGCTCCTGAGCGGCGAGCGGGTGTTGTTGTCGACCGCCACCAAGACCCTGCAGGACCAGCTGTTCGGCCGCGACCTGCCGCGGCTGGTCGAGGCGCTGGGCCTGCCGGTGCGCACCGCGCTGCTCAAGGGCCGGGCCAGCTACCTGTGCCTGCACCGGATGGAGCTGGCGCGCACCGAAGCGTCGTTGCCGGACCGCACCTCGCTGCGTTCGCTGGCCAAGATCGAGGAATGGGCGGTCGTCACCCGCACCGGCGACCTGGCCGAACTGCCGGGGCTGGACGAGCGCTCGCCGCTGATTCCGCTGGTCACGTCGACCCGCGACAACTGCCTGGGCTCGCAGTGCCCCAAATTCCACGCCTGCCACGTGAACAAGGCCCGGCGCGAGGCGCTGGCCGCCGACGTCGTGGTGATCAACCACCACCTGTTCTTCGCCGACCTCGCGGTGCGCGAGTCCGGCATGGCCGAACTGCTGCCGACGGTGCGGGTGGCGATCTTCGACGAGGCCCACCAGCTCAACGAAACGGGCGTGCAGTTCCTGGGCAACCAGATCACCACCGGCCAGTTGCTCGATTTCGGCCGCGACGTGCTGGCCGCCGGCCTGCAGTTCGCGCGCGGGCTGGCCGACTGGGCCGCCGTGGCGTCGGGGCTCGAGCGCTCGGCGCGGGACCTGCGCATGGTGGTGGGCCGGACCGCGCCCGGCGCCAAGCTGCGCTGGACCGCCGAGGCGCCCGAGCAGGTGGATCCGCAGCCCTGGCTGGAGGCGCTGGACGACCTGAAGCGCGCCTGCGACCAGGCCATGGAAATCTTGGCCACCGTCAGCGAGATGGCCCCCGACTTCGTCCGGCTGCACGAGCGCGCCGCGCTGCTGGCGCAGCGGGTGGCGGCGTTCGGCGCCCCGTGTCCGGCGGGCTCGGTGCGCTGGGTCGACGTCGGCAACCAGCTGCGGCTGGTCGAGTCGCCCCTGGACATCGCCAAGGCGGTGCAGGACAAGATGTTGCGCCAGGGCAGCGAGGCGGCCGAGGACTCGCGCCGCGCCTGGATCTTCACTTCCGCCACGCTGGGCGACGACGCCAGGCTGCGCTGGTTCACCGAGCCTTGCGGCCTGACCGAGGCCGAGGTGCTCCAGGTCGGCAGCCCGTTCGACTACGTGACCCAGGCCGCCGTCTACGTGCCGCGCGAGCTGCCCAAGCCCAACGACCCCGCGCACAGCGCGCAGGTGGCGCTGCTGGCGGGCGACGCGGCCCGCAGGCTGGGCGGCCGCACCATGGTGCTGACCACCACGCTGCGCGCCCTGCGCGCGATCGGGGAAGCGCTGCAGGCCCGCTTCGAGGGTTCGCTGGAGCTGGAGGTGCTGGTGCAGGGCCAGTGGCCCAAGCGCCGGCTGATCGAGCGCTTTCGCGAAGGCGCATCGCAGGGGCGGCCCGGCTGCGTGCTGGTGGCATCGGCCTCGTTCTGGGAGGGCGTGGACGTCCCGGGCGACGCGCTGCAGCTGGTGATGATCGACAAGCTGCCGTTCCCGCCGCCGGGCGATCCGCTGGTGGAAGCCCGGGCCCAGCGGCTGGAAGGGCAGGGCCGCAGCGCCTTCAACGACTACTTCGTGCCGGAGGCGGCGGTGGCATTGAAGCAGGGCGCCGGGCGGCTGATCCGGCGCGAATCGGACCAGGGCCTGCTGGTGGTGTGCGACACCCGGCTGGTCACGATGGGGTATGGACGGCGGCTGCTGGCCGCCTTGCCGCCGATGCGGCGGCTTCAGACGGCCGGGGAATTCAGTGCAGCGCTCGACGCGCTCACCACACCTTCCACCACGGATCCTGGCTGGACTTGAAGCCGCGTGTCAGGTAGGTGCTGCGGGGGTAGCTGCTCTCCATCACCCGCTTCGCGTCGTCGCGCAGCTGGCTCATGCCGAGGGCATCGTAGGAGCGGACCATGATGAACAGCGCTTCCTCGAGCGCGGGCACGTCCTGGTAATCGGTGAGCGCGCTCTGCGCCCGGTTGATCGCCGCGACGTAGGCGCCCCGGCTGTAGTAGTAGCGCGCCACGTGCACTTCGTACTGGGCCAGCGAATTGACGATGTACGTCATGCGGGACTTGGCGTCCGGCACGTAGCGCGAATCGGGGAACCGGGCGACCAGTTCCTTGAAGGCCTCGAACGACTGCTTGGCGGCCTTCTGGTCGCGCTCGGACAGGTCCTGCCGCGAGAGGAAGGCGAAGGCGCCGAGGTTGTCGTTGAAGTTGACGATGCCCTTGAGGTACAGCGCGTAATCGAGCGCCGGGCTGGCCGGATGCAGCTTGATGAACCGCTCCAGCGTCGCTTCGGCCTGCGCCTGGTCGCCGGCCTTGAAGTGGGCGTAGGCCTTCTCGAGCTGGGCCTGCTGCGCCAGCGGCGTGCCGGCGGCGCGGCCTTCGAGTTTCTCGAACAGCGGGATCGCCTTGTCGTAGGCGCCCGAGTTCAATTCGTCCTTGGCTTCCGCGTAGAGCTTGTTGGGGCTCCAGGAGCCGGTCTTGTCGTCCGGGGTGGAGGAGCAGCCGGCCAGCAGCGCCGCCGTTGCCAGCAGTAGGGAAGGGACAACCGATAATTTGACGCTAGCCATCACTGGTACTTTCTGGAACAGGGCAAATTGATTATATCGGCCACCCCCCTTGAGCCCGAGGCGCAGACGCTGCAGGACGACGCTGCCGATGCCGGGCCGGACAGCGAACTGCGGCCTTTCACCATCGGCGCGGCGCAGCATGGCGAGCGTCTCGATCGCGCGCTGGCGTTGCTGGTGCCCGAGTTCTCGCGCAGCTATCTGCAGCAGTTGATGGAGTCGGGGGCGGTGCTGCTCAATGGCCGGCCCGCCGCCAAGCCCGCGCACAAGGTCAAGGCCGGCGACAGCGGCACCGTCGAACTGCGGCCGACGCCGCAAAGCCAGGCTTTCAAGCCCGAGCCCATGGCGCTCGACATCGTGTTCGAAGACCAGCACCTGCTGGTGCTGAACAAGCCGGCGGGGCTGGTCGTGCATCCGGCGCCGGGCAACTGGAGCGGCACCCTGCTCAATGGCCTGCTGGCGCACGACGCGGTGGCGCAGATGCTGCCGCGCGCCGGCATCGTGCACCGGCTCGACAAGGACACCAGCGGCCTGATGGTGGTGGCGCGCAGCCGCGCCGCGATGGATGCGCTGGTGCAGACGATCGCGGCGCGCGAGGTCGCCCGCCAGTACGTCGCGCTGGCGCACAAGCCCTGGCCCGGCCCGAGGCAGCGGCAGGTCGACGCGCCGATCGGCCGCGATCCGCGCAACCGGCTGCGCATGGCGGTCGTCGATCTCGAGCGCAACCCGGGCAAGAGCGCCGTCACCGTCTTCGACCTGCTGGAAAACGCCGACCAGGGTTGCCTCGTGCGGGCCACCCTGCAGACCGGCCGCACCCACCAGATCCGCGTGCACATGGCCAGCATCGGCCATCCGCTGGTGGCCGACGACCTGTATGGCGGCGCCCCCGCGGCCGGCATGCAGCGGCAGGCGCTGCACGCTTTCCGGCTGGCCTTCGCCCATCCGGCCAGCGGGGCGCCGCTCGAATTCGTCTCGGCCCTGCCCCCCGACATGGCGCAGGGCTTGCAGGCCTGGGGGCTGCGTTACAATCATCCGCAATGGCTCACGAGCCACGCCCCCGGCTAGCCCGCGGAGGCACGCGATGCGCCTGCCTGGTGGCGCCGCCCGAAGAATTGCCCGCCCCGTGGCGCCTTTTCCTGGAACCGCAAGACCATGAATACGGCGGACGCCAAGCGCGTCCTTGAAACCGCTTTGATCTGTTCGCAGCAGCCCCTGCCTGTGCGGGAGCTGCGCGTGCTGTTCAACGACGAACTGGGCGCCGACACCATCAAGTCGCTGCTGGAGGACCTGCGCCACGACTGGACCCAGCGCGGCGTGGAGCTGGTGACCGTGGCCAGCGGCTGGCGGTTCCAGAGCCGGCCCGAGATGCGCGAGTACCTGGACCGCCTGCATCCCGAGAAGCCGCCGCGCTACACCCGCGCGACGCTCGAGACGCTGGCGATCATTGCCTACCGCCAGCCGGTCACCCGCGGCGACATGGAAGACATCCGCGGCGTGACGATCAACGCCCTCATCCTCAAGCAGCTGGAAGACCGCGGCTGGGTCGAGGTGATCGGCCATCGCGAGGCGCCCGGCCGGCCGGCCCTGTTCGCCACCACCCGCCAGTTCCTCGACGACCTCGGCCTCGAGTCGCTCGACCAGCTGCCGCTGCTGGACAACCCGGCCCAGCAGTCCGCCGTGTTCGAGGCGCTTGCCGCCAATGCCGACAGCCTCCAGCCCGACCTGGCCATGGAGGAGCCCGAGCCGGTTGCCGTCGCTGCCACGGCCGAACCTGTTCCCACCGATTCCACACAGCCCCCCGAGGCAGCGGCGGACGCGCCGCCCCTGCCACCCGATGACGAAGGCGCCGCCGACGATGCGGCCCAAGCAGTCGAGACCTGATCCCATGAAGCCACCGGTTACTGGCGCGAACGACGCCCCCACCCTCGAAGAGCTGGAAGAAAAAGAGGCGGCCGCGCACGCGCGCCGCGAGCAGGAGGTCGAGCGCTTCGGCGCCGACGAAGACCACGACGAGGACGATGAGGACGACGACGAGGACGGCGAGCGCCAGGCCCGCCGCGCGCCGCCGCCGGAGCCGCCGGTGCCGATCCAGTTCGCCGACGTCGTCTCCGGCCAGTTCGACGCCGACGAGGAAAGCCCCGAAGTCGCGCTGCCCAAGCGGGTCCTGACGCCGCAGGCCGACACGCCCAAGCTGCACAAGGTGCTGGCGCAGAGCGGCCTGGGCTCGCGCCTCGAGATGGAGCAGCTGATCACGCAGGGCCGGATCTCGGTCAACAACGAGCCGGCCCACATCGGCCAGCGGATCCAGTTCGGCGACCAGATCAAGATCAACGGCAAGCCGATCCGCTACCGGATCGCGCCGCCGCCGGCCCGCGTCATCGCCTACCACAAGCCGACCGGCGAGATCGTCAGCAGCGACGACCCGCAGAACCGGCCGACCGTGTTCCGCAAGCTGCCCAAGCTGTACCAGGGCAAGTGGCAGTCGGTGGGCCGGCTGGACCTGAACACCGAAGGCCTGCTGCTGTTCACCAGCTCGGGCGAACTCGCCAACAAGCTGATGCATCCGCGCTTCGGCCTCGAGCGTGAATACGCGGTCCGGGTGCTGGGCGCGCTCAGCGCCGAGGAAAAGCAGCGCTTGCTCGACGGCGTCGAGCTCGAGGACGGCCGGGCCCAGTTCGGCTCGATCGAGGCGGGCGGCGGCGAGGGCGCCAACACCTGGTACCGGGTGACGATTTCCGAAGGCCGCAACCGCGAAGTGCGGCGCATGCTGGAGGCCGTGGGCCACGCCGTCAGCCGCCTGATCCGCATCCGCTACGGCGCGATGGTGTTGCCGCGCGGCCTCAAGCGCGGCGCCTGGATGGAACTGGACGAACGCGACATCCGCGAACTGATGAATGCGGCGGGCGCCGACCGGCCTGAAGGCGCGCGACCGTCCCGAGCCGACGGCAATGGCCAGGGCGAGGGCGCTCCGGGCCGGGGTGGGCGCAACCGCCGGCGCGGCGGCCGCGGCGGCGCCGGGCCGCGTCCAGGCGGCCAGGGCGGGCAGGGCGAGGGCCAGCAGCAGCAGCGCGGCGGCCCGCCGGGCGGCGGCGGTGGCCAGGGCGGCCGCAATGCCGGCGGCCAGGGCCAGCAGCGCAGGAACAAGGATCGCAATGCCGGCGGTGACCGGGGCGGCGATCGCCAGGGCGGCGGCGCGGCGCAGCCCGATCCGATGAAGACCTCGCTGGGCTACATCGGCGCCGACAGCTTCACCCGCCAGCGCCAGGGCAGCCCGGGCGGCGGTCCGCGCGGGCCGGGCGGCGGCCAGCGCCGTGGCGGCGGCGGCGGTGGAATGGGTGGCGGCGGCGGGGGCCAGCGCCGCGGCGGTGGCGGCGGCGGCCGGGGCCGCTGACGCGCCGGCCCCGAAACCCAAAGGTCATGCAGCGCACCGCCGGGTGCGCGCGCGTGCACGCGCTAAAATATCGGGCTTTGCCGTGCATCGAGCGCCGGCAGAACCTCCACACAATTACTTCAAGCTCAGGAACCGACAATGGCTATCGAACGCACCCTTTCCATCATCAAGCCCGACGCCGTGGCCAAGAACGTGGTCGGGCAGATCTACGCACGCTTCGAGGCTTCCGGCCTGAAGATCGTCGCCGCCCGCATGGCCCACCTGTCGCGCCGCGAAGCCGAGCAGTTCTATGCCGTGCACAAGGAGCGTCCCTTCTTCAAGGACCTGGTCGAATTCATGATCTCCGGCCCGGTGATGATCACGGCGCTCGAGGGCGAGAACGCGATCATGAAGAACCGTGACCTGATGGGCGCGACCGACCCGAAGAAGGCTGCCGCCGGCACCATCCGCGCCGACTTCGCCGACAGCATCGATGCCAACGCCGTGCACGGCTCCGACGCTCCCGAGACCGCTGCCGTGGAAGTTGGTTTCTTCTTCCCCGGCATGGACGTCTTTTCCCGCTGACCATGTGATGGCGACCTGTCCTGAGCCAAGTCGAAGGGCCAACCTTCTCGACTTCGATCTGGAGGGTCTGGCCGCGTATTGCGAGACGCTGGGCGAGAAGCGCTTCCGCGCCACCCAGCTGTTTCGGTGGATCCACCAGAAGGGCGCCACCGACTTCGACCAGATGACCGACCTGGCGAAGTCGTTGCGCGAGAAGCTCAAGGCCGGCGCCCACCTGCAGGCGCTCCCCATCCTCACCCAGCACGAGTCGAAGGACGGCACCATCAAGTGGCTGTTCGACGTCGGCAACGGCGACGCGGTGGAGGCGGTGTTCATTCCCGAGGACGACCGCGGCACGCTGTGCGTGTCCTCGCAGGCCGGCTGCGCCGTCGGCTGCCGCTTCTGTTCGACCGGGCACCAGGGCTTTTCCCGCAACCTCACCACCGGCGAGATCGTCGCCCAGCTGTGGTTCGCCGAACGCTTCCTGCGCCAGCACCTCAAGCGGGACGAACGGGTCATCTCCAACGTGGTGATGATGGGCATGGGCGAGCCGCTGCAGAACTATTCGGCGCTGCTGCCCGCCCTCAGGGTGATGCTGGACGACCACGGCTACGGCCTGTCGCGGCGCCGGGTGACGGTGTCGACGTCGGGCGTGGTGCCGATGATGGACCGGCTCGGCCAGGACTGCCCGGTGGCTCTGGCCGTGTCGCTGCACGCACCCAACGACGCGCTGCGTGACAACCTCGTCCCCCTGAACAGGAAGTACCCGCTGGCCGAACTGCTCGATGCCTGCAACCGCTATCTCGAGCACGCGCCGCGCGACTTCATCACCTTCGAATACTGCATGCTCGATGGCGTCAACGACCAGCCCGAACACGCGCAGCAGCTGGTGCAGCTGGTGCAGCGCCACGGCGGCCGCGGCGTCTCGTGCAAGCTGAACCTGATTCCGTTCAATCCGTTCCCGGCGTCGGGACTGGTGCGTTCGCCGCCACACCAGGTCCAGGCTTTCGCGAAAATCCTCAGTGATGCTGGTATCGTCACCACTGTGCGCAAGACCAGAGGAGACGACATCGACGCGGCCTGCGGCCAGCTTGCCGGTGACGTCAAGGACCGGACCCGGGTCGGGGACCGGATCGCCCAGCAGCGCACCGTGATGCTGAAACTGGTGCCGGCCGACGCCCGCGCCGCCAAGGAGACCTGATTACATGAACGACGCTGTGCGGCGACCGAACCTGCGGACCGGCCTGGTCTGGTGCTGGCTGGCGGGAGCGTTGCTGCTGGCCCTGGGCGGCTGCGCCACCCGCAACAGCGACGCCACCGGGGCGACCGTCGACATCCTCACCGCGTCCGACGAGCCCGATGCGAGGCGGCGGGCCCGCATCCGGATGGAACTGGCGGTCGGCTACTTCGAGCAGGGCCAGACCAACGTGGCCCTCGATGAACTCAAGCAGGTCATCGCCGCCGACCCGACCTTTCCCGACGCCTACAACCTGCGCGGCCTGATCTACATGCGCCTGAACGACATGAAGCAGGCCGAGGAGAGCTTCCGTCGCGCGGTGTCGCTCAACCCCAAGGATTCGAACGCCCAGCACAACTATGGCTGGCTGCTGTGCCAGCAGGGCCGCTACGACGAGGCCAGTCGCGCTTTCGACGGCGCGATGACCAATCCGCTGTACGCCGACCGGGCCAAGACGCTGATGACCCAGGGCCTGTGCCTGGCCCGCTCCGGCCGCAAGGATGACGCCGAGCGCAGCCTGGCGCGCTCCTACGAACTCGATGCCGGCAATCCGGTGACCGGGTTCAACCTGGCCAATCTGCTGTTCCAGCGCGGCGAGTACCCGCGCGCCCAGTTCTACATCCGGCGCTTGAACAACACCGACCTGGCCAACGCCGAGACGCTGTGGCTCGGGATCAAGGTCGAACAGCGCCTGAACGACCGCGTCGCCATGCTGCAGCTGGCCGACCAGCTCCGGCGCCGGTTCCCGCAGTCGCGCGAGATCGGCTTCTATGAGCGCGGAGCGTTCAATGAGTGAGGCGCCGGGCCAGGCGCCCGCGTCCGCCTTCGACCCGGCCGCGGGCGCCGACGCGCCCAGCGCCGGCACCATGCTGCGCCAGGCCCGCGAGCAGGCGGGGCTGCACGTTGCCACACTGGCATCGTCACTGAAAGTCCCGGTCCGCAAGCTGGAAGCGCTGGAGGCCGACCGTTTCGACGAGCTGCCGGACGCCGTGTTTACGCGGGCGCTGGCCGCGAGCGTCTGCCGCACGCTCAAGATCGATCCCGCGCCGGTCCTGCAGCGGCTGCCGGCCACCGCCTCACCGCGGCTGGCCTCCGTGGAAGGCGGCATCAACACGCCGTTCCGTTCGCCGCGCGACGGCGCCGGCCCGACCTGGCGCAACCAGTTGACGCGGCCGGTGTTTCTCGCGGTCGCGGCGCTGCTGGTCGGCGCGTTGGTGGTCGTCCTGCTGCCGTCGCGGCAGGATGACGTGGCCGCAGTCGAGCCGCCGCCGGTCGCCGTGATGCCCACGCCTGAAGCGGCGCCGACGGTGGAAGTGCCGGCGGCGCCGGCGACGCCGGAGCCGGTCGTCACCGCCGCGCCGATAGCGCCGACAACGCCGCCACCCAAGCTCGCGCCGCCGCCCGCCGCCGTCGTCACGCCCCAGCCGGTTGCCGCCAGCGCGCCGGCTCCGGTGCCGCCAGCGCCGGCTGCCGATGGAATCGTCGTGTTCAAGGCCAAGGCGCCGACCTGGGTCCAGGTGACCGACGCCAGGGGCGGGGTCCCGCTGCGCAAGCTGCTGGCCGCCGGCGAGTCCGCAGCCGCTTCCGGTGCACTGCCGCTGGCAGTGACCGTGGGCAGCGCCAGCGCCACCGACGTCGTGGTCCGCGGCAAGCCGTTCGACCTGGCGCCGCTGGCCCGCGACAACGTCGCCCGTTTCGAGGTGAAGTGATGGACCAGCCCTGCCTGCCGATTGCACCGGCATTCCCCAAGCCGCGCCGTTCGCGCCAGGCCCAGACCGTCTGGGGGTCGCGCGTCGTGACGGTGGGCGGCGACGCCCCGGTGCGCGTCCAGTCGATGACCAACACCGACACGGTCGACGCCATCGGCACCGCGATCCAGGTCAAGGAATTGGCGATCGCCGGCTCCGAGATGGTCCGCATCACGGTCAACACGCCGGAAGCGGCGGCGCAGGTGCCCTACATCCGCGAGCAGCTCGATCGCATGGGCATCGACGTGCCGCTGATCGGCGACTTCCACTACAACGGCCACCGCCTGCTGACCGACTATCCGGCCTGCGCCGAAGCGCTGTCCAAGTACCGGATCAACCCCGGCAACGTCGGCAAGGGCGACAAGCGCGACCGCCAGTTCGGCCAGATGATCGAAGCGGCGATGCGCTGGAACAAGCCGGTGCGCATCGGCGTCAACTGGGGCAGCCTCGACCAGGAACTGCTGGCCAGCCTGATGGACACCAACAGCCAGCGGCCCGAGCCGTGGGACGCGAAGCTGGTGATGTACGAGGCGCTGATCACGTCCGCCATCGAATCCGCCAAACGCGCCGAGGCGATGGGCATGGACGGCAACCAGATCATCCTGTCGTGCAAGGTCAGCGGCGTGCAGGACCTGGTCGCGGTGTACCGCGAGCTGGCGAAACGCTGCGATTACGCGCTGCACCTGGGCCTCACGGAAGCCGGCATGGGCACCAAGGGCACGGTCGCTTCGTCGGTCGCGCTGGGCATCCTGCTGCAGGAAGGCATCGGCGACACCATCCGCGTGTCCCTCACGCCACAGCCGGGCGAGTCGCGCACGCAGGAGGTGGTGATCGCCTCCGAGATCCTGCAGTCGCTGGGCCTGCGCAGCTTCGTGCCCAGCGTCACGGCCTGCCCGGGCTGCGGCCGCACCACCAGCGACACCTTCCAGGTGCTGGCCAAGGAAATCGACGACTACCTGCGGGCCCAGATGCCGGTCTGGCGCAAGAAATATCCGGGCGTCGAGACGATGAAGGTGGCCGTGATGGGCTGCATCGTCAACGGCCCGGGCGAGAGCAAGCACGCCGACATCGGCATCAGCCTGCCCGGCACCGGGGAGGCGCCGGCCGCTCCGGTCTTCATCGACGGCCAGAAGGCCCTGACGCTGCGCGGCGACAACATCGCCGCCGAGTTCCACCAGATCGTCGAAAACTACATCGAAAAGCGCTTCGGCCAGCTGGCCGAAACCGCCTGACCGCGACACACCATGGCTGACAAACTGAATGCCGTCAAAGGCATGAACGACATATTGCCGCCCGACTCGGCGCGCTGGGAGTGGCTCGAGGACAAGGTGCGTTCGCTGATGGCGCGCTACGCCTACCGGATGATCCGCACGCCCATCGTCGAGCCGACGGCGCTGTTCGTGCGCGGCACCGGCGAGACCACCGACATCGTCGAGAAGGAGATGTACTCCTTCGAGGACCGTCTCAACGGCGAGCAGCTGACGCTGCGCCCGGAAAACACGCCCGGCGTGGTGCGCGCCGCGATCGAGCACAACCTTACCTACGACGGCGGCAAGCGCCTGTATTACATGGGCCCGATGTTCCGCCACGAGCGGCCGCAGCGCGGGCGCTATCGCCAGTTCTACCAGCTCGGCGCCGAGGTGCTGGGCTTCGGCGGCCCGGAAGTGGACGCCGAGCTGATGGTGATGTGCTACCAGCTGCTCGCCGAGCTGGGCCTGCGCAACGTCCGCGTGGAGATGAACAGCCTGGGCATCCCGCCGGAGCGCCAGGCCCACCGCGCCGCGCTGGTGGCGTACTTCGAGCAGCATGCCGATCTGCTGGACGAGGACGCGAAGCGGCGCCTGCACACCAACCCGCTGCGCATCCTAGACACCAAGAACCCCGCGCTGCAGCAACTGGTGCAGGACGCACCGCAGCTGCTGTCGTTCCTGGGCGCGGCCTCGCTGGCCCGCTTCGAGACGGTCAAGGGCCTGCTGGCTGCCTGCGGCGTGCCCTGCACGGTCAATCCGCGGCTGGTGCGCGGGCTGGATTACTACAGCCACACGGTGTTCGAATTCATCACCGACGAACTCGGCGCGCAGGGCACGCTGTGCGGCGGCGGCCGCTACGACGGCCTGTTCGAGGTCCTCGGCGGCAAGCCGACGCCCGCCGTGGGCTGGGGCATGGGCCTGGAGCGGGTGCTGGAACTGGTCAAGGAGCAGGGCGCCGCGATCGAGGCGCCGGCGCCGGACGCCTACGCGGTGGTGCCGGATGCCGCGGCGCTGCCGGTGGCGCTCAAGACCCTGCAGGCGCTGCGCGCAGCCGGGGTCAGCGTGCAGATGCATGCAGCCGCCGGAGCAGCGCCGGGCGTGGCGGCGGAAGGCATGGGCAGCATGAAGTCGCAGTTCAAGAAAGCGGACGCCAGCGGCGCGCGCTTCGCCCTGATCTTCGGCGCGGACGAACTCGCCGCGGGCGAGGTCACCCTCAAGTCCCTGCGCGACGGCAGCGGGGCACAGGAGCGGCAGGCGCTCGCCAATCCGGCGGCGTGGGCCCGGAAACTACAATCGACGGCTTGATACAAGAATCACAATGGCAAAACCTCTCGACCTCGAAGAACAGGAACAGCTTGACGAGATCAAGCACTTCTGGAAAACCTACGGCAACCTGATCACCTGGGTGCTGATCGTGGTGTTCGGCGCGTTCGCCGCCTGGAACGCCTGGAACTACTGGCAGCGCTCGCAGGCGGCCCAGGCCTCGGCCATGTACGAAGAGGTGGAGCGGGCCGTCAACGACGGCGACATGACCCGCCTCGAGCGCGCCTTCACCGACATGAAGGACAAGTTCGGCGGCACCACCTATGCGCACCAGGCCGGCCTGTTCGCCGCCCGCGCCTTCGCCGACAAGGGCAAGCCCGACGCCGCCAAGGCGGCCCTGGCCTGGGTCGCCGACAAGGCCTCGGACGACGGTTACCGCGCGACGGCGCGCCTGCGGCTGGCGGGCCTGCTGGCCGACGCCAAGGCATACGACGATGCGCTCAAGCAGCTGGCCGGCGACTTCCCGGCCGAATTCGAGCCGCTGGTGGCGGACCGCCGCGGCGACATCTACAACCTGCAGGGCAAGAAGGCCGATGCCAAGGCCCAGTACCTGAAGGCCTGGGCCGGGCTGGACGAGCGCGCCGACTACCGCAAGCTGGTCGAATTCAAGCTGGCCGCGCTGGGCGTCGATCCCAAACCCGCCGCTGCGGCGCCCGCGGCCGCCACTGCCGCATCGGCGGGAGCCAAGTCATGAACGCACTGGTGAATCGGGGCGCAGCCCTGCTGTTGACCGCGGCCCTGGGCGGCTGCTCGATGATGCCCTCGTGGCTCAGCAGCGGCGCCGACAAGCCCAAGCCCGCCGAACTGGCGCCCAACGTCGCCCTGATCAATGTGCGCTCGGCCTGGACCGCGCGCATCGGCCAGGTCGCGTTCCCGCTCACGACCAGCGTCAACGGCACTGCGGTGACCGTGGCCGGCGGCGACGGCGCCATCACCCAGCTCGACGCGGCCAGCGGTCGCGTGCTGTGGCAGGCCAGCGCCGGCGCGCCGGTGTCCGCCGGTGTCGGCAGCGACGGCAAGCTGACTTCGGTGATCACCCAGACCAACGAGGTGGTGACCTTCGCCGGCGCCGCCGCGCCGCTGTGGCGCCAGAAGCTCACGGCCCAGTCCTATACCGCGCCCTTCGTGGCCGGCGGCCGGGTGTTCGTGCTGGCCGCCGACCGCTCGGTGTCGGCCTTCGACGGCCAGACCGGCCGGCGGCTGTGGAACCAGCAGCGTCCCGGCGAGCCGCTGGTGCTGCGCCAGTCCGGCGTGATGCTGGCGGTGGGCGACACGCTGGTGGTCGGCCTGGCCGGCCGCCTGGTGGGCCTGAACCCGGGCAACGGCAGCGTGCGCTGGGAAGCCCCGATCGCCACCCCGCGCGGCACCAACGACGTCGAGCGGCTGGTCGACCTGGTCGGCAGCGTGAGCCGCATCGGCAACTCGGTCTGTGCGCGCGCCTTCCAGGCCCGCGTCGGCTGCGTCGACGCCGAGCGCGGCACCGTGCTGTGGACCCGGCCCGCCAGCGGCGCCGAGGGCGTGCATGGCGACGACCGGCTGGTGTTCGGGACCGAGAGCGACGGCAAGGTGCTGGCCTGGCGCCGCGACACCGGCGAGCGGGCCTGGCAAGTCGACCGCCTGCTGTTCCGCGGCCTGACGGCGCCGCTGGCGCTGGGGCGCTCGGTGATCGTCGGCGACAGCACCGGCCTGGTGCACATGCTGTCGCGCGAGGACGGCACGCCCCTGAACCGGCTGACCACCGACGGCACCGGCATCGCCGCGGCGCCGGTCGTGGCCGGCAACACGCTGGTGGTTGTCACCCGCGGCGGCAACGTCTACGGTTTCGTGCCTGAATAAACCAACATCGGACTTCGTGAAACCTGTCATCGCCCTGGTGGGCCGTCCCAACGTCGGCAAATCCACGCTGTTCAACCGCCTGACCAAGTCGCGCGACGCGATCGTCGCCGACTTCGCCGGCCTGACGCGCGACCGCCACTACGGCACGGGCAAGCAGGGCAAGCACGAGTACATCGTCATCGACACCGGCGGTTTCGAGCCGACGGCCGAGAGCGGCATCTACATGGAGATGGCCAAGCAGACCCGGCAGGCCGTCGCCGAGGCCGACGTGGTCGTGTTCGTGGTGGATGCCCGCGCCGGCGTTTCGGCGCAGGACCACGACATCGCCAACTACCTGCGCAAGCTGGGCAAGCCGACGGTGCTGACGGCCAACAAGGCCGAGGGCATGACCGACGGCGTCAAGCTGTCCGAGTTCTACGAGCTCGGCCTGGGCGACGTCCACGGCATCTCGGCGGCCCACGGCCAGGGCATCCGCGACCTGGTCGACCTGGCGCTGGCGCCGCTCAACCTGCCCGATCCGCAAGAAGAGGGCGAGGAGGTCGACACCGGCGTGATCAAGCTGGCCGTCGCCGGCCGCCCCAACGTCGGCAAGTCGACATTGATCAACACCTGGCTGGGCGAGGAACGGCTGGTCGCCTTCGACCTGCCCGGGACCACCCGCGACGCCATCAGCGTGCCGTTCGAGCGCGGCGGCCAGCGCTTCGAACTGATCGACACCGCCGGCCTGCGCCGCAAGGGCAAGGTGTTCGAGGCGATCGAGAAGTTCTCGGTGGTCAAGACGCTGCAGGCGATCGAGTCGGCCAACGTGGTGCTGCTGCTGCTGGACGCCACCCAGGGCGTGACCGACCAGGACGCCCACATCGCCGGCTTCATCCTCGACAGCGGCCGGGCCGTGGTGCTGGCGATCAACAAGTGGGACGCGATCGATTCCTACCAGCGCGAGCAGGTCAAGCGCTCGATCGAGACCCGGCTGGCGTTCCTGAAGTTTGCCGACATGCACCCGATTTCGGCCATCAAGCGCCAGGGCCTCGGGCCGGTCTGGACCTCGATCGCGGCGGCGCACCGGTCGGCCATGGTCAAGATGTCCACCCCGGTGCTGACCCGGCTGCTGCTGGAGGCGGTGCAGTTCCAGCAGCCCCAGCGCTCGGGCATGTACCGCCCGAAGATGCGCTATGCGCACCAGGGCGGGATGAACCCGCCGATCATCGTGGTGCACGGCAACTCGCTCGAGCATGTCACCGCCGCCTACAAGCGCTTCCTGGAAGGGCGCTTCCGCAAGGAATTCAAGCTCACCGGAACGCCGCTGCGGATCGAGATGAAAACCTCGAAGAATCCGTACGCCGACAAGGAAGACTGAGGCGCCGGCCAACCCGGCCCTTGAAGTCGGGTCGGCGGCCCCAAACTCCGTTGCAGTCGAAGGCGATTTTCAGCTTTCAGACTACTTGCCGCGCGCCCCTGCTGTGGTAAGGTGAGATTTCCAACACCACTTCCGAACACGGAGAATATCGTGAGCAACAAAGGGCAGCTACTACAAGACCCCTTCCTCAACACCCTGCGTCGCGAGCATGTGCCAGTGTCGATTTACCTCGTCAACGGCATCAAGCTGCAGGGTCAGATCGAGTCTTTCGACCAATACGTCGTGCTATTGCGCAATACCGTGACCCAGATGGTCTACAAGCACGCCATCTCCACCATCGTCCCCGGTCGCGCCGTGAATTTCTCGACGGCCGAAACCGCCGAGGCCGGCCCCACCTGAGCCCGCTCAAAGGCGCCTGCGGCGCCACTGCCCCGGGCTTGCTGAACCCTGATTGCCTGGTCTTCAAGTTTGTCCGATTCACAATTTCCTGACACCCCGGCCGTGCTGGTCGGGGTGGATCTTGGCCTGCCCAATTTCGACGCCGAACTCGAAGAGCTCGGCCTGCTGGCGCAGACCGCCGGCATGAACCCGGTCGCCCGCGTCGCCTGCAAGCGCAAGGCGCCGGATGCGGCCCTGTTCATCGGCAGCGGCAAGGCCGACGAGATCAAGGCGCTGGCCGAACAGACCGGCGCCACCGAGATCCTGTTCGACCAGTCGCTCAGCCCGGCGCAGCAGCGCAACCTCGAGCGCCACATCGGCCTGCCGGTCAACGACCGGACCATGGTGATCCTGCAGATCTTCGCGCAGCGGGCCCGCAGCCACGAGGGCAAGCTGCAGGTCGAACTGGCCCGGCTGCAATACGTCAGCACCCGGCTGGTGCGGCGCTGGTCGCACCTGGAACGGCAGACCGGCGGCGCCGGCGTGCGCGGCGGCCCGGGCGAAAAGCAGATCGAGCTGGACCGCCGGATGATCGGCGAATCGATCAAGCGCACCAAGGAGCGCCTGATCAAGCTCAAGAAGCAGCGCCAGACCCAGCGCCGCCAGCGCGAGCGCCAGGGCGCCTTCACCATTTCGCTGGTCGGCTACACCAACGCCGGCAAGTCGACGCTGTTCAACGCTCTGGTCAAGGCCCGGGCCTATGCCGCCAACCAGCTGTTCGCCACGCTCGACACCACCACCCGCCAGCTCTATCTGGCGAATCAGCAGGACGAGGGTTCAGGCGCCGGGCGCTCGGTGTCGCTGTCGGACACCGTGGGCTTCATCCGCGACCTGCCGCACGGCCTGGTCGCAGCCTTCCAGGCCACGCTGCAGGAGGCGGTGGATGCCGACCTGCTGCTGCACGTGGTGGACGCCGCCAACCCCGGCCATCCGGAGCAGATGGCCGAAGTGCAGCGTGTGCTGCAGGAGATCGGCGCCGGCGCCGTGCCGCAGATGCTGGTGTACAACAAGATCGACCTGCTGCCCGAGGGCCAGCAGCCGCGCCACGAGAGCGACCTGTTCGAACTGGACGGCATGATGGTGCCGCGGGTGTTCGTCAGCAGCCGCACCGGCCAGGGCCTGGGCGAGCTGAGGCGCCAGCTGGCGCTGGCCGCCGGGCCGCGTCCCGGCGCAGCTGCGCCGGAAAACCCTGAAATTCACGACCTACCGGCCTGATTGGGCACAATCGGGCGGCAACAACAATGAGACCTCGCGCATGAACCTCCAATTACGCAGCCTGCCGTGGGCCGGGCTGAAGGGCCGGATCAGGGGAATGTTCAACCTGAACGATCCGCGCTGGGGGCGCGGCGACGACAACGGCCAGAAGTCCGAAGGCGGACCGCCCAAGGGCCCCAACCAGGGTCCACCGGACCTGGACGAACTCTGGCGCGATTTCAACCGCAAGCTCGGCGGGCTGTTCGGCGGCAAGGGCCGGCGTCCGGACAACAACGGCGGCGGTTTCGGCGGTGGCGACGGCGGCGGCGGGTTCCAGCCCGACATGCGCAGCGCCGGCATCGGCGCCATCGTGGTGGCGGCGGTGGTGGTGCTGATCTGGCTCGGCACCGGCATCTACATCGTGCAGGAAGGCCAGCAGGCCGTGATCACCCAGTTCGGCAAGTACCACGGCACCGTGGAGGCGGGTTTCAACTGGCGCCTGCCCTGGCCGATCCAGAAGCACGAAACCGTGAACCTGACGCAGCTGCGCTCGGTCGAGATCGGCCGCAACACCGTGGTGCAGGCCACCGGGCTGAAGGAATCGTCGATGCTGACGCAGGACGAGAACATCGTCGACGTGCGCTTCACCATCCAGTACCGGCTCAAGAGCGCCGCGCAGTTCCTGTTCGAGAACCGGATGCCGGACGATGCCGTGATCAAGGCCGCCGAATCGGCGATCCGCGAAGTGGTGGGACGCGTCAACATGGACGACCTGCTGGGACGCAACAGCGAGAACATCCAGCGCGACGTCGCCAAGTCGATTCAGGAGCAGATGGACCGCTACAAGACCGGCATCGAGGTGCAGAACGTCAACATCCAGAACGTCCAGCCGCCCGAGCAGGTGCAGGCCGCGTTCGACGACGCGCTCAAGGCCGGCCAGGACCGCGACCGGCTCAAGAACGAAGGCCAGGCCTACGCCAACGACGTGATCCCCCGCGCCAAGGGCGCCGCGGCGCGGCTGAAGGAAGAGGCGGACGGCTACAGTGCGCGGATCGTCGCGCAGTCCGAAGGTGATGCGCAGCGCTTCCGCTCGGTGCTGACCGAATACCAGAAGGCGCCGCAGGTCACGCGCGACCGCATGTACACCGACACCATGCAGCAGGTCTACAGCAGCGTCACCAAGGTCCTGGTCGATTCGCGCCAGGGCAACAGCCTGCTGTACCTGCCGCTGGACAAGCTGATGCAGCAGGCCGGCGCCGCTGCCGACAGCGCGGCGGCACCGCCCCAGGCGGCCATCGCGCCGGCCCTGCCGGCGACGCCGGCCGCCATCCCGGGCGACTCCCGCGCCCGCGACAACTCGCGCACCCGCGAGCGCGAAACCCGCTGACCGAGAGCAGAACAACATGAACAGAATCGGATTCGTCGTCTCCACGGTGCTGCTGGCGCTCGCGCTGCTCAGCTCCATGCTCTTCGTGGTCGACCAGCGCCAGTTCGGCGTGGTCTATGCGTTCGGCCAGATTCGCGAAGTGATCACCGAGCCCGGTCTGCGTTTCAAGCTGCCGCCGCCGTTCCAGAACGTGGTGTTCCTGGACCGCCGCGTGCTCACGCTGGACAGCCCGGAAACCGGCTCGCTGCAGACCGCCGAGAAGAAGAACCTGGTGATCGACTGGCTGGTCAAGTGGCGCATCGCCGACCCCAAGCAGTTCATTCGCACCAACTCCGGCGGCGTGAACATCAGCACCGCCGAGAACCGCCTGACCTCCGTGGTGCAGGACGCGCTGAAGAACGAGGTGAACAAGCGCACGGCGCGCGAACTGCTGGCCAGCGAGCGGGGCGAGGTGATGCAGGGCGTGCAGCAGCGGCTGGCCGACGACGCCAAGGCCTTCGGCATCGAGATCGTCGACGTCCGGATCAAGCGCGTCGACTATCCCAAGGAAGTCGCCGATTCGGTCTACCGCCGGATGGAGTCCGAGCGCAAGCAGGTGGCCAACGAGCTGCGTTCCACCGGCCAGGCCGATGGCGAGAAGATCCGCGCCGACGCCGACCGCCAGCGCGAGGTGATCCTGGCCAACGCCTACCGCGACGCCCAGAAGGTCAAGGGCGAGGGCGACGCCAAGGCGTCGGCGCTCTACGCCGAGGCCTTCGGCCGCGATCCGCAGTTCGCCCAGTTCTACCGCAGCCTCGAAGCCTACAAGTCGACCTTCAACAAGAAGGGCGACGTGGTGGTGGTCGATCCCGCGGCCAGCGACTTCTTCAAGGCCTTCCGCGGCACTGCCGCGCCAGCGGCGCCGGCCGGCCGGAAGTAGGCCTTGGACAGCGACCTGCTCTGGGCCGCCATGGCCCTGATGCTGGTCTTCGAGGGCCTGTTTCCGTTCCTCTCGCCCAAGGGCTGGCGCTCCACCTTCGAGCGCCTGCTGGCGATGCACGACGGCCAGATCCGCTTCTTCGGCCTGGTCAGCATCGTGCTGGGCCTGGCGCTGCTCTGGTTCGTGACGTGAATTCAGACATCCGTACGCAGAGGGCGCCGAGATAACGCAGAGGTCGCAAAAGGAACCTTGGCATGGTGCTGGTTCTCCTTTTGCGATCTCTGCGGATCCTTCGTGTCCTCTGCGTACGGGTGTCCGGTTCCAGAATTCCGATCTCCGGCACCTGTAAAATACCGTTTTTAACAGCGCCCCAAAATTCATGTCCGCCTGGGTCCTGCCGGATCACATCGCCGATGTCCTGCCTTCCGAGGCCCGGCGCATCGAAGAACTCCGCCGCGAATTGCTCGATACGGCGCGCGCCTTCGGCTATGAGCTGGTGATGCCGCCGCTGCTCGAGCACCTGGAGTCGCTGCTCACGGGCACCGGCGAGGCCCTGGACCTGCAGACGTTCAAGCTGGTCGACCAGCTCTCCGGACGGATGATGGGCCTGCGCGCCGACACCACCCCGCAGGTGGCGCGGATCGATGCCCACCTGCTCAATCGCCAGGGCGTGACCCGCCTGTGCTACTGCGGCCCGGTGCTGCACACCCGGCCCGACCGGCCGCACGCCACCCGCGAGCCGCTGCAGTTCGGCGCCGAGATCTACGGCCATGCCGGGCTGGAAGCCGACCTGGAGGCGCTGCTGCTGGCGCTCGACTGCCTGCGGGCCGGCGGCGTGCGCAACCTCACCGTCGACATGGCCGACGCCCGGATCGTCCGCGCGTTGCTCGATGACCTCCCGCTCACCCCACAGGCGTTGGGCGCGCTCCATGCGGCCCTGGCGGCCAAGGACGCCAGCGCCCTGCAACAGCTCACGCGCGACTTTCCGGCCGCGGCCCGCGATGGCCTGCTGGCCCTGCCGTCGCTGTATGGCGACGCCGGCGTGCTGGCCAGGGCGCGCGAGGTGCTGCCGGACCGGCCGGCGCTGCGCGCGGCGCTCGACCAGCTCAAGTGGCTGGGCAGCCAGATCGAAGGCGCCAGCGTCAGCTACGACCTGGCGGACCTGCGCGGCTACGCTTATTACAGCGGCGCGCGCTTTGCCATCTACACGCCCGGCGCCAGCGATGCGCTGGTGCGCGGCGGCCGCTACGACGAGGTCGGCGCGGTCTTCGGCCGCAACCGGCCCGCCGTGGGCTTCAGCCTCGACCTCAAGGAACTGGTGGGCGTCGCCGCCCGCCGACCGCTCAAGGCCGCGATCCGCGCGCCCTGGGCCGACTCCGCCAGCCTGCGCGCGGCGATTGCCGGCCTGCGCCAGCGCGGCGAGACCGTGGTCTGCGTGCTGCCCGGCCACGACAGCGAACTCGACGAGTTCGACTGCGACCGCGAGCTGGTGAACGCCGCCGGCACCTGGGCCGTCAAGGCCCTCTAAATTTATTTTCTGGCAGAGTTTTATGAACAAGACAACAGGTCGCAACGTGGTCGTGGTCGGCACCCAGTGGGGCGACGAGGGCAAGGGCAAGCTGGTCGACTGGCTGACCGAGATGGCGCAGGGCGTGGTGCGCTTCCAGGGCGGCCACAACGCCGGCCACACGCTGGTGATCAACGGCATCAAGACCGCCCTGCACCTGATCCCCAGCGGCATCATGCGCCCGGGCATCAAGTGCTACATCGGCAACGGCGTGGTGCTGTCGGCGGCCAAGCTGTTCGAGGAGATCGAGGGCCTGGAGAAGGCCGGCGTGGAGGTGCGCTCGCGGCTGCGCATCAGCGAGGCCTGCCCGCTGATCCTGCCGTTCCATGCGGCGCTCGACATCGCGCGCGAGACCCTGCGCGAGCAGGGCGGCAGCGAGAAGATCGGCACCACCGGCCGCGGCATCGGCCCGGCCTACGAAGACAAGGTGGCGCGCCGCGCGCTGCGGGTGCAGGACCTCAAGCACCCCGAGCGGTTCGCCGAGAAGCTCAAGGTGGTGCTCGATCTGCACAACTTCATGCTGACCAATTACCTCAACGCCCCGGCGGTGGACTTCCAGCAGGTGTTCGACGAGGCGATGAAGCACGCCGAGCTGCTCAAGCCGATGATGGCCGACGTGTCGCGCGAGCTGAACGAGGCGCACATCCACGGCGACAACCTGCTGTTCGAAGGCGCACAGGGCACGCTGCTGGACGTCGACCACGGCACCTATCCGTATGTCACCTCCAGCAACTGCGTGGCAGGCAATGCATCGGCCGGCGCCGGCGTCGGCCCGGGCATGCTGCACTACATCCTGGGCATCACCAAGGCCTACTGCACCCGCGTGGGCGGCGGCCCGTTCCCGACCGAACTCGACTGGGAAACGCCCGGCACCGTCGGCTACCACCTGTCGACCGTCGGCGCCGAGAAGGGCGTGACCACCGGGCGCAGCCGGCGCTGCGGCTGGTTCGACGCCGCGCTGCTCAAGCGCTCGGCCCAGGTCAACGGCCTGACGGGCCTGTGCATCACCAAGCTCGACGTGCTGGACGGCATCAAGGAGTTGCAGCTGTGCACCGGCTACGAACTCGATGGCGAATACACCGACATCCTGCCGCTGGGCGCCGACGAGATCGCGCGCTGCAAGCCGGTCTACGAGACCATGGAAGGCTGGAGCGACAGCACCGTCGGCGTGACCCAATACGACAAGCTGCCGGTCAACGCCCGCCTGTACCTGCAGCGCATCGAGCACTTCACCGGCGTGCCGATCCACCTGATCTCCACCAGCCCGGACCGCGACCACACCATCATGATGCGCCACCCCTACCTGGCCTGACAACGGATCGACTCTGAGGAACCAACACATGTTGACGGAAGACGGCAAGCACCTGTACGTGAGCTACGACGAGTACCACAACCTGATCGAGAAGCTGGCGATCAAGGTGCACCAGTCGGGCTGGGAGTTCGACACCATCCTGTGCCTGGCGCGCGGCGGGATGCGGCCGGGGGACATCCTCTCGCGCATCTTCGACAAGCCGCTGGCGATCATGTCGACCAGCTCGTACCGCGCCGACGCGGGCACCGTCCAGGGCCACCTGGACATCGCGCGCTTCATCACCACCCCCAAGGGCGAGATCGCCGGCAAGGTGCTGCTGGTGGACGACCTGGCCGACTCCGGCAAGACGTTGCACGCAGTGATGGACATGCTGCGCAACAACTACGCGCCGATCACCGAGCTGCGCAGCGCCGTGATCTGGACCAAGGGCCTGTCGACCTTCCAGCCGGACTATTCGGTGGAGTTCCTGCCCACCAATCCCTGGATCCACCAGCCGTTCGAGAGCTACGACAGCATGGGCGCGCGCAAGCTGCTGGAAAAATGGAAGGTCTGATGAGGGTCGTCCCCGCGAAGGCGGGGACCCAGTGCTTTCGCTTCTGAGCCGATGAAAGCTCTGGATTCCCGCCTTCGCGGGAATGACGAAGGACCCGCTAGCGCTGCCCGAAGCTGGCGCCTTCGAACAAATCCTTGAACTCGCGCGGCTGCGAACGCCAATACTGTTTCGGCGCGACGACCTGTCCCCCAAGTTCGGCGGCCGCATGCCAGGGCCAGCGTGGGTCGTACAGCATGGCGCGGGCCAGCGACACGGCGTCGGCCTCGCCGTCGGCGATGATGGCCTCGGCCTGCCGGGGCTCGGTGATCAGGCCGACGGCGATGGTCGGCAGGCCCACTTCGGCCTTCACCCGCTGCGCATACGGCACCTGGTAGCCCGGCCCCAGCTTGATCGCCTGCTGCGGTGAAACGCCACCGGTGGTGACGTGGATGGCGGCGCAACCGCGCTGGCGCAACTCCTTCGACAGAGCCACCGTGCCCTCGATGTCCCAGCCGCCCGCAACCCAGTCGGTGGCGGAGATGCGCGCCCACACCGGCTTGTCCGCCGGGAAGGCCGTGCGCACCGCATCGAACACCTCCAGCGGAAAGCGCATCCGGTTGTCCAGGCTGCCGCCGTAGGCGTCAGTGCGCTTGTTGGCGATCGGCGACAGGAACTGGTGCAGCAGGTAGCCATGGGCCGCGTGCAATTCGATGCCGTCGAAGCCGAGGCGGGCGGCGCGGCGCGCGGTGGCGACGAAGTCGTCGCGGATCTTGCGCATCCCTTCGGCGTCCAGCGCATGCGGCACGTCCTCGCTGGCGGCGTGCGGCACCGGGGAGGGCGCCAGCGTCTTCCAGCCACCGGGCTGGTCCGGCGCGATCTGCGCACCGCCGTCCCAGGGCGCCTTGCTGGAGGCCTTGCGGCCGGCGTGGCTGATCTGGATGGTGAGGGCGATCGGCGAGTGGGCCCGGATCGCAGCCACGATCCGCGCCAGCCCCGCCTCATTGGCGTCGCTGTACAGGCCCAGGTCCTGGGGCGAGATCCGGCCTTCGGGCGACACGGCGGTGGCCTCCAGGATCAGCATGGCGGCGCCCGAGAGCGCCAGGTGACCGAGGTGGATCATGTGCCAGTCGCCGGGCGTGCCCTCGGCGGCGGAGTACTGGCACATCGGGGCGATGACGATGCGATTGGGCAACTCGAGTTGCCCCAGTCGCCAGGGACTGAACAGATGGCTCATGCCCGCATTCTGCCTGCCAGCGCCCGGTACAAGCCGCGCAGCATCAGCAGCGCCAGCACCGCCTCGACCAGGGTGGTGGCGAAGGCGACGATGGCGTTGCCGCGGCCGACGCGCCGGCGGAACTTGGCGATCATGCGCTCGCTGGCGATCTCGATGCTGTCGTAGAACGCCGGCACCACCAGCAGCGTGAGCACGGTGGCGGTGATGGTGCCGCCGATGATCGCGATCGCCAGCGGCCGGTAGAAGTCGCCGCCCTGGCCCAGGCCGATCGCCACCGGCAGCATGCCCGCGATCAGCGCGAAGGTGGTCATCAGGATGGGCCGCAGGCGGGCGCGGCCGGCCGCCATCAGCGCGTCCTCGCGGTCCATGCCCTCGGATTCGCGCTTGCGCGCCGCGTCCAGCAGCAGGATGGCGTTCTTGGCCACCAGTCCCATCAGCATGATCACGCCGATGAAACTCATCAGATTCAGCGTGGAGCGGGTCGCAAGAAGAGCGAGCACGACGCCGATCAGGCTGAGCGGCAGCGACAGCATCACCGCCAGCGGCGCGGTGAACGAGCCGAACTGCACCACCAGGATCAGGTACATCAGGCCCACGCCCATCGCCAGCGCCGTGCCCATCGCGCCGAAGACTTCCTTCTGGTCCTTGCCGGCGCCGCCCAGCTCCACGCCGTAGCCGGGCGGAAACTCCGTCTGCTGCGCCAGCTTGAGCGCGTCTTTCGTCACGTCGCCGGAGGCGCGGCCCTGGGCGTTGGCCGAGACGGCGATCATCCGCTTGCCGCCCAGGTGCTGGATCTGCGCCGGCCCCTCGCCCATGGTGATGGTGGCGATCTGGTTCAGCGGCACCAGCACGTTGCTGTTGGCCACCGCGATCGGCAGCCGCTCGATGTTCTCGGCATCGACCCGGTCCTTCGGGTCCAGCCGGATGGCGACGTCGCGCGACTCGCCGGTGGGATCGATCCAGTCGCCGACCTCGACCCCGGCAAAGGCGACCCGCAGCGCCTGGGCCGCGTCATTGACCGAGATGCCCATCGAGTTGGCCAGGCCGCGGTCCAGTTCGATCTTCAGTTCGTCCTTCGGGCTCTGCTCCGACAGGCCGACGTCGACCGCGCCCGGCACCTGGCGCAGCCGCTCCATGTAGGTGTTGGTGATGCCCAGCAGGGTGCGGGCGTCGGTGCCGTAGAACTGGATCTGCACCGGCTTGCGGGTGCCGTTGTTCAGGTCGTCCATCACCACGTACTCGGCGCCCACCAGCCGCGCCATCAGCGCGCGCAGGTCCACCGCGATCTCGGCGGCCCGGCGCTTGCGCTCGGTGCTGCGGCCCAGGTCGACGTAGACCCGGCCGCCGCCGGCATTGACGACGCTGTTGGTGGCCACGGTTTCGGGCTGGGTGCGGGCCAGCTCCGCGGCCTTCTCGATCTTCAGGCGGGTGTAGTCCAGGCTGGCGGAGGAGGGCGTGCGGACCTCGATCGCGACCATGCCGGCGTCCTGCAGCGGCAGGAAGCTGGAGCCGCCGAAAGCGGCGTGCAGCCCGATCGCGCCGGCGAAGCTGGCGACGGCCGCCAGCGCCATCCAGCGGCGATGGTGCAGGGCCCAGGCGATGACGTTGCCATAGCGGTCGGCCTGGTGGTCGAACCAGGCGTTGAAGCGCGCCAGCCAGCGGGACAGCCCCGTGCGTTCGCGCCGCAGGTGGCCGGGCGGGTCGCCCCAGTAGGCCGAGAGCATCGGGTCGAGCGTGAACGAGATGAACAGGCTGACCAGCACCGAGCAGGCCACCGTCAGCGCGAAGGGCCGGAACCACTCGCCGGCCACGCCGGGCATGAAGGCCACCGGGATGAAGATCGCAATGATCGAGAAGGTGGTGGCCGCCACCGCCATGCCAATCTCGGCGGTGCCGACGCTGGCCGCGGTGAGGCGGTCGGCGCCGCGTTCCATGTGGCGCACGATGTTCTCGCGCACCACGATCGCGTCGTCGATCAGCACGCCGATGGCCAGCGAGAGGCCGAGCAGCGTCATCAGGTTCAGCGTGAAGCCGCACAGCCACACGGCGATGAATGCCGTGATGGCGGAAGTGGGCAGGCTGAGCGCGGTGATCAGCGTCGAGCGCCACGAATTGAGGAACACGTAGACCACGAAGATGGTCAGCAGCGCCCCGAGCGTCAGCGAATGGATCACGTTGTTCAGGTTGTCCTGCGCGTCCTCGCCCCCGTCGCGCGTCACCGCCAGCTTCGTGCCGGCCGGCAGGGTCGGGTTGATCTCGGCCACCATCGCGCGCACGCCGGCGGCGACGCTGACGGTGCTGGCGTCGCGCGCGCGGGTGACCGCCAGGCTGACGTTGGGATGGGCACTGCGCACGCTGAAGCTGGCCAGTTCGGCGAAGCCGTCCACGGTGCTGGCGACCTGGCCGAGCCGCACGATCTCGTTGCCGCGCCGCTTGACGATGACCTGTGCGAATTCGGCCGGCGATTCGATCCGCCCGACCAGCCGGATGCTCTGGTCCTTCAGCGGGCCGACGATGCGCCCGACCGGCGCCGTGGTGTTCTGGCCGCGCAGCGCCTCCACCACCTCGGCGACCGACACGTTGTATTCGCGCAGGCGCTCGGCCTTGAGCAGCACGCTCAGCTCGCGCTTGAGCGCGCCGGTGACGTTCACCACCGAGACGCCCGCAACGCCGCGCAGGCGGTCGGCCAGCACGTCCTCGGCCAGCCGCGAGATCTCGGCGTGGCTCTGCGACGTGGACGACAGCGCGATGTCCATGATCGGCTGGGCGCCGGGGTCGCGCCGGCGCAGCACCGGCTCGCGCATTTCCACCGGCAGCTTGTAGCGCACGGTGGAGATGGCGTTGCGGAACTCGTCGGCCGCCTCGACCATGTTCTTGTTGAAGTTGAAGATCACCGTGATGCTGGCGCTGCTGTCCTTGGCGGTGGAGCGCACCTCGTACACGCCGGGGATGCCCTGCAGCGATTTCTCGATCCGGTTGACGATCTCCCGCTCCACGGTCTCGGGCGAGGCGCCGGGGTAGGCGATCTCGACCGAGAGCACCGGCTGCTCCACGTCCGGGATCTCGTTGACGCGCAGCTTGTTCAGGGCCAGCAGGCCCAGGCACATCAGGCCGAGCACGACCACGATGGTGGCGACCGGCCGCCGGATGCTGAAGTCGGACAGGAACATGGCGGCTACCGGGCGCTGGCCGAGGCTGCCGCCGACGGGGCCGAAGGCGCTTCCTGCACCGGCTGGCCGTCGCGCAAGGTGCCGATCGGATGCCGCAGCAGGCGGTCGCCATCGGCGACGCCCGAGCGCACCACGTAGTCGCCGCGGCGCGGATCGCGCTCGCCCAGCGCCAGCGCGGTCTTCTGCAGTTTCGGGCCGGCCACCTTCCAGGCCCAGGTGCGGTCGCCGTCGCGCACCAGCGCGGAAGCCGGCAGCACGATCGCGGTGGTGGCGGCCGCTTCGACCCGGCCCTCGGCGTAAAGGCCGGCCAGCCGCGCCGGCGCCTCGCCGACGATGTCCACCAGCACCTCGACCTGCCGCGTCTGCGCATTGGCCGACGGGCTGACCAGCCGGATCCGGCCGGCGAATTCCTTCGCGCCGAAGCCGTTGACCCGGAAGCTCACGGCCTGGCCGGCGCGGATCGACTGGATCGCGTCCGACGACACCAGGCCTTCGAAGCGCAGGCTGCGCGGGTCGATCACCTTGAGCAGCTCCTTGCCGATCTGGGCCGTGTCGCCGGCCGAGACCTTGCGGTCGCTCACGATGCCGTCGAACGGCGCCCGCGCCTCGGTCCGCTGCAACTGCTGGCGCGCCTGCACCACGCGCGCCCGGGCCGCGGAGAGGTCGCTCTGGGTGGTGTTGCGGCGGATCTCGGCGTCTTCGAGTTGCTGCGTGGACGCCATGCCCGAAGCCCGCAAGGTGCTCAGGCGCTGGAACTGGCGTTCGGCCTGTTCGGCCGCCTGGCCGGCGGTGCGCTCGGCTTCCTGTGCGGACAGGAGGCTGTCGCGGATCGACGTGTCGTCCAGCCGCACCAGCAGCTCGCCGCGGCGCACGGCCTGGCCGTTTTCCTTGAGCACGGCCAGCACGATCGCCGAAACCTCGGCGCGCAGGTCGGCCTTGCGATCGGGCTGGATGGCGCCGGTGATCAGCGGCCCGGCCGAGACGTTGCCCGGGCGCGCGGTGATCACGTCTTCAGGGGTGATCAGCAGGGTGGGCGGCGCGGCGGCGGTGTCGGTCTTCGCGGCGCCCGGCCCGCACCCGGTCACGGCGGCGCAGGCGGACACGGCAAGGAACAGGACCAGGATCTTCAACGGGCTCTCCTCATGGCGACGGGTTTGTCCCGTTCTGTGGGGCCGTGATCTTACCGAACGCACCGTGTTGGCATGCTAGCATCGGGCCGGATTCTTGCTTCAGGATCGCGGTGGGGTCGTTGACCCGGAAGCCTTGAAAAGGATGGTGCGATGACGTGGTCGATCCTGGCACGGGACGAGGACGGAACTTTCGGCGTGGCGATCGCCAGCCGCTTCTTTGCCGTCGGCGCCTTGTGCATTCATACCCGGCGTGGCGTCGGCGCCCTGAGCACCCAGGCGCTGATGAACCCACTGTACGGACCCGCGGGCATCGCGCTGCTGGCCCAGGGCCAGCCGGCGCAGGAGGTGGTCAACCATCTCACCAACGCCGATGCAGGACGGGCCCAGCGCCAGCTCCATGTGCTGCCGGCGACCGGTCTGCCCGCCGCCCACACCGGGTCGGCCTGCGTCGACTGGTGCGGCCATCTGCTGTTTCCCGATTTCAGCGTCGCCGGCAACATGCTCGCGGGCGCCGCGGTGATCGAGGCGACGGCGCAGGCCTTCGAGGACGCCAGCGGGCGGCCGCTGGCGGAACGCCTGCTGGCGGCGATGGCAGCCGGTGAAGCCGCCGGTGGCGACAAGCGCGGCAAGCAGGCGGCGGCCCTGCGGATCCACGGCGACGAGGACTATCCGCAACTGGACATCCGGGTCGACGACCACGCCGAGCCGATCGCCGAACTGCACCGCCTGTATGAGAAGAGCCTGGAGCGGTTCCAGCCTTTCATCGCCTGCCTGCCCGGACGCCACAACCCCACGGGCCTCACGGACCGGGCCGAGATCGAGGCGAGCATCGCCCGCTTCCACGAGCAACGCGGGAGCGCGCGCTGATGGCCTTGCTCGAGGTGGTCGACCTGCGCACCCATTTCACGACCGACGACGGCGAGTTCCCGGCCGTCGACGGCGTCAGCTTTTCGGTCGAGGCCGGCCGCACGCTGGCGATCGTCGGCGAATCCGGCTGCGGCAAGAGCGTCACGTCGCTGTCGATCATGGGCCTGGTGCCCAATCCGCCGGGCCACATCCGCGGCGGCTCCATCAGGTTCGAAGGTCGGGAGCTGGTCGGCGCGCCGGCGCGCGAGCTGCAGGACCTGCGCGGCAACGGCATGGCGATGATCTTCCAGGAGCCGATGTCCTCGCTCAACCCCGTGTTCACCATTGGCGAGCAGATCGTCGAGGGGCTGTTGCGGCACCGCAGGATCAGCCGGGCGGAGGCGGTGGAGCAGGCGCTCAACGCGCTGCGCAAGGTGCGGATCCCGGCGCCCGAGCAGCGCTTCCACGACTACCCGCACAAGCTGTCCGGCGGCATGCGCCAGCGCGCCATGATCGCGATGGCGCTGGCCTGCGAGCCGCGCCTGCTGATCGCCGACGAGCCGACCACGGCGCTCGACGTCACCATCCAGGCCCAGATCCTGGAGCTGATGCGGACCCTGCAGAGCGAGACCGGCACCGCCGTGATCCTGATCACCCATGACCTGGGCGTCGTCGCGGAAGTCGCCGACGAAGTGGTCGTGATGTATGCCGGCCGGGTGGTGGAGCGCGCGCCGGTGCAGGCCCTGTTCGACGCGCCCCAGCATCCGTACACGGTGGGCCTGCTCGGGTCGATTCCCCGGCTCGACCTCGAGCGCGCCCGGCTGGCCTCGATCGAAGGCCAGGTGCCGAGCCCGCTGCGACGGCCGCCCGGCTGCAGCTTCGCCGACCGCTGTCCGTTCGCCATCGCCCAGTGCCGCGCCGAGGCGCCGCCGCTGCGCGAGGTCGGTCCGCAGCACCAGTCGGCCTGCTGGCGGGCGCCGCTCGAGCCGGGGCAACTGATGCCGGGGCAAGCCGAGGAGGTCGCAGCGTGACCGTGCCTTTGCTGCAGGTCGAAGGCCTGGTCAAGCACTTCCCGGTGCGGCGCGGCCTGCTGGGACGGGTGTCCGGCCAGGTGCGCGCGGTCGACGGCGTCGACCTGTCGATCGCGGCCGGCGAAACCCTGGGCGTGGTCGGCGAGTCCGGCTGCGGCAAGTCGACGCTGGGCCGGCTGGCGCTGCGGCTGATCGAGCGCACGGCCGGCCGGGTGCTGTTCGAGGGCGAGGACCTGGGCATGCTGGACGCGGCGCAGATGCGCGCGCGCCGGCGCTCGCTGCAGATCATCTTCCAGGACCCGTATTCGTCGCTCAACCCCCGCATGACGGTGGGCCAGACCCTGGCCGAGCCGCTGATGCTGCACGGCCTTCATATTGGACGGCACCGGGAACGGGTGGCCGAGTTGTTGCACACGGTGGGCCTGGCGCCCGAGCACGCGTCGCGCTATCCGCACGAGTTCTCCGGCGGCCAGCGCCAGCGGATCGGCATCGCCCGCGCGCTGGCGGCCGAGCCGAAGCTGATCGTCTGCGACGAGGCCGTGTCGGCGCTCGATGTCTCGGTGCAGGCCCAGGTGGTGAACCTGCTGCAGGACCTGCAGCGCCAGTTCGGCCTGGCCTACATGTTCATCGCGCACGACCTGGCGGTGGTCAAGCACATCGCCGGCCGGGTCGCGGTGATGTACCTGGGCCGCATCGTCGAACTGGCCGACCGGCGCGAGCTGTTCGCGGCGCCGCGCCATCCGTACACCCAGGCGCTGCTGTCGGCGATCCCGCTGCCCGACCCGGGCCTGCGGCGCGAGCGCGCGCTGCTCACCGGCGACGTGCCGAGCCCGCTCAATCCGCCCAGCGGCTGCCACTTCCACACCCGCTGCCCCTACGCGCAGCCGCTGTGCTCGCAGGAGTCGCCGCCGTTGCAGGCGCAGGGCGGCCACGCCGTGGCGTGCCACTTCTGGCGCGAGATTCCGGCGCCGCCGGCGCTGCCGCTGCCGCCCCTGCAGGCGCCGGCGCGGCTGCGGCTGGAGCGTCTGCAATCCGCCTTCAGCGCCGCGCCGCCCCTCAATCCGATATCACCTTGAAGGAGAAAGCTGCCATGCGATTCATCCCCACCAAACGCATCCTGCTGCCGGTGCTGCTCGGGCTCGGCGCCCTGGCGGCGCAGGCGCAGACCTTGCGCGTCGGCCTGGCCGAAGACCCGGACGTGCTCGACCCGACACTGGCCCGGACCTTCGTCGGCCGGATCGTGTTCAGCGCGCTGTGCGACAAGCTGCTGGACGTGGACGAGAAGCTCAACATCGTGCCGCAGCTGGCCACCAGCTACGAATGGTCGGCCGACAGCAAGGCGCTGACCATGAAGCTGCGCCAGGGCGTCACCTTCCATGACGGCGAGAAGCTCGACGCCGCCGCCGTCAAGTTCAACATCGAGCGCCACAAGACCATGAACGGCTCGAACCGGCGCGGCGAGCTGGCGCCGGTGGCCAGCGTCGACGTGGTCGATCCGTCGACCGTCCGCCTCAATCTGTCCGCGCCGTTCTCGCCGCTGCTGGCGCAGCTGGCGGACCGCGCCGGCATGATGGTGTCGCCCAAGGCGGCGCAGGCGGCCGGCGACAAGTTCGGCGCCCATCCGGTGTGCTCCGGCCCGTTCAAGTTCGTCGAGCGGGTGGCGCAGGACCGGATCGTGTTCGAGCGCTACGCCAACTACTGGAACAAGGGCGCGATCCACTTCGACAAGGTCGTCTACACCCCGATCCCGGACGCCACCGTGCGGCTGGCCAACCTGAAGTCGGGCCAGCTCGATTTCATCGAACGGGTGGCGTCGAGCGACATGGACAAGATCCGCGCCGACAAGAAGCTCAAGACCTCGCGCATCACCGAGATCGGCTACCAGGGCATCACCATCAACATCGGCAAGAGCGAGCAGGCCAAGAAGACGCCGCTGGGTCGCGACGCGCGGGTGCGGGAAGCGTTCGAGCTGTCGCTGGACCGCCAGGGACTGGTGCAGGTGGTGATGGACAACGAGGCGATCGTCGGCAACCAGTGGGTCGCGCCGACCAACCAGTTCTATGCGAAGAGCATTCCGGTGCCCAAGCGCAACATCGAGCGCGCCAAGGCCCTGCTCAAGGAGGCAGGCGTGACCAATCCCAGCTTCACGCTGGTGACGCCGACCACGTCGGACGCGCAGCGGATCGCGCTGGTGGTGCAGGCGATGGCGCGCGAGGCGGGCTTCGACGTCAAGATCCAGGCCGCCGAATTCGCCACCTCGCTCGACATGGCCGACAAGGGCAACTTCGAGGCCTACGTACTGGCCTGGAGCGGCCGGGCCGACCCCGACGGCAACCTGTTCAGCTTCGACGCCTGCAAGCAGCCGCTGAACTACGCCGGCTACTGCGATCCCGAGACCGATGCGCTCCTGAACCAGTCGCGGGCGCTGCGCGACCCGGCCGAGCGCAAGAAGGTGTTCGAGAAGGTCGCCGCCAAGGTGCTCAAGGAGCGCCCGATCATCTACCTGTACCACCGCAACTGGCTGTGGGCCTACAACCCGAAGCTGAGCGGCGTGCGCGAGGTTCCGGACGGCCTGCTGCGCGTGACCGGGCTGAAGCTGGCGCCGTAAGGCAAGACAGTGCTCGAATACCTCGTCAAGCGCATCGCCACGCTGGCACCCACGCTGGTGCTGGTGTCGATGCTGATCTTCGGCTTGCAGCAGCTGCTGCCCGGCGATCCGGCCAAGATCCTGGCCGGCGAGGACCAGGACCCGCAGGTGGTGGAGTACCTGCGCGCCAAGCTGCACCTGGACGAACCGCTACCGGTGCGCTATGCCTACTGGGTCGGCGGCGTGGTGCGCGGCGACCTGGGCGAATCGGTGCGCACCCAGCAACCGGTGCTGCAGCTGATCGCGCAAAAGCTGCCGGTGACCGTGGAACTCGCCGTGCTGGCAATGACCATCGCGCTGCTGATCGGGATCCCGGCGGGCATCGTTTCGGCGGTGGGGCGCGGCGGCTTCTGGGACTACCTGGCCAACGTGTTCGCGCTGTGGGGCCTGTCGACGCCGAACTTCTGGCTCGGCATCCTTCTCATCATGCTGTTCTCGGTGAACCTCGGCTGGCTGCCGGCCTCGGGTTACGTCAGCCCGTTCGAGGACCTGGGCGCCAACCTCAAGTCGATGATCATGCCGGCTTTCGTGCTCGGCAACGCCATCGCGGCGGTGCTGATGCGGCACACCCGCAGCGCGATGCTGCAGGTGCTGTCGGCCGACTATGTGCGCACGGCCCGGGCCAAGGGCCTGAACGAGCGCACCGTGGTGATTAAGCACGCGCTGCGCAACGCGCTGACGCCGATCATCACGCTCGGCGCGCTGGAGCTGGGCACGTTGCTCTCCGGGGCGGTGCTGACCGAGCAGGTGTTCACCATCCCCGGCTTCGGCAAGCTGATCGTCGATTCGGTCTTCAACCGCGACTACCTGGTGGTGCAGGGCGTGGTGCTGGTGACGGCCACCGCGTACATGACGCTGAACCTGCTCGCCGACCTGGCCTATTTCCTCGTCAACCCGCGCCTGCGGCACTGATTCCATGGCCGCTGTCCTTCCCGTCCCCGCCGCCACCGCACCGGTGCGCGAAGCCGGCCCCTGGCGCCGGGCCTGGCTGCGGCTGCGGCGCCGGCGCGGCGCGCTGGTCGGCCTGGCCGTCGTCGTGCTGTTCGTCCTGCTGGCGCTGTTCGCGCCGTGGATCGCGCCGCACGATCCGATCGCCGCCAGCTGGGCCGCCATCCGCAAGGGGCCTAGCGCCCAATACTGGCTGGGCACCGACGAGATCGGCCGCGACGTGCTCTCGCGCGTGATCTGGGGCACCCGCGCTTCGCTGCTGGCCGGCGTGGTGTCGGTTTCGATCTCGCTGCTGATCGGCGTGCCGCTGGGCATGGCGGCCGGCTTTCTCGGTGGCGCCGTGGACGCCATCATCTCGCGCATCACCGACGCCTTCCTGGCCTGCCCGTTCCTGATCCTGGCGATCGCCCTGGCCGCCTTCCTCGGCCCGAGCCTGACCAACGCGATGATCGCGATCGGCATTTCCGCCGCGCCGATCTTCGTGCGGCTGGCGCGCGGCCAGGTGCTCAGCGTGAAGGTGGAGGACTATGTGGAAGCGGCGCGGGCGGTGGGCAATTCGCCGCTGCGGATCGCGCTGCGCCACATCCTGCCGAACATCACGGCGCCGCTGATGGTGCAGGCCACGCTGGCCATCGCCGCGGCGGTGATCGCCGAAGCCAGCCTGTCCTTCCTGGGCCTGGGCCAGCAGCCGCCGGCCCCGAGCTGGGGCAGCATGCTCAACACGGCCAAGAACTACATCGACAACTCGCCGTGGATGGCGGTGAGCCCGGGCGTGGCGATCTTCCTGCTGGTGCTGTCGTTCAACCTGCTGGGCGACGGCCTGCGCGACGCGCTCGATCCGCGGCAACGCTGAACGCCGTCTCCAGGCCAGCCGGCAACCTGTTGACCTTGCCGGGGCTGGCGCGATCTTGCCGCGGCGTCCAGGCAGCCGCCCTACAGCGCCAGCAGCGCCAGAATCAGCAGCAGGTTCGCAACGAAGAAGATCGCAAAGTACAGGGCCAGGATGGCGGCCCCCCGGCCCAGCGTTTCTGGCCAGCTGCCGCCATAGACGCGCTGGAGCGCGATGGTGAAATAGGCGATCACCCACAGCGACATCGCGTTGGCGAGAGGAGCGGGCAGCTTCGCCTCGGCCAGCAGGGCGATGAGCAGGAAGGTCTGGCAGTGCAGGCCGAAGACCAGGTGCTCGGCATAACGCCGCCGCCGGTTGCGATAGAACAGGCCGAGGGTCAGCGCCAGGGCCGGCACCAGGAACAGCACGAACGATGGCACGTACGCCGCCCTGCGGGCGCGCAGGAAGGCGAAGCGGTCTTCGGCAGACAGGGCCGCCAGGCGCCGGACTGCGGGGGTGTCGACGTGATCCAGGATGATCTGCACCGGCGTCAGTCGCAGGGTGGCGGCGTCGTTGACGGGCAGTCGCGTGCTGCGCACGAGGTGGACGCCCCGGTCGCCGTAGAACCGCAGGCCGAGATTCAGTCCGAACAGCTGGACGGCCGCGAACACGATGACGCTGGTCATCAGATACAGCTGGAGCGGCCGCAGGTAGCGCACCCGGCGGCCGGCCGCATGGTCGACCGTCAACCCACCCGGCGCGAACAGCAACCGCCACAGCGTCTGCCAGAGCCGGCCCTGCCGCGACAGCGACCCGGCGAGCGATTCGCGCAGGAGCGCCGCCAGGGTCCGCGGCGGCGCCGCCGTTGCCTGGCCGCACTCGGGGCAGAAGTTGCCCGGCGCCGGCGCGCCGCAGTTCAGGCATCGGTGGGATTGCCCAGTTGAGTTCCCGTCGGTCACCAGCCGATGGTAAGTGCTGGTGGCCCGGCGACAATGGCGTTCCGGCACGAACGATGAATAGACGACTCTTCCTGACCTGGACGCTGGGCGCAGCGTCCTCGGTCCTGCTGCTGCCCGCCGCAGGTGCCCAGCCCCGCTACACGGTGTCGGCTGCCACGCTGCAGGAGGCGGTGGCGCAACGCTTTCCCCTGCGTTTCGGCGTGGCCGGCTTGCTCCAGCTCACGGTGCAGGCGCCGGGGCTGCGGCTGCTGCCGCAGGCCAACCGGATCGGCGCCGACATGGTGGTGGTGGCGGCGGGGCCGGCGCTGGCCCGGCCTTCCAGCGGCGAATTCGACCTCGACTTCGCGCTGCGCTACGAACGCAGCGACCAGACGATCCGCGCGTGGCGGCTGGGGGTGCGGTCGCTGCGGGTGGCGGGATTGCCGCCGCCGTATCCGGAGCTGCTCGATGCCTTCGGCCAGTCGCTGGCCCAGCAATCGTTCGGGGAGCTGGTGCTGCACCGGCTGCGGCCCTCCGAGCTGGTGCTGGCCGACGGCCTGGGCCTGGAGCCCGACACCATCGACGTGACCGACGCCGGCCTGGTGATCGGCTTCGCGCCGAAACCGCGGCCCTAGGCTGGAGCCTAGACCTCGTGCAGCGCGCCGAATTCCGACGGCGTGGTTTCCAGCGTCATTGACGTGAGCCGGGCCACCGGGATCTCGTGCGCCATGCCGGCGGTCTGCGCCAGGTGGAACAGCTCGGTGGTCTGCTCCCGCAGCGCTTCGACCTTCTCGTACAGCCGGGCGATGATCACGGGGTCTTCGCCCGAGCGCGAGCGGCTCACCAGTTCGGCCTCGAGCACCCGCAGCCGCTTGTACGAGCGGCGCCAGGCGGTGAAAGTGTCTTCAGTCGGTTCAGTCATGTTGATCCGCCGATTTTAGGCAAGACCGGGCCCGGCTGGGGCGCCCGGACGGTGCTTGTGTGTCCAACTGTTTGCCGCGCGCTCAGGCAAACTGGCGCAGACCATGGAAACCGATGACCGGTTGCGGCAACGCATCGAAACCAACCTGCGTCGCTTCGCCGTGCAGTCCGCCGGCGTGGGCGCGCTGAGGGCCGCCGCCGTGGCGGTGGCCATCGCCGACGAAGGCTCGGGCGCCGACCTGCCGGGCATCGCCGCGCCGATTGGCTGGAGCACGCGGGCCGCGTTGCTGCTGACCCGGCGCGCCGCGGGGCTGGGCAGCCACGGCGGCCAGTGGGCGCTGCCCGGCGGCCGGATCGATGCGGGCGAGACGGCCGAAGAGGCGGCGCTGCGCGAAATGGCGGAGGAGGTGGGGTTGCTGCTCGAGCCCGGCGCGGTGCTGGGACGGCTCGACGATTTCACCAGCCGCTCGGGCTTCGTCATCACGCCGGTGGTGGTCTGGGCCGGCGCCGCCCGCCAGCTCGTCCCCAACCCCGGCGAGGTGGCCAGCATCCACCGCATTCCGCTGGCCGAATTCATGCGCCCCGACGCGCCGCTGCTGGAGACCCTGGCGGGCAGCGAGCACCCGGTGCTGCGGATGCCGGTCGGCGAGCGGGCGATCGCGGCGCCGACCGCGGCCGTCCTGTACCAGTTCCGGGAGGTCTGCCTGCTGGGGCGCTCCACGCGCGTCGCGCACTTCGAACAACCCCTGTTCGCGCGCAAGTGACAGGGCAGGGGCACCGCCCGAGCGCTACCATGGCGCAATGAGCCATTCCGTCACCGACCTGATCCACCATCCCTACCAGCCGCCAGCCGGTTTCGCCGCGCCGCAGCCGGGCGTGTTCAAGGCCTCCACCGTCATCTTCGCCAACACGGCGGCCCTGCGTTCGCGCGACTGGCGCTTCAAGGAGGGCTATACCTATGGCCTGCACGGCACGCCGACCACCTTCATGCTGGAAGAGCGCATCGCCACGCTCGAGGGCGGCCGGCACTGCGTGCTGGTGCCCAGCGGCCTGGCCGCGATCAGCACCGTCGACATGGCGCTGCTGTCCGCTGGCGACGAGGTGCTGATTCCCGACAACGCCTACGGCCCGAACAAGGCGCTGGCCGAGGGCGAGCTGAAGCACTGGGGCATCACCCACCAGCTGTATGACCCGATGGACCCGGCCGACCTGCGCGCGCGCATCGGCCCAAAGACCAGGCTGGTCTGGCTGGAGGCGCCGGGCTCGGTGACCATGGAGTTCGTGCCGCTGGCGCAGCTGGCGCAGATCTGCCGCGAGCGCGGCGTCACCAGCGCGCTGGACAACACCTGGGGCGCCGGGCTGGCGTTCAACGGCTTCGACCTCGGCCAGGGCGAGCACCGCGTGGCCGACAGCGGCGCCGACATCGTGGTGCATGCCCTGACCAAGTACCCCAGCGGGGGCGGCGACGTCCTGATGGGAAGCATCGTGACCCGCGACGACGCGTTGCACCTCAAGCTCAAGCTGGCCCACATGCGGCTGGGTTTCGGGGTCGGGGCCAACGACGCCGAAACCGTGCTGCGCTCGCTGCCCAGCATGGCGCTGCGCTACCGCGCGCACGACCGGGCAGCCCGCGAGCTCGCCGCCTGGCTGCAGGGCCGCGCCGAGATCGCGCAGCTGCTGCATCCGGCGTTCGAAGGTTCGCCCGGCCACAGCCACTGGAAGGCGCTGTGCACCGGCGGCGGCGCCGGCAGCGACGGGCTGGCCGCGGGCCTGTTTTCGGTGGTGTTCCACGAGCGCTACAGCCCGGCCCAGGTCGACGCGTTCTGCGACGCACTGCGCCTGTTCAAGCTGGGTTACTCCTGGGGCGGCCCGGTCAGCCTGGTGGTGCCGTACGACGTGCCCTCGATGCGCAGCGCCCGGCTCGGCAGCTGGAGCCACAAGGGCGTGCTGGTGCGCTTCTCGGTTGGCCTGGAGGCGGTCGACGACCTGCGGGCCGACCTGCAGCAGGCGCTGGCCGCCCTGGAGCGGCCCCATGCAGCGGTCTGACGCCGAGCGCCGCCGCCTGGCACGCCTGCGCATGCTGGGCGTGATGGACAGCGGCCCCGAGCCGGTGTTCGACGCCCTGGTGCGCATCGCGGCGTCCGTGTGCGGCATGCCGATTGCGCTGGTCAGCCTGGTCGACGACGAGCGCCAGTGGTTCAAGGCCAACCACGGCCTGGAAGGCACGACGCAGACACCGCGCGACATCGCGTTCTGCACCCACGCGATCGAGCAGGACAGCGTGATGGAAGTACCGGATGCGGCGAGCGACGCGCGCTTTGCCGACAACCCGCTGGTGGTCGGCGGGCCCGGCATCCGCTTCTATGCGGGCGCCCCGATCGTGATGCCCTCGGGCGAGCGGGTCGGCACGCTGTGCGTCATCGACCGCCAGCCGGGCCATCTCACGGAGCTGCAGAAGGCCACCCTGCGCGACCTGGCCGCGGTGGCGCAGCGCCTGCTGCTGCAGCGCGAGCGGCTGCAGGAACTGACGGCGGTCGGCAACGATGCGCGGCTGCACGCCGTGACGCCCGCAGCGGCGCTGGGCATCTTCCAGGCCGACGCGGCCGGCGCGCTGGTGGACGGCAACGAGCGCTGGCAGCAGCTGTTCGGAATGGATCTCGAACGCGCCCGCGGCGTCGGCTGGCGCGAGGCGGTCCATCCGGCGGACCGCGACCAGGTGGTGGCGGCATGGGACGCCTGTGTGGCGGCGTCGCTGCCGTTCGACATGGAGTTCCAGGTGCTGCGCCCCGGCGGCGAAGCCGGCCGGGTGCGGGTGCAGGCCAGTCCGGCCAATTGGGGCGACCTGCCGCGCAAGGGCTATGTCGGGGTGGCCGACGACATCACCGACCGCAGCGAGACCGAGGCCCGGCTGCGCTCGGCCAACCGGTTCCTCGAGCGCGCCGAGCGCCTCAGCGGCGTGGGCGGCTGGGAGGTGGACCTGGTCACGCGGCGCGTCAAGTGGACCGACCAGAACTGCCGCATCTTCGACCTCGAGCCCGGCCACCAGCCGCAGCTCGACGAGGCCATGCGGTACTTCGCCGAAGGCGCGCGCAAGCAGCTGGGCGACGCCACGCGGCATTCGATCCGCACCGGCGAGCCCTGGAACCTGGAGCTGCCGATGGTGACGGCCGGCGGCCGCCCGATCTGCGTGCGGTCGCGCGGCTACGCCGAATTCGAGGGCGGCCGGGCGGTGCGGCTGGTCGGCACGCTGCTGGACATCACCACGCAAAAGGGTGTGCGCGACCAGCTCCAGGCCGCCAACGCCCTGCTCACCAGCGTGGTCGACAGCCTGCCGTGCGGCCTGAGCGTGTTCGACGAGCAGTTGCACCTGACGGCCCACAACCGGCAGTTCCGGGCGCTGCAGGAGTTTCCGGACAGCCTGTTCGCCGCGGCCCCGGTGACTTTCGAGAGCCTGGTCCGGTACAACGCAGAGCGCGGCGATTACGGCGCCGTCCCGGTCGACGAAACCGTGCGCGCGATGGTGGCGCAGGCGCGCACGCCGTCCGCCCACCACTACCAGCGCACCCGGCCCAACGGCGTCGCGCTCGACATCCGCGGTGCGCCGCTGCCGGGCGGCGGCTTCGTCACCACCTACGTGGACATCTCGGCGGCCAAGGCGGCGGAGCGCGCGCTGCTCGAGAGCGAAGAGCGGCAAAAGCGCGCGTTCGACGCTTCGCGCCTGTCGCTCTGGGACCTGGACCTGGAGACGGGCCGGATCTACCTGTCCGAGCACTGGTCGCAGCTGATGGGAGGTCCCAGCCAGCCGACCGTGACCACGGCGCAGGCGTTGCAGCAACTGGTGCCAGAGGCCGACCAGCCGCGCATCGCGGCCGCCCTGGCCGCGATGTTCAAGGGCACGGCCGACCGCTACGCGGTCGAGCACCAGGTCATGCGCCAGGACGGCAGCCTGGTCTGGATCAACAGCGAGGGCCGCGTCACCCGCCGTGACAAGGACGGCAAGGCGCTGCGGGTGACCGGCACCAACCGCGACATCACCGAGCGCAAGCACGTCGAGCAGAAGCTGGAACGCGCTGCCGCCATCAACCGCGCCACGCTCGAATCGACCGCCGACGGCATCCTGGTGATGAACGGCGAGCGCGAGATCCTGCTGTTCAACCGCCAGCTGCTGGAAATGCTCAAGATCCCGCAAAACCTGGCCGGGGCCACGCGTCACGAGTGGGGCGGCATCATTGCCGCCCAGGTGAAGGACCCCGGCGGCTACGCGCGGCGGCTGCAGGCGCTGTACGACGCTCCGGCGGCGAAGTCCTTCGACGTGCTCGAATTCCAGGACGGCGGCGTGTTCGAGCGCTACGGCCGGCCGCTGGAACTGGACGGCGCCGCTCCCGGCCGGGTCTGGAGTTTCCGCGACGTCACCGCCCGGACCCTGGCCGACGCCGAGCTCAAGCGCGCCAAGGAGGCCGCCGAGGCCGCCAACCGGGCCAAGAGCGAGTTCCTGGACACCATCAGCCACGAGATCCGTACCCCGCTCAACGGCGTGCTGGGGATGACCCGGCTGCTGCTGGCCGAGCCCCTGCAGCCGCAGCAGCGCCGCTACGCCGAACTGGCCAGCTCCAGCGCGCAGTCGCTGCTCGGGCTGATCAACGACATGCTGGACCTGGGCAAGATCGAGTCCGGCCGGATGGAGTTCGAGCATGTGGAATTCAACCTGCTCGAACTGGCGCGCGAGCTGGGCGACCTGTACGGCCTGCGCGCGAAGGAGAAGGGCCTGGCATTCGACCTGCGCGTCGACCCCGGCGTGCCCGCCAGCGTGGTGGGCGATCCCGGCCGGTTGCGGCAGGTGCTCAACAACCTGCTGGGCAATGCCCTGAAATTCACCGAAGCCGGCCTGGTCGGCCTCGACATCCATCCCGCGGCGCCCGTGGAAGGCCGCGTGATGCTGGGGTTCACGGTGCATGACACCGGCATCGGCATCCCGCTGGACGTGCAGCAAGGCCTGTTCCAGCGCTTCTTCCAGGCCGACAGCTCCACCACCCGCGAATTCGGCGGCACCGGGCTGGGCCTGGCGATCGTCAAGCAGCTGTGCGAGCAGATGGGCGGCAGCATCCGCCTGCAGAGCGAGGCGGGCCGCGGCGCGTCGTTTCGCTGCGTGCTGCCGTTCGCGCCGGCGGCCAAGCCCGTGGTGCCCGTCGCGCCGGCCCAGCCGGTGTCCCGCACCCCGCGGCCGGCGCGGCCGCACCGCATCCTGGTGGCCGAGGACAACGGCACCAACCAGATCGTGGTCAAGGGCATGCTGCGGCTGGCCGGCTACAACGACGTGACCCTCGTGGAGGACGGCCAGCAGGTGCTGGACGCCGTCGAGGGCGCGCGCTTCGACGCGATCCTGATGGACTGCCGCATGCCGGTGATGGACGGCTACGAGTCGGCGCAACGCCTGCGCGCCGCCGGCTGGCGGCTGCCGATCATCGCACTCACGGCCAACGTGTCGCAGGAGCAGCGGCAACAGTGCCTGGATGCCGGCATGGACGATTTCCTGTCCAAGCCGATGGAGGCGTCGCAGCTGGCCGAGGTGCTGGACCGGTGGACCGCCAAGCCCGCCGAGGCGGTGTTCGCCGAGCAGAAGGCGCTCGACCGAATGGACGGCGACGTCGAGCTGTTCCGGCAGGTGCTGGACTCGTTCATCGTGCTGGCGCCCCGGGCGCTGCAGCGCATCGGGGCCGCGCTGGAGGCCGGCGAGGCCGCCGACCTGCACCGGCACCTGCATTCGCTGGCCGGCTCGGCCTCCATGGTCAGCGCCGAGGTGCTGGCCCGGCTGGCGCGCGAACTCGAACAGCAGGCCCTCGAGGGCCGCACCGCGGGCATCGCGCGCGGGCTGGTCCAGCTCCATGCCGAATTCGACAATTTCCTGCTGGCAAGCGCAGCAACAATCAAGGACCGTTCCCCATGACAGCCCCCCTCAATCCCGCCCCGCCCACCGGCGACCCCGCCTCGATCCTGGTGATCGAGGACGACCCGATCCAGCGCCTGGCCGTGGTCGGCATCCTGCAGCGGGTCGGCCACCGCGTGCTGTGGGCGATCGACGGCGAGCAGGGCCTGGAGATGGCGCGCCAGTCCCGCCCCGACCTGATCGTCTGCGACGTCGTGATGCCGGGCATGAACGGCTACCAGCTGGTCACCGCGCTGCGGCAGGAGGCCGGCCTGGCCGAAGTCCCCGTGATCATGCTGACGACGATGACCGAGCGGGCCCAGGTCCGCGTCGGCATGACGTCGGGTGCCGACGACTACCTGGCCAAGCCGCTCAATGCGGCCGAACTGCGCGAGGCGGTGGCGGCGCTGCTGGCGCGGCGCAAGTCGCGCCGCGACGAGATCGTCGGCGAGATCAAGGACAAGTTCCTGGCCGCGCTCGAGGGCCAGAAGCAGTCGCTGGCCAACCTGTACGAGCAGCGGCTGTTCAAGGAACTGAACAGCCGCTGGGAAGACAGCGGCCGCTACAACGAGGCGCTGGACTATCCCGACACCATCGTGCTGGCGGTGGACCTGTTTTCCTCCATCCTGCACCGCCAGTCGCCCAGCGACGACCTGGCGGCGGCGGTGCGCCAGGGCTACCAGAACGCGCGCGACACGCTGTACCTGTTCGGCGCCCGGCACCTGGTGCCGCAGGGCGACAGCCTGCTGGCGGTGTTCGTGCCGGTGGAGGGCACGGACATCGCGGCGTTCCGGCTGCGGGCCCTGCGCGGCGCGCTGGCGCTGGTCAAGGCCGGCGCCACCGACAGCGGCATGACGGTGGCGCTGCACGTCGGTCCCGCCACGCTGGTGCATGTGACCGATCCGCTGCACGGCGACGCCGGCAGCGTGCTCACCGGCGACACCGCGCCGACGGCCGCCGCGCTGCAGGTGTTCGCGCGCGATTCGAAGTGGCGGGTCGCCTGTTCGGCGGCCCTGCTCGAGGGGCTGGACGGCACGGTGGTGACGGGCCGGACGGCGCCGCTGGCCGCCGGCGGCGCCCCTGTGTCATGCATCGAGGTGCTCTCGCTCGCCTGAGACCTTGTGGCACAGACCTTCAGCTCTGTCCCCAACTGATCAGGTCGGCGGCATTTCCCCGTGCAGTGCAGATGGCTTACAGTTGTCGCATCTGATCAACCCAACGGAACTGCCTGTGGCCACACCAAATTACGGATACGAGAAGCGGCAGAAAGAGCTGGCCAAGAAGCGCAAGAAGGAAGACAAGCTCAAGGCCAAGAGCGAGCGCAAGGTCGGTGAGCCCGGCGACGGCACGCCGGAAGACGGCGTGCAGGAGGGCTCCGAGCCTCCGGCCAGCGGGACCCCGACCCCCGGCTGACCGGAACTGCAGATCGGCGTCGGACAGGAGGACTGCATGGATCCCGTGGTTCATTTCGAGATGCCTTACGACGATGCGCAGCGCATGTCGGCCTTCTACCAGCAGGCTTTCGGCTGGCAAGCCCAGGCGCTCGGCGCCGACATGGGCAACTATGTCGTCGTCACCACCGCCGAATCGACGCCGGCCGGCCCGGTCAAGCCGGGCTCCATCAACGGCGGCTTCTTCGAGCGCAAGGCCGACTGGCCGGACCAGCACCCCTCGGTTGTCATCGCCGTCGGCGACGTGGCGGCGGCGATGGAGAAGGTGCGCCAGGCCGGCGGCGCGGTGCTTGGGGAACCGATGGACATCCCCGGCGTCGGCCGCTACGTGTCGTTCCGCGACACGGAGGGCAACCGCGTCAGCCTGCTGCAGCCGCTGCCGCGCCAGCCGTGAGGTCGCGCGCCAGCGCGTCCATCGCCGCGACCGAGCGGTCGGCCGGCGCGATGGTCACGGCGCTGCCGTACTGCCTGAAATTGCGCTCGATCGACGCGGCATAGCCCGGGTCGTAGTGCTGCAGCAGCAACTCGCGCACCACCGGTTCCACGTCGCCCGCGCGCACCTGCGCTTGCCAGCCATTGACCACCGCGTGGCCGCGCAAGGTGACCAGGGCGCCGAGCCGCTCGCAGAACAGCTCCGGATCGGCGACGAAGAAGGCGTAGTCCTCCAGCAGCAGCCTGACCCGTTCGTCGTCGGGCAGTTGCAGGTCCAGGCAGGGACTGGCCCGCATCGCCGCGATCAGAGCCTCCGGCACGGCCAGGTTGCCCACCTTCTTGCTCTCGCTCTCGATGTAGACCGGCCGCGCCGCATCGAAGCTCCGCAGCTTGTCCCACACCAGGGTGTCGAAGCGCTTCTGGGTCGGCTGCGCCTGGCCCGGAATCTGCCCCAGCACCGAGCTGCGGTGGCAGGCCAGGTCTTCCAGGTCCAGCACCTGGGCCCCGGCGCGCTCCAGCGCCTGCAGCAGCCGGGTCTTGCCCGAGCCCGTCGGGCCGCAGACCACGCGGTACTGGTGCCGCTGCGCCTGCAGCGGCAAGTCGGCCAGGACGGCACTGCGAAAGGCCTTGTAGCCGCCTTCGATCAGCGTCACCTTGAAGCCGATCTGGTCCAGCACCAGCGCCAGCGAGCCGCTGCGCTTGCCGCCGCGCCAGCAGTACACCAGCGGCTGCCAGCCCTTGGGGGTGTCGATCAGCTCGCGCTCGATGTGGCGCGCGATGTTGGCGGCGGCCAGGGCGGCGCCGCGCTTCCTGGCGTCGAACGCGCTGACCTGGACGTAGAGGGTGCCGATCCGGTGCCGCTCCTCGTCGTTCAGGGTCGGCCAGTTCTGCGCGCCGGGCAGCCGGTCTTCGGTGTATTCGGACTCGCTGCGGGCGTCGATCACGGCGCTGAACTCGGCCAGCCTGGCGATCGCCTCGGCGGCCGGAATGGCTTGGACTGTCACTTGATCAACTTCTTCAGTTCGGGCCAGACGTTGGCCAGGATCTGCGGATGGGCCTCGGCCTTGGGATGGATGCGGTCCGGCTGGAACATCCGCGTCGGGTCGTCGCCGTCGGCCACGCCCTTGAGCAGGAAGGGGACCACGGCCGCCTTGTGGGCCTTCGCGACCTTGGCGAACAGGCCGGCGAAGCGGTTGCCGTAGTCGGAGCCGTAGTTGGGCGGCACCTGCATGCCCACCAGCAGCACCCGGGCGCCCGCTTGCTGGGCCGCCTGCGTCATCTGGGCGAGGTTGTCCTCGGTCATGGCCAGCGGCAGGCCGCGCAGGGCGTCGTTGCCGCCCAGCTCGATCACCACCACGTCAGGCTGGTGCTGGGCCAGCAGGGCGGGCAGGCGGGAGCGGCCGCCCGACGTCGTGTCGCCGCTCACGCTGGCGTTGACCACCCTGACCGGCATCTTCTCGGCGGCGAGCCGGGTTTCCAGCAGCGCGACCCAGCCGCTGCCGCGCTTCAGGCCATACTCGGCGCTCAGCGAGTCGCCCAGCACCAGGACGCTCCGGTCGCCGGCCGCGAAGGCCGGGGCCAGGGCCCCGAGTGCGAAAGCCGCCGCGAGCCAGCTGCGGCGCGTCCAACCACCCAAAACCATGTCTGATCCAATCATTTCCGTCGAGCATGTCTACAAATCGGTGACCGACTCGACCGGCACCCTCGACATTTTGCGTGATATCGATTTCACGCTGGCGGCCAAGGAGACTGCCGCCATCGTCGGCGCGTCGGGCTCCGGCAAGAGCACGCTGCTGTCGATCATCGCCGGCCTCGACACCCCGACCCGTGGCACGGTGCGCCTGGCCGGCCAGGACCTGTTCGCGATCGACGAGGACGACCGGGCCGCACTGCGGGCGCAGAAGGTCGGCTTCGTGTTCCAGAGCTTCCAGCTGATGGGCAACCTGACGGCCCTGGAGAACGTCATGCTGCCGCTGGAGCTGGCGGGGCGGCGCGACTCGCGCAAGGCGGCCGGCGAGATGCTGGAACGGGTTGGGCTGGCGCAGCGCCTGAACCACTACCCCAAGGTGCTCTCGGGCGGCGAGCAGCAGCGGGTGGCGCTGGCCCGGGCCTTCGTGGTCCAGCCGGCCGTGCTGCTGGCCGACGAGCCCACCGGCAGCCTGGACTTCGCCACCGGCGAAACCGTGATGGCGCTGATGTTCGACCTGAACCGCGAGCTGGGAACCACCCTGGTGCTGGTCACGCACGACGCCGGCATCGCGGCGCGCTGCGAGCATCGCATTACCATCGAGGCCGGCCGCATCAGCCATTGAGCTGCATTGCCTTTTCGAACAAATCCAGGAGACCAATGATGTTGAAGCCTGCAACCCTGGGCGCGCTCGCGCTCGCAATCGGCGCCACGCTGGGCGCCGGCCCCGCTGCTGCGCAAGCCTTCCCGATCAAGCCGGTGCGCATCGTCGTGCCGCAGACGCCGGGCGGCGCGTCCGATGCGCTGGCCCGCATCATCGGCCAGAAGCTGTCCGAGCGCTGGGGCCAGCCGGTGGTGGTGGAAAACAAGGCCGGGGCGGGCGGCAACGTCGGCACCGACTACGTGGCGAAGTCGCCGGCGGACGGCTACACGCTGCTCATGAGCTATGTCGGCACCCAGGCCATCAACGGCAGCGTCTACAAGAGCCTGACGTATGAGCCGTACAAGGACTTTGCGCCGGTCGCCACGCTGGCGACGGTGCCGTTCGCCCTGGTGGTCAACCAGAACTTCCCGGTCAAGACGCCCGCGGAGCTGGTGCCCTACGTCAAGGCCCATCCGGGCGCGGTGAACTTCGGTTCCGCCGGCAACGGTTCGCTCAACCACCTGCTGGGCGAGATGGTCAACATGAACCAGGGCGTGAAGCTGGTCCACGTGCCTTACAAGGGCGCCGCCGGCGCGCTGACCGACACCATCAGCGGCCAGATCCAGATGACGTTCACCAGTCTGCCGTCGGTGGCCGGCCACATCCGCGGCGACCGGCTGCGGGCGCTGGCGGTGACCGGGTCGAAGCGTTCCGCGACCTTCCCCAACCTGCCCACGTTCGCCGAGGTGGGCATTGCGGGCCTGGAGCTCAGCCCCTGGTTCGGCCTGCTGGCCCCGGCGGGCACGCCCGAGCCGATCGTGCGGAAGATGAACGCCGACATCGCCGAACTGCTGCGCGACAAGGACGTGCTCGAGAAGTTCGCGGGCCTGGGCGCCGATCCGTACGTGACCCAGCCCGAGCAGTTCGGCCGCATCCTGCAGGACGACATCCAGAAGTGGGCCCGGGTGGTGAAGGCCTCGGGCGCGCGGATCGACTGAGAATGGCCCCCGCGCTTGTCACTGCGTGGACTGCGCGGCCCGGCGGGCACTGACGCCGTCCAGGCCGGGTCAGATCGGGCGGTCCGGCAGGGCGCGCTGCAGCGCCACCAGGAAGGCCTCGCGCTGCGGCGGCGCGGCGATGCCGGCGGCGAGGGCGTCCACGAAATCGGTCATCCGGTGGCAGCGCTCCAGTTCCCGGCCGACCAGCGCTGGCGCCAGCGGACCGAGAAAGTGCCGCAGCGTCTGCTCGATCACCAGGAACTCCGCCGGCGAGATGTCCATCTGGCGGGTGTTCTCGCCGGGCGGCTCGGCCCGCACCGCCGGCAGCGACTGCAATTGCACAAGGGGCGGCGCCTGGAACGACTGGCGGACCTGCGGATCGGGAATCGCCGTTGCCAGCGTGGCGCGCAGCGCCTGCGCGCTGGCGGCACGCGGCCCGACCTTGCGCACCAGCACCCTGGCGAGCGGGCCGATGTGGCTGGCCAGGTCCTGCTCGATCACCCGCACCTCGCAGGGGTCGATGGTCCCGCCTGGGGTGGACGGCATCAGCATCTGCGGGTCGGTGACGTCGAACCCCGGGGGTTCCGCGTAGAGCTTGATCCGCTGCGGTGCGCCCGGTGCGTGATCGACGAAGCTGCTGGCCCGCTCGGGACTGATCTGCGCCAGCAGCTGGTGGTAGCGGTGGGAGACCACGACCTCGTTGGGCCGGGCCCGTTCCTTGATCTGGGCGGCGTGGTGGATGCCCTCGCCGGTCACCTGGATGTGGTTTTGCGGGTCCATGGCGACCTGCACGGTGCCGATGTTCAGTGCCACCCGCACCGACAGCTTGCCCTCGTAGTGCTGCTCCACCTGGTTGCGCACCGCCACTGCCGCATCGAGCGCCTCCTCGGGGTCGCCGACGAAGCACACGACGGCGGCGCCGTGGGACTCCACCGCCATCCGGCCGGTTTCCGCCAGCCCCCGCAAGGCGGTGCCGAGCAGGCCGTGGACGTGCTGCCTGAGCACGGCGCGGGTCGGTTGCTCTTCCCCCGGCGCCACGGCGACGTCCAGCAGCATCACCGTGCACAGTGGAATGGGACGTTCCGGCATGCAAAAGATTCTATCCATGAGCTGACGGCGGCGACACGGGGATAATTCGCACATGTCTGCTCCCAAAGTCCTGTTCGGATTCCACGCGGTCGGTGTCCGCCTCAAAACCGCCCCCAAATCCATCGTCGAGATCTATTTCGAACCGAGCCGCCGGGACGCGCGCATGCGGCAGTTCATCGACCGCGCCAAGGAGGCCGGCGTGCGCCTGATCGAGGCCGACGCCATGCGGCTGGCCAAGCTTGCCGGCAGCCATGGCCACCAGGGCGTGGCGGCGCGGGTGGAGGAACTGCCGCAGGTGCATTCGCTCGACGACCTGCTCGATGCCATCGAAGGCCCGCCCCTGCTGCTGGTGCTCGATGGCGTGACCGATCCGCACAACCTCGGCGCCTGCCTGCGGGTGGCCGACGGGGCCGGAGCCCATGCCGTGATCGCGCCCAAGGACCACGCCGCCGGCATCAACGCCACGGTGGCCAAGGTCGCCAGCGGCGCGGCCGAGACGGTGCCGTATTTCATGGTGACCAACCTGGCGCGCACCTTGGGCGAGTTGAAGGAGCGCAGCATCTGGTGCGTCGGCGCGGCGGACGACGCACCCAGGACCATCTTCCAGACCGACCTCAAGGGGCCGGTGGCGCTGGTGCTGGGGGCCGAGGGCGCCGGCATGCGCCAGCTCACGCGCAAGACCTGCGACGACCTGGCCAGCATCCCGATGCGCGGCGCGGTCGAGAGCCTGAACGTGTCGGTGGCCAGCGGCATCTGCCTGTACGAGGCGCTGCGGCAGCGGACCTGAAAGGCCTTATTGCGCGCTGGCCTGGTCCAGCAACGCGATGTCCTCGGCCGACACCTTGATCCGCAGCGTGGCTTCGAGCTCCTTGAGCTGCTCGAGCGACGAGACGCTGGCGATCGGCGACGTGACGGCGGGGCGCGCCAGCAGCCACGCGACCGCGACCTGGCCCGGCTTGCCGCGGGTGCGGGCCGCCACCGTGTCCAGCGCCTTCAGGATCCGCAGGCCCCGGTCGTTGAGGTACTTGTCGACCGTGTTCCTGCCGCGCGGGCTGCTGGCGGCGTCGGCAGGCTTGCGGTACTTGCCGGTCAGGAAGCCCGCCGCCAGCGCATAGAAGCTGATGACGCCGATGCCCTGCTCGCGGCACAGCGGCTCCAGTTCGCTCTCGAACACGGCGCGGTCGTACAGGTTGTAGAGCGGCTGCAGGCTTTCGAAGCGCGGCAGGCCGAGGTGGCGGCTGGTCTCCAGCGCCTGCCGCAGGCGGGGCGCGGTGTAGTTGGAGGCGCCCAGCACGCGCACCTTGCCCTCCTTGACCAGCGCGCCGAAGGTTTCCAGCGTTTCCTCCAGCGGCGTCGCTTCGTCGTCGCGGTGGGCCTGGTACAGGTCGATGCGGTCGGTCTGCAGCCGGCGCAGCGAATCCTCGACGGCCTGGCGAATGGTCGCGGGCTTCAGGTCGGGCTTGCCGTCGGCGTTGTTCATTCCGCACTTGGTGGCCAGGATCAGCTGGTCGCGCTTGCTGCCGGCCCGGGCCAGCCACTTGCCGATGACCGTTTCCGATTCGCCGCCGGTGTGGCCCGGCGCCCAGCGCGAATAGACGTCGGCGGTGTCGACGAAGTTGAAGCCGGCGTCGAGCCAGGCGTCGAGGATCGAGAACGAGGTGGCCTCGTCCGCCGTCCAGCCGAACACGTTGCCGCCGAGGCAGATCGGCGAGACCTTCAGCGACGAACGTCCGAGAGTGCGGTAATCCATGGTCAGTCCTTGTCTGTCTTGTCCCTGCCCGGTCAGGCCAGCTGCCAGAAGCGCATCACCACCTGGTCGGGATGGCGGGCGCCGGTGCCGACGAACATGCGCTCGGTGATCCAGCGCAGCGAAGCCGATGCGGTCTCGAAGCTGGGGCTGCAGCGGAAGTAGATTTGCGCCGGATCGACCGGCTCGCCGCGCACCAGCTTCGCCATCAGGTCCGGCGGACCGGAGCGGATGGCGCGGTTCTGCACGTAGATCAATTCGCCGGCGTCGGTCTCCAGGCAGTAGCGGGCGTCGAGTTCGGCCAGCGTGTCGGTGATCACCAGCTGGAAGTCCGCGCCGCCCGGCAGCACCCGCGCGCGCCAGCCGTCGCCGACGGCTTCGCCGCCGAGGATCGGAATCAGGCGCCGCAGCCCGCGTGCCGTGCGGCCCACCTCCTGCGGTTTGTCGACCTGCACGGACAGATCCGCGAAGAGCTGGAGGCGGGGAGGGGAGAGTTCGGGGGGCGTCATGCGGCGATTATCGGCCGCGACCCACGGTGTGGCGCGGCAAGCTTTGTGGCCTAATCGATCGGCCATGACCGTCATCTGTCTGGAAGGCCCCAGCGCCGCGGGCAAGACGACGCTCTCGCGCACGCTGGTGGAACGGATCGGCGCGAGCGCGGTGCCCGAGGTGAACCAGCTCTTTGAACGTCCGGGGCATGCGGCCCCCCGGCTGGTATCTGGAGCGGCAACTGGAGCGGTGGCGCCGAGCGTCCGACGCGAGCGCCACGGGTGAGGTGGCCGTGCTGGACGGCGACGTGTTCCAGCCACTCTGGTATGGCTGGGCCTATGGATTCACGGAGTCGTCCACGCTCACGGAACTGCTGGCCTTCTACCGGCCCCTGCTTGCCGCTGGCGCGCTGGATTTTCCGGACGCCTATTTCATTGTCGAATGTTCCGCCGCCGAACTGCGCCGCCGCAAGGAGCTGGACACCACGCGCAGCCGCCGCAATTTCGAGCGGCACCTGCAGCTCATTGCGCCCCAGCACCGTTACTTCGACGCCCTGGAACAGAGCTGCCCGGGGCTCGTGCATCGCCTGCCTTTCGCCACCGTCGCAGAAAATGCGGGCTTGGTGGCAAGCCGGCTCGCAAACGTCATTCCACCCCGCCGCCCGCCTGCCACAGCGATCCTTGACGCACTGGTTGCTTTGCTGCGAGAGTCGGCGCGATGAAGCCGCACCCTGCCATCGAATCCCCTGCGGCCGACACGGCTTCGGCCCGGGCTGAGGCGCTGACTGTCACCACCCGACGGGGTGCGAAGCTGCAGGCGGTGGCCGACTTTCCGCCGGGCCCGGGCCCGTTTCCGGCGATCGTGCTGGCGCCGGGCCAGGGCTACCACATGGCGCGTCCAGCGCTGGCGCAAACCGCGATGCGCCTGGTGGCCCAGGGCGTCGCGGTGTACCGGTTCAATTGGGCCTACACCACTGCCGACCCGCAGCCGGGCGCGCCATCGCCCGACCTGGCGAACGAATTGCAGGACCTGACAGCGGTTCTAGCGGCTGCGGCGACGCAGCCCCGGGTGAATCCGGGCCGGCTCTCGGTCGGCGGCAAGTCGCTGGGCTCCGTGCTTGCATGGCGGGCCATGGCCGCCGACCCATCGCTGTGCAGCGGCCTGTTTCTGACGCCCATTTGCAGCCAGGTCCGGCCGGGGCAGTCGGTGCCCGACGCCGTGGCCGACCAGAACTATCCTGGCCTGGCGGCGGAACACCGGCCCCTGCTGTTCATCGCCGGCGACCAGGATCCGCTGTGTGCGCCGGCGGTGCTCTATCGCTTTGCGGCGAATTCCAGCGGCTCCGCCCGGGTCGCCATCGTGGGCGGCGACCACAGCTTCGAAAGCCGTGCGTTCACCGGCGCCGCGGCCGATGGATTCCGCACCGGCAATATCGAGTCGGTGGCCCGACTGGCAGCAGCTTTCATTGCGCAAGCCAGCGGCATCCACGAAGCCGTCGGCAAGGGGCAGCAGGTGAGCCAGCCGGTTCCAGTCCCCGAGGGCGAGCTGGCCGCCACCGTCGCCCGGATGGAAGCGCGCCTGGGGTCGATCCAGGGCGCAGCCGCGGAAGCCCTGATGACGCACTATGCCGCCCTGGCACGAAGGTTCGAAGCCGACCTGACCTCTTCGAGCCGCGACGTCCTGCTGGCCCGGGCCAGCGCCCTCATGCTGGTCCAGGCCGTTGCGGGCGCGCAGGACGCCGCCTAGGCTTTCGGATCGGGGGCAGGCTCTGCGCCGCCCGGGCGCTGACCTGAGACATTTTTGGTTTGTAATACGCTGGACATTCCTGGGAGGGGACGCGAACCATGAAACGCATCATCTGGATCCTGGTCCTGGCCGCGCTCGGCTGGTATGCCTGGGGCAAGTACGAGGACCACGCCAGGGCCCAGCGCGCGGCCGAGGCCGCGGCCAGGTCGCCCCGGAAGGTGGGTGGGATTCCGGCCAAGGCCGGCGCCCCTGACGTCTCCTTCTTCACCTGCGACGGCCGCAACGCCTGCACGCAGATGCGATCCTGCGAGGAAGCGAAGTACTTCGTGCGGAATTGCGGAATCAACAACGGCGCCAGCGGCGAGGGCGCCCCCTCCTGCGAATCCCAGTGGTGCAAGAAATAGCGACGATGGAATCGAGAAAACTCCGCGTCGGCCAGCCGATCACCCCCGAAGAATTCGACGAACTGAGCGACGAGCAGCTGGTGCGGCTGGTGCCCAGGGCCTATCGGGAGTTCTTTCCCGGCAAGGACTTCTGCGCCGACGGCCACTTCTACCTGCACGACGGCAGCGCCTGGTGCTTCTTTCGCGGCGACCTGCTCGATCAGTAGGGACCCGGGCGGCCCTGGCGTCAGACCAGCCCGAACCACCCCAGCAAGGCGCCGGCGCCCAGCAGCCACAGCAGGTGCAGCCTCGTGCGCCAGACGATCAGGGCCGTCACGCCCGTCACCAGCCAGAGCGGCCAGTCGCGCACGGCGTAGCTGGCGCCGGTGGCCAGGATCCAGCCCGTGGCAACCAGCAGGGCCACCACGATCGGCGCCATCCCCTGCTTGAAGGCACGCACGGCGCGCAGCTCGCGGTTGGCCTGGCCCCAGCGCGCCGCCAGGTAGGTCAGGGTGGTGCTGGGCAGCATGATGCCGATCATCGACAGCACCAGCCCGAAAGCCGCCATCGGCAGGCCGCCGGCGTTGAGGCCCACGTTCCAGCCCATGAGCGCCACGAACAGCACGTTGGGGCCGGGCGACGACTGCGCGATGGCGATCGAGGCGCTGAACTGCGGGTCGCTCAGCCAGTGCCGGCCGTCGACCAGGTAGCGGTGCATGTCCGGCGCCGTGGTGATGGCGCCGCCCACCGACAGCAGCGACAGCGTCGCGAAGTGGGTGAGGAGGTCCAGCCAGTCGCGGCTGCTCATGACGACCGTCATGGCGACAGCTTGCGCCAGGTCAGCACGCACGAGACGCCGCCCAGGCCCAGCAGCACCCAGAGCAGCGGCAGCCGCAACAGCGCGATCGCCACGAAGGTGGCCGCCCCCAGCACCGCGCAAAACGGAACGCCCAGCGGGTGCTTCTGCAGCGCGGTCGACAGCTTCAGGCCGGTGGCCGTGATCAGGCCCGCGGCCACCGCGCCCATGCCGCGCAAGGCGCTGGCGACCTGCGGGTTGCCGGCGAACTCGGCATAGACCAGCGCCAGGGCGATCACCACCACCAGCGGCGCCGCCAGCATGCCCGCCACCGCCACGGCCGCGCCGCGCCAGCCGAAATAACGGCTGCCGAGGACCACGGCCAGGTTGATCACGTTGGGCCCCGGCATGATCTGCGCCACCGACCATTCCTCGACGAATTCCTCGCGCGTCATCCAGCGCTTCTTTTCGACCAGCTCGCGCTGCACCACGGCCAGCACGCCGCCGAAGCCCTGCAGGGCCAGCAAGGTGAAGGAAACGAACAGGTCGGTGAGGGACTTGGGTTGCGGTCGCGGCTCGGGCGCGCCGGGCTGCGGCGCGGAAGGCGGGAAAATCATGGCGCGATTATCGTTGGCCGGGCGGCGCGGGCCGGGTCGCCAGCCAGAGTCCCGCGGCGACCAGTGCCAGCGCCGCGCCGGCCCAGGCCGTGAACGGCTCGTGCAGCAGCCACGCGCCCAGCAGCGTGGCAGTGACCGGGTTGAGGGCCAGGAACACCGTCACCCGCGTCGGCGACTCGTGCTTCAACGCATACAGCCACAGGAAATAGCCCACGCCGCTGGAGACGCCGATGAAGACCACGATGGCCCAGGCCTGGCCGCTGAGCCCCGCCACCCGCGCCGGCCAGTCTTCCGTCAGCGCCAGCAGTGCCAGCACCACGACCGACGCCAGCATGGCGAAGGCCGAGACCGGCACCGTGGGATAGCGCTGCAGGTACGGCCGGTACAGCACGCTGCACAGCGCCCCGGTGGCGGCCGCGGCCGCGATCGCCAGCTCGCCCCACCAGAGCGCGCCGGTCGCCGGCCCGGCGCCGAGCTTGGGCAGCAGCGACAGCGCGACGCCGGCCATCGAGAGCAGCACGCCCAGCAGCAAACCCGGCGTGACGCGCTCCCGGCCCAGCGCCGCCGCGAGCAGCAGCGTGAGCAGCGGAAACAGGCTGAAGATCATGGCCGCCTGCGCGGCGCCGACGTGGCGCAAGCCGAAATTGAGCAGCGCGATCAGCACGCCGAACTGGCCGATGCCCAGCGCCGCCATCGCCAGCAGGTCGCGCCGCGGCGGCAGCCGCAGCGCGCCCCACGCGAAGGGCAGCAGGCACAGGAAGCCGACCGCGTAGCGCAGCATCGCCAGCGTGAGCGGCGGTACTTCGCCCAGCACGAAGCGCGATGCCACGATGCCGGCGCCGACCTGCACGCCGGCGGCGGCGGCGGCCAGCAGGGGCAGGGAGGTCAGAGCCTGAGCTCCCAGGTTTCACCGACCAGGTCCTGCAGGCCGTAGCCCTGGAACGGCTCGCTGGCCGTCAGGACGAAGCCGCGCGACTTGTAGATCGCCCGGGCGGCGTCCAGGTGGCCGTTGGTCCACAGCACCAGCTTGCGGTACTGGCGGTGCCGGGCGAAGGCGATGCACTCGTCCACCAGCCGGCCGCCCAGGCCCTGGCCGCGCGCTGGCGCCGCCAGGATCAGGAGCCGCAGCTGCGCCACCGTGGCCGACTTCTGCACCACGAACACCGCGCCGACCCGTTCGCCGTCGATCTCGGCGATCCAGCCCTTTTCGCGCGCGGGCTTGAAGTTCCTGATGAAACCGGCGGCGATGTCGGCCACCAGGGCTTCGAACTCCCAGTTGAAGCCGTATTCGCGGGCGTAGATTTCGCCGTGCTGCATCACCACCCAGCCCATGTCGCCCGGCCGGGGATCGCGCAGGGCGGCCGGCGCCGCGGCGGCTGTTTCGGCCGTGGGCGCCAGCAGGCGGTGCAGCGCATCCATCGCATCGATCACGCGCTTGCGGTCGGGCGGCGGCAGCGGTGCGAGCAGGGCCGCGGCTTCATCACGCGAACGCTGCTGCAGCGGGGCGAAGGCCTGGTGTCCGGCTTCGGTCAGTTCGAGCAGGCTCTGCCGGGCATCGGCCAGGGAAGGCGAGCGGGACAGCCAGCCGTTGGCCTCGAACCGGCGCAGGATCCGGCTGAGGTAGCCCGGGTCCAGCGACAGGTCGCGTCCGAGTTCGCTCGCGGTGGGGTGCTGGCGGTGCGCCAGCTCATAGAGCACGCGCACCTCGGTCAGCGACAGCTCGCTGCCGAGATAGGGTGCGAGCACCCCGATCCGCTGCGTATAGAACCGGTTGAAGCCGCGGACCGACTTGACCTGCGCGGCGGTGACGGGAGACGCATGGGCCTTCATGGGCCCATGGTCGGTTAATTGGTTGCCTCAGTCAAGTATCTGCGGCAGCGGCGCTAGCTGACGGCGCGCGTTCCAGCGGCGCGGAACCGCTTCCATTCGCCCTCGGGCTGGGCCAGCCGGTGGGTGATGGCCTCCAGCACCTTCGGATGCGCCGGCAGCCCGCGGTGGCTCGCGCCGTCCACTTCGATGTTCTCCGACTGCAGGGTTTCCTTCTCGACGCACAGCTCCCACGGCACCAGGCCGTCGGTCTTGCTGTAGATCGAGGTCGAGGGCACCGGCGGGCTCTGGCTGAGGCGATGGCGCAGGTTGACGGCCAGGCTGCCGTAGCCGTTCTCCAGCACCTTGATCAGCGGGCAGCGCTGCCTGATGCCGGGCCCGGTGTTGAAGGGCGTGCCCAGCGTGATCACCTGGCGCACCAGGGGGTTGGTGCGCTTGGCCAGTTCGCGGGCATAGATGCCGCTCAGGCTCCACCCCAGCAGTGTGACGCTGGATGCCTCGGCCTCGGCGACGTCGATCACCTTCTCTTCGAGGTCGCGCAGCCAGCGGTTGAGGTTGCGGTCGCGCGGCCCGGTGTCGACGCCCATGCCCCAGTCGTAGGTGACGAAGCCGGCCTCGTCCAGCGTCCGGCGCAGCGGCGCCGTGCTGTCGGGCCCGCCACCGAGCACCGGGAACACGATCACGGGCTGGCCCTGGCCGACATAGACGGTGGCTTCGCCGGCCCGCCTGGAAGACGGGGTGCAGCGCTTGAGGAGGGCGCGCAGCGGGATCCGCAGCGCCTCCAGTGCGGGTGCCGCGGGTTGCACCATCGACATGAATCCAGCCTGAGCCATCGCCACTCCCTGCCGACGCGCGGCTTGTTAGGTGGGGAGATCCTAGGGAGGCGACCGGCGTCCGGTTCCCGGTGCATGCCGCGTTGTGAAGTAGGAGAGCGCCTACGCCAGGCGCTTGAGGATGCGCAGGATCCGGGCCGCGCGCTCGCCGTGGGGCGGGCGCAGCATGGCGGTGCCGGACCAGCGCGATTGCTCGAACACCGGCTTGTCCTTGGAGAAGATCCGGAAGCCGTACTCGCCGTGGTACGCGCCGCTGCCGCTGGCGCCGACGCCGCCGAACGGCAGGTTCTCCTGCGCGATGTGCAGCAGCACGTCGTTGACGGTCACGCCGCCGGAGATGGTTTCGCGCAGCACCTGGTCGCGGTTGCGGCCGTCGGTCCCGAACCAGTAGAGGGCCAGCGGACGCGGCCGGCGGTTGACGAAGGCGATGGCTTCGCCCAGCGTGCCGTAGCCGATCACCGGCAGCAGCGGCCCGAAGATTTCCTCCTGCATCACGGCCATGTCGGGGGTGACATCGAGCAGCAGCGTGGGCCGCAGCTTGCGCCGCTCGGGCGTTTCCGGCTCCGCGCCCGGATCGAGCGTCACGACCCGCGCGCCGCGGGCCCGGGCGTCCTGCAGCAGGCCCTGCAGCCGCTGGTAGTGGCGCTGGTTGACGATGCTGGTGTAGTCGGGATTGCGCTCGAACGACGGGTACATCCGCGCCGCCGCCAGCGCGTAGGCTTCGGCGAAGGCCGCCACCCGGGCCGCGGGGACCAGGACGTAATCCGGCGCGATGCAGGTCTGGCCGGCGTTGAGCAGCTTGCCGGCGGCGATCCGGCCGGCGGCCTGCGCCAGCTCGCCACTGGCGTCGACGATCGCCGGCGACTTGCCGCCCAGCTCCAGCGTCACCGGCGTGAGGTTGGCTGCCGCCGCGAGGCCGACCTGGCGGCCGACCGCCGTGGATCCGGTGAAAAAGAGATGGTCGAACGGCAGGCTGGCGAATTGCCGTCCGACGTCGGCATCGCCCAGGACCACCGCGCATTCGTCGGCGGCGAAGTGCTGCCCCACCAGTTGCGCCAGCAGGGCGGAGAAGCGGGGCGTGACCTCGCTGGGTTTGATCAGCACCCGGTTGCCCGCGGCCAGCGCCGCGACGGCCGGCGCCACGGCCAGTTGCAGGGGATAGTTCCAGGGGCTGACGATGCCGACCACGCCCAGTGGCTGGGGGGTGATCGAGCTCGATCCGGGCAGGGAATGGAACGACGTCGCAACGCTGCGCGTCTTCATCCAGCGCCGCAGATGCTTGCGGGCGTGGGAGATGGCCGCCAGCACCATCACCGTCTCGGCGATGGCGGTCTCGTGGCGCGAGCGGTTGCCGAAGTCGTCGGAGATCGCAGTGGCGATGGCTTCCTCGTTCTGCGTCAGCAGGGCGCGCATCCGGTCCAGACGCTCGAGCCGGATCGCGCGGCTGGGGAAGCTGGCACCGGCAAACGCCAGCCGCTGGGCGTCGAAGAGCGCCTGCAGACCAGGGGCGGTGGCGGCGTCCATCGCGGCTACCAGGCGGGCTGGTGCTTGCGGATCGCGTCCTTGACCTTCGAGGTCAGGACGAAGCCGGGGCCGTACTTGGCCGCCAGCGCTTCGGCGCGGGCGCAGAAGGCGTCGATGCCGGTGCCGTAGATGAACTGCATGGCGCCGCCGGTCCAGGCCGGAAAGCCGATGCCGAAGATCGAGCCGATGTTGGCATCGTGCACCGTGGTCAGCACGTTCTCCGAGAGGCAGCGGGCCGTCTCCACCGCCTGGCGATAGAGCAGGCGGTCCTTGAGGTCCTGCAGGTCCCAGGCCACGCCCGGCTGTTCGAACAGGTTCTTCAGCTCGGGCCAGAGGAACTTCTTCGCGCCCTTTTCCTCGGGGTAGTCGTAGAAGCCGGCGCCGGCGGTGCGGCCGTTGCGGTCGAACTCCTTGACCATGCGTTCCACCAGCAGCTCGCCCGGCGTGGCGATGTAGGTGCCGCCCTCGTCGCGCAGGTCGGCGCGGGTCTGGTCCAGCACGTGGACTGACAGCGACAGCGCGGTTTCGTCCAGCACCGCCAGCGGGCCGACCGGCATGCCGGCCTGGATCCCGGCCTGCTCCACCACGGCGGCGGGAATGCCTTCGCCGACCATGGCCGCGCCCTCCATCACGAAGGTGCCGAACACCCGCGAGGTGAAGAAGCCCCGCGCGTCGTTGACCACGATCGGGATCTTGCCGATGGCCTGGACGTAGTCGAAGGCGCGCGCCACCGTGTCGTCGTCGGTCTGCTGGCCGCGGATGATCTCCACCAGCTTCATCTTGTCGACCGGGCTGAAGAAATGGATGCCGACGAACTTGGCCGGATCGCGGCTGGCCTTGGCCAGCCCGGTGATCGGCAGCGTGGAGGTGTTGCTGGCAAAGAAGCCGCCGGGCGCCAGCAGCGGTTCGGCCTCCTGGGTGACCCGGGCCTTGAGCTCGCGGTTCTCGAACACCGCCTCGATGATCAGGTCGCAGCCGGCCAGGTCCTGCGTGCTGTCGGTCGGCGTGATGCGGGCGAGCAGGGCGGCCTGGTCGTGCGGGCTCATGCGGCCCTTGTCCACCCGCGGCTGGGTGAGCTTGACGGCGTGGTCCTTGCCGGCCTGCGCCTTGTCGATCGACACGTCCTTGAGCACCGTGGCGACGCCGCGGCTGGCCTGCACGTACGCAATGCCCGCGCCCATCATCCCGGCGCCCAGGATGCCGACCTTCTGCGGCTTGTAGCGTTCCGTTCGGGCTGAGCCTGTCGAAGCCCCAGGCCGGCTCTGCCCCGACTTGATCGCGTTCATGTCGAAGAAGAACGTGTTGATCATGTTCTTCGCCACCGGGCTGACGATCAGCCGGGCGAGATAGCGGCTTTCGATCCGCAGTGCCGTGTCGAAGTCGACCTGCGCCCCTTCGACCATCGCGGCCAGCGCCGCTTCCGGCGCTGGATAGAGGCCGCGGGTCTTCTGCTTGAGGACCGCCGGGCCCACGGCCAGCATCCCGGCGATCTTCGGGTTGCTCGGCGTGCCGCCGGGCATCTTGTAGGCTTTGTCGTCCCACGGCTGGTGGGCCTCGGGGTTGGCGGCGATGAAGGCCAGCGCCGCCGGCCGCAGCGCCGCGGCATCGGGCACCAGTTCATGCACCAGTCCCAGCTCGAGGGCCTCGCGCGGGCTGAACAGCTTGCTCTCCAGGATGTAGGGTTGCGCACCCATCAGGCCCAGCAGGCGGGTCATCTTGGTGATGCCGGACGCGCCAGGGATCAGTCCGAGTGTGATCTCCGGCAGGCCGAACTGGATCTTCGGGTTGTCGACGGCGACCCGGTGATGACCGATCAGCGCCACCTCCCAGCCGCCGCCCAGCGCCGTGCCGTTCAGGCAGGTCACCACCGGCTTGCCCAGGGTCTCCAGCGTGCGGAAGCACTTCTTGGTCTGCTCGATCTCGGCGAAGACGCGGGGCGCATCGGCGGCCTGCAACCGCATCGTGGCCTTGAGGTCGGCGCCGGCGAAGAAGGTGCTCTTGTTCGATGCCAGGACGATGCCCTTGATCGCGTCCTTGTCCTTGACGACCTGGGCCGTCACGGCAGGCAGGTCTTCGGTCCACTGCGCGCACATGGTGTTGACCGGCGAGCCTTCCTCGTCGAAGGTGATGGTGGCGATGCCGTCGGCGAGGGTGTACTGGATGGTTTTCATGGCTCAAATGCGCTCGACGATGGTCGCGATGCCCATGCCGCCGCCGACGCACAGCGTGGCCATGCCGTAGCGCAGCTTGCGGCGGTGCAGTTCATCGATCAGGGTATTCAGGATCATCGCGCCGGTGGCGCCCAGCGGATGGCCCATGGCGATGGCGCCGCCGTTGACGTTGACCTTTTCATGGGGCACGCCGAGCTCCTTCATGAAGCGCATCGGCACGGCGGCGAAGGCTTCGTTGATCTCGAACAGGTCGATCTGCTCGATGGTCAGGCCGGCCTTGGCCAGCGCCTTGCGCGCCGCCGGCATCGGGCCGGTGAGCATGATGGTCGGGTCGGCGCCCGACAGCGCCGCGGCGACGATGCGCGCGCGCGGCGTGAAGCCGTGGGTCTTGCCGGCCTGCTCGCTGCCGATCAGGACCGCCGCCGCGCCGTCGACGATGCCCGACGAATTGCCGGCATGGTGGACGTGGTGGATGCGCTCCACCTGCGGATAGCGGCTGATCGCCACCGCGTCGAAGCCCATCGCGCCGAGCTGCTCGAACGCCGGCCGCAGCCCCGCCAGGCCTTCCATCGTCGTGCGCGGCTTGATGAATTCGTCTTCGGCCAGGATGGTCTGGTCCAGGAAGTCCTTGACCGGCACGATCGAGCCGGCGAAGAAGCCGCCTTCGCGGGCCCGGGCGGCGCGCTGTTGCGACTCCATGGCGAAGGCATCGACGTCGTCGCGGCCAAAGCCTTCCAGCGTGGCGATCAGGTCGGCGCCGATGCCCTGCGGCACGAAGGACGTGGCGGAGTTGGTTTCCGGGTCCTGGGCCCAGGCGCCGCCGTCGGAGCCGATCGGCACCCGGCTCATGCTCTCGACGCCGCCGGCGACCACCAGGTCTTCCCAGCCGGAGCGCACCTTCTGCGCCGCCATGTTCACCGCTTCCAGGCCCGAGGCGCAGAAGCGATTGAGCTGCACGCCGGAACAGCGGAAGTCCCAGCCGGCCTTCAGGGCGGCGACCTTGGCGATCACCGAGCCCTGTTCGCCGATCGGCGAGACCACGCCCATCACGACGTCGTCGACCTGGCCGGTGTCGAAATCGTTGCGGCGCTGCAGCTCGGTCAGCACACCGGCCAGCAGGTTGACCGGCTTGACCTCGTGCAGGCTGCCGTCCTTCTTGCCCTTGCCGCGCGGGGTGCGGATGGCGTCGTATATGAATGCTTCGGTCATGGCGGGGACTCCAGAGTGGCGGGGAACGGGGGCCGAAAGCAGTATATTCATTTCACCAAGCACCCGCTCTGTAAAAATGGGCGCACACGAGGAGACGACCGATGATCGAACGCACGCTTTTCAGTCCCGACCACGAGGCGTTCCGCGACAGCTTTCGCCGCTTCATGGAGCGCGAGATCGCGCCGCACCACGAAGCCTGGGAGGAGCAGGGCTATGTCGACCGCGAGCTGTGGCGCCGGGCCGGCGCCAACGGCTTCCTGTGCATGACCATGCCGGAGGAATTCGGCGGCGCCGGCGGCGACAAGCTGTATTCGGTGGCGCAGATGGAGGAGCTGGCGCGCGGCGGCTTTTCCGGCGTCGGCTTCGGCCTGCACAGCGAGATCGTCGCGCCTTACATCCTGCATTACGGCACCCAGGAGCAGAAGCAGCGCTACCTGCCTCGGCTGGCCAGCGGCGACATGGTCGGCGCGATCGCGATGAGCGAGCCGGCCGCCGGCAGCGACCTGCAGGGCATCAAGAGCACGGCCCTGAAACAACCGGACGGCAGCTACCTGCTCCACGGCAGCAAGACCTTCATCACCAACGGCTGGCATGCCGACCTGGTGATCGTGGTGGCCAAGACCAATCCCGCCGCCGGCGGCAAGGGCACCAGCCTGCTGCTCGTTGAGCGCGGCATGCCGGGCTTCACCACCGGCAAGCGCCTGAAGAAACTGGGGCTGAAGGCGCAGGACACGTCCGAACTGTTCTTCGACAACTGCGTCGTTCCCGCGGCCAACCTGCTCGGCGGGCCCGACTTCGAGAACAAGGGCTTCATCTGCCTGATGGAGCAGCTGCCCTGGGAGCGGATGCAGATCGCGGTGACGGCGGTCGCGGCAGCGCAGGCGGCGATCGACTGGACGGTGCAATACGTCAAGGACCGCAAGGTGTTCGGCCAGCCGGTCGCGGCGTTCCAGAACACCCGCTTCAAGCTGGCGGAGCTGCAGACCCAGGTGCAGGTCGCCCGCGTCTTCGTCGACAAGTGCTGCGAGCTGGTGAACGACGGCAAGCTGGACACGGCGACCGCCAGCATGGCCAAGTACTGGACCAGCGACCTGCAGTGCAAGGTGATGGACGAGTGCGTGCAACTGCACGGCGGCTATGGCTACATGTGGGAATACCCGATCACCCGGGCCTATGCGGACGCCCGGGTGCAGCGCATCTACGGCGGCACCAACGAGATCATGAAGGAAGTGATCACGCGGGCCATGGGCCTGGGCGCGAAGTAGCTTCGGGTCAGCGGGATCGGCCCGGCACCGCCGGGCGGCGTCACGCCGCCTGCGCGGCGGGGATTTGGAACTGGTCGAGCCCGAAGGTCGAGCATTCCAGCGAGGGCAGGTTGTCGATCTGGTCGCGGGCGACGAGATCCGCGGTGGCAAGGGCGGCTGCGGCCGTTGCATGGTGTTCGCCGCCGAACAGCTTGAACAGGCAGCGCGCGGTCCAGTAGTCGGCCGGTGGCTCGCTGCAGATCTTCGCGTAGCTGGTGTAGCGGCTGCCATCCGCCGACGGCCACGCATAGCTGGCGACGTAAAAGCCGGCGATCGGCCCGCTGATCTTCTCCATGTCGGTGCTCCCTGAATGCATCAATTGGCGCTCGCCGGCCAGACGAAGGTCGCGCTGGCCGGACCCTTGCCGCGGTTGACGCTCACCGACCGCTCCCGGGCCACGCCACCGGAACGCGCCGTGACGCGGTAGGTGCCCCGGGCCGGCACGTCGGCCAGCATGATCGGGCCGTCGCAGGTGACGTCCAGGACGGTGGCGCCGCGGCGGTCGCGGACCTGGACTGCCACGTCGGCCAGGTAGGCGCCGGTGCTGGTGGCGAAGGTCAGCATCAGGTCGTGGCCGGCGGCCGCGGCCTTCATCCGCTGCTGCTCGCCGACCCCGATGCCGCCGCACTCGTACGATTGCGCCAGGACGCCGCCGGCGCTGCCGGCGAGGACCAGGGAAAGACACAAGGGGAACAGCTTCATGATGACGCACTCCGGAAGACTGCCCCGGAGTATCCGAACACGCCGGCCATCCTGGGGTCGGCACGCGGCCGCGCCCACTGTAGGACCGCACCGCCGCGACGGCTGGCGGGGAAGCAACGGCGCGCCGTGCGAAGGGCGTGAATTTGTCACACCGCCCAACGTAACCAATTGAACGATAACCCTACGTCGTTCTCCCGGGAACCTCCGTCTGTAGGATTGCTCCGACAGCAGTCTTCATCGTCGAAAAATTCATGTCGGATCTCTCGTCCACCACCCCCACCCAGAATGAGTCGCGCGAGCCTTCGGAGTCGCCATCGTCACCCTGGCTTGCCGTCAGGAAGGCAGTGGCCCGGCTGCAGGACTGGTTCACGATCCAGTCCGCCGGCGTCAAGCTTATGGTGGTGGCGATCGCCATCCTGATTCCCGTCACCGCCGCGTATTCGTGGTCGCTGCTGCAGCGGCAGGAGCAGGTGGCCGAACAGGTCAAGGCGATGGCCGTGGCGGCCGGCGACGGGGTCTGGAGCTACAACAAGAAGCTGCCGGTGGTCTTCGGCACCGGCTCGGTGTTGAGTTTCCTCGAACAGAACAGCGCCGACCACGTCACCGTGATCTACACGCCGCTGTCCTGGAACATCTCCGAGCGCTACATCCTGATCGAGTCCAAGGGCAAGCAGTACGCCTACTACCCGTCCGACATCGAGACCCGGATCTTCACCGACAAGGCCGTCACCGCGCCGTGGGGCGGCAAGCTGACGTTCGTGCCCAAGTCCGAACTCGATGCCGCCAGCCTGGAGGTGTTCGCCCGGCTCGAGCAGCGCTTTTCCGGCGCCCGCCCGCAAAGCGAGAAGGACGCCTGGAAGGCCGGCGTCAGCGGTGTCATTTCCGCTGCCATGACCCTGGGCCTGCTGGCTTTCCTGTGGTTCCAGCTGCGCGGCCAGTTCAAGGCGTTGAAGTTCGTCGAGCCGTCGCAGGTGCGCGGCGACATCGGCGAGCTGGTCGGCATGGACGACATCAAGACCGAGGTCGCCCAGATCAAGGACCAGTACCAGCGCCGCCAGGCCTACGCCGACTACGGGGTCAACAAGACCTTCAACGTGATGTTCAGCGGCCCGGCCGGCACCGGCAAGACCAAGCTGGCCAGCTACCTGGCCAAGGAGCTGCAGCTGCCGATCCTGTTCCACTCGGCGGCCAACCTCGAGACCGGTTACGTCGGCGGCGGCTCCCAGACCCTGACCCGGATCCTGGCCATGGCCAAGCGGCGCAAGCGCTGCATCGTGTTCCTGGACGAGGCCCAGGACCTGTTCATGAAGCGCGGCGGCAACCGCAAGTTCGACGACGACACCCAGAACATGCTGCTGGCCGTGCTCGATGGCGTCCGCACCAAGGCCGACGCCGAGATCATCTGGATCGTGGCCAGCAACTTCAACCAGGAATCTCAGGCCATGGACGAGGCCATGCTGCGCCGGTTCCAGATGAAGGTCGATTTCAGGCTGCCCAACCGCGAAGAACGCGAAGCCATCATCGGCCACTACCTGGCGCAGCGAGCCGGCAAGCTCGACGCCGGCATGGACCTGCGCCACCTGGTGGAGATCACCGAGGGCCGCAGCCCGGCCGACCTCGAGACCATCGTCACCCAGGCCGGCATCATCGCGGTGCAGGCCGGCGACCGGATCGGCGAAGCCACCCTGATGCAGGCGGCCGAGCGGGTGCTGGTGGGCAACGTGACCGAGCGCACGACCAAGGAGCGCGACCGCGACCGCCGGGTCATCGCGGTGCATGAATGGGGCCACTTCCTGGTGGACTTCATGCGCGAGCGCGAGCTGGCGCAGGGCAACTGGGAAGCGATCCAGGCCGAGATGAAGACCATCAAGATCTCGCTCAAGGCCAACCCGCGCAACAACGCGCTGGGCTTCGTGTTCCACAAGCAGGGCAACAACCTGCTCAAGACCAAGGCCGACATCGAGCACGACGTCCGCGTCCTGCTGGGCGGCATGGCCAACGAGGAGCTGTTCTTCGGCGAGGAGGGCACCACCAACGGCGCCCACAACGACATCACGCGCGTCACTAGGCTGCTGCACCACGCGGTGGCCGAGATGGGCATGTACCGCAAGACCCGCCTGAACTACGGCGCGCTCGACAGCCAGGGCGGCCGCAACCTCGACGACGAGACCCGGATGCTGATGGAGCAGCAAAGCGAACGCCTCTACGGCGAGACGCGCACCCAGCTGGCCCGGCTCAAGCCGCTGACCGAGCACCTGGCCGGCAAGCTGATGGAGGCGGGCGAGATGAGCCTGCGCGACGCGCTGTTCGAGATCCGCAGCTTCGAGGCCGCCTGCCACCAGTTCAACAACAAGGTGGGGCTGGCGCACGCCGGCTGACCTCCTACAGCGGTCTCGCGGTCTCTCCGACTCGCGTCGCCGGTGCTCGCCGGCCCCGCTCCAACGCCGTGGCTCCTACGCTGAAGCATCAGCACAGGAGATCACGTCATGTCCGAAGACAAGGGAAAGCGCGACAGCTGGGAATCCGTCAGCCTGGACCACGAGTGGGAGCGCCGCAACTGGGCGCAATGGCTCAACTGCAACGAGCAGGAGCTGCGCCATGCCGTCGAATCGGTCGGAGCCGACCCGGACAACGTCAGGCGGTTCTTGCGGCAGGCCCGCTGATCGATCCGTTCAGAGGCGGATCAGGACGCTGCGTGCGGGCCGTCTTCGGCAGCGCCGGGCTTGATGCGGGCCTGTTCCTGGCTGATCAGCCGGGCCATGGCGCTGCCGGAACCTTCGCCGCTGGCGCCGCTGGAAAGGCTTGGGTCACGGTCGGCGGGCTGGTTCGCCTGCGCCGATTCCTGCTGGGATTGCGTGCCCGTGCTCATAGGCTGTGCTTCTTCATTCTGGGTTGCCATGCTCCGCCCGACAGCTGGGGTCATCGCCAAAAATAGGGCTTGGACGCACATTAAATGTGAAGGGGTTGTTCGTCTGTAGGACAAGGCCCCTTGCACGTGCTGGTCAGTAGCGGCGGGGATTGTCGGGCCGGCGATCGACCCGGTTCGGAACGCCGTCACCGTCGCGGTCACGGTCGAACCGGTTCGGGATCCCGTCGCGGTCCTGGTCCCGGCGGCCCTCGCGGTACGCGGGGCCATGGCGATGTCCGCCACTGCCGTAGATGTAGACCGATTGCGGCTCCACCAGGTAGGGCTGGCCGTAGTAGCCGCCCTGGTCGTAGGAGTAGCCGGACGGCGCCCCATAGGGGGCGCCGTAGGCGACGCAACCGGACAGGCCGGCGGCGGCAAGAAGCAGTGCGAGCAACTTCATGATCGAGACTCCTGGAGGAAATTGGGAAAACCGTTTTCCGATTGGACCCCGGCCGGGTGAACACCGTGTGTCACACGGTGCACCTTGCGTGTCGCTGCGTTACGGGATGTGCGGGCTAGATCCGGCCCATCAGCAGCAGCACCACCAGGATCAGCACCACCAGGCCGATGCCGCCGCTGGGTCCATAGCCCCAGTTCTTGCTGTGGCCCCAGGTGGGCAGCGCGCCGACCAGGATCAGGATGAGGACGATCAACAGGATGAGGGAAATCGACATGAAAGACTCCTTTTTGTGTGAAGCCAGTCTCGGTCCTGCCGCAGAGTTTGAAAGCCGGCGGCCGGCCCAGCCCGTCGTCAGCACACATCCTGATTCCTTGTGGGCCTGGACGCCGTGACCTTTGGTCCTCAGTAGCCACCCCTTTGACAGGGCACCAGCCTGCCGCTACGTTGACGGGACTACGGGAGACCTCTATGGACCGTCGCAGCTTCATCGAAACCTGCACTGCGGGCGCGGCCTGCGCATCGGCGGGCGCGGCCTGGCCCGTGTTCGCGGCCGACGCCAGGCCGAAGGCATATGCGCGGGTGCTGCTGGTCGACGAATTCGGCGACCCGTTGCGCGCCTCCAGGCTGCAGCCCCTGGCCAACTACGTCTTCCATTACCCGTACGAGGCCACGCCGGTGTTCCTGCTGAACCTGGGCAAGGCGGCGGCGCCGCAGGTCCTCAGGCTGCGCAACAGCGACACTTACGGCTGGCCGGGCGGGGTCGGCGCCGGCCGCAGCGTGGTGGCGTACAGCGCGATCTGCGCCCACAAGCTGGTCTACCCGACCCGTGACGTGAGCTTCATCAGCTTTCGCCGGACCCGGGCCCGCAAGGGCGTGCAGGACCACCTGATTCATTGCTGCGCCGAGCACAGCCAGTACGATCCGGCCCGGGGTGCGGAGGTGTTGAGCGGCCCGGCGTCGCAGCCGCTGTGCGCGGTGCTGCTCGATCACAACCAGAAGACCGACACCCTGACGGCCTGGGGCACGCTCGGCGGCGAACTGTTCGACGACTTCTTCCGGAAGTACGAGGCCAAGCTGAGCCTGGACGTCGGGCCCAGGGCCCGCAATGCCGTGGCGGGGCAGTCCGTGGTGCGCGAGCTGGAAAAGTTCTGCCGCAACCCGGTGCAGTGCTGACGCCGCGCTAGAGCTTCGCGAGCCGGTCCAGCGCCAGGTTCAGCGTCTCGTCCTGCTTGGCAAAGCAAAAGCGCACCACCCGCTGGTCGAAGCCCTCGGCATAGAAGGCCGACAGCGGGATCGCGGCGACGCCGATCTCGGTGGTCAGCCAGCGGCAGAAGTCGGCTTCGCCCAGCTGAGTCACCTGCGAGATGTCGACGCACTGGAAGTACGTGCCCTCGCTGGGCAGGACCTTGAACCGGGTCTTTTTCAAACCCTCGCGGAACAGATCGCGCTTGCGCTGGTAGAACGCCGGCAGCTCCAGGTAAGGCTTCGGGTCGGCCATGTAGGCCGCCAGGCCATGCTGCACCGGCGTATTGACGGTAAAGACGTTGAACTGGTGGACCTTGCGGAACTCGGCGCTCAGCGGAGCCGGCGCCGCGACGTAGCCGACCTTCCAGCCGGTCACGTGGTAGGTCTTGCCGAAGCTGGAGACGATGAAGGCGCGCGCCGCCAGGCCGGGGAAGCGGGCTGCGCTCTGGTGCGCCGCGCCGTCGAACACCATGTGCTCGTAGACCTCGTCGCTGATCAACAGGACGTCGGTGGGCGCCAGCAGCTCCTGCAGCCGGAGCATGTCGGCGGCGCTCCAGACCGTGGCGCTGGGGTTGTGCGGCGAGTTGACGACGATCGCGCGCGTCTTGCGGCTGATCGCCGCGGCGATCTTGTCGAAGTCGGGACGGAAGGTGCCTGGGGTCAATGGCACCCGCACCGCCGTGCCGCCGGCCAGCTCGATGTTGGGGATGTAGCTGTCGTAGCACGGCTCCAGCACGATGACCTCGTCGCCGGGGCGCACGACCGCGAGGATCGCGGTGAGGATGGCTTGCGTGGCGCCGGCGGTGATGGTGACCTCGGTCACCGGGTCGTAGTGGCGGCCGTACATCGATTCGACCTTGGCCGCGACCGCTTCGCGCAACGCCGGGATGCCGGTCATCGGCGGGTACTGGTTCAGCCCCCTGGTCATCGCACCGGTGACCGCCTGCACCAGCCGGGGGTCGCATTCGAAATCCGGGAAGCCCTGGCCCAGGTTGACGGCACCCTTTTCGGCGGCCAGCGCCGACATGACGGTGAAGATGTTGGTGCCCATCGCCGGGAACTTGGATTCCAGCGCGGGGGTCCTGAGGGAGGGGTTAGAGCTCATAGTCGTTGACGTGGCCGGTCATGGCCTTGGCGATCAGGTTGCGGTCGAGGCGGTCCGAGAGCAGCTCGGCGAATTTGTAGACGAAGTTGCGCAGGTAGGCGCTGCGCTTGAAGGCGACGCGGGCCACATTCTGGCCGAACAGGTGGCCGAGCGGCCGGGTCGCCAGGTCGGTGTTGCTGCCGTCCTCGCGCACGGCCATCTCGGCCACGATGCCGATGCCCAGGCCGAGCCGCACATAGGTCTTGATCACGTCGGAGTCGATGGCTTCCAGGGCGATGCGCGGCTCCAGCTTGCGCTGGGCGAAGGCGGCATCGACCCGGGTGCGGCCGGTGTATGAGGGGTGGTAGGTGATGATCGGTTCGGCCGCCAGGTCCTCCAGCGAGATCCGTTCCTTTTTTGCCAGCGGGTGGGCCAGCGGCAGCACCAGCACGTGCTGCCACTCGTAGCAGGGCAGGGTGACCAGGTCCTTGTAGTCGGACAGCGATTCGGTGGCGATGCCGATCTCGGCGATCTCGTCCATCACCATGCGAGCGACCTGGTCCGGCGAGCCCTGGTGCAGGCTGACGTTGACCTTGGGATAGGCCTCGCGCAGCCTGGCGACCGGCACCGGCAGGACGTAGCGGGCCTGGGTGTGGGTAGTGGCGATCGAGAGGGTGCCGCTGTCCTGGGCGCTGAACTGCTCGCCGATCCGCTTCAGGTTGCCGACCTCGCGCATGATCAGCTCGATGCTGGCCAGCACGTGCTGGCCCGGTTCGGTGATGCGCTTGAGGCGCTTGCCATGGCGCGCGAAGATTTCCACGCCCAGTTCCTCTTCCAGCTCGATGATCGCCTTCGACACGCCGGGCTGCGAGGTGTGCAGGGCCTTGGCCGCCTCCGTGAGATTCAGGTTGCGGCGCGCCGCTTCCTGGACAAATCGGAATTGATGCAGGTTCATGCCGAATTTCTTCTAAGAGAGAAATTCATTATGCCATCGCGATCTTTGCCAGCAGGTCCAGCAGGCGCGGATCTTCGCCCACCGCCGGCTGCAGCGTGAAGCCGATGTCCGGGTGGGTCCGGCGCACTTCCTCCACCAGCAGCGGCAGGTCTTCGCGGGCATGGCGGCCGGTGCCCAGGAACATCGGCACGATCGTGATCAGGCGCGCGCCGGCGGCGGCCAGGTCGGCCGTGGCGCCGGCCAGGCCGGGCTGCTCGAGCTCCAGGAAAGCGCAGCGCACCGGCGTGCCGGGATGTTGCGAGCGAATGCGCTGGGCCACCGCGTCCATCGGCAGCCGCCACAGCGGGTCGCGCGAACCGTGCCCGAACAGGATGATGGCCTTGCCCGCTTCCATGCTTCTTACCTCCTGAGCACCAGCCAGCCGAACGCGGCCAGCGACACGACGCTGTAGATCAACCCCGGCGCCGCCGCCGTGAGCCACGGCCACCAGTTCTGCAGGTTGCCGATGTAGCCGAACACGTTGTTCAACAGGAAGAAGCTGATGCCGATCAGCACGCCGCCGAACACGTAGCTGGTGATCCCCCCGGCGCGGAAGTGCAGGTAGGCGAACGGCAGCGCCAGCACCACCATCACCAGGCAGCTGAGCGGATAGAAGACCTTGCGCCAGAACTCGATCTCGTAGCGCTGCGCCGTCTGGCCGTTGGCGTTGAGGTGCTGGATGTACTGGAACAGGTCGATGGTGCTCATGCGGTCCGGCTTGAGCAGCGCGACCGACACCATTTCCGGGCTGATCTCGGTGGGCCAGCGCAGCGTCGCCACCTTGGTCCGCTCCACCTTGGCCAGCGGGCCCTCGGTGCTGAACTCGCTGCGCTCCGCATCCAGCAGCGTCCAGGACCCGTCGTCGGCGAAGCGGCCTCGCGGCGCCTGCGTCATCGACACCAGGAAGCCGCGCGCGTCCGCCTCGAAGATCCGCACGCCGCGCATGTCGCCGTCGGGCGACAGCGCGTTGACGTTGACGTTGAAGGTGTGGAAGGCCTGCTTTTCCTTCAGCCAGGCTCCGGTCTGGCCGATGCTGATCCGGCCCTCGTAGCGCGCCTTGAGCAACTGGGCGGTGCGGTCCGCCACAGGCGCCAGGTAGTCGCCGGTGGCGAAGGTGAGCAGGGTGAAGATCAGTCCCAGCCCCAGCAGGTTGCGCAGGGCCCGGGACGGCCCCAGGCCGCTGGTGCGCAGGATCGTGTATTCCGAGCTTTGCGCCAGCCGCGCCATCACGAAGATGGTGCCGATCAGGACCGCGATCGGCAGCAGCTCGTACAGGTGGTTGGGGATCATCAGCGTGACGTAGCCCAGGGCCTGGCTCATCTTGTAGGCTGACTCCGCGGCGCCCTTGCCGACGTTGGGCAGCTCGTCGACGAAATCGAAGAAGAAGAACAGCGCCAGGAAACCGATGGCCACGAACACGACCGAGGCGACGACTTCGCGGTAGATCAGGCGCCGGATCGTCCTCATGCGGCCGGCTCCTGCCGCGGCGCGCGCCTGGGCCGCAGCCGGAAGGTCCAGCCGTTGTGCTGCTTGGCCAGCCACAGCATGCCGGTGAGCAGGGCGCCGCCGTGCAGCGCCAGCATGAAGCCGGTGAAGCTGGTGCGGCCGCCGGCGATCCAGTTCTGGCCCAGGTTCAGCAGGTTGTAGTAGACGACGAAGGCGAACAGCGCGAACACCAGGTTGCCGCTGCGGCCGGCGCGCGGGTTGACGCTCGACACCGCCACGGCGATCACCACGAAATTGAGCGCCGCGAGCGCCAGGCCCAGGCGCCAGGCCAGCTCGCCCCGGTTCGATGCGCTCGGGTCCAGCAGCAGCGACCAGGTCGAGAGCGCCTTGGCCGGGATCTTGTCCTGCGGCCCGAGGTCGCTGCCGCCGACCCGGTTGCCGAATTCCTCGAACTCGCTGATCTTCAGGCCCGGCGTGGCGACCGAGCTCTCCAGCCGCTGGCCGTTGTTCAACTGCAGGAACTGGTCCTCGCCGCGGGTCACGATGCGGCCGCTGCGCGCCGACGTCACGGTCTCCTTGCCGCGCTCGTTGGTCGAGATGAAGATGTTCTTGCCCGATTTGTTGTCCGGCGTGTCCTTGTCCAGGAAGAACACGCGGTTGCCGCTGGCCGATTCCTGGAACTGGCCGGGGGCCACGCGCTCGAGGTCGCCGCGCTTGCCGTAGCGGTCCTTCATGTCCTGGGTCTGCTGGTTGGACCAGGGCCACACCACCAGCGCCAGCAGCGCGATCACCAGCAGCACCGGCCACGCGAACCGGAACAGCGGCTTGAGGAACGCCGACAGGCCGCGGCCGGCGGCGAACCAGATCACCATCTCGCTGTCACGGTACATGCGCGAGAGCGTGCCGACGATCGCGATGAACAGGCACAGGGTCAGGATCGGCGGCAGGTACCCCAGCACGCTGTAGCCCATGACCATCAGCACCTCCTGCGGATTGACGCTGCCGCGGCTGGCCTGGCTGAGGGTGCGGATCAGCGTCATCGTCATCACGATGGTGACCAGCACCACCAGCGAGGCGCCGAAACTTCGGGCGAGCTCCTTGCGTAGGGAGGAATGGAATAACATCGGCGCGACGTTTGTACCGGAGAAAAACAGCGAATTATGGACTTCGAACTCAAGACTCTGGGCCTGGCAGGCGCCGCCGGCGAAAAATCAGATGCGATGGTGGTGCTGGTGATGCAAGGCGCGGCCAGCGGCAAGGACGCCCTGTCGCAGCTGGTGGCGCAGGCCGTCAAGGCCGGTGACTTCGAGGCCAAGCCGGGCAACCTGCTGCAGGCCTGGCGCCATGCCGGCGTGGCCGCGGCGCGGCTGGTGCTGGCCGGTTGCGGCGAGGGCACGGGCGCGCAGGTGCGCACCGCGGTGCAGGCCGCCGTCGGCGCGTTGCGCAGCGGCAAGGTGCGCCGCGTCACGATCGTGCTGCCGGCTCGGGCCGGCGACGACGCCGTGCGCGCCGCGGTGTGCGCCGCGGCCGACGCCAGCTATTCGTACGTCACCACCAAGTCCAAGGCCGAAGGCCGCAAGCTGGAGACGGTGGTGATCGGCGTGGCCAACGCCGACGCCGCCCGCCAGGCCTTCGAGCAGGCCGCCGCGACGGTCAAGGGCATCGAGCTGGCCAAGGAGTGGGCCAACCGCCCGCCCAACTACGCGACGCCCACCCACCTCGGCGAAGCCGCCAAGGCCCTGGCCAAGGACCATGGCTTCGCCTGCGAAGTGCTCGGCCCCAAGGAAGTCGCCAAGCTGGGCATGGGATCGTTCATGGCCGTGGCCCAGGGCTCGGAGCAGCCGCTGCGGTTCATCGTGCTGAAGTACAACGGCGCGGCCAAGTCCGAGGCGCCGGTGGTGCTGGTCGGCAAGGGCATCACGTTCGACACCGGCGGCATCTCGATCAAGCCCTCGGCCGAGATGGACGAGATGAAGTTCGACATGGGCGGCGCCGCCAGCGTGCTGGGCGCCTTCCGCGCGGTGGGCGAACTCAAGCCCTCGATCAACCTGGTCGGCCTGATCGCCAGCTGCGAGAACATGCCGGACGGCCGCGCGGTCAAGCCCGGCGACGTCGTCACCAGCATGAGCGGCCAGACCATCGAGATCCTCAACACCGACGCCGAAGGCCGGCTGGTCCTGTGCGACGCGCTGACCTATGCCGAGCGCTTCAAGCCCAAGGCGGTGGTCGACATCGCCACCCTGACCGGCGCCTGCGTGGTGGCCCTGGGCGGCGTGCGCAGCGGCCTGTTCGCCACCGACGACGACCTGGCGCTGGCGCTGCAGGCGGCGGGCGATGCGGCGCTCGACCCGTGCTGGCGCATGCCGCTGGACGACGAGTACTCGGAAGGGCTCAAGACCAATTTCGCCGATGTGGCCAACGTGGCGGGCCGTGCCGGCGGCGCAGTCGTCGCGGCGAAATTCCTGCAGCGCTTCACCAAGGCCTATCCCTGGGGCCACCTGGACATCGCGGGCACGGGCTGGAAGGGCGGCGCGGCCAAGGGCTCCACCGGACGCCCGGTCGGCCTGCTGGTGGAGTTCATCATGGGGCAGCAGGCCGAGCCGCAGGGCAAGCCGGCGCGCAAGGCACCGGCCCGCCGCAAGTAGCCCATGACGGAAGTCGCCTTCCATTTCAACGCCCCCGACAAGCTCGGGTATGCCTGCCGGCTGCTGCGCAAGGCGGTCGGCACGGGGGCGCGGGTGATGGTCACGGGCGAAACCGGCACCTTGCGCGAGCTCGACGTGGCGCTGTGGACCTTCTCCCCGCTGGAGTTCCTGCCGCACTGCTACGGCGCGGCCACGCCGGCCGCGCTGGCGGCGACGCCGGTGGTGCTGGCCGAGTCGGTCCGGGCGGCGCCGCACCAGCAGGTGCTGGTCAACCTGGGCGGCACCGTGCCCGAAGGCTTCGAACGTTTCGAGCGGCTGATCGAAGTGGTCACCGCAGGGGAAGACGACCGGCTGGACGCGCGCCGCCGCTGGAAGCACTATGCGGACCGCGGTTATGCCATCACCCGGCACGACCTCGCGGCGCGGGAAGCCTGATGTCGACCCGCAATCCGCCGCGCTTCGTGCCGACCCTGACCGAAGTGGTGCGTGCGGCCGGCGCCGGCGCCGCGGCCGATCCGGCGCGGCCCATGGTCCTGCTGGAAGAGCAACTGGTCCATCGCATCATGCAGCGGGTGGAGCTGACGCTCGAGCGGCGCCTGCGCGAAGCCATCGCCACCACGGTGCTGCAGCAGACGCAGATGCTGGGGCCGCTGCTGCGCGAGGAGATCGAGCTGGTGGTGCGCGAGAGCGTCGAGCAGGCACTGGCCGAGGAACTCACCACCGGCCGCGACACACCGCTGTCCTGAGACCTTGCGGGACAGACCTTCAGCTCTGTCCCCAACTGACTGACATGCGGGCGGTCCCGCCCGCGACAACGACCGGCCGCCAAGGCGGCTCACCACGCATTCCCCTATGGTTCGGGTCCGGAAATTGCGATATGTTCGCCGCCGTTGAGCCAAAAAAGATTCTCAACCTATTTCCCTACTCTGGAGGTTCTATGCAAGTGAAGTTGAAACTGACGGTTGCCGCCGCCATCGCCGCGGTCGCCGGCCTGGCATCCGCCCAGGAACAAGTGGTCAAGATCGGCCACGTTGCCCCCCTGTCCGGCGCCCAGGCGCACTACGGCAAGGACAACGAAAACGGCGTGCGGATGGCCATCGAGGACCTGAACAAGCAGAACATCACCATCGGCGGCAAGAAGATCAAGTTCGAGATCCAGGCCGAAGATGATGCGGCCGATCCGAAACAGGGCGCGGCCGCCGCCCAGAAACTGTGCGATGCCAAGGTCGCAGGCGTGGTCGGTCACCTGAATTCGGGCACGACCATCCCCGCTTCCAAGGTCTACAACGACTGCGGCATCCCCCACGTCACCGGCGCCGCCACCAATCCGGGCCTCACCAAGCCGGGCTACAAGACCACCTTCCGCATCATCGCCAACGACAATGCGCTGGGTTCGGGCCTGGCGTTCTACGCCGCCGACGCGCTCAAGCTGAAGAAGGTCGCCATCATCGACGACCGCTCGGCTTACGGCCAGGGCGTCGCCGAGGTGTTCAAGCGCACCGCCACGTCCAAGGGCATGCAGGTCGTCGACGAGCAGTTCACGACCGACAAGGCCACCGATTTCATGGCCATCCTGACGTCGATCAAGGCCAAGGCGCCGGACGCGATCTTCTTCGGCGGCATGGACCCGCAAGCCGGCCCGATGCTGCGCCAGATGGAGCAACTCGGCCTGTCCAACGTCAAGTACTTTGGCGGCGACGGCATCTGCACGGCGGAAATCGCAAAGCTGGCAGCGGGCGCCAAGACGCTGAACAACGTGGTCTGCGCCGAAGGCGGCGCTTCGCTGCAGAAGATGCCCGGCGGCACGGCATGGAAGGCGAAGTACGACGCAAAGTACCCGGGCCAGTTCCAGGTCTACAGCCCGTACACCTACGACGCCACCTTCGTGCTGGTCGACGCCATGAAGCGCGCCAATTCGGTCGACCCGAAGGTCTACACCGCCAAGCTGCCCGAGACCAACTACAAGGGGGTCACGGCCAACATCGCCTTCGAACCGAACGGCGAAATGAAGAACCCGTCGATCACCCTGTACGTCTACAAGGACGGCAAGAAGTCGCCGCTGAACTGAGCTTGCGGGCTCCCGAAGAAGCCGCCGCGAGGCGGCTTTTTTTCGTTTGAACCGGGCGACAGCCGTCGTAGTTTGATGCCGAATGTTGCTGTAGGTCCCATCCTACGGCCCGCATCTGGACTGGCTCTCCAGCGGAAGTTGGTGCTTTGCCCGGTTGAAGGGCTTGGTCGCATCCGTTACTCTGCTGCGGATTGCGCCTTGTGGACAGATCACATACGAATTGGGGGACTGCATGGAAGTAGTGGCAAAAATGCCGGCCGCGGAACAGCGGGACAGCGAACTGAAAACCATCCTGAAGGCGATCGGCGCCTTCCGCCGGGGGGAGCGCAGCGTGACCTTGCCCACCGAATGGGACGGGCTCTACGGCAAGATCGCCGCCGAATTCAATGAGCTCACGGCGCAGGCGGCACGGACCTCCCACAAGCTCAAGTCGATCGAAGGCAGTTCCAAGGCCGCGAGAGCGGGCCGGCGCCTGAGCGACGAGAAGCTGGCCGGCTTCTGGCAGGACAACGTGGCGGTCTTCAACTCGTTGCTGGACGAGGTCGACGACGGCTCGGAACGCACCCGGGTCTTCCTGGGGGCGCTGACCGACCTGAAGAAGGGCCTGCCCACCGCGCAACTGCCGCAGGACTGGACCGGCGTCTTCGGCAAGGTCGCGGACGCCTTCAACGACGTGGTGGCCGAGAACGTGCGGATGTCGCACGAACTGGCGCGCCTGTCGCGCGTGGTCGGCAAGGAAGGCAAGCTCAAGGAGCGGGCTTTCGTGCCGAATGCGAGCGGGTTCTGGCGCGATTCCGCCGAATCCATCAACTCGCTGATCGCCGACCTGGTGCACCCGACGTCCGAAGTGGCGCGGGTGATCGGCGCGGTGGCGCAGGGCGACCTGTCCAAGTCGATGGCGCTCGAGGCCGAGGGCCGGGCGCTGGAGGGCGAGTTCCTGCGCACCGCCATGATCATCAACAAGATGGTGCAGCAGCTGGGCACATTCTCCGCCGAAGTGACGCGGGTGGCCCGCGAGGTGGGTACCGAAGGCAAGCTGGGCGGCCAGGCCGACGTGCAGGGCGTGGCCGGCACCTGGAAGGACCTGACCGACTCGGTGAACTTCATGGCGTCGAACCTCACGGCGCAGGTGCGCAACATCGCGGACGTGACCAAGGCCGTGGCGGCCGGCGACCTGTCCAAGAAGATCACCGTGGACGTGAAGGGCGAAATTCTGGAGCTGAAGAACACCATCAACACCATGGTGGACCAGCTCTCCTCGTTCGCCTCCGAAGTGACGCGGGTGGCCCGCGAAGTGGGTACCGAAGGAAAACTGGGCGGCCAGGCCGATGTGCAGGGCGTGGCCGGCACCTGGAAGGACCTGACCGACAACGTGAACTTCATGGCCGGCAACCTGACCTCGCAGGTGCGGAACATCGCCGACGTGACCAAGGCCGTGGCGGCGGGCGACCTGTCCAAGAAGATCACGGTGGACGTGAAGGGCGAGATCCTGGAGCTGAAGGCCACGATCAACACCATGGTGGACCAGCTGCGCTCCTTCGCTTCCGAAGTGACCCGTGTGGCGCGTGAGGTGGGCACCGAAGGCAAGCTGGGCGGGCAGGCCGACGTGCAGGGCGTGGCCGGCACCTGGAAGGACCTGACCGATTCGGTGAACTCCATGGGCTCCAACCTGACGGCCCAGGTGCGGAACATCGCGGAAGTGACAACGGCCGTGGCGGCCGGCGACCTGTCCAAGAAGATCACGGTGGACGTGAAGGGCGAGATCCTGGAACTGAAGAACACCATCAATACCATGGTGGACCAGCTCTCCTCGTTCGCTTCGGAAGTGACTCGCGTGGCGCGGGAGGTGGGCACCGAAGGCAAGCTGGGCGGCCAGGCCGACGTGCAGGGCGTGGCCGGCACCTGGAAGGACCTGACCGACAACGTGAACTTCATGGCCGGCAACCTGACCTCGCAGGTGCGCAACATCGCCGACGTGACGAAGGCCGTGGCGGCGGGTGACCTGTCCAAGAAGATCACCGTGGACGTGAAGGGCGAAATCCTGGAGCTGAAGAACACCATCAACACCATGGTGGACCAGCTCTCCTCGTTCGCATCCGAAGTGACGCGGGTGGCGCGGGAAGTGGGCACCGAAGGCAAACTGGGCGGCCAGGCCGACGTGCAGGGCGTGGCCGGCACCTGGAAGGACTTGACCGACTCGGTGAACTCCATGGGCTCGAACCTGACGGCCCAGGTGCGGAACATCGCGGAAGTGACGACGGCCGTGGCGGCCGGCGACCTGTCCAAGAAGATCACGGTGGACGTGAAGGGCGAAATCCTGGAACTGAAGAACACCATCAACACCATGGTGGACCAGCTGCGGTCCTTCGCTTCCGAAGTGACGCGGGTGGCGCGCGAGGTGGGCACCGAAGGCAAGCTGGGCGGCCAGGCCGATGTGCAGGGCGTGGCCGGCACCTGGAAGGACCTGACCGACTCGGTGAACTTCATGGCCGGCAACCTGACCTCGCAGGTGCGGAACATCGCCGACGTGACGACGGCCGTGGCGGCCGGTGACCTGTCCAAGAAGATCACGGTGGACGTGAAGGGCGAAATTCTCGAACTGAAGAACACCATCAACACCATGGTGGACCAGCTCTCCTCGTTCGCATCCGAGGTGACGCGGGTTGCGCGGGAAGTGGGCACCGAGGGCAAGCTGGGTGGCCAGGCCGACGTGCAGGGCGTGGCCGGCACCTGGAAGGATCTGACCGACTCGGTGAACTCCATGGGCTCCAACCTGACGTCCCAGGTGCGGAACATCGCCGACGTCACGAAAGCCGTGGCGGCCGGCGACCTGTCCAAGAAGATCACGGTGGACGTGAAGGGAGAAATCCTGGAACTGAAGAACACCATCAACACCATGGTGGACCAGCTGCGGTCCTTCGCTTCGGAAGTGACGCGGGTGGCGCGCGAAGTGGGTACCGAAGGCAAGCTGGGCGGCCAGGCCGACGTGCAAGGCGTGGCCGGCACCTGGAAGGACTTGACCGATTCGGTGAACTTCATGGCCGGCAACCTGACGTCGCAGGTGCGGAACATCGCCGACGTGACGACGGCCGTGGCGGCCGGTGACCTGTCCAAGAAGATCACGGTGGACGTGAAGGGCGAAATCCTGGAACTGAAGAACACCATCAACACCATGGTGGACCAGCTGCGGTCCTTCGCCTCGGAAGTGACCCGCGTGGCGCGCGAAGTGGGCACCGAAGGCAAGCTGGGGGGCCAGGCCGACGTGCAGGGCGTGGCCGGCACCTGGAAGGACCTGACCGACAACGTGAACTTCATGGCCGGCAACCTGACCTCGCAGGTGCGGAACATTGCGGACGTGACGAAAGCCGTGGCGGCCGGCGACCTGTCCAAGAAGATCACGGTGGACGTGAAGGGGGAAATCCTGGAACTGAAGAACACCATCAACACCATGGTGGACCAGCTGCGGTCGTTTGCTTCGGAAGTGACGCGGGTGGCCCGTGAAGTGGGCACCGAAGGAAAACTGGGTGGCCAGGCCGACGTGCAAGGCGTGGCCGGCACCTGGAAGGACCTGACCGACAACGTGAACTTCATGGCCGGCAACCTGACCTCGCAGGTGCGAGGCATCGCCAAGGTGGTGACCGCCGTGGCCAACGGCGACCTCGACCAGAAGCTGACGGTGGAAGCCAAGGGCGAGGTGGCGGCGCTGGCCGACACCATCAACGGCATGACCGACACGCTGGCCACCTTCGCCGACCAGGTGACGACGGTGGCGCGCGAAGTGGGCGTGGAAGGCAAGCTGGGCGGCCAGGCCAAGGTGCCGGGCGCCTCGGGCACCTGGAAGGGCCTGACGGAAAACGTGAACCAGCTGGCTGCCAACTTGACGACCCAGGTGCGAGCGATCGCCGAGGTGGCGACCGCGGTGACGCAGGGTGACTTGACGCGATCGATCACGGTGGAGGCGCTGGGCGAAATGGCGGCGCTGAAGGACACCGTGAACGAGATGATCCGCAACCTCAAGGACACGACCCAGGTCAACACCGAGCAGGACTGGCTCAAGACCAACCTGGCGAAGTTCTCGCGGATGCTGCAGGGCCAGAAGGACCTGGTGGCCGTCGGTCATCTGATCCTGTCCGAGCTGGCGCCCGTGGTGGGCGCGCAGCAGGCCGAGTTCTACGTGCTGCGCTACACCCATGAACAGCCCAAGCTGCGCCTGATGGCCAGCTACGCATCCGACGGCCATGGCTCCTACGGCAAGGAAGTCGACCTGGGCCAGGGCCTGGTCGGCCAGTGCGCGTACGACAAGAAGAAGATCCTGCTGACCTCCTCGATTCCCGACAGCCTGCGAATCTCGTCGGGCCTGACGGAAGTGGCGCCGCTCAACGTGCTGGTGCTGCCCATCATCTTCGAAGGGCAGGTGCGGGGCGTGGTGGAGCTGGCTTCGGTGGAACGCTTCAACCCGACCCACCAGGCCTTCCTCGACCAGTTGACCGAATCGATCGGTATCGTGATCAACACGATCGAAGCCAACATGCGGACGGAAGACCTGCTGACCCAGTCGCAGTCGCTGGCCCAGGAGCTCCAGAGCCGGCAGCAGGAACTGCAGCAGACCAACGAGGAACTGCAGGAAAAGGCCAGGCTGCTGGTGCACCAGAACCACGAGGTGGAACGCAAGAACCAGGAAGTGGAGCAGGCCCGCCAGGCACTGGAGGAAAAGGCCAAGCAGCTAGCGCTGACCTCCAAGTACAAGTCCGAGTTCCTGGCCAACATGTCGCACGAGCTGCGCACGCCGCTGAACTCGCTGCTGATCCTGTCGGACCAGCTGTGCAAGAACCCCGATGGCAACCTGACCACCAAGCAGGTGGAATTCGCCAAGACCATCCATTCGTCGGGCAACGACCTGCTGATGCTGATCAACGACATCCTGGACCTGTCCAAGATCGAGTCCGGCACCGTGGTGGTGGACATCAACGAGCTGCGCCTCTCGGACCTGCAGCTCTATGTGGAGCGCACATTCCGCCACGTCGCCGAAGCCAAGACGGTGGACTTCATGATCCACACCGGCCTGCAGTTGCCGACGTCGATGGTCACAGACGTCAAGCGCCTGCAGCAGATCCTGAAGAACCTGCTGTCGAACGCCTTCAAGTTCACCCACCAGGGCCACGTGACGCTGACCATCGAGGAGGCGTTCACCGGCTGGAACCCGGACAACGACGAACTCAATCGCAGCCAGCAGGTGATCGCCTTTGCCGTGTCGGACACCGGCATCGGCATCTCCGGCGACAAGCAGCAGATCATCTTCGAGGCCTTCCAGCAGGCCGACGGCTCCACCAGCCGCAAGTACGGCGGGACCGGCCTCGGCCTGGCCATCAGCCGCGAGCTGTCCAAGCTGCTGGGCGGCGAGATCCGCCTGTCGAGCGCACCCGGCCAGGGCAGCACCTTCACGCTGTACCTGCCGCTGGTGTATTCGGCCGCGCGCACGGCCCGCCGGCCGGTGGGCTCCAGCGACTCGGGCCGCGCCGACCTCACCGTGCCCGGCATCAAGCGCACGCCGCACGTCCGGCCGCAGGTGGAGGATGCGGTCGTGGTGTCGGAAGACAACGCGCCGCCGCTCAACGAAGCCGATGACGACCGCGACAGCATCGCGCAGGGCGACCTGGTGCTGCTGATCGTCGAGAACGACCTGGCGTTCGCCCGCTTCCTGCTCGACGCAGCCCGCGCCAAGGGCTTCAAGGGCCTGGTCACGTCGATGGGCGCGGGTGCGCTGACGCTGGCCAACCAGTTCAAGCCGTCCGCGATCACGCTGGACATGTACCTGCCGGACATGGACGGCTGGCGGGTGCTGGACCGCATGAAGCAGGACCTGGGCGCGCGCCACATCCCGGTGTGCGTGATCTCCACCGACGACTCGAAGGAGCGCGCGTTCAAGTCCGGCGCCATGGCCTTCGTCGAGAAGCCGATCCGCTCCAAGGAAGTGCTCGACGAGATGCTCGACCAGCTGCGCACCTACGTCGGCCGGCCGCAGCGCGGCGTGCTGATCGCCCTCAAGGACCCGGCCGCCCGCAAGGAGCTGACGGCGCAGATCGAGGAAGAGCAGATCAATGCCGTGGTGGTCAAGAGCACCGAGAAATTCCTGCAGGCGCTGGAGGAGGAGCAGTTCGACTGCGTCGTGATCGAGGACGGCTTCGGCAACCTCAACCCGCACGACTGCAAGCGGGCGCTGCAGGGCCATTCCACCCTGGGCCCGCTGCCGCTGGTGGTCCTTCGCACCGGCCCCGCGACCGAAGGCCGCACGCCCTGGACCTCCGACGACACGGTGACGGTGCAGGAAGCGCACACGGTGCCCCGGCTGTTCGACCAGACCCTGATGGCGCTGCACCACAACCTGGCGCGGCTGCCCGAGGCCAAGCGTTCGATGCTCGACGAGATCCACCAGGCGAGCAAGCCGCTGACCGGCAAGCGGGTGCTGATCGTGGACGACGACATGCGCAACATCTTCGCGCTGGCCACGGTGCTCGAGGAGCACGGCATGGACATCGTCTGGTCCGACAACGGCCGCGACGCGATCAGCCGGGTGGCCAGCGATCCGCAGATCAAGGTCGTGCTGATGGACATCATGATGCCGGAGATGGACGGCATGGCGACCATGAAGGAAATCAGGAAGCTGCCGCAGGGCAAGAACCTGCCGATGATCGCCGTGACGGCCAAGGCCATGAAGGGCGACCGCGAGAAGTGCATCGAGGCCGGCGCCTGGGACTATTTGTCCAAGCCCGTGAACACCCAGGACCTGCTGTCGGTCCTGCGTGCATGGCTGCACCAGTGAACACCGGGACGGCACCGTTGGCGGCAGGGCAGGCGCAGGAGCGAGTCAACATCCTGGTGGTGGACGACCTGCCCGAAAAGCACGTCGTCTTCCGCACCATCCTGGACGAGCTGGACCAGAACATCGTCAGCGCCAGGTCCGGGCAGGAAGCGCTGCGCTACATCCTGGAGATGGAGTTCGCGGTGATCCTGCTGGACGTCAACATGCCGGACATCGACGGCCTGGAGACCGCCAGCCTGATCCGGCAGTACCGCAAGTCGGCGCAGACGCCCATCGTTTTCATCACCGCCTACGTCGACGAGGACCAGGCCCAGCGCGGTTACGCGCTCGGGGCGGTCGACTACATTCCCTCGCCGGTGGTGCCGGAGGTCCTGCGCTCCAAGGTCCGGGTCTTCGTCGAGCTGTTCCGGATGAACCGCCAGCTCAAGGAGCAGGCGGCCGAACGCGAGGCGCTGGCCCGCTCCGAGGCCGCGCGCGCCGCCGCCGAAGAGGCGATCCACCGGGCCGACTACCTGTCCGAAGCCAGCCAGAGCCTGTCGCGCTCGCTCGACCTGGACGACACGATCCGGGCGCTGTTCGAAGTGGCCGTGCCCTTCCTGGGCGAACGGGCCGTGCTGGGCCTGGCCGGCCCGGAGGGGGAGATCCGGCGCACCGAGGTCTGGCCGGCCCAGGCCGGTGCCGCGCTCGGTGACGCGCAGTTGCAGGAGTGTTTCCGGGTCGCCCTGCGCGACCGCCGGTTCGAGCTGCGCCACGAGGGCGAGCAGGCCGCGGCCGTCTGCCCGCTGCTGGCCGGCGACCGGGTGCTCGGCGCGCTGGTGCTGCTCGGGGACCACGGCCAGTTCGATTCGGCCCGGCTGGCCCTGATCAAGGAGATCGTCAGCCGCGCGTCGATCGCGATGGAAAACGCCCGCCTGTACCACGCGGTGCAGCAAGCCGACCGGCGCAAGAACGAATTCCTGGCGATGCTGGCCCACGAGCTGCGCAACCCGCTGGCGCCGATCCGCAACGCGGTGCACATCATGCAGGGCGACGACGTCGCGCCGGCGCGGATGAACTGGGCGCGCGACGTCATCGGCCGGCAGGCCGACCACATGGCGCGCCTGATCGACGACCTGCTGGACGTGTCGCGCATCGTGCAGGGCAAGGTGGTGGTGCAGGCCGAGCGGCTGCTGCTGTCGACGCTGGTGGAGCGGGCGGTGGAAGCCTCGGCGCCGCGGGTGGCGGAGCAGGGCCAGCACCTGGTGGTGGAGCTGCCCCGGCAGGAACTGGCGCTCGACGGCGACCTGGTGCGGCTGTCGCAGGTGCTGTCCAACCTCGTCAACAACGCGTCCAAGTTCTCGGCGCCAGGCACCCGGATCCTGCTGCATGCGAGCTACGCGGACGCCATGGTGGAGATCTCGGTGCGCGACGAGGGTGCGGGGATCGACCCCGCCTTCCTGCCGCACATCTTCGACCTGTTCGTGCAGGGCGACCAGACGCTGGACCGCTCGCAGGGCGGCCTGGGGATCGGCCTGACGCTGGTCAAGCACCTGGTGGAACTGCACGGCGGCCGGGTCAGTGCCACCAGCGCCGGGTCGGGGCAGGGCACCGAGGTGTCGGTCTGGTTGCCGGCCCAGCCGGTCGCGGCGCAGCACCCGCCGGCGCCGGCCCCGCGCCCGAGGCCGGTGGCGGCCCGGGTGCCGGCGCGGATCCTGGTGGTGGACGACCTGGTCGCGTCGGCCGAGACCCTGATGACGCTGCTGGAGATGGAGGGCTTCGAGGTGCGGATCGCCAACGAGGGCGCCACGGCGCTGCGGGTGGCACAGGAGTTCCGCCCGGACGTGGTGTTGCTGGACATCGGCCTGCCGGGCATGAACGGCTTCGAGGTCGCGCAGCGGCTGCGCGACCTGCCGTGCTGCCGCGAGGCGCTGCTGGTCGCGTTGACGGGCTACGGCGAAGCCGAGAGCCGCAACCGTTCGGCCCAGGCCGGCTTCGACTTCCACATGGTCAAGCCGGCCGATGTGAACCTGCTGCTGTCGATGCTGGCAGACCCGCAGCAGGCGCGACGGGACCACGCCGGCGCCCAGTGACAGGGGAACCCCATGGCCCACATCGCGCCACCCATGCCCGCGGACGAGGTCGCCCGGCTGGCCGCCCTGGACGAACTGGCGATCCTGGACACCGAGCCGGAGCCTGAGTTCGACCGGCTGGCGCAGCTGGCCGCCATCCTCTGCCAGACCCCGATCGGCGCCATCACCTTCCTGGACGGCCAGCGCCAGTGGTTCAAGGCGCGGGTCGGCGTGGACGTCACCGCCATCCCGCGCACCGTCGCTTTCTGCGCCCATACCATCGCCGAGCCCGACCGGCTGCTGGAAGTGCAGGACGCGGAAACCGATCCGCGCTTCGTCACCAACCTGTTCGGGCCGGACGCCGCGCCGGTGCGCTTCTACGCCGGCTATCCGCTGCAGACCCGCTCCGGCAGCGCCGTCGGCACGCTGTGCGTGATGGACACGGCGCCGCGCGCCCTGACCCCGACCCAGCGCGAGGCGCTGGCCAAGCTGGCGCACACGGTGAGCACCCAGCTGACCCTGCGCCGCGAGCTGCGGATCGCCACTGAGTCCGACCGCCTCACCGGCCTGCCCAACTGGTTCCACTTCGAATCGCAGTTCGACCAGAGCCAGGCCACGCGCAGCGTGCTGGTGCTGGTGCGGCTCAAGACCGTCGGCCAGATCACCTCGGCCCATGGCTTTCGCACCGCCGACGCGATGATCAAGCAGGCGGCGGACCGGCTGCGCTCCTGCCTGAAGGACCAGGCCTTCATGGGCCGCATCAAGCGCGGCCTGTTCGTCATGTACTTCCCGGACCTGGACCCGGTCGAATTCAGCCGCACCGTCGCGCCGGCGCTGAACGCCTGCCTGTGCGAGCCGTACAACGTCGGCGCGCTGGCGCTGGTGTGCCCGGTGCACCTGGGCGTGGCGGTGCATCCCGACGACGGCGCCAAGCTCGACGACCTGGTCACCGCGGCCGACGGCGCGCTGCAGGTGGCGATCGAGCGCGACGAGCCGTTCATGTTCTACGACAAGGCGGTGGACAACCTGCTCAGCCGCCATTACCGGCTGGAGCCGCAACTGCGGCGCGGCCTGCGGCGCAACGAGTTCGTCAACTACTACCAGCCCAAGATCGACCTCGCCACCGGCGCCATCGCCGGCGTGGAAGCCCTGATCCGCTGGATCCATCCCGACCGCGGCCTGGTGTCGCCGTTGGAGTTCGTGCCGGCGCTGGAATTGACCGGGCTGATCGCCGAGGCCGGCGGCCAGGTGATCCAGCGCGCCATCTCCGACTGGTGGAAGTGGCGCGCGGCCGGGCTGGACGCGCCCAGGATCGCGGTGAACGTGGCGGCCGAACAATTGCGCGGCAACAACTTCGTCGCCGGCCTGCAGGCGGCGCTGGCCGCGGTCGACGGCAACCCCGCGGCGCTGTCGATCGAGGTCACCGAAAGCATCCTGATCACCAACATGGAACGCGCCATCGACATCCTGTCGGAGGTGCGGTCGCTCGGCATCCCGGTGGCGATCGACGACTTCGGCACCGGCTATTCGTCACTGGCCTACCTGGTCACGCTGCCGATCGACGAGCTCAAGGTGGACCGGGCCTTCATCCGCAAGATCACGACCGACCCGGCCTACCGCGGCATCGTCGACACCTGCATCACGCTGGCCCACAGCCTGAAGCTCAAGGTGGTGGCGGAGGGCGTCGAGACCGAGGACCAGGCCCAGGCGCTGCGCGAACTGCTCTGCGACCAGGCCCAGGGCTTTCTCTACAGCAAGCCGGTGCCGGCCGATGAACTGGCCCGCATGCTGCCATTGCTGGCCCGGCCGGCGGCTGCAGCGGACTGAAGCGGCGTCAGAACTCGAGGTCGTCCGCGATCGCGGCGATGCCGGCCTTGGCGCAGACATCGTCGGCCTCGCCGCCGGGCGCGCCGGAAACCCCGATGGCGCCGACCAGCGAGCCGGCCGCTTCGATCCCGCGGCCGCCGCCGATGGCGACGACGCCGGGCAACTGGCGGATGCCCGATGCCAGTTCGCCGGACTGGGTGGCGCGGGCGAACGCCAGGGTGTCCAGCTTGAACGAGAGCGCGGTCCAGGCCTTGCCGGTGGCCGCGGCCGGCGTGTGCGGGCCCGCGTGGCGGTCGCGCAGCATGACCAGCGCATGGCCGCCGCGGTCGGTCACCGCCACCGCCACCTGGTAGCCGCTCTTCGCGCAGGAGGCCAGCGCCGCGCTGGCCGCGCGCAGCGCCGCTTCGGGCGTGATGGATCGGACCGGGTAGGTGGCCTGCTGGGCGTGGCCCAGCGGACTGGACACGGCAAGGACCAGGTTGATGGCGAGCAGGCGGGGTGTCATGTCGGTGTCGGCAGGTAACCGGGGTTGGGCAGGCCCCCGGTGAGTTGGGGGACATTGCTCTTGCGGGCGCTGACGGTGCCGCCCCTGGCCTTGAGCCATTGCTCGACCAGTTCCCAGACCGGCTGGTTGCCGGCGCTGCGGGCCTCTTCGGCCACCGGCGCCCAGCCCGCCACCTTGTACTGGCGCGAAGCCTCCAGCGGCTTGCCGTTCAGGCGCAGGTTGTCGATCCGCTTGCCCATGGCCTCCAGCGGGTTGCAGCTGTATTGCAGTCCGCCCACCCGCACCATGTCGCCGCCCTGCTGGTAGTAGGGGTCGGGGTTGAACAGGTTGTCGCAGACGTCTTCCAGCACCGTCTTGATCATCTCGCCGGACATCGGCGTCACCGTGGCGTACGAATAGGTGGTGGCCGTCATGTCCATCAGCCATTCACGGGTGATCGGCTGGCCCGCCAGCAGCGACGTGCCCCAGCGGAAGCCCGGCGAGAAAGCGATCTCGGCGCCCTGGACGTCCATCATGGCGTCGAGCAGCAGCTGGTCGCCGGTGCCGTTGAAGTTGCCGCGCCGGTACAGCGTGCCCTCGGTCACCGCCAGTTTCTCGGCCAGCTGCGCCTCGTACGGCGCGCGGATCCGGGTGATCAGCGCATCCATCTCCCGGTCGGCCGGCAGCATGTTGGAAAACACCGGCAGCAGGCGGTAGCGGAAATCGGCGACCTTGCCGCCCCGGACGTCGAAGTCCATGACGCCCAGGAACTTGCCGTTGGAGCCGGCGTTGGTGACCAGGGTCTGGCCGCCGCGGTTGGCCACCACGCTGGCCACGGGCATGCCGTCGTGCGTGTGGCCGCCCAGGATGGCGTCCATGCCGCTGACGCGGCTGGCCATCTTGAGGTCGACGTCCATGCCGTTGTGGCTCAGGAGCACCACCACCTGCGCGCCCTTGGCCCGCACTTCGTCGACCACCTTCTGCAGGTTGTCTTCCTGGATGCCGAAGGTCCAGTCGGCGACGAAGTAGCGCGGGTTGGCGATCGGCGTGTACGGGAAGGCCTGGCCGATGATGGCGCAGGGCACGCCGTTGATCTCGCGGATCACGTAGGGCTTGAACACCGGGTCGCCGAAGTCGGCGGTCTTGACGTTCTGGGCCAGGAAGTCGACCTTGCCGGCGAAGTCCTTCTCGACGATCTCCTTGACGCGCTCCATGCCCAGCGTGAATTCCCAGTGGCCGGTCATGACGTCGACGCCCAGCAACTTCGCCGCTTCGACCATGTCCTGGCCCTTGGTCCAGAGCGACGTGGCCGAGCCTTGCCAGGTGTCGCCGCCGTCCAGCAGCAGGGCGCCGGGCCGGCTGGCCTTCATCCGCTTGACCAGCGTGGCCAGGTGGGCAAAGCCGCCGACCTTGCCATAGCGGCGCGCCGCCGGCTCGAAGTCCAGGCAGGTGAGGGCGTGCGCGGCGGGCGTGCCGGCCGGCACCTTGGCTACCTGCAACAGATGCTCGCCCACCAGGTGCGGCAGGCGGCCCTTCATGCTCCCGATGCCGAGGTTGACGCTCGGTTCGCGGAAATGGATCGGCCGCAGCTGCGCGTGGCAGTCGGTCATGTGCAGGAACGACACGTTGCCGAAGCGCGGCAGGTCGTAGAGGCCCTCGGCGGCGGTGGCGGCGTCGGCCTCGGCCCAGCGGCCCAGGCCCATGCCGCCGATGCTGGCGGCGCCCAGCACCTGCAGGAATTCGCGTTTGTTCAGGTTCATGGAAAAAGACCCGGTTGCCCGGGTCCGCTGTCTCTTACTTGTTCACGGGGGACTGTGGATCGAGCAGCAGCGCGACGACGTGCCGCACCTGTTGTTCGCTCAGGATGCCGGCGTGGCCGGCGCGGGGCATGTTGGAGCAGGCGTTGTAGGCCTTGGCATTCCAGATCTTGCCCCAGGTGTATTCGACCATCGCGCGCGCGGCCGGGCTGTTGGGGTCGGTCACCCCGCGCAGCTTGCCGTAGTTGTACAGGCTGGGGCCGATGGTGCCGAAGGAGATCTCCTGCTTGGTGATCTGGTGGCAGTTGTAGCAGTTGCCGCCGTTGGCCATCTTGGCGTCGTCGGTCCAGGTCATGCCCCGGCCGTTCTGCGCGATCTGCTCGCCGGCTTTCCAGTCGCCCAGGAACTTGCCGTCGCTCGGCCACTTGACCGTCTTCAGGTTGGCCGCCTCGATCGCCTTGGCGCGGACCGGGTCGATCGGCCGGCCCTCGACGTCGGCCTGGCTGCATTCGCGGTTGGCGTCGTCCTGCACCAGCCGGCCAACCTTCACCCAGCCTTCGTCGCGGAACGAAGACTTGACGGTGTCGGCGGTCGTCTTGTCGAGCTCGGCCGAGCCGGGCAGCGAGGCGCAGCCGGCGAGGGCGGCGGCGAACGCCAGGGCGGCGATGTGGTGACGCGTCTTGATCTTGATCATCATGTTCCTGCCTAGCGCTTGATGGTCGGTGCGGTGGAGGTGCCGCCCTTGCCGTTGACACCCAGATAGACGCCCAGGGCGATGGTGGCGTCGCTGCCGAAGCCCGGATAGGGGAAGCGCTGCTGGCGGTAGCAGTCGTTCAGGCGCAGCTGCATGCCCCACATCTGGCCGTTGGACACGCGGTAGGCCGGCCAGGCGCCGAAGCCGTTGCCCGCCCCCGGGTTCTTCGTCAGGTTGGGCAGGTCCTGCAGCCGGATGCGCTTGCTGTCCTCGCCGTGGCAGGAGGCGCAGGCGAAGTCGTGGGTGCCGCCGCGCTGGAAGAACAGCCGCTTGCCGACCTCGTACATCACCTTTTCCTGGGCATGCGACTGCGGCAGGTTGAACTTCAATCCCTTCGATTCGGCGGCGACGAAGGTGGCGAGCGCCGTCACGTTGTTCTGTTCACCCTTGCCGAACGGCGTGTCGGCGATCTGCTTGCCGTTGAAACCCTGCAGCGTTTCCATGCACGTGACCAGGCGCGACTCCAGGTCCTGGACCCGCCTGGTGTCCGCGAAATAGCGCGGCAGCTCCACGAACACGCCCTTGACCACGCCCGGGCCCTTGCCGAGGTCGCAGGTTTCCAGCGACGCGTTCTTCGGGCCGCGCTTTTGCTTCCAGAGCGCCTCGCCCTTGGCTTCGAACAGGTCGGCCGGGTTGCCGTCCGCGAGCATCGCGCGGTATTCCTCGATCGACTCGACGGCCGATTTCTGCGCCAGCGCGGCGCCGGTGGCCAGGCCACCGAGGACCAGCATTGCGAGTGTCTTCCTCATGCGTTCGTCTCCGTGTTGTTGTGGGTGCCGGGAAGGGTCAGGAGACGACGGCCTCGTCGGTCCGGGTGTCGCCCTTGTTGTCCTTCCAGGTCACGCCGATCTTGTCGCCGGCCTTGGCGCCCTTGACGGTGAACTGCAGGAACGGGTTCTTGGCGACGGCGGGGCCCCATTCGGCCGTGAGCACGGTCTTGCCGTTGTGGGTGGCCGTCACGTCGGTGATGTGCCAGGCGGGGATGGTCTTGCCGGCGGCGTCCTTGCGCTGGCCGGTTTCCATTTCGTGGCTCATGAGGACGCGGACGGTCGCATTGCCGCCGGCTGCTTGGGCGCGGATGCGCATCGGGTCTGCCATGGTGGTACTCCTTGGGATGTTCGGTGGGGGCGGTGAGGGGGCGGGGATCAGCCGCCGCAGCCGCCGAGGGTGACCTTGACTTCCTTCTTGGCGAAGTGGGCCTTGCCGTCGGTGGTGATCGCCACCGCATACACGTCCGAGGACTGGCCCATCTTGGCGCGGGTCGAGAAGTTGGCCTCGACTGCGTCGCTCACGTCGAACTTCGCGACCAGCGCGCTGGGGTTCTTCTCGACCAACAGCAGCATGTGCTTGACGTTCGGCAGGCTGGTGGCCACGACGAAGGGCACGACGGCGCCGTTTTCGGCGATATCGGGCGCGGTGAGGGTGACCGACTTGCTCTCGGCCGGCGCACCGGCGCCGAACGCCTTCATGACGTCGGCCATGGTCTTGCTGTCGAAGGCGGCGGCGTTCCATGCGAACGCATCGCGGGGGAACAGGCCGGTGGCAGCCAGCAGGCCCGCGACGGCCGTGCTGTGCTTGAGGATGTCGCGACGGGATTGCATGCGGGTCTCTCCTTGATGATTCAGTGAATGCTAATGAAACGATGGGTTGAACGGGTAGGGAATATCCCTGCGTGGCGCTAGTTTCTTGCGCCGGCCGCCAACCAGTTGGCAATCTGGCGCGCCTCGGCGTCGCCCAGGGTCTGCGGCGGCATCGGGATCGCGCCCCAGACACCGGAGCCTCCGGAGCGTATTTTCGCCGCAATGTAGTCGGCCTTCCCCGGGTGCTTGCCGGCAATCTCCGACCAGCTCGGGCCGACCACGCGCCGGTCGGAGGCATGGCAGGCGGTGCAGTTGTTCTGGGCGAGCGCGCGCACCAGGCCGGTGTCGGTGCCCGCGGCCGGCTGGGCCGGTGTCGCGGCCGTGGCCTGCGCCGTGTCGATGCCGCGCTGCGGGCCCACGCGGCGGTTCTGTTCGGCCAGGTTGCCGTGGGCGTTGCGCGCGAAGTCGGGCAGGGCGGAAGTCACTTTCGTTTCCACCGCGCAGTTCTTCATGCAGGCGGTGGCGGCCACGTCGGGCCTGGTCCGGCCGGCGATTTCCTTGCCGGGCCAGAGCGCATGGTCGACGGTGGTGCCGTTGCGGTTGGGCAGCCGTTGCTGGACTTCGCCGATGTTCTTGTTCGACAGCGTGAAGTCGGCGGGAACGACGTCGCCGAGATTGAGCATGTAGGCGGTCACGGCATAGACTTCTTCGACGCTCAGCGACTTCGGCTGGGTCCAGGGCATGGCGCGGTTGATGTAGTCCCACAGCGTCGAGACGCTGGACACCTTCATCAGGGTGGTGCGGCCCGGATAGTCGGTGCGCTTGAGCGAGGCGACGTGGCCGGTCTTCACGTCCTCGGCGCTGGTGCCGCCCACCAGCGGGTTGAACACCTGGTTGGATTCGCCGAAGACGCCATGGCAGGAGGCGCACTTGGCCTCCCACACTTCCTGACCCTTCGCGACGCTGCCGGACCCGGCGGGCAGGCCCTTGAAGTCGGGCCGCACGTCGATGTCCCAGGCGGCGACCTCCTTGGGCGTGGCATCGCGGCCGATGCCCGGGAACGCGGCCTTGCCCTGGCCCCAGGCCAGCGTGGCCGTGCCGATCATGGCCGTGGCGGCCAGCGCTTCAACCCACCTGGACATTCTTGACCTCGCCGCTTTCCTCGACCAGCCACGACTGGATCGCATTGTTGTGATAGATCGACCGGGTGCCCCGCACGGCGCGCAGCTGCCGGTAATTGGGCTGCACGTAGCCGGTCTCGTCGGTGGCGCGGCTCTGGATGATGGTGGGCTTGCCGTCCCAGACCCAGTCGATCGAGAAGCGCGTCAGGCACTTGCTCAGCACCGGGCTTTCCAGCCGCGCCGTGCGCCAGTTGCGCCCGCCGTCGACCGACACGTCGACCTGCCTGACCTTGCCGCGGCCGGACCAGGCCAGGCCCGTGACGCTGTAGAACCCCTTGTCCAGCAGCACCTGGCCGCCCGACGGCGTGGTGACCACGCTCTTGCATTCCTGGATGCTGGTGTACTGGCGATGCTGGCCGTCGGGCATGAGGTCAATGTAGTGGACGGTTTCGTCCTTGGTCGCGTAGGGCTGGTCGCCGACCTCGACCCGGCGCAGGTACTTGACCCAGCTCACGCCCTGCACGCCGGGCACCACCAGGCGCAGCGGATAGCCGTTCTCCGGCCGCAGCATCTCGCCGTTCTGGCCATAGGCGACCAGCACCTCCCCGGACCGCACCAGGCTCATCGGGATGGTGCGGGTCATCGACGAGCCGTCGCCGCCTTCCGCCAGCACGAACTTGCCCTTGGTGAGGTCGGCGCCCGCCATCTCGAGCAGGGTGATCAGCGGCACGCCGGTGAACTCGCTGCACGACAGCATGCCGTGGGTGTACTGGCAGGTGGGCACCGCGACGTTGCCCCATTCCATGCCGGTGTTGGCGCCGCATTCGATGAAGTGGAAGCGCGAGACGGCCGGCAGGCGCATCAGTTCGTCCATGGTGAAGACCTTGGGCGTCTTCACCATGCCGTTGACCATGAACCGGTGCTTCGAGGGATCGATGTCCCACCAGCCCTGGTGGTGCCGCTCGAAGTGCAGCCCGCTGGGCGTGACGATCCCGAACAGCGACTGCAGCGGCGCGAACGACACCGACGCCTGCGGCGTCTGGGTCAGGCCCGGGCTGCGCCGGCGCTGGACGTTCGATTCGTGCTTGGACGGCTTGCCGTAGCCGTCGGTGGCGACCGCCTGGCCCAGGCCGGTGGCGTGTTCCGGCAGGATGAGGATGTTGGGGTCGCCGTCGCCGGCACTCTGCGCCCGGGCCAACGGCACCGCCAGCCCGGCCGCCGCCGCGGCGAAGGCGCCGCGGATGAAGCTGCGCCGGCCGCCGCGGGCCTCGGCCACCACCTGGGCGACGCCTTCGCGGTCGATGAAGTTTTCGGGCGCCTTGCGCAGCCGGCCAGCGTTCATGATGTTGTGAATCTGTATATTCGGATTTATGAATATATCAAACGCCGCTCGGGATGCGGTCAGGGTTTACGCTAGCCGCTGCCGCGCACCGTCTGCAGCGCCATCCGCAGCCGGTCGTCGAGGTAGGCGCCGTAGAAATCCGGAATCGACGCGCCGGCCAGGCGCGGCGCCACCTCCCTGCCGCCCCGGCCGAAGAACAGCACGGTGGGCGCGACGCCGAGGCGCCAGCCGCGCAGGATCTCGTCGTGGGTGGCGGCCGAGCCGTCGAAATGCCGCACCGGCTGCCGGCTTCCCATGTCGAGCTGGACCACCGGTTGGCCGGTGTCCCGCAGGAGCGGGGCCAGGTAGCTGTCGCGCGCCATCCGGCAGAACGGGCAGCCGTCGAGGCTGGCCATCACCACCAATGGCTTGCCGGCGCGCAGGGCGGCGGCCAGCTCCGTCGCGAGCGATGCGGGCGCCGGCAGCGTCGCGGCGCCGGCGCCCGGGCTGGCGCCCCAGCCCATGGCGCCGAACGCGAACGGGAGGAGGGCGAAGCGGCGCCGCGAGAGCAGGATGCTCATGGCGGCTCCTGCTCCATCAACAGGTAGGTGTTGTAGGCGTTCATCCGGTTGGCGGCCCGAAACAGCGGCAACTGTTCGAAGCGGGACCAGTCGGTCTGCTGGTACGCCTCGTCGAAAGGCTCCAGGTTGCGCGCCGCGCGGCCCATGGCCTGCCGCAGGTAGGCCAGGTAGTCGCGGGTGAGTTCCATGTCCTCCCGTGCCGACGTCGACATCGGTCCGTGGCCCGGAACCACGGCGCTTGCGCCGAACGCCAGCAGGGTGCCCAGCGCGTCGATCCAGTGCCGGCTGTCGGCCTGGCCGACGAAGGGAATGCGGCCCCGGAACACGATGTCGCCGGCGAACAACGTCCTGTCCTGGGGCAGGAACACCACCAGGTCTTCGGGGGTGTGGGCCGGACCGACCGGTTGCAGCAGCAACCGCACGCCGCCGACCACCAGTTCGCGCGGGCCGTCGATCCACTCGTCGGCCGGCACCAGCCGGGTGTCGGCATCGATCCAGGGCGCCAGCTCGACCCGCGAGGCCGCCAGCCGCGATTGGGCCGTGTCGGAATTGAGGTAATCGAGCCCCCCGCGGTGCGCGATGATCCGGGCCCCGGCCCGCTTGAACTCCTGCAGGCCGTAGATGTGGTCGGCGTGGTAGTGGGTGAGGATGACGTGGGTGACCGGCTTGCCGGTCCGCGCCCGGATTTCGGCCATCAGCTCGCGCGCCAGCTGGGGCGAGCCGAGCGCGTCGATGACGACCACGCCGTCGGCCGTCACGATGAACCCGGCGTTGGAAATGAAGTTGCGGTTGGCGCTGCTGCCCAGCGCCGACTCGCCCTGGACGTACCAGGCCGAGGGCGACACCTGCTGCGCCACCATCTGGGCCTGCGCGGCCACCGCGGCGCCCAGCACCAGCAGCGCCGCGAACAGGCGAACCAGGAGGGTGGGGACGGCGTGGCGCACGGCAAGACCGGCCTAGCGGGCCCCGTCGGTCTCGATCGCGATCTGGGTGCAGACCGCCCGGCACAGGGTCACCACCCGGTCGTTCGTGATCCGGTAGAAGATCTGCACGCCGTCGCGGCGCTTGCCCAGCACGCCCGCCTGGTAGAGCGTATTGAGGTGCTGCGACATATTGGGCTGGGTGGTGTCGATCTCCGACAGCAGCTCGCTCACGTTCTTTTCGCCGTTGCACAGGCTGGCGATGATCTTCAGGCGCATCGGCGCCGACATCACGCGGAACACCTCCGCGGCGAGTTCGAAGACTTCGTCCGATTCGACCGTGGCCGGCGCGGGGGCGGAGGCGAGGGAACGCTTGGCCATGGCTCAGGGCTTGATGTACGCGTACTTCTCGCGCGCTTGCAACTGGCCGATCCGCACCACGCCGGAGGGCGTGAACTCCGCGTCCATGATGAACTGGTCCTTCTTGATGTTGCGGGTGCGCAGGGTGATCTCGCACACCTCGAACCGGACGCCGCGCGCCTTGAGCGCGCTCACCAGCGACGCGTAGTCGATGTTGGGGTTCTTCTTGTCCTTGGCGCCTTCCATCAGGAAGTCGATGCCTTCGGCGTGGGTGACCACCACGATCTTGGTGTCGGGCGCGACGTCCAGGTGGTTGCGGACATTGCGCAGGCCCTTGGTGGCCTGGGTTTCGGCGTTGTCGATGTGGTAGACGACCTTGTCCTGCGCCAGGGCCGGCAGGGCCAGGAGCAACGCGGCGGCGGCAAGCGCGAGGGTGCGGGCCAGGGATTTCATCGGGTCTCCAGACTGTATCGTTGTATGGTCAGACGCCAATATAAGCCAAATGCCTGGCGTGGCAAGCGGGGGAGGACCCTGAGATGGCGGGCGAAAAAAAGCACAAGAGGCCGGGTGGCCGCTTGTGCATTTGATTTTCTGGCGGAGCAGGAGGGATTCGAACCCTCGGAGGGCTATTAACCCTCACACGCTTTCCAGGCGTGCGACTTAAACCGCTCATCCACCGCTCCGGAGCCTTTGATTGTAGCAGCGCGCAGGCCCTGGTCTGGAGGGCCGGGCGGCTATTCGTTCTTCTGCAGCGGGTGCAGCGGGGTGGGCCGCGATTTCAAGCCCTGGGGCAGGAATTCCTCGAACATTTCGGTGAGCATCTCGATCCGTTCCCGCGCCACCAGTTCTCCATAGCGGCCGGCCAGCAGGGCCATCAGGTCGCCGCGCAGGTACCAGAGCGAGTGGACGTCGACCGCGTAGCGGATGCGGCGCCCGATGTGCCGGTAGGAGCCGTCGGGGGCGTCGCCCACCAGTTCGAGCATCGCTTCCCGGATGTTCTCGACGCTGTATTCCAGCACGGTCGATTCCGGCTCCGGCGGATGGATCCGCGCCAGCAGGGCGTAGAAGCTGCTTCTCATGTTCGGCTTGAACCAACGCATACCTGGCCTCTGTTCTTTTGAAGTTGCGACTGCTGGTGGGTCCCGGTCCGCCTAGCGGACCGGTGCTGTGGAGATTTCGACGACTTCGGCGATCGGGAGCAGGACGGCGTCGCTGGAGCCTTCGCCGCTCCCGCCCGGGTGCCGGGCCCGACGCCGCACGTTCGAGAAAACGTCGGGAACCAGGACGTGCTGGCCGTCGCTGCTCTTGCGGCGCACGCCGTACTTCAGGCGCTGGCGCTCGGCGGCGGAGAGCTTGCCCAGCAGGTTCTTGGTGGCCCAGATCGCGCCGTAGCGGGAAAACTCCGCGATCCGGGCCGCCTGGTTGATGGTGTCGGCCAGCGCCGTGAACTCCACGTCGCGGTCCGACTTGAACGTGCCCAGCCATTCCTGGCCTTCGTCGATGCCCATGTTCATGTAGAGCTCGGTGGTCCAGCCCTTGCGCAGCTGCCACTCCTTGCTGACCCGGCGCATGGCGTCGCGCATCTCGTGGGCGGCGGCCAGCGCGTTCCACAGGTAGCTGCCGGTGGCCGACGGGAAGAAATAGCAGACCATGCCGTCGGCCGGGTGCTTGCCATGGGTGCCGGCATGGCGCCGGAAGATCGGGTCGGCGACCGACCAGATGTCGTTGATCAGCTCGAAATACTCTTCCGGCGGCAGTTCGGTCCAGATGGCGGTGGAGTGCTGCAATCCCGCCACCAGCACGGCCACGTCGGCCAGCACCGGCGGGCGCTTGCGGCGCGGCTCGATGGCCAGCGCGGCGGGCGGGGGAGGCCGCGGCACCTGCTCCGGCGCCGGGCGCGGCGTAGGCTGGCGCGTCGGTTCAGGGCGGGCGGGCCCGGTGGGAATCGGATCGGGTTCGATGGCCGCGGCAGCCACGGGGGGCGCGCCGAAATGGGCGGCGATCCGCGCCATGCTCCAGCCGTCCTTCTTCAGGCGCTGGATCTCCGCGATGCGGCCGACGATCTCGTCCGGGAAGTAGCCGATGCGCGGCGCGCCGCCATCCTGCGGCTCGGGCGGCAGCACTTCGGGCTTCGGCACGATGCCCCAACCGATGTAGTTGTTGAGGGTCGCCCGGGAAATTCCCGTCTGTTCCAAGATCTCTTTGCTGTTGAGCAAGAATGCCTCTGGTTGGTCTGTCTATTCATATTGTCTTGGACAAAGTGGACTGTCAAGTTATACACATAAACCAAAGATCAAGCTGCAAAACGGTGCTGCGAAAAAGCCACAGCACGGCTTCATGGCCAACGGGACGTGGTATCGCCGACCGATCGGCCGAAGTGGGTGCAGCAAGGTCTGTCCAAAGGGGCACTTAGACACTGTCAAATCATTTGTACAGTCATAGGTAGACAGTTGGACAGATGCGCGGACGGAGCGGTGCGGGCGCGCGCAGCCACGGCGGCCAGGGCGGCCGCCGGCACCCGGGCGAGGAAGCTTCAGGAAGGCTTGACGCCCTGCACCATGCGCATGGCGGAGGCGATCAGGGCCGAGGTTTCGCTCATGTTGCTGGGGACGATCAGCGTGGTCGTGGCGTCGGCAGCCACCTTGCTGTAGGCGTCGACTGCACGTTCCGCCACCTTGAGCTGCACGGCCTGCTCGCCGCCCGGCTGGCGGATGGCGGCCGCGATCCGCTCGATGGCCTGGGCGGTCGCCTCCGCCACGGCCGTGATTGAGGCCGCCTGCCCCTGGGCATTGTTGATGATCGACTGCTTTTCGCCCTCGGACCGGGCGATGTAGGCCTCGCGCTCGCCGGTGGCGATGTTGATCTGCTCCTGGCGCCGGCCCTCGGAAGCGGCGATCAGGGCCCGCTTTTCCCGCTCCGCCGTGATCTGCGACTGCATGGCGTGCAGGATTTCCTTGGGCGGCGTCAGGTCCTTGATCTCGTAGCGCAGCACCTTCACGCCCCAGTTCAGCGCCGCCTCGTCGATCGCCTGGACCACCTGGGCGTTGATGATGTCGCGCTCCTCGAAGGTCTTGTCCAGCTCCAGCTTGCCGATCACGCTGCGCAGCGAGGTCTGCGCCAGCTGGGTGACGGCCACGATGTAGTTGGACGAGCCGTAGCTGGCGCGCATCGGGTCGGTCACCTGGAAATAGAGAATGCCATCGACCTGCAGCTGGGTGTTGTCGCGGGTGATGCAGATCTGGCTGGGGACGTCCAGCGGGATCTCCTTGAGGCTGTGCTTGTAGGCGACCCGGTCGACGAAGGGCACCAGGATGCTCAGGCCGGGCGTGAGGGTGCTGTGGTACTTGCCCAGCCGCTCGACCACCCAGGCGTGCTGCTGCGGCACCACCTTCAGGGAGCGGACCACGAAGATCGCCGCGACGACGATCAGGATGAGTGCGACATAGGAGGACATGGTTCAGGTTTCCTGGAGTTGTTCGACGACGAGGCGGCTGCCCACGACTTCACGGATCCGGTGCGGGCCGGCGACCGGGATGGCGCCGGGCGCGGGAACGGCCGTCCACTGCGCACCCCGGTATTTGACCTGGGTGGTGCCGTCCGGGGCCCAGCGCGTCACCTGCACGGTCTCGCCGATGTCGAGGTTGACGTCGCGGTTCATTTCAGCCGGAAGTTCCCTGGGCCGGCGCTGGCGCACGACGTGCCAGCCGACCACCGCGCCGCCGCCGACCAGGGCGGCGATCACCAGCTGCGCCGGCATGGCGAAACCCAGGTGCGCCGCCAGCGCCGCGGCGGCCAGGCCGATCGCCAGCATCAGCAGGTAGAAGGTGCCAGTCAGCAATTCGACAGCGACGGCACCCCCGGTGAGCAGCCACCAGACGGTCGATTCAGCCATGTCCCGCTCCTTTGTTGTCCGGCTATTTTGAGTCAATTGCCCGGCAGGCCGAAGACCGGCCCTTTATTTGCATACACTTCGCGCCTGTTTTGCCCTTTTTGGCCGCGCCTGGGAGGCCCCTCCGCATGAAATTCCGCTTTCCGATCGTCATCATCGACGAAGACTTCCGCTCCGAGAACACCTCCGGCCTGGGCATCCGCGCGCTGGCGCATGCGATCGAGGCCGAGGGCTTCGAGGTGCTGGGCGTCACCGGCTACGGCGACCTGTCGCAGTTCGCGCAGCAGCAGTCGCGCGCCAGCGCCTTCATCCTGTCGATCGACGACGAGGAGTTCACCCCCGGACCGGACCTGGACCCGGCGGTGCTGAACCTGCGCAAGTTCATCGAGGAAGTGCGGCGCAAGAACCTGGAAGTGCCGATCTATGTCTATGGCGAAACCAAGACCTCGCGCCACATCCCCAACGACATCCTGCGCGAGCTGCACGGCTTCATCCACATGTTCGAGGACACGCCGGAGTTCGTGGCCCGCCACATTATCCGGGAGGCCAAGAGCTACCTGGAAGGGGTGCAGCCGCCGTTCTTCAAGGCCTTGCTCGATTACGCCGAGGACGGTTCCTACTCCTGGCACTGCCCCGGACACTCGGGCGGGGTGGCCTTCCTGAAAAGCCCGGTCGGCCAGATGTTCCACCAGTTCTTCGGCGAGAACATGCTGCGGGCCGACGTCTGCAACGCCGTGGAGGAGCTGGGCCAGCTGCTGGACCACACCGGCCCGGTGGCGGCGAGCGAGCGCAACGCGGCGCGGATCTTCAACGCCGACCACTGCTTCTTCGTCACCAACGGCACCAGCACGTCCAACAAGATGGTCTGGCACCACACGGTGGCGCCGGACGACGTGGTGGTGGTGGACCGCAACTGCCACAAGTCGATCCTGCACGCGATCATCATGACCGGCTCGATTCCGGTCTTCATGAAGCCGACCCGCAACCACTTCGGCATCATCGGCCCGATCCCCCAGAGCGAGTTCGAGCCGGCCGCGATCCGGGCCAAGATCAAGGCCAACCCGCTGCTCAAGCACGTCGACTCCGAAACCGTCAAGCCGCGGGTGATGACGCTGACCCAGTCGACCTACGACGGTGTCATCTACAACACCGAGACCATCAAGAAGATGCTCGACGGCTACGTCGACACGCTGCACTTCGACGAGGCCTGGCTGCCGCACGCCGCCTTCCACCCCTTCTACGGCCCGTACCACGCGATGGGCAAGAACCGGGTCCGGCCCAAGGAGGCGCTGACCTTCGCCACCCAGTCCACCCACAAGCTGCTGGCCGGCATCAGCCAGGCCAGCCACGTGCTGGTGCAGGACTCGCAGAACCGGAAGCTGGACCGGCACCTGTTCAACGAGGCCTACCTGATGCACACCTCGACCAGCCCGCAGTATTCGATCATCGCCAGCTGCGACGTCGCCGCCGCCATGATGGAGCCGCCCGGCGGCACGGCCCTGGTGGAAGAAAGCATCCTGGAGGCGCTGGACTTCCGCCGCGCCATGCGCAAGGTCGAGGGCGAGTACGGCAAGGCCGACTGGTGGTTCAAGGTCTGGGGCCCGGACAAGCTGGTGGAAGAGGGCATCGGCCGGGCCGACGACTGGATCATCAAGGGGGAGGCCCGCACGGCCAAGTGGCACGGCTTCGGAAACCTGGCCGAGGGCTTCAACATGCTGGACCCGATCAAGTCCACCATCGTCACCCCGGGCATGGACCTGAACGGCAAGTTCGCCAAGACCGGCATCCCGGCCTCGATCGTCACCAAGTTCCTGGCCGAGCACGGGATCATCGTGGAGAAGACCGGTCTGTACAGCTTCTTCATCCTGTTCACCATCGGGATCACCAAGGGCCGCTGGAACACGCTGCTGTCGGCGCTGCAGCAGTTCAAGGACGACTACGCCAAGAACCAGCCGATGTGGCGGATCCTGCCGGAGTTCTGCCAGGAATACCCGAAATACGAGCGGATGGGGCTGGCCGACCTGTGCCAGTACGTGCACGAGCTGTACGCCAAGTACGACATCGCCCGCCTGACCACCGAGATGTACCTGTCGGACCTTACCCCGGCGATGAAGCCGAGCGACGCCTATGCCTACATCGCGCACCGCAAGACCGAGCGGGTCGAGATCGACGAGCTGGAAGGGCGGATCACCACCTCGCTGGTGACGCCGTACCCGCCGGGCATCCCGTTGCTGATCCCGGGCGAGGTCTTCAACAAGAAGATCGTCGACTACCTGAAGTTCTCGCGCGAGTTCAACGCCCAGTGCCCCGGCTTCGAGACCGACATCCACGGCCTGGTCGAGATCCAGGGCGAGGACGGCAAGGTGCGCTACTACGCCGACTGCGTGGCGAAGGAACCGGGCAAGGTGACCCCGCCGGCGACGCCGCCGGGAAAACTGGTCCAGCTGGGCAACGACGGGCCGTTCGGACGCACCGTCTGATCCGGCTTTCCTGCGGTCTGTCGCACCGTTTCGCAGTTCGTCGCAAAGGGGATGCCGGCCGCCGGCCGGCTCCCTAAAGTCTGCCTCCACCGGCTCTTCGCCGGATTTCTGGAGCGGACATGAAGAACGACTACGAAGACTGGCAAAAGAAGAATGCCCCCGCCGGCCAGGCCTGGACCGGGCGCCTGCTGGCCATGGCCGCCGCGGGCACGGCCACCGCCGCCGTGTGGCTGTCGGTGGTGCTGATGGCCGGACTGGACCTGCCGCCGGGCGAGCAGCTGGCGGCCACCCCGGCGCCGGCCGTGGCCGGGTCCGGCCGGACCGTCCGGTACGCAGCGGCGCTGCCCACGGTGACCGTGGTGGGTCGGCGCGAATCCGCCGAGCCGGATGCGCCCGTGGCGGAGGTCGCGGCGGCTTTGCCGGCCCGCACCGCCTCGGTGAATGCCACGGTCGGGATGTCGTCCACTGGCGATAATCTTCGCCAATGACCGGCAACACCAACCCATCCAAAGCCAGCCAGCCACCCTTCCTCGAGTGGCTGGCGCGCGTCAATACCCAGGTGTCCCAATGGGCCGCCTCCATGTCGTGGTGGCGGCTGATCGTGCTGTTCCTGGTGATCCTGATCGCCAGCTCGATCATCGGCGAGATGCTGCACCTGAAGCACGACCGGGTCCGCGTGGCCGGCGAGCACAAGGACGTGAACGTCACCATCGGCGGCCCGAACGGCATCCGCATCAGGACCGTCCCGAAACCGCCGGCGCCGCCCGCCGCTCCGGCCGCCCCCGGTGCGCCGGCCACGCCGGACGCAAACAGCCCGGACGTCGAGAAGTCGATCGAGCAGGCGGTTGAAAAGGCGGCCGCGGAAGTCGAGAAGGCGGTCGAGGCCGGCGGCGCGGCCGCGGACCACGACGAAGACCGGCCCGTCAACCGCAAGGTCATCACTGTGGCCGGACTGCTGGGCGACCTCGGGGGCGCCGTGCTGGTGATCCTGTTCGCCTACCTGGCCGCCGCCAAGATCGTGGTGCGCAAGGTGGCGCAGGCCGATGCCAAGGTCCGCACCGCGGTCGACGCCGCCGAGCGCGAGACCATGGAGCGCCAGCTGGTCCAGGCCAGGCTGCAGGTGCTGCAGGCCCAGGTCGAGCCGCATTTCCTGTTCAACACGCTGGCGGCGGTGGATTACCTGATCGAAACCGAGCCGCCGCGGGCGTCGCGGATGCAGAAGGCCCTGATCACCTACCTGCGCGGTGCGCTGCCGCAGATGCGCCAGGAGTCGTCCACGCTGGGTCGCGAGGTGCGGCTGGTCCGCTCGTACCTGGAATTGATCAAGATGCGGATCGAGGAGCGGCTGGAGGTGGAGATCGCCATCCCCGAGACGCTGCAAAGCGCGGTGTTCCCGCCGATGATGCTGCAATCGCTGGTGGAGAACGCGATCAAGCACGGCATCGAGCCGAAGCCGGAGGGCGGCAAGGTTCGCATCGCGGCCGGGGTGCAGGGCACGCAGCTGTGGGTCGAGGTCCGCGACACCGGCGTCGGCCTGCCCGATGGCGAACTGCTGGAGGGCCCGACCTCGGGCACCGGGCTGGGCCTGCAGAACATCCGCGAACGACTGGCCATGCTGTATCCGGGCAAGAGCCGGTTGATGCTGATGTCGGACGAAAACGGCACCGTGGTGCGCATCACCGTGCCCCACCAGGTCGGTTCCGAGCCTGCGCCGGCCGCCGGGCGGGGTGCACCGGCAGGAAAGCCGGCGTGAGCGCGGGGCCGGCATCCTCGGCACCGCTGCGGGCGCTGGTGGCCGATGACGAGCGGCTGCTGCGCGAGCAACTCAAGAGCCGGCTGGCGGACGTCTGGCCGGACCTGGTGATCTGCGGCGAGGCGAAGGACGGCCAGGACGCGGTCGAGAAAGCGCAGGCGCTGCGGCCGGACGTGGTCTTCCTCGACATCCGGATGCCGGCGCTGACCGGACTCGAAGCGGCCCGGGAGATCGTCACGCTGCCAGGCTGGGCCGGGGAGATCGTCTTCGTCACGGCCTACGACGAATACGCGGTCGCCGCGTTCGAGCAGGGGGCGCTGGACTACCTGCTCAAGCCGGTCGAGGCCGAGCGGCTGGCCCAGACCGCGCAGCGGGTCAGGAGCCGGCTGGACCAGCGTGCGCATGCGGCCGCCGGCACAGCGGCCAGCGACGAAGCCGCCCTCGACGCGTTGCTGGCGAAATTCCTGCAGGCCCAGCAATCGGTGCAACGCCCGCCGGGCGCCGGCGCCGAGCCGCCCCTGCGCTGGATCCAGTGCACGGCGGGGTCGACCACCCGCCTGATCAACGTCAAGGACGTCCTGTTCTTCCGCTCCGACGAGAAGTACACCCGGGTCCAGACCCGCGACCAGGAGGCCTTCATCCGCACGCCGATCCGCGAGCTGATGCCGCGGCTGGACGGCGAGCAGTTCTGGCAGATCCATCGCTCCACCATCGTCAACGTCGACGCCATCGAGGCCGTGACGCGCGACGACACCGGACGGCAGCGGGTGCAGTTGCAGGGGCACCCCGAGGTGCTCGAGGTCAGCCGCAGCTTCGCCCACCTGTTTCGCGGCGCGTGAGAGCCGCGCCGCGCACCACTGGTTCAGGCGGCTGAATCGACGACCGCCACCGCGGTCTGGCTGAAGCCGCCGTCGACGTAGGTGATTTCCGCGGTGACGCCGCCGGCCAGGTCGCTGAGCAGGAAGGCCGCCACGTTGCCGACGTCCTCGATGGTGACGTTGCGGCGGATCGGCGAGGTCTTGGCGACCACATTGAGCAGCTTGCTGAAGTCCTTGATGCCGCTGGCGGCGAGCGTCTTGATCGGCCCCGCGCTGATGCCGTTGACGCGGATGCTGCGGCCGTCGGCGGTCAGGCCGACGGCCTCGGCCAGGTACCGCACCGAGGCTTCCAGGCTGGCCTTGGCCAGGCCCATGGTGTTGTAGTTGGGAATGGTGCGCAGGGCGCCCAGGTAGCTCAGGGTCAGCATGGCCGACTTGTCATTGAGCAGGGGCAGGGCGGCCTTGGCCAGCGCTGGAAAACTGTACGCGCTGATGTCGTGCGCGATGCGGAAGTTCTCGCGCGTCATGCCGTCCAGGAAATTGCCGGCGATGGCTTCGCGCGGCGCGAAGCCGATGGCATGCACGAAGCCGTCGAACTTCGGCCAGGCCTGCGCCAGGTCCGCGAACATCTTCTCGATCTGGGCGTCGTCGCCGACGTCGCAATCGAACACCAGCTTTGAATTAAAGTCGGCGGCGAATTCGGTGATCCGCTCCTTGAAGCGCTCGCCGACGTAGCTGAAGGCCAGTTCGGCGCCCTGCTCGTGGCATGCTCGGGCGATGCCGTAGGCGATCGAACGGTTCGACAGCACGCCGGTAATCAACAATTTCTTGCCAGTCAGAAAGCCCATGGTCCCTCGAATCGGTAAAAAGTCATCGAGAATTGTCGCATGAGGGTTTGGCTGGTCTTGTTGCTGTGCATGCTCGCCCGGACGGGGTGGGCCGCGCCGGGGTATTCCGTCTGGGGCGAATTCAAGTACCCGCCGGGCTTCAGCCACTTCGAGTACGTCAATCCGGCGGCGCCCAAGGGCGGCGAGCTGAAGATGGTCGCCAACTCGCGCATCTCCACCTTCGACAAGTACAACCCGTTCACGCTCAAGGGCACGGCGCCGTCCTACCTGTCCGACCTGTTGTTCGAGAGCCTGCTGACCGGGTCGATGGACGAGATCGGGGTCGGCTACGGCCTGCTGGCCGAGGATGTCGAAGTCGCTCCCGACCTGATGTCCGCCACCTTCCGGCTGCGGCCGCAGGCGCGTTTCCACAATGGCGACCGGGTGACCGCGGCCGACGTGAAGCACAGCTACGACACCCTGATCTCCAAGTACGCCTTGCCCTCCTATGCGTCGCTGCTGGTGGATGTGGCCGGCTGCGACGTGGTGGACGACCGCACCGTGCGCTTCCGCTTCAAGAAGCGCGACCGGCAGATGCCGCTGGTGGTCGGCGGGCTGCCGGTGTTCAGCGCCAAGTGGGGCGTGGAGAACGGCAAGGCCAAGACTTTCGACCAGGTGGTCACCGACATCCCGATCGCTACCGGGCCGTACAAGATCGGCCCGGTCCGTCCGGGCAAGGACGTCACCTACGTGCGCGATCCCGGCTACTGGGCGCGCGACCTGCCGGTGCGGCGCGGCATGAACAACTTCGACCGCATCACGGTCAAGATCTACCGCGACAACACCGCGCAGCTCGAAGCGCTCAAGGCCGGCGAGTTCGACATGATGCTGTTCTACTCGGCCGGCGACTGGAACCGGCGCCTGAACGGGCCGCGCATGGACCGCGGCGAGTTGATCAAGAGCCCGTTCGAGCACCGCACGCCCGACGGCTTCTACAGCTACTTCCTGAACACCCGGCTGGACAAGTTCAGCGACCGGCGGGTGCGGATGGCGATCGAACTGGCGATGGACTACGAGTGGATGAACCGCCAGCTGTTTCGCGGCAGCTACAAGCGGGTCAAGGGCATCTTCGGCAACACCGCCTGCGAAGCCAACGGGCTGCCGTCGCCGCAGGAGGTGGCGCTGATGGAGCCGTTCCGTTCGCAGTTGCCGGCCGAGGCCTTCGGCCCGATGGCCCTGCCACCGCGCACCGACGGCGCCAATTCGCTGCGCGGCAACCTGCGCAAGGCCCAGGCCCTGCTGCAGGAGGCCGGTTGGACCTTGCGCGACGGGGCACTGCGCAATGCCAGGGGCGAGGCGCTCACCGTGGAACTCCTGGACAGCACCGAAGGCCGGTCGGCCTCCACCCTGGCCTCGTGGCAGCGCGCGCTGGAGAAGCTGGGCATCCATCTGAAGTTCCGCACCGTCGATTTCGCGCTCTACCAGGAGCGGCTGGATTCGTTCAGCTTCGAGATGGTCGGCATCTCGTTTCCGGGCACCCATTTCCCCGGCGCCGACTACCTCGATTTCTTCGGCAGCAAGGCCGCCGACACCCAGGGCACGATGAACATCGCCGGCATCAAGAACCCGGCCATCGATGCGATCCTGGGCCGGCTCACCGCCGCCGACAACAAGGACGAGTTCCTCACGGCCTGCCGCGCGCTGGACCGGGTGATCGCCCATGGCCATTACATGATCCCGGCCTGGACCAGCTCCGAGGCGCGCATGGCCTACAACGCCTGGACCCTCGAGCGCCCGAAGGTCGTGCCGCCGCATCCGCCGGAAGGCGTTCCCTACATGGACTGGCCGATGATGGTCTGGTGGGCCCGCATGCCGCCCAAGACGTCGAAATAGGAAGAACCATGTTTGCCTACATCGCCAAACGCATCCTGCTGATGCTGCCCACGCTGTTCGGCGTGATGGTCCTGACCTTCGTGGTGACGCAGTTCGTTCCGGGCGGTCCGGTGGAGCAGTACATCGCGGAAGCGCGGCGCGGCGCCGGCGGCGCCGGCAGCGACACCGGCGCCTACCGCGGCGGGCAGGGCGTGGACCCGAAGAAGATCGAGCAGATCAAGGCCCTGTACGGCTTCGACAAGCCGCCGCTGGAGCGCTTCGGCTTGATGGTGGGGCAGCTGGCCCGGTTCGACCTGGGCCGCAGCTTCTTCCAGAACAAGGACGTGTGGACGCTGATCCTGGAGAAGCTGCCGGTGTCGATCAGCCTGGGCATGTGGACCTTCTTCATCAGCTACGGGGTGGCGGTGCCGCTGGGCGTGGCCAAGGCCGTGCGCGCCGGCTCGCGCTTCGATTTCGTGACCACGCTGCTGGTGCTGGTCGGCTATGCCATTCCCGGTTTCGTGCTGGGCGTGGCGCTGCTGGTGATCTTCGGCGGGCAGCTGCAGTGGTTTCCGTTGCGGGGCCTGACTTCGTCGAACTGGGACGAGTTGAGCTGGGGCGCGCGCATCGCCGACTACCTCTGGCACATCACGCTGCCGGTGACGGCCATGGTGCTGGGCAGCTTCGCGGTCACGGCGATGCTGACCAAGAACGCGTTCCTGGAGGAGATCCGCAAGCAATACGTGCTCACCGCCCGGGCCAAAGGGCTGGGCGAAGGGCAGGTGCTGTGGAAGCACATCTTCCGCAATGCGCTGATCCCGATCATCACGGGTTTCCCGACGGCCTTCGTCGCCGCCTTCTTCACCGGCTCGCTGCTGATCGAGACCCTGTTCTCGCTCGACGGGCTCGGGCTCCTGAGCTACGAGAGCGTGATCCGGCGCGACTATCCGGTGGTGCTCGGAACGCTTTACCTCTTCACGCTGATCGGCCTGCTCACCAAGCTGGTCAGCGACCTCTGCTATGTCTGGGTGGACCCGCGTGTCAAATTCGACTGAGGCCGTTCCCGTCCACTTGTCTCCGGGGCGCCGCGCCTGGCTGCGCTTCAAGCGCAACCGGCTCGGCTTCTGGAGCCTGGTGCTGTTCAGCGCGATGGTGCTCCTGAGCCTGGCGGCGGACCTGCTGTCCAACGACCGGCCGCTGGTCGTGCGCTACCAGGGGCAGACCTATTTCCCGGTGTTCAAGGACTACCCCGAAACAGCCTTCGGCGGCGACTTCCCGACCCCGGCCGATTACCTGGATCCCTACATCCGGCAGAAGATCACGACCGGCGGCAACTGGGCACTGTATGCGCCCAACCCGTACGGATCGAAGACCCTCAACTACTTCGCCAGCGCGCCCAGTCCGGCGGCGCCGTCGCGGGAGAACCTGCTGGGCACCGACGAACGTGGCCGCGACCTGCTGGCCCAGCTGGTCTACGGCTTCCGGGTCAGCGTGCTGTTCGCGCTGGCCCTGACCGCCGTCGGCACGGCGCTGGGCATCGCCGCGGGCGCGGTGCAGGGCTACTTCGCCGGCAAGGTGGACCTGGCGTTCCAGCGCTTCATCGAGATCTGGAGCGCCATGCCGGAGCTGTACCTGCTGATCATCTTCAGCTCGATCTTCGCGCCCAGCATCGGCCTGCTGCTGGTACTGCTCAGCGTCTTCGGCTGGATGTCGCTGGCCGACTATGTGCGGGCCGAGTTCCTGCGCAACCGGCAGATGGATTACGTCCGCGCCGCCCGGGCGCTGGGTGTCGGCAACAGCCGGATCATGTGGCGCCATATCCTGCCCAACAGCATGCCGCCGGTGGTGACCTTCCTGCCGTTTCGCATGAGCGCCGCCATCCTGGCGCTGACCTCGCTCGACTTCCTGGGCCTGGGCGTGCCGCCCGGGACGCCGTCGCTGGGCGAACTGCTGCAGCAAGGCAAGGGCAACATCGACGCCTGGTGGATTTCGCTGGCGACCTTCGGCGTGCTGGTGATGACGCTGCTGCTACTCACCTTCATGGGCGATGCGCTGCGCGATGCTCTTGACCCGCGGAAGGCGGATTTATGAAAACGGACATCCGTACGCAGAGGTCGCAGAAATTGCGCAGAGGGCGCAGAAATGAGATGAATCAAGGACTTCCATCGGTTTCCTCTGCGTCCTTTGCGAATCCTCCGCGTTCTCTGCGTACGGGTGTTCGCTCCCGCCTTTCCCCATGACCGCCAAGCTCCTCGAAGTCAGCAACCTGACCGTGTCCTTCGGCGCCAAGGAAGTGGTGCACGGCATCGATTTCTCGATCTCGCCCGGCGAGAAGCTGGCGCTGGTGGGCGAATCGGGCTCGGGCAAGACCGTCACGGCGCTGGCGCTGCTGCGGCTGGCGGCAGGCGCCAAGGTGACCGGCTCGGCGCTGCTCGCCGGCGTGGAGGGCAGCACCGCCCCGGTCGACCTGCTCACGCTGCCGGAACGCCAGCTGCTGGGAATCCGCGGCCGCGAGATCGCGATGATCTTCCAGGAGCCGATGACGGCGCTCAATCCGCTGTTCACCATCGGCGACCAGATCGCCGAAGTGCTGCAACTCAAGCAGGGCCTGACCAAGCAGCAGGCCTGGGCCGCGGCCATCGAGGCGCTCGCCGCCACCGGCATCCCCGAGCCGGCGCGGCGCGCCCAGGCCTTTGCCCACCAGCTGTCGGGCGGCCAGCGCCAGCGCGCGATGATCGCGATGGCGCTGGCGTGCCGGCCCAAGCTGCTGCTGGCGGACGAGCCCACCACCGCGCTGGACGTCACGCTCCGCGGCCAGATCCTGGACCTGTTGTCGGACCTGCAGCGCCAGACCGGGATGGCGCTGCTGATGATCACGCACGACCTGAACCTGGTGCGCAAGTTCGCCGACCGGGTGGCCGTGATGGAAAACGGCCACCTGTTGGAGTCGGGCCAGGCAGCGGACGTGCTGGCGTCGCCGCAGCACGCGTACACGCGCAAGCTGATCGACAGTCGTCCGGTGCGCGATGTGCAGGACCCTCCGGCGCCGGGCGGAGAGCCGGTGATGCGGGCTAGGCAGATGCGCGTCACCTATCCGGTGCCGATCCCCGGCGTCCGCGGCTGGTTCCGCAAGGGCAGCTTCGTGGCCGTGCAGGGGGCGGACTTCGCCATCGCGCCCGGCCGCACGCTGGGCGTGGTGGGCGAGTCCGGGTCCGGCAAATCGACCCTGGCGCTGGCGGCGCTGGGCCTGATCCCGCACCTGGGCGAGCTGGAGGTGGTCGGCAGCCGCTGGGGCCCCCATGCCGCCGGCAACAAGGCGATCCGGCGGCTGGTGCAGGTGGTGTTCCAGGACCCGTTCTCGTCGCTGTCGCCACGCATGACGGTCGAGGAAATCGTCGGCGAGGGCCTGCTGGTGCACGAGCCCGGCCTGCCGCTGCCGCAGCGGCGCGAGCGGGTGACCGCCGCTCTGGCCGACGTCGGCCTGCTCGACGCCCAGTTTCCCGGCCTGCTGTCGCGCTATCCGCATGAATTTTCCGGCGGCCAGCGCCAGCGGCTGGCGATCGCCCGGGCCCTGATCGTCCAACCGCAACTGCTGATCCTGGACGAGCCGACCAGCGCCCTGGACGTGACGATCCAGAAGCAGGTGCTGCAATTGCTGCAGCGGCTGCAGCGCGAGAAGGGCCTGGCCTACCTGCTGATCACGCACGACGTGGACGTGATCCGGGCCATGGCCCACGACGTGGTGGTGATGAAGGACGGCGTGATCCTGGAGAGCGGCACCGTCGACGAAGTGATGAACGCGCCGCGCCAGGAGTACACCCGCACCCTGGTGGCCGCGGCCTCCTGAGGGCCCGGCGATGGAAGCGCGCACGCCCACCGTGATCCCCGAATCGGAGGTTGAGATCACCGCCGTCCGGTCCCAGGGGGCCGGCGGCCAGAACGTCAACAAGGTTTCCAGCGCGATCCACCTGCGCTTCGACATCCCCCATTCCTCGCTGGCGCCCGACCACAAGGAGCGGCTCCTGGCGCTGAACGACCAGCGCATCACCCGCGACGGCGTGCTGGTGATCAAGGCCCAGACCCAGCGCAGCCAGGACATGAACCGGGCCGAGGCCTTCGGCCGGCTGCAGGAGATCGTGGACAGCGTGGCCGAGCCGCCGCGCGTGCGCCGGCCCACCAAGCCGACCAAGGCGTCGAAGCGGCGCCGGCTGGAAGGCAAGACCCTGCGTTCGCAGGTCAAGCTGCTGCGCGGCAAGGTCCAGGAGTAGGTTTCCGGCGCTGTCAGCTCGGCCGCAAGCAGGTCCGATCGACGCGCTTCAGATTGGGGACGCGCAGCTGACGAAGCCTTGCAAATCAACGCTTTACGAGGTACAATCCTTGCTTCACGACCAAACGGGCGGGTACTCACCGCCCGTTTTTTTTGGGCGATCGCTTTTTAGGGCAGACGAAAAACAGTGGCATTGCAGGACATCGCTTTGCAAACCGTGACCGGTTTGGGATACGAATTGGTGGAAATCGAAAGATCCGCCGGAGGCCTGCTGCGCATCACGATCGACCTGCCATGGAGCCCGGGGCAGGAGCAGTTCATTACCGTCGAGGACTGCGAGAAGGTCACGCGCCAGCTGCAGTTCGCGCTGGAAGTGGAAGGCACGGAATACAGCCGGCTCGAGGTGTCCTCGCCGGGGCTGGACCGGCCGTTGAGGAGCGAGCAGGATTTCGAGCGTTTTGTCGGCCACGAGGTCGACATCACGCTGAGGGCGCCGATGGGCGCGGCCGCCGCCGGCCAGGTCAGCGCGAGCCGCAAGAAGTTTCGCGGCACGCTGGAGCGGGCCGAGGCGGGGGGCTGGCAGATCGTCTGGAGCGATGCGCCGGCCGTCAAGCCGGGCGTCAAGGTGAGCAGCAAGCGGGCGCCGGTGCCGATGCAGGCCCTGGGCTTCACGCTGGACGAGCTCAAGGAAGCGCGGCTGGCGCCGATCGTGGATTTCAAGGGCCGCAAGGGCGGCACGGCAGGTGCGGACGTTGCGAACGAGCCGTCCGGCCCCAACTGATTTAGAGATTTGAGAGACAGGAGAGTCGTGACATGAATCGCGAATTGTTGATGCTGGTGGAAGCGATCTCGCGCGAGAAGAACGTCGAACGCGACGTTGTTTTCGGCGCGGTCGAATCTGCCATGGCGCAAGCGACCAAGAAACTGTACGAAGGCGACGTGGACATCCGCGTGGTGGTCGACCGCGACAGCGGCGACTACGAAACCTTCCGCCGCTGGCACGTCGTCCCCGACGAGGCCGGCCTGCAGCTGCCCGACCAGGAAATCCTGCTGTTCGAGGCCAAGGAAGAAATGCCCGACATCGAGGTCGACGAGTACATCGAGGAAGCAGTTCCCTCGGTGCCGATCGGCCGCATCGGCGCCATGGCCGCCAAGCAGGTGATCCTGCAGAAGATCCGCGACGCCGAGCGCGAGATGCTGCTCAACGACTTCATGTCGCGCGGCGACAAGATCTTCGTGGGCACGGTCAAGCGCATGGACAAGGGCGACATCATTGTCGAATCCGGCCGGGTCGAAGGGCGGCTGCGCCGCGGCGAGATGATCCCCAAGGAAAACCTGCGCAACGGCGACCGCGTGCGGGCCATGATCATGGAAGTGGACCTGACGCTGCGCGGCGCGCCCATCATCCTGTCGCGCTCGGCCCCCGAATTCATGATCGAGCTGTTCCGCCAGGAAGTGCCCGAGATCGAGCAGGGCCTGCTGGAGATCAAGAGCTGCGCCCGCGACCCGGGCAGCCGCGCCAAGATCGCCGTGCTGTCGCATGACAAGCGGGTCGACCCGATCGGCACCTGCGTCGGCGTCCGTGGCACCCGCGTCAACGCCGTCACCAACGAGCTGGCCGGTGAGCGCGTCGACATCGTGCTGTGGTCGGAAGACCCGGCGCAGTTCGTGATCGGCGCCCTGGCCCCGGCCAACGTGTCCTCCATCGTCGTTGACGAAGAGAAGCACGCGATGGACGTGGTGGTCGACGAGGAGAACCTGGCGATCGCGATCGGCCGCGGCGGCCAGAACGTGCGCTTGGCCTCCGACCTGACGGGCTGGAAGATCAACATCATGGACGCGAACGAATCGGCGCAGAAGCAGGCCGAGGAGACGGGCACCATCCGCGCGCTGTTCATGGAGAAGCTGGACGTCGACCAGGAGATCGCCGACATCCTGTTTGCCGAGGGCTTCACCAGCCTCGAGGAAGTGGCCTATGTGCCGATTTCCGAGATGCTGGAGATCGAGAGCTTCGACGAGGACACCGTCAACGAGCTGCGCGCCCGCGCCAAGGATGCCCTGCTGACGATGGAAATCGCCCGCGAGGAGAGCGTCGACGAGGTGTCGCAGGACCTGCGCGACCTCGAAGGCCTGACTGCCGAACTGATCACCAAGCTGGCCGAGGCCGGCGTCCACACCCGCGACGACCTGGCCGACCTGGCCGTCGATGAACTCACTGAAATCACTGGCCAGTCCGCGGACGAAGCCAAAACCCTGATCATGAAAGCGCGCGAGCATTGGTTCACCACTGCCACCGCCGCTCAAGAGTGATGGAAGGTATCGCAACACATGTCCAGTACGACCGTCGCCGAGTTCGCAACCGAACTTAAAAAATCCCCCGACACGCTGCTCGAGCAGCTTCGCAGCGCAGGTGTGGCCAAAGCGGCCCCCACCGACCCGCTCAGCGAAGCCGACAAGCAGAAGCTGCTCGGTTTCCTGCAGGCCAGCCACGGCACAGCCGCGCCCGAGCGCAAGAAGATCACCCTGGTGAAGAAATCCACCAGCGAGATCAAGCAGGCGGATTCGTCGGGCAAGGCCCGCACGATCCAGGTGGAGGTGCGCAAGAAGCGCACCTTCGTCAAGCGTGACGAGGGTGGCGACACGGCCGTGGTCGAGGCGCCCGAGGTCGAAGTGCCGGAACCGGCACCGGCCGCCGGCCACATCGACAACGCCGAGCTGGGACGCCGCGAGGAAGAAGCGCGGCGCCAGGCCGAGCTGATCCGCCGCCAGGAAGACGACCTGGCGGAAAAGCGCAAGCAGCGCGAGGATGCCGAGCGCCGCGAGCGCGAGGCCGAAGAGCGCGCCGCGCAATATGCCGCGACCGAAGAACAGAAGAAGGCCGCCGCCACGACCGTGAAGGTCGAGGCGTCGAAGGAGGCCGAGGAAGCCGCTGCGGCCCGCGTGGCCGCCGCGACCCAGGCCCGTGAGAAGGCCGCCGCCGAATCCAAGGCCCGCGCCGACGAGGAAGCCGCCCGCGCCGCCGACCTCGGCGAGCGCCGCCGCAAGGCCGAAGCCGAAGCCGCCGCCATCCGCTCGATGATGTCCGCGCCCAAGAAGGTGCTGGTGGCCCACAAGCCGCCGGAAAAGGTCGTGGCCAAGGTCGAACCGGCCAAGCCCGGCGCCAAGGGCACGCTGCACAAGCCCGCAGTCGGTACCGGCACCGGCCGTCCGGCCCCGGGCGCTGCCGCGCCCGCCGGTCCCGGCGGCGCCGGCAAGGAAGTCAAGTCGGCCAAGCTGTCGTCCAGCTGGGCTGGCGATCCGGCCAAGAAGAAGGCCATCCCCACCCGCGGCGACGCCTCGGGCGGAGTCGGCCGCAACAGCTGGCGCGGCGGGCCGCGCGGCCGCAGCCGCGGCGGCGACCGCGACCACCGCGGCGACGACCACGTGCAAGCCGCACCGGTCGAGGCGCGCATCATCGAAGTGCACGTGCCGGAAACCATCACGGTCGCCGAACTGGCGCACAAGATGGCCGTCAAGTCGTCCGAGGTGATCAAGCACCTGATGAAGCTGGGCCAGATGGTCACCATCAACCAGCCGCTGGACCAGGACACGGCCATGATCGTGGTCGAGGAAATGGGCCACAAGGCCATCGTGGCGGCGCTGGACGATCCGGAAGCCTTCACCGACCAGGACGCGGCTGCCGCCGAAGGCGAAGCCCTGCCGCGCGCACCGGTCGTCACCGTCATGGGCCACGTCGACCACGGCAAGACCTCGCTGCTGGACTACATCCGGCGCGCCAAGGTGGCGTCGGGCGAAGCCGGCGGCATCACGCAGCACATCGGCGCGTACCACGTGCAGACCGAGCGCGGCATGATCTCGTTCCTGGACACGCCGGGCCACGAGGCGTTCACCGCCATGCGGGCCCGCGGCGCGCAGGCCACCGACATCGTGATCCTGGTGGTCGCCGCCGACGACGGCGTCATGCCGCAGACCAAGGAAGCCATCAAGCACGCGAAAGCTGCCGGTGTGCCGATCGTGGTCGCGATCAACAAGATCGACAAGCCCGATGCCAACGCCGACCGCGTCAAGCAAGAGCTGGTCGCCGAGGAAGTCGTGCCGGAAGAGTACGGCGGCGAGTCGCCGTTCGTGCCGGTGTCGGCCAAGACCGGCGAGGGCATCGACGCCCTGCTGGAACAGGTGCTGCTGCAGGCCGAAGTGCTGGAGCTGAAGGCTCCGGTCGACGCCCTGGCCAAGGGCCTGGTGGTCGAAGCCCAACTGGACAAGGGCCGCGGCCCGGTCGCCACCGTGCTGGTGCAATCCGGCACGCTCAAGACCGGCGACGTGGTGCTGGCCGGCCAGACCTATGGCCGCGTGCGCGCCATGCTGGACGAGAACGGCAAGGCGATCAAGACCGCGGGTCCGTCGATCCCGGTGGAGATCCAGGGCCTGACCGAAGTGCCGCAGGCCGGCGACGAGTTCATGGTGATGACCGACGAGCGCCGCGCTCGCGAAATCGCCACCTACCGCGCCGGCAAGTTCCGCAACACCAAGCTGGCCAAGCAGCAGGCGGCCAAGCTGGAGAACATGTTCACCGACATGACGGCCGGCGAAGTCAAGATGCTGCCGATCATCATCAAGGCCGACGTGCAGGGTTCGCAGGAAGCGCTGGCCCAGTCGCTGCTCAAGCTGTCGACCGACGAAGTGAAGGTGCAACTGGTGTACTCCGCCGTCGGCGCCATCAGCGAGTCGGACGTCAACCTGGCGATCGCCTCCAAGGCGGTGATCATCGGCTTCAACGTGCGGGCCGATGCCGGCGCGCGCAAGACGGCCGAGAGCACCGGCGTGGACATCCGCTACTACAGCATCATCTACGACGCGGTGGACGAGTTGAAGGTCGCCATGTCGGGCATGCTGACCCCGGAAAAGCGCGAGGAAGTCATCGGCATGGCCGAGATCCGCACCGTGTTCGTGGCCTCCAAGATCGGCACTGTCGCCGGTTGCATGGTCACCTCCGGCATGGTCACGCGGTCGGCGCACTTCCGCCTGCTGCGCGACAACGTGGTGGTGTACACCGGCGAACTCGAGTCGCTCAAGCGGCTCAAGGACGATGTGCGCGACGTCAAGGAAGGCTTCGAGTGCGGTATCAAGCTCAAGAACTACAACGACATCGCGGTCGGTGACTACCTCGAGTTCTTCGAAGTCAAGGAAGTGGCGCGGACGCTGTAAGCGCGTCGACCGATCAAGATGCCGAAGAAAAGCAGCACGCCGAACCGGGCCTTCAAGGTCGCCGATCAGATCCAGCGGGACCTGACCGAGCTGATCCGCGAATTGAAGGATCCGCGCCTGGGCATGGTCACGCTCCAGGCGGTCGAGGTGACGCCGGACTATGCCCACGCCAAGGTGTTCTTCAGCGTGCTGGTCGGCGATCCGGCCGAATGCGAGGTCGCATTGAACACGGCCGCCGGCTTCCTGCGCAACGGCTTGTTCAAGCGGCTGCACATCCACACCGTGCCGACGCTGCACTTCCTGTTCGACCGGACCACCGAACGGGCCGCCGACATGAACGCGCTGATCGCGCGAGCCGTCGCCTCGCGTTCCAAAGACGACACCTGACCATGAACGCGCCAAGCACCAGGGTGCAGCGGCGCCCTGTGCATGGGGTGTTGCTGCTCGATAAACCGCTGGGTCTGTCCAGCAACAATGCCTTGCAGAAGTGCAAGTGGCTGCTGCGCGCCGAAAAGGCGGGGCATACGGGCACGCTGGACCCGCTCGCCACCGGCGTGCTGCCGCTGTGCTTCGGCGCGGCGACCAAGTTCAGCCAGCTGCAGCTCGATGCCGACAAGACCTACGAGGCCGTCGCCCAGCTGGGCGTGAAGACCGCCACTGGCGATGCCGAGGGCGATGTGATCGCCACCCGGCCGGTGGCTGTCAGCCTGCAGCAGCTGGCGGACGTTGAACACCGGTACACCGGGCCCATCTGCCAGGTGCCGCCGATGCACAGCGCCCTGAAGAAGGATGGCAAGGCGCTGTACGAATACGCGCGGGCCGGGCAGGAAGTGGAGCGGGAAGCCCGCCACGTCACCGTGTACGAATTGAAGCTGGCCAGGGTGCAGGACCCGCGCGTCGCCGACGCCATCCGGATCGTCGCCCGGGTCAGCAAGGGAACCTACATCCGGACCCTGGCCGAGGACATCGGTGAAGCGCTGGGTTGCGGCGCGCACCTGATCTCGCTGCGGCGGATCGCCACCGGGCACTACGACGTTGCGCAGTGCGTGACGCTGGACGCGCTGGAGGCGATGGACGACGCGCAGCGGCTGGCCTGCCTGCTGCCGGTGGATTCGCTGCTGCCGCAACACACGGCTGTCACGCTGGATGCCGACAATGCCGGGCGCTTCCTGAGCGGCCTGCGCCGGCGCGGCGTGTGGAACGACGACGAGCAGGTGGCCGTCTACGGCACCGACCCGCCAGCCTTGCTAGGCACCGGCCACATCCTGGCCGGAGAACTGATCCCGGGGCGACTGCTGAGCCCCCCTGAAATACAGCAAATCCTGGAAACGACGACATGACCAACAAGCAAATCCGCAACATCGCCATCATCGCCCACGTGGACCATGGCAAGACCACCATGGTCGACCAGCTCCTGCGCCAGTCGGGCACCTTCGCCGAGCACGAGAAGATCGTCGACACGGTGATGGACAACAACGCCATCGAAAAAGAACGCGGCATCACGATCCTGGCCAAGAACTGCGCCGTGACCTGGGAAGGCACGCACATCAACATCGTGGACACCCCCGGCCACGCCGACTTCGGCGGTGAAGTCGAGCGGGCCCTGTCGATGGTCGACGGCGTGGTGCTGCTGATCGACGCCCAGGAAGGCCCGATGCCGCAGACCCGCTTCGTGACCAAGAAGGCGCTGGCCCTGGGCCTCAAGCCGATCCTGGTTGTCAACAAGGTCGACAAGCCGGGCGCGCGTCCCGACTACGTCGTCAACGCCGCCTTCGACCTGTTCGACAAGCTGGGCGCGACCGACGAACAGCTCGATTTCCCGGTGGTCTACGCCTCGGGCATCAACGGCTGGACTTCGCTGGAAGAAGGCGAGCCGGGCGTGCAGTGGGGCCCCGACATGTCGGCCCTGTTCAATACCGTTCTCAAGCACGTGCCGGCCCACGAAGGCGACCCGGCAGCGCCGCTGCAGCTGCAGATTTCCGCCATCGACTTTTCGTCCTTCGTCGGCCGGATCGGCGTCGGCCGCATCAACGCCGGCACGATCAAGCCGATGATGGATGTGGTGGTGATGGAAGGCCCGGACGGCAAGGCCATCAAGGGCAAGGTCAACCAGGTGCTGACGTTCCAGGGCCTGGACCGCGTGCAGGTCACGCAAGCCGGCCCCGGCGACATCGTGCTGATCAACGGCATCAACGACATCGGCATCGGTGTCACCATCACCGACCCGGTCAATCCGGCGCCGCTGCCGATGCTCAAGGTCGACGAGCCGACCCTGACCATGAACTTCTGCGTCAACACCAGCCCGCTGGCCGGCCGCGAAGGCAAGTACGTCACCAGCCGCCAGATCTGGGACCGGCTGCAGAAGGAACTGCAGTCCAACGTGGCGCTGCGCGTGAAGGAAACCGACGAGGAAGGCATCTTCGAGGTGATGGGTCGGGGCGAACTGCACCTGACGATCCTGCTGGAAAACATGCGCCGCGAAGGCTACGAGCTGGCCGTCTCCAAGCCGCGCGTGGTGTTCAAGATGGTGAACGGCGAGAAGCACGAGCCGATCGAGCTGGTGACGGCCGACATCGAGGAAACCCACCAGGGCGGCGTGATGCAGGCGCTGGGCGAGCGCAAGGGCGACCTGGTGAACATGGAACCGGACGGCCGCGGCCGCGTGCGGCTCGAGTACCGGATCCCGGCGCGCGGCCTGATCGGCTTCACCAACGAATTTTTGAACCTGACCCGCGGCTCCGGCTTGATCTCCAACATCTTCGACAGCTACGAGCCGCACAAGGGCGAGATCGGCAGCCGCAAGAACGGCGTGCTGATCTCGATGGACGACGGCGAGATCTTCACCTACGCGCTGGGCAAGCTGGACGACCGAGGCCGCATGTTCGTCAAGCCGAACGACCCGGTGTACGAAGGCATGATCGTCGGCATCCACAACCGCGACAACGACCTGGTGGTCAACGCCACCCGCACCAAGCAGCTGACCAACTTCCGCGTGTCCGGCAAGGAAGACGCGATCAAGGTCACGCCGCCGATCGACCTCACGCTGGAATACGGCGTGGAGTTCATCGAGGACGACGAACTGGTGGAGATCACGCCCAAGTCGATCCGCCTGCGCAAGCGCTTCCTGAAGGAGCACGAACGCAAGCGGGCACTGCGCGAAGCCGCGTAAGGCCTCGGCGCCGCGGGTCCGGCGCCTCAGGGCGCCAGGTTCTCGCGTTCCTCTGCCGCGCGGGCCTTCGGGCCGCCGATCAGCAGCACCCGCTCGCCGGCGCGCCAGCGCCCCGGCTTGCTTTCGCTGGACTCGCGCGCGGAGCCGTCGCGCATGCGCACCGTGAACTCGTAGATCGGCAGGCCGGTCGCCGGGTCGATGTGCCGGATGCTTTCGACCGAGCCGCAGGAAGCGCATGCGTCCGTT
>CALRYV010000005.1:0-214045 GCA_943372495.1 Ramlibacter sp. 2FC | reverse complement strand
CGCCGGCAGCTGGCGCAACAGCTGCAGCAACGCCCCATCGTCGCGGCCCGCCAGCCCCGCCGCGCAGGCCCGGGCGAACACCGCGTGGGCCGCGGCCCCCAGCGGCCCCTCGAAGCCGGCGTCAGCGCCGGCCAGCAGCGCGAGCCGGGTGTCCTTCTCCAGCAGCGTCATGTGGGCCCGCGGCTCGAAATCGCCGGCGATGGCGCGCCGCATCCGGTCCGAGCCGATCCAGCTCTGGCCGCTGGACTGCTCGATCAGGTCCAGCGTGGGCCCAGCCTCCAGTCCCAGCCGCCCGGCCAGCGCCATGGCCTCGGCCGCGCCGACCAGGTTGATGCCCGCCAGCAGGTTGTTGACGAGCTTGGTGCGGGCGCCGTCCCCGGGCCGGGCGCTGATGCGGAACAGCTTGCCGCTCAGGGCCGCCAGCAGGTCGCGCTGGCGTTCGATCACGGCAGGAGCGCCGGCCAGCATCAGGCTCATCGAGCCATCGCGGGCGCGCGCCGGGCCGCCGGACATCGGCGCGTCGATCATGGCGACACCGCGCTCCAGCAAGCGGGCGGCGAAGCGCTCGGTGTCCTGCGGCGCGATCGTCGGACACAGCAGCACGTCCTGTCCCGGCTGCAGCACCGCCGCGGCGCCGGCCGGGCCGAACAGCACGGCCTCGATCTGCGGGCTGTCGACCACGCACACGATCAGGGCCGCGGCACCGGTGGCGCACTGTGCCGGCGTGTGGCGGACCTGCGCGCCCTGCAGTTCCAGCTCCCGCACCCGGTGCAGGTCGATGTCGCAGACCTGCACCGGCCAGCCGGCCTCGAGCAGGCGGGCCGCCATGGCGCCGCCCATGTTGCCGACGCCGACGATGCCGACCGGTTGCCGCGCCATGGTCAGCTTTGCACCAGCCGCCTGGCCTTGGAGATCGACATCAGGATCCCGAGCCCCGCGCCGAGCGTGACCATCGCGGTGCCGCCGTAGCTGATGAAGGGCAGCGGCACCCCCACCACCGGCAGGATGCCGCTGACCATGCCCATGTTGACGAAGGCGTAGGTGAAGAAGATCAGCGTGACCGCGCCGGCCAGCAGGCGCGAAAAGAGGGTGGACGCTTCCAGCGCGATGGCCAGGCCGCGCAGGATCAGGAAGATGAAGGCGGCGATCAGCAACAGGTTGCCCAGCAGGCCGAACTCCTCCGAATAGGCGGCGAAGATGAAGTCGGTGGTGCGCTCGGGGATGAACTCCAGGTGGGTCTGGGTGCCCTGCATGAAGCCCTTGCCGAACACCCCGCCCGAGCCGATGGCGATCATGCCCTGGATGATGTGGAAGCCCTTGCCCAGCGGGTCGCGGCTGGGATCGAGCAAGGTGCAGATGCGCTGCTGCTGGTAATCGTGCAGCACCGGCCAGCGGAAGCCGTCGGCGCACAGGACCGGCTCGAACACCACCAGCAGCACTGCGGCAACCAGCCCCAGCACCACGGGCGGGGCGATCAGCTTCCACGACAGGCCGGCGAAGAAGATCACGCCCATGCCGGCCGCCAGCACCAGGATCGACGTGCCCAGGTCGGGCTGCTTCATGATCAGCCCCACCGGCACCACCAGCAGCAGGCCGGCCACGATGAAGTCCAGCGGGCGCAACTGCCCTTCGCGCTTCTGGAACCACCAGGCCAGCATCAGCGGCATGGCGATCTTCAGGATCTCGCTGGGCTGGATCACGATGCCGACGTTGATCCAGCGCTTCGCGCCCTTCTTGGTGATCCCGAACACGGCCACCGCGACCAGCAGCCCCACGCCCAGCACGTACAGCGGCACCGCAAAGCTCATGAGCCGCTGCGGCGGCACCTGCGCCACCACGAACATGATGAAGCCGGCCAGCAGCATGTTGCGGCCGTGGTCGATGAAGCGGGTGCCATGGTCGAACCCCGACGAATACATCGTCAGCAGGCCGGCGCAGGCCAGCAGGAACACGGCGAACGCCAGCGGCCCGTCGAAGCCCTGGAACATCGGCGCGGCGCGCTGCCGCAGGGAGGGTCGGTCGAATACTGCTGCCATGGGGCTGGATTATCGGCCCTGCACCCATGCACGGCGGCGGCCGCCCCGCCTCCCCCAAACGTCTGATTGACAGGTCCCGCCCCAGGCCCTAGCTTCAATTTGTCACAGGTTCCGCATGCCAACAGCCCTGCCCGCCCCCCCACGGAGCGCCCCCCACGCGGAGGTGGAGCTGCGTTTCCTGGAACTGCTGGCCGAGCAGAGCCGGCGGGTTCCGGTGGCCGTCTCGTGCCTGCTGGTCGTGATGGCCGTGATGGCCGCCAACCGCCTGCCCTACTGGCTGCCGGCCGCCTGGTTCGCCGTGGCAGTCACCATCCTGCTGCTGCGGCGCCGCTGGCTCAGCCTGCTCCCCGGGCGCACCGACCTGCCGCTGGCGCTGCGCCTGCGCATGGCCACCGCGCTGAGCTTCGTCAACGGCGCCGTGCATGGCCTGAGCCTGGCCGCCTTTCCCTTCCTCTCGGAAACCGAGCGGGCGTTCTTCTCGGTGCTGCTGCTGGGCCTGTGCACCGGCGCCGTCGGCACCACCACCGGCCACCGCAACGTCTACCTGGCCTATACGATGCCGGCGTTACTGCCGCTGCCGCTGCTGTGGGCATGGAGCCCGGGCCCCCACCCCGCCGGCTGGAGCGAGTACTCGCTGGCGCTGCTGATCGCGCTGTATTTCTGGCTGCTGCTGGGACTGGCCCGCAACGCCTGGAAGACGTTCGAGGAATCGGTGCAGATCCGGTTCCAGGAACGCGACCTGAACGCGCAGCTGCAGGCGGCGCTGGCGCGCGCCAATGAGGCCAGCCAGGCCAAGACCCGGTTCCTGGCGGCGGCCAGCCACGACCTGCGCCAGCCGCTGCACACCATCGGCCTGCTGGTGGCCGCGTTGTCGCTGCGGCCGATGGACGGCCGCGACAAGGAAATCATCAACCTCCTCAGCCAGGTCACGCTGGCGCTCTCGGAGCAGCTCGACGAACTGCTGGACATCTCCCGGCTCGACGCCGGCGTGGTCCAGATCGAACGCCGGCTGGTCAGCCTGGACGAGCTGCTGCGCCAGCACCATGCGGAGATCCGCGGCGCGGCCGAGGAAAAGGGACTGCAGGCGATCCTGCGCTGCGGGCAGCCGGTGCATGCCTACACCGACCCCGCCCTGCTGCTGCGGATCCTGCGCAACCTCACCGACAACGCCATCAAGTTCACCGACAGCGGCTATGTCGCGCTGGACGTCGTCGCCGAGGGCGACCAGGCGCTGATCACCGTCTCCGACAGCGGCCACGGCATCGACGCGCAGGAACAGCAGAAGGTCTTCGAGGAGTTCTACCAGGTTGGCAACCCTGAGCGCGACCGCAGCCGCGGACTCGGCCTGGGCCTGTCGATCGTGCGGCGGCTGGCCGCGCTGCTGGGGATCGCGCTGGGGATGCGGTCGCAGCCCGGCCAGGGCACGCGCTTCGAACTGCGGCTGCCGTTGACCTTCGCGCCGCCACCGCTGCCGCAGCCGGGCCCGTCCACCACCCAGGCACTGCAGGCGCGGGTGTTGGTGCTGGACGACGAACGGGCCGTTCGCCAGGGCGTGCGGCTGCTGCTGGAAGAACTGGGTTGCACCTGCAGCGAGGCCGGCAGCACCGGCGAAGCCGTGGCCGCGGCCACGCTCACCCGTCCGGACATCGTGCTGGCCGACATGCGGCTGCGCGGCGGCGACACCGGCATCGCCGCCGTGCGCGCGATCCGCGAGGCGGTCGGCCAGGTCCCGGCCCTGCTGGTCAGCGGCGACACGGCGCCGGACCGGCTGCAGGAAGCGGCTCGGGCCGGCATCCGGCTGCTGCACAAGCCGGTGTCGATGGCGGTGCTGCGCAGCGCCATCGAGGACGCCATCGCCATGAAAGGCCGCCCATGACAGCCGCAACCGGCACCCGCTGGATCGCGCGCGACCTGTCCCAGCTGTACACGCAGGACCGGCTGGACGGCCCGCTGGCGTTCGACGTGGTGATCGTCGGCAGCGGCTACGGCGGCGCCATGGCGGCGGCGGAACTGGCCGGCCGCGTCGACGCGGACGGGCACGAGGTCAGTGTCCTGATGCTGGAACGCGGCAAGGAATACGTTCCGGGCATGTTCCCGTCCAGCCTGCAGGAGCTGCCGCCGCACGTGCGGGTGCACCAGTGCCTGTCGGGACAGACCACCGGCTGGCTCGACGGCCTGTTCGACGTGCGGATCGGGCCGGACGTGTGCGCGCTGGTGGCCAACGGCCTGGGCGGCGGCTCGCTGATCAATGCGGGGGTGATGGAGCTGCCGGACTGGAGCTCGGTGCCCCGGATGCCCCCGACGCTGGCTGCCGCCCTGACGCCGGCCGCCATGAACCAGGTCAAGGAGCGGCTGGGCGCGCGCCGCGGCGGCGTCGACAACACCATCGCCGACGCCGGGACCGCGAAGACGCAGGCCTTGCAGTCGCTCGATCCGGGCCATTTCCGCAAGGCGGCGGTCACCGTGGAATTCGGCCCGGTGGCGGCCGGTTCGGCCCACAGCGCCTGCCTGCGCTGCGGCGACTGCATGACCGGCTGCAACGTCGGCGCCAAGAAGTCGCTGGACAGCACCTTGCTGCTCGAAGCGCAGACCCGCGGCGCCCGGATCCACACCGGCGCCAGCGTCACCAGCATCCAGCGGACCGCGGCCGGGCCGTGGGAGCTGACGGTGGTCTTCACCGGCGAGGCGCTGCGGCGCCGGCACCAGCCGCTGCGGCTGCTGGCCGGCAAGGTGATCCTGGCGGCGGGCACGCTGGGCAGCCCGGAAATCCTCATGCGGTCGCAGGGCCCGGCGCTGCGCTTCTCGCCGCGGCTGGGCCAGCAGTTCTCCTGCAACGGCGACAACATCCTGGCGGTGCAGCAGACCGGGCAGGCCACCGACAGCGTGGCCGACGAACACGTGGCGCTGGACCGGCGCCAGGTGGGCCCGACCATCACCGGCATCGTCGACGTGCCGCAGCGGCTCACCGGCCCGTCCTTCCTGATCCAGGAGTTCGCGGTGCCGGCGGCGCTCAAGCGGGTGTTCGACGAAGCCGTGACGACCATGAACCTGCTGCACGTGCTGCCCACCGTCGACCGCGCGGAGCATGTCGCCCCGGATCCGGGCGCCGACCCGCTGGCGGTGCACCCGGAGACGGTCGGCCAGGCGCTGCTGCTGGGCCTGATCGGGCACGACGAAAGCTGCGGCGTGCTGGAACTGGCGACCCCGCAGCCGCTGGACGACCACCGCGCGGTGGAGGGCCGGATCCAGATCGCCTGGCCCGGCGCGCGCAAGTCGCAGCTGGTCGACGAGGCCTTTGCCCGCGCCGGGGAGCTGATCAACGGCCGCTGGAGCAAGGCCCCGGTGCTGGCCAACCCCTTGTGGCGGATGCTGCCGGAAGACCTCGACTTCGTGTTCCGCACCGAACGCGGGCCGCTGCTCACCGTCCATCCGCTGGGCGGCTGTCCGATCGGCCCGGACCGGCTGGCCGGCGTGGTCGACGAATGGGGCCGGGTCTACGACTTCGCCGCGCGCCAGGGCCCGACCGACATTCACGCGGGCCTGTACGTGCTGGACGGGTCGATCCTGCCGGCGTCGCTGGGCGCCAACCCCGCGCTCACGATCGCGGCGGTGGCGCAGCGCGCAGCCGCGCGGATCGCGGTCGACGACGGCTGGGTCCGGCCGGACGGGACCGCCGGAGACAGCCCCGCGCCGCCCCGCCCGCGCTCGCGGACCCTGGCGCAGTGCACCCCGCCGGAGCCGGCGGCGACCGAGGTCGAGTTGATCGAGAAGCTGTGCGGCGAGGTCAGCATCCGCGACCGGAAGTACATGGCGGAACTGACCTTGCGCTACCGGCCCAAGGCGCTCGGCTCGCTGACGGCCGACCCGCGCCGCGAGCTGGAGCTGGTGGAGACCGGAACGCTGTCCACCCTGCGGCTCTACACCCGCGCCGTATGGGAGACGCAGGGCATCCGCTTCCTGGACGAGACGGCGCGGGCCCGCTACGCCGAGGTCGATGCGGATGTGAAAGGCAAGCTGCTGTTCCTGCAGCGCGAGCCGTCGCACGGCTGGTGGCGGATCGTGCGCGGCCTCTGGGCCTACCTCGTGAACCGGGGCCTGCGCGACCTGTGGACCAACTGGGACGAGATCTGGAAGCACAGCGGCCAGATCGGCCGCCTGCTCGGACTGGCCTCGCGCGCGGGCGAGGTGCGCCGCTTCGACTACGCGCTGGAAGTCATCACCCCGATCCACCAGCCGGACATGGAACTGGCCCGCGCCATCGCGGACCATCCGCGCATCAGCGGCCACAAGCGCTTCACCTACAGCGTGCGCGGCAACCCCTGGCGCCAGCTGATCGAGTTGCACCTGGACGACTTCCTGGGCCTGCCGGCCACGCAGCCGCCGGTGCTGCAGCTGGACGGGCGCTTCATGGCGCGGCAGGCCGTGCCGCTGGCGCGGATCGTGGCGCAGCAAAACCAGGTCCAGGCCCTGGCGGAGACCGCCTCGTTCCTGCTGTACCTGGTGCGCATGTTCCTGAACATCCACGTCTGGAGCTTCCGCGCGCCGGACCCGATGCCCCCGCACAACCCCAGGCTGCTGCCCGGCCCGATCGACGGCCTGCCGGCGCCGGACGTGATCGAGATCGAGCTCGAGCCGCCGCGCCGCGGCATCGCGGTGCGGGTGCGCCTGACGCGCTACCAGGGCCAGCACGCAAACGATCCCGCGGACCGCCGGATGCCGCTGGTCATGGTCCACGGCTACAGCGCCAGCGGCACCACCTTCACCCACGAGGCCATCCCCGAGCCGATGGCGCGCTACTTCTGGCACCAGGGCCGCGACATCTGGATCCTCGACCTGCGCACCAGCGCCGGCATGCCGTCGGCGGTGCTGCCCTGGAATTTCGAGGACGCGGCGCTGGCCGACATCCCGCTCGCCATCGAGCGGATCCTGGCCGTGACCGGCAAGCCGCAGGTGGACGTGTTCGCCCATTGCATCGGCGCGGTGATGCTGAGCATGGCGCTGCTGACCGACGGCAGCCCGGAGCAGCGCGCGCAGATCGACGACGTGGATTGCGCCGACGGCATCCGGCCGCCCCGCGCCCGGGACCAGATCGAGAAGCTGCCGGCGTCGATCCGCAAGATCGTCCTCAGCCAGAAGGGCCCGGTGCTGGTCTACAGCGACGGCAACGTGCTGCGCGCCTACCTGATGCGCGTGCTGCGCCGGCTGGTGCTGCCGCAGGACTACCAGTTTCGCGTGCCGGCACACCAGTCGATGGCCGGCCAGGGGCTGGACCGGCTGCTCTCGTCGCTGCCCTATCCCGACGACGAACTGGTGCGCGAAAACCCCAGCTGGCCCTGCGCCAAGACGCCCTGGGTCGGTTTCCGGCACCGGATGGACGCCCTGTACGCGCGCGACTTCAGCCTGGAGAACATCGCCGACGAGACCCTGGCCGCGCTCGAAGACCTGTTCGGCCCCCTCAACCTCGACACCGTGTCGCAGGCCGTCCACTTCGCGCGCTACAACAAGATCACCAACGGCGCGGGCCGCAACTGTTTCGTCACCGTCACGCGGATGGCGAGCCGCTGGCCGACCCACGGGACGCTGTCGATCCACGGCGCGCAGAACGGCCTGGCCGACGTGCGCACGCTGGCCGAGATGGCGCTGCTGATGGACAAGGCGGAGCGCACCCGCAACTTCGAGACGCTCGAGCTGCCCGGCCTGGGCCACCAGGACTGCCTGATCGGAACCAGCGCGCGCGAAGCGGTGTTCGTCCCCATCGAGAAATTCCTGAAAACATGAGCAAGCTGTTCTGGCAATTGCCCTGGGCCGGCCCGATGCGCGGCGACGGCCCGCAAGCGGACTGGGCCGTCATGCCCTCGCCGGGCCTGGGCGACGCGAAGGCGGTCTGCGTGCCGGTGACGGTGAAGGACGGTGTGGTCACCCTCGCCCTGCCGGACGACGGCCCGCCGATCCCGCTGGTGCCGGCGCCGCTGGGTCGCTGGACGACGGTGGCGGGCGAGCGCGGCCCGGACAACCGCCAGCTCTGCCTGCTGGGGTACGACCAGCCGGGCGGCGGCATCGGCGACGCGTGGATCCTCACCGCGGGCGGGGACGTGCGGCCGGCCGATGTCAGGGCGGGCCTGGACCGTTTGCAGCAGCAGCTGGGCGCCCGCCTCGCCGCCCAGGTGCTGGAGCTCCCGGCGGCCTCGCCCGCCCGGTCCATGGCGCCCCCCAGGTCCGCGGCGCCGCCCGGGTCGGTGGCGGCGCCGGGGTCGGTCCCGCCGCCGGTGACGCTGACGCTCGCCTTCGCCAGCTGCCAATACCCCTCGGGGCTGATGGACGGCCTGCCGGCGCAGGCCTCGCTGCAGCGGCTGGCCGCCCTGGTCGAGGGCCAGGACCCGGGCCTGCGCCGGCCGGAGCGCCTGCTGCTGCTCGGGGACCAGATCTACGCCGACGCCACCGCCGGCCTGCTGGACCCGATCCGTCTCGACGACAGGTACCGGGTGCCGTACGAGGAGCTGATGCAGCTCGAGCCGCTGCGCGCCATCACGCGCCGGATCCCGGTCTCCTGGATGCTGGACGACCACGAGATCGCCGACAACTGGGAACCCGACCGGCAGGACAGCCGCGAGACGCTGCTCCAGCGCGGGCTGGCGGCGTACTGGACCTACCAGCGCAAGTCGGCGCCGCTGGAGCGCACCTGGCGCCCGCTGCACCAGGCCGGCTGGCACCTGTTCATGGCCGACACCCGCACCTGCCGTCAGCTGCGGTGCGAACCCACGCTGGACGGGGCCCTGATCCTCGGGCTGCAGCAGACCGAAGAACTCGAGGGCTGGCTGCTCGGTTGTCCGCCCGCGGACCTGAAGCTGGTCGCCACGCCCGCCATGCTGCTGCCCCGGTTGATCGAGCACCTGGACGAACCGCTGCACCTGGACGGCTGGCAAGGCTATCCGGCGTCGCTGGAGCGGCTGCTCGCTTTCGTGTGCGACCACCGCATCGAGAACGTCTGCTTCCTCTCGGGCGACGCCCACCTGGGCTGCGACGTCGCCATCGCGCTGACCGGGCCCGACGGCACGACGGTGGGCACCCGGTCGATCCACTCGCCGGCGCTGTACGCGCCGCTGCCGTTCGCCAACGAGCAGCCCTGGAACCTGAAGCTGCCGGACAGCTTCACCTTCCGGCGGCCGCAAGGCGAGTACCGCTGCGAGGTGCGCGGCAGCGTCTTCCTGCCGCACCGCGATGGCTGCTGCGTGCTGCAGGCCGACCGCGCCGGCGGCGCCTGGAACGTGACGACGCGGGTGGTCTGAGCCTTCAGCTGATGCGCACGCCGTGCTTGGCGGCGACGTACAGCGCCTCGGTGCGAGACTGCACGTCGAGCTCGCGGAACACCGCGCTCAGGTGGGTCTTGACCGTGCCGTCGGAGATGCCCAGCTCGCGGGCGATCAGCTTGTTGGGCAGGCCGCGCAGGGCGGCGCGCAGCACGTCGGCCTGGCGCTCGGTGAGGTGGGGGAAGGCCTGCCGGATGTCGCGTGGCGCGGGCGCAGCCTGCTCGTTCCACAGGCCCTGGTCGCCCTGGCTGTTCTGGCCGCTGCCGGCGAGCACCGCGCCGGGCAGGTAGATGCCGCCGCTGGCCACCGTGCGCAGCGCCAGCATCAGCACTTCCGGCGACGCGTCCTTGGGAATGAAGCCGGCGGCGCCCAGGTCCACGACACTGCGCACCAGCGCGGCGCTCTTGTCCCCCGAGAGCACCACCAGCCGGGCGAACGGCGCCACCTCGCGGAAGGCCAGCAGCGCCGACGCCCCCGCCAGGCCGTCCATGTGCCAGTCCATCAGCACCAGGTCGAACGGTCGGTGCGCGGCCTCCTGGACGCCCTTCTCGCAGTTGCCGGTCAGCGCCACGTCCATCGTTTCGTCCAGCCGCTGCAGCAGCAGCCGCAGTCCTTCGCGGAACAGCGCATGGTCGTCGCACACCAGAACTCGCATGGTTCGCCGCCTTGGTTCAGCATGCCAACTCTAGTCGCCGGGCGCTGCGGGTCAAGCCCCCGGCCGGCCGGCGCTCAATGGGTCCGCCATTCGACGCTGTCGACCGGCTTGCGCCGCCCTTGCGCCTCGACCAGGTACAGCTTGCCGCGCAGGACCTCGAACACGCCGCATTCCGGCTGGCTGCGGTAGCCGGGGTCGTAGGTCAGGCAGACCCGGTCGCCGTCGATCTGCCAGTCGCGCCCGACGTTGTCGCCGCCGGCCGCCGCGCCTTCGAGCTTGCCGTCGCCGTGGAACTCGATGCCGAAGCGGCTGCCGCCGTCCGCCAGCACCATCCGGGTGCTGCCGCCCGGACGAAACAGCTTGCGCCGCAGGTCGGCCTCGCCGAGGGCGCCATCGGGCGCGCACGAGGGCCAGTTCGATTCCTGCGCCGGATCGATGCACGCCGGCGCGGCGGCGATCTGCAGCACCGCGTTGCAGCATGACAGGGTGATCAGCGCGCCGTAATTCAGGGCCGAAGTCAGTGTGGTCATGGTCAACTCCTTGGTGCCTGCAGATTAGGTCCGGCGTGCCTCGCGCGCGTCTGCCATTCGGTCTAGTCTCAATGCGGGAGCCGCGCTTGCTACAGTGGCGCGATGGCAATTTCGCACATCGTTTATCTGCACGGGTTCCGTTCTTCGCCGCAATCGACCAAGGCGCGCGTGGTCGCGGCGCGGGTCGCGCACCGGCATCCGGCGGTGACCTGGTGGTGCCCGCAGTTGCCGGCCTCGCCGCGCGCCGCGATGGCCATGGTGATGGACGGCATCGCGGCGTGGCCGCGCGAGCGCATGGCGGTGGTCGGGTCCTCGCTCGGCGGCTTCTATGCCACCCATGTGGCCGAGGCCACGGGTTGCCGCGCGGTGCTGCTCAATCCTGCGGTCGATCCGGCGCGCGACCTGGCCGGGTCCGTCGGCGAGCTCAGTGCGTGGCATGACCCCGGCGAGCGCTTCGTGTTCGAGCCCGGGTTCGTCGACGAGCTGCGGGCCCTGGAATGCGGGCCGCTCGCCCATCCCGCGAACTATTGCGCCGTGATCGCCAAGGGCGACGAGGTGCTGGACTGGCGCGAGATGACCGCGCGCTACACCGGCGCCCGCATCAAGCTGCTCGAAGGCAGCGACCATGCACTGACCGACTTCGACCGCCACATCGACGAGGTATTCGCGTTTCTCGGGCTGGAATGAAAGCGGACATCCGTACGCAGAGGTCGCAGAGATCACGCAGAAAACGCAGAAACGCAGATAAGAAAAAAACTTGAATGGTTCTCCGGATTTTTTTGCGCCCTCTGCGAATCCTTAGCGTCCTCTGCGTACGGATGTCCCATTTCAAAGCGTGGACTCCCCCATGGGACAATCGGGCCCATGTTTGCATTGTTTGAAGAAGCCGGGAAGTTCCAGGCCGGCCGGGTTTTGTCAGAGGCGGAGGCGTCCAGCCAGATCGAGCTGGAGAGCGGCAAGCGGGTGAAAGTGAAGGCGGCCAACGTGCTGCTCAAGTTCGACAAGCCCACGCCCTCCGACCTGATCCGCCAGGCCCAGGCCCTGGCCGAAGGCATCGAGCTGGAGCTGGCCTGGGAATTCGCGCCCGAGGAGGAGTTCGGCTTCGCCGAGCTGGCGCGCGACTATTTCAGCGACAAGGCGACGCTGGAGCAGCAGGCCGCGGCCCTGTTCCGGCTGTTCGAGGCGCCGCACTATTTCCGCCGCGCCGGCAAGGGCCGGTTCAAGAAGGCGCCGGCCGAGATCCTGCAGCAGGCGCTGGTGGCGATCGAGAAGAAGAAGGCGCTGCAGCAGCAGATCGCGCAGTGGGCGGCGGAACTGGCGGCCGGCACCAGCCCGCAACCGATCCGCGACCAGCTGTTCAAGATCCTGTTCAAGCCGGACAAGAACGCGCCCGAATACAAGGCGGTGGTGGAAGCCTCGCGGGCCACCCACCTGGCGCCGCTCGACCTGCTGCAGCGCGCCGGCGCGATCGCCTCGCCCTACCAGTTCCACTGGAAGCGTTTCCTGTTCGAGAACTTCCCCAAAGGCACGGCCTTTCCACCGCTGCCGGCGCCACCCATCACCGACGACTTGCCGCTCGCGCCGGTGCAGGCCTTTTCGGTCGACGACTCCCACACCACCGAGATCGACGACGCGCTGTCGGTGCAGGGCCTGGGGTCCGGCACGGTCATCGTCGGCATCCACATCGCCGCGCCGGGACTGGCGCTGCAACCTGGCGCGCCGGTCGACGTGGTGGCGCGCCAGCGGCTGTCAACGGTCTACATGCCGGGCTACAAGATCACCATGCTGCCCGACGACGTGGTGCAGGCCTATACGTTGATGGAAGGGCGCGACTGTCCCGCGGTCTCGCTGTACGTCACGTTCGACGAAGCCACGCTGGAAGTGAAGTCGTCCGAGACCAGGCTCGAGCGGGTGCCGATCGTCGCCAACCTGCGCCACGACCAGCTCGACGCGGTGGTGACGCCGCAATGGCTGGAAGACCCCGCTTTCGAGCACGCCGGCGACCCCGAGCCGGCCAGCCTGCTGCGCGAGCCGCTGACCTTCCTGTACCGGCTGGCCAAGGACCTCAAGGCGCGGCGTGAAGTGGTGCGCGGCAAGCCCGAGAACTTCAATCGGCCCGACTACAACTTCCGGCTGGTCGGCAACGCCGGCGCCGAGCCGACCGGCGACGAGGAAGTGCGGATCACGATCCGCCAGCGCGGCTCGCCGCTGGACCTGATCGTGGCCGAGGCCATGATCCTGGCCAACAGCACCTGGGGCAGCTGGCTCGCGGAACTCGGCGTGCCCGGCATCTACCGCAGCCAGGCCAGCATGGCGCCGGGCGTGAAGGTGCGCATGGGCACCAAGGCGCTGCCGCACGCCGGCATCGGCGTCAAGAGCTACGCCTGGAGCACCTCGCCGCTGCGCCGCTACACCGACCTGGTCAACCAGTGGCAGATCATCGCCGCTGCCCGCCACGGCCGCACCGCGGCCCTGGCCGCGCCGTTCAAGCCCAAGGATGCGGAGCTGTTCTCGATCATCTCCGGCTTCGATGCCACGTACTCCGCTTACAACGGCTACCAGGCCGGCATGGAACGGTTCTGGACCCTCAAGTACCTCGAGCAGCAGGGCATCACCGAGCTGGTGGGCACCGTGTTCCGCGAAGGCCTGGTGCGGGCCGACGACCTGCCGCTGGTGCTGGGCGTGATGGGCGGCAACGACCTGCCGCGCGGCGCCAAGGTGCGGGTGCAGCTGGGCGCGATCGACGAGATCACGCTGGACGTGAAAGGCACGGTGGTCGAGCGCCTCGACGTCGAACCCGAGCCGCTGGGTGCGGAAGAAGAGACCGAAGAGGAACCGGCGGCCGGCCCGATCACGATCGCGGTGGATGTCACCGAAGCCGAAAGCGATAATCCAGCTCCGTGAACCTGCGTTCCTTCAGTACCCTGCAGCTCGCGCTCGGCGCCTCGTTCGCCGTCCATGCGGTGCTGCTGACGGTCCGCTTCGTCGACCCCGAGGGCTTCAACCGCGTGTTCCAGGACACGCCGCTGGAAGTGATCCTGGTCAACGCCCGCAGCAACGAGAAGCCCGAGAAGGCGCAGGCGATCGCGCAGGCCTCCCTGGCCGGCGGCGGCGAGGCCGCCAAGGGCCGCGCCACCTCGCCGCTGCCGCCGTCGGCGCTGACCGAGCTCGGTGATGCGGCCGAGGAAGCGCAAAAGAAGATCGACTCGATGCAGGACCAGCAGATGGTGATGCTGGCCCAGGTCCGCCGCATGCTGGCCGCGATGCCGCCGCCCGACCCGCAGCAGGACAAAAAGAACCCCGAAGCGATGGCCCGCGAAGACCGGCGCCGCCAGCTGGTGAAGGTGCTGGCCGAGATCGAGCGCCGCATCAACGAGGAAAATGCGCGGCCGAAGAAGCGCTACATCAGCCCCGCCACCCGCGAGGAGGTGTACGCCATCTACTACGACGGCCTGCGCCGCAGGATCGAGGACCGGGGCACGCAGAACTTCCCCGAGCTGGCCGGCCAGAAGCTGTACGGCGAGCTGACCATGATCGTCACGGTAAACCACGACGGCAAGGTGCTCGACACCGAGGTGGTGGAGACCTCGGGCAACCTCACGCTGGATCGCCGGGCCCAGGCCATCGCCCGCGCCGCCGGCCCGTTCGGCAAGTTCAACGAGGCGATGCGGCGCAAGGCCGACCAGATCGTCGTCGTGTCGCGCTTCCGCTTCACGCGCGAAGAGACGCTCGAAACCAAACTCACGACCCGCTGATCCGCAGCGTCGAAGACATGGATCACTACTGCGTCATGGGCAACCCGGTGGAGCACAGCAAGTCGCCGTGGATCCATGCGCGCTTCGCCGAACTCACCGGCCAGGACCTCGACTACGGCAAGCGGCTGATCCCGCTGGACGGTTTCGCCGCGGCGCTGCAGGCTTTCCGGGCCGAGGGCGGCAAGGGCTGCAACATCACCGTGCCGTTCAAGTTCCAGGCGGCGCCGTTCGCCACCACGCTGACCGACCGGGCCCGGCTGGCGCATGCCTGCAACACGCTGCGGTTCGACGGCGCGCATGGCGTCTTCGCCGACAACACCGACGGCCTCGGCCTGGTCGACGACATCCAGGGCAACGCCGGCGTCGCCCTGGCCGGGCACGACCTGCTGCTGATCGGCGCAGGCGGCGCCGCGGCCGGCGTGCTGGGCCCGCTGATCGAAGCCGGGCCGCGCCGCATCGTCGTCACCAACCGCACGGCCGGCAAGGCGCGGGAGCTGGTGGCACGCCATGCGGCGCTGGCGCGGGCCTGCGGCGTCGAGCTGTCGCAGCAGGCGCTGGACGCGGTGAAGGAGCCGTTCGACGTCGTCGTCAACGCCACCGCCAGCAGCCTGAGCGGCAGCGGCATCCCGGTTCCGGGCAGCGTGCTCAAGCCCGGCACGCTGGCCGTGGACATGATGTACGGCCCGGCCGCCGCCGGCTTCATGGCCTGGGCCCGCGCCCACGGGGCCGTGCCGCGCGACGGCCTGGGCATGCTGGTGGAGCAGGCGGCCGAGGCCTTCCTGGTCTTTCGCGGCGTCCGGCCGCCGTCGGCCCGGGTGCTGGCCGAACTGCGCGCCACGCTGGGCTGAAGCGCGATGAAGGGCCTGCTGCGCTGGATGCTGCTGGTGCTGGTCGCCGCCCTCGCGCTGGAGCTGTTCTTCGTGGTCCGGATCGCCACCATGGCGGCGATCGCGCCGCAGTCCACCGCCTTCCAGCGGTCGGAGGCGTGGCGCATCGCCACCGAGAAACACGCGCTGCGCTGGCGCCAACAGTGGGTGCCGTATGCGCGGATCAGCGACAACCTCAAGCGCGCGGTGATCGCGTCGGAAGACGGCAGCTTCACCGTCCACGAAGGCGTCGACTGGGAAGCCCTGGAGAAGGCGTGGCAGCGCAACGCGCGGGCCGAGGAGCTGGCCGCGCGCCAGAACGCGCAGCAGGCGGCCCGGCGCGGCGCCAGCAAGGCCGGGCCGGCGCCGGCGCGCCCGGCCAGGGCGCCGAAGATCGTCGGCGGCTCCACCATCACCCAGCAGCTGGCCAAGAACCTGCTGCTGTCGGGCGAGCGCACGCTGGTGCGCAAGGGCCAGGAGCTGATGCTCACCTTCCTGCTGGAGCGCATGCTGAGCAAGGAACGGATCCTGGAGATCTACCTCAATAGCGTCGAATGGGGCGAAGGCGTGTTCGGCGCCGAAGCCGCCGCCCAGCATTACTACCGCACGAGCGCCGCGCAGCTGACGGTGTACGAGTCGGCGCGGCTGGCGGTGATGCTGCCGCGCCCCCGCTACTTCGAGAAGCTGCCCCAATCCGGCTACCTCGCCAGCCGCGCCTCGACCATCGCCGCGCGGATGCGGGACGCCGAACTGCCCTGACCTGCAGGGGGGACGACCTAGAACGAGTGGCGGATTCCCAGGTCGTAGCCCGTCGCCCGGTTGTTGGCGGCCGTCGTCGATCCGTTCAGCGCCGTCGTCGCGCCACCGCTGTTGCCGACACGGGCATAGGTGGCATACAAGGCGGTCCGCTTCGACAGGTTGTGCACATAGCCGACGGCGATCTTCCGGGTGCGTGGCCGGGCGCCGGCGTCCGACCCGTAGCGGGAGAGACCGAGCTTGATGTCGCCGGGTCCGGCAGGGACGATCGCGCCGAGCGTATAGCCCTCGCCCGTCACGACCACCGGCGATTTCGTCCGGTCCCGGAACACCGCAGCCATCAGCCGCACCGGCCCCGCATCGACGATGGCGCCGAGGTTGGTGCTGACGACGTCGCCCGACGCCATCCGCGTCACCGCGTATGCACCTGACACCGTCAGCGGACCGCCCGCATGGCCGGCCCTCATGCCGTAGCCGCTGCCGTCCCGTTCGGTCGGCGTTCCGCTGGCGTTCTCGCCCAGGTAGTACTGCACCTGGCCGAACCAGCCGCCCAGCTTCGCGGGCAGGAAGTAGCCGATGGCGTTCGATGCACGCGTCGACGTCTGGCCAGCCAGGGTTCCGACGTTCACCTGCGTGGCGCCGACGCCCACCACGCCGAACGGGTCGGTATCGACGCGATTGCGATAGTGGCCCGTGTAGTCGCGGCCCAGCCGCAGCTCGCCCCAGGGGCCGGCCAGCCTGACGGTGGACCGCCGGTTGAAGCTCAGGCCCTGGGTGCCGGCCGTGGCCGTCCCAGTGCCCGCGCCCTGGTTGTTGAGGTTGGTGGCGACGCCGGTGCCGTTGTCGGTGTTGAACTGCGCCTCCAGCCAGAAGCTGGCGGACAAGCCGCCGCCCAGGTCTTCGGTGCCGCGGAAGCCGACCCGCGAACTGTTGTTGGAGCCGCTGGTGAGCTGCGTGCGGCTGGCCGCGCTGCCGGAGCCGTGTGAATACGCGGCATCGACGATGCCGAACAGGGTGACCGACGACTGGGCGCAGGCCTGGCCGGACCAGGCCAGGACGGCCAGCAGCGGGATCAAGTGTTGGCGGGTGCGTTGCATGTGTCTCCTGAGCTGCTTTGGGATGGAGCACCGATGCTCGGGCAAGGAGGGCGGGCCGTGAATTGCGAAATACCGAACGATTGATGCGGTGCGGCTATCACTGCCAGACGGCTCATCCATCCATCGGATGCATCAATCCGTCCAGATATTGCAATTCACTTCGGCGCCGGGGCGAGCCACACTTCGGCCCAGAGCTGCTGCCAGCCCGGCACAGCAGCATTGGAGACACCAGTGAGCACCCTGCAGGAAAACCTCCGGTCATGGATCGGACGCAGCGAGACCGTCCAGGACACCATCTATCCCACGCCCGTCATCGCGCTGACGGCCACGCTGGACCACCCGCCGGCAGCGACGGCCACCGGCACGCCGCTGCCTCCCCTGTGGCACTGGCTGTACTTCCTGCCGATGCACCGGCAGAGCGACATCGGCGCCGACGGCCATGCCCGGCGCGGGGGTTTTCTTCCGCCCGTACCGCTGCCGCGGCGCATGTGGGCCGGCAGCCAGTTCGAATTCCGCGCGCCGATCCGGGTCGGCGATCGCGTCGCCCGCACCTCCACCATCGACGACGTGTCGACCAAGGAAGGCCGCACGGGCAAGCTGGTGTTCGTCAAGGTGCGCCACGAAGTGCGCTGCAACGACAGCGCCGATCCGGCGCTGGTCGAGTTCCACGACATCGTCTATCGCGAGGCGCAGGGCCCGAACGATGTCGCTCCGCCGCCCCAGGCCGCGCCGGCCGACGCTGCCTGGCGCCGCCAGATCGTGCCGGACGACGTCCTGCTGTTCCGCTACTCCGCGCTCACCTTCAACGGCCACCGGATTCACTACGACCGCCAGTACGTGACGCAGCAGGAAGGCTACCCGGGCCTGATCGTCCACGGACCGCTGATCGCAACGCTGCTGATGGACCTGCTGCGGCGTCAGCTGCCGGACGCCGAGGTGTCGAGCTTCCGCTTCAAGGCCGTGCGACCCACATTCGACCTCAACGCCTTCCATGTCAGCGGCCACCCGGAAGCCAACGGAAAGACCATCCGCCTGTGGGCCTCGGACCACGAGGGCTGGCTGACGATGGACGCCACCGCCGTCCTGCGCTGATTCACAGGCAACACCGGAGACTTTCACCATGCAGCCACTCAAGGGCATCACCGTCGTCACGCTGGAACATGCCATCGCCGCCCCCTTCGCCACCCGCCAGCTCGCCGACCTCGGCGCCCGCGTCATCAAGATCGAGCGCCCGGGCTCGGGCGACTTCGCCCGCGGCTATGACGAACGCGTGCACGGCCTGTCCTCGCACTTCGTCTGGACCAACCGCTCCAAGGAAAGCCTGACGCTGGACGTCAAGCATCCTGACGCCGCCAGGATCCTGGAGCGCCTGGTGATCGAGAAGGCCGATGTCGTGGTGCAGAACCTGGCGCCGGGCGCCGCCGCGCGGCTGGGCCTCGGCTACGGGAAGCTGTCGGCCATCAAGCCGGGGCTGATCGTTTGCGACATCTCGGGCTACGGCGACGACCCGGTCAATCCGGGGCCGTACCGCGACAAGAAGGCCTACGACCTCCTGATCCAGAGCGAGGCGGGTTTCGTGTCCATCACCGGCACGCCGGACGAACCCTGCAAGGCCGGTCCGTCGATCGCCGACATCGCCGCCGGCATGTACGCGTACAGCAACATCCTCGCCGCCCTGCTGCAGCGTGGCCAGACCGGCAAGGGCCAGCGCATCGACATCTCGATGCTGGAGTCGCTCGCCGAGTGGACCAGCTACCCGCTCTACTACGCCTTCGAGGGCGCCCCCCCGCCGCCACGCACCGGCGCGAGCCACGCCACCATCTATCCGTACGGCCCGTTCCCCGCCGGGGACGGCACCACGGTGATGCTGGGCCTGCAGAACGAGCGCGAATGGCTCAGTTTCTGCGAGAAGGTCCTGCAGCAGTCCGACCTCGCAAGCGACCCGCGCTTCACCGCCAACTTCAAGCGTGTCGCCGAGCGTGACGCGCTGCGCCGGATCATCGTGGAGGCATTCCTGCCGCTGACCGGCGCGCAGGTGGTGGAGCGGCTCGAACTCGCGCAGATCGCCAACGCCCGGGTCAACACGATGCAGGACGTCTGGGCGCATCCGCAGCTCAAGGCGCGCGGCCGCTGGACCGAGATCGGCTCACCCAAGGGCGCCCTGCCCGCCATGCTGCCGCCGGGCAGCTGGGACGTCGGGCCGCGAATGGACCCCGTGCCCGCGCTCGGCGAGCACACCGATAAGCTCCTGGCCGAGCTGGGCTATGGCACGGCCGAAATCGCGACCCTGCATGCCTCGAAAGCGGTTTGAGAGCCGGCCCCGGCGACCGGACACCCCAACTTCCACCAGAGAGAGACAAACACCATGGCATCCACAATCATCGACTCGCGCATCTTCGGCGACATGTTCAGCGACGCGCGCATGCGCGACGTCTGGTCGGACGAGAACCGCACCGCGAAGTACCTGGACATCGAACGTGCCCTGGCCAAGGTGCAGGGCGAACTGGGCATCATCCCGAAGGAAGCGGCCGATGAGATCGTCCGCAACTGCAACCTGTCGCAGATCGACTGGGACAGGCTCAAGGCCAAGACCGAGCAGATCGGCTACCCGATCATCGCGGTGGTCAACCAGATCAACGCCAACTGCAAGGACAAGCTGGGCGAGTACTGCCACTGGGGCGCGACCACCCAGGACATCACCGACACGGCCGCGGTGCTGCAGATGCGCGAAGGCCTGGCGCTGGTGGAGCAGGACCTGGACGAGATCGCCGACGCCCTGGCCTCGCTGGCGAAGAAGTACCGCGACACGCCCGTGATCGGCCGCTCCAACCTGCAGCAGGCCACGCCGATCACCTTCGGCTACAAGATGGCCAGCATCCTGGCCGGCATCGACCGGCATCGCGAACGCCTGCAGCAGCTCAAGCCCCGTGTCTTCATGGGCGAATTCGGCGGCGCGTCAGGCACCCTCTCCTCGCTGGAGAAGGGTGCGATGGAAACCCAGGCCGGCCTGTGCCGGGAGCTGGGGCTGGCCCAGCCGCTGATCTCGTGGCACACGGTGCGCGACACCATCGCGGAGGTCGGCAACTTCCTGGCGCTGGTGGGCGGCTCGCTGGGCAAGATCGCGATGGACGTCAAGCTGATGATGCAGACCGAGGTGGCGGAGGTGTTCGAACCTTACGCGCCGGGCCGCGGTTCGTCGTCCACCATGCCGCAGAAGCGCAACCCGATCTCCTGCCTTTACATCCACGCCAACATCGCGGTGGCGCGCCAGCATGCGGCGGCGCTGATGGACGCGATGGTGGCCGACCACGAGCGCTCCACCGGCCCCTGGGAAATCGAATGGGTTGCGCTGCCCGAAATCTTCTGCCTGATGTCGGGCGCGCTCAAGCAGACCAAGTTCGTCCTCAAGGGCCTGGAAGTGGACGCCAGCCGCATGCGCGCCAACATCGACCTGACCAACGGCCTGGTGATGTCCGAAGCCGTGATGATGGGCCTGGGCCCGTACATCGGCCGCGAATACGCACACGACCTGGTATATGACCTGTGCCGCGAGGCCATCAGGGACCACCGTCCGCTGATCGAGATCCTGGCGGCGCATGGCGAGATCAGCAAGCACGTCACGCGGGCGCAGCTCGAAGCGATGTGCGACCCCGCCAACAACCTCGGCCAGGCTGGCGTCATGGTGGACCGCGTGCTGGCGGCCCGCCGCTGATCGCGCATCAGGCCACGGCGCGGCGGCCCGCGGCCTTGCCGCGCCTGGACTTCATCTCCGAGAAGAATTCATAGAGCTGCTGGGCCGCCGGTGACAGGGCGCGCCCCTTGCGCCGGATCAGGCCGATCTTGCGCGTGATGACCGGGTCGAACAGGGGCACGCTCACCAGCAGCGGATGGTCCGCGCCCGGCATCGCGATCGACGGCACCGCAGCCACTCCCAGCCCCGCCTCCACCAACCCGAGCATCGTCGTCACGTGCTGCGTTTCGTAGATGCTCTGCGGCCGCACCTTCACGCCTGACAGCGCCTGGTCCAGCAACAGCCGGTTGCCGGACGCCTTGCTGACCGAGATGTAGTCGTATTGCGCCAGCTCGGTCCAGGTGACGCGGCGCTTCTTCGCCAGCGGATGGTCGCGGCGGCAGGCGGCAACGAATCGCTCCTCCATCAACGGCTTGAATTCGATGTCGGGCTCCTGACCGCCGACGAAGTTCAGGCCGAAGTCCGCCTCGCTGCGCGACACCGCCATCAGCACCTCGTTGGCGCTGGCATCGAACACCTTGACCCTGACCTTCGGGTAGCGCTCGTGGTAGCGCGAGATCACCTGCGACAGGAAGTAGTAGACCGTCGACGGCACGCAGGCGATCGTCACCTCGCCCATGCGCGTCGCGGCCACCCCGCGGATGCCCAGCAGCGTGTGGTCCAGGTCGTCGAGCAGCTGCTGCACCTTGCGGTCGAAATCGCGGCCCACCGAGGTCAGGCTCACGCGCCGGGTGGTGCGTTCCAGCAGCTGCACGCCCAGGGCCTCCTCGAGTTTCTCGATGCGCCGGCTGAAGGCCGGCTGCGAGACATGCAGCGCCTCCGCCGCCTTGCGAAAGCTGCTGAGTTCGGCCACGGCGCGAAAGGCCTGCAGGTCGTTGAGATTGAAGTTGATGGCCATGGCTGCTCCTCTCAAAACGCCTCACTGATCCACGCTGCGCATCAATCGATTCTAAACATGCAATTCACAGAAGTCTCCAACCGCCGGACCATACGGGCCAGCAAGAACCGCAGTCCCCCGAGTCAGTCCAGAACCCGCATCCACCGGAGCAGACAAATGCAATTCCACCGTCCTCACCCTGTTGCCGCCGTCGCACTCGCCGCCGCGCTTTGCTGCGGCAGCGCGTTCGCCGCCTTTCCCGACAAGGCCATCACCATCGTCGTGCCGACCGCTGCCGGCGGCGCCAACGACGCGATGGCGCGCGTCATCGGCCAGGCCATGTCCGCGAAACTCAAGCAACCCGTCATCGTCGATAACAAGGCGGGCGCGAACGGCTCGATTGCCAGCGAATTCGTGATGCGCGCCGCGCCGGACGGCTACACGCTGATGCTGGGCTACATCGCAACGCACGCCATGAATCCGTCCCTGCAGAAACTGCGCTACGACCCGGTGAAGGACTTCGAACCGGTCGGCATGGTCGGGTCGTCGGCCACCCTCATGGTCGTGAACCCGTCGGTCAAGGCCGCCAACGCGAGGGAGGTCGTGGCGACGCTCAAGTCATCGCCCGACAAATTCAGCTATGCCTCGGCGGGCAACGGAACGGCGCCGCACTTTTCGGCCGAGATGTTCAAGTTGGCGACCGGCACCTCGATGCTGCACGTCCCCTACAAAGGATCTTCCCCGGCAATCACCGACACCATCGGGGGCCAGACCCAGGTGATGTTCCCCAGCCTGTTCACGGCCATGCCATACGTGAAGGGCGGCAAGCTCAAGGCCGTGGGGGTCGCGGGCGAGAAGCGTTCGGCGCTGATGCCCGACGTTCCCACGCTCAAGGAACAGGGCATCGCCGGCGTCGACATCTCCCAGTGGTATGCGATTTTCGCGCCGGCGAAGACGCCCAAGCCGGTGATCGACCAGCTCAACAAGGTCCTGAACGAAGTGCTCGCAGACAAGGGCGTCGTGCAGCGGCTGGAAGGCCACGGGGCGGAGGTCTCGACCATGACTCCCGAGCAGATGCGCAGCTTCGTCCAGCAGGAACAGGTCAAGTGGAAGAAGGTGGTCCAGGCGGCGAAACTCACGGCGGACTGAGATGAACCGGACCATTCCCTGCGTGCTGATGCGCGCCGGCACCTCGCGTGGGCCGTTCTTCCTGCGCGAGTGGCTGCCCGACGGCGACGAAGCGCGCGACCAGGCGCTGATCGGTGCGATCGGGGCGTCCGATCCGCTCCAGCTCGATGGCGTCGGCGGCGGCAGCACCCTCAACAGCAAGGTCGCCATCGTCTCGCGTTCCACGCAGCCGGGCTGCGACCTGGATTACCTGTTCGCGCAGGTCGGCGTCGGGCACCGCTCGGTCGACACCCGTCCCAACTGCGGCAACATGCTGTCCGGCGTCGCCCCCTTCGCGATCGAGCAGGGCCTGGTGCAGGCCCAGGACGGGACCACCAGCGTGCGCGTCTACAACGTCAACACCGGATCGCGGATCGACGTGACGGTGCGCACGCCGGGCGGCCGCGTCACCTACGAAGGCGATGCGCGCATCGACGGCGTGGCCGGCACCTCGGCGCCGATCCTGCTGAACTTCCTGGATGCCTGGGGCGCCGTCACCGGCCAGGTCTTTCCGACCGGCCGGCGGATCGACACCATTGACGGCGTGGAAGTGACGTGCATCGACGCGGCGATGCCGCTGATGATGGTGCGCGCCGCCGACCTGGGCCTGACCGGCCGCGAAAAGCCGGCGGCGCTGGATGCGGACGCCGCGCTGCTGGAGCGGCTGGAGGCCCTGCGCCTGCAGGCCGGCCGGATGATGGGCCTGGGCGACGTGTCCGACAGCGTGATCCCCAAGCCCGTGCTGGTGAGTGCGGGCGATGCGCCCAACAGCGTGACCTCGCGCTACTTCACGCCGCGCCGTTGCCACGCATCCCATGCCGCCACCGGCGCCATCGGCGTCGCCAGCGCATTCGCGCTCCCCGGCACCGTGGCCAGCGGGATGGTGCGTGAGCCCGGGCGGCATGCGCTGGTGGTGCTGCATCCGGCCGGGCAGATCGATGTCGAGGTCGAGTTGAAGGGCAGCGGGGACGGTGCGACCGTCGAGCGCGCTGCACTGGTGCGCACCGCACGCAAGATCATGGAGGGCGAACTGCACCTTCCCGAGTACGTGTTCTCGCGGCCCGAGCTGGCGGGCGGGACGCCGCACGCCTTCCCGCACCAGCCACTGACCATCATCGTCCCGACCCGTGCGGGCGGCGGCAACGACGCCATGGCCCGCATCATCGCCGCCAAGCTGGGGCCCCTGCTCGGTCAGGAGGTGCTGGTGGACAACCGGGCCGGCGCCAACGGCGCCGTCGCCAGCGAGTACGTGGCGCATGCCGCCCCCGACGGCCACACGCTGATGTTCGGCTACATCGGCACGCACGCGATGAATCCAGCCTTGCAGAAGGTCGGCTACGACCCGGTGGCCGACTTCGCGCCGATCGGGCTGGTGGGCTCGTCCCCGACCCTGATGGTGGCCCACCCGGACAAGGCGCCGGCGGACGTCCTCACGCTCATCGCGAACCTGAAGCACTCACCGCGCCGGTACGGCTACGCCTCGGCCGGCGACGGCACGCCGCCCCACTTCGCCGCCGAACTCTTCCAGCAAAGCAGCGGGACGTCGATGGCCAGTGCCAGCCATGAAGGCGCCGGGCCGGCGATCGCCGACACGGTCGCGGGCCGGGCCCAGATCATGTTTCCCAGCCTCTTCACGGCGCATCCGTTCATCCGGGCCGGGCAATTGCGTGCGCTGGCTGTGGCCGGGCCGAAGCGCCTGGCCAGCCTGCCGGGCGTCCCGACCCTGGCGGAAGTCGGTGTGGACGGTGTCGACGTCGCGCAGTGGTACGGTTTGTTCGCGCCCGGCGGGACCCCTGCCGACATCGTCGGAAAGCTCAACGCACGGTTGAACGAGGTGCTCCAAGACCCGGAAGTGATCGAGCGCTTTCACAGCCATGGGGCGCAGGTCGAACCCGGCACTCCCGATGCGCTGTCGTTGAAGGTCAGAACGGAACTCGTGCGCTGGTCAGGGATGGTGGCCCAGGGCCGGCTGGCGCCGCACGACATCGACGGGTGAAAACGGCAAGGCCGGCGCAAGCACCCTAGGCGAATTCCTTGCGCAGGATCTTCGCCGCCTCCACCATCGCCTTGAGCTTGCCCTGCGCCACGTCGCGCGGCAGGTACTTCATGCCGCAGTCCGGCGCCAGGATGACGCGCTCCTTGGCGATGTAGGGCAGCGCCCGGCGGATCCGGGCGGCGATGGTCTCCGGCGACTCGACGGCCATGTCCGACAGGTCGATGCAGCCGACCATCACCTGCTTGCCATCGAGCTGCTCCAGCACGCTGCAATCGAGGTGGGATTGCGCGGTTTCGATCGACACCTGCTTGCAGCCGCACTGGGCCAGTTCGGGCAGGAAGGAGTAGCCGCTCGGCCGCTCGTGGATGACGGCCGCATAGCCGAAACAGATGTGGACCGCCGTGGTCCCGGTGATTCCCTCCAGCGCGCGGTTCAATGCGGCCAGCCCGTATTTGCGCGCCTTCTCGGGCCGGGCCTGCATGTACGGCTCGTCGATCTGCACCACGTCGGCGCCGGCGGCGAACAGGTCGCGGATCTCCGCGTTGACGGCCACCGAGTAGTCCATCGCCGCTTCTTCCTCGCTGGCATAGAAGTCGTTCTGCGCCTGCTGCAGCATGGTGAACGGACCGGGCACGGTGATCTTGGTCTTGCGGTCGGTGTGCCGGCGCAGGAACTGCATGTCCTCCACTTCCACCGCGTGCCTGCGGCGGATCTTGCCCACGATGCGCGGCACCGGGTTGGGATGGCCGGAGCGGTCCAGGCCGGTGCCCGGGTTGTCCAGGTCGATGCCTTCCAGCGCGGTGGCGAAGCGGTTGGAGTAGCTCTCGCGCCGGATCTCGCCGTCGCTGACGATGTCCAGCCCCGCCTCCTCCTGGGCCCGGATCGCGAGCAGGGTCGCGTCGTTCCACGCCTCGTCGAGATACTGCGGCGCCACCCGCCACAGCTCCTTCGCGCGGACCCGCGGCGGGAAGCGGCCGGCCAGCTTCTCGCGGTCGATCAGCCAGTCCGGCTGCGGGAAGCTGCCGACGATGGTGGTGGGAAACAGCATGGCGTGGCTCCTGGAATGTGATCGGGCAGTTTAGCGGTGGCCGCCGCGGCGTCGCCCCCGGACTGACCCGGTTGTACGATGCCAGGTCCCCCAAGGAGAATCACATGCAGCTCACCGACATCCTGGCCCAGATGGGCGGCCTCCAGTCCATCGCCCGGGAACTGGGCGTCAGCGAAAGCCAGGCCGCCGACGGCGCCGAGGCGCTGATCCCCGCGATCCTCGGCGGCTTCAAGAAGCAGGCGCAGGAACCGGGCACCGGGCCCGACGGGCTCGGCGCCCTGCTTGGCCAGCTTGGCGGCGGCGACCTGCTCGAGAACGTGCTGGGCCCGCAGCCGACCGACGTCAGCCGGGGCAACGACGTCCTCGGCCAGATCTTCGGTTCGAAGGACGTGAGTCGCACGGTGGCCCAAAGCGCGGCGGCACAGAGCGGCCTGGATCCGTCGCTGCTGCGAAAGATGTTGCCGATGCTGGCGATGCTGGTGGCCGGCTACATGGCCAGGCAGGGCGGCGCCGCAGCCCAGACCGGCGCGCCAGGCGCGGGCGGCGGGCTCGGCGGCTTGCTGGGTGGCCTGCTCGGGGGCGGCAGTGGTGGCGCGGGTGGCGCGGGTGGCGCCCTGGCGTCGATCCTGGACCAGAACGGCGACGGCAACGCGCTCGACGACATCCTGCGGCTGGCGGGCAAGGCGCTGCGCTGACCTGGGCCCCAGCCTCCCCATGAAAAAGAAGCTCGCCATGCGCACCGCCACTCTCGCCCTCACCCTCACGCTGTCCCTGCTGGCGGGCTGCGCCAGCCAGGCGCCGCTGGCGCCCGACCGCGTCGCGGCCATCGTCGCCAGCCCGGACCGCAGCGCCGCCGACCGCAGCAACGACGTCCGGCGCAAACCCGCCGAGATGCTTACCTTCATCGGCGTGCGGCCGGGGATGGTGGCGCTGGACCTGAGCGCGGGCCGCGGCTACACCACCGAGCTGCTGGCGCGCGCCGTCGGGCCCACCGGCAAGGTCTACGGCCAGACCGCCGCGGCATCGCCGCCGGCATTGGTGGAACGGGCCCGCAATCCGGCCACCGCGCACATCGTGCCGGTCTCGCGCCGCCTCGACGACCCGGTGCCGCCCGAGGTGGCGAACGCCGGCCTCGACCTGGCGACGCTGATGTTCAACTACCACGACCTCGGCCACCTCGGCGTCGATCGCGCCCGGATGAACCGCGCGGTGTTCGATGCGCTCAAGCGCGGCGGGACCTATGTGATCGCCGACCACTCGGGCCGCGCCGGCACGGGGATCTCGGAGTCGGGCACGCTGCACCGGGTCGAGGAGGCCTTCGTCGTCGCCGAAGTGGAGGCCGCCGGCTTCCGGCTGGCGGCGCGCAGCGACTTCCTGCGCAACCCGGCCGACCCGCGCGACCGCAACACGCCCGAGCCGCCGATGCCCAAGGACGAATTCGTGCTGAAGTTCGTCAAGCCCTGAACGACGCCCATGACCATCACCACCGGCATCCTGCGGGTGCGGGCCCGGCGCGAGCAGTCGAAAGGGGAAGAGATTGCCAACAGCCTCAGCCACGGGGCCGGGCTGGTCGCGGCCTCGATCGGCATCCCCGTGCTGATCGTCCAGGCCGCGCGGCACAGCGGCGCAGCTTTCATCGCGGCGTGCGGCCTGTTCTCGCTGACGATCATCCTGCTGTACCTGGCGTCGACGCTCTACCACGCCCTGCCCGTCGGCAAGGCGAAACGGGTCTTCAAGGTGCTGGACCACTCGTCCATCTACCTGCTGATCGCCGGCACCTACACCCCGTTCACCCTCGGCGTGCTGCGCGGCGCCTGGGGCTGGACGCTGTTCGGCATCGTGTGGGGCCTGGCGGTCTTGGGGGTCGCGCTCAAGGCGTCGGGCAAGGCCTCCAACCCGATCCTCTCGACAACGGTCTACCTGCTGATGGGGTGGGTGGTGGTGATCGCGATCCAACCGCTGTTCGCGCGCGTGCCGACCGCCGGCCTGCTGTGGCTGCTGGCCGGGGGCCTGTGCTACACGGGTGGCGTGGTCTTCTTCGCCACCGATTCGCAACTGCGCTACGGCCATGCGGTCTGGCACCTGTTCGTGCTGGCCGGCACCGCCTGCCACTACTTTGCGGTGCTCTGGTACGCCGCGTGATATGGCCCCCACGCTTGTCACTTCGTGTCCTGCGCTGCCCCCCGAGGGGGCTTCAGCCGCCTTGGGGCGGCCCGGCGGCGGCTGAGCCCCCGACGCCGGGTGCTTACTGCGCTGGACGGCGCGGATGCTCCAGGAAGAAGCGCAGCATCTCCGCGCTGGCGTCCGGTCCGCTGGCGTCGGTGTAGCTGCCGCGGGCGCTGCCGCCCGACCAGGCATGCGCCGCGCCGTGCACCAGCCAGTGCTCGGCCAGCACCTTGCCCGCGGCATCGCGGTGGACGCTGCGGGTGCTGCGGCGCTTGCCGGCCGGCGCATGGCCCTGCACATCGGGCCCGGCGGCGCCGGCGGAACTGGCGGCGGCGACCTGTTCGCCATTGCGCGGATGCACCGTCGCATCGGCGTCGCCATGAAAGACGATGGTCGGCACATGGCGGGCGCTGCTGCGGGGCTTGGCGCCATTGCCCTGCATCGCCGCCATGGCGGAGGGCAGGTCGGACGCGGCGCCCGCCGCCAGCCCCGAGTGCACGCCGACGGCGGCGAACAGGTCGGGATGGGTGTCGCCCAGGATCGCCGCCATCGCGCCGCCGGCCGACAGGCCCGCGACGTACACCCGGTCCGGGTCGATGGCGTGGGCCGCCATGATCTGGCGCGCCATGCCCGCCAGCAGCGCCGGCTCGCCACGCTCGCGTTGCTGGTGGCTGTGCTTGAACCAGTTCCAGCAACGCTGCGGATTGGCCTGCTGCGACTGCGCCGGGTACAGCACGTAAAGCCCCTGGGCCTGGGCCAGCTCGTTCATCGCGGTGCCGGCCGCGAAGTCGTCCGGGGTCTGGGTGCAGCCATGCAGCATCACCACCAGCGGCAGCGGCTTGCCGCCGGCGCCGGCGGGGATGAAGAGCTTGTAGTCGCGGCTGCCCGAGGTGGTGGAGAAGTTGCCGGCGATGAATCGCGACGTGGGTCCGCTGGATGCAGCCGCGGGCCGGTCCGGACCGGGCACGACGCGCGCCTGGACGTCGATCACGTCGATCGCGCCGGCCATGTCGGTGGCCGCGGCGGCGGGCCGGCTCGCGCCCCCGCCCAACGCGGACTGGATCGCCGCGGTGGCGGCCCGCAGGTCGCCCGAGCGGGTGAGGCGGGTGGCCTCGTTCATCAGTTGCTGGAAATCGTTGGTCATTGGTCCTTCTTTCAGCCCATGCGGTCGCGCAGGGCGGTCTTGACGGCGGGGCTCGCATGGAGCGCGCCCAGCACGGTGAGGGAGGCGATGGTGGCCAGCGCCAGCTTGGGCGTGACGTCGTCGGCGATCGAGGCCAGCCCCAGCACCCGGATCTGCAGTTGTTCCCCGGCGGCCTGCACCGCTTCGAGGTCGGCTGCGGTGTAGTGCTGGATGCCCAGCACCAGCGTCTTGCGCGAGACCACGGCGCGCACGGCCTCGCCGTGGGTGGCGAGCTGGTTGCGGATGGCGGTGCGGATCAGGTCGGTGCGGTTGGCGTAGAAACCTTCCTGCACCAGCAGGTCGATCTGGCCCAGGTCGACGCAACCGATGTTGATCGTGATCTTCTCGTCCACCGGGCGGCTGGACGGGGCAAGAGTGTTTCTGGCGGGCATGGCGCCATCTTAGCACCATCCAAGTGGATGGTGTTTCATCGCTCAAGCCTTCGACAAGCTCAGGCCGAACGGCTGGGGTCCGTGCATCCCTTTCGGCGAACCGGGCGGAGCAACGCGCAGGCCGGTTCCCTTTGTGACGAGGATCCGGCTTCGCCGGTCCTCGCCACACTGATCAGCCACAGAACAAATCGCCCCAGCGATTTTTCTGTGATCAATCCACCTTCATGCCCGATTCCCGCACGATCGGCCCCCACTTCTCCGCCTCCGCCTTGGTCAGCGCCAGCAGTTCGGTCGGGCCGATCTTCAGCGGCGTGGCGCCCTGCGCCGCGATGAAGGTGTCCATCTCCGGCATGGCCTGGACCTTGGCGATGGCATCGCGCATCTGGTTGACGGCTTCGCGCGGCGTGCCCTTGGGTGCATAGACCGCCACCCACAGCTCGCCGACCATGCCGGGCACCGTGTCGTTGGCCAGCGGCACGTTCGGCAGCGCCGTCGAGCGGGTCAGCGACAGCACCGAGATCGGCTTGAGCTGGCCGCTCTTGACGAAGGGCAGCGCTGCCGGCAGCGTGCTGATCACATAGCTGATCTGGCCGCCGATCAGGTCGGTGAGCGCCGGCGCCACGCCCTTGTACGGCACATGGGTCAGCTGCACCTTCTGCGAATGCTTCATCTGCTCCATCAGCAGGTGCGAGAAGGTGCCGTTGCCGGCGGTGCCGAAGCTGTACTTGCCCGGCTCCTTGTGGGCCAGCGCCAGCAGGTCGGCCATGGTGTTGGCCGGCACGTTCGGGTTGGCCAGCAGCACGTGCGGCACCACGGCGATGCCGGAGACCGGTTCGAAGTCGGCGATCGGGTCGAAGCCCGGCTTGCTGTAAAGCACGGGGTTGACGGTCTGCGTGCTGTTGACGGTGACCAGCCAGGTGCTGCCGTCGCGCGGCGCCGACCGGGCGACCCAGGCCGAGCCGATGTTGCCGCCGGCGCCCTGCCGGTTCTCGACCACCACGGCCGAATCGATCACTTTCGGCAACCGTGCCGCCAGCGCGCGCGCGAACACGTCGTTGGAGCCGCCCGGCGCCTGCGGCACCACCAGCGTGATCGCCCTGGGCAGCGCGGTCTGCGCGAAGGCGGCGGGCGCCAGCAGCGCCGAGAGCGCGAGGGCGCCGGCGAAGCGGCGGCGGGAGGGGAATGCCTTCATTGTTGTCTCCGTGTTGTTGGTGTCGGTCCGGCAAGGTCCTGGTGCTCGCCCAGTTCGGGCGCCGGGGTGCGGATGCTGCCGGGCGTGCGCGAGAGCCTTGGAAAAACATTGTGCATGGTGACGCTGCCCAGCTCCGGGTCGGGCACATCCACCAGCACCTGGCGTTCGGTGACATGGCGGTCCTGCATCAGCTGGTCGACGCTCAGCACCGGGCCGACGGTCACATCCAGCGCGCCGAAGTGCGCCAGGTTCTCTTCCAGCGTGTGCTGCCGGACGAAGTCGCCGATGACGCGATCGAGCTCGTCGATGTTCGCGAGGCGCGCTGCGTTGTCGGCGAAGCGCGGATCGTCGAGCAGTTCCGGCGCGCCCACCGCGCGCAGGATGCGCTGGGCCATCCGCTGGGTCGACCCCGACATCACCATCCAGTGGCCGTCGCTGCACACATAGGCATTGCGCGGCGCCGCCACTTCGGCGCGGTTGCCCATGCGCCGCGGCAGCTGGCCGGTGTGCTGGTAGATGCCGGCGTCCGGCCCCAGGATGCCGAGCATCGGCTCCAGCAGCGACAGGTCCACCACCTGGCCCAGGCCGCCGTTCACTTCCACTTCGCGCACCGCCGCCAGCGTGGCGAAGGCGCCCGACAGCCCGGCGATCATGTCGGCCAGCCCCAGGTTGGGCAGCGCCGGCGGCTTGTCCGGAAAACCGTTCTTCTCGGCGAAGCCGGAGAACGCTTCCACCAGCGTGCCGAAGCCGGGACGGCTCGCATACGGGCCGGTCTGGCCCCAGCCGGAGATGCGCACGATGACGAGCTTGGGATTGGCGCGGTGCAGCGCCTCGGGCGAGAGGCCGTAGCTCTCCAGCCCGCCGCTCTTGAAGCTCTCCACCAGCACGTCGGCCTCGGGCACCAGGGCCAGCAGCTTGCCGACGTCGTCCGGGTTCTTCAGGTCCAGGCAGATGCTGCGCTTGTTGCGGGCGTAGACCTTCCACCAGATCGACTTGCCGCCGTTCTTCCAGTCGCGCAGGGTGTCGCCATGCTCGCTCTCGACCTTGATCACGTCGGCGCCGAAGTCGGCCAGCTGCAGCGTGAGCATGTTGCCGGCCATCAGCCGCGACAGGTCCAGCACCCGGATGCCGGCCAGCGGCAATGCAGCGCCCTGGCTCATGCCGTCTTCCCCTGCTGGTGGGCCAGCCGCGCGTTGCGCCGCTGCAGGAACAGCCGGGCCCGGGTGGCGATCGGCACGTCGATCATCTTGCCGTCCAGCGCGATCGCGCCCTTGCCCTGCGCGATGCCGGCATCGAATGCGGCCACCAGCCGCTCGGCCGCCGCGGCCTCGGCCTCGGTGCCGCCGAACACGTCGTTGAGCACCGCCACCTGAGCCGGGTGGATGCAGAAGGCGCCGCGGATGCCGATGCGCTTCGCATGCACGGCCAGCGCCTCGTAGGCCGCCGGATTGCTGAAGTCGCCCACCGTCCCCGGCAGGCCCAGCGGCACGATGCCGGCCGCCGCCGCGGCGACGGCCACTGCCTGCGCCGGCCAGCTCATGCCCTCGGTGAGCGGATCGATGCCCATCGCAGTGGCGAAGTCCTCGCCGCCGAAGCACATGCCCACCAGCCGTGGCGACGCGCGCGCGATGGCGGCGGCGTGCACCACGCCCTGCGGGGTTTCGATCAGCGCGATCAGGCGCACCGCCTGCTGCGGGCGCTGGGCGAAATGCTCCTCGCGCGCCAGGTCGGCGTCGAGTTCTTCCAGCTGCAGCGGCGATTCGACCTTCGGCATCACGATGCCGTCGGCGCCGCTGGCGACCGCCGCCGCGACGTCGGCGGCCAGCAGGTAGGGCTCGTTGTTGACGCGCACGAACACCGTGGCGCCGCCCGCGTGCAGCTGCCGCACTGCGGCGGGCAATGCGGCCCGGGCCTTGTCCTTGGAGACCGGCGCGACGGCGTCTTCCAGGTCCAGGATGAGCGCGTCGGCGCCGCGCTGGGCGCCCTTGGCGAGGAAGCGCTCGGCGTCGGCCGGAATGAACAGCAGCGAACGGGCGTCGAAGTCGGCGGAAGTCGTCATGGGAAGGTCCTGCGGCGAGTGGCGCCGCACACCGCGGCGCCCGAAAAGATTCTATGGCCGTACCATGGCGCAGGACCGCGAGCCAGGAACCCAGATGCAACAACTCACCGACGAACGCCGCCTGATCAAGGAAGCGGCCCATGAATTCACCATGAAGCGGGTGCTGCCGCTGGCCAACAGGCTCGACCCCGAGAAGGGCCTGATCCCGCGCGAGCTGATCGACGAGATGGCCGAACTGGGCTACTTCGCGATCCTGATCCCCGAGGAATACGGCGGCCTTGGACTGGGCGCCTACGAGTACTGCCTGGTGGCCGAGGAGCTGTCGCGCGGCTGGATGAGCGTGGCCAGCCTGATCGCCCGCGGCAACGGCCTGATCGGCGCGCTCGACGGCCTGACGCCGGAGCAGAAAGCGGTCTACCTGCCGAAGATGGCCCGGGGCGAATGCCTGGGCGCCTTCTCGCTGTCCGAACCCAATGCCGGCTCCGACGTCGCCAACGTCAGCTGCCGCGCGGTGCAGGTCGGCGACGCATGGGAGATCACCGGCAACAAGTACTGGTGCACCTTCGCCGACCAGGCCGACTTCATCCTGGTGTTCGCCCGCACCGAGCCCATGGACCCGCAGGCGCGGCACCGCGGCCTGACGGCCTTCCTGGTGGAGAAGCCGCGCGGCGAGCTGCCGCCCAACGTGCAGGGCAGCCCGATCCCCAAGATCGGCTACTACGGCTGGACCACCTGGGAGCTGGCCTTCGACCGCTGCCGGGTGCCGGCCTCGCAGGTGGTGGGCGAAGTCGGCCGCGGCTTCTACCTCGCCGTCACCGGCCTGGAGACGGCGCGCGCCCACACGGCAGCCCGCTCGATCGGCCTGGCGCAGGGCGCACTGGAAGATGCGCTCTCCTACGCCAGGGAGCGCAACCAGTTCAGCGAGCCGATCGCCAACTTCCAGGCGATCCGCTTCAAGCTGGCGGACATGGCGACGCAGATCGAAGCCGCGCGCGCCCTGCTCTATTCGGTCTGCGCCAAGATCGACAGCAACGTGCGCTGCGACACCGAGGCCGCGATGGCCAAGCTGTTCGCCAGCGAGATATCGGAGGTGGTCACCAGCGAAGGCCTGCAGATCCACGGCGGGGCCGGCTACACCACCCATTTCGCGGCGGAACGCTACTGGCGCGATGCGCGGCTGACCAAGATCTTCGAGGGCACCTCGGAGATCCAGAAGCGGATCATCTCGGATGCGCTGCTGGGCAAGATCGCCCGGGGCTGACCGGTGCTGGCCAAGACCATGGGCTGGTTCCTGCTGGGCCTGGTGCGCGTGCTGACCGGCGCGCAGGCCCGCTGGTACGGCTGCCCGCCCAAGGCCGAACAGCGCATCTACTTCGCCAACCACCAGAGCCATGCCGACCTGGTGATGATCTGGGCCGCGCTGCCCGAGGAACTGCGCAGCATCACCCGCCCGATCGCCGCGAAGGACTACTGGACCAGGACGAAATTCCGGCAGTGGATCACCACCGCCGTCTTCAACGCGGTCTACGTCGAGCGGGAACGCAAGGCCGACGAAGACCCGCTGCAGCCGCTGGCGCAGGCGCTGGAGAGCGGCGACTCGATCATCCTGTTTCCCGAGGGCACGCGCGGCCACGCCGAGGAGCCGCAGCCGTTCAAGGCCGGCCTGTACAACCTGGCGCTGCGCTTCCCGCAGGTGGTGCTGGTGCCGGCCTGGATCGACAACATCCAGCGCGTGATGCCCAAGGGCGAAGTGGTGCCGGTGCCGGTGCTGTGCTCGGTCACCTTCGGCGCGCCGGTGCGGCTGGAGCCGGGCGAGGAGCGCCGCGCCTTCCTGGACCGCGCCCGGCTGGCGGTGATCGCGCTGCGCGATGTTTAGGCCGCAGGCATGAACCAGTTCCTGCGCAGCCTCACGCCAACCCAGCAGGTCGCGGCCCTGTTCCTGGCGGTGTTCGGCCTGCTGGTGCTGGTCAGCGTCACCGCATTCCTGTTCACCTTCCGGCGCCAGGCCACCGCGCTCGACGAAGCCCGGCACGAGGAGCTGAAGAATTTCCGCCGCCTGCTCGGCACCACCTGGTTCATGGTGGCGGTGTTCTGGGTCGCATGGGCCGCCGGCGAGACCTTCGCCACCGTGCTGTTCGCGCTGATCTCGTTCTTCGCGCTGCGCGAATTCATCACCCTGTCGCCGACCCGCCGCGGCGACCACCGCAGCCTGGTGCTGGCCTTCTTCGTGGTGCTGCCCCTGCAGTACTGGCTGGTGGCCACCCGCCACTTCAACCTGTTCACCGTGTTCATCCCGGTCTACGTCTTCCTAGCGATCCCGGTGGCCAGTGCCCTGTCGGGCGACACACAGCGCTTCCTCGAACGCAACGCCAAGCTGCAGTGGGGCATCATGGTCTGCATCTTCGGCATGAGCCACGTGCCGGCGCTGCTGCTGCTGGACTTCCCCGGCTACGGCGGCAAGGGCGCGTTCCTGGTGTTCTTCCTGGTGTTCGTGGTGCAAGGCTGCATGCTGGCCCAGCACCTGGTCACCCGCCGGCTGAAGCGCCCGCCCAGCACCCCGGAAGTCAGCAGCAGCTTCAACTGGTCCAGCTGGTCGATCGGGATGGCGTTGGGCGGCCTGATCGGCGGTGCGCTGTCGTTCATCACGCCGTTCGGGCCGGCCCAGGGCGTGGCGATGGCCCTGATCGCGTGCGTCGCCGGCTCGATGGGCCACCTGGTGATGAAGGCGCTCAAGCGCGACCGCGGCATCACCGCCTGGGGCCGGCGCGGCGTTTCGGTGACCGGCGCCAACGGCTTGCTGGACCGGGTCGATGCGCTGTGTTTCGCGGCGCCGATCTTCTTCCACTCGGTGCGCTGGTACTTCGGGCTGTAGCGCGCGGTTTCGGCCCTATAGTCGAGGCCAATGCGAATCCTCGGCATCGATCCCGGCTTGCGGACCACCGGCTTCGGCGTGGTGGACGTGGACGGCCACACCCTCAGCTATGTGGCCAGCGGCACCATCAGCACCACCCACCTGGACACCGGCAACCTGCCGGCCCGGCTCAAGGTGCTGTTCGACGGCATCAACGAGGTCAAGCAGCGCTACCTGCCGGACGTCGCCTGCGTCGAGATCGTCTTCGTCAACGTCAACCCGCAGGCCACCCTGCTCCTCGGACAGGCCCGCGGCGCCTGCGTGACGGCCCTGGTCTCGTGCCAGCTCGCGGTTGCGGAGTACACCGCATTGCAGATGAAGCAGGCCGTGGCCGGCTCGGGCCGGGCCGGCAAGGCCGACGTCCAGGAGATGGTGAAGCGGCTGCTGAAACTGCCCGCCCTGCCCGGCAAGGACGCCGCCGACGCGCTGGGCCTGGCGATCACCCACGCCCACGTCGGGCAGTCGATGGCCCGCATCGCCGAGGCCACCCACCTCACGCGCCGCAGCAGCGGCATGTACAAGGCCGGGCGCACGTATTAGGACCTCGGGGACCGGCCGCCTGCTGTGTTTGCGCCGGCGCCGGGCCAGGCGTAAGCTGGATCGCAAGCCATCCGGAGAGCGACCATGAGCAGCGACAAGACCATCCTGGACCACATCACCGAACTCGTGCACGAGGAACAGCGGCTGCGCGGCGAGGGCACGAAAGCGGTGGACCCGGCGCGGATCCGCGACCTCGAGCAGCAACTGGACCAGTGCTGGGACCTGCTGCGCCAGCGGCGGGCGCGCCGCGAATTCGGCGAAGACCCGGAGCAGGCCGAGGTGCGCGACCCGTCGACGGTCGAAAACTACCGGGGCTGAGCCCCGCAGGTCACCAGGCGCGCGCCGGCACCGCGAAGCCCGCCGGCGCCTGCTTCTCGTCCTCGAAGGTGACGATCTCCCAGGCGTCGGGCCGCTCCAGCAGGGCGCGCAGCAGCTTGTTGTTCATCGCGTGGCCGGAGCGGAACGCGCTGTATTCCGCCAGCAGCGGCTTGCCCAGCAGGTACAGGTCGCCCATCGCGTCGAGGATCTTGTGCTTGACGAACTCGTCGTCGTAGCGCAGGCCGTCGGTGTTGAGCACCTTGTAATCGTCCATCACGATCGCGTTGTCCAGCCCGCCGCCCAGGGCCAGGCCGCTGGCGCGCATGGTCTCCAGGTCCTTGGTGAAGCCGAAGGTGCGGGCCCGGGCGATGTCGCGCATGTACGAGCCGGTGCCCAGGTCGAACTCCACCCGTTGCCCGGTGGAATCGACCACGCGGTGGGCGAAATCGATCTCGAAACTGAGCTTGAAGCCGTGGTACGGCGACAGCCTGGCCCACTTGAGGTTCTCGCCTTCGCCGTCGCGCACTTCCACCGTCTCGGTGACACGGATGAAGCGGCGCGGCGCTTTCTGCAGCTCGATGCCGGCGCTTTGCAACAGGAAGACGAACGAGGCCGACGAGCCGTCCAGGATCGGGACCTCTTCGGCCGTGATGTCCACATACAGGTTGTCGATGCCCAGCCCGGCGCAGGCCGACATCAGGTGTTCCACCGTGTGCACCTTGGCGCCGCCGTTGGAGATGGTCGAGGCCATCCGGGTGTCGGTGACGGACTGGGCCGAGATCGGGATGTCGACCGGTTGCGGCAGGTCGACCCGCCGGAACACGATGCCGGTGTCCGGCTGCGCCGGCCGCAGCGTCAGTTCCACCCGCTGGCCGCTGTGCAGCCCCACGCCGACCGCCTTGGTCAGGGACTTGAGGGTTCTCTGCTGCAGCATGCAGGGATTCTAGGATGCCGCGCACGAGCGGGCCGGCCCCGCCCATTTCGTCATTCCCGCGAAGGCGGGCATCCAGGGCGTTCCACTCCGGATGCCCTGGATCCCCGTCGCCACGGGGATGACGGCTTGCATCAATCCGCCTGCTTGCGCAGGAACGCCGGGATCTCGAAATCGTCCATGCCGCCCGAGCTCAGCGCGTCGACCTTGGCCGCGGCCTGGGTGCGGTTGGTGCGCCAGACGCTCGGCACGGCCATGCCGCCGTAATCGGGCTGCGAACTCGCACCGTTGCTGGTGATGATGACGCCGGGCGCGCCGACCACGTTGTTGACCGTGGGCACGTTGAACGGCACGTTGTCGGTGCCGGTGCGCAGCACCTGCAGCGGCGGGGCGGTGCGGCGCTGGCCCTGGCGCGACAGGCCGGTGGCCACCACCGTCACCCGCACCTCGTCGCCGAGGTTGTCGTCGTACGCCGTGCCGTAGATCACGTGCGCGTCGGCCGAGGCGTAGGCGCGGATGGTGTTCATCGCCAGCTTCGACTCGCTCAGCTTGAGCGAGCCCTTGGCCGCGGTGATCAGCACCAGCACGCCCTTGGCGCCCGACAGGTCGATGCCCTCCAGCAGCGGGCAGGCGACGGCCTGCTCCGCTGCGATGCGGGCGCGGTCCGGGCCGGCCGCGACGGCCGTTCCCATCATCGCCTTGCCCGGCTCGCCCATCACGGTGCGCACGTCCTCGAAGTCGACGTTCACATGGCCCGGCACGTTGATGATTTCCGCGATGCCGCCCACGGCGTTCTTGAGCACGTCGTTGGCATGGGCGAAGGCTTCGTCCTGCGTCACGTCGTCGCCCAGCACGTCGAGCAGCTTCTCGTTCAGCACCACGATCAGCGAGTCGACGTTGGCTTCCAGCTCCGACAGGCCGTTGTCGGCGTTGGTCATGCGGCGCCCGCCTTCCCAGTCGAACGGCTTGGTCACCACGCCGACGGTCAGGATGCCCATCTCCTTGGCCACGCGGGCGATCACCGGCGCGGCGCCGGTGCCGGTGCCGCCACCCATGCCGGCCGTGATGAACAGCATGTGGGCGCCGGCGATCGCCGTGCGGATGTCTTCCACCGCCAGCTCCGCCGCTTCGCGGCCCTTCTCCGGCTTGCTGCCGGCGCCCAGCCCGCTGGAGCCGAGCTGGATGGTCTTGTGCGCCGGGCTGCGCGAGAGCGCCTGCGCATCGGTGTTGGCGCAGATGAACTCGACGCCCTGCACCGCCCGGCCGATCATGTGTTCGACCGCGTTGCCGCCGCCACCGCCGACGCCGATCACCTTGATCTGGGTGCCGAGGTGGAACTCTTCGACTTCAATCATTTCGATGCTCATTTTGAGACTCCTAAAGCTTGTCTTGCAGTTGCCGTAAAGATTGTTGTATGTGTGTTGACCATGAACGCCTACCGAGGTGGATCGGTGCACCTCCATCGTCGTTTTGCTTTTCGAATACGGACCTCCGTACGCAGAGGGCGCAAAGGATTCGCAAAGGGCGCAGAAAAGACCAACGAAAAATCAAATTCGATATTCATCTGGTTTCCTCTTGCGCCTTCTGCGTGACCTTTGCGTCCTCTGCGTGAGGGTGTCCGCCTTCGGTATCCATCAGAAATTCCCCACGATGAAATCGCGAAAGCGCCCGAAGGCCGTCTTCATCGAACCGTTTCGCTGCGCCACCTTGAAGCCGCGCAGGCGCGCCAGCCGGGCTTCTTCCAGCAGGCCCATCACGGTGGCGGCACGGGGCTGGGCCACCATGTCCGACAGCGCGCCGTAGTACTTGGGGTTGCCGCGCCGCACCGGCTTGAGGAAGATGTCCTCGCCCAGTTCGACCATGCCCGGCATCACGCAGCTGCCGCCGGTGAGCACGATGCCCGAGGACAGCACTTCCTCGTAGCCCGATTCGCGCACCACCTGCTGCACCAGCGAGAAGATCTCCTCGATGCGCGGCTCGATCACGCCGGCCAGCGCCTGCTTCGACAACATGCGCGGACCGCGGTCGCCCAGGCCCGGCACTTCGACCTGCTGGTCCGGGTCGGCCAGCAGCTGCTTGGCGAAGCCGCTCTCGACCTTGATGTCCTCCGCGTCCTTGGTCGGCGTGCGCAGCGCCATCGCGATGTCGCTGGTGATCAGGTCGCCGGCGATCGGGATCACCGCCGTGTGGCGGATCGCGCCGTTGGTGAAGATCGCGACGTCGGTGGTGCCGGCGCCGATGTCGACCATCGCCACCCCCAGCTCCCGCTCGTCGTCGGTCAGCACGGCCAGGCTGGACGCCAGCGGGTTGAGCATCAGCTGCTCCACTTCCAGGCCGCAGCGGCGCACGCACTTGATGATGTTCTCGGCCGCGCTCTGGGCGCCCGTGACGATGTGCACCTTGGCTTCCAGCCGGATGCCGCTCATGCCGATCGGCTCTTTCACGTCCTGGCCGTCGATCACGAATTCCTGCGGCTCCACCAGCAGCAGCCGCTGGTCGGTGGAGATGTTGATGGCGCGCGCCGTCTCCACCACGCGGGCCACGTCGGCCGGCGTCACTTCCTTGTCCTTCACCGCCACCATCCCGCTGGAATTGATGCCGCGGATGTGGGCGCCGGTGATGCCGGTGTAGACCCGGGTGATCTTGCAGTCGGCCATCAGCTCGGCCTCCTTCAGGGCCTGCTGGATGCTCTGCACCGTGGCGTCGATGTTCACGACCACGCCGCGCTTGAGCCCGTTGGACGGGGCCACGCCCAGTCCCGCGAGCTTGAGCTTGCCGTCGGGCATCACCTCGGCGACCACCACCATGACCTTGGCGGTGCCGATGTCCAGTCCGACGACCAGGTCCTTGTACTCTTTTGCCATGTTCTCTCGATCCTGTTATTTCTTCGTCGGCGCCTCGGCCGTCGTCACGCCCCGCAGCCGCACCGCATAGCCGTCTCCATGCCGCAGGTCGGCCGACACCAGCGCGTCGGGCCGCCGGTTGTGGCGCGACGTCACCTGCGTCAGCGTCTGCACGAACCGGCGCGTCCGCTCCACCACCTCCTGCTCGGTGCCGCGGCCCAGCTCGATCCGCGCCCCGCTATCGAGTCCGGCGCTCCAGCTGCCGTGCGGCGACAGCGCGAACTCGTCGATGCCCACGTCCAGCGGCTCGAACAGCGGCTTGATCGCCTGGTACATCAGCAGCACCTGCGCCGACTGCCCTTCCGGCCCGGACAGGCGCGGCAGGTCGTCCGGCTCGACGTCGCCCGAATTGCCCTCGAACACCTGGCCCAGGTCGTTGACCAGCTTGACGTCGCCCTCGGCACCCCAGAACGCCACGGCCTGGTGCTCGCGCAGCACCACCCGCAGGCGGTTGGGGAACTCGCGCCGCACCACGGCTTCGCGCACCCAGGGCACCGACTCGAAGGCCGCGCGCGTGGCCGGCAGGCTGACGGTGAAGAAGTTGCCGGCCAGCCGCGGGGCCACGTTGGCCCGCAGGGTCACGGCGTTGGTGTGGGTGACGTCGCCCTGCACCGTGATCGCGCCGATCGCGAAGGCCGGGTTGCGCACCAGCCACCACAAGACTGCCGCCAGCAGCACGACGGCGGCGGCCGTGAAGATCACCGAGGCGGTGACGTTCATCAGCTTGACGTCGAACGGTTGCGGCAGCGTGGGGTTCATGGCGTGGCCTGCTGCTGGTCGAGCGCGGCCGAGGCCAGCAGCTGCAGGCACAGGTCCTCGTAGCTGACGCCGGCGGCGCGCGCCGACATCGGCACCAGCGAATGGCCGGTCATGCCGGGCGAGGTGTTGATCTCCAGCAGGTAGGGCTGGCGGGTGGCCGCGTCGATCATGACGTCGAGCCGGCCCCAGCCACGGCAGCCCAGCACCCGGTAGGCCTTGAGCACGATCGCCTGGATCGCTTCCTCTTCGCCGGCGGGCAGGCCGCACGGCACCAGGTACTTCGTATCGTCGGTGAAGTACTTGTGCTGGTAGTCGTAGTTGCCTTCGGGCGCGACGATCCGGATCACCGGCAACGCGCGCGCCGTGTCGCCGGTTCCCATCACCGGGCAGGTCACTTCGTCGCCGGCGATGAACTGCTCGCACAGCACGTCGGCGTCCAGCAGCGAAGCCGCTTCGACGGCGGCGGACATTTCGGAATAGCCCTGGACCTTGGCCACGCCGATCGACGAGCCTTCGCGCGCCGGCTTGACGATCACCGGCAGTCCGAGGTCGTCCGGCACCTTGAGCACCTCTTCGCGCGTGTAGCCGCCGCGCCGCAGCAGCTGGTATTTCGGCGTCGGCAGGCCCTCGGCCAGCCACACCCGCTTGGTCATGACCTTGTCGATCGAGATGGCGGAGGCCATCACGCCGGAGCCGGTGTACGGAATGCCCAGCAGCTCCAGCGCGCCCTGCACCGTGCCGTCCTCGCCGAAGCGGCCGTGCAGCGCGATGAAGCAGCGCTCGAAGCCTTCGCGCTTGAGCTCCGACAGATCGCGCTCCGCCGGGTCGAAGGCGTGGGCATCGACCCCGCGCGAGCGCAGCGCCTGCAGCACGCCGGCGCCGGACATCAGCGAGACTTCCCGCTCCGCGGAATGGCCGCCCATCAGGACGGCGACCTTGCCGTACTTGGTTGCGCTCATGGCGCGCCTCCGTCTGAAATCGGACATCCGTACGCAGAGGTCGCGGAGGACTCGCAGAGGACGCAGAAGGATCGAAAACCATTCATTGTTTTCATTTCTGCGTTCTCTGCGTCAACTTTGCGTCCTCTGCGTACGGAGGTTGTTCCCGTATTCATTGCGCACCTCCGATCTCGACCAGCTTCGCGGGCACGCCGCCGATCGAGCCGGCGCCCATGCACATGACGACGTCGCCGTCGCGCACCGCGTCCAGCACGGCTTGCGGCATGGCGGCGATGTCGTCGACGAACACCGGCTCCACCTTGCCGGCGACGCGCACGGCGCGGGCCAGCGAGCGGCCGTCGGCGGCGACGATCGGGGCCTCGCCGGCGGAATAGACCTCCGACAGCAGCACCGCGTCGGCCTGGTTCAGCACCTTGACGAAGTCCTCGAAGCAGTCGCGGGTGCGGGTGTAGCGGTGCGGCTGGAACGCCAGCACCAGCCGCCGGCCCGGGAACGCGCCGCGCGCCGCGGCCAGCGTGGCCGCGACTTCGACCGGGTGATGGCCGTAATCCTCGATCACGGTGAACCGGCCGCCGCCCTGCGCCGCCGGCACGGCGATGTCGCCGTAGCTCTGGAAGCGCCGGCCGACGCCGCTGAAGCCGGCCAGGGCCTTCTGCACCGCGTCGTCCGGGATGTTCAGTTCCACCGCCACCGCGATCGCCGACAGGGCGTTGAGCACGTTGTGGTGGCCGGCCAGGTTCAGCACCACCTGCATGTCGGGCAGCGTGACGCCGTTGCGGCGCTGCACCGTGAAGTGCATCTGGGCGCCGACGGCGCGGATGTCGACCGCGCGCACCTGCGCCTCGGGGCTGACGCCGTAGCTGGTGACGGGGCACTGCACCAGCGGCACGATCTCGCGCACCGCCGCGTCGTCGATGCACAGGATCGCCGTGCCGTAGAACGGCATGCGGTGCAGGAACTCGACGAACGCCGCCTTCAGCTTGCCGAAGTCGTGGCCGTAGGTCTCCATGTGGTCGGCGTCGATGTTGGTCACCACCGCCATCACGGGCATCAGGTTCAGGAACGAGGCGTCGGATTCGTCGGCTTCCACCACGATGTAGTCGCCCTGCCCCAGCTGCGCGTTGGCGCCGGCGCTGTTGAGCCGGCCGCCGATCACGAAGGTGGGGTCCAGGCCGGCCTCAGCCAGCACGCTGGCCACCAGGCTGGTGGTCGTGGTCTTGCCGTGGGTGCCGGCGATCGCGATGCCCTGCTTCAGGCGCATCAGTTCCGCCAGCATCATGGCCCGCGGCACCACCGGGATCTTGCGCTTGCGCGCGGCCAGCACCTCGGGGTTGTCCGCCTGCACCGCGGTGGAGGTGACGATGGCGTCGGCGCCGATCACGTTGGCGGCGGCGTGGCCGACATAGGTCTTGATGCCCAGGCCCTGCAGCCGCTGCAGCGTGGCGCTGTCGGACAGGTCCGAGCCGGAGATCAGGTAGCCGAGGTTGCGCAGCACTTCGGCGATGCCGGACATGCCGGCGCCGCCGATGCCCACGAAGTGGATGTGTTTGATCGCGTGTTTCATGCTTTCGCCAATTCTTCGCACGCGGCCACGATGCTCGCGGTCGCTTCGGTTTTTGCCATCGATTTCGCCTTGAGAGCGCGCTGGATCAGCTCCGCGCGGCTGGTGGTGCGGATCAGGTCGGCCAGCGATTGCGGCGTGAGCTGGCCCTGGGGCATCAGCCAGCCGCCGCCGGCATCGACCAGGAACCTGGCGTTGGTGGTCTGGTGGTCGTCCACCGCGAACGGGAACGGCACGAACACCGCCGCCGCGCCGATCGCGGCGATCTCGGTCACGGTGCTGGCGCCGGCGCGGCAGACCACCAGGTCGGCGGCCGCGAAGGCCTGCGCCATGTCGTCGATGAAGGGCACCAGGTCGGCCTCGACCCCGGCCGCCGCATAGTTGGCGCGCAGCTCGTCGATCTGCTTGGCGCCGCTCTGGTGCGTGACAACTGGACGTTGCTCACGTGGGATCAGCGCCAGCGCCTTGGGCACCACCTCGTTGAGCGCCTTGGCGCCGAGGCTGCCGCCGACCACCAGCAGCCGGAGCGGGCCGCTGCGCGCGCCCAGCCGCTGCTCGGGGCCGGCCTGTTGCAGGAACGCCGCGCGCAGCGGGTTGCCGACCCAGGCGGCCTTCTTCAGCACCTGCGGGAACGCGCTGAAGACGCGATCGGCGACGCCGGCCAGCAGCTTGTTGGCCATGCCGGCGATCGAGTTCTGTTCGTGCAGCACCAGCGGTTTGCCCAGCAGCACGCTCATCATCCCGGCCGGGAAGGTGATGTAGCCGCCCAGGCCGATCACGACGTCGGGTCGGACCCGGCGCACCACCTGGATGCTTTGCCAGAAGGCCTTGAGCAGGCGCAGCGGCAGCAACACCAGGGTCTTGACGCCCTTGCCGCGCACGCCGGAGAAATCGATGGTCTCGAAGGCGAAGCCGCGCGGCGGCACCAGCCGGCTCTCCATGCTGTCCGGGCCGCCCAGCCAGTGCACGGACCAGGCCTGGTCGCGCAAGGCTTCCGCCACGGCCAGCCCCGGGAAAATGTGGCCTCCAGTGCCGCCGGCCATGACGAGGGCGCACTTCGTCATGGCCGCCCTCCCCGCATCAGCACGCGATTCTCATAATCGATGCGCAGCACCACCGCGATCGCGACCAGGTTCATCAGGATCGCCGAGCCGCCGTAACTCATGAGCGGCAGCGTCAGGCCCTTGGTCGGCAGCGCGCCGAGGTTCACGCCCATGTTGATGAAGGCCTGGAACCCCATCCAGATGCCGACGCCCTGCGCCACCAGGCCGGCGAACACCCGGTCCAGCGCGATCGCCTGGCGGCCGATGTGCATGATGCGGCGCGTGATCCACAGGAACAGGCCGATCACGGTGAGCACGCCGAGCAGGCCGAACTCCTCGCCGATCACCGCCAGCAGGAAGTCGGTGTGGGCCTCGGGCAGCCAGTGCAGCTTCTCGACGCTGCCGCCCAGCCCGACGCCGAAGATCTCGCCGCGCCCGATCGCGATCAGCGAATGCGACAGCTGGTAGCCCTTGCCCAGCGCATGCTTCTCGCTCCACGGATCGAGGTAGGCGAAGATCCGCTCGCGGCGCCAGTCGGAGAACGCGATCATCAGGCCGAAGGCGACCACGATCACCGCGGCGATCAGGAAGAACATCCGCGCGTTGACGCCGCCCAGGAACAGGATGCCCATCGCGATCACGGCGATCACCATGAAGGCGCCCATGTCGGGTTCGGCCAGCAGCAGCACGCCGACCATGGCGACCGCGGCGGCCATCGGCAGCACGGCGCGAAAGAAGCGCTCCTTCACGTCCATCTTGCGCACCATGTAGTCGGCGGCGTAGAGCAGCACCGCGAACTTGGCCAGCTCCGACGGCTGGAAGCTCATGAAGCCCAGGCTGATCCAGCGCCGGGCGCCGTTGACGCCCTTGCCGACGTGCGGGATCAGCACCACCACCAGCAGCAGCAGCGAGGCCACGAACAGCCAGGGCGCCGCCTTTTCCCAGCTGGCGACCGGGACCTGGAACGTGATCAGCGCCGCCACGAACGAGATCACCAGGAAGAACGCGTGGCGGGTCAGGAAATAGGTGTGGGCGTAGCGGGCGAACTTGGGGTTGTCGGGCATTGCGATCGACGCCGAATAGACCATCACCAGGCCGAACGCGAGCAGGGCCACCGTCACCCACAGCAGCGCCTGGTCGAACGACTGCACCCGCCCCGGCGCCGCCGCATTGCGGGCCAGCACGCCGGCGCGCGGCCGGGCCGAACGCGGCGGCCCCTTGCGCGCGCCGCCGAACAGGCCACCGAGTTTTTCGGCCATGGCACTCATGCCTGGCCCTCCAGCATCTCGCCGGCCGCGTCGGCGATGGCCTTCACGGCGGCGCGGAACACTTCGGCCCGGTGCGGATAGTTCCTGAACATGTCGAAGCTGGCGCAGGCGGGCGACATCAGCACGGCGTCGCCGGCATGGGCGCGCTGCGTTGCCAGCGACACCGCGTGCTCCATCGACTCGGCGTCCAGCAGCGTGACGCCGGCCGGCTCCAGCACCGCGCGCAGCAGCGGCGCGTCGCGGCCGATCAGCACCGCGGCGCGGGCATGGCGGGCGACCGGCGCGGCCAGCGGCGCGAAGTCCTGGCCCTTGCCGTCGCCGCCCAGGATCACCACCAGCTGGCGCTCGGCCCCCAGGCCCTGCAGCGCGGCAACGGTGGCGCCGACGTTGGTGCCCTTGCTGTCGTCGAAATACTCGATGTCGTTGACGATGCCGATCGACTCGACCCGGTGCGGCTCGCCGCGGTATTCGCGCAGGCCGTACAGCATCGGCCCCAGCGGGCAGCCGGCCGCGCCGGCCAGTGCCAGCGCCGCCAGGGCGTTGACGGCGTTGTGGCGGCCGCGGATGCGCAGCGCGTCGGCCGGCATCATGCGCTGGATGTGCACTTCCTCGGCTTCGTCGCCGCGCTTCCTGCGCGTTTCGTCCGCCTCCAGCGCGCGCACCAGCCAGGCCATGCCGTTGACCACCTCGATGCCGAAATCGCCGGGCCGCTGCGGCATGTCGGCGCCGAAGGTCAGGTGCTCGCGCTGCTCGAACTTTCCACCCTTCATCCTGACCGGATCGGGCAGCATCTTCATCACCAGCGGGTCTTCGCGATTGAGCACCATCAGCGCGTGCTGGCCGAAGACCCGGGCCTTGGCGGCGGCATAGGCATCCATGGTGCCGTGCCAGTCCAGGTGGTCCTGGGTCACGTTCAGAACGGTGGCCGCCGTGGGCTCGAACTGGCCCGCCGCGGGCGCGGCGGAGTCCACCTGCCCGACGCCTTCGAGCTGGAAGCTGGAAAGCTCGATCACCCAGACCTCGGGCAGCTCGCCGGCATCCAGTCTGGCCGCCAGCGTCTCCAGCAGCGTCGGGCCGATGTTGCCGGCCACGGCAGTGCGCTTGCCGGCCCGCTCGACCAGCTGGCCGGTCAGTGCCGTCACGGTGGTCTTGCCGTTGGTGCCCGTGACGGCCAGCACGGCCGGCGCATAGCCCTGGTCCGCTTTCAGGTCGGCCAGCGCCTGGGCGAACAGGCCCAGTTCGCCGGACACGGGGATGCCACGCTCCCGCGCGGCCGCAGTCACCGCGGCGACCTGCTGCGGCGACAGGCCGGGGCTGCGGAACACCGCCTGCACGCCATCGGGCAGCAGGCCGGCATCGAACGCGCCGCTGATGAACGTCGCAGCGGGCAACTGCTCGCGCAGCGCCGCCAGTTGCGGCGGCTCCGCGCGCGTGTCGGCCACCGTCACCCGCGCCCCGCAGCGCGCGGCCCAACGCGCCATGGCGTAGCCGCTGGCGCCCAGGCCCAGCACGAGAACGGATTGATCACGCAAGGAATTCATCTCAGTTTCAGTGTCGACAGCCCCACGAGGCACAGCAGCATGGTGATGATCCAGAAGCGCACCACCACCTGCGTTTCCTTCCAGCCGGTCTTCTCGAAGTGGTGGTGCAGCGGCGCCATCTTCAGGATCCGCCGCCCCTCGCCGTACTTCGCCTTGGTGTACTTGAAGTACATGACCTGGGCCATGACCGAGATCGCCTCCACCACGAAGATGCCGCCCATGATGGCCAGCACGATTTCCTGGCGCACGATCACCGCGATCGTGCCGAGCGCGCCGCCCAGCGCCAGCGCGCCGACGTCGCCCATGAACACCTGGGCCGGATGGGTGTTGAACCACAGGAACGCCAGCCCGGCGCCGGCCATCGCGGCGCAGAAGATCAGCAGTTCGCCCGAGCCCCGGATGTAGGGAAAGAACAGGTACTTGGAATACACCGAGCTGCCGGTCACGTACGCGAACACGCCCAGCGCCGAACCGACCATCACCACCGGCATGATCGCCAGGCCGTCGAGGCCGTCGGTGAGGTTGACGGCGTTGCTGGCGCCGACGATCACGAGGTAGGTCAGGATCACGAAGCCGAACACGCCCAGCGGATAGCTCACCTCCTTGAAGAAGGGCAGCATCAGTCCGGCCTTGGGCGGCAGGTTGACGTCGAAGCCCGACTGCACCCAGGAGAAGAACAGCTCCAGCACCCGCAGGTTGGAGCTTTCCGAAATGCTGAACACCAGGTACAGGGCCGCGAGCAGCCCGATCAGCGACTGCCAGAAATACTTTTCGCGCGAGCGCATGCCTTCCGGGTCCTTGTGGACCACCTTGCGCCAGTCGTCGACCCAGCCGATGGCGCCGAAGCCCAGCGTGACGGCCAGCACGATCCAGACGAAGCGGTTGGTGATGTCGAACCACAGCAGCGTGGAGACGGCGATCGACAGCAGGATCAGCACCCCGCCCATGGTCGGCGTCCCGCTCTTGGCCAGGTGCGTCTCCATGCCGTAGCCGCGCACCGGCTGCCCGATCTTGAGCGCCGTCAGGCGCCGGATCACCGCCGGACCGGCGATCAGGCCGATCAGCAGCGACGTCAGCGCCGCCATCACCGCGCGGAAGGTGAGGTACTGCACCACGCGCAGGAAGCCGAATTCCGGTCCCAGGGTCTGCAACCAGGTCGCGAGGCTAAGCAGCATGGCCGGACTCCGTTCGTTCTTGTTGTTCCAGCGCCGTGATCGCCTGCACCACCCGCTCCATCTTCATGAAGCGCGAGCCCTTGACCAGCACGCTGGCGGCCTGCGGCAACTGCTCCAGCACGGCGGCGGTCAGCGACTCGATGTCGGCGCAATGGCGCCCGCCCATGTCCGCCGCCAGCGCGCCCAGCGTCAACAGCACGTCGATGCCGCGCTCGCGGGCATAGTCGCCGACCTCGCGATGGAACTGCGGCCCCTGGTCGCCCACCTCCCCCATGTCGCCCAGCACCAGCAGCCGCGGGCCCGGCAGTTCCGCCAGCACGTCGATCGCGGCGCGGGCCGAATCCGGATTCGCGTTGTAGGTGTCGTCCACCAGCGTCAGGCTGCGCCCGCCCAGCTTCACTTCCAGGGCGCGGGAGCGGCCCTGCACCGGCGTGAAGGACTGCAGGCCCTGCGCGATCGCGGCCAGCGGCGCACCGGCGGCCAGCGCGCACGCGGTGGCCGCCAGCGCGTTGCGCACGTTGTGGCGGCCGGCGATATGGAGGTCGTACGCAAGCTGGCCGGCCGGCGTTGTCGCCGATACCTGCCAGTGCCCCTGTTTCCATTCAGACCCGGCCAGAACGATGTCGGCGCCGGCGCCGAACGTCAGGCAGGCGCGCGGTGCGGCCAGGCCGGACCACAGCGCCGTGAATTCCTCGTCGGCGGGATAGACCGCCACGCCCTGGCTGTCCATGGCCCCGAACACCGAGCCGTTTTCCAGCGCCACGGCCTGCACCGTGGCCATGAACTCCTGGTGCTCGCGCTGGGCGTTGTTGACCAGCGCCACCGTCGGCCGGGCGATCTGCGCCAGGTACGCGATCTCGCCCGGATGGTTCATGCCCAGCTCGATCACGCCGACGCGGTGGCTCGCATCGAGGCGCAGCAGCGTCAGCGGCAGGCCGATGTCGTTGTTCAGGTTGCCCTGGGTCGCCAGAAACGCCTGCGGCTGCCAGGCCCGCAGGATCGAGGCGATCATCTGCGTCACCGTGGTCTTGCCGTTGCTGCCGGTGACCGCGATCAGCGGCAGATCGAACTGCGCGCGCCAGGCGGCCGCGAGCTGGCCCAGCGCCAGCTTGCTGTCATCGACTTCCAGGCCCGCGAACCCGGGCGGGATCCGCCCGCGATGGGCCAGCGCCGCGACCGCGCCCTTGGCTTGCGCGTCGGCGATGAAATCGTTGGCATCGAAGCGCTCGCCGTGGATCGCGACGAACAGGTCGCCGGCCTGCAGGGTCCGCGTGTCGGTGTGGACGCGGGTGACGGCGGTGTCGCCGTCACCGACCAGGGTCGCTCCGGGCAGCCAGGCCTGGGCTTGTGCGAGCGTGAACATGGTCATGCCCGGCCCCTGGCGTCGAGCGCGGCCCGCGCATGCAGGATGTCGGAGAACGGGTGCCTGGCGCCGCCGATCTCCTGGTAGTCCTCGTGGCCCTTGCCGGCCACCAGGATCACGTCCTGCGGCGCCGCGGCAGCCACCGTCTCGGCGATGGCCAGGGCGCGGTCCGACTGCACCGTCACGCATTCGTTGTGCGACAGGCCCAGCAGGATCTGGCTGATGATGTTCTCCGGCTTCTCGCTGCGGGGGTTGTCGCTGGTGACGACCACGCGGTCGGCGTTCTTCTCCGCCACCGCCGCCATCAGCGGGCGCTTGACCGGATCGCGGTCGCCGCCGCAGCCGAACACGCACCACAGCTGGCCGCCGCGCTGCGCCGCAAGCGGCTGCAGCGCCAGCAGCGCCTTGTCCAGCGCGTCCGGCGTGTGGGCGTAGTCCACTGCCACCAGCGGCTGGCCGTCCTGTTGCAGCCGCTCCATCCGGCCCGGCACCGGCAGCAGGTTGCCGCAGGCCGCCACCGCGTCGGCCAGCGGCACGCCGAGCGAGCGCATCGCGCCCAGCACCCCGAGCAGGTTGGACACGTTGTACTGGCCGATCAACTGGGTTTCCAGCAGGTGCCTTTCGGCGCCCTCGGCCACCGTGAAGCGAAGGCCTTGCGCGCCATAACCGATGTCCAGCGCCTGCAGGCGGGCCGGCCGTTCGCAGGAACAGGTCCAGACGTCCAGCGCACCGGCCTGCAGCGACTGCGCCAGTGGATCGCCGCGCGGGTCGTCGATGTTGATCACGGCGGCCTGCAGTCCGGGCCAGCGGAACAGCTGCGCCTTCGCCTCCCAGTACGCGTCCATGCTGCCGTGGTAGTCCAGGTGGTCCTGGGTGAAATTGGTGAAGACGGCGACCCGGATCTGCGTGCCGTCCAGGCGCCGCTCGACGATGCCGATCGACGATGCCTCGATCGCGCAGGCCTGCACGCCCTCGTCCACGAAGCGCCGGAACTGCTGCTGCAGCAACACCGGATCCGGTGTCGTCAGGCCGGTGTGCTCCACATCCGGCGGCCGGCCCACGCCCAGCGTGCCGACCAGGGCGCACGGGACGGGTTGCTGCAGGTGGGACAGCGCCAGCGCCAGCCACCAGGCGGTGGAGGTCTTGCCGTTGGTGCCGGTGATCGCGAGCACCTGCAACTGCTGCGTCGGATGGTCGTAGTACGCCGCGGCGATCGGGCCGGTGGCGCTCTTCAGGTCGGGGTAAGCGGCGATCGCCGGCGCGTCGAACCCGAACTGGTCGACGCCCGACTGCTCCACGAGGCAGGCCACCGCGCCCAGCGACAGCGCGGACGGCACGTGGCGCCGGCCGTCGGTGGCGGCGCCCGGCCAGGCGATGAAGCCGTCGCCCGGATGGATGCGGCGGCTGTCGCTGTGCAGCGCGCCGGTCACTCGCGCGCGCAACCACTGCGCGGCATCGTCGGGGCGGTGCAGCTGCTGCATCAGAACGACTCCTCCACCGCGTTCACCACGATCTGCGGCTTCACGTTCATGTCGGGTTGCACGCCCATCATCCGCAGCGTCTGCTGCACGGTGGCGCTGAACACCGGCGCGGCGACGTCGCCGCCGAAATACTTGCCGGCCGTCGGCTCGTCGAGCATGACGGCCACGATGATGCGCGGCTTGTCGATCGGGGCCAGCCCGACGAACCAGGAGCGGTACTTGTTGCTGGCGTAGCTTTTGCCGACCTGCTTGTGCGCGGTGCCGGACTTGCCGCCCACCGAATAGCCCACGGTCTGCGCCTTGGGGCCGGTGCCGCCGGGCCCGGCCGCCATCTGCAGCATGGTGCGGACCTCGGCCGCGGTCTTCTCCGAAAACACCCGGGTGCCGACCGGATGGTCGCTGGTCTTGAGCAGGGTCGCCGGAATGATCAGGCCGTCGTTGGCGAACACGGTGTACGACCGGGCCATCTGGAACAGCGAGGCCGACAGGCCGTAGCCGTACGACATCGTCGCCTGCTCCACCGGCCGCCAGGTCTTGTACGGGCGCAGGCGCCCGCCCACCGCGCCGGGGAAGGCGATCTGCGGCTTCTGGCCGAAGCCGGCCTGGGAAAACGTCTCCCACATCTCGCGCGGCTGCATCTGCAGCGCCATCTTGAGCGTGCCGATGTTGCTGGACTTCTGGATCACCTGCTGCACCGTCAGCACGCCATGGGCATGCGAATCGGAAATCCGGGCGCCGCCGATCACGACGTAGCCCGGCGCGGTCTGGATCGGCGTCTGCGGCGTCACGCGGCCGGTGTTCAGCGCCAGTCCGATGGTGAACGGCTTCATCGTCGAGCCGGGCTCGAACACGTCGGTCATGGCCCGATTGCGCAGCTGCTCGCCGGTGAGGTTCTGGCGCTTGGCCGGCGAATAGCTCGGGTAGTTGGCCAGCGCCAGCACCTCGCCGGTCTGCGCGTCGAGCACCACCACGCTGCCGGCCTTGGCCCGGTTCTCCAGCACCGCGTCGCGCAGCTTCTGGTAGGCGAAGAACTGCACCTTGCTGTCGACTGACAGCTGCAGGTCGCGGCCGTCCTGGGGCGGCACCTGCTCGCCCACGTCCTCGACCACCCGGCCCATCCGGTCCTTGATCACGCGGCGCGAGCCGGCGCGGCCCCCCAGCTCCTTGTTGAAGGCCAGCTCCATGCCCTCCTGGCCCTTGTCCTCGACGTTGGTGAAGCCCACCACGTGCGCGGCCGCCTCGCCCTCGGGATACTGGCGGCGGTATTCCATGCGCTGGTGGATGCCCTTGAGGTTCAGCGCCGCGATGTCCTTGGCCACGCTTTCGTCGACCTGGCGCTTGACCCAGACGAAGGTCTTGTCCTCGTTCTCCAGCTTCTTGTTCAGGTCCGCCAGTGGCATCTCGAGCAGTTTGGCCAGCTGTTGCAGCTTGCCCGGGTCGCGCTCGACGTCCTCGGGGATCGCCCAGATGCTGGGCGCCGGCACGCTGCTGGCCAGCAGCAGGCCGTTGCGGTCCAGGATCCGGCCGCGGTTGGCGGGCAGCTCCAGGGTGCGGCCGAAGCGCACTTCGCCCTGCTTCTGGAAGAACTCGTTGCCGAACACCTGCACCCAGGCCGCCCGCCCCGCCAGGCCGAGGAAGCCGAACGCGATGCCGGCGACGATCAGCTTGCTGCGCCAGACCGGGGTCTTGCTGGCCAGCAGGGGGCTCGACGTGTAGGCCACGCTCCGGGTCATGGCGTCGCTCCGGCGGCGGACGCGGCGCTCTTGAGCGACACGTACTGGGTGATGGCCGGCGAGGCCGTGCGCATCTGCAGCTGCTCCTTGGCCAGCTTCTCGATCCGCAGCGGCGTGGCCTGGGCCCGCTTTTCCACCTGCAGCCGCTCGTTGTCGGTCTCGAGCTTGCGCGCCTCGCTGTTGGCCCGGTCCAGTTCGGTGACCAGGCGGCGCGACTCGTACTGGATGCGCACCAGGTACAGGGCACTCACCATGACGGCGACGAGCAGCACGAGGTTCAACCTGGTCATACCAGCTCCGTCCTCTCGGCGACGCGCATGATGGCGCTGCGCGACCGCGGATTGGCCTTGACCTCCTCGTCGGAAGGCTTGATGCGGTCCAGGGCCTTGAGCTTCATCTTCACCGGCGCGGCAAACGGCGCGCGCCGGTCGAACACCTCGCGCGAATGCTTCGCGATGAACTGCTTGACGATCCGGTCCTCCAGCGAGTGGAAGCTGATCACCACCAGCCGGCCGTGGGGTTGCAGCAGGTCCAAGCTGGCCTCTAGCGCCTGCTGGAGCTCTTCGAGCTCCGCGTTGATGAAAATCCGAAGAGCCTGAAAGGTGCGGGTGGCGGGGTCCTGCCCCCACTCGCGGGTCTTGACCGCGCCAGCCACGAGCTGGGCCAGGTCCGCGGTGCCTGCGAACGGGCGCTCTGCGCGGCGAGCCACAATCGCCTTTGCAACCGGAACAGCAAACCGTTCTTCGCCATAGTCACGAATCACCTCCGCGATCTGGTCCATCTCGGCCGTCGCCAGCCACTCGGCCACGCTCTCGCCGCGCGTGGTGTCCATGCGCATGTCCAGCGGGCCGTCGTTGCGGAAGGAAAAGCCCCGCGCCGGGTTGTCGATCTGCGGCGAGCTCACGCCCAGGTCCAGCAGGATGCCGGCGGCGCTTTGCGGCGGCAGGTCGCCCAGGTTGCGAAAGCCCTCGTGGCGGATCGTGAAGCGCGGGTCCGTGATGGTCGCGGCCTCCGCGATGGCGTCGAGGTCCTTGTCGAAGGCGATCAGCCGGCCCTGCGGGCCCAGCTTCGAGAGCAGCAGGCGCGAGTGGCCGCCACGGCCGAAGGTCGCGTCCACATACGTGGCGTCCGTCCTGGTGAGAAGTGCTTCGACCGCTTCTTTCAACAGGACGGTGGTGTGTTGCCATGTGCTATCCACCGCCTGCTTTCAAAAAGAAAAGTCCTTGAAGACATCCGGCATCTCCCCGCGCATCGCCTCGGCCTCCTTGGCCTCGTAGGTCGCCTTGTCCCAGAGCTCGAAGTGATTGCCCATGCCCAGCAGCATGGTTTCCTTCTCGATGCCGGAGGCCGCGCGCAGCTCGGGCGAGACCAGCATGCGGCCGGTGCCATCGAGTTCGACGTCCATGGCGTTGCCCAGGAAGATTCTCTTCCACCACTGCGCATCCATGGGTAACGCGGCGATCCGGGCGCTGAATTTTTCCCACTCGGGACGGGGGAAAATCATGAGGCAGCCGTGCGGGTGCTTGGTGATCGTCAGCTGGTTGGACGCCGTGGCCGAGAGGACGTCACGATGCCGGGTCGGCACGGAGAGCCGACCTTTCGCATCCAGACTGAGAGACGACGCCCCTTGAAACACCTGTGTGAGCCCTTGCTACAGAAAAAGCGCAACCGTGGAGTGCGAAGGCACTGTTCACCACTTAATTGCACTTTTTTCCACTGTAGCAGGAAATACCACTTCCGCAAGACGGGGCCGGCGTGATTTTTTCAATGAAATCAACGACTTAGAACGGCTTCTGAACCCACGTTCTGGCAAAAAACCGTTCTAGATGAAGCACTTAGCGGAACCTGTGAAAGTGAATGCTCAAGCTGAGGCAGCTTGTTAGAGGATGTAGCGCGAAAGGTCCTCGTCCCTGCTGAGTTGCTTCAGGCGCGAATCCACATAGGGCGCGTCGATGGTGACGTTCTGGCCGCTGAGCTTGGTGGCGTCGAAACTGACCTCGTCCAGCAACCGCTCCATCACGGTCGACAGGCGCCGGGCCCCGATGTTCTCGGTGCGCTCGTTGACCTCGTAGGCGATGTGGGCCAGCCGGGTGATGCCCTCCGGCGTGAACACCAGAGTGACGCCTTCGGTCTGCAGCAGCGCCTGGTACTGCTTGACCAGCGACGCATGGGTCTGGGTGAGGATCGCCTCGAAGTCCTGCACCGAGAGCGACTGCAGCTCGACCCGGATCGGAAAGCGCCCCTGCAGCTCCGGGATCAGGTCGCTGGGCTTGCTCAGGTGGAACGCGCCGCTGGCGATGAACAGGATGTGGTCGGTGCGGATCGGGCCGTACTTGGTCGACACCGTCGTGCCCTCGACCAGCGGCAGCAGGTCGCGCTGCACGCCCTGGCGCGACACTTCGGCGCCGCTGGTGCCGCCTTCGCTGCGCGAGGTGACCTTGTCGATCTCGTCGATGAAGACGATCCCGTTCTGTTCCGCGTTGTGGATCGCGTGGGTGCGGATCTCGTCCTCGTTGACCAGCTTGCCGGCCTCCTCGTCGACCAGCAGCTTCATCGCCTCGCCGATCTTGAGCTTGCGGGTCTTGCGCTTGCCGCCGCCCCCGATCTGGCTGAACATGCCGCGCAGCTGCTCGGTCATTTCGTCCATGCCGGCCGGCCCCATGATTTCCAGCTGCGGCCGCGGCTCGTTGAGGTCGATCTCGATGTCCTTGGCGTCCAGCTCGCCCTCGCGCAGCTTCTTGCGGAAGGACTGGCGCGCGGTGCTGTCGGCCGGCGCGGCATCCACGCCTCTGGCGGTGGGAATCAGGATGTCGAGGATGCGGTCTTCGGCGGCATCCTCGGCCCGGGTGCGCACCTTGCGCATCTCGGCGACGCGGGTCTGCTTGACGGCCATCTCGGCCAGGTCGCGGATGATCGAATCGACGTCCTTGCCGACGTAGCCGACCTCGGTGAACTTGGTCGCTTCGACCTTGATGAAGGGCGCATCGGCCAGCCGCGCCAGCCGGCGGGCGATCTCGGTCTTGCCGACGCCGGTCGGGCCGATCATCAGGATGTTCTTGGGCGTGATCTCGCTGCGCAGCTTCTCGTCGACCTGCTGGCGCCGCCAGCGGTTGCGCAGCGCGATGGCCACGGCGCGCTTGGCGTCGTTCTGGCCGACGATGTGGCGGTCCAGTTCGGACACGATTTCCTGGGGGGTCATGGAGGACATCAGCTCAGGGTCTCCACGGTGTGGTTCATGTTCGTGTAGATGCACAGCTCGCCCGCGATCTCCAGCGATTTCTTGACGATCTCCTGGGCGCTGAGGTCGGTGTTGTCCAGCATGGCCTTGGCCGCGGCCTGGGCATAGGCGCCGCCGGACCCGATGGCGATGATGCCGTGCTCGGGTTCGAGCACGTCGCCGTTGCCGGTGATGATCAGGGAGGCGTCCTTGTCGGCGACGGCGAGCATCGCCTCGAGCTTGCGCAGCACGCGGTCGGTGCGCCAGTCCTTGGTCAGCTCGATCGCGGCGCGAACCAGCTGGCCCTGGTGCTTCTCGAGCTTGGCCTCGAAGCGCTCGAACAGGGTGAAGGCGTCGGCGGTGGCGCCGGCAAACCCGGCCAGCACCTTGTCGTGATAGAGCTTGCGCACCTTGCGGGCCGTGCCCTTGACGACGATGTTGCCCAACGTGACCTGGCCGTCGCCGCCGATCGCCACCTGCCAGCTGCCGTCCGCGTTCTTGCGGCGCACGCTGACGATGGTCGTTCCGTGAAATTGTTCCATCGCCAGCAGCTTGGGGCTGGCGCGGCCGAATGCAAGGTCGGCGGGCCGATTCGCCGTTTCAGTCCGTACGCGCGACCACCCGGGCGTGTTCGCTGATGCCGATCACATTGAAGAAGCCCGCCACCAGGCGGTGCACGTGCACGAACTGCACCTGCCGGCCCTCGGCCTGGCGCGACGACACCCAGTTCAGCAGGGTGCCGGCGGCGGAGAAATCGATCCGGATCAGGCGGTCGCAGGAGATGATCATGATGTCGGCCCCGGACAGCTTGGCATCCAGGGTCGCCAGCGCATCGGCGGCATCGCCCAGGATCTGCCCGGCCAGTTCGACCGTCGAGATGTTGGAGATCTGCGGCACCTGGCTGTCGCCGACCATCGTCATGGCGCCGGTGGCCATCGAGTCGTGGAACGCGTCGCCGATGATGGTGTGGCCCGAGATGTAGCTGCCGTCGTTTTGCAGCGGCTTGAACTCGGTGCGGGCGCTTTCCCAGGACGGCGGCGAGACCTCGTAGGTCACGCAGTAGTCCAGCGCCACCAGCTCGAATTCATCGGGCTGGTGGGTCACCCGCAGCGTCTCCATGCGCAGGCGCCACCAGGCCGGATTCGCCGTCTTGTCGCCCGAGGGCGTGCCGTTGCGCAGCACGTTGTCGAGGTTGGCGGCGCCGATGAAGCGCAGCTGCACCGGCTGCGAGGCCCACTGGGTGAACAGCCGGGTCAGGCCCTCGAGCGCGCTTTCCTCGATGGTGTTGAGCTTGTTCCAGTTCAGCCGCCAGGGCTGCGGCGCCTTGGCCAGCGCGGCGTTGAGGGCTGCCAGGGTCTGGGTGCCGAACGACGCCGGCGAAGTCCAGTCGGCGATCTGCTGGCTCACCGGCGGCGCCGGCGCCGGCGGCGAGTTCATGCGGCTGACGGCATCGGGCAAGGACACCCATTGCGGCGCCGACCGCGCGAAGCGACTGGCGAACTCGATGGCCGCGGCCTCGTAGCGATCGAGCTGGCCGGTGGCGCGGTACAGGTCGAACAGCGTGAGCCAGGTTTCGTCGTGGTTGATGCGCTGGCCGGTCGGCGAGAGCACCTCCATCAGGCCGGCCTCGGCGCCGGCGTCGTCGCCGTTGGCGAACCGGATCGCGGCCTCCTCCAGCTCGGGGTCGTGAGCGAACTCGTCGACGTCGATCGCGATCAGCTTCGAGGCTGAGAAGACGCTGTTGCTGCTCGGAACCGACTCCCCCTTGGCGGGAGTGAGGGCGGAAATCCGCGGCGGTGCCGCCGGCCGCTGCAACGGGGTGGACTGGGGCCGCGCGCTGGCCGCGACCGGCTCGGGCGCACGGACAGCCGGCGGCGGCGCAGCCGGCGCCATGCCTGCCGGCGTCACCGAACCCAGCATCGGCTCGACCTGCTCGACCGGCGGCGGTGCGATCGGCTCCAGCGGCTGCGGGGCCGTACGGGTATAGGAGTTGGTGCGGCCGGGCGCCAGGGGCACGCGCGCGGCGCTTTCGATCGGCATGTGCGACGAGGCCGGCAGGGCGGCGCTCCCGGTGGAACGCAGCGACGAATCGCCGTGCTTGGTCTTCCACCACTGCATCGACATCTGCGCTTCGATCTCGTCGATCTTCTTGAGCGTCGTGGCCCGGTCATCCGGCTTGGACGGCATCGAGCTCTGGAAGAACGACGGCCGCGCCATCGGGTCCTGGCCGGCCATCACCTCGCTGCGGCGCATCTTGCGCAGCATGTCGAACTCGCGCTTGCGCACGAAGTCGTTGCGGCGCTTGCGCTCGATCATCTCCTTGAGCATCTGCTTGGAGTAGCTGCTCTCGCGATCGGTCTCCGGCTGGTCGAGGTCGGCCCAGTTGGTCGTCGGGTTGCGGACGAATTTGACGACCTTGGACAGCAGGCCGTTGTCGTCTTTGGACATGGGTCGCGGTGTCGGTGCGATGGTTGGACGGGCCCGGGGGGCCGTTAGTCCCCGAACATTTTCTGTTTCAGCTCGCGGCGCTGCTGCGCCTCCAGCGACAGCGTGGCGGTCGGACGCGCCAGCAGCCGGCCCACGCCGATCGGTTCGCCGGTTTCGTCGCAGTAGCCATAGTCGCCGGCATCGATACGGACGATCGACTGCTCGATTTTCTTGAGCAGCTTGCGCTCGCGGTCGCGGGTGCGCAGCTCCAGCGCGTGCTCTTCCTCGATGGTGGCGCGATCCGCCGGGTCGGGAACGATCACGGTGTCCTCGCGCAGGTGCTCGGTGGTTTCACCGGCGCTGTTGAGGATTTCGGTCTTGAGCTGCGTCAGCTTCAGGCGAAAGAACGCCATCTGCTTGTCGTTCATGTACTCGGAGTCCGGCATGGCCATGACTTCGGCGTCGGTGAGCTGGTCGACCGTCTTGGTCTTCCAGTTGTTGGCGAGCTTGGGATCTTTCTTGACCGCCACCATCGGTGGCGCGGGGAGGACTGCTGGAGGCATGGTGTGGGTGTAGCTGGATTTGGCGGCGGTGGACGCCACGGACTGCGCCATCGACGGCACCGTGATCTGTGCCAGGCGGGCGGAGGGCTTGGTCGCCCGCGCCGGGGCCCCGGCCTGGACCACAGGCATCGGGCGGGGTGCGTCGGGGCGGACGCCAGCCGGCGCGGACGCCGGGCTGGTCTTGGCTGCTGCTGCAGCCGGGGTCTTTGCCGCGGCCGATTTGGCCGGGGCGGTGGGGGTCTTGACGGACAATGGTTTCTTCGCTGCGGGTTTTTTTGCCGCTGTCTTTACTGCCTTGGCGGCGGGCTTGGCTGATTTCGCGGCCGGCTTCGTTGTCTTCTTCGGCGCGACCTTCGCGGCCGGCTTCGCCTTGGCTGCGGGCTTGGCCTTGGCCGCCGGCTTGGCTGGTGCCTTGGCCGGCTTTTTGGCCGGCGCGGGCTTGGCTTTGGCGGCTGCCTTGGCGGTTTTGGCCGCAGCCTTGGGTTGGGGCTTCAAGTCCTGTCTCCTCGCGACGGCGCTGGCATGAGCCTGGACTGGATCAGCCGGCCTGCCTTTTTCTGATGGGGGATCGCCTTCATGAGTGCGAGTTATACCCTGATTGCCGCGCTCCCGACCGCTCCCCGAGGGGCCTTGCCCGCGGTTCTCCAGCGACGGCCCGCCCGAGGAAACACGCGCAAGTTGCAGAATCGAGACAGTCATCAGGCCCTCGCCCCCAAAAAACGACCGCGCAAGCCTAACTCAAACCAGGCACTGCCCGAGCCCCTGCAGAAAGATATCTTTCGGCAGGTCGATCCCGATGAACACCATCTTGCTGTTGCGGGTCTCGTCCGGGCCCCACTGCGGTCCCAGGTCGCTTCCCATCAGCTGGTGCACGCCCTGGAAGATCACCTTGCGGTCGGTTCCCTTCATGCTCAGCACGCCCTTGTAACGCAGCATCTTGGGACCGTAGATGTTGACGATGGCGCCCAGGAAGTCTTCGAGCTTGGCCGGATCGAACGGGCGCTCGGACTTGAAGACGAAGCTCTTGACGTCGTCGTCGTGATGGTGGTGGTGGCCATGGCCCTCGGCCGCGTGCGACGGGTGGTCGCAGTGCTCGCCGTCCGCGTGGTCATGCCCGGCGTGGTCGTGCCCGTCTTCCTCCTTCAGGAAGTCCGGGTCGATGTCGAGCTTGGAATTGAGGTTGAAGCCGCGCAGGTCGAACACCTCGCTGAGCTTGACTTCGCCGAAATGCACGGCCTTCATCGGCGCGCGCGGGTTCATGTGCTTCAGGCGGTGGATCAGCGCGTCGGTCTCGTCCTGGGCCACCAGGTCGGTCTTGCTGATGAACAGCTGGTCGGCGAAGCCCACCTGGCGGCGCGCCTCCTGCCGGTCGTTGAGTTGTTGCGGCGCGTGCTTGGCGTCCACCAGGGTCAGGATCGAGTCGAGCAGGTAGGTCTCGGCGATCTCGTCGTCCATGAAGAAGGTCTGCGCCACCGGGCCGGGATCGGCCAGGCCGGTGGTCTCGATGATCACGCGGTCGAAATCCAGCAGGCCCTTGCGCTTCTTGGCGGCCAGCAGCTGCAGCGCCTCGCGCAAGTCCTCGCGGATGGTGCAGCAGATGCAGCCGTTGCTCATCTGGATGATCTGCTCCTTGGTCTCGGAGACCAGGATGTCGCTGTCGATGTTCTCTTCGCCGAACTCGTTTTCGATGACGGCGATCTTCTGGCCGTGGGCTTCGCTCAGCACGCGCTTGAGCAGCGTGGTCTTGCCCGAGCCCAAGAAGCCGGTGAGGATGGTGGCGGGGATGAGCGACATGGAATTAGCCGGGAGCGACCGGTTCGAGCGGGAAGGTGGGGGAGTGTAGCGGCGAACAACGGGCCGCAGCGGCGCTTTGGCCCTTGCCCGTGCTACAGACCGAAGAATTGGCGATTGGCCGTGATGCGCGGGCGCTCCGCCTGCGGAAAGCGCGCCTGCGCCAGCAGCGTCGTCAGCGCCGCCCGGCCCTGCGCCAGGAATCCCGTGTAGTACGAAGCGACCACAAGCTCATCCAGCGCCCGCCAGGCGTAGACCGTCGCATCGACGAACAGCGTGTCGCCCGGTTCGGGCAGCGCCGCGGCCTGCTGCGCGAACAGGTGCGCCAGCGCGAATGCGCCGCGCTCGCGGTGATAGCGCGCCAGCTCGTACAAGGGCTCGGCCCGCGTGGGGCGGGCCTGGTAGGCGGCGAGATAGCCCTCGCGCACCTGCTCGGGCGGCGCGCCGGCCAGCTCGTGCAACTGGGCGGCGCGAAATTGCGCGCACCAGCGCTCCTCCTCCCAGCCGCCCATGGCCGCGCGCTGCAGGTAGCGCTCCCGGCTGGGCACGAGCTGCCCGGCGTCGCGCAGGCTCTGGGCCAGGTAGAACACGTAGCGGCAATTGCCCGGGTCGGACAGCAGGGCGTTCTCCAGCACCTCGATGTCGCGCAGGTAGGTCTGCGGGTCGCGGGCACGCGCGCCGTCGTGGTTGACCAGAATCCTGGGCCCCGGCAGCAGGCGCCAGGCGTGCGCTTCGGCGGCGTCGAGGTATTCGTGCAGCACGCCGCACCAGCGCCAGGACATGCGCGTGGCCACCAGCGCGTTGCGGTGGTAGCGCAGCTGGGCGTATTCGCAGTCGAATCGATAGCCGTCGCCGTCCAGCGCCGGCCAGCGGAAGTCCGCCGGCATCGACAGGGTTTCGTCGGCGTCGATGAACAGCAGGTAGTCGGCCGTCGGCCGGGCCAGCTGCAGCGCCTCGTTGCGGTTGTGCGAGAAGTCGCGCCAGGGCCGCTCGTGCAGCGTGCCGGGAACGTCGTGCAGGAAGGCCCGCACCAGGTCCTGCGTGCCGTCGCCCGAGCCCGTGTCGACGATCACCCAGTGGTCGATCCAGGGCTTGACCGACGCGAGGCAGCGCTCGATCACGGGCGCCTCGTTCCTGACGATCATGTTCAGGCCGATGCGCGGCACCGGTGCGGACTGCCTCACGCCTGCGCGATCCGTGCTGCCATCCGTGCGCTCACTGGCAGACGGTGGTGACCCGCAGGGTGGCGAACGGCGTGGTGGCGGTCTGTGAAACCTGGAGCGCCACCGTGTCACCGGCGACCACCGAGAACGCCCCGGCGGTGCTGCTGGCCGCCACCTGCGCGCCGAGTGTGTTGATCGGGACGCTGACGCTCATTGCCGTCAGCGCATTGTTCTTCATCAGCGTGATCGTGGTCGTGTTCGAGCCCGAGCCCCCGGTCATCGTGCCGCTCACGGCGATGCTGGTGAACGTGCAGGAACCCGGCATGAAAGTGGCGTTGATGGCGTAGTTATTGGGCGAGTTGCTGGCTTCGCCGGCGACCGCTGCGAACGCCGGGGTGGTCGCCGTCAGGGTCAATCTCCCGATGAAGACCGCGCCGGAACCTGAGGCGCCCGTTGCCCCGGTGGCCCCGGTGGCGCCGGTTGCCCCGGTGGCGCCCGCTGCCCCCGTGGCGCCAGTCGCACCGGTGCCGCCCGCCGAACCCGTGGCACCCGTGGCGCCCGTCGCACCGGCCGAACCTGTCGCACCCGTTGGGCCGGCCGCTCCGGTCGCTCCCGTTGCGCCGGTGGGCCCGGACGCTCCGGTGGCACCCGTCCCTCCGGTCGCACCCGTCGCACCCGTCGCTCCAGCGACACCTGTGGCACCCGTGGCGCCCGCCACTCCGGTGGGACCGGTCGAGCCGGCCGCCCCGGTCGTCCCCGTGGCGCCGGTCGCTCCAGTCGCCCCGGCAGCACCGGTCGCACCCGTCGCCCCAGTCGCACCGGTGGGCCCGGCCGGACCGGTCAGCACCGTGCCCGTCCCAGGCCAGCCAGCGCCAGTCTTGGGGCCGAAGATGGTGCTGCTGCTGGTATCGAAATACAAGTCGCCGACATTGCCCACGCCCGCCGTCGGCGCGCCGGCGCCGCTCAGGACGCTGGTCCCGGCGGCACCCGTGGCGCCGGTGGAACCCGTGGCGCCCGTCGGGCCCGCGGCGCCTGTCGGGCCGGTGGCACCCGTGGCACCAGCGGACCCGGCCGCGCCCGTCGCGCCCGCAGCCCCCGTGACCCCCGTAGCGCCCTGGGCACCGGTAGCGCCGGTCGGCCCTGCGGCCCCGGTCCCGCCCGTTGCGCCCTGGGCACCGGTTGCGCCGCTGGCGCCGGTCGCCCCGACAGCCCCGGTCGCCCCGACAGCCCCGGTCGCACCGGTCGCGCCCGACAAGCCGGTGGCACCGATCGCGCCCGTCGCGCCCGTCGCGCCCGTCGCGCCAGTCGCGCCTGCGGCGCCGACAGCGCCCGTGGCACCGGTCGCGCCGGTGGCTCCCGCCGGGCCGATCAACGAAACCCCCACCGCCGGCCATGCGCCGCCCGCCTTGGGGCCGAACAGGGTGGTGGTGGTGGTATTGATGTAGAAGTCGCCATTGGCGCCGATGGCGTTGCTCGGCGCACCGGCGCCGCTCAGCAAACTCGCGCCGGCAGCACCGGTGGCGCCGGGCGCCCCGTTCGATCCGGCGGCGCCCGTGGCCCCTGTCGGCCCAGTGGCGCCCGTGGCCCCGGCCGACCCAGTCGCGCCCGGGACGCCGGCCGGCCCTGTGGCGCCGGTCGCGCCGGTCGCGCCGGTGGCCCCCGTCGCGCCCGTCGGGCCGGTGGCGCCGGTCGGTCCGCTGCTGCCGCCACCGCTCCCAGTCCCCGCCGCGCCGGTCGGGCCGGTCGGGCCGATCGGGCCAGCCGGGCCGGTGGGGCCGGCGGGGCCGATGGCGCCCACCACCGACGTGCCGGTGCTGGGCCAGACGCCGCCGGCCTTGGGACCGATGATGCTGCGGTCGGCCACGTTGAGGTAGAAATCGCCGTTGTTCCCCAGGCTGTCGGCCGGTGCACCGGAGCCGCTGAACAGGCCGTTGCCGCCCGATCCGGCGGGGCCGGCCGGGCCCGCCGGCCCCTGCAATCCCGGCGGCCCCTGCAGCGAGATGCTGGCGGTCGGCCAGACGCCGCCGGCCTTGGGGCCGTAGATCTGCCCGGTCGAGACATCGAGGAAGTAGTCGCCATCCGCGCCCGTGGTGGCGGGCGGCGGGTTCGGTGCCGCGAAAACGAGCAGCGACAGCTGGCCGCTGCCGTTACCGATGATGATCGAGCCCGACGTCGCGCCCGGTTCGCCTCCCCCACCGCCTCCACCGCAGGCACTGAGCCCGACGGCCGCCGACATCAGCAGCAGTCTCAGCAGGTTGGAAACGCGGGGGTGGTTGCTCATGATTCTTCTCCCTGTCGGAAAAACGCAAAAACAATTTGGCGAGTTCGGCGCGCCCTGCGGTCACGGCCTGGAAGGAAAGATGCCCTCCAGGGCAATGATGAAGTTGGTGCCCAGGAACGGATTGCGAATCGGCACCGGTTGGCTGCCTCCCGCCGGTTGCACCGTCACTGCGATCGGCGCCATGGCGGCCCTGCCGTTGGCGGCCGTGTCATAGCTGTTCAACTGCGTGCGGCCGTCCTCGGTGGTGGTGATCGCCGCCACCGCCCCCGACGGGCTGGTGAGCGTGGCGCTGGCATCGGATGCCGATTGCACGCCGGACGCGGCATGGGTATGGGACGGCATCTGCGCGGTCAGCAACGTCACGTTCTCCGAGCCGGACACCTCGCCCTGGACGATGGGCGACAACCCCGTCCCGTTGCCCATGCCCACCGGGCTGCGGCCCTGGTAGTCAGGCAACGCGAACGTCGTCACGCCGTTGCCGCCGAAGGTGGTGCCCAGCAGGGAGAACAGAGCCGTGTTCTGCGCGATGGGCAGCTGCTGCCCTGCGCACAGGGCCCAACCCCGCGGGGCGAAATTGAATCCGACAGCGCGCACTTCTCCGATAAACGGCTCGCTCATGAAGATCTCCTGGTTGGTTGAACTTGGACAAGATCGGAGGCCTCACTGCGCCACCGCACTGCGCCGGGTGTGATGCGGGGTGCCGGCGGGGGAATGTGTCGTTTTCCCGGCCGGATTATGAAAAAGGACCAGCCCTGCTGCATCCTCAAGTTGTGCGACGGCGGGACTTGAAAATTACGGATTGACGCCGGCACGCGGCGCTGGCCAGCGCATGCGGTGATACGGGCCGGCGTGGCCGGTGACCACGAACCCCAGCCGCTCGTAGAGCACGACCGCCCGGTTGCCGACCGCCACGTGCAGGCCCATGGCCTGGCCCTGCTGCGCGGCCAGCGCCTGCAGCGCCGACACCACCTGCCGGCCCAGGCCCTGGCCGCGCCAGGGCGGCAGCAGGCTGATGTCGACCAGGCGCAGCTCCTCGGGCAGCCACAGCCAGCAGAGGCGCCCGACCGGCTGGCCGTCCCGCTCCAGCAGCAGGTTGTGCGCGCCGGGGAACTGCTGGCGGAAGTGGCGCTGCTGCGCCACGAACTGGCCGTGCAGGAAAGCAGTCTTGCGCTGGCTGGGCCAGCCGGTGGCCGCCAGTTCGTCGTCGCGGGTCGATGCGTAGATGCGCCGCAGCACAGCCTCGTCGCCGGCCGTGGCCGGGCGCAGGGCGAGGTCACCGATGGTCGCGAGCGTCGGTCGCGGCATCGGTCGCCGTCCCTCAGGCCTTCCGCAGCACCACCAGTCCCTTGAGGTACTCGCCCTCGGGGAACTCCAGCGTCATCGGATGGTCGGGCGCGCCGCCCAGGCGCTCGGTGATGTAGCCGTCGACGCCCGCGTCGGCGCCGGCCGAAGCGACGATCTTGTGGAACAGGTCGGCGCTGATGCCGCCCGAGCACGAAAAGGTGAACAGCACGCCGCCCGGCTCCAGCAGCTTGAGGGCCAGCCGGTTGATGTCCTTGTAGGCCCGGGCGGCCCGCTCGGCATGGGCCGCCGTCGGCGCCAGCTTGGGCGGGTCCAGCACGATGGCGTCGAAGGTCCGGCCTTCCTCGATGAAGCGGCGCAGCGAGGCGTTGACGTCCGCATCCAGCAATTCGCTGCGCCCGGCGTCGAAGCCGTTGAGCGCGATGTTGGCGCGGGCCCGCTCCAGCGCCGGCGCCGACGAATCGATCGAGGTCACGTGGGCGGCGCCGCCGGCCAGCGCCGCGACCGTGAAGCCGCCGGTGTAGCAGTAGCAATTGAGCACGCGCTGGAACGCCAGCCGCTTCGCATGGTCGGCGAACTTGCGCCGGCTGTCGCGCTGGTCCAGGTAGAAACCGGTCTTGTGGCCGGTCGCGATGTCGAGCGTGAGCTGCCAGCCGTGCTCCTGGAGCGTGCGCTCGGTGGCCGGTCCAGGAGCGCCCTCCGGTGGCGCGCCGCGCAGCCAGCCCCTGGACTCGGCCAGTCCTTCGAGCGCCCTGGAGTTGGTGTCCGACCGCTCGTACAGGCGGGCCAGGCCGGTCTCGGCCAGCAGCGCGTCGGCCAGCGCCGCCTTCCAGCGCTCGGCGCCCGCCGACAGGAACTGCGCCACCAGCGTGTCGCCGTAGCGGTCGACGATCAGGCCCGGCAGGCCGTCGGATTCGCCGTGCACCAGCCGCATCGAATCGCTCTGGATGTCGAAGCGCTGGCGGGCCCGGACCGCGGTGACGCACTTCGCGGCCAGGAAGGCGGCGTCGATCCGCTGTTCGGGATCGAAGCTCCAGGCCCGCGCCCGGATCTTCGAGGCCGGGCTGAACGAGGCCCAGGCCAGGAACTCTCCGGCGTGCGATTCGACCCGCACCGTTTCGCCCGGATCGCCGCCGCCCTTGGCGATGGCGGAGTCGAAGATCCAGGGGTGGCGGCGCAGCAGCGAGCGCTCCTTGCCGTCTTTCAGTCGCAACGTTTTCATGGGCCCATTGTCCTGCCTGCGCCAGGACGGCCCCTCAGTCCGACCCGCCGCCCTTGCGCTGGGCCCGCGGGTGGGCGGCGTCGTAGGCCTTGGCCAGGTGCTGGAAATCCAGCCGGGTGTAGACCTGCGTGGTGGTGATGTTGGCGTGGCCCAGCAGTTCCTGCACCGCGCGCAGGTCGCCGCTGGACTGCAGCAGGTGGCTGGCGAACGAATGCCGCAGCATGTGCGGATGGACCGGCGTGGCCAGCCCCGCCTTCAGGCTGCGCTGCTTGAGCCGCTGCCAGACCGCCTGCGCGCTCAGGCGGGTGCCGTTGCGGCCGGTGAACAGCGCGAGCTGCCCGGCGTGGCGCGGGTCCGCATCGCGCAGCGCCAGCCAGGCCTGCAGGGCGTGCAGCGCCTTGCGTCCGACCGGCACGCTGCGGCGCTTGCTGCCCTTGCCCAGGACATGGGCCTCGCCGGCCTGCAGGTCGATCCAGCCGCGGGCGCTGCTGCTGGCGACGGCGTCCAGCCCCACCAGTTCGCCCACCCGCAGGCCGCAGCCGTACAGCAGTTCCACGATCGCCGCATCGCGCGCTTCCAGCCAGGGATCGGCGGCGCCGTCATGCCAGTCGGCCAGCTGCATCGAGTCGTCGACCGGCAGCGCCTTGGGCAGCGGCTTGGGCGCCTTGGGCGCGCGCACGTCCTGCACCGGGTTGCTCGGCACCCGGCCTTCGCGCCCCAGCCAGGTGTAGAACCCGCGCCAGCCCGAGAGGATCAGCGCGATGCCGCGGCCGCTGCGCCCGCGGCTGTGCATCTGCGCCACCCAGCGCCGGATGTGCGCGTTCTGCACCCGCAGCAGGTCGATGCCGGCGGTGGCGGCGAAGTCGCCGAGCTTTTCCAGGTCGAGCGCGTAGAGCTCCACCGTGCGCTGCGCCAGCCGCTTCTCGACGCGGACATGCTCGAGATACTTCTCGACCAGGCCGACGTCGCTGTCGCTCATGGCGTCACTCGTGGCGCAGCCGCGAGAGCGCGGCGCTGGCCAGTTCGGCGATCCGCTCGAGGAAGTCGGTGCCCATGCCGCTCTGGAAGCGCTGCGGGTCGGGCGAGGCCAGCACCAGCATGCCGAACGCCGGCGCGGCGCTGTTGACGGCGCCGTCGCGCAGCGGGATCAGCGCCAGTGACAGCGCCGTGGCGCCGTCGGCCAGCCAGTTCACGGCCTCGAAGCCAGAGTTGACGCCGCAATAGGGCTGGGTCAGCGACGAGGCGAAGCTCTTCGCGTCCTCGCTCACGCCCTCGGCGAAAGCCTCCTGGCCGTAGCGGCCGTCCACGTCCCAGACCTTGATCGCCACCTGCGGCACCATGAACTGGTTCTCGATCTCGGTGGCGATGGTGGCCGGCAGCGACCGGCCCGAGCGCACCTGCAGCAGGTTGCGGGCCCAACGCTGCAGCCGGTCGGCAATGATCACGTTCTCGTTGCCGTGGCGCACCATGTCCATCAGCCGGTGCTCCAGCGCCTTGATCTTCTCGCGCAGCATCTCGGCCTGGCGCTCCTGCAGGCTCACCGCGCGGTGGCTGTGCGGGCTGGTCAGGTGCACCGCGGCCAGCAGCTCGGAATGGCGGGTGAAGAAGTCGGGCGTGTTCGCCAGGTAGTTGGCGATGTCGTCCTCGGTGATCGGGTTCATGGCATCGGTCGGTTTCATGTGTTGTTCTCGTCCATCAGGTTGATCTCGCCCTCGTACACGGTCACGGCCGGCCCCGTCATCAGCACCGGCGCCCAGCCCGCACCCTGGCGGCCGGCCCACTCGATGGTCAGCACGCCGCCGCGGGTCTGCACGTCGACGTGCACATCCAGCAGCCCGAGCCGGATGCCCGCCACCACCGCGGCGCAGGCGCCGGTGCCGCAGGCCAGCGTCTCGCCCGCGCCCCGCTCCCAGACCCGCAGCTTCACGTGCGCGCGGTCCACCACCTGCAGGTAGCCGGCGTTGACGCGGCGCGGGAAGCGCGCGTGGTTCTCCACCAGCGGCCCCTCGCTGCGGACCGGCGCCGCCTCCACGTCGTCCACCACCTGCACCGCGTGCGGATTGCCCATCGACAGCACCGCTACAGAAATAGTAGCGCAATGGCCCGGCGACGCAAGCGCGACCGGCCAGGTTTCCCAGTCGCCGCGGGCCTGCGGCGCCAGGCCGGCGGCATCGAACGGCACCAGCGCCGGCTCGAACACCGGCGCGCCCATGTCCACGGTCACCCGGCCATCCGGGTTCAGCCGGGGCTCGATCACGCCCGACATGGTGCGGACCTTGACGCTGTCCTTGATCGTCAGGCCCCGGTCGCGCACATAGCGCACGAAGCAGCGCGCGCCGTTGCCGCACTGCTCCACTTCGCCGCCGTCGGCGTTGTGGATCACGTATTCGAAGTCGATGCCCGGCGCCGGCGACGGCCGCACCGACAGGATCTGGTCGGCGCCGACGCCGAAGTGGCGGTCGGCCAGCTGCCGGTACTGCGCTTCGGTGAGACCGAGCAGGCCGCGGGTTTCGTCGAGCACGACGAAATCGTTGCCCGCGCCCTGCATCTTGGTGAAGCGGACCTTCATGCGGGGCGGCCTCCGCGCAGCTTGTCCAGGGCCCGGTCGACGAAGTCCAGGCGGTCCTGGCCCCAGAACCGCTCGCCGTTCAACACGAAGATCGGCGCGCCGAAGATGCCGCGCTCGACCGCCTCCTGCGTGAACTTCGCGTAGTCGGCCTGCACCGCAGCGGTCTGTTCCAGCGCCTGCAGGCCGGCGCCGTCATAGCCGTTCTCGTTGGCCACGGCGATGCGCACGTCGGCTTGCGAGGTGTCGCGCTCCTCCACCCACAGCGCGCGCAACAGGGCGTGCGACAGCACGAAGGCGTCCAGGCCCTGGAGCTGGGCGGCGATCACCATCCAGCCGGCGTACTTGTTCCAGTTCGGGTCGCGCGCCGGGCCTTTGGGGTAATGGCGCGGCTCGAGGTTGAGCGGCATCTGCAGGTGATCGCGCCAGCGGGCCAGCTCCAGCGCGTGGTAGCTGCGGCGCGGCTCGGGCCGGGTCTTGAGCGGAATCCCGCCGGTGACCGGCACCACCGCCTGGAAGTCGTAGGGCTTGAGCACCAGGCGCACATGGTGGCGGCGCACCACGTCCTGCAGCTGCGGACCGGCGAAATACATCCACGGCGACGACAGGCTGTAATAGCAGTCCAGTTCGATTCTCATGGCCCCGATTATCGTCACGCCCTGAGTTCCTTCCCGCCCGCTCCGGCCGCAGGAAGGCGGCGTGCAAGTCACGACCGCTTCGGGGCGCGCCAGCAGCCGGGACTGCTCACTGTCGCGTCAGTCGATGCTGACGTTCGCCGCCTTGACCACTTCGGCCCACTTCACGCGGTTGGCGTGCACCGTGGCCTTGAACTGCTCGGGCGTCTCGATCCGCACCGAGTTGCCGGCGAGTTCGAGCTTGGCGCGCACCTCCGGGTTCTCCAGCACGGTCTTGATCGCGCCATTGAGCTTCGCCACCACGCGCGGATCGGTGCCCTTGGGCGCGAACAGCGCGAACCAGATCGAGCTGTCGAAGCCGGCGGTGCCGGGCAGCTTGCTCTCCGCGATGGTCGGCACGTCGCCGATGGCGCCGACCCGCTTGGCCGTGGTCACGCCCAGCAGCCGCACCTTGCCGGCCTTGTACTGGGTCATCACGGTCTGCACCTGGTTCATGATGCAGCAGGTCTCGCCCTTGAGCACCGCCAGCATCGCTTCCGGCCCGCCCTTGTAGGGCACGTGGGTCATGTTCAGCCCCAGCCGCGAATTGAACTCGGCGAAGGCCATGTGGGTGCCCGTGCCATTGCCGGTCGAGGCGTAGTTGTACTTGCCGGGGTTGGCCTTGACCAGGTCGACGAATTCCTTGAGCGTCTTCACGTTCATCACGTCGGGATTGACCGTGAGCACGTTGGAGACGTCCAGGATCGGCGCCACCGGGACGAAGTCGGCCTCGACGTCGAACGGCAGCTTCTTGTACAGCGCGGCATTGCTGCCGTGGGTGGCGGCGGTGCCGAACACCAGCGTGTAGCCGTCCGGCCTGGCGCGGGCCACGAACTCGCTGGCGATGTTGCCGGCGGCGCCGACCTTGTAGTCGATCACCACCGGCTGGCCCAGCACCTTGCCCAGCGGCTCCTGGACGGCGCGCGCCACCACGTCCACGCCGGACCCGGCCGGGAAGGTCATGACGAAGGTGACGGGCTGCTGCGGCCAGTCGGCCTGGGCCTGCGCCAGCGGCGCGGCAAGGACGGTCGAGGCCAGCAGCCCCAGGACGGCACGGCGGAAGGTCGGAAGGTTCAAGGTCGGCTCCTGCAAATGGATTCCACCGATTCTGGCCCGGTCCATAGACCCGCGCCGCCATGAGCTTATGCAGCGGCCCTCAGTCGGCCTTGATGTTGTTGTCGCGGACCACCTTGGTCCAGATGTCGACCTGCTTGTCGATGAAGGTGCGGGCGACGTCCGTCGAACCGCCGATCACGTTGATGCCCTGGCCGGCCAGGCGGGCCGCCACTTCGGGCGACTTCAGCGCCTTGTTCAGTTCCTCGTTCATGCGCCTGACGATCTCGGGCGGGGTCTTGGCCGGCGCCAGCACGGCCCACCAGGCCGGCGCGTCGAAGCCGGGGTAGCCGCTCTCCGCCACCGTGGGCACGTCCGGCAGTTCGGGCGTGCGCTTGCTGGTGGTCACCGCGAGCGGGCGCATGCGCTTGCTGTCGATGTGCGGCTTGGTGACGAACACCGAACCGATGGTCAGCGGGATGTGGCCGGCCACGCCATCGTTCATCAACGGCCCGCCGCCCTTGTAGGGAATGTGCTGCCAGTCGAGCCCGCTGTTGCGTCCGAGCAGGGTCATGGCCAGGTGGCCCAGGCTGCCGGAGCCGATCGAACCGTAGTTGACCGGCTTCCTGGCCTTGGCGGCGGCGATGACGTCGGCGAAGGTCTTGTACTCGGAGCCGGCGTTGGTGGCGATCACCATCGCCGACGTTCCGACCAGCACCAGCGGCACCAGGTCCTTCTTGGTGTCGAACGGCAGGCCCGGGATCAGGGCCGGGTTGACGCCGTGGGTGTCGAACACCACGGCAAAGGTATAGCCGTCCGCCGGCGCGGCGGCGACGGCCGCGGTGCCGATGGAGCCGGAGGCGCCGCCCTTGTTGTCGACGATCACGCTCTGGCCCAGCTGCTGGGTCAGCGGCACCGCCAGGATGCGCGCCACCTGGTCGACCGAGCCGCCCGGCGGGAACACCGCCACCAGCTTGATCGGCTGCTTCATCGGCCAGGCCTGTCCTGAGCCTGTCGAAGTGGCCTGGGCCAATGCACCCAGCGGCAACGCCGCCATCGCCAGCACGCCACTGGCCATCGCCAAACCTGCCCAACGCCTGAACTTCATGCCGGTCTCCATCATGCAAAGGCGCCAGTATGGGAGCAGCCGGCCGCGCGCGGTGAGCAGGGTTTCACCGACGGGTTTTCCCCAGGCCGGCGGCCGGCGCCGGGCGGCTGCCGATAATGGCGCATGGTCCGCCCTTCCCAATTGCTCCACGCCCAGCGCGAACCGGCCGCGACCCGGCCCGCCGCCACCGTCCTGCTGCTGCGCGATTGCGCCGGCGGCGGCATCGAGGTGCTGATGACGCGCCGCTCAGCGACCGCCAGCTTCGCGCCGGGCGCCTATGTGTTCCCCGGCGGCGGCATCGACGCGGCCGACGCCACCGCCCACCGCAGCGCCGCGCGCCGGCCCGGGCAAAGCGACCTGCACCTGACGCAGGCCATCGCGGCGATCCGCGAAAGCTTCGAGGAACTCGGCGTGCTGCTGGCCCGCCATGCCGACGGCCGCCCCGCCGACGACGCCGACATCGCCGCCCTGACGCGCGACGCACCGTTCGCGGCCCAGTGCGAAGCCCGCGGCCTCACGCTGGCGGCAGACCAGGTCTACGTGCTGGCCCACTGGATCACCGACCGCGACCTGCCGCGCCGCTTCGACGTGCCCTTCCTGGTGGCGCGGATGCCGGCCAACCAGGCGCCGGTCGCCGACGAGGCGGAACAGTTCGAACCGGTCTGGGTGCGTCCCGCCGATGCGCTGGCGCGGCACCAGGCCGGCAGCTTCTTCATGATCTTCCCGACCATCCGCACGCTGGAACGGCTGGAACCCTTCGCTTCGGTCGACGCCGTGCTGCGGGCCTGTGCCGGTGAAGTCCCCCTGTGGACCAGTTGCCCGCGCGCCGGCTTCCTGCACGGCGCCGAGGCCCGCTTCATGGAGCACGAGAGCGCCTACGGCGAGCTGGCGCTGGTCAGCCCCGACGGCCAGATCGTCCATCACCTGGACTGGCGCGCCGGCGAGCCGGTGCGGCTGCTCAAAAACGTCGTCCGGCTGACGGCCCCCAACCCCGGCGTGATGACCGGCCCGGGCACCAACAGCTACCTGGTCGGCGACCCCGACACCGGCTACATCGCGATCGACCCCGGGCCGAACGAGCCCGAGCACCTGCAGCAACTGTGGCACGCCGCCGGCGGCGACATCCGGATGATCGTCTGCACCCATTCGCATGCCGACCACGCGCCCGGCGCCCGGCCGCTGCAGGCGCTGTGCAAGACGAAGCCGCCGATCCTGGGCCTGGCGTCGGCGCCGACGGCCCGGCCGGCCAGCGCGTTCCAGCCCGAGCGCGAGCTGAGCGACGGCGAAGAGCTGTCGGTCTTTTCCGCCGACGGCAGCCGCCACACGCTGGAGGTGCTCCTCACTCCCGGCCATGCCGCCAACCACCTGTGCCTGGTGCTGCTGGAGGACGGACTGCTGTTTTCCGGCGACCACATCCTCAACGGCAGCACCACGGTGGTCGACCCGCCGGACGGCAACATGACCGACTACCTCGATTCGCTCGACAAGCTCAGCGCGGCGTGCGACCAGGACGGCATCGAGTTCATCCTGCCGGCGCATGGCTACGTGCTGGCGTCCGCGCGCGACGCGATCGCCCGGCTCAAGGCGCACCGGCTGCAGCGCGAGGCCAAGGTGCTGGCCGCGATGCGCAAGCGCCCCGGGGGCAGCCTGGAGGAATGGGTGGAGCTGGCCTACGACGACGTGCCGCCGCGCATGTGGCCGGTGGCGCAGCGCTCGCTGCTGGCGCACGTCCAGCGGCTCGAATCCCTGCAAGGCAACCAGTGAACGAACCGATCCGGCTGGCCAAGCGCGTGGCCGAACTCAAGGGCTGCTCGCGCCGCGAGGCCGAGCAATACATCGAAGGCGGCTGGGTCACGGTCGATGGCAAGGTGGTCGAGGAGCCGATGTTCCGGGTCCAGGACCAGCGGGTGGAGATCGACCCGTCGGCCAGCCTGCTGGCGTTGCTGCCGATCACCATCCTGCTGCACAAGCCAGAGGGCGCCGCCGCCGAGGTCCGGCCCGAGCAGCGGGCCAAGGAAGATCCCTCGGGCATCCGCCTGATCAAGCGGCACCTGGCCAACCTGGTGAATCCGGCGCCGCTGCCGCGCGAAGCCAGCGGCCTGGTGGTGCTGAGCCAGGACGGCCGGATCCTGCGCAAGCTGACCGAGGACGCGGCGACGATCGAACAGGAGCTGATCGCGCAGGTGGCCGGCGAGGTCACGCCGCAGCAGCTGCAGCGCCTGTGCCACGGCCTGACCTTCCGCGGCCAGCCGTTGCCGCCGGTCAAGGTCAGCGTCAACAGCGCCAGCGAGACCGAGAGCCGCCTGCGCTTCGCGCTCAAGGGCATGCCGCCCGACCACATCCCGGGCATGTGCGACGCCGTCGGCCTCAAGCTGCTGGCGCTCAGGCGGATGCGGATCGGCCGCGTGTCGCTGGGCGGCCTGCCGGCCGGCCAGTGGCGCTACCTGATGCCGCACGAGCGGTTCTAGAGGCTGCCCGGCGACATCGTCATTCCCGCGAAGGCGGGAATCCAGAGCATTCAGGGGGACGCTCTGGGTCCCCGCCTGCGCGGGGACGACGGAGAAGAAAGTGTGAAGTCCGCCGATAAGCCGGATTCTGTGGCGCCGGGGTTGCCCCCGACGTGACCGCCATTAATCTGGGCCGGGAGTCGCCTCCCGGCTCGGTGCTACCTACCCGCACACATTCCGGGGGCCCCGGATTAGAGAGTCGCGGCGCTAGCCGCGGCGCTCCACGTGTGCCTACTTGGTATTGCTGCGCGTAGAGATTGCCCGTTTCACCCGACGAACCCTTCTTGCGAACGGCCCGTCGACTCGTCTCTGTTGCTCTGATCCTCACCTCGCGGTGGAGAGGTGTTACCTCCTACGCTGCCCTGTGCAGTCCGGACATTCCTCCAGTGCCTGGTTTCCCAGATTGCACCAGCGGCGGTCTGGCGGGCTTCACCCACGGATTATCGCGCAGCCCCACAATGTGCGCTTCAACGCGTCCAAGGAGCCTCCAGTGAAAGCCGAAAGCATCCTGCAAACCATCGGCAATACGCCGCATGTCCGCATCAACCGCCTGTACGGCACCGGCCACAACGTGTGGATCAAGTCCGAGCGCGCCAACCCGGGCGGCTCGATCAAGGACCGGATCGCCCTGGCGATGGTCGAGGCCGCCGAGAAGTCCGGCGCCCTCAAGCCCGGCGGCACCATCGTCGAGCCGACCTCGGGCAACACCGGCATCGGCCTGGCCATGGTCGCAGCGGTCAAGGGCTACAAGATCGTCCTGGTGATGCCCGACAGCATGTCGGTGGAGCGGCGCCGGCTGATGCTGGCGTACGGCGCCACCTTCGACCTGACCCCGCGCGAAAAGGGCATGAAGGGCTCGATCGCCCGGGCCCAGGAGATCGTCGCCGCCACGCCCGGCGCCTGGATGCCGCAGCAGTTCGAGAACGAGGCCAACATCGAGATCCATGCCCGCACCACGGCGCAGGAGATCCTGGCGGACTTCCCGGGCGGCGTCGACGTGCTGATCACCGGCGTCGGCACCGGCGGCCACATCACCGGCTGCGCCCGCACGCTGAAAGCCAAGTGGCCGAAGCTGCAGGTGTTCGCCGTGGAACCGACGGCTTCCCCGGTGATTTCCGGCGGCCAGCCCGCGCCGCACCCGATCCAGGGCATCGGCGCCGGCTTCATCCCGAAGAACCTCGACACCAGCGTGCTGGACGGCGTGATCCAGGTCGAGGCGGAAGCAGCACGTGAGATGGCCCGCCGCAGCGCCCGCGAGGAAGGCATGCTGGTGGGCATCTCGTCCGGCGCCACCCTGGCCGCGATCGCGCAGAAGCTGCCGGAGTTGGCGGCCGGCGCCACCGTGCTGGGCTTCAACTACGACACCGGCGAGCGCTACCTGTCGATCGAGGGCTTCCTGCCGGCCTGAATCCCGGCATCGGCCCTGGCCGGTATCATCGGCGGCAAGCCTGCTTGATCAACACAAGCCGCCCGCACGATGATCCGACTGTCCGAAATCAAGCTCACGCTGGCGCAAGCGGAGCACCCCGATCCCACCTTGCTCGCCGCCGCCTGCCGGATGCTGGCGCTGCCGCGCGAGCAGATCGCGCGGGTCGAGCTGTTCAAGCGCAGCTTCGACGCCCGCAAGGCCGACCTGGTCGCCGTCTACATCGTCGACGTGACGCTGGCCGACCCGGCGCGGGAGCCGGCGCTGCTGGCGAAGTTCGAAGCCAATCCCCACATCACCGCCACGCCCGACATGGTCTGGCAGCCGCCGGTGGCCGCCCCCGCCGCCCTGCCGGTCCGGCCGGTGGTGGTGGGCTTCGGCCCCTGCGGCATCTTCGCCGCGCTGGTGCTGGCGCAGATGGGCTTCAGGCCGATCGTGCTGGAGCGCGGCAAGCAGGTCCGCGAGCGCACCAAGGACACCTGGGGCCTGTGGCGCCAGGGCGTGCTGGACCCGGAAAGCAATGTGCAGTTCGGCGAAGGCGGCGCCGGCACCTTCTCCGACGGCAAGCTCTATAGCCAGATCAAGGACCCGCGCCATCTGGGCCGCAAGGTCATGACCGAGTTCGTCAAGGCCGGCGCGCCGCCCGAGATCCTGTACGTCGCCCATCCGCACATCGGCACGTTCAAGCTGGTGAAGGTGGTCGAGAACATGCGCGAGCAGATCATCGCGCTGGGCGGCGAGATCCGCTTCCAGCAGCGCGTGACCGACCTGCAGATCGAGCACGGCCGGGTTCGCGGCCTGACGGTGCTGGACCAGTCCAGCGGCCAGAGCAGCGAACTGCGCGCCGACCACGTGGTGCTGGCGCTGGGCCACAGCTCGCGCGACACCTTCGAGATGCTGCACGGGCGCGGCGTGTTCATGGAAGCCAAGCCGTTTTCGATCGGCTTTCGGATCGAGCACCCGCAGGGCGTGATCGACCGGGCCCGCTGGGGCCGCCATGCCGGCCATCCGCTGCTGGGCGCGGCCGACTACAAGCTGGTGCACCACGCCAGCAACGGCCGCTCGGTCTACAGCTTCTGCATGTGCCCCGGCGGCACGGTGGTCGCCGCCACGTCCGAGCCGGGCCGGGTGGTCACCAACGGCATGAGCCAGTATTCGCGCAACGAGCGCAACGCCAACGCCGGCATGGTGGTGGGCATCGAGCCCGGCGACTATCCGGGCGGCCCGCTGGCCGGCATCGCGCTGCAGCGCCAGCTCGAATCCGGCGCCTACGTCCTGGGCGGCGGCGACTACCGGGCGCCGGGCCAGCTGCTGGGCGACTTCATCGCCGGGCGGGCCTCGACCGACCTCGGCGACGTGGAGCCCTCCTACCAGCCGGGCGTGACGCTCGGTGACCTGGCGCAGGCGCTGCCCGATTACGCCATCGCGGCGCTGCGCGAAGCCCTGCCGGTGTTCGGCCGCAAGATCAAGGGTTTCGACATGCCCGGTGCGATGCTGACCGGCGTGGAAACCAGAACCTCGTCGCCGCTGCGGATCACGCGCGGCGACGATTACCAGAGCCTGAACGTGCGCGGCCTCTTCCCCGCCGGCGAGGGCGCCAGCTATGCCGGCGGCATCCTGTCGGCCGGCGTCGACGGCATCCGCGTCGGCGAGGCGGTCGCGCAGGACGCCATTCGAATTTCAACCCCAGCCCCACAATGACCGACACCGTTCCCACCCCCACCGAAGCGCCGGCGGCCCCCGCCCCGAAGCCGCGCCCCAAGCGCAAGGGCCCGCCGCGCGGCAAGCCGGCCCATCCCGTGCTGGACAAGCTGTTCGCGCTGCATCCGCAGCTGTTCGGCGCGCAGTTCAAGCCGCTGAAGATCGGCATCTTCGAAGACCTGCTGGCCCGGCATCCGGATGCTTTCCAGCGCGACGAGCTGAAGGTGGCGCTGGGCCTGCACGCCCGCTCCACCGCCTATCTCGAGAGCGTGGCGGCCGGCCTGCAGCGCCATGACCTGGACGGCCAGGCCGTGGCCCCGGTCGCGCCCGAGCACGTGCACCACGCCATCATGGAAGTGTTCCGCCGGCGCCAGCAGCGCAGCAAGGACGACCTGCGGCCGCGCGTCATTCCGCGCCTGGTGGCGGCGATCGAAGCGTCGGGCCTGAGCCCCGCGGAGTACGCCGAGAAGATGCGCACGCAGGACGAGATGGGCAACGCCATCCTGGACGAGGCCGTGGCCTACCTGGCCGCCAAGGCGGCCAGGCGCGAGGCCCTCGCCCGCGCGTTCCAGGCCAGCGGCCTGAGCATGGAAGCCTTCGCCGAGATGTACGGGATGGATCCGGGGGAAGTGCAGCGGACGCTGGGGTAAAGCGCGCAAGAAAAAGCCGCCCTCGGGCGGCTTTTTCTTTGAGGCGCGGACGCTCAGGCGGTCTGGGCGGCCTGCAGGGCGGCGATGCGCTCTTCGATCGGCGGGTGGGTCGAGAACAGCTTGCCGACACCCGAGGTGATGCCCAGCGTCTGCAGGCCCTTGGGCAGCTCGCCGGGAACCATGCCGCCCAGGCGGGCCAGCGCGTTGATCATCGGCTGCTTGCGACCGAGCAGCTTCGCGGAGCCCGCATCGGCGCGGAACTCGCGATGGCGCGAGAACCAGGCCACGATGATCGCCGCCAGGAAACCGAGCAGGATGTCCAGCACGATGGTGGTGACGTAGTAGCCGATGCCCGGGCCGGAACGGTTCTCGCCCTTGCTCAGGAAGCCGTCGACCGCGTAGCCGATCACCCGCGACAGGAACACGACGAAGGTGTTCATCACGCCCTGGATCAGCGTCATGGTGACCATGTCGCCGTTGGCGATGTGCGCCACCTCGTGGCCAATCACGGCCTCGACCTCTTCGCGCGTCATGCCCTGCAGCAGGCCGGTGGACACCGCCACCAGGGCGTTGTTCTTGAAGGCGCCGGTGGCGAACGCGTTGGGCTCGCCCTCGAACACGCCGACCTCCGGCATGCCGATGCCGGCCTTGTCGGCGAAGCCGCGCACGGTCTGGACGATCCAGGCTTCGTCGGCGTTGGCCGGCTGGTCGATCAGGCGCACGCCGGAACTCCACTTGGCGATCGGCTTGGACAGCAGCAGCGAGATGAACGCGCCGCCGAAGCCCATGATCAGCGCGAAGCCGAGCAACGACGTCAGGTTCAGGCCGTTGGCCGTCAGGTAACGGTTGACGCCCAGCAGGCTGGCGACGATGCCCAGCACCACCACGATGGCCAGGTTGGTCACGACGAACAGGAAAATGCGTTTCATGGACTCTCCGAAAGGGTTGCGAAAGGACCCAGCGGCGCAGATGAGGACCGGGCGGTGGAAATCAAGGTTGGCGCGCGATCGCAGGAATGACGCTGGCGTGCGTCATGGCCCTGCCGGGGCGAAAGACCTGGGCGTCATCATAGAAGGAAACGTCGGCATTCCCGACCCACCACTGCGGAATTCCGAGCACCGGCAGCGGGGTGAACGGCTTGCCCGCCAGCAACGCGGGCGTGAGCAGCCCGGCCAGCTCGCGGTCGGCCGCCGCGAGCGAGCCGAGCGCGACGGGCGCGCGCCAGACGTGCGCCGTGTGGACCTTGCGCGGGGACACCAGTTTTTCCAGCAGTGCATGACCGGTCACCAGGACTTTCGATTCGGCCCACAGCGGGCGCAGGTCGACGAAGAGCCGACGCCAGTTCCGATCCAGCAGCGCCGCCCAAAGTTCCGCCGGCGCATCGAGCACGGCGCCGCTCTCGTCGAACAGCGTGATGGCGTCGCGCACCGGGCCGCGCACGGCGCCGATGCCACGCGCTTCGATTTCCGCCGTCTGCAGCTGGTTCAACCGCGCCTTGGTCAGCGGCAGCGCCAGCCAGCACAGGCCGTTGAAGAAGTCGTGCAGCCCCGGGCGCACCGGGCAGTTGCCGCTGCCGCGGATGTAGTGCTCGTAGGCCTGGCCGGGCGGCAGCGCCGCCTGCGCGACGAAGCGCACCGGCGCCCCCGGCTCCTGGTTCAGCGCCTCGTGCAACGGCAGGCCGGCCGCCACGCGCCGGGCCACGCGTTCGCCCGCAACGCGCACATGCGTGAACCAGGGCCGGCCCCAATCGATCGCGGCTAGCGCCCCGTTCGCTTGATCCATTGAACGTAGGCGGGATTGCGGTCCGGCGTCAGCCTGAAATCGTCGGCGTGCCGGCCCAGCAGCGTGGTTGACTTGGCGCTGCGGCCCAGCACCTTGGCGTCGCGCAATTGCTTGGTGACGTCGTTGAGCGGCACCTGCTCGCCCGTGAGCAGGGCGGGCACTGCGTCCAGGATGGCTTCGAATTCGTCGTCGCTGGCGAACACCTTGCTGGCCCGGGCCCGCGCCGCCGGTGCGGGTGCCGGAACGGCCTTGACGGCGGGCGCCCGGGCCGCCACCGCTTTCTTCGCGGCGGGCGCCTTGCGGGCCGGCCGGGGCGCCGGCTCGTCGCGCTCGGCCCGGTCAGCCCGGTCGCCGCGGCTGGCGCCGTCCAGGTAGATCACCTCGTCGTACACCAGCGCCAGCGCGTCGCCGTCGGCCTTGTCGCGCAGCGCGAAGCACAGCACCTTGATCCCGTCCTCGCGCAGCCGCACCGCCAGCGGCGCGAAGTCGGCGTCGCTGGAGCCGATCGCCACCATCCCCGGCAGTGCGTCGTGGTGCAGCAGGTCCATCGCGTCGATGACCAGCGCGGCGTCGGTCGTGCCCTTGCCCTGGTTGATGAAGGACCGCACGGCATGCTGGCGCAGCACCTCCTTGATGCCGGTGAGCTTTTCGTGGCCGCCGTAGGCGCGGCGCACCGAGACGTTGATGCCGAGCCGGCGGAAATGGCCGAACACCTGGTCGACGTCGGACGCCGAGGACAGGTTGTCGGCGTCGAGCAGGAATGCGACGTTCATGAATCCACCTTCCAGCCCAGCGTTTCACCGCCGCGCAAGGGTTTGAGTTGAGCTTCGCCGAAGGCGTAGCTGTCGGGCACCGTCCACGCCTCGCGCCGCAGCGTGAGCGTGCCCTCGTTGCGCGGCAGGCCGTAGAACGCAGGGCCATGGAAACTGGCAAAGCCTTCGAGCTGGTCCAGCTTGCCGGCGGCGTCGAACGCCTCGGCATAGAGCTCGATCGCCGCGTGCGCGGTGTAGCAGCCGGCGCAGCCGGTGGCGTGTTCCTTGAGGTGGGCCGGATGCGGGGCGCTGTCGGTGCCCAGGAAGAACTTGGAGCTGCCGCAGGTCGCCGCTTCCACCAGCGCGACGCGATGGCTCTCGCGCTTGAGCACCGGCAGGCAGTAGTAGTGCGGGCGGATCCCGCCCAGGAAGATCGCGTTGCGGTTGTACAGCAGGTGGTGCGCCGTGATGGTGGCGGCGGTGAAGCGGTCGGCGGCATGCACGTACTGCGCCGCTTCGCGCGTCGTGATGTGCTCGAACACGATCTTGAGCTCCGGGAAGTCGCGCCGCAACGGGATCAGCTGCTGCTCGATGAACACCGCCTCGCGGTCGAACAGGTCGATGTCGGGCGACGTCACCTCGCCGTGCACCAGCAGCGCCAAGCCCGCGCGCTGCATCGCCTCCAGCGTGGCGTAGGTCTTGCGCAAGTCGGTGACGCCGGCGTCGCTGTTGGTGGTGGCGCCGGCCGGATAGAGCTTGACGGCGACCACGCCCGCCTCTTGCGCGCGGGCGATTTCCTCGGGCGGCAGGTTGTCGGTGAGGTAGAGCGTCATCAGCGGCTCGAAGCGCATGCCGGCGGGCACGGCGGCCAGGATCCGCTCGCGGTAGGCGGCGGCCTGGGCGGCGGTGGTCACCGGCGGGCGCAGGTTGGGCATGATGATCGCGCGGCCGAACTGCGCCGCGGTGTGCGGCACCACCGCCTGGAGCGCTTCCCCGTCGCGCACGTGCAGGTGCCAGTCGTCGGGGCGGGTGATCGTGAGTTTCTCTGTCATGGCGCTATTGTCCCAAATGGACGCCCTCCCCTGTCATTGCGGGCTCGACCCGCAATCCATCAAGGCATCGATCCCGGGTCAAGCCCGGGATGACAGGCAGCGCTTCTCAGTGCTGCAGGATCTTGTTCAGGAAGTCCTTGGTGCGCGCCTGCCGGTTTTCCGGGTGGGCGAAGAATTCGTCCTTGGAGCAGTCCTCCAGGATCCGGCCGCCGACGTCGATGAAGATCACGCGGCTGGCCACCTTGCGGGCAAAGCCCATCTCGTGCGTCACGACCATCATGGTCATGCCTTCCTTGGCCAGCGTCACCATCACGTCGAGCACCTCGCCCACCATCTCGGGGTCCAGCGCCGAGGTCGGCTCGTCGAACAGCATCACGATCGGGTCCATCGACAGCGCGCGGGCGATCGCCACCCGCTGCTGCTGGCCGCCGGACAGCTGGCCCGGGAACTTGTCCTTGTGCGCCATCAGGCCGACCCGGTCCAGCATCTTCAGGCCGCGGGCCTTGGCCTCGTCCGGGCTGCGGTTCAGGACCTTGATCTGGGCGATGGTGAGGTTCTCCGTCACCGACAGGTGCGGGAACAGCTCGAAGTGCTGGAACACCATGCCGACCCGGCTGCGCAGCTTGGGCAGGTCGGTCTTCGGGTCGTGCAGGCCGATGCCGTCGACGAAGATCTCGCCCTTCTGGAACGGCTCGAGCGCGTTGACGGTCTTGATCAGCGTCGACTTGCCGGAACCCGACGGTCCGCAGACGACGACCACGTCCCCCTTGTCGATGTTGACGTTGCAGTCGGTGAGCACCTGCACCGGGCCGTACCACTTGGAGACGTTCTTGATTTCGATCATGGACATGATTTGTTCTTCCTACCGGATGATGGCGATGCGGGTCTGCAGGCGCTTGACCATGTAAGACAGGCCATAGCAGATCACGAAGTAGACGACGGCGGCCAGCAGGTAGGCCTCCTCGGGCCGGCCGTAGATCTTGCCCGCCGTGACGAAGCCCTTGAGCAGGTCGTAGGCGCCGATGGCGTAGACCAGCGAGGTGTCCTGGAACAGGATGATGGTCTGCGTCAGCAGCACCGGCAGCATGTTGCGGAAGGCCTGCGGCAGCACCACCAGCCGCATGTTCTGGCCGTAGCTCATGCCCAGCGCCTGGCCCGCGTGGACCTGGCCGCGCGGGATCGACTGGATGCCGGCCCGCATGATCTCGCTGAAATACGCCGCCTCGAAGGCGATGAAGGTGATGCCGGCGGACCATTCGGCGCCCACCGGCCGGCCGATCAGCAGCGGCACCAGCAGGTAGAACCACAGGATCACCATCACCAGCGGCACCGAGCGCATGCCGTTGACGTAGACCAGCGCCGGCCAGACCAGGAATTTCTTGCCCGACAGGCGCATCAGCGCCAGCACGGTGCCGAACAGGATGCCGCCCAGCGTCGCGACCACGGTGAGCACGACGCTGAAGTAGAAGCCGTTGAGGACGAACTTGGAGAGGACGTCCCAGTTGAAGAAGGTGAGATCCATGTCAGTGGCCCCCGCCCATGCCGCCAGCGACGATGAAGCCTGGGATCTGCACCTTCTTCTCGATGAAGGCGAAGATCCGGTTCACCGCGAACGCCGACAGCGCGTAGAGCGCCGTGACGCCCAGGTAGATCTCGATTCCCTTGGAGGTTTCCTCCTGCGCCTGCATCGCGAACATGGTCAGCTCCGCGATCGACACCGCGAAGGCCACCGACGAATTCTTCAGCAGGTTCATCGATTCGCTGGTCAGCGGCGGCAGGATGATGCGAACCGCCATCGGCAGCAACACGTAGCGGTAGGTCTGCGCGGTGGTGAAGCCGACCGCCATGCCGGCGTAGCGCTGGCCGCGCGGCATGGCCTGGATGCCGGCCCGCACCTGCTCCGCGATCCGCGCCGAGGTGAAGAAGCCGAGCGCGAACACCACCAGCAGGAAGCCGGGCACGGCCTGCATCGCCGGGAACAGCTTGGGCAGCACGAAGTACCAGAGGAACAGCTGCACCAGGATCGGGATGTTGCGGAACAGCTCGACCCAAACGTTGGCGATGCGCACGATCCAGGGACTGTTTGGCAGTGTGCGCAGCGTGCCGACCAGGCCGCCGACAGCGATCGCGATCACCCAGGCGCAGGCGGCGACGGACAGCGTCCAGCCCCAGGCATGGAACATCCATTCCAGGTAGGTGATGTCGGCGCCCTTGCCCAGGCAGGTGGCCATCACCGTGCCGTCGTCGGTGGTCTTGCAGAAAACCAGCCAGTCCAGTTGCATACAGGTTTCTCCGCGATGGATTCTTGTGGCAGCCCCAGGCTGCGATTGTCGACTGACCTTAAAGCAGAAAGCCCGCCCGGGCAAGAGCGGGGGCGGGCTTTCAGCGAGCGCTCGCTGCTTACTTCTTCAGGTAGTCTTCGAGCGGCTTGTCGTTGGGGTTGGCCCAGGCGTTCTTGGTGGCATCGCTCACCGGCAGGCCGACCTTGGTGTTCTTCGGCGGGATCGGCTGGACGAACCACTTGTCGTAGATCTTGGCGATCTCGCCCGACTTCATCATGTCGCGCAGCGTGTCGTCGGCCACCTTCTTGAAGGCCGCGTCGTCCTTGCGCAGCATGATGGCGATCGGCTCGACGCTGATCACCTCGCCGACGATCTTGTAGTCGCCCGGGTTCTTGGCGGTGGCGATGTTGCCGGCCAGGATCTGGCCGTCCATCACGAAGGCGTCGGCGCGGCCGGACTCGAGCAGCAGGAAGCTCTCGGAATGGTCCTTGCCGAACACCTCGTTGAAGTTGACGTTGGCGGCGCGCTCATGCTTGCGCAGCAGCTGCACCGAGGTGGTGCCGGTGGTGGTGGCGACCTTCTTGCCATTGAGCTGGGCCAGCGACGTGATGCCCGACGCGCCCTTGACGGCGATCCGCACTTCTTCCACGTAGGTGGTCAGGGCGAAGGACACGTCTTTCTGGCGGGTGGCGTTGTTGGTGGTGGAGCCGCACTCGATGTCCACGGTGCCGTTCTGCACCAGCGGGATGCGGTTCTGCGACGTCACCGGCAGGTACTTGACGTTCAGCTTCTTGCCGACGGCCTTTTCGACGTTGGCGATGATGCGCTGGCACAGCTCGACGTGGAAGCCGGCGTACTTGCCGTCGCCCAGGGTGTACGACAGGGCGCCCGACGAGTCGCGCACGCCCATGGTGATCTCGCCGGAGGCCTTGACCTTGGCGAGGGTGTCGGCGGCCTGGGCGAACGCGCCCGTGGTGGCCGCGGCGGCGATGGCAAGCGCCAGCAGTTGTTTTTTCATGGGGATATCTCCTGTGGGGAAGCTGAGTATGTGATTGGACAACGAAATTCTAGGGGCTCGGGCTTTGGGGAATACCCTCAACCCACCAAGCACTCTTTGTGCCCGGCCGGGCGTCAGATCTCCGGCCGCAAGGGCTGTGTCAGCATTTCGGGCACCAGCAGGGCATCGACCTGGGCCCGCGTCAGGATGCCCAGCGACTCGGCCACCTGGTCGATCGGCAGCCCGGTTGCGATCGCCGTCTTGGCGATCATGGCCGCCTTTTCGTAGCCGATGATCGGGTTCAGGGCGGTGACCAGCGTCACCGACTCGCGCACCCGGCGCGCCAGCAGTTCGTGGTTGGCCTCGATGCCGTCGACGCAGTGGGTCTTGAGCGTCATGCAGGCGCTGGACAGGTGCGAAATGCTCTTGAACAGGCTCCAGCCCATGATCGGCTCGAAAGCGTTGAGCTGCAATTGCCCCGCTTCCGAGGCCATGGTCACCGTGACGTCGTTGCCGATCACCTCGAACGCCACCTGGTTCATCACCTCCGGGATCACCGGGTTGACCTTGCCCGGCATGATCGACGAGCCGGCCTGGCGCGGCGGCAGCCTGATGTCGCCGAAGCCGGCCTGGGGCCCGCTGGAGAGCAGCCGCAGGTCGTTGCAGGTCTTGGACAGCTTGGTCGCCACCCGCTTGAGCACGCCCGACAGCTGGACGAAGGCGCCGGTGTCCTGCGTCGCTTCCACCAGGTTCTTGGCCCGGACCACCGGAATGCCGCTCTCCTGCGCCAGGAAGCCGACCGCCAGCTCCGTGTAGCCGTGCGGGGCGTTGATGCCGGTGCCCACTGCCGTCGCCCCCAGGTTGATCTCCTGGATCAGGGCCCGGGCCTCGCCGAGGCGCGCCTCGTCCTCCTCCAGCATCACCGAATAGGTGGAGAACTCCTGCCCCAGGGTCATCGGCACGGCGTCCTGCAGCTGGGTGCGGCCGATCTTCAGGACCCGCTCGAACTCGTGCGCCTTGCGCTCGAAGCTGCCCCGCAGCGTCGCCATCGACACCAGCAGCCGGTCGATGCCGGACCAGAGCGCCAGCCGCACCGCCGTCGGATAGACGTCGTTGGTGCTCTGCGAGGCGTTGACCTGGTCGTTCGGGTGCAGCACGTCGTAGCGGCCCTTCTCGAACCCGAGCTTTTCCAGCGCCAGGTTGGCGATCACCTCGTTGGCGTTCATGTTGGTGGAGGTGCCGGCGCCGCCCTGGATCACGTCGACCACGAACTGCTCGTGGAAGCGGCCGGCAATGAGCTGGTCGCAGGCCCACAGGATGGCGTGGAGCCGCTTCTCGTCGAGGACCCCGAGCTGGTGGTTGGCGCGGGCGGCGGCCTTCTTGACGTGGCCGAAGGCGACGATCAGGTCCGGCATCGCGGAAATCTGGGTGCCGGAGATCGGGAAGTTCTCCACCGCGCGGGCGGTGTGCACGCCCCAGTAGGCGTCAAACGGGATCTGTTTTTCGCCGAGGAAGTCGCTTTCGATGCGGAAGGTGGACGTCATGGGTGCCTGGAAGTTGGGTGACGCGGACTGTAAGAGAGCCGCCGGCCGGGCGCCAATGCCGATTGCGCTGGACTTGATGACCAGCTGTCATAACTCAGCGCCCGTCCGCGGGCCCCGCCAGGTAGGTCCACAGCGCCTGGGCCGTGCCCTTGGGCGCTTCCTTGCCCATCGGCTTTTCGCGGTAGGCGCGCACCTCCATCGTCAGCTCCAGGCCGTCCGTGCCGGGCGGGGCGGCGCTGACCAGCTTCTTGCTGCGCAGCTCCTTGCGCACCGCGCTGTGCGGCAGGAAGGCGACGCCGTGCCCCTCCAGCGCCATCACCTTCAGGCCCTCGGCCATGTCGGTCTCATAGACCCGGTCCAGGTGAATGGCGGTGCCGGCCTGCTTGAGGATCAGGTCCGTCACCCGGCCGAGATACGCGCCGGGCGCATAGCCCAGGTACGGCAGGGGCTGGCCGGGCGTGCCCGGCATCCGGAACAGCGGCTGGCCCTGGGCGTCGGCCCGCGAATACGGCGACAGCACCTCCTGGCCCAGCGTCACCATCTGGTAGCGGTCGGCATCGAGCTGCAGCGGCTGCGAGGGATGGTGGTAGGCGATCAGCAGGTCGCAGCCGCCCTCGACCAGCCGCATCACGGCGTCATGGACGTTCAGCGCGATCAGCCGGCTCTTGATCGGCCCGAACTTCTCGCGCAGGCTCGAGACCCAGGCCGGGAAGAAGGTGAAGGCGAGCGTGTGCGGCACGGCGAACTCGATCACGTCCTGGCCCGCCGCGGAATGCCCGCGGAGCATCGCCCGCGTGCTTTGCAGCGCCTGCAGCATCTCCAGCGACTGCGCATACAGCGTCTCGCCGGCCGGCGTCAGCCGGGTCGGGTACGAGCTGCGGTCCACCAGGTCGGTGCCGGCCCAGGCTTCCAGCGCCTGGATGCGGCGCGAGAACGCCGGCTGGGTCACGTGCCGCAATTGCGCCGACCGGCTGAAACTGCGGGTCTCGGCCAGGCTCACGAAATCTTCCAGCCACTTGGTTTCCATGGCCGATTATTGCGGCGCCCCGGGGTCGGGCCGGGTGGGCAGCCGGTCGGCCAGGGTCACCCACGGGACATGGGTGTCGTAATAGGCGTGCAGTTGCGGCTCGCGGTCCAGCGGATCGGTGAACAGGGCCCGGGCCACGTGAATCTCGCCCGGCCAGCGCGCGCCCTGGAACAGCATCGGACTGCCGCACTCGCCGCAGAAGCCGCGCCGCGCCCCCGGGGACGACTGGTACCAGCGCAAGGCGCCCTGCCCGTCGTCGATCGTCAACGCGGCTTCGTCCAGCCCGACCCAGGTGACGAAGGCCGCGCCATGGGCGCGCCGGCAGCGGCTGCAGTGGCAGTGCGCCACCCAGCGTGACGGCAGCTGCGCGGTGAAGCGGACGGCGCCGCACAGGCAGCTGCCGCGGGCGGAATCAGGCGACGACATGGTTCATCCTCCGGCTCAGGGCGCGGGGCAGTTGCAGGCCGGCGCGCCCTTGTCGAACACCACGCGCCAGCCGCCCGCTTCGCGCCGCCACACCGAGCTGAAGCGGGCCGACAGCTTGCCTTGCGGGTCGCGCACCGGGCCGGAACTCAGGGCCAGGGTGCCGGAATCGAGCACCTCCACCTGCTCCGGTTCCCACGAGAAGGGCGCGGCCGGCCCCTGGAAGAAGCGCGCCCACCCGTCGACGACAGCGGCCTTGCCCCGCAGCGGCTCGGGCCCGGTGAAGAAGACTGCCTCGTCCGAGACGAAGGTGGCGAAAGCCGCCAGGTCGCGGTCGGCCATGCTGCGGGCGAAGGCGCGCTCGGCGGCCAGCACTTCCAGCCTGGCATCCGGTGGCGACAGCCGCGGCCCGACCGCGGAACAGGCCGCGAGTGTTGCGCTGGCCGCCAGGGCGCCGACCGTCTTCATCTGCATTGCGGGTCCCCGTCGTCTTCGTCGCTGCGGACCGCCGTGATGCGGCGCAGTTGCTCGCTATGGTCCATCCGGCCGTCGGCCCCGCACAGCGGCGTCACCGCCTCGATGAAGCGCCGCTCGATCTCGACGCGGTCCGCCGGGCCGAGCCAGCCCAAATCGTACATCCCGCCGAAGCGGCCCCACAGCGCCGCCGGGCCGCAGCGCATCCGCAGCTCGATCGCATCGACGGCGGGCGCTTCGAACCCCGGTTGGAACAGTTCCGCGATGCCGTCGGCCGCATACAGCCGGCGGTCGCCCAGGCGCAGCGATTCGAATTCCGGCAGGCGGCGGTATTGCCGCAACAAGCCGACGAAGACCTCGCGCGCTTGCCCCACCCCCGCGCCGCCGCCCACCACGGCAGCGAACACGCCGCGCGGTTGGAGGATGCGGCGCACCTCGGCCAGCACCCGCGGCGCGTCGTCCATCAGCATCAGCGCCATGTGGCACAGCACGGCATCGGCGCATCCATCCGGCAGCGGCAGCGCCTGGGCCCGGGCCTGGTGCAGGATCGCGGCCGGGCCGAGCCGGCGCCGGGCCGCTTCGAGCTCGCCGGCGCTGAGGTCGACGCCGGCCAGCGCCAGCCCTGGCGCGCGGGCCCTCAGCAGCGACAGCAGGTAACCATCGCCGCAGGCCAGGTCCACCACGCTCGTCGCGCCGGGCGGGACCGCGCTGGCGAGGCATTCATAGGACGAAGCGAAGGCCGTTCCCGCCATCCACGCCGGGATGGCGCCGAACGCGCGCGTGGTGCCGCCGGGGTCGGCGTCGTGGAAGCCGGCCAGAAAGATCTCGGCGGGCGACAACCTCATGGTCAACGGCCGCCTGGCACCTGCGCGAGCTGCCAGCCCGGCGGCGCGTAGACGTCCAGCAGGTGGACGCCGTCGATGAAGTAGTGCACTTCGGTCCCCGCGGGCACGCCCAGCCCCGGCAGCGCGGTGTGCAGTGATGACCGCGCCGAGGCCAGGTCCTGGACCTGGATGTCGATGCGGTGGAAGGCGACCGGCCTGGTGCCGTCGGCCTGGGTGGCGCCCAGCGAGCTGCCCCAACCGAGCACCTCCCCCAGTGCGCATTCGCGTAGCAGGTCGTCGATCGCGTCGTCGAGGCTACGGTCGTCGCCTTCCACGCCCTGCGCCGCCGGCGTCTTCACGTACAGGAAGGACGGGGCCTGGAAGGCGAGGAAGGGGTCGGCGGGCGTGCTCATGGCCAGTGCGCCAGTGTCGCCGCGGCGTCGAACGTGGACTGCAGGAAGGCCAGCAGCGTGGCGTCGGGATCCGGCGCCTGCCGCACCACGTCGTAGGCCAGAACGAACTCGCCCAGGTCGCGGCTGTAGAACGCCTGCGGCGGCTCGACCGCCGCGTCGGCGAAGCCGGCCGGCTGCGGATAGGCATACGAATAGAACGCCGGATAGGGCACCGGCCCGCCGCCGGCCCAGAAGCCGCAGCTGCTGACCTCCTGCGAGTACGCCTCCTGCACCACCCAGTCCGCCAGGTTGGGAATGCCACCGGGGTGCTTCGGCGCCGGCCGGCCCGAGAACCGCGTGACGGCCAGGTCGGGCGCGCCCCAGAAGAAATGCACCGGGCTGCACTTGCCGCTGAACCGCGCGCGGAACTGCTTGAACACCCGGTCGGCCTGCAGCAGGATGCGCCAGAACCGGTTGGCGTACTCCGGGTCGTAGGCGCGCGGCGCCGTGTCCTGGTCGAAGGGCACGCCATCCGCGACTTCGCACGGCATGCAGCGGATCGCCACGGCCAGGTCCATGCGCTCCAGTTCCTGCATCAGCCGCGCATGGAACGCGGCCACCGGCTGCCGCTGCAGCGGCAGGCGGGCCATGCGGCCATCGCTGGACTGCAGCACCAGCTCGTGGCTGATGAAATCGAAATCGATCTGGAAGCTGCGCGTGCCGTGCGCGATCGGCGACGTCGTGAGGCCGCGGGCCGTGACGTACAGCGTGACGTGCCACGAATGGTTGGTCCAGGGCGAGCGCTCCAGCCGGATCTTGCCGACCACCTGCGTCCACAGGTGCAGCGTCGCCAGCGTCTCCTGCCACGCCGCCAGCGGCAACTCGGGCCAGGGGTCGAGGACGGCGGAATCAGCCATGGCCCGGCGGTCCCTTGAGCTCGACGACGTTGCCTTCGGGATCGGTGAGGTAGATCGACGGGCCCTGGCCTTCCGCGCCGAAGCGCTGTTCGGTAGGCCCGGCCTGCACGCCGTTGGCCCGCAGATGTGCGTGGATGGCGGGATCGTCGAACGGCTCGACGCGCAGGCAGAAGTGGTCCATGTTGCGTCCTTCCGGTCCCGGCGCCGCGCCGCCGGCGCGGCCCAGCTTGCTGTCCACCGGCACCAGGTCGACGATGGAACGGCCGGCGCGCAACTGCACCAGCCCGATCGCCTCCTGCACCCGCTCCAGCGTGCAGCCAAGCACCTCGCAATAGAACGCCCGCATCGCATCGACATCGACCACGCGCAGGACCACGTGGTCGATGTCGCGCGGCCTGACCGGATTCACCATGGGATCACTCCTTGCCCTGCTTCAACGCCGTCACCTCGATCTCGATCTTCATGCGCGGATCGGCCAGGCCGGCGGAGATCATCATCGCGGCGGGCCGTACCTCGCCGAAGAACTTGCGCAGCACCGGCCAGCACCGCTCGAACCCGGAGGCGTCCGGCAGCACGTAGGTCACGCGGACCACCTCGGCCAGGCCCGAACCGGCCTGCCGCAGCGCCGCTTCGATGTTCTTCAGGCTCTGTTCGGCCTGCGCGACCAGGTCGTCCGAAATCGTCATCGTCGAATAGTCGAAGCCGGTGGTGCCCGAGACGAAGACCCAGTCGCCGGCCACGACCGCCCGCGAGTAGCCGATCTGCGCCTCGAAGGTGGAACCGGAGCTGATCAGTCTGCGGGCCATGGAGAAGATTGTGGGGCAGCGGCAAGCGCGGTGAGCGCAGCGCATTGCCATGCGAATTCCGGGCCGAACGCCGCGCGGTCGGCGACCGCCGCCGCCCCGCCCTGCGCATACACAGTCGCGTACGCCGCGTAGCTCGCCGCCTGCAGCGCCTTGCCTTGCAGCGCATTCGCCACCGCGTAAGAGGCCGACACGGCGGCATGGCCGCAGCCGTCGATCGAAGGCGAGCCCGGATGCGAATTGGCCAGCCGGACGGCATCGGCGCGCGCAGCCTCCAGCTCGCCGCCGCTCGCGGTGCCATCCAGCGCCCGGCCAAGGACGTCCAGGCATTGCGCCACCGCCGGGTCTTCCAGCAGGTGCCGCACCCGCGCAACGCAGGCGTGCCCGAAGGCCAGCCGCAAGCGTTCGTTGGCGGCTTGCGCCAGCCCGACGCGGACGGCGAGTTGGTCGAGCGCTGCGTTCATGCCGGGCCCCGCCTAGCGTTGCTCCACGCGCTCCTGCCGCGTGGCCAGCGTCCGCATCCTGCGTTCATAGGAATCGCGCTCGCTGTACGCCACGATCTGCCGGCCCCGGTAGCGCGCGTACTCGGCGATGTACTGCTGCGTGCTGGCGTAGGGCCCGGCGATGTGGCCGGGGCGCTTGGAGTCGGCGAAGAAGTAATGCTGGCCGTCGCGCTCGAACGACGCCACCCAGTGGCGCCGCAAGGTGTTGGCGCCGATCGTCACAGGGTCGAACTCGATCATCACGTAACCCGAGCGTGCCGCCGGGTCCAGCGCGCGCAGCGTCTCCACGCCGAAGCGCGCCAGGTCGACGCAGATGCCGCTGGGCGCGGCGAAGAAATCGGCGGGGGCATGGATCGGGATCCGGGCGTTCTTCTGCCGCTGGGTCTCGGACAGCTGCATGGCGCGGGCCATGTCGTAGCGGAACCGGGCGCCGATCCAGGCGTTGACGTCTTCGGCCGACCGCCAGGCCTGCAGCGCCTGCTGCCAGGACGGCGCGTCCTGGAATGGCGCGGGCGCGGCGGCATGCGGCTCCGGAGCGTCGGAGGATGGGTCCGCGGTCTGCGGCACGGCGCTGCAGCCCGCCGCCAGCGCGGCGACCAGGAGGAAGGGGACGAGGATGTGGGTCATAGCTTCAGTTCGAACCGCACCGCCCCATGCAGGGCCGGCTCACCGGCGACTGGCGTGAACCCGAGCCGCCGGTAGAACCCGACGGCGTTGCGGGCTGCGTTCAGCCGCAAGTATCCGTGCTCGGACCGACCCGCGCAACGTGCGATCGCCGCTTCCACCAGCGCCCGGCCGACGCCGCGCGCCTGGTGCTCGGGCTGGACGAACAGATGGCACAGGTTCCAGCAGTCGCGCACCAGCACCACGCCGGCCAGCACACCGTTGTCCGTGCATTTCAGGTGGACGGACCGGTCGCCATCCAGGCGCCACTTGTCGAGGTTGCGCCGGGTGTTCTGGACGAAGGCCGCCTTGTCCTGCGGCGACGCCTCCACCGAAACGTCGATCACGTGCGCGATCAATGCGGCGATGTCCGCCAGGTCCTCGATGCGCACTGGCTCGATGGTGTGCATGGGTCAACGGACGTCGGCCGCATCGAGTTCCTTGCACTCGTCGCCGCACCACTTGCGCTCTTCCTCGGGCAGCTGGGCGAACTGGCGCATTGCAGCCTGGCGCTGCGAGTTGAACGCTTCGGCGTTCCCCTTGGCGCGGGACGCCAGCGCCAGGATGGCATGGCCGAAGAAGCGCTCGAACGGCGGCGCATCGTTCCGTTCGCAGACCTGCACGCATTGCCTGGCACTGCCCTCCGCCGCCGCCGCATCGCCCGCCTGCAGCAGGCTGCGCGCGAGCCGGTAATGCGCCCTTTCTTCCTCGAGCCAGGTGCCCGCCAGTTTCCAGTTGTCGAGCGCGGCCCGGGCCGCAGTGACCATCGCCTGGGTTTCCAGCGCGGAACGGTCGTCCTTGACCTCGAGCGCGGCGGCCAGGTTGTTGCCGCCCACCGCCAGCGCCCGGATGGCCGGCGAGCCCGCCACCAGCCCTGTTTCTGCGTGACGAAGGGCCTCGGCGTAGGCACCGATGGCCCGGCCCAGCTCGTTGCGGCCGGCGAACGCGGACGACGCCGTGGCCAGCGCGCGGACCCGGTCTTCCGCAGACAACGCATCCAGCGCCGCAGCGTCGCCAGCGGCGAAGCGCAGCGTCGCGATGCTTCTGATGAGGGGACCGGACGCGACGGCGGTTGCGCCGAAAGCGGGAACGGCGCGCAGCGTTTCAAGCAACGCGACGCCGCGTTGCCACAGGCCCAGGTGCTCGCCGTAGACGTGCGTCAGCAGTTGGACAAAGGGCGCAACCTGGTCCGGTGCCTCGATCAGATGCAGCGCCGCGGCGAGGCGGTCCGCCACGTCTTGCGGCCGTTCGCCGTGATCGTCCCAGCCGGCCTTGAGGATTTCGTCAATGGTCATTTCAGAGCGGTCGTCCATATCGGTCACCTCCTTTGATCGATCAGTCGGGGCGCGCCGCATCCTGACCAGTTCGAGCGGCTCGCGCCCGACCAGCCAGCGCCGAAGCTCGACGAAACCGGCTTGCGCGTACAGGGCAAGTGCCGGGAAGTTCTTGGCACCGGTCTGGACGCTGATCTCTCCGCTGCCGTGCGCTGCAATCACCGTTGCAGTGAGGGCCGCACCGATGCCGCGGCGCTGGAACCGCGGCGCGACAACCAGGGACGCGATCGTCATGCCCAGGCCTTCCGGATCCGGCCCGATGCCAATGGCACCGGCGAGATCGGCCCCGATGAACGCCGCCAGGTACGCTTCGGCGCCGGTCCGCACCTCCTCCACGGTGCGCTCCAGCGGCGGGAAATAGATCGCGCCCAAGAGCCTGGCCTCCTGCGCATACGCGACCATCTGCACGGCGTGGAGCTGCCGGGCGATCGCCACGTCGCTGTGGTCGACGGCCTCGATGCGCAGATCAGCCCCCATGCTCACGGCCGCCCCCAACGGCTCGCGGGCATTGCCATGACCACCAGATCCGCATCATGGTCCATCGCACTGACAAGGTATTTCATGGCGGTGTCCAGCTCATCCTGATTGCACCAGTAGTCCTGGATCTCGCCATGGCGCGTGTACCGGGAGCGGTTGAACCCGTCCTCGACGTCGTTGTACCAAATGACCGAGGTCCCGATCAACCCGACCACCCAGAACCCCTGGCCCTCGGTCCCATAAGGATCCTGCCGCCACTTCACCGGCTCGATTCTCGTCATCTTCCAGAGGCGAAGTTCCGCCGGCTGCATGCGCGCTTCGCCCTGGGCGACGCGCCGAAGAAGCGCCTCCTTGCGGATCGGCTTCCACTCGACCATGACTCACGCTCCCTGCGGTTGGATCGCAATGCTCATCCCAGGCCCCGCAAGCCGATGCAATTTCCCCACGGATCGCGCACCTGGAACATGCGTTGCCCGTCTTCGATGTCCAGCGGGCCGCGATACAACGTGGCGCCGACCGCCACCATTTCGAGGCTGATGTCCCCGACTGTCAGGCAATCGAAGTCGAAGGCTTCGATCCGGCGGCGGATGGCGTGAGGAAACGCTCTCTGGTACCACGCCAACGCAGCCGGCACGTCCGGCACGTGAACCAGGACGGCCGCAACGCCGCTGGCGGTCATCGCGTCAGCCCGCACACCCACGCAGGCCCCGTAGCGGCTGACCACGGGTGAACTCCAACCTGACGTGTGTCCTGCGCACAGTGATCCTCCTGCTTCCGGTGCGCCGCAGCATAAGCCCACCCACCGACGGCACGCAAGAGAGGGATTCCCGAGACGGGCGGGTCAGGGTGCGTCGATGGACCGGACCATGAGCGTGCTCAGGTAGTTCGTGTTCGGGCGCCAGTCGCAGTGGCCGCACTCTTCATAGCCCCAGGAGCTGTACATCCGGATGAGACCGGCTGCGGGAGCGGCGGTGTCCAGTGCCATCCGCTTCGCGCCGTGCGCCGCAGCGTGGCGCAGGGCCCGCGCGTGAAGCGCCTGGCCGACGCCCCGGCCTGTCCAGTCAGGGTGAACCGCGAACTGACAGAAGCTCCAGACATCCGGCCTGCCATAGAGCGGCACTGGCGAGTTCGCCATCGGCGGCCGGACTGTGATGGTGCCCACCAGTTCTCCGTCGGCCAGCGCCACGAATCCCTGTCCGGACGCGAGTCGGCTGGCAGTGTCGGCCACGCTCTGGTGGGTGCCCCAGAACCTCAGCCCGCTCGCCGCGTGGGTGGCGTACGCTGCGTGCACCAGGTTCGTCAAGGCCACCAGATCGTCGCGATCTTCGACCGGGCGGATGACGACGTCTGCCAGCCGCCTCATCGCAGCGACAGTGTGGTGAGGCTCCAGACGATCAGCACGAGTTGAGCCAGGTTGAGCAAGATCGCAGCCACATGGATGCGCCGGAACGCCGGGATCGCATCGGCCTCGCCGACCTGGATCCGCACTGCCAGCCAGTCCATCCTCGGAATCACCTTCCGGCGCAGGATGGCGGCCAGCAGCGCGAGGGCAGCTGCGCCCGCACCGAGCGCCAGCAGCCCGGCCAACGCATAGCTCAAGGCCGTTGCGCTTGCCGTGCCCATCGCGCCCAGGTAGTAGGTGTTGAAGAAGCCGCGGACGAAGCGCGAGTCCAGCGGCGTGTCGTGCTTGAGCACCAGGAGCGGCACGGAGCCCAGGATGAAGTACCCGGTGGTCACCAGCAGTGCCACGGTGAAGAACAGGGCGCAGATCAGGGCGGCAGACATCAGCGGCAGACGGGTCGACCCGCGTCGGTGACGAAGGACTTGTCAGGGCGCATCGCTAACCACCGCAGGAAACCTCGATTGCCAGCCCCTGGTGCGCATGGCGCCAGAGCTCCACCTGCTCGACGACCTGGCCAAAGTCGATGTCCGGAGCGTCACCTGCAATCGTGAGCGTGACCCGAGTGCCGCTCGCACCGGCCCACGCTTCGCTCAGTACGGCACCTTGCGCGATCCCCCACGCGAACGACTGGGTATGCAGGAAACCCTTGCGCCGCGACTCGATGACCAGGCGCGGGCACGACATTGCAATGATTGCCAACCCGATCCCGTGCAATGCAACCTCACTGCGCCGCACCGCAAGTTGCTCCAGCAGACCGACGACATAGCCTTCGCGCTCCAGCCCCATGCCTCGCCCATTGTCCTGGACGGTGCAGGAACGCGGCTGCAGATGGAGGTCGATGCGCGTCGCGGATCCACCTTCGTTCCCGTGCTCGTAAACGGAATACGCCACAAGCGCGCGAACGAGGACAGACGATGGGTTGACTGGGCCGGGTGCTGTCATCTGGTGCCCGGCGCTGAAGCTTTTCCGACGAATCGCACTCTTTTCATCCGCTCGTCCTCCCACACGAAGTATGAAATCCCCTTGTCTTGTACGCGGCCGTCCGGTGTCCCGAACAACACGAGCAAGCGACTGTCGGCACGATAACGCAATGCGCCGAAGTCGGCGCGGCGCTCCCCATCTTTGACTTCGACGAGCGCTTCGGCATCGACGTCTCCGATCGAATTGGTGCGCGCGCCCTGTGGATGGAACACCTTTCCGGTCATTGCGTCGATCACGGCGATTTCGGTGCAACCGGTGCCGCAACCCCATGTTGCAAGGATGTAGTGGCCGGCGAAATTGGGTTTCTCCCGAGCCCAGCTTTTCAGTTGCGTGCCGTACCGCCTCGACCGCGCTTCGCTGCTCACGTCCGGCGCCGCGTTGGCACCGACGTAAACCTCCGCGACATAGTCCTGGAAGCGAGGCGCGTCCTTGGGAATGTCGGATGGCCGGATCGAGTGCGCCCCGCCCCCCTGGTCGTCCGCGGCAAAGGCCGGCAGCAACGCGTCCTGCATCTGGTAATGCGTCAACGGAATCAGGCGCCGGGCCAGCTTGAGGCGCCGCACCGAAACCAGCTTCCCTTCGTCATAGGCCTTCTCCACCCGATCACCGGTCAGGAAGTTGGTGGAGACAGACGCTTTCACCAATACCTCCCCGTCCTTCCCGCACGTCGGCTCCGACGAATCGTTTCCCGCAAGCACCCATCCCGTCGAGGTTTCGGAGAAACGAAAGATGTTCAAGGACACGCCGCACACCGTGCTCGAGTTCACCTGGATCGAGAAGCGCGTGCTGGAAGGAGCCTGGACGATCTCCACGTCGGTGCGTCCGCTCGGATCCTGGAAATCGAATGCAGGCGAGCGACTGACCTCCTCCAGAGAACCGCCCGGCCCGCGCGCCAGGACAAAGACGACGGCCTTGCGATCGTCACCGTTGGTTCCGTAAGCGATGCCGAACAGCCGCCCGGCAGATCCACCGGCCTGCACCGATTGCTGCTTGGGCGCCACCAAAGGGAGGCTTCGGATGTACTCGTCGAGGTTCGCGAACGCAGGCGCCGCGTGCGCGCGGACGGCGATGAGCAGGATGAAGATGGCGATGACTCTGAACATGCGCTTGACGTTTAAGCCGAGCCTCGCTTGAACTTCATTTTCACCGGAACTCACCGTGTTGTCGATTCTGCCGCGCCATTTCAGTGGCGCCCTCAGGATTGAGGGTCGAACCCGAAGACGCGCAGTTCCTGGTCGCACCGGCAGGCCTTGGCGATCCGCGCCGCCCACGCGATGGCCTCGTCGCGCGAAGGCAGTTCCAGCACGGTGAAGCCGCCGTCGAGCGTGGGCGCCCAGGCATAGCCACCCATTGCCACCGTGCCGTCAGCGCAGACGAGCACGGGCGGTGCGCCTGCGTCGATTCCGCCGGCGAAGACGTAAACACCGGCGGCTTTCGCCTCCTCAATCACAGCGTGCGCATCGCGGCCGACCGCGCCCCGTTCGCTCTCGGGCACAACCATTGCCGCGCTTGGAAAAGAGATCAGATACTTGGCCATGGTGCTCCTCCTGGGAATTGACGGCGGCCGTGGGCTGCTGGAACAGGCAGGGTCTTCTCCGGCTATTGCGGCCCGCGGCAAAGTCGCTCGACCCGCTGCGGGTAACCGCTCCAATCCGGGACTCTGACAGGTTGCCCTCCGTACGTATTTCCCAGCGCGTGCGCCGCCTTCCAGATGATCCTAAACGGAGCGGGAGCCTCCGACATCTCACGCTCGAGCTTCTTCGCCTCAAGCTCGGCCTCAAGCTCGCGCTTCTTCGCCTCGCCGTAGTCGCGCACCTTGGCCAGCACCAGCTGATTCAGCACGGCGCGGTCGGCGTCCACCATCCGGCCGCCGGGGCACAAACGCGCCTCACCGTACCCTTCAAGCCTTTCCAGCAACAGCGGGATCACCTCTTCGTTCACAACACCCCGCTCATTCAGCCCGTGGGGGGCGAGCTGCCGGGAGAAGTCGCCGGGTTCGAGCGCATCCCAGATCAGCTTGGTATTGATCTTCGGAACGGCGTACCCGGCGAAATGCCGCTCAATCAGTGTCCGCGTCGCCATGCGGTCCGGATCGCTCAGGGGTTCGTTCGCCGCGATCGGCGCGGAATCGCCAATGGCTTTTGCCAGGCCGGCGATCCACCCGGAATGCCTGGCAAGATAACCGCTCGGAGGTTCTTGCCGCCAAGGATAGGTCCATCCTGTACCCCAGATGCGTTCACGTTGTTGTTCGACGCGTTCCAGTATCCCGGCAAGTCCGCCGGCGCTGGCATCACGACCCACTGCATGCCCTGCCGCGTACTCCTTCTTCCAGAAATGATCCTCCGTATCTGCGAGAACGAGGAAACCAGGCAGCAGCGCCACCTGCAAGGCCATCCATGCTGTGACCCAACCCGGCCAGCGCCGGCCCTGGCGCATGGCCCGGTACTGCGCGAGCGGAGCGAATACGATGAAGGGCAAAAAAACCGCGCTGGTCGTCAAGAGCACAACCAGCGACGCCCCGCCCGGGGCCCCTTTGAAGAATCCGGCCCGTTCGCTGGGAGAAGCGGCGAAGCCGAGCAGAAGAAAGGTCAGCACCAGGGCGACGATGAGCCCGCCGACGAGGGCCGCCCGGTGGCGAAAGATCTTGGCAAACAAGGCCGCGTCAACAATCACGCCATAGGCGACGGTCAGCGCGAAGGCCAGCAGGAATCCAATCCCTTCCAATCGCATCTGGCCGTAACTCGCATGTGCGGGGGCGGCAAGCGCGCATGAGGCGAGAAGGAAAAAGGCGAGTCTCAGGCAGCGTGTCAACACATTCTCAGCCCATCAGCGACGAAAACGAACGAGAGTATCGCCCTGCACGCTCGCCGCCAGGACGGCCGTGGATTGCGCACCCGGGGCGCGCCGGGCCCCAAGGCGGTCCGCCGTAGCTATCGCATGTTGACCGCGGAACGGTGCGACCGAAGGGAGCGGACGCCGGTGGGCATCCGTGTTGTCGGCCTTGTCAAGCCGGCTCATTCAGTACCGCCTCGATGCGATGCCCGTCGGGATCGACCAGGAAACCAGCGTAATAGTGCAGCCCGTAGTTCGGCCGAGGCCCCGGGGCGCCGTTGTCAGTGCCCCCCATCCGCAACCCGCGCTGGTAGAAGGCGTCCACCACCGCACGCGACGGCGCGGCAAAAGCCAGATGAAATCCTGGGCCGGGCTGCGCCGACTTGGGCCTGAGCTTCAGGCAGAACTTGTCCTTGCCGTCCTCGATGCCATAGCCGATGGCAGTTTCATCTGCGAAGACTCGACGATATCCCAATGCACCGAGCGCTGCGTCGTAGAAGGTACCCGCGACCTCCAGGTCGGCAACGGCAAAAGAAATGTGATGCAGCATGAGGTTTACCCGTTTGACATGAGGGGGGCCGACAGCAGGCGAAGCCTGATGGTGGACGTCCCCTCGACGGAAGGGTTAGGCCTCACGCCGGGCCAGCGCCAAGTAGGTGCCCAGCGCCAGCATGGTGACGCCTGATACTTGGGTGAGGAGCCGCGCTCGTGCGGCGCGGGCGCCGCCCGTCTTGAGCAAGCGATCCGCTGCGAAAACCGCCATGACGTCGAAGAGTGTGTTGAGCGCGACGCAGATGCTTCCGAGAAGCACTAGCTGTGGAATCAGGGGTTCGCTCGGCCCGACGAACTGAGGCAGGAACGCCAGGAAGAACAGCGCGGTCTTTACGTTCAAGGCCTCAACAAGGATTCCCTCGAACAGTGCACGACGTATACCTTGGGAAGCAAGAGGCTCGACCGTAGGTGCTGGATCTTTGCGCAGAAGTAGCCGAATACCCAAGTAGACCAGATATGCAGCGCCGAGATACTTGACCAGGCTGAAGGCGGTGGCGGACTGGGCAACTATCAGTGACAGGCCGAGCGCCGCCGCGAGAACATGGAACATTCCACCTATTCCGGTTCCGAAACACGAAGCCAAGCCTTCTGAGCGACCGCCAGCGACCGTACGAGCGACGACGTAAGCAATGCCCGGACCGGGCGTGATGGCAAGGACGACGGCGGCAATTGCGAAGGCTAGGAACGACATGGCGTTGGCTTCTTTCAGCTGCGAAGGACGTCGGCTACCTGTGAGGTCTAACCGTCGGAAATGACCGGCGGCACATAGGGCAGGCGAAGCCGGCCGCGATGACGGCCGTGTCGATTGACCTGTAGACCGCATGCTCAGGCTACGAAATTCGTGATTGGGACTCTTTGACCCACCGGCATGATAAACACCAAATTCGAGGAATCAGACTGCATTCAGGCGCTTGATCAATTGCAGGGCAGGGTTCCACGGGTCCCAGAGTTCGGGGAATATCTCCAGCGGAATGAACCCTTTAGCCGCATAGAATTTACGCGTCTCTGCGTACTCCGGACTTGGGCTTGTAGCTGCGACAGTTTTGACTTGAAGGTACTCGACGCCCCGGCCAACAAGCCATGCTTCCGCGTGAGCCAGGAGTCGAGACCCAAATCCCCTGCCGCGGGCCGATGCTGCTACTGCCATGCAATGCACTTCGGCGGCGGTAGGAAAGTGCTCGCGCAGGCTAAGAAAAGCAATCAGGTGGCCGTTGTCCTCAAGCGCGAAAGTCGGCAGTTTGGTCGAGTCCTCGACATACATCTGAAGAGCGCGCTCGATTCCGAACCACATTGGGAGCGTCCGCAAAATCGCTTCGCACTCTGCTGCTCGCTGAAGTTGGGGGCCGACGGTATTCATGCGGTTTAACGTCGGACGTAACCGACGACCATGGAACGGCGCGGCGCAGCCGCGGGACGACCTCGGGCGTCCGCGTTGACTGATGGGATGGACTCCCCCGTTTGTTTGCGCGAAATTCGCGCTCTGGTCTTCATTGGCGTGGGGATCCGGTCTTCATCAAACGAAAGGAGTCCGACATGAATGCTACAACCGTTGCCGTCGATTTGGCAAAGTCCGTCTTCCAGTTGGCGGAGGCTGATGCACGAGGGCACATCACTGGTTCGCACCGCCTGACGCCCACGCAGTTTTTGAGCGCTTCTTTGCCAATCGCGAGGTCGGCCAAGTCGTCATGGAGGCTTGTTGGGTCGGCGCACCACTGGGGCCGCAGCTTGCAGCGCCAGGGGGTGACGGTGCGGCTGCTGCCTGCGGCCCACGTGCAACGCTTTTGCCTTCGAAACAAGACCGATGCGGCCGGCTGCATGGCGATTCTGCGCGCCAACGGCGACCCCAGGATCCGTGAGGTTCGCGTCAAATCCGTCGAGCAACAAGCACTGCACGCGCTGCACCGCACACGCTCCCAGTGGATGGCCACGCGCGTGCAGCGCATCAATGCCCTGCGCGGGTTCTGCCGTGAGTTCGGCCTGCCAGTGGCGGTGGGGGCCAAGACCGGCCTGCACGCGATCTCGCGCCCTGTGGCCGATCCGGTCTCCTGCTTGCCTGCCTTGCTTCGGCCGGCCATGGCGATGATGCTGGACGAGATCGCTCAGCTGCACCTGCGCATTGCGCAGATCGAGCGCGAACTTGCGCAGGTCGCGCGCCACAGTCCGGCCTGTCAACTGCTGCTTTCGATTCCCGGCGTCGGCTTGCTGACCTGCACTGCTCTGGTGGCCGCCATTGGCACCGACGTGAGCCACTTTCGCAACGGGCGCCAGCTGGCCGCCTGGCTCGGCTTGACGCCTTGGGAACACAGCTCAGGCCAGACCCGCCGGCTCGGTGCCATCACGCGCGCGGGAGATCGCTACCTGCGCACCCTGCTCACGCATGGCGCACGCAGCGTGCTGCAGGCGGCCTCGCGCGCACAGAGCGCCGGGCGCACATGCACTGGCGTGCGCGCCTGGGTGCTCGCGGTTCGCCAACGTACCAACCAGAACAAGGCCACTTGCGCCCTGGCCAACAAGTTGGCCCGCATCTGCTTTGCAACGCTGCGCTCGGGCCAGCCGTTCGATGAGACTCGCGCCTGCAGGGCGCTGAGACGTAGCCCACCTTCTCTCGCCTGCCAAGGACTGATTGCCCCTCATGGCCAACAGGGACGAACCCCAGGAGGCGCTGACGCCGCTAACACGTCCGGCTGCTCACAAGCCGTTCGATCGTTTGGCGCTGTCTCCTACCACGCGGAACCCATGACGGCACGGGCTCACGCAGCCCACGAAAGATGCCGGATATACGACCGCAGGCGTTTCTCTCCCAGCCAATAACAGTGATCAGGGCCTTGTCGTTGGGGAGGAGTCCATATACGGCTTGGCGCAGTGCGGAATCGATGTTCCTCAGGCATTGCTCGGCCTGCGCCACCACGTCGTCGTCAATCGCCATGGTCGAATAGTCGAAGCCCGTGGTGCCGGACACGAACAACCCAGTCGCCCGCCACCACCGCCCCCGAGTAGCCGATCTGCGCCTCGAAGCTCGATCCCGAGCTGATGAGTTTTGTGGTCATGGCTTGCTCTCCTGCAACATCAACAAGCGTGGGACACCGTCATCGCGCCAGCCATTGCGAAAACACCGCCAGCGCCTCGGCCTCGTCGGCAGCGCGTCCTTGCTCCAGCACCTTGGCCGGCACCCATTGCGGGAACGGAATCTCCACCTTCTCGTGGCGGCCGGAGGGCGTGTGCCGCTCCTGCACCTGCGCCAGCTGCTGCGGATGGAACCGGCCCGCGATGCGCACCAGCCCGGGCCAGAGGCGCCGGTGCACCAGCGTCTGCTTGCCGTCCACCAGCTTGCAGGCCAGCACCTCGCCGGAGTCCGCGACGGCGTTCAGCACCGCGAAGATCTGCCGCCCCTGCGGATGCGACCACCAGCTGCCGGCGATCGGCTCGCCGGCAATCGCTTCGGTGAGCCGCGGCGCGCTTCCTTTCGCCGACACCAGCACCACGCCGTGCCGGCGCACGAAGTCCAGAGCCTGGTCCGCTGTCATGCACCGGGTCATCGGGGCGCGCTATTCCACCAGCCTGCCGCCGAAGAGGCGAACACCCGGCCCAGCGCATCGGCCAGCGGCTGGGCCGCAAGGTGCGGGCCGGCGCCCGCTGCCCGCACGATCTGGACGTCAACGATGGGCATGGCCGCGACGCGCCTCAAGCTTCATGGCGCTGTCGCCGGCGGCTTGCTGGAGCGGCCGGGCGACGCGGGCTGCGCGCGGGCCGGGAAGCCGCAGGCCGTCAGGACGAGCAGCGCGAGGAAGGAGCGTTTGCTGGTCATCGCATCACTCATGTGGACTCTCCATGCGTGGCCGTGGCCGCGACGAGCGAGCGCAGGCAGGCGCGCTGCCAGGAGAACTCGGGCTCGAAGGCGCGGCGCTCGGCCATCGCCGCCACGCCACCCTGCGCATAGACCGTGGCATAGGCAGCGTAGCTGGCCGCTTCCAGCGCCTTGCCCTGCAGCGCATTGGCCACCGCATAGGAGGCAGACACCGCAGCGTGGCCGCAGCCGTCGATGGAGGCGGAGCCGGTGCGAGCTGGCCAGCCGCAGCGCCTCGGCGCGGGCGGCCTCCAGCGCGTCGCGGCCGGCCTGGCCGTCCACGAACCGCCCCAGTACGTCCAGGCAGTGCCCGACCTCCGGTTCCTCCAGCAGGTGCCGCACCCGCGCGACGCAGGCATGGCCGATGGCCAGCCGCAGGCCTTCGTTGTCGGTTCGCGCCAGCCCGAGGCTGGCGGCAAGCTGGTCGAGTGCGTCGTTCATGCGAGGCTCCGGATGGCCGATGCGCCACTCTAGCCCCGTCTTCAGGCAGCCGGTGGATCCACCACCCGAAACCGTTCGCACAGGACGGGCATGTCGGCGCTGCGCTCGCGGCCGATGCTGCGCACTCCCGCCCGAAGAAGTTAGCTGACTCGCACCCCACCAGACTTGCTCGTACCAGCCCGGCTCCAACGCACCTTCCGAATGCCGCCAGAACCAGGAACCACATCTCCGGCCTCGGGCGCTCCGCGATGTCGGAGCGTCACACCAAACCACGCACCGCGCTGCAACGGGGTTAGGGGTCACGGATTCAGGTCACATATTTGTGTGAGGACAGCTTCCGCCTGGTTACTTAATGTTCTCTTGTGAAACAGGTTCGGTTGGTTCTGTTACCACTCTTTAATGAAAGGTTTGAGTCATGCGCTATCGCTCGATTTTTGCTGCCACGCTCGGCGCCGGCGTCCTCATGATGGTCACAGCCTGCGGCGGCGGGGGTGGCGGAGGAACCAGCAGCGATCCTTCCGGCCCCTCCTCTGGCGGCACAGCCAATGCGGCAACCTTTGCTGGCACCTACGGCTTCACCGCGGCCAACGGCATCCCCGGCGCCATTGCCATCAACACCAGCGCCACCGTTACGGCATGCACCGTGGGCACGGCAAGCAGCTGCGCCGGCGAGATCACCCTCAGCGCCAACAGCGCCGGCTTCAAACTGACCGGCAACGGCAGCCAGGTGGCCTCGGGCACCATCGATACCCAGGGCGCGGTGTCGGGCACCTACTCGGCGCCGGGCGCGCCCAGCGAGACCTTGTCCGGCACACGGGCGGGAACCACCTTCGCCCAGTGCCCTGAGGGCTACGCGGCCAATGGCACGCAGTGCACGCCGCCGGCCAATGCACGCGCGCTCTTTGCACCCACGCTGATGTGGAATGTGGCGCTGCCCCCCGGCGGACGAACCTACCAGATGGAGCTGTGCTGGGACGGCCCCACCAATTGCGAGTCGGTGGGCAAGCCCATCTTCGTGAGCAACGACGATCTGAATGATTCGGACTTCCCCGCGATCCTGGCCTACGCGGAATCGGTGGCCAAGGAGTTCGGGGCCATGATCAGCCGGCTATGGGCCGCCAAGACCTATCCCAGCAGCGACACGCTCAAAACCGTGCTGGGCAACGCGATTGACCTCGCCGTCGCCACGGAGACTCCCAATGCCGTGGAGACCGCGGGCGCCGGTTTCAACCAGGCGGGCTTTCCCGCCGCCACCGGCGGCAGCGGCGGCACCGTGAGCGCCACGCCGCCGGAAACCCCGGTGCCGCTGCCGCCCACGGAGGTGATCGGCTACTTGCAGATCGCCACCCCGGCCAAGCACCGCAGCTTCGTCAAGGACAGCTGCACCTCGTGGCAGGTGATCGGCGCGCCGGTGAAATTCTCCACCTGCTCCTACGAAAGCGGCGGCAGCGGCTACATCGTGGTGGAGAACAACAACAGCCCTGCCACGACGAACATCTGCTGGACCACCTACCTCAACAACGGTACCCCGGAAAAGGGCTGCTACACCAACATGCCTCGCGACGCGATCATGTCGGCCTCCTGTTCGTCCTGCGGCGCCAAGAACGGCGGCGCCCGCAGCATCGCGCTCACCCGCTTCGGCGACAAGCGCTACCCCTGAGCCGGTCGCGGCATCCGCCTAGGAAACGCATTGGTGGAAAACCTCGGGATTGCCGCTGGAACGGCGGACGCGTGGTGCCCGATCCCGATCTCTGTGTGCGCGGCCATACCGCTACATGGAGAGCGGGCGATTGCGCACCGCGCCATTCGCGGTGCGAGGAGGCGCGCTGCTCGCAGAAACTATCCTGGCAAGGATCGCGGTCGGCCGACCAAGCCTTCCAAGTATCGATCGCGCGGCATGATCGCTGCGATCGGCCACATGAAAGGCGTTGCGGAAAATCTTCGGCATCTCCCTGTCGGGTCTCCGGGCAGAGCCCTGAACTCACACCGCCGCCTGCCCCTGCGACAGCAGGGCGCGCACCAGATCGGGAAGCCGGTTCACGTTCACCTTGGCGTAGATCTCCTTGATATGCGAGCGCACGGTATCTTCCGAAACGCCCAGCTCGCGCGCCGTGGATTTGTAGCTGCCGCCGCCGGCCAGGACGCGTGCGACCCGCGCCTGAGCATCGGTGAATCCATAAATGGCTTTCAGTCGGGTCGCGTCGGGGACCACTGTCGCGTCCGGGTCGGTGATGAAGACCACGAAGTGGGCCTCGCCTTGGGCCGCCCAGGCACCCGAGGCGGCCAGTGGCGAACATTGCAACCCATAGCGCCGGTGGAGCGTGCCGCTGCGGGCGACGGCAAAGCCCTCGGAAAAATGGGCCGGCTCGTCCAGGTCGAGCGCACGGACCGCATCGATCCATTGCGGCAGGCTCGTTGCCCCGCCCTCACGGTGCAGCGTATCGAGCTGGCGCCGGCCGTTCACGGTCAGGCCGTCCCCGCGCGCGATCGCAGCGCGGGCCGCTTCGTTGAGGTGGATCACCTCCCGCCGCTCGTTGAGCAGGGCCACACCGAAGTACAGGCGGTCCAGCGCGGCATGCAGGGATGTGGCCTGCAACCGTGCGGTATCGAGCCGGTGCATCACGCCCAGGGCGCGTGACAGGTGTGGCACCACCAAGCGCAGCCAGGCTTGGTCATCCCGGCTGAAGGGCAGCGCCTCCTGCGGCCGGTACAGCGACAGGGCGGTGGCTGGCAAACCAGGTTCACCGGCGAACACGACGCAGGCGCAGAGGCGACCGATGCCGACCCGGCAGAGGTATTCGCGGAAATAGAGCGACTGCTCCAGCACTGCGCGTGGCACCAGGTCCTCGTCGGCATACACGGCGCCGTCCTGCCAGAGCGCCCGATCCCGCGCGGCGGCCGACCAGATGTCGTGCTCAATGTAGCGCGTGGCCCATAGCTGCAGATCAGCCTCGCTGAGGTTCCAGGGAAACACCAGGCCGCCGTCCTGCGGGCCCAAATAGGGCGTGAACAGCAGGCCCTTGTTGGCCTCCACCGAGGCGGCCACCGCCGCCACGACCCCGGTCCAACGCTCCGGCTGGACGGCCGCCTCATAGATCAGGTGGATCAGCCGCGAGAAATCGGCAGTGGTTCGCTGGTGGCCGTTGCCATACGGATCCGCAAAGTGTTCAGGTCGCATGAGATGTCTACGCCGGTTGAATTTTTGACCCACCCTTCGAATTGAATTTTGACCCGGGAAGGAAAGCCGGCAGAGAGGCTGCCAGCTGTGGACAAGTTTATCCGTAGTGGATCTGGTTGCCGCGCCGATTGACGATGGCAAAAAGCGCGCCGCCCAACGGGTCCTGCCCCAGACGGGTTGTGAACCGCCCCGGTTTTCTCGCACAGGTCAGCGTCCCGGGTCTGAGTACGCAGGAGCAACAGCGAATCAAGCGTCGACGAACACCGCGGTGCGCACGGGGTCGAGCCGATCTGCAGGGTCATGCAGATCGCCCCGTCGACGTACTGGCTGCACGCGCAGGCGAAAGGCCCAGCCGGCGCTTCGTCCAGAACGTGCCAAGCGAGACGACGTCCTGGCCAGCGAGGTCGAGCGCGTCTGGCAGCAGAACCTGCAGGTCTACGGAGTGCGCAAGGTCTGGCGACAGCTTCGGCGGGAAGGCGTTGAGGTCCCCCGTTGCACTGTGGGGCGGCTGATGCAACGAAGCGGGCTGCGCGGGGTCGTGCGAGGCAGGAAGATCCGCACCACGAGGACCGATATCGCAGCAGCGTGTAGGAGCGACAAGGTGCAGCGCGTGTTCTACGCCGAACGACCGAACCAGCTGTGAGTCTCGGACTTCACTTACGTGTCGACCTGGCAGGGCTTCGTGTCCGTGGCCTTCGTGATCGATGACTTCGACCGCCGTATCGTCGGCTGGCCGGTCTCATCGACCATGCGCACCGACTTCGTCCTCGACGCAACTTCACCTGCTCCGGCCGCACCCTCATCTGCGCCAGTTGCTCCAGAAGCGTCACGGTGGGCGCGTTCGGGTTCGAGCCGGGCAGGTAACCCGTGTCCCAGACCACGTAATCGTCGCCGTGCCTGATCACATAGCAGCTGAAGGTGAACGGCACCTTCGGTTCCGTGTAGGCGAAGGTGTCGCTGAAGCGCCGCTGGTCGTTGAAGCCGTTGCCGCAGTCCAGCCGCGTCAGGGTCACTTCCGGGGCCGGTTGGGCCGACGCTGCCAGCGCCGCGAAAGCAGCTGCACCAGCCAGTGTGCGAAGAATCGTCTGCATGGGTTCTCTCCTGTCAATGGGCGGACGGGGGGCGCCGCCGAGTTTGCACCAGCGGCCGCGGCGGCGCTAGGCTTCCACCGCCTCCACGCTGCGCTCGGCCGCCTCGCCGGACTGCTGCTGCAATGCCCACATCTGCGCATAGCGGCCGCCGCGGGCCAGCAGCTCGTGGTGCTTGCCGCGCTCGAGGATCCGGCCGGCCTCCATCACCAGAATCTCGTGCGCGTCGACGACGGTCGAGAGCCGGTGGGCGATCAGCAGCGTGGTCTTGTTCTGCGCCGCGCTTTTCAGTTCCGCCTGGATGGCGCGCTCGTTGGCCGAGTCCAGGGCCGACGTCGCTTCATCGAAGATCAGGATCGGCGGGTCCTTCAGCAGCGTCCGCGCGATGGCCACCCGCTGCTTCTCGCCGCCCGACAGCTTCAGCCCGCGCTCGCCGACCATGGTCTGGTAGCCCTTGGGCGTCGACTCGATGAAACCGTGGATGCGCGCCTGGCGCGCCGCCTCCTCGATCTCGGCCCGGGTCGCGCCGGGACGGCCGTAGCCGATGTTGTATTCGACGGTGTCGTTGAACAGCACGGTGTCCTGCGGCACGATGCCGATCGCCTGGCGCACGCTGGCCTGGGTCACTTCGCGGATGTCCTGGCCGGCGATGGTGATGCGCCCGCCCTGCACGTCGTAGAACCGATAGAGCAGCCGCGCCAGCGTCGACTTGCCCGAGCCCGAGGGCCCGACCACCGCCACCGTCCTGCCGGCCGGGATCTCGAAGCTCACGTCGTGCAGGATGGTCCGCGCCGGCTCGTAGGCGAAGTCGACGTGCTCGAAACGGACGGTCGCATCCTCCAGCCGCGCCAGCGGCAAGGCCCCGGCCCTGTCGGCGATCTCGCGCTCGCGCTCCATCAGCGTGAACATCTTGTCCAGGTCCGTCAGGCTCTGCTTGATCTCGCGGTACAGCACCCCCAGGAAGTTCAGCGGGATGTACAGCTGAATCATGAAGGCGTTGATCATCACCAGGTCGCCCAGCGTCATGCGACCGGCCACCACGCCCTCGGTCGCGCGCCACAGCATCAGCACCAGGCCGACGGCGATGATCACCTGCTGGCCGGTGTTGAGCATCGACAGCGTGGTCTGGCTCTTGAGCCGCGCCCGGCGCAGCTTCTCCAGGCTTTGGTCGTAGCGTTTCGCCTCGAAGCCCTCGTTGTTGAAGTACTTGACCGTCTCGTAATTGAGCAGCGAGTCGATGGCCTTGGTGTGCGCGGCCGAATCGAACTCGTTGGCCTGCTTGCGGTACTTGGTGCGCCACTCGGTGACGGTGACGGTGAAGACGATGTAGAAAGCCAGCGCGACCAGCGTGATCCAGGCGAACCAGGCGTCGAACTTCACCGCCAGGATGGTGAGCACCAGCGCCACCTCGATCAGCGTCGGCACGATGCTGTACAGCGAATACGAGATCAGCGATTCGATGCCGCGCACGCCGCGCCCGATGTCGCGCGTCATGCCGCCGGTCTGGCGTTCCAGGTGGAAGCGCAGGCTCAGCGCGTGCAGGTGCTGGAAGGTTTCCAGCGCGATGCTGCGGGCCGCGCCCTGGGTGGCCTTGGCGAAGACCAGCTCGCGCAGCTCGGTGAAGAACGAGGTCGACAGCCGCAGCAGCCCGTAGGCCACCAGCAGCCCGAGCGGCACGACCAGGATGGTCGCCGGGTCGCCGGGCTTGAAGGACATGGTGTCGACCAGGTTCTTGAGCAGCAGCGGCACGCTGACGTTGGCCAGCTTGGCCCCGACCATGAACAGCAGCGCCGCCACCACCCGGAACTTGTACTGCCACAGGTAGGGCAGCAGGCGCTTGAGCGTGGCCCAGTCGGATTTGCCGGGACGGGTTTCCACGGCCTGGGCGCCGGGGACGTTGACGGAGGAGGAAGAGGCGAGTTCGCCGGCGCGGCGCATCAGGGACAATCGGAAGTTGGAACCATTTGGGGAGATTGTGCCCATGTCGACCGAATCAAGCCCCCATCCCACCGATGCCCGGGGCGACAGCGTCGCCTTGCCGACCGACAGCGAGCTGGTGCTCAAGGTCATTCCGATGCCCGGCGACTGCAATGCCAACGGCGACATCTTCGGCGGCTGGGTGATGGCCCAGGTCGACCTGGCCGGCTCGGTGATCCCCGCCCGTCACACCGGGGGCCGGATGGCGACCGTGGCGGTGAACGAATTCATCTTCAAGCAGCCGGTGCGGGTGGGCGACATCCTGTCGTTCTATTCGAAGCTGGTGCGCCTGGGCCGCACCTCGGTCACCGTGAAGGTCGAGGTCTACGCCGAGCGCTTCCACTCGCAGGGCCACTTCGTGAAGGTGACGGAAGCGTCGGTCACCTACGTCGCCATCGACGCCAACGGCAAGCCGCGCCCGGTGACGCGACCCTAGAACTTCCCGTGCCGGCCCTCGCCGCCGGCGAAGCGGCCCGCGCCCTCGAACCCGTCGGCGATCCGGTGCTTGCCGCGCTCCCATTCCTGGTGCAGGGCCTGCGGCAGCGGCAGGTCCCACTGCCGGTAGGCGCTCAGGCGGTCGGCGTTCATGGTCGCCTGCGGGAAGGCGCACAGCTGGCGGGCCAGCGCGACCGCGGCCTCGCGCGCGCCGCCCGTCGCCACCACGCGGTTGGCCAGCCCGATCCGCAGGGCTTCCGCCGATTCGACCTTGCGGCCGGTCAGGATCAGGTCCATCGCATGGCCCATGCCGACCAGGCGCGGCAGCCGCACCGTGCCGCCGTCGATCAGCGGAACGCCGAAGCGCCGGCAATAGACGCCGAAGTACGCGTCTTCCTCCAGCACCCGCATGTCGCACCACAGTGCCAGTTCCATCCCGCCCGCCACGGCCGCGCCGGCGACGGCAGCGATCACCGGCTTGGACAGCAGCAGGCGCGATGGGCCCATCGGGCCCAATGGCCCGATGTCCTGATTCTGGCCCAATGGCCCGATGTCCTGTCGCTGGCCGAGAGCCGCCGCATCGGCCGGGTCGAAGTCCAGGTCCACCAGCACGCCCGCGCCGCCGGCCTGCTGCGCCATCTTGGCCGCGGCCTGCAGGTCCCAGCCGGCGCAGAAATGGCCGTTGGCACCGTGGAACACCGCCACCCGGGCATCGGCATCGGCGTCGAAGGCCAGGAAGGCGTCGTACAGCGCGCGTGCCGTCGGGGCGTCGACCGCGTTGCGCACGTCGGGGCGGTCCAGCGTCACCACCGTCACCTGGTCCAGCTTTTCGGTTCGAACGGAAGGGGTCATCGCCGAATTACACCGCATTGCCCACCCGCGAGGGGCGCGCAGGTGACAGCTCCCGGGACAACCCTGTAGAGGGAAGCGCGACCCTCCAGCTATAACGGGCCACGACTGGGAGACCTGAGCAAAGTGCAATTCATTCAACTGGTGATCAGCGGCATCGCGCAAGGATGCATCTATGGGCTGATCGCGCTCGGTTTCGTCCTCATCTACAAGGCCACCGAGACGGTCAGCTTCGCCCAGGGCGAGCTGATGATGCTGGGCGCCTTCTGCGGCCTGGCGTCGATGACGCTGTTCGGCTTTCCATTCTGGCTGGCAGTGCTCGGCGCGATCGCGGCGATGGCCCTGTTCGGCGTCGTGCTCGAACTCGCCGTGATCCGCCCGATCCTGGGCCAGCCCGCCTTCTCGATCGTGATGCTCACCATCGGCATCGGCTACGTCGCCCGCGGCCTGATCACGACCATCCCCGCCATCGGCACCGAGACCCACACCCTGCCCGTCCCGTACAAGGACCAGGTCTGGAACCTCGGGCCGCTGGTGCTCAACGCCGAGCAGATGGTGGTGATCGGCTCCACCGCGGTGCTGTGCGTGCTGCTGTTCGCGGTGTTCCGCTACAGCAAGGTCGGCATCGCGATGCAGGCGACGTCGCAGAACCAGCTCGCCGCCTACTACATGGGCATCCCGGTCAAGAAGCTCAACGGGCTGGTGTGGGGCCTGGCGGCGGCCGTCGCCGCCATCGCCGGCCTGCTGCTGGCGCCGATCACCTTCGTCCACGCCAACATGGGCTTCATCGGCCTGAAGGCCTTCCCGGCGGCCGTGGTCGGCGGCTTCGGCAGCCTGCCCGGCGCCATCGTCGGTGGCCTGGTGATCGGCATCGTCGAATCGCTCTCGGGCTTCTACCTGCCCGAAGGCTTCAAGGACATCGCCGCCTACATCGTGGTGCTGGTCATGCTGATGGTGAAGCCGAACGGCTTGTTCGGCGAGAAGCTTCGCAAGAAAGTCTGACGTGCGCTTCATCTTCAAGACCGACTACGGCCAGGACATCAAGCTTGCCCGGCACGGCGGCCACGTGTTCTGGTACGGCGCCCTGGGCCTGCTGCTGGTGGCCGCGCCGTGGCTGTTCCCGGAGTACTGGCTGGCGCAGCTGACCTTCGTGCTGATCTACGGCATCGTCGGCCTCGGCCTGATGCTGCTGGCCGGCTTCACCGGGCTGTTCTCGCTGGGGCATGCCGCTTTCCTGGGCGTCGGCGCCTACACCCAGGCCTACCTCACGGGCCACGGCGTGCCGTTCCCGATCGCGCTGGCCTGCGCCGCGGCGCTGTCGGCCGCCGTCGGCGTCGTGGTCGGCCTGCCGGCGCTGCGGGTCAAGGGCATCTACCTGGGCATCGCCACGCTCTCGTTCGGCTTCATCGTCGAGGAAGTGTTCGCCCGCTGGGAGAGCGTCACCGGCGGCAACTCGGGCAAGCACCTGAAGGCGCCCGAGCTGTTCGGCTGGTCGCTGGGTTCGGGCCCGGCGTTCTACTTCCTCTGCCTGGTGATCGCCGTGCTCGCCACGCTGGCCATCCTCAACCTGCTGCGCTCGCCGACCGGCCGTGCGTTTGTCGCGATCCGCGACTCCGAGATCTCGGCCCAGAGCATGGGCATCCACCTGGCGCGCTACAAGACGCTGTCGTTCGGGCTGTCGGCGGCGCTGGCCGGCATCGGCGGCGCGCTCTACGCCCACAAGCTGATGTTCATCTCGCCGGACCAGTTCAACATCCTGCAGTCGATCGACCTGCTGCTGATGGTGGTGATCGGCGGGCTCGGCTCGGTGCACGGCGCCTTCCTGGGCGCCATCTTCCTGATCTCGATGCCGCAGCTGATCGCGCTGACCAAGGACTACCTGCCGCCGGTGATCGGCCAGGCGCCCGGGCTGCAGTCGGTGGTGTACGGCGCGGTGCTGATCGGCTTCGTGCTGTTCGAGCCGCTGGGCCTGTACGGCCGCTGGCTGAAGGTCCGCACCTGGTTCCAGCTGTTCCCGTTCTACCGCAAGGGCCTGTTCAAGCGGCAGAAGTCGTTCACCAAGTCGGATCGGCTCAGATGACTGACATCCTGCTTTCGGCAAAGAACCTCAGCGTGCGCTTCGGCGGCGTGCTGGCCGTCAACAACGTGAGCTTCGACGTGAAGCGTGGCGAAGTCTTCACGCTGATCGGGCCCAACGGCGCCGGCAAGACCACGGTGTTCAACCTGATCAGCCGCATCTACACGCCGACCACCGGCAGCATCGAGTACGAGGGCAAGGTGCTGACCGAGCAGCCGCCGCACAAGATCGCATCGCTGGGCATCGCCCGCACTTTCCAGAACATCGAGCTGTTCGAGCATGCCACCGTGCTGCACAACCTGCTGATCGGCCGCCACACCCACAGCAGCACCGGCCTGTGGTCCGAGATGTTCTTCACCGGCAAGGTCCGGCGCGCCGAGATCGCCCACCGCGAGAAGGTGGAGCAGGTGATCGAACTGCTGGACCTGCAGCACCACCGCGACTCGATGGTCGCCGGCCTGCCCTACGGCGTGCGCAAGGTGGTGGAGATGGCGCGGGCCCTGTGCACCGAGCCCAAGCTGCTGCTGCTCGACGAGCCGTCGTCGGGCCTGAACGTGGAAGAGACCGACGACATGGCGTTCTGGATCCAGGACATCCAGCACGAGCTGGGCATCACCGTGCTGATGGTGGAACACGACATGAGCCTGGTGTCGAAGGTGTCGGACCGGGTGCTGGCGATGAACCAGGGCGAGGTGCTGGCCACCGGCACCCCGCGCGAGGTGCAGAACCATCCGGGCGTGATCGAGGCTTACCTCGGGTCGGTGGACGACGTGAGCAGCCTCAGAAGGGAAGCCGCGTGAGCCTCAACCCTCCCTCGATCAGCGACCTGCCGGTGCTCAAGCTCTCCAACGTGGAGAGCGCCTACGGCCCGATCAAGGCGATCCGCGGCGTCAGCCTGCAGGTGCGGCGCGGCGAGATCGCCACCGTGCTGGGCTCCAACGGCGCCGGCAAGACCACGATCCTCAAGACCATTTCCGGCATCATCGATCCCCGCAAGGGCAGCATCGACTTCAAGGGCAGCGCCATCACGGCGCGCGACCCCGCGTACATCGTGCAGCAGGGCCTGTCGCACGTGCCCGAGGGCCGCGAGGTGTTCCCGCTGCTGTCGGTGCGCGACAACCTGGTGATGGGCGCCTACACCCGCAAGGACAGGGACGGCGTGGCGCGCGACATGGAGACGGTGTTCGCCTATTTCCCGATCCTGCGCGAACGCGCCACCCAGGACGCCGGCCTGCTCTCGGGCGGCCAGCAGCAGATGCTGGCGATCTCGCGCGCGCTGATGGCGGCGCCGGACCTGATCCTGCTGGACGAGCCCAGCCTGGGTCTGTCGCCCAAGCTGACGCGCGAGATCTTCGAGATCGTGGTGCGGATCAACCGCGAGCGCGGCACCACCATCCTGCTGGTGGAGCAGAACGCCAACATGGCCCTGAACGCCGCCGACTACGGCTACGTGCTGGAGAACGGCCGGATCGTGATGGAAGACACCTGCGCCAGGCTGCGCGAGAAGGAAGACATCAAGGAGTTCTATCTCGGCATGAAGGCAGAAGGCGTGCGCGGCGAGCGGCGCTGGAAGAAGAAGAAGAACTGGCGATGAGGAAGAAGCGATGAGCAATCTCTGGGACCTCTCCCGCATCCAGCCCGAAACCCGCGTCGTGCTGGACGGCGACACCATTCCCGCCATGTTCTGGAACGGCGTCGCGAAACGCGGCGACCAGGTCTGGATGCGGCAAAAGCAGCTGGGCATCTGGCGCAGCTGGAGCTGGACGCAGACCGGCGACGCCGTGCGCGAAGTCGCCGGCGGCCTGCTGGCGCTGGGCTTCCAGCCGTATGACACCGCCTCCATCCTGTCCAACACCGTCATCGAATGGGTGCTGGCGGACCTGGCCGTGCTGTCGGCCGGCGGCGTCTCCAACGGCATCTACCCGACCGACGCGGCGTCGCAGGTGCAATACCTGTGCGACGACTCGCGCACCAGCATCCTGTTCGTCGAGGACGACGAACAACTGGACAAGGCGCTGGAGGTGCGCTCGCAGCTGCCCGGCCTGAAGAAGATCGTGGTGTTCGACATGGAAGGCCTGCGCGACCTGCAGGACCCGGCCGTCATCAGCCTGGAGCAGTTGCGGGCGTTGGGCCGCGAGTACAACGCGGCGCATCCGGATGAACTGATGCAGCGCGTCACGGCCTGCAAGCCGGAAGACCTCGCCATCCTGGTCTACACCTCCGGCACCACCGGCAAACCCAAGGGTGCGATGCACAGCCACAAGGGGCTGGTCTACACCGTGCATGGCTACAACACCCTGGTGTCGCAGGACGAGCGCGACGAGCGCATGTGCTTCCTGCCGCTGTGCCACATCGCCGAGCGCCTGGGCGGCGAGTACCACGCGCTGTATACGGGCGCGATCCTCAATTTCGTCGAGAACCCGGAGACGGTGCCGGAGAACGTGCGCGAGATTTCGCCCACCGTATTCACCGCCGTGCCGCGGGTCTGGGAGAAGTTCTACTCCGGCGTCATGATCGCGCTCAAGGAAGCCAGCCCGCTGCAGCAGGCCGCCTACGGCTGGGGCATCGGCGTCGGCACGCAGATCGCCGACAAGGTGCTGGCCGGCCAGCCGGTCGACGGCTTCCTCAAGTTCAAGTTCACCCTGGCCCGCTGGATCGCGCTGAACAACGTGCGCAAGATGATCGGCATCCACCGCTCGCGCTTCCTGGTGACCGGCGCTGCGCCGATCTCGCCGGAGCTGGTGAAGTGGTACCTGGCGCTGGGGGTTCCGATGCTGGAGGTCTGGGGCATGACCGAGTCCTGCGGCGCCGCCACCGGCGTGCCGGCCTCGCGGATCAAGCCCGGCTCGATCGGCCCGGCCGCCTCGTACAACGAGGTCCGGCTCGACCCGCAGACCGGCGAGATCCTGGTGCGCGGCGCCAACGTCTTCATGGGCTACCTGAACCAGCCGGAGAAGACCGCCGAGACCATCGACGCCCAGGGCTGGCTGCACACCGGCGACGTCGGCCTGGTCGACGCCGACGGCTTCTTCAGGATCACCGACCGGATGAAGGACATCATCATCACGGCCGGCGGCAAGAACATCACGCCCAGCGAGCTGGAGAACGAGCTGAAGTTCTCGCCCTACATCACCGACGCCGTGGTGATCGGCGACAAGCGCCCGTACCTGACCGTGATCGTCATGATCGACCAGGAAAACGTCGAGAAATACGCACAGGACCACGACGTCCCGTTCAGCAACTACGCCAGCCTGACCCGCTCGCCCGAGGTGCAGGCGCTGATCCAGGCCGAGATCGACCGCGTCAACGCCAGGTTCGCGCGGGTCGAGCAGATCAAGAAGTTCTTCCTGCTGGACACCCAGCTGTCCGCCGAGGACGAGGAGCTGACCCCGACGATGAAGCTCAAGCGCAAGCTGGTGCAGACCAAGTACGCGCCGCAGATCGAGGCGATGTACCGATGAATGGAATGGCTGTCATCCCGGCCTTGAGCCGGGATCCAGGCCCCGAATGCATGGATCCCGGGTCGAGCCCGGGATGACATCGCTCGGGCCCGGGATGACAAGCGCAGATTTTCTTTACCCACGAAGGAGACAACAGCAATGAAGTTCAAGTCCACCCTGGCCCTCGCGGCGCTGGCACTGGGAGCCACGACGGCCATGGCGCAGCAGCAAGGCGTCAGCAAGAACGAGATCCTGATCGGCACCATCCAGGACATGTCGGGCCCGCTGGCCGGCTACGGCAAGCAGGCCAAGGCCGGCATGCAGCTGCGCATCGACGAACTCAACGAGCAGGGCAGCATCCACGGCCGCAAGCTGCGCCTGGTCGCCGAGGACGACGGCTACGACCCCAAGAAGGCGGTGCTCGCCGCGCAGAAGCTGGTCAACCAGGACAAGGTCTTCATCATGGCCGGCCACCTGGGCACGGCGCAGAACATGGCGTCGATGCCGGTGCAGTTCGAAAAGGGCGTGGTCAACTTCTTTCCGATCACCGCCGCGCGCGAGATGTACGAGCCCTTCCACAAGCTCAAGTACTCCTTCGCCGCCACCTACTACGACCAGATCCGCATCACCCTGCCCAAGCTAGTGAAGGAAAAGAACGCCAAGAAGATCTGCACCATCTACCAGGACGACGATTTCGGCCTGGAAGTGCAGCGCGGCGCCGAGGCCGGCCTGAAGGCGATGAACATGGCGCTGACCGAGAAGACCAGCTACAAGCGCGGCGCCACCGACTTCTCGTCGCAGGTGGCCAGGATGAAGGCGTCCGGCTGCGACCTGGTGGTGCTGGGCACCATCATCCGCGAGACCATCGGCACCATCGGCGAGGCGCGCAAGACCGGCTTCAACCCGGTCTTCCTCGGCTCCAGCGCCGCCTACACCGACCTGATCCACAAGCTGGGCGGCAAGCCGATGGACGGCCTGTACGCCACCATGACGGTGCAGCACCCCTACCTGGACGAAGCCTCGCAGCCGATCCGCTTCTGGGCCAACAAGTACAAGACCAAGTTCAACGAAGATCCGACGGTGTTCTCGGTCTACGGCTACAACATCATCGACTCGTTCATCAAGGCCGCCCAGAAGGCCGGCCCCAACCTGACCACCGACAGCTTCGTCAAGGCCATGGACAGCATGACCTTCGAGCCTGACATGTTCGGTTCCGCCCAGAGCAACTTCACCGCCACCAAGCGGCTGGGCAACGACCTGTCGCGCCTGTCGCAGATCGAGAACGGCAAGTGGAAAGTCATCTCCGACTACGTCAAGCCCTGAACCGGCTCGCCGGTGCAAAAGCCGCCCACGGGCGGCTTTTTTCATGGCGGCCTCGGTAGATCGCCGCTTGACAGGCGCGGGCAGGGGGCAAGAATGCAAAAGCGTTAATCCACCCGTTTCAGGAGACAGCCCATGAGACCGAAGATTGCCACCCTCGCCGCGCTCGCGCTCGCCGCCCCCCTGGCGTTCGCCCAGACCCAGGGCGTCAGCAAGAACGAGATCCTGATCGGCACCATCCAGGACTTTTCCGGGCCGCTGGCCGGCTACGGCAAGCAGGCGCGCAACGGCATGCTGCTGCGCATCGACGAGGTCAACGAGCAGGGCGGCGTCCACGGCCGCAAGCTCAAACTGCTGTCCGAGGACGACGGCTACGACCCGAAGCGGGCCGTGCTGGCGGCGCAGAAGCTGGTCAACCAGGACAAGATCTTCATCATGGCCGGCCACCTCGGCACGGCGCAGAACATGGCCGCGATGCCGGTGCAGTTCGAGAAGAACGTCATCAACTTCTTCCCGATCACCGCCGCGCGCGAGATGTACGAGCCCTTTCACAAGCTCAAGTACTCGTTTGCCGCCACCTATTACGACCAGATGCGCACCACGCTGCCGGTGCTGGTCAAGCAGAAGAACGCCAGGAAGGTCTGCTCGATCTACCAGGACGACGACTTCGGGCTGGAGGTGCAGCGCGGCGCCGACGCGGGACTGAAGTCGATCGGCATGGAGATGGCGGAAAAGACCACCTACAAGCGCGGCGCCACCGACTTCTCCTCGCAGGTGGCCAAGATGAAGTCCACCGGTTGCGACCTGGTGGTGCTGGGCACCATCATCCGCGAGACCATCGGCACCATCGCCGAGGCGCGCAAGACCGGCTTCAATCCGGTGTTCTTCGGCTCCAGCGCCGTGTACACGGACCTGATCCACAAGCTGGGCGGCAAGCCGATGGACGGCCTCTACGCCACCATGACGGTGCAGCATCCCTACCTGGACGAGGCCTCGCAGCCGATCCGCTTCTGGGCCAACAAGTACAAGACCAAGTTCAACGAAGATCCGACGGTGTTCTCGGTCTACGGCTACGACATCATCGACGCGCTGGCGCGGGCGGCGCAGAAGGCCGGCCCCAACCTGAGCACCGACAGCTTCATCAAGGCCATGGACACGATGGTGATCCCGCCCGACATGTTCGGCAGCGCCCAGGCCAGCTTCAGCCCCACCAAGCGGCTGGGCAGCGACCTGTCGCGCCTGTCGCAGATCGTCGACGGCAAGTGGAAAGTCATTTCCGACTACCCCAAGCCCTGAGCAGCGCTTGTTGCCGCATCGGCTCGCTCCCTTCGCCATCGGCCTTGCCGCCCTGGGCTTCGTCCCGGCGCAGGCCCAGGACGGCGCGGACCTGATGCGCACGCCGGCATGCGCCGTGGCCCGGCGCCAGCTGGACGCGGTGCTGGCGGCCGGCGGCCCGCGCGACCGGATGGACGCGGTGCGGCGGCAGGCGGCGCTCCAGTGCCTGGGGCTGGAGACGCCACCCCCGCCCGAAAGCCGGTCGGTGCCGCCGCCGGCCAGCCTCGGCGCAATCCGGCTGCGGCCCGAGCCCGCGCTGCGCCCGCCCGCGGCCCTGCCCGCCGCGCCCTCCGCCCCGCCGCCACCACCCCCCGGGCCGACCGTCATCACCACCTGCGATGCCACCGGTTGCTGGGACGCGAGCGGGGCGCGCTACAACCTGCAGGGCCCGGTTTTGATCGGCCCGCGCGGCGTTTGCACCCGGCAAAACGGTCTCTTGAACTGCCCCTGAGGCTCCGGCCGGCCGCTGTGGCCTAATAGAGGGTTGTCATCATCCCGTTTCCGGAGCACCCCATGGGCAACAAAATCGTTACCGAAGCCGACCGCAAAGCCACCCCCGCAGTGAAGCCCATCGCCGGCGTCAGCCTGCGCCGCAACGGTGGCGGCCAGAAGGTCAGCCTCGAGCGCGGCAAGGCCACGCGCAGCAAGAAGAACCCCGGCAAGCGTCCGCACAAGGGCGGCTAAGCCCTCAGGAGACGATGTAGGCGCCGGCGCCACTGGCCAGCAGCGTGCCGTCGGCGCCGAAGAACTCCATCCGGGTCGAGGCCACGCGCGAGCCCAGCCGCATCACTTCGGCCCGCAGCTCGAAACTCGGGCCGATCGCGGGCCGCAGGTAGTCCACCCGCAGGTCGATGGTGCCGAGCTTGGCGAAGCGGTGCAGCCGTTGCGCCGGCGGTTCGTCCATGTGGCGCGCGGCCAGGGCGGCCATCACCGCCAGTCCGGCCATCGAATCGAGTCCCGCGCTGATCACTCCGCCGTGCAGGCGCTTGTGCGAAAAGTTGCCGATCAGCTCGTGCTTCATCTCGATCCGTCCGCTGACGCGCTCGGGCTCGAGGCTGGTGATCTTCAGGCCCAGCACCTGGTTGAAGGGGATGCTCTCGTCGAACATCCGGGTCAGGCTGGCGATGAACTCGGGTTCGAACGCGATGCCGGCGGCGGCGCTGTCTCTCGTCATAGCGCCAATTGTCGGGCCGCGAGGTCCTTCATGATCTCCTGCGCGCCGCCACCGATCATCATCACCTTGACCTCGCGGTAGATCCGCTCGCATTTCGTGCCACGCATGAAGCCCATGCCGCCGAGGATCTGCACCGCCTCGTCGGCGCAGAACTGCATCGCCAGCGTCGCGTGGTTCTTGAGCATGCAGACCTGCGCCACCCAGTCCGGTGACTGGTCGCCGGCATCGGCGCGCGCCGTCACGGCATCGAGCCAGGCTTGGGTCGAGGCGATACGCATCTGCATGTCGACCAGCTTGTGGCGGATCACCTGCTTTTCGACCAGTGCGCTGCCGAACGCCTGGCGCTGGCGGGCCCAGTCCAGCGCCTCGTCGTAGCAGGCCTGGGCGAAGCCCAGCGCCATCGCCGACATGCCCAGGCGCTCGCCGTTGAAGTTGCCCATGATGATGCGAAAGCCCGCGCCCTCCTCGCCCAGCAGGTAGCGCGCCGGCACCCGCACGTGGTCCAGCCGCAGATGGGCCGTATCGGAACACCACCAGCCCATCTTGGCCAGCGGCGTGCGTGACAGGCCGGCCGCGTCGCCGGGGACCAGGATCATCGAGATCCCGCCCGCACCCTTGCTCCCCGCGTCGCCCGTGCGCACCGCCATCGTGATCCAGTCGGCCCGCATGCCGGAGGTGATGAACACCTTCTCGCCGTCGATCACCCACTCGTCGCCGACCCGGCGCGCCGTGGTGCGCAGCGCCGCGACGTCGGAACCGCCGCCCGGCTCGGTGATCGCCAGCGCCGCGATGCGTTCGCCGCGCAGCACCGGCGGCACCACCTCCTGCTGCAGTGCGGGCGTGCCGTGCCGCAGCACCGGCGGCAGGCCGATGTTGAGCGAGAACAGCGCGGCCATCAGCCCGCCGCTGCCGCTGGCCCGCGCCATGGTGGTGGAGACCGCGTTGCGCAACGCGAACGGTGCCGGCGTGCCGCCCAGCGCCTGCGGGTAACCCAGGCCCAGCAGCCCCAGCGCCGCCGCCTCGCGGTACAGAGCGCGCGGCACTTCGCCCGCCTCCTCCCATGCGTTGATGTGGGGCGCGATGCGTTCCAGCGTGAAGCGCCGCACAGCGTCGGCCAGCGCCTCGATGTCGGCTTGCAGTTCGGTGGTCATGGCCGGGCCTCGAACGACACCAGCAGTTGCCCGGTGGCGACCTGCTGGCCGGCGTCCACATGGATGGTGTGCACGACGCCGCCCCTGGCCGCGGCCAGCGCGTGTTCGAGCTTCATCGATTCGAGCACCAGCAAGGTGTCGCCCTGGGCCACGGTGGCGCCCGCCGCCACTTTGATGCCGATCACCTTGCCGTTGAACGGCGCCCGCAGCTCGCTCGCCGCGCCCGCGCCGGCGCCGGCATTCGCGGCGTCGAACGAGGCGTCCGCGAAGACCAGGTCGACGCTGCCGCACTGCGCATGCCAGCCCCCGCCACCCGGCCGGACCCAGGCCACCGGCGGCGGCCGCAGCAGCCGCACACCGGCGCCGTCGTCGATCTCCAACGCACCGGCGCCGGCCGCGCGCACCCGCAGCGCCAGCAGCTCATCACGGTGCCGCAGCCGCAACGGGCGCGGGAACGGACAGGCCAGTCCGGCATGGCGATCGAAGACCACGGCCAGTCCGGCGTCGAGGAGCGCATCTGCCTCCCGTTGCCGGAGCGTTGCGCGGATCGCGGCGCCCTGTTCGGCCAGGAACGGAATCAGCGCGTCGCCATTGCGGAACTGCGGGTGGTCCAGGCAGGCCGCCAGCAAGGCGCGGTTGGTCGGCAGGCCCAGCAGCTGCAGCCGTCCCAGCGCCGCCACCAGCTGGTCGATCGCTTCGGGGCGGGTCGGCGCGTGGGCGATCAGCTTGCCCAGCATCGAGTCGTAGTGCGGGGAGACGGCAAGGCCTTCGAAGAGGGCGTGGTCGAAACGCAAGGCTTCGCCGGGCTCAGCCCGAACGGCATGTTGAAAACGCAGCACCGTGCCCGAATGCGGCGCGAACTCGTCGTCCTCCGCGCACAGCCGCACCTCGATGGCGTGGCCGGTGAATCGCACCTGGTCCTGTGCCAGCGGCAGCGGCTCGCCCTGCGCGATGCGCAGCTGCCATTCGACCAGGTCGATGCCGGTGACCGCTTCCGTCACCGGATGTTCCACCTGCAGCCGCGTGTTCACCTCCATCAGGTAGAACGCACCGGACTCCAGCAGGAACTCCACCGTTCCCACGCCCACATACCCCGCCGCCCGCGCCAGCTGCACCGCGCGCGCGCCCATCTGCTGGCGCAGGGCCGGATCGACGGCCGGACTCGGCGTCTCTTCGATGATCTTCTGGTGCCGCCGCTGCACCGAGCAATCGCGCTCGCCCAGGTGGATGCAATGGCCGTGGCCGTCGGCCACCACCTGCACCTCGACGTGGCGCGGCTGCAGCAGCGCCCGCTCCAGCAGCAGCTCGCCGGAGCCGAACGCCGCCAGCGCCTCCGAGCGCGCGCCCTGCAACGCTGTTGGCAACTGCTCCATCGCCGTGACCAGCCGCATGCCGCGACCGCCGCCGCCGGCCGCGGCCTTCACCATCAGCGGCAGGCCGATCCGCGCCGCCTCGCCCTCCAGGCGCTGGTCCGACTGGTCCTGCCCGTGGTAGCCCGGCAGGCAGGGCACGCCGTGCTCCTGCGCCAGCTGCTTGGCGCCGGACTTGTTGCCCAGCTTGCGGATGGCGTCCGGGGGCGGTCCGACCCACACCAGGCCGGCAGCGCGCACGGCCTGCGCGAAGTCCGCGTTCTCGCTGAGGAACCCGTAGCCGGGGTGGACCGCATCCGCGCCGGTAGCCCGCGCCGCGGCAATGAGCTTGTCGATGCGCAGATAGGAGTCGGCCGAGGCCGTGCCGCCCAGCGCATGGGCCATGCTGGCCTCCCGCACGTGCAAGGCGCCGGCGTCGGCATCGGAATGGACGGCGACGGTCTCGATCCCCATGCGCTGCGCCGTGCGGATGATGCGGCGCGCGATCTCGCCCCGGTTGGCGACCAGCAGCCGGCGGATCGGTCTCCGTTCGGGCTGAGCCTGTCGAAGCCCTTCGACAAGCGCAGGGCGAACGGCTTCGATCTTCATCACTGCGCCCCTGGCCGCTTGGCGATGCCCATGGTCCGGGCCAGGATCTGCAGCATCACCTCGTCGGCGCCGCCGCCGATCGACGCCAGCCGGCCGTCGCGGAACATGCGCGAGACCCGGTTTTCCCAGGTGAAGCCCATCCCGCCCCAGAACTGCAGGCAGGTGTCAGGCACCAGGCGATTGAGCCGGCCGGCCTTGAGCTTGGCCATCGACGCCAGTTCCAGCACGTCCTGGCCGCCCACATAGAGTTCGCCGGCGCGGTAGGTGAGCGCGCGCAGGCTCTCGACCTCGGTCTTCATCTCCGCCAGCTTGAACTGCACCCACTGCTGGTCGGCCAGCGCCGCCCCGAACAGCTTGCGCTCCTGCGCCCATTCGATGGTCCACTCGATGCAATTGGTCAGCGACTGCAGGCAACTGGCCGCCGCCCAGAGCCGCTCCTCCTGGAACTGCTGCATCTGGTAGATGAAGCCCTGGCCCTCGGCGCCGATGCGGTTGCGCTGCGGCACCCGCACCTCGTCGAAATAGATCAGGCCGGTGTCGGACGAGTTCATGCCGATCTTGCGGATCTTGCGCGCCACCTCGATGCCCTTGCGCAGCTTGCCGTTCTGGCGCATCGGCACGATGACCAGGGACTTGTTCTTGTGCACGGGTCCTTCGCCCGTGTTGACCAGCATGCACATCCAGTCGGCCTGCAGGCTGTTGGTGATCCACATCTTCTGGCCGGTGATCACGTAGTCGTCGCCGTCCTTGCGGGCGACGCTCTTGATCGCAGCGACGTCGCTGCCCGCGCCGGGCTCGCTGACGCCGATGCAGCTGACCGTGTCGCCGGCGATCGCGGGCGCCAGGAACTCGCGCCGGAGGTCATCGCTGCCGAAGCGCGCCAGCGCCGGCGTCGCCATGTCGGTCTGCACGCCGATCGCCATCGGCACGCCGCCGCAATGGATGTGGCCCAGCGTCTCCGTCATGGCCATCGAGTACGAGTAGTCCAAGCCGGCGCCGCCGAATTCCGCGGGCTTGGTCAGCCCCAGCAGCCCCAGGTCGCCCAGGCCCTTGAAGACCTCGTGCGCCGGAAAGATCTCCGCCGCCTCCCACTCGTCCACATGCGGATTGATCTTCTCGTCGATGAAGCGCTTGAGCGTCTTCCGGATTTCGAGGTGTTCGTGGGTGAATTGCATGCCTGTCTCCGGTTGGCCGTTCGCCCTGAGCCTGTCGAAGGGCTTCGACAGGCTCAGCCCGAACGGAGTCGTCACATCCTCGCCACCCCGAACTGCATCGGCCGCAGCTCCCGCGCATCCGCCTCGGCAATCGTGTCCAGGCAAAACGCCAGCACCGATCGCGTGTCGCGCGGATCGATCACGCCGTCGTCCAGCAGCAGGCCGGAGGTGTAGAAGGCGTCCGCCTGCGACTCGAAGACCGAGACGATCCGGTCGAACTGGGCCTGCGACTGCGCCGGGTCGGGCGCGATGCCCTTGCGCGCCAGGCCGGCGTCGATGACGATCTGCATCGTCCGCGCGGCCTGCTCGCCGCCCATCACCGCAGTGCGGGCGTTCGGCCAGCTGAAGAGAAAACGCGGCGCATAGCCCCGGCCGCACATGCCGTAGTTGCCGGCACCGAAGCTCGCGCCGCACTGGATGGTGATCTGCGGCACCGTGGCATTGGTCACGGCCTGGATCATCTTGGAGCCGTGCTTGATCATCCCGCCCTGCTCGCTCTCCTTGCCCACCATGTAGCCCGTGGTGTTCTGCAGGTAGACGATCGGCTGCCCCTGCTGGCACAGCCACTGGATGAAGTGGGTTGCCTTGTTGGCGCCGGCCACGTCGATCGGCCCGTTGTTGGTGATGAAGCCGACCGCGTGGCCGGCGACGGCCGCCTGGACGCAGACCGTCGCCGCGCCGTACAGCGGCTTGAACTCCAGCAGGTCGGAGCCGTCGACGACCCGGGCAATCACCTCGCGCATGTCCACCGGCTCGCGCAGGCTGGCGGGCATGAGGGTGAGGAGTTCTTCGGCGGCGTAGCGTGGACTGTCATTGCGGGCCTGACCCGCAATCCATGAATCCATGGATTCCGGCCTGCGCCGGGATGACAAGCTGCGCCGGCATGACAGCTTCGCCACCACCTCCCGCGCCATCCCCAGCGCCTCGCGGTCGTCCTCGGCCAGGTATTCGCCCAGCCCCGAGACCGACGTGTGCATCCCGGCGCCGCCGAGTTCTTCTTCCGTCGCCACCTCGCCGGTCGCGGCCATCAGCAGCGGCGGGCCGGCCAGGAAGGCACGCGAGCGCTTGCGCACCATCACCACCACGTCCGACAGGCCGGGCATGTACGCGCCGCCGGCGGTGCCGGAGCCGTGTTGCACCGTGATCACCGGAATGCCGGCGGCGGACAGCCGCGCCAGGTTGCGGAACAGCGCGCCGCCATGCACGAAGCCCTCGACCCGGTACTTCAGCAGGTTGGCGCCGGCGCTTTCGACCAGGTGCAGGAAGGGCAGCTTGCACTGCAACGCGATCTCCTGCACCCGCAGGATCTTGTCCAGCCCCATGGCCTGGATCGCGCCGGCGTCGATGCCGGAATCGCTGGCCACGACCATGCAGCGCCGGCCCGACACGAAGCCGATGCCGGCGATCATGCCGCCGCCCGGCACTGACGCGGCAGGGTCCTTCGTGTCCTGCAGGAAGCCGGCCAGCGAGCACAGGGGCAGGTAATCCGTCCCCGGGTCGAGCAGCAGCGCCACCCGCTCGCGCGGCAGCAGCTGGCCGCGCTTGTCGAACACCGGGCGCGACGCCGCCGACGCCGCGGTCGAGCGCTGCTCCAGCGCGCGCAGCTGCCCGATCCGCTCCAGCATCGCCGCCCGCCGTTCGGCCGCCTGCGGGCCTTGCGCGTTCCAGGAGGATTGGTAGGCCGGCACTGCCCTCACCCCAGGCCCTGAAAGATCTTCGGCGTCGTGCCGCGATGGAAGCCCTCGAACGGCTTGACCGCCTCGCGCTGCTGCGCGTCCGCGTCCGGGATCTGCATCGGCCAGCCCTGGCGCACCTGCGGCCGCGCGCCGTCGACCCGCAGCACCGTGCCGCTGATGAAGCTGGCGGCGGGGCTGAGCAGGAAGGCGATGGCCGCCGAGGTTTCGGCTTCGGTGCCGAAGCGGCCCGCCGGCACCGTGCTGCGCATCTCGCGCAGCATCGGGCCTGCTTCCGGCGGGTAGTGATCCATGCCGCTGGAGGCGATGTAGCCGGGCGCGACCGCGTTGACCCGTACCCCGCTGTGGGCCCATTCGGCCGCCGCGGTCTCGGTGAAGCTGACCATGCCGGCCCGCGCCGCGCCGCTGTGGCCCATGTTCGGCATCGAGCCCCAGATGTCGGCGACGATGTTGACGATGGCGCCGCCGTGCTGCTTCATCGACTGCCGGTAGCACTCGCGCGCCATCAGGAAGCCGCCGGTGAGGTTGGTGTTGACCACCGCCTCCCAGCCCTTGGCGCTGATCGTCTCCAGCGGCGCGATGAACTGGCCGCCGGCGTTGTTCACCAGGCCGTCGACGCGGCCGTGCACCAGCACGATGGCCTCGATGGTGTTCTGCACCGCCTCCTCGTCGCGGATGTCGCAGGAATGGAAGCTGGCGCGGCCGCCGTCGGCGATGATCTCGCCGGCCACGTCGTGCAGTTTCTCCAGCTTGCGGCCGATCAGCACCACGTGGGCGCCGAGCGACGCCAGCTCGTGCGCGGTGCAGCGGCCGATGCCGGAGCCGCCGCCGGTCACCAGCAGCACCTTGTGCGCGAACAGCCCGGGGGCGAAGACGGAACGGTAATTGGACGAATCGGTCACGGAGTCTCTCCCAAAAATAAATCGATGGCGGCGGCCGTCAGTTGGTCGAGCGACGCGCCCTTGCGACGGTCGTACCACTGGGCCGACCAGTTGAGCGCGCCGAAGATCAGCAGCCGCGCCAGCTTGACGTCGGCCCGCAGCCGCCCGCCGGCCTGCAGCGCCGCCAGCACCGGGGCCCATGGCGCCTCGTACTCGCCTTGCAGCTGCGCCAGCTGGGCGCGCTGGCGCGCCGTGAGCGAGCGCGCCTCGTACAGCATCACCGGGATGAAGTCGCTGCCGGGCCCCAGCAGGATGTCGAAATGGTTGCGGATCAGCCGCCGCAGCTGTGCGGCCGCGTCGGGTGCGGACGCGCCGGCGGCCTGCAGCGCCAGCTGCTGGCGCTCGATGGCCGAGCGCATGCCCTCTTCCATCACCGCGAACAGCAGTGCGCCCTTGCTCTTGAAATGGTAGAACGGCGAGCCGCTCTGCATGCCGGCGGCCGCGGCGATGTCACGGGTGCTGGTGGCATGAAAGCCCTTGCGCCGGAACAGCCTGGCGGCCGAGCGCAGCAGCTCCTGGCGCCGGTTGCCGTCGTCGCGGTCGGCCACGGTCTTGCGCGGCCGGCCGCGCGGGCGCTTTTCCGGGGCCGGGTCATCGGCCGCCGCCAGGACGGTGGGCGCAACGGGTCGTTCCATCGCCGCCGACCATAACAAATGATCTTATTTTTAGCAAGCGCGTGCTTGGTGAAAATCAGGCGCCACCCGGCGCGCATGGCGCCGGTTAGGATCGGCAGGAACCGCTCCGCCCATGACCTCACCTCCCCAGCTTCCCGACGACGTCCAGATCGAGCGATCGGAGGTCTATCACTTCCGCAGCGTCGCGCTCTGCGGCCTGGCCCTGTTGCTGGTGCTGCACCTGCACCTGATGCCGGCGCTGTTCGCCGGCATCGGCGGCTTCGTGCTGTACCGCTCGCTGCGCGAACGGGTGCGGGCCCACCTGGAATGGCGCAAGTCGCCGTGGATCACCTACCTGTTGCTGGCGCTCGCGCTGGCCGTGCTCGGACTGGCCTTGTTCGAAGGCTTCGAGCTGCTGCTGAGCGCCTCTTCCGGCGGCCTGGCCAAGCTGCTGCAGCTGCTGGCCGACACGCTGGACCGGATCCGGACCACGGCGCCGGAATGGATCGCCACCAAGCTGCCCGACTCGGCCGCGACGCTGCAGGCCGCGGTTTCGGGCTGGCTGCGCAGCCACGCGGCGCAGGTGCAGCAATGGGGCCGCGACGCCCTGCGGGTGCTGCTGTACCTGCTGCTGGGGCTGGCCATCGGCATCCTGGCCGGCGCCGCTTCGCCCGGGACCACGCCCAACACGCCCCTGGTGCAGCTGGCCCAGAACCGGCTGCTGCTGCTGGCCCTGGCGTTCCGCGACATCGTGGCCGCGCAACTGCGCATCGCGCTGGTCAACACGCTGGTCACCGGCCTGTACCTGCTGGTGCTGCTGCCGCTGCTCGGTTACCGGGTGCCGATGGCGTCGACGCTGGTCGCCTTCACCTTCTTCGCCAGCCTGCTGCCGATCATCGGCAACCTGTTGTCCAACTCCGCGATCGTGCTGGCCGCCCTCACGGTGTCGGTGTGGCTGGGCGCCGCCTCGCTGGCCTTCCTGGTGGTGGTGCACAAGCTCGAATACTTCCTCAACGCGCATTTCGTCGGCAACCGCACCCACATCCCGACCTATGCCCTGCTGGCCTCGATGCTGGTGCTGGAGGCCGGGTTCGGCACGGCCGGCCTGGTCGCGGCGCCGGTGTACTGCGCCTGGCTGACGCGCGAGCTGCGCGGCGGGCGCTGGATCTAGGAACCAGCCATGCAAGTCCGGCCGCTCGCCCCCGCCGACGTGCGGCCCCGCGACACGGGAGCAACCCCATGAGCCCACCCAACCTCGCCGTCGTCGAACTCAAGGCCTTCGTCCCGGCCCGGGACTTCGCGCTGTCCCTGGAGTTCTACCAGGCGCTGGGCTTCACGCTGGCCTCGGTGTTCGACGGCATCGCGTACCTGCACTGCGGCGAATCGAGTTTCCTGCTGCAGGACTTCCACGTCCGCGAGCATGCCGACAATTTCCAGATGCACCTGCTGGTCGAGGACGTCGGCGCGTGGCACGCCAGGGCGAAAGAGGTCGCTGCGCGCTTCGGCGTGGCGGTCGGCGAGCCGCAGGACCAGCCCTGGGCCATGCGCGACTTCACCCTGTTCGACCCGAGCGGCGTGCTGTGGCGGATCGGGCAGAACATCCCCGGGGCCGCGGCCGTGGGCAAGATATGAACGCAGACCAAACCCTGTTCGACTCCCCCGCCGTCGCCACGCTGCGCGCCGACCTGGCGCTGGCGCTGCGCGCCGCGGCGCACCACGGGCTGGGCGAAGGCGTGTGCAACCACTTCAGCGTGGCGCTGCCGGGCCGCGCCGACCTGTTCCTGCTCAACCCGCGCGGCCTGATGTGGAGCGAGGTGCAGGCGGCCGACATCGTCCTGGTCGATGCCGACGGCCGCAAACTGGCCGGACGGCACGAGATCGAACCGACGGCGCTGTTCATCCACGCCGCCGTGCACCGCAGCGCCGGCAAGACCTGCGTGCTGCACAGCCACATGCCGAACGCGACGGCCCTGACGCTGACCGAGGACCGCGGCCTGGACACCACGCTGTCGCAGAACGCGATGCGTTTTCACGGCCGGGTGGCCATCGACGCCGACTACAACGGACTGGCGCTCGATGCGTCGGAGGGCGAGCGCATCGCCAACGCCATGCAGGGCGCCGACATCGTGTTCCTGGGCAACCACGGCGTGGTCGTCTGCGGCGAGCGGATCGACTACGCCTACGACGACCTGTATTACCTGGAGCGGGCCTGCGCGGTGCAGGTCATCGCCCAGTCCACCGGCCGCCCGCTGCGACCGGTCGACCCGGCCATCGCCGCGCGCGTGGCCGACCAGGCCAACGGCGAGCGCATGCAGTCCGAGCTGTTCTTCGAGGCGCTGCGGCGGACGCTGCGCTAGCGCCAGAGCGCCTGCATGGCGTCGCGCATGGCCCGCGCCAGCTCCGGCCGCTCGGCCACCGGGCGGATGCGCCGGCCGGCCACGTGCACCTGGCGCATGCCGGCATGGGGCGTGGAGAACACCGCCGCATCGAGCAGTTGCGCGTCCGGCACACCCAGCAGCGCCGTCGCTTCCCTCTCCAGCACCATGAAGTCGGCGCGCTGGCCGACCCCCAGCCCCCCGAGCGACCGTCCGGCCGCGGCCGAGCCGCCCGCCAGCGCGCCGTCGAAGAGCACTGCCGCGGTGCTCTCCCGCCCGCCCGAGCGGGCCGCGATATTGCGCTGGCGCAGCGCCAGCCGCTGCGAGTATTCGAGCAGCCGCAGTTCCTCCTGCCAGCTGCGCGTGACGTGGCTGTCGGAGCCGATCGACCAGGTTCCGGCGCGGCCCAGCCAGTGGGGCAGGTCGAACACGCCGTCGCCCAGGTTGGCCTCGGTGCTGGGGCAGATCACGATGCTTGCGCCCGCAGCCTGCACGCCCGCCAGTTCGGCCGGCGTGGTCTGGGTGGCGTGCACCAGGTTCCAGTGCGCGTCCAGCGCCACGTTCTCCAGCAGCCACTCCACCGGCGGGCGGCCCTGCTGCGCGACGCAGTCCGCCACCTCCTGCTGCTGTTCGGCAATGTGGAGGTGGACCGGCATCCGCCCGCGGGCCGCCGCCGCCACTTCGCGCAGCGCCGCGGCGTCGACCGCACGCAGCGAATGCAGGGCGACGCCGGCATGCAGCAGCGGGTGGCCCAGACGGTCGATGGCTTCGCCGATCCGAAGCACCGACTCCGGCGTGGAGGCGAAGCGCCGTTGATCGGGCCTGAGGCCCGCGCCGCCGAAGCCGCTGCGCATGTAGAGCGTCGGCAGCAGGGTCAGGCCGATGCCCACCTGCTGCGCCGCCCGCGCCAGCGCCAGCGACATCTCGGCGGGGTCGGCATAGGGCCGGCCGTCGACGCCGTGGTGCAGGTACTGGAATTCGCAGACCTCGGTATAGCCCGCCTCCAGCAGTTCGGCGTACAGGAAGGCGGCAATCGCCTCGAGCTGCGGCGGCGTGATGCGGTTGGCGGCGCTGTACATGCGGTCGCGCCAGCGCCAGAAGTCGTCCTCGCCCGCCGCGCTGGATTCGGTCAGCCCCGCGATGGCGCGCTGGAAGGCATGGCTGTGGCCGTTGACCAGCCCCGGCAGCACCGGGCCAGCCAGTGGCTGCGCGCCCTGTTGCGCAGCGGGATCTGCAGCGACCGTGATGGCGCGCCAGTGGCCGTCGGCCCCCACTTCCAGCAGCACATCGCGCCCCCAGGCCCCGTCGACCCAGGCCAGTGGCGCCAGGAACCGCGAGCCCTCAGCGCCCATACAGGGCCTTGCACGCCGCCAGCGCGGCGCCGACCATCGCTGCCAGCGTCGGCTGCGCCTGGCGCGCCAGCGGCTCGAGCCAGGCGTAGGGCGGCACCTCCTGCATGTAGACGCTCTGGCACATCTCCAGCTGCACCGCGTGCACGTCGTCGGCGGGCCGGCCGTAGCGGCGCGTGATGTAGCCCCCCTTGAAGCGGCCGTTCAGCACATGCGTCAGCTTGCGGTCTTGCGCCGCGGCTTCGACCACGGCCTGCGCGATCGACGCGTGCGCGCTGGCGCCATCCGCGGTGCCGATGTTCAGGTCGGGCAGCCGGCCTTCGAACAGCCAGGGGATCTCGGAGCGGATGCTGTGCGCGTCCCACAGCAACACGAAGCCGTGTTCGCCCTTGATCCGGTCGATCTCGGCCTGCAGCGCCGCGTGGTACGGCTGCCAGTAGCGCTCGCGCCGCGCCGCGCGCTCACCTGCCGCGGGCGCCTGGCCTTCGGCGTACAGCGCATCGCCGTTGAAGAAGCGGGTCGGGCACAGCTCTGTGTTGGAGGCGCCGGGATACATCGGCGCGTCGTCCGGCGGCCGGTTCAGGTCGATCACGTAGCGGGCATAGCGCGGTTGCAGCACGCTGGCGCCGAGCCCGGACGCGAAGTCGTACAGCCGGTCCAGGTGCCAGTCGGCGTCCTCGATGGCCAGCGCCCGTGGCGCGTAGAGCGGCTTCAGATCCTCGGGGATCTCGGTGCCCATGTGCGGAATGCTGACCAGCAGCGGCGAGCTGCCGCGGCGCAAAGAAAAAGTCATGACGGTTGTCCCTTGAACACGGTCTGGCGCCGCGGGTTGGCGCCGATGGCATAGGCCAGCTGCGCCGGCCGCTCGACGTCCCACAACACGAAATCGGCGCGCTTGCCGGGGGCCAGCACGCCACGATCCTGCAAGCCCAGGGCCTGGGCCGCGACCCGCGTGACGCCGGCCAGCGCCTCTTGCGGCGTCAGGCGAAACAGGGTGCAGGCCATGTTGAGCATCAGCAGCAGCGAGGTGCAAGGCGAGCTGCCGGGATTGCAGTCGGTGGAGATCGCCATCGGCACCTGGTGCGCCCGCAGCCGCGCGATCGGCGGCAACCGGGTTTCGCGCAGGAAGTAGAACGCGCCCGGCAGCAGCACCGCGACCGAGCCGGCCTTTGCCATCGCCGCCGCACCCGCCTCGCCCAGCCACTCCAGGTGGTCGCAGCTCAGGGCCCCGTGGCGGGCCGCGAGCGCTGCGCCGCCGCTGTCGCTCAATTGCTCCGCGTGCAGCTTGACCGGCAGGCCGAGCGCGCCCGCGGCCTCGAACACGCGCTGCGTCTGCTCGGTGCTGAAGGCGATCCGCTCGCAGAAGGCGTCGACGGCATCGACCAGGCCTTCGGCGTGCAGCGCCGGTAGCATGGCCAGCACCTCGTCGATGTAGGCGTCTGCGCGGCCGGCGAACTCCGGCGGCAGCGCGTGGGCGCCCAGGAAGGTGGTGCGCACGTCGACGTGGTTCACGCCGCCGAGCGCACGCGCGACGCGCAGGCACTTGCGCTCGTGCTCCAGGGCGAGGCCGTAGCCGGACTTGATCTCCACGGTGGTCACGCCTTCGTCGACCAGGGCCTGCAGCCGGCGCTGGCTCTGCACCGTCAATTCGTCCTCCGACGCGGCGCGGGTGGCCTGCACCGTGGACGCGATGCCGCCGCCGGCGCGGGCGATGTCCTCGTAGCTCGCGCCGTTCAGGCGCAGCTCGAACTCGTTGGCACGGTCGCCGCCGTAGACCAGGTGGGTGTGGCAGTCGATCAGGCCGGGCGTGACCAGCGCGCCGCCAGCGTCGTGGCGGCGGCTGCACCGGTCCTGCAGCGCGGACGGCAGCTCGCGCTCGGGGCCGACCCAGGCGATGCGATCGCCTTCGACGGCGAGCGCGGCGTCGTCGACCAGGCCATAAGGCGTCTCGGCATCCGGCCGCATCGTCGCGACGCGGCAGCCCCGCCAGATCTCAAGGGTCATGGGTCCATCTCCATCCACAGGGCGTCCGCCGCCTCGATCCGCAGCGCGCCAGCGGCGTCCAGTATCCGCCAGGCCAGGGTTTGCGGGCCGACCCCGATCTGTCCGTGCCCCGCGTCGACCAGCGCGCCCGCCGGCCCGCCGTAGACGGCGACCAGTTGCCCGGCACGCCCGGTGCGCTCCAGCGCGCCGCGCACCCGCTCCATGCGGCCGCGTGCACCGCGCAGCATCAGGTTGAAGTCCTGGGTCGGGCCGGCGAGCAGCGTGCAATCGGTGGCCGCACCGCCGTCGAAGCGCAACGGCGCGCTCCCGGTCGCCAGGTGGTGCGTGGCGCCATCCAGCCGCAAGCGGACGCCGGCGCCGCTCAGCACCGCGAACCAGCGCTCGACGCCGTCGAAGCGCGAGAACGGCCCGTCCCGCGCCACTTCCGCCACCGACATCCGCAGCTTCCAGTCCGCTGAATCCGGCCACGCCAGCAGCTCGCGCGTGACGCCGCCGCCGTTGCGCCAGGGGATCGGCTTCACGTCCTCGAGGCGAACCCTGTTCCAGCTCATGCCTGGAACTGCCCCGCGAAGCTGTAGCGCGAGCCCGGGTAGAGCAGCCGCGCCACGCTGGCGACGTGGGCGCCGCTCACCGTGCGCCGCATCATCGCCAGGCAGGGCTCGCCCCGCCCGATGCCCAGCTCTTTCGCCTCCGCCGCGGTCGGCAGGCAGGCCTCGATCGAATAGCTGGCCTCGGTCAGCGGCGCATGCCGCAGCAGGTGCAGCGTGGGCGAGACCTGCGTGAAGTCGGTCTTGAGGTAATCGGGCGCGGCGGCGGGGTTCACGTACCGGTCTTCATATTGAATGGCGACGCCGTTTTCCAGGTGCACCAGCAGGCTGTGGAACACCGCGCCGCCGGCCTTGAGGCCCAGCGACTGCGCCATCGCGGCGCTGGCCCTTTCCTTCGCCACCAGCAGCACGCGGGTGGTGTGGACGTGGCCGCGCTCCGCCACCTCCTCGTGGATGTCGCGGATCGTGAGCCGCGACGAGATGCGGTGCAGCTGCGCCACCCGCGTGCCCGAACCCTGGATCCGCGTCACCAGGCCCTCGCCGGCCAGCTCGCGCAGGCCGCGGTTGACGGTCATGCGGCTGATGCCGAACTGCTGCATCAGCGCCGCCTCGCTCGGCACCGGATCGCCCGGCTTCCATTCGCCCGAGCTGATCCGGCCGCGGATGAAGGCCTTGACCTGTTCGTAGGCGGGGACGGGTGCTTTGGGCATGCGCCGAATTTAGCCGATGGGAGAAAAGTTGTATAGACAAGGGAGTCTGTCGTCCCGGGCTTGACCCGGGATCCAGTTGTTCCGCGCGGCTCGGCCGCGTGGGGGGGGTTGCGACGGCCGGGGGACGGCGAGGCCGGGCAGGGTGTGGCCCATCGGCGCGGCGTCCGCGTGTCGCCCGTGGCTGTCATCCCGGCCTTGAGCCGGGATCCATAGGCTTCGATGGTGCGGAACCGTCTGGATGCCCCCGGATCAGGTCTGGGGCAGGCTCCTCAAGTCCGGCATGACAACGCAGGCGGAGGCACAAGCGCGGGCACCAACCGACTGCTTGCGCGGCAGGCGGTGTCCGGCGTGGGCGAACTCTGCGGCGGCTGCGCGATTCGGTCCGGGACCGGAGCGCGCTTTGGCGCGCCTCGTGATCTGGCTCGTCGCGCTTGTCCGAACAGTGCGGCCTTAGGCGCACTGTGAGTTGCGCGACGCCGGTCCCGGACCGGATCGCGCAGCGAAGTCGGTGCGCAGCGCCGACCGCCGCAGTGTGAGCCCGCGCCGGGCGCCGCCTGCCGCGCAGCCCGCGCCCCGCCCCGCCACTGAATGCCCTGGATTCCCGCCTCCGCGGGAATGACAAAGGCACCGGCAAGCCCCATTGACACGAGTTGTATAGACAACTAGGATTTGCGCCAGATCAGCCTGGATCCCGGCGCGAGGCCGGGATGACACATGTGGAGAGCGCCATGTCCGAACTTTCGCCACCCCCCTTCCCCGACAGCAAGGCGCGTCCGGTGCGCGCGCCGCAGGGCACGCAGCTGACCTGCGCCAACTGGCAGATCGAGGCCGCCTACCGGATGATCCAGAACAACCTGGACCCGGCCGTGGCCGAGAACCCCGACGCGCTGGTGGTCTACGGCGGCATCGGCAAGGCGGCGCGCAACTGGCCGGCCTTCGATGCCATCCTCGACAGCCTGCGCCAGCTGCGGCCCGACGAAACCCTGCTGGTGCAGTCGGGCAAGCCGGTCGGCGTGTTCCGCACCCACCCCGGTGCGCCGCGGGTGCTGCTGGCCAACTCCAACCTGGTGCCCAAGTGGGCGACCTGGGAGCACTTCAACGAACTCGACCGGGCCGGCCTGATGATGTACGGCCAGATGACGGCCGGCAGCTGGATCTACATCGGCACCCAGGGCATCGTGCAGGGCACCTACGAGACTTTCGTCGAAGCCGCACGCCAGCATTTCAACGGCGATCTGGCCGGCCGCTGGGTGCTGACGGCCGGCCTCGGCGGCATGGGCGGCGCCCAGCCCCTTGCCGCATCGTTCGCCGGCGCCTGTTCCCTGACCATCGAATGCCAGCAGTCGCGGATCGACTTCCGGCTCCGCACGAAATATCTCGACCAGCAGGCCAGGGACCTGAACGAAGCGCTGGACCTGATCGGCTTCCACACCCGGCGCAGGGAGGCGGTGTCGATCGGCCTGTGCGGCAACGTCGCCGAGATCCTGCCGGAGCTGGTGCGGCGCGCCAAGATCGGCGGCCACAAGCCCGACATCCTCACCGACCAGACCTCGGCCCACGACATCATCAACGGCTACCTGCCGGCCGGCTGGAGCGTGGAGCAGTGGCAGGCGGCGCAGAAAGATCCTTCGCAGCACGCGAAGCTGACGCAGGCGGCCGGCGAATCGTGTGCGATCCATGTCCGGGCAATGCTGGAGTTCCACGCCATGGGCGTGCCCACGGTGGACTACGGCAACAACCTGCGCCAGGTCGCCAAGGATTTCGGCGTCGCCAACGCCTTCGACTATCCGGGCTTCGTGCCGGCCTACATCCGGCCGCTGTTCTGCCGCGGCGTCGGGCCGTTCCGCTGGGTGGCGCTCTCGGGTGATCCGGAGGACATCCGCAAGACCGACGCGAAGATGAAGGAGCTGTTTCCGCAGAACAAGGCGCTGCACCGCTGGCTCGACATGGCGCAGGAGCGCATCAGCTACCAGGGCCTGCCGGCGCGCATCTGCTGGATCGGCCTGGGCGAGCGCGACAAGGCCGGCCTGGCCTTCAACGAGATGGTCAGGAGCGGCGAGCTCAAGGCGCCGATCGTGATCGGCCGCGACCATTTGGACAGCGGCTCGGTCGCGTCGCCCAACCGCGAGACCGAAAACATGAAGGACGGCAGCGACGCCGTCAGCGACTGGCCGCTGCTCAATGCGCTGCTCAACACCGCGAGCGGCGCCACCTGGGTCAGCATCCACCATGGCGGCGGCGTCGGCATGGGCTACTCGCAGCATGCCGGCGTGGTGATCGTCTGCGACGGCACGGCCGAGGCGGCCGAGAAGATCGCGCGCGTGCTCTGGAACGACCCGGCCACCGGCGTGATGCGCCATGCGGATGCGGGCTACGAGATCGCGATCGAAGCGGCGCATGAAAACCATCTCAACCTGCCGATGCTCGGATGACTGAAATCCTGGTCCCCGGCGAACTGACGCTGGCGCAACTGCGGCACCTGTGCTGCGTCGATCCCGGTCCGGTGAAGCTGGACCCGGCCTGCCGTCCCGGCATCCGCGCCAGCGCGGCGCTGGTCCAGCGGGCAGCCGACGGCGACGCGCCGGTCTATGGCGTCAACACCGGCTTCGGCAAGCTGGCCAGCACCCGCATCGCCCACGACGACCTGGCGACGCTGCAGCTGCGGCTGCTGCGTTCGCACGCGGTCGGCGTCGGCGAGCCGCTGCCGGAACGGGTGGTCCGCCTGATCCTGCTGCTCAAGGCCGCCAGCCTGGCCCGCGGCTATTCCGGCGTGCGCGAGGAGGTGGTCGACGCGCTGCTGGCGCTGCACACCATGGGCGTGCTGCCCGTCATCCCCTGCCAGGGCTCGGTCGGCGCCTCGGGCGACCTGGCGCCGCTGGCCCACCTGGCGCTGCCGCTGATCGGCGAGGGCGAGGTGACCTACCTGGGCGAACGCATGCCGGCCGCCCATGCGCTCGAACATGCCGGCCTGCCGCGGCTGCAGCTCTCGGCCAAGGAGGGCCTGGCGCTCATCAACGGCACCCAGGTCTCGACGGCGCTGGCCATCGACGGCCTGCTCGCGGCCGAGCGGCTGTTCGAGGCCGCCGTGATCGCCGGCGCGCTGACCATCGATGCGGCGCGCGGCAGCGATGGCCCCTTCGATCCGCGCATCCACGCGGTGCGCGGCCAGCCCGGGCAGATCGAATGCGCGGCGGCCTACCGGTCGCTGCTGGCCGGCAGCGGCATCCGCAAGTCGCATCTCGACCACGATGACCGGGTGCAGGACCCGTATTGCCTGCGCTGCCAGCCGCAGGTGATGGGCGCCTGCCTGGACCAGATGCGCTACGCCACCGAGGTGCTGGTGCGCGAAGCCAATGCAGTCACCGACAACCCGCTGGTGTTCGCCGACACTGCCGTTCGCCCTGAGCTTGTCGAAGGGCTTCGACAGGCTCAGCCCGAACGGGGAGGGGAGCTCTTGTCCGGCGGCAACTTCCACGCCGAACCGGTGGCGCTGGTGGCCGATGCGCTGGCGGTGGCGATCGCCGAGATCGGCGCCATCGCCGAGCGCCGCATCGCCATGCTGGTCGACACCGTGGTGTCGCGGCTGCCGCCCTTCCTCACGCCCGAGCCGGGACTGAACTCCGGCTTCATGATCGTGCACGTCACCGCTGCGGCGCTGGCCTCCGAGAACAAGTCGCTGGCCCATCCGGCCAGCGTCGACAGCCTGCCGACCTCGGCCAACCAGGAGGACCATGTGAGCATGGCGACCTTCGCCGCCCGCCGTCTTCAACCCATGCTGCGCAACACCGCCCACATCGTGGCCATCGAGCTGCTGGCGGCGGCCCAGGGGATCGAGTTCCTGCGGCCGCTGGCCAGCGCGCCGGCGCTGGAGAACGTGCTGCGGCTGGTGCGCAGCGTGTCGCCGGCGATGATGGTGGACCGCAGCCTGGCGCGCGAGATCGAGGCCGTGCACCACCTGGTGGCGGCGGGCGCCGTCGGCCACGCGACCGAGGCCGACATCCCCGAGCTGCTGGCCCTGAGGCTCGGATGACGCAGCCGCAGCAATGTCAGCAGCCCGGGCCGGTGGCGCGGAAGAACGACATGCCCTGCGCCAGCGCCAGCGGGCCGCCGGCCGAGACGATGCGCAGCTTTTCGCCCTGCAGTTCCAGCACCAGTTCGCCGGCCCGGCCGGAGCTTTCGCGCGAGGCGCGCAGCATCGTGCCTTCGATCCGGCCGTCCACCTTGCGCGTGCGGTCGCCGCGCACCAGCGTGCCTTCGAACTCCTGGTGCCGCTGGACCAGGTTCAGCCCGGTGCCGCGCAGGAAGCCGGCGCCGCACCACTGGCCGTCGACCCGCGCGGGCACCACCCACAGGTGCACCTTGCTGGACTTCTCCAGGCCGACCTGCTTGTCCGGCACCGACACCACCGTGGTCTGTTCCGGTTTCCAGTCGCCCATGTCCCAGTCGTGCGAGACCACGCGGGTGCCCGGCTTGAGCTTGAGCAGCGCCGGCCGCAACTGCAGGTTCACTTCCGTCAGCAGGTACATGGTGACCACCGTGGCGGGCGCCAGGTCGGTCTGGAACAGGTCCTGCACCTTGAACGCCACCCGGTCCGCCACGCCGGCTTCGCGCGCGCTGGCGATGCTCCGCTGCACCAGGTCGGGGACGATCTCCACGCCGAGGCCGCTGGCGCCGAAACGCTTCGCCGCCGTGATGACGATGCGGCCGTCGCCGGAGCCGAGGTCGATCACATGGTCGGTGGGACCGACCCTGGCGACCCGCAGCATCTCCAGCGTGACGTTGTCGGGCGAGGTGATGAAAGGCACTTCTTCCATCGCCTGCGCCGCGGGCGCGGCGATCAGGACGGAAGCGGCCAGCGCCAGCAGGCGCGAGAGCGGTTGAAAAGGGACCTGGATCATTGGAAACAACTGGAGTCGGGCGGGTGGAAAACCATCATAGACCGGAGAACCCCGCCTTGTGGCTGGCATGAAGCCTGCGTACATTTTGTCATCACCCCACGGAGAACCTCGATGAAGAAACTGCTCGCTCTCACACTCGTTGCACTGGCTTGCGCCGGCGTGCAGGCCCAGGAAACGAAAGTCGCGATCGGCATCTCGGGCTGGACCGGTTTCGCGCCGCTGACGCTCGCCAGGGAAGCCGGCATCTTCAAGAAGAACGGGCTCGACGTGTCGATCAAGAAGATCCCGCAGAAGGACCGGCATCTGGCCATCGCCTCGGGCGACGTGCAGTGCGCGGCGACCACGGTGGAGACGTGGGTGGTGTGGAACGCCAACGGCGTCGCCACCACCCAGATCTTCCAGCTGGACAAGAGTTACGGCGCCGACGGCATGGTGGTCAAGCCCGGCATCACCAGGATCAGCGACCTCAAGGGCAAGACCGTGGCGGCGAGCGCTCCCGGCACCTCGCCCTACTTCGCGCTGGCCTGGATCCTGAAGAAGAACGGCATGTCGACCAAGGACGTGAAGGTGGTCAACCTCGAGCCGCAGGCCGCCGCCAACGCGATGATCGCGGGCACCGCCGGCGTCGATGCCGCCATGACCTACGAGCCGTACCTGGGTGCCGTGCGCGCCAAGCCCGAGGCGGGCAAGATCATCGCCACCACGCTCGACTATCCGATGGTGATGGACACCTTCGGCTGCACGCCGAAGTTCCTGTCGGAGAACCCCAAGGCCGCCAAGGCGCTGGCCGACAGCTACTTCGAGGCGGTGGAGATGATCCGCAAGGAACCGAAGAAGAGCTTCGAGATCATGGGCGCCGACGTGAAGCAGAGCGGCGAGGCTTTCGAGGCCTCGTCGAAGTACCTGCGCTGGCAGGACCGCGCCGCCAACGCGAAGTTCTTCGCCGGCGAGCACGCTGCCTTCAGCAAGGAAGCCGCGGAGCTGCTGATGGAGGCCGGCATCATCAAGGCCTTGCCCGACATGGGCAAGCTGGCCGATACGCGCTTCCTGAACTAAGTGCGGCCGCTGCAACCCGTGAACCCCGGCGCGCGCATCGCGCTGGGCGTCGCCTTCTTCGTCCTGTTCTTCGCGCTGTGGGCCGCTGTCACCTTCGGCGGGCTGGTCTCCAAGACCTTCCTGGCCGACCCGCTGACCATGGTGCGATCGGGCTACGACCTGCTGGCCAGGCAGGGCTTCGCCTACGACATCGGCATGACGGTGTGGCGGGTGTTGGGCGGCTTCGCCATCGCGGCGCTGCTGGCGGTGCCGCTGGGCGTGCTGATGGGCGCGTACAAGCCGGTGGAGGCGTTCTTCGAACCCTTCGTCAGCTTCGCGCGCTACCTGCCCGCCTCCGCCTTCATTCCGCTGCTGATCCTGTGGGCCGGCATCGGCGAGGCGCAGAAACTGGCGGTGATCTTCATCGGCTCGTTCTTCCAGCTGGTGCTGATGATCGCCGTGAGCGTCGGCAACACCCGGCGCGACCTGGTGGAGGCCGCGTACACGCTGGGTGCGGGCGACCGCGGCATCGTGACGCGGGTGCTGCTGCCCAGCAGCGCGCCCGAGATCGCCGAGACCCTGCGCATGGTGCTGGGCTGGGCCTGGACCTATGTGATCGTCGCCGAGCTGATCGGCGCGTCGAGCGGCATCGGCCACATGATCACCGACAGCCAGGCGCTGCTGGCCACCGACCAGATCATCTTCGGCATCATCGTGATCGGCCTGATCGGGCTGGTCACGGACTATGCGCTGAAGACCTTCAACCGCCGGCTGTTCCCATGGGCAAGACTGTGACCATTCTCCAGATCACCGGCGTCTCCAAGACCTTTCCCGGCGCCCACGGCGGCACGCTGGCGCTGCAGGCGACCGACCTCGCCGTCGCCGAGAACGACTTCATCACCATCCTCGGCCCCTCGGGCTGCGGCAAGAGCACGCTGCTGCGGATGGTGGCCGGGCTCGACACGCCGACCACGGGCAGCATCGCGCTGGACGGCCGGCCGGTCACCGGCCCGGGCCCGGACCGCGGCATGGTGTTCCAGAGCTACACGCTGTTCCCCTGGCTGACGGTGCTGCAGAACGTCTGCTTCGGCCTCCGTGAAAAGGGCCTGGCGCTGCCCGAGCAGCAGGCAATCGCCCGGCCGTTCCTCGCCAAGGTCGGACTGCAGGGCTTCGAGAACCACTTCCCCAAGCAGCTGTCGGGCGGCATGCAGCAGCGCACGGCGCTGGCCCGGGCCCTGGCCAACGGCCCGCGGATGCTGCTGATGGACGAGCCCTTCGGCGCGCTGGACCACCAGACCCGCGAGCTGATGCAGGAGCTGCTGCAAGGCATCTGGGAGGCGGAGCGCAAGACCGTGCTGTTCGTCACGCACGACATCGACGAGGCGATCTTCATGGGCAACCGCGTGGTCGTGATGAGCGCGCGGCCCGGCCGCATCAAGTGCGACCTGCCGGTGCCGATCGCCCATCCGCGCCACTACTCGGTCAAGACCACGCCGGTGTTCATGGACCTGAAGGCGCGCCTCACGGAGGAGATCCGGGTCGAGGTGCGCAAGGCGGCGGAGCTGGCGTCCGCCGCCTGAGCGCTCTCAGGGCAGCTTGATGCCCGGGAAGGTCTTGATCACGGCGCTGTCGTCCTCGCGGCCGTGGCCGGCGGTGCTGGCCTGCATGAACATCTGGTGCGCGGTGGACGACAGCGGCAGCGGAAACTTGCTGCCGCGCGCCATGTCCAGCACCAGCCCCAGGTCCTTGACGAAGATGTCGACCGCCGACAGCGGGGTGTAGTCGCCGGCCAGCACGTGCGGCATCCGGTTCTCGAACATCCAGCTGTTGCCGGCGCTGTGGGTGATCACCTCGTACAGCGCCGCCGGGTCCACGCCTTCGCGCAGGCCCAGCGCCATCGCCTCCGCCGCCGCGGCGATGTGCACGCCGGCCAGCAGCTGGTTGATCACCTTCACCTTGCTGCCGGCGCCGGCCTGGTCGCCGAGCCGGTAGACCTTGGCGGCCATCGCATCCAGCAACTCGCCGCAGCGCTTGTACGCCTCGGGGGAACCTGACGTCATCATCGTGATCTCGCCGCTGGCCGCGCGCGCGGCCCCGCCGGAGATCGGCGCGTCGAGGTACAGCACGCCCTGCTGCGCCAGCCGGGCCTCCAGCGCCGCCGACCAGGCCGGATCGACCGTGGAACACATCACGAACACGCTGCCCGGTTGCATTTCGGCGGCGCAGCCGTGGTCGCCGAACAGCACGCTCTCGGTCTGGGCCGCATTGACCACCACGGACACGATCACCGGCGCTTCGCGGGCCACCTCCGCCGGGGACGAACAGGCCGTGCCGCCGTCGGCGGCGAAGCGTTGCGCCACCTCGGCGCGCACATCGAACACATGGACGTCGCAGCCGGCGCGGCGCAGGCTCGCCGCCATGCCACCGCCCATGGCGCCGAGGCCGATCAGGCCGACCTTGGCGTTCATTGGGAAACCTCCGCCCAAAGGGCTGCGGTATTCGCCTTGGGAACGGCCCGGCGGCTCATGCCGGCCCCTGCGCCTGGGCCCAGGCGTCATAGCGGGCCTGGGTTTCGGCATTGGGTGGATACAGGCCCGGCAGCGGCAGGCCGCGGTCGACCTCGCGCATGATCCAGCCCTCGAGCCGCTCCTGCTCCACGGCGGCGTCCACCACCGCATCGAGCAGGGCGGCGGGGATCAGCACCGCGCCGTCCTGGTCCACGACGATCACGTCGTTGGGGAACACGGCCACGCCGCCGCAGTCGATCGCCTCCTGCCAGCCGACGAAGGTCAGGCCGTTCACCGACGCCGGCGCCGCGCGGCCCTGGCACCAGACCGGCAACCCGGTGCCCAGCACGCCTTCGAGGTCGCGCACCACGCCGTCGGTCACCAGGCCGGCGACGCCGCGCTTTTGCATGCGCGCGCACAGGATGTCGCCGAAGATGCCGGCGTCGGTGACGCCCATCGCGCCGACCACCGCGATGCAGCCGGACGGCATCGCTTCGATCGCGGCGCGGGTCGAGATCGGCGAGCCCCACGATGCGGGCGTGGCCAGGTCTTCGCGGGCCGAGACGAAGCGCAGGGTGAAGGCCCGTCCCACCAGCCGCGGCTGGCCCGGCGCCAGCGGCATGGTGCCGCGCAGCCAGACGTTGCGCAGGCCCTTTTTCAGCAGCACCGTGGTCAGGGTGCCGGTGGCGACGCCGAGCAGGCGCGCCTTGATCTTCTCGTCCAGGGGCAGGGTTTCAACCGTCATGAGGCTCTCCTTGATTGGCTCGTCCGCCAGTCTAAAGGCATGAGGAGGGCTCATGCATACTCCACCGCTTCGCCATGCAAGCCGCCGACCCGAGTCCCCGTCCGCTCTGGAAAACCTTCCTGGTGTTCCTGGCCCCGCTGGTGCTGACCAACATGCTGCAGGGGCTGTCGGGCACGTTGAACACCGTCTACGTCGGCCGGATGCTGGGCCTCGGCGCGCTGGCCGCCGTCGCCTCCTTTGTCCCCCTGCTGATGCTGTTCGTCGCCTTCGTGATCGGCCTGGGCTCGGGCGCCTCGGTGCTGGTGGGCCAGGCCTGGGGCGCGCGCAACATCGAGCGGGCGCGGGCCGTCGCCGGCACCGTGGTCTGCGCCGGCGCGCTGCTGGGCGCAGCCATCGGCCTGGCCGGCTTCTTCCTGGCCGGGCCGCTGCTGCGGCTGCTCGGCACGCCGGCCGACGTGCTGCCGGACGCCGTCGCCTACGCGCGGGTGATGATGGCCTTCCTGCCGCTGCTGTTCGTCTCGATCCTCACGGCGTCGGTGCTGCGCGGCGTCAGCGACACCGTCACGCCGCTGCGGTCGCTGCTGATCTCGTCGGCGGTGATCCTGGTGCTGACGCCGGCGCTGATCCGCGGCTGGACCGGGCTGCCGCCGCTGGGGGTGGCCAGCGGCGCCTGGGCCACGGTGGTGGCGACCGCGCTGTCCCTCGGCTGGATGGTGTGGCACCTGCTGCGGCGCCACCATCCGCTGGCGCCCGACCGCGCCTTCCGCCCCCACTGGCGCATCGAGCCGGCGCTGCTGCGGCCGGTGGTGCGGCTGGGCATCCCGACCGGGCTGTTCTTCATCACCGGCTCGCTGGCCGACCTGGCGCTGCTCACCATCGTCAACAGCCACGGCTCGCAGGCCACGGCCGCCTGGGGCGCCGTCAGCCATGTGATGGCGTACGTGCAGTTCCCCGCGATGTCGATCTCGATCACCGCTTCGGTGCTGGCGGCCCAGGCGATCGGCGGCGGCCGGCTGGAACAGGTCGACGCGGTGACGCGGGTCGGCCTGGGCCTGAACGTCGTGCTGACCGGCGGCCTGGCGCTGCTGGTGGCGCTGCTGGCGCCGCACATCGTCGGCCTGTTCATCACCGACCCGGAGGTGGTGCAGCTGGCTGCGAGCCTGCTGCACATCGCGGTGTTCGCCCCGATCCTGCTCGGACTGGGCAGCGTGTTCTCCGGCGTGATGCGGGCCAGCGGCACGGTGCTGGTTCCCACCGCGATCTCGCTCAGCCTGCTGGCGTTCGTGCTGTTTCCGCTGGGCTGGACCTTCAACCGCATCTTCGGCCTGCCGGGCATCTGGATGGCCCATCCCGCCACCTACCTGATCGGCCTGACGCTGCAGGCGGCCTATTTCTACGGCGTGTGGAAGAAGCGGCCCTTGCGCCGGCTGGTCTGACCGCCGGCGGCCGCGGTCCGTAAAATCTGGCCATGGCCCTTCCCGAAGCTTCCGCGCGCACGCCGCTGCACACCCGCAAGATCACGTTCGAGGGCTTCGTGCGCGACGACGGCCTGTTCGACATCGAGGGCGAACTGATCGACAGCAAGAGCGCGCCGATCCGGATGCACGAGCGCGGCCTGCTGCCGGCCGGCGGCGCGATCCACCACATGCGCGTGCGGGTGACCGTCGACGACAAGCTGGTTATCCGTGCCATCGCCACCGCCATGAACAGCGCGCCGTTCGACAACTGCCAGCAGGCGGTCGACCCGGTCCAGAAACTGGTCGGCGCGACGCTCGGCGCCGGCTGGCGCAAGGCGATCGAAGCGGCGATGGGCGGCGTCGCCGGCTGCACCCACCTGCGCGAGCTGCTGTTCAATCTCGCCACCGCGGCGTTCCAGACCATCCCCATCCACCTGTCGCAGCAGCGCGAAGCGCGCGGCGAAGTGCGCGACCCCGACGCGCCGACGCCCTACTTCATCGGCAAGTGCCTGTCGTGGGACCGCGAAGGCCCGGTGGTGCAGCGCGTGCTGCCGCTGTATTACCGGCCGCCGCAGCCGAAACCCGCGACGGATTGACCGTGCCGCCGCAAGGCGCGGCTTCTTCCGCTTTTCCTTGGGTCGCCGTCCTACAGCGCTGCGGCCGGGCGCCGCCTACGCTCACGCCTGAGCTACCCGGAACCCTCCCATGAACGCATCTTCCCAGCCATGAACACGGCTCTCGCCCGCGCGCGCGACTTCGCCATCTCGGTCGGCCACCGCGCCGCCGCCTTGTACAACCGCCTGCCCGAAGGCCGGTTCAAGCGCGCCGGCATCCTGCTGTCGCTGGTCCCGCTGCTGGTGCTGCTGTACGTGCTGGCGCTGGTGCCGTTCACGCCCAGCATCGGCGACATCCGCAAGTCCAAGTCGGAGGCGCCGGCCATCGTGCTGTCGGCCGACGGCAAGGAGCTGGCGATGTTCAAGCGGGCCAACCGCGACTGGGTCAAGCTGGCCGGAATCTCCCCCAACGTCCTGTCGGCGCTGATCGCGACCGAAGACCGCCGCTTCTACAGCCATCACGGCATCGACTTCAAACGCCTCGCGTCGGCCGTGCTGCAGACGCTGCAGGGCGACCGCGAAGGCGGCTCGACCATCACCCAGCAGCTGGCGCGCAACCTCTATCCCGAGGAGATCGGCCGCGCGCCGACGCTCACGCGCAAGATCAAGGAAGCGATCACGGCGCTGAAGATCGAGGCGATCTACAGCAAGCAGGAGATCCTGGAGACCTACCTCAACACGGTGCCCTTCCTGTACAACGCCTTCGGCATCGAGATGGCGGCCCGCACCTATTTCGACAAGCCCGCGGCCAAGCTCGACGTGCTGGAAAGCGCCACCCTGATCGGCATGCTCAAGGGCACCAGCTACTACAACCCGGTGATCAACCCGGAGCGCGCCACCCAGCGCCGCAACATCGTGCTGGGCCAGATGGTCAAGGACGGCAAGCTCGCGCCGGCCCAGTACGAGACGCTCAAGCAGCGGCCGCTGCGGGTCGACTTCGAACGCCAGACCGAGCCGCTCGGGCCGGCCCCGCACCTGGCGCAGCAGCTGCGGCGCTGGCTGATCGAATGGGCCGACCGCAAGGGCTACAACATCTACACCGACGGCCTGGTGGTGCGCACCAGCATCGACTCGCGGCTGCAGGCCATGGCCAACCAGGCCGTGGCGCGGCAGACCGCCGCCCTGCAATCGCTCGCCGACGGCCGCCGCGCCGGCTGGACCCGCGACATGGTGCTGGCCTTCCTGCGCGAGTCGCGCGAGTACAAGGCGGCGCGCGAGGAAGGCCAGAGCGACGAGCAGGCGGTCAAGCAGCTGCAGGCCGACGCCGCCTTCATGGCGGCGCTCAAGGAAGACAAGACCCGGCTGCAGGCCGGCTTCCTGGCGCTGGACCCGCGGAGCGGCGAAGTGCGCGCCTGGGTCGGCAGCCGCGATTTTGCCCAGGACCAGTTCGACCACGTCTACCAGGCCCGGCGCCAGCCCGGGTCGACCTTCAAGCCCTTCGTGTACGCCGCCGCCTTCGAGGGCGGCGCCCGCGCCACCGACACCTTCGTCGACCAGGCCGTCGAGATTCCGATGGACCGCGCCGCGCCGTGGCGCCCGACCGACGGCACGCCGCCGACCGGCCGCACCATGACGCTGCGCGAGGGCCTGGCCTATTCCAAGAACACCATCACCGCGCAGGTGATGCAGAAGGTCGGCCCGCAACGGGTGGCCGGCCTGGCGCGGGCGATGGGCGTGCGCCAGAGCAAGCTGGACCAGGTCATGTCGCTGGCGCTGGGCACCAGCCCGGTGACGCTCAAGGAAATGGTGGCCTCGTACGGCACCATCGCCAACGGCGGCAGCTACATCGAGCCGATGGTGGTGCTGCGGGTCGAAAGCCGCACGGGTGCGGTGCTGGAGGAGTTCCGCTCCGCCGCGCCGGAGCCGGCGCTGTCCGGGCCGGCGGCGCTGACGCTGCTCGACGCGATGCGCGGCACGATCGACATCGGCACCGGCGTGGCGATCCGCAACCGCTTCGGCATCAAGGCCGACGTGGCGGGCAAGACCGGCACCACCCAGGACAACACCGACGGCTGGTTCATCCTGATGCATCCCAACCTGGTGGCGGGCGCCTGGGTCGGCTTCAACGACAACCGGGTGACCATGGGTGACGCCTGGGGCCAGGGCGCGCACAGCGCGCTGCCGATCGTCGGCGAGGTGTTCCAGCAGTCGATGAAGGTCAAACTGGTCGATCCCAACCTGCGCTTTGCCGCGCCGCCGCAAGAGGCCATCGGGCCCGATGCGCTGGGGCGGGTGAACGACTGGTTCCGCAACCTGTTCGAGCAGCGCGAGGCGGCGCAGGCCGTGCCGGCGCCCGAGCTGCCGTTGCCCGACGTCGCCCAGCCCGATGCAGCGCCAGCCCGGCCCGCGACCGGCACGGCGAACGGCGAGACGACGGTGGTGCCGCCGGTGGCTTCGATCGGCGCGCCGCCGCCGGACCCGCAGCGCTCGGAGACCGTGCGGGTGATGCCCAGCGGGCCGTCGACGACGGCCGGCGGTTTCGAGATCCAGCCGCCGACGCCGAGGCCGGCGGCCCGCAACGCCGACGCGCCGTTCGTGGTCGGCTCGCCGGCGCTGGCCACGCCTTCGATCGGCGCGCCGCCGGCGGCCGAGATCGCACCGCAACCGGCAAGGGGCAGCCCGTCGGTGCAGTTCGAACCGGCGCCCGCGGCGCCGCAGTAAGCCCGGCTAGGGCTCGCGCCGGGTCCGCAGCAGCACGATACCGCACAGCGCCACCGGAATGGCCAGCGCCGCGTAGCCGACCCGGTAGCTGCCGAAAGCGGCCGACAGCGCGCCGAACACCGGCGGCCCCAGCACCACGCCCAGGAAGGTGATGGCCAGCGTGCCGCCGGTGGCGATGCCGGCCATGCCGGGCGGCGCGCGCCGCGCCACTTCCGCCAGGTAGACGCCGTTCCAGCCGGTGGCGGAGGCGCCGAACACGAACAGGATGGCGAACACCAGCAGCGTCGGCATCGAACCATGGAGCAAGGCCGTCGCCAGGCTGCTGGCGGCCATGATGAAGGCCAGCGCGGCCAGCATCCGGTTGGCGCCGAGCCAGCCGTCGGCGACGTAGCCCCACAGGATCCGCCCGCCGATGCCGCCGATCTGCGCCACCGACAGCGCCAGCCCCGCCGTGACCAGCCCATAGGCCAGCACCTGGTCCAGGTAGATCACGAGGTAGCCGGTGAGCACCAGTTGCGCCGTCGAAAACACGAACGAGCACGCGGCCAGGATGGCCAGCGAGCGCTGCGACAGCACCACCCGGATCGGCTGCACGAGGTTGCCGAACTGGAGCGGCTTGCCGGGCTGGCGATCGGCGTCGAGCGCCGCGCGCAGCGGCTGCGACAGCAGGGCGCAGGCGACGTTGGCCAGCGCCACCGCCACCAGCGCACCCTGCCAGCCGGCGACCAGCACCACGCTGGGCACCAGCGCGCCGGCCAGCATGCCGCCCACCGGCACCCCGGTCTGCTTGATCGAGAACACCAGCGACATGCGGTGCGCCGGCGTGGTCTGGGCCAGCAGCCAGGAGCTGGCCGGCGTGATCGGGCCGTAGCCCAGGCCGATCAGCAGGCCGCCCACCGCGAAGGCCCAGACCGACGGGACGGCGCACAGCAGCATGCCGGCAGCGCACAGCAGCAAGCCCGCCTGGCTGACCCGGATCGCGCCGAATCGGCTCACTGCCGCGCCGGCCGCCAGGCTCGCGAGCATTGCGCCGACGTAGACGATCGCGATGTACAGGCCCAGGTAGGCGGCAGAGACGCCGAGCGCCTGCGCCACCACCGGCGCCATCACCGCCGGCGTCAGCACGGCCATCGAGACCAGGGCCTGGATCGACAGGGTGGCGAAGAGCGGGAGCCAGGTGGCCCTGGCGTTGCTGCTGGTCATAAGTAAGAGTTGTCACGCCGGTGCCCAATGGCATGGGACGTGCTTGATTTCAGCCTCTCCTGGTCGGGCCCTTTGCAAGTTTCTTCAGCCCGGTCATTTATATCCCTCGTGGGCCCTCGGTGTCCCCGGGGGATTTTTTCTGGGGCGCGGAGACTGACGGTCGCGCACGAAGTGGCGCTGCTTGTCACACGGTTGACATTTTTCGGCACCGGACGGCGCCGGCCTCGGTCACCAGAGCGCGGAATCGCGCATCCCCAGCATGCGCTTGCGCTCGCGGCGGCGGTGCGAAGCGCTCAGCCCCCATCCGATCAGGCCGAACGCCAACGCCAGCACCACCAGCTCATAGCTGGCGAGACTGCGGCCCAGGAGGGCGGGCGCCGCGAGACCGGCGCCGGTGGTCGCCGCGATGGCGGCGATGACTGTGACTGCTGCTGTGAACACTGCTGATCGAGGTTTTCCTGACAGGACCCATGATAGCCAGTTCAGGAACCGCCCACACTGGCGCTCCCAAGGATGTGCTGGGGATCGCCGCGCGGGATGTCGGAGAGCAGCCGGTCGAACTCCAGCTTCACCACGCCATAGCACTCGCAGACCACCCGCTCCAGGCCGGGCCGGTCCAGCACCTCGATCTGCCCGCGGCTGTAGCGGATCAGCCCCTCGCGCTGCAGCTGGCCCGCGGCCTCGGTCACGCCCTCGCGCCGCACGCCCAGCAGGTTGGCGATCACTTCCTGCGTCATGCGCAGCGACTGGCCCGCCATGCGATCGAGGCTCAGGAGCAGCCAGCGCGAGAGCTGCTGCTCCACGCTGTGGTGCCGGTTGCACACCGCGGTCTGCATCATCTGGGTGATCAGCGCCTGGGTGTACCGCAGCAGCAACCGCAGCAGCGGCCCGGCGCGGTTGAATTCGAGCTTGAGCAGGTCGGCCCGCAGCCGGTAGCCGTGGCCGGCCGTCTGCACCACGGCGCGGCTGGGCGTGGTTTCGCCGCCCATGAACAGCGAGACGCCCAGGATGCCTTCGTTGCCGACCATCGCGATCTCGGCCATCGCGCCGTTTTCCAGCACGTAGAGCAGCGACACGATCGAGGTGGTGGGGAAATACACGTGGCGCAGGGCGCCGCCCGATTCGTACAGCACCTCGCCCGCCGCCATCGGCACCAGTTCGAGGTGGCCGGCGAAATGCTCGTACTCGCTGGCCGGCAAGGCGGCCAGCAAACGGTTCTGGATCGGGCTCGGAGGGACAGCCATCGATCGATTGTGCCTCGCGATCGTGCCGCAGAGTGCGCCACCGCACAGACGGACCGGCCCGACTGGGGCCAGGATGCCGGATGCCCCCGAACCGCAACCTGCTGCTGGAGTCGCTGCCGCGCGCCGCCGCGGGGGACCTGCTGGCGCAGCTGAGGCCGGTCGACCTGGCCTTTGGCGAAGTGCTGTACGAACCGGGCCAGCCGATGCGCGACGTCTACTTTCCCCTCGACGGCCTGGTGTCGCTGCTGACCCTGGTGGGCGCCCGGCAGGCCCTGGAGGTGGGGATGGTGGGCCGCGAGGGCATGGTCGGCATCCCGCTGGTGCTGGGCGTGGCGCTGTCGCCGATGCGGGCCCTGGTGCAGGGCGGCGGGACGGCGTTGCGCATGAGCAGCGTCCGCTTCGACACCTTGCTGCGCAGCGGCCCGCCATTGCGCCAGGCGTTGCTGGAATACGTCAACACCCTGATGGGACAGATCGCGCGGACCGCCGCCTGCAACCGTTTCCACGTGGTGGAGGCCCGGCTGGCCCGCTGGCTGCTGATGACGCGCGACCGCGCCGGGTCGGCGGATTTCGCGATGACGCAGGAGTTTCTCTCCGGCATGCTGGGGGTGCGGCGGGTCGGCGTGAGCGAAGCCGCCTCCTCGTTCCAGCGCCGCAAGCTGATCGAATACAGCCGTGGCCGCATCCGCATCCTCGATCACGCCGGGCTGGAAGCCGCCTGCTGCACCTGCTACCGCGACGAGCCGGGCACGCTGCCGTCCTGGCGGCCGGCGACGTCGTACGAGCCGAACACCTCCTGCGCCGACCGGGTTTCCGGCAGCACGTAGACGATGCCGTTGGTGCTCCTGAACGCGGGGCTGACGACGTTCTCGTAGAACTTCACCGGCACGTTGATGCAGCCGAAGGTGATGCGGTGCTCTTCCGGCAGCGAACTCTGGAGCCGCTGCAGCCGGCGCTCCTTGGGCGCGGTGGTGATCACACGGTGGATGGCGACGCCGGAGTCGTAATCCACCCAGAGGATCTCCTCGCCGCTCAGGCTGCGGTCCAGGTTGGCGACGAAGCGCCCGGCCGGGGTGGTGCGCTCCTGGGGCGTGATGGTCGAGAGCTTGCGCGAGCCGATCCCGGGAACCGACTGGTCGCCGCGGGTCAGGCCCAGCAGCGCCGGGCTCGCCCCCAGCAGCCGGCCGTGCGGATCGAACACGAACAACCGGCCCCCGACCTTGTCGACGATGACATACGGCATCCCGGCGTTGTCGCCCGAGTGCAGTGCCCAGTCGGCGACATGCCGGACCTCGGCCGAGGCGGCTTCGCGCTCGAACTCGGCCCGCCGGGGAACGGGACGCTCCTCCGCGGCGAAGGCCGGCGCCATCCCGGCGCTGGCCAGCGCCACGGCCAGCAGCACGGCCCAGGACCGGAGAAACGAACGTCGCATGCAGCGAGTCTAGGGCTTGTCTACCGGCCCTAGTTGCGGAATGCCTTGGGCGGCCGCACCGGCGCCACATAAGGCGCGGGCGCGGGCACCGCAACGGGCGGCGCGGGCGGCTGCATGACGACCGGAGCCGGCCCCGGAACCGGCACCGGGCGTGCGACCACCAGGGTCATGGGCGGCGGCACCGGAGCCTGCACCACGACCAGCGTCGCCGGCGCCGGCGGCACCAGCAGCGGCACCACGGCCACCGTAACGTAAGGCAGTGGGAACAACGCCGCGGGGACCGAGGGCGGCGGCGGCACGACCACCGGCAACGGCGTCGGTGCCGGGGTCGGGGCTGGCGCTGGAGCCGGGACGGGCGCGGGCGCGGGCGCCGGCGCTGGGGCGGGTGCCGGCACGGGTGCCGGGGCCGGGGCGGGCGCCGGCGTTGGCGCCGGTGCCGGCACTGGGGCCGGGGCGGGCGTGGGCGCGGGCGTCGGAGCCGGCGTCGGCGGCGGGGTGGGTGCCGGCGTCGGAGCCGGAGTCGGCGCGGGTGTCGGCGGCGGGGTCGGCGCCGGCGGCGGGACCACCGCCACGATGTTGGCCGTGGTCTTGGCCACCAGCGGGCCGCAGCACGAAACCGCCAGGGTGTAAGCCGCCGCGTTGGGACCGGCCAGGGTGTAGCCGGTGTATTCGATCGGCTTGGCCAGGCCGACCGCGCTGTCCAGGAAGTTTGCGGCCGCCGTGGGGCCTGCCACCAATTCCACGCCGGGGGGCGAGAGCTTCAGGGATGTCAACGTGGTTGCCGTCGTGCCGTCGAACCCCTTGTCGCCGCCCGCGCCGAACACGAACATGTGCTGGGTCAGCGCGGCCCCGCTGCTCATGATGAAGTTGCCGGAGTAGTCGGTCGGGGCAATGTAGGAGACCGGGTTGTAGTTGACGGTGATCGGCGCATTCGGGCCGGTCACGGTGGCGAACGCGCCGGCGTCGAAGATGACGGTCCCATTGGCCAGGCCCGGGCCCGTCGCCCCCGCGCCGCCGGCCAGCACCAGGCCGAGCGCGACCCCGTTGGTCGCCAGGTCGAGGCCGGCAGCGGTGCTGCCCCGGGTCAGGGTGATCAGCGGTGCGGCGTTGAACGTGTTCAGCAGGTTCAGGTTGCCCGCGGCGCACATGGTGAGGTTGCCATCCGTCACGGTGATTCCAGCCAGCGGGTTGGCCAGGCTGCGCACGAGATTGACATCCCGCCCGGCGCTCAGCAGCACGCTGCCATTGGTCGTGGTGATGGCCGCGCGCACGTTGACGTCCTGGCCGCAGCACACGACCAGGTTGCCCCGGGTCGCGGTGATGGCGGCGTTGATGTTCACGTCGCCGGCGGCGCTCAAGGTGAGGGTCGCCGCCGTCGTCGGGGTGTAGGTCAGCGCCGAGGCGACGGTGATGTTGCCGGCCGCCGTCCCCGGGGCACCGGTATTGGTCGTGGTGATCGTGACGTCGGTGCCGCCGCCGGCTTCCAGGGCGGTCCGCAGCGCCGCGACATCGACGGTTGCGGTGTTGACGCCGGAGTTCGGCGTGAAGACGTTGCCGATGAACGCCCCGTTGGTCGTTCCGGCGCCGATCGTGACGTCAGCCGGGTCCAGCAGCCACAGGCCGCGCTTGCCGTTCGCCGCGCTGGCGGTGACGGTGATGCCGTTCACGTCGAGGCTGCCGCCGGAGGTTTCGACCAGGCCGCCGTCGCCGCCCTGCGCGCCGCCGTTGGCGCCGAGGGTGCCGGCGGCGCGGGTCGAGTGGTCGGCCCACAGCACGATCTTGCCGCCGTTGCCGCTGGCGGTGGCATCGGCGTTGATGGTCGAGTCGGCGCTCATGTAGGTGGCCGAGGCATTGGGCACGTCGGGGTTCCGGCCCTGGAAGTCGCCGCCGGCCAGGACGGTGCCGCCGCCGGCCGCGCCGGAGGCGTCGATGCGCGCGCCGAACAGGCCCACATGGTGGCCGGTCAGCGTGACCGTGCCGCCGGTCTGGCCCGCGCCGGCGCCGGACACGTCCAGCGTGCCGCCGACGCTCACCGTGCCGCTTTGCATGTCGCCCAGCAACACGATGCTGCCGGCGCGGCTGGAGATGGTCTGCGCCTGGATCACCCCGGTGTTGTTGACCGCGGTGGACAGCAGGTTGCCGGCTGCCTGCGTCGTCATCAGGACGCGGCCGCCGTCGGCCTGGATCAGGCCGCCGTTGCGCACCAGCGCGTTGACGGCGCCGGCATCGACCTTGACGTTCAGCAGATTGCCACCCATGACGTCGAGCGTGATGGCATTTCCGGCCGCCAGCGCCACGCTGCCCAGCCGCGCCGAGATCACGCCCTGGTTGGCGACGCTGGTGCCGAGCAGGGCGACATAGCCGCCGTCGGCACGGATGGTGCCCTGGTTGACGACCGTGCCGCTGCCGGCGCCGGAGAACTGGTACTTGCCGGCCATGAAGTTGGCGTCGGTCAGGCCCAGGGTCGAAGCCACCAGGCCGCCGACGTTGACGTTGGCGCCGTTGCCGAACAGCACGCCGTTCGGGTTGAGCAGGAACACCTTGCCGTTGGCCGACAGGCTGCCGAAGATGGCCGACGGATCGGACCCCAGCACCCGGTTCAGGGCCACGGAACTGCTGCCGGGCTGGACGAACTGCACGGCCTCGCCGGCGGCGATGCCGAAGCTCTGCCAGTTGATGGCGGCGTTGCCGGTGGTCTGGGTGATGGTGGTCTTGGCGCCGCTGGTGGCGATGCTGGCGCCACCGGCCGCGACCACGCCGCCGGTGGGACCGGCGAAGACGTTGGGCACGAACGACAGCATCAGCGAGACGGCGAGGATGCGCAGCGCGAAGGGATTGGCGTCATTCCTGACGCAGTGGGTGCGGTGATTCATGGTGAGCCCGGATGTGTGAGGTTTGCTGCGGCGGCGGTCAGAAGTACTTCACGCCCTGGATCCAGAAGCGGCCCGACTTGTCGGGCGAGGAGGTCGCCTTCTCGCTGCCCAGCTTGCGGGCGTAGTAGGTGCGCACCATGAAGTTGCCCGGGTCGCTCCACAGCAGCCCGACCCCCGCGCCACTGAGGGTGCGGGTGTTGTCGCCGCCCGACCACGGGTCCTTGTTGATCCGGACGCTGCCGGCATCGACGAAAGCGACCAGTTGCACCCGTCCCGGCAGCCGCTCGGGCGCGGGCAACAGCATGCGGCCCTCGACGGTCAGCACATAGCCCTCGTCGGCATACGCTTCGCCCTCCGGATAGGCACGCACCGCGTTCATCCCGCCCAGCTCCATCTTCTCGGAGACGTCCAGGTTCTTCGAGGCGACCTGGCCGTTGATGCCGGCGTAGACCGAGAACGGGCCGCCCAGGGCCTGCGAGCGCGCGGCGTTGAACGCGAGCTTGTTGAAGTGGCCGTTGCTGCGCGCGCTGCTCGCGTCGGCCGCCCGGGCCTCGGCGGTCTGGATGTCGATGGTGCCGGCCGACAGGGCCAGCCCGTACGTGGTCTGGCCACCGCGGCCCAGGCTGTCGTTGCGGGCGCCGTAGAGGCTGGCCGTCAGGACCCGCGCCTTCTTGTCGGTCACCGACGGCACCGAGTCGACCCGGTCCTGGAATTTCTTGGCGTCGTACGCCAGCTGCAGGTACAGGTTGTCGTTGCGCGAGCGGATCAGCGGATAGCGGCCGTACAGGCTGGCGATCTGGGCGGTGCCGTGGGCGTCCAGGGCGTCGAACTCCTTGCCCAGGCGGTAATCGAGGTGGCTGTAGGCGACTCCGACCTGGCCCCGGCCCACCTGCAGCTCGTAGGATGCGCGGGCGTACTTGAGGCCCTCGCCCGACGTCAGCAGGCGCAGGCTGGCGACGTCACCCAGGCCCAGCGGGTTGTTGACGTTGACGGTGGCGCCGACCCGCACCTCACCGGTGTACGGATTGCCGGCGTTGTCGGCGTCGATGCTGCCGGAGATGCGCTTGCCGGGCGTGACGTCGACCAGCAGGTCGGAGCTGCCGACGTCCGCGCCGGGAACCAGGGTCGACCTGATCTGGACGCCGGGCAGGTCCGACAGCACCAGCAGCCGGCTCTCCAGCGGCTCCAGCACGATCGGGTCGCCGCTGTTGATGCCCTGCAGCCCGCCGCGCACCACCCGCTCGGACATGTTGCTGGAGTTGGTGACGTTGATGTTGCGGTACTGGCCCTCGGTGACCGCGATGGTCACCACGTCGTCCTTGACCTCCTGGGCCGGCAGGTAGGCCATGGCCACGAAATAGCCGTGGGCGCGGTAATGCGCGGTGATCCGGTCGGCCAGCGCGCGCAGGTCGGACAGCGACAGTTCGCTGCCGGCCCGAAAGCCGGTGAGCGCGATCAGTTCAGGCTCGGAATACACCCGCGAGCCGGTCACCCGCAAGGCGCGAACGGTGATGCGGGTGGCGTCTGCGGCCTCCGGCCCGGGGGCAGCCTGGGGCTGGATCCGGATCTCCGGTGCGGCGCGCGGCGGCGCTGGAACGGCCGGAATCTGCTGCATCTGGCCGCCGGCGGTGGGCGGCTGCTGGGCGAACGCGGCCTGGGCCAATGCCAGCAACGCGAAGGGTACGAATACTTGTGGCGACATGGGGTCCCCCGGACGTCGAGATCGCGGGGGGACCGGAACGCCCGAGCCTCATCCTGCAATCAGGACAGCGTAGGTAGACTCTGCAGTCGCGTATGTTGGTTAGCGAACATAGCGCGCGAACTCTGCGCAATGTCCTACAACGACTGGTGACAAGACGTATCAGAGCTTCGAGAAGTCGGGCTTGCGCTTGTCCATGAAGGCGCCGAAGGCCTCCTTCGCCGCCGGCTCGCCCAGCATGCGGCCGAAGCTCGCGCCCTCGTCCGCCATCTGCTGCAGCACCGCCGACTGCAGGTTCTTCTTCATCAGGCGCTTGGTCTCGGCCAGCGACGACGGCGGCTTGGCCGCCAGCTTGCGCGCGACGCCGCGCGCCACGCCGTTCGCCTCCATCGGCGGCACCACGCGGTTGACCAGGCCCACTTCGAGCGCGGCCTCGGCCATGAACGGCTCGCCCAGCAGCAGCGCTTCCGCGGCGCGGTGGTAGCCCAGCATCTGCGGCACCAGCAGGCTGGAGCCCGCTTCCGGACACAGGCCCAGGTTCACGAACGGCATCGAGAAGGCGGCGTTGTCGCCCGCATAGACCAGATCGCAGTGGAACAGCAGCGTGGTGCCCACGCCGACGGCCGGACCGCAGACCGCGGCCACCAGCGGCTTGGGAAAGGTGGCGATGCCGCGCAGGAAGCGGAACACCGGCGAGTCCATCCCGGCCGGCGGCTGGTTCAGGAAGTCGCCGATGTCGTTGCCGGCGCAGAACACCGTCTCGTGGCCCTGGATCAGCGCCACCCGGATGGCGGGGTCCGCCACGGCCTGCTCCAGCGCATCGGCCATCGCGCCGTACATGGCCGACGTGATCGAGTTCTTGCGCTCGAGGCGGTTGAGCGTGATGGTGAGCACGCCGTCTTCGGTGTGGGTGAGGATGTCGGTCATGTCGGTGCCTTCAGTGCTTGCTTGACGAAATCGAGTCGGTCCTGGCCCCAGAACATCTGGCCGTCGACGAAGAACGTGGGCGCGCCGAAGACGCCGCGCCCCACCGCGTCCTGCGTCACCTGCTTGAGGCGCTCCTTGACCTGCGGGTCGGACGCCTGGGCCAGCAGCGCGGCGGCATCGAAGCCGGCCGCCGCCAGAACCGAGGCGACCACCTGCGGATCGTTCATGTCCTTCGCCTCGACCCAGATCGCGCGGAACACGGCGTCGACATAAGCGGCGAAGCGCTCCGGCTGCAGCATCTGGATGGCGGTCGCGCCACGCATCAGCGTCAGGGTGTTGATCGGGAAATGCGGATTGTGCTGGAACGGCACGCCGTAGCGCAGCGCGTGCAGCGCCAGGTCGCGCTGCATGTAGCTGCCCTTGGCCGGCACCGCCATCGGCGACTGGTTGCCGGTGGCCTGGAACACGCCGCCCAGCAGCATCGGCCGGTAATGGATGCTGCAGCCCAGGGCCGGCAACTGCGTCCACGCCAGGTAGGCGGCAGGGCTGCCGACGTCGAAGAAGAACTCAACGCTCTTTGTCATCAGAATTTCTCCTGCCAGGGGCGCAAATCGAGCTCGTGGGTCCAGGCGTCGCGCGGCTGCCGGTGCAGGTACCAGTAGCTGTCGGCGATGTGCTCGGGGTTGAGGATGCCATCCTGCGCCTTCAGCGCATAGCGCTCGGGAAAATTGCTGCGGATGAACTCCGTGTCGATGGCGCCGTCCACCACCACGTGGGCGACGTGGATGCCGCGCGGGCCCAACTCGCGCGCCATGCTCTGGGCCAGCGCCCGCAGCGCATGCTTGGCGCCGGCGAATGCCGCGAAGTTGGCGCCGCCGCGCAGCGAGGCGGTGGCACCGGTGAAGATGATGGTCTGCTGGCGGCCCTGGCCCTCGCGGCCGACCATCCTCCTGGCGACCTCGCGGCCGTTCAGGAAGCCGCCGAAACAGGCCATCTCCCAGATCTTGAAATACTTGCGCGCGGTCTCGTCGAGGATGCTCGACGGCGCATTGGCGCCGATGTTGAACACCAGCACCTCGATCGGGCCGATCGTGGATTCGATCTGCTCCACCAGCGCGACCACCTCGTCTTCCTTGCGGGCGTCGCTGGCAAAACCCTCGGCCCGGCCGCCGGCGACGCGGATCTGCTCCAGCAGCGGCTGCAGCTTGTCGAGGCTGCGGCGCGTGACGCAGGCGGTGTAGCCCTCGCGCGCGAAGCGGCGCGCGATCGCCCCGCCGGTGGCGTCGCCGGCGCCGATGATGAGGGCGACCTGGTTTGCGGCCATGGCTATTCCTTGTAGTAAACCACTTGATGCGTGGTCACAAGCAGTTCGCCCGCCTCGTTCCACAGCTGCGCCGTCTGGTCGAAGAAGCCGTTGCGGAAGGCCTGGGCCTGGGTCTGCCCGAGCAGGTAGCCGCCGCCGGTGGACTGCAGCTGCGCCTGGTCGGCGTGGAAGTACACGGTCATCGACACGGTGCCGATCGGCACCAGCATCGGCCGGCGCCGCCAGACCCGCGGGAAGAACACGTCGGCCAGCGCGGTGAGCGAGGCGAAGTCCAGCGGCCGCGGCGGGCTGTCACGCAGCCACAGGCGCGTGCGGCTGATGCCCTGGTCCTTGCCGTCCCACTCGGTCGGGATCGCGCCTTCGACGAAGCGCATCTCGTAGCGCTTGATCCACTCGACCCGCGGCGGGTGTTGCGCCGGCTTGACGTCCGCCGGCGCCGGCACCTGCGGCATCGTGTGTTCGTCCGCGCTCCAGGTTTCGCGCCGCAGCCCGAAGAAGGCGGTGCCGGTCAGCACCGTCTCGCCCCCCTGCAGCACCTCGATGACCCAATGCTGGGTGGAGCGGTTGGTGCGCGCCGGGCGCGCGACCACGGTGAAGGGCCCGTCGGCCAGCGCCGCGGCGAAATTCACGGTGAGGGCCACCGGCTCGCCCAGCCGCTGCGGATGCTGCAGCACCGCGTTCAAGGCCTGCGCCGCCGTCACGCCGCCGAACGGGCCGACCATGTTGGCATAGGCCGCGCTGGTGTGGCCGAGGAAGCTGCCGTCGGCCTGCGGCTGCAGCGCGATGGCAGCGTCGAAAGGATGGGCGTCGCTCATGCCGCGGCCCCGTCAGACCCGCTCGAAGATGCCCGCCGCGCCCTGCCCCATGCCGACGCACATGGTCACCATGCCGTACTTGAGGTTCTTGCGCCGCAGCGCGTGCACCACGGTCGCCGAGCGGATGGCGCCGGTGGCGCCCAGTGGGTGGCCGAGCGCGATGGCACCGCCCATCGGGTTCACCTTGGCCGGATCCAGCCCCAGCGTGTTGATCACGGCCAGCGACTGCGCCGCGAAGGCTTCGTTCAGCTCGATCCAGTCGATATCCTGATGCTTCAGGCCGGCCGAGCGCAGGGCCGCGGGGATCGCCTCGATCGGGCCGATGCCCATGATGTGGGGCGGCACGCCGCGGCTGGCGTAGCTGACGAAGCGCGCCAGCGGCGTCAGGCCGTAGCGCTTGATCGCGGCTTCGCTGGCCAGGATCAGCGCGCCGGCGCCGTCGGAGGTCTGCGAGCTGTTGCCGGCCGTCACCGAGCCGCGGGCGGCGAACACGGTCTTGAGCTTGGCCAGGCCTTCGACGGTGGTGTCGGGCCGCGCGCCTTCGTCGAGGGTCACGGTGCGGGTCTTGACGCTGACCTCGGCCGATTCAAGATCGACCGAGCGCTCCTGCACGTCGATCGGCGTGATCTCGTCGGCGAACTCGCCGGCCTTCATCGCGGCGATGGCCCTCATGTGCGACTGGTAGGCGAACTGGTCCTGCGCCTCGCGCGAGACCTTCCACTGTTGCGCCACCTTCTCGGCGGTCAGGCCCATGCCGTAGGCGATGCCGTAGCTTTCGATGTCGTCGGGGTTGGAGAAGATGGTGGGCGACAGCGAGGGCGAGTTGCCCATCATCGGCACCATGCTCATGTTCTCGGTGCCGGCCGCGATCATCACGTCGGCCTCGCCGACCCGGATGCGGTCGGCCGCCATCTGCACCGCCGACAAGCCGGAGGCGCAGAAGCGGTTCACCGTGATGCCGCCCACGCTCTTGGGCAGGCCGGCCAGCACGGCGCCGATCCGCGCCACGTTGAGGCCCTGCTGCGCTTCGGGGATGGCGCAGCCGCAGACGATGTCCTCGATCGCGTTCGGGTCCAGCCCCGGCACCTGCGCCAGCGCGGCGCGCAACGTCATCGCCAGCAGGTCGTCGGGCCGGGTGTTGCGGAAGTACCCCCGATGCGAGCGCCCGATCGGGGTGCGGGTGGCTGCAACGATGTAGGCGTCTTGAAGTTGTTTCACAGATGGCTCCTGGTGTTCGCTCCTTCCCCCTCCGGGGGAAGGCTGGGATGGGGGCCTCGCGCGGCGATTTCACTCGCAATCACGCTCAACACCCCTTCGATGTTCACAAATGGCTGGTCAGTCGGGAATCGCAACACTGCGAATCCCAGGCTGCTGAAATACGCGTCCCGGTGTTGGTCGTACTCCTGTTGGTCCGCATGCTGCGAGCCATCGAGTTCAACGATCAGCTTGGGCGATAGACACGCGAAGTCGGCGATGTAGTTGCCGACGGGATGCTGGCGGCGGAACTTCACGCCCAGTTGCTCCATGCGCAGCCGCGACCACAAGCGACGCTCCGAGTCGGTCATGGTGCTGCGCAGTTCGCGCGCGTGGCGTTGAGCGGTTGGAGTTGCGTGGTTGTGCATGGAGTGCCCCCATCCCTGCCTTCCCCCGGAGGGGGAAGGCAGGGATGGCATCAGTTCCGGACAGGTTTTCCCGTGCTCAGCATCCCCAAAATCCGCTCCTGCGTCTTGGGGTTGACGATCAGCGAGCAGAAGGCCTTGCGCTCCAGCGCCATCAGGTACTCCTCGCTCACCAGAGTGCCGGTGTCGACGTCGCCGCCGGTCACCACATTGGCGATGAGCGAGGCGATGTGGAAATCGTGCCGGCTGATGAAGCCGCCATCGCGCATGTTCACCAGCTGGCCCTGGATGGTGGCCTTGCCGCTGCGGCCGGCGACCGGGAACAGCCGCTTGAGCGGCGGCCGGTAACCGGCAGTCGCCATCGCCTTGGCTTCATGGATCGCCACGAACAGCAGTTCGTCCTTGTTGGGAACGACGATGTCGCTCTCCAGCAGGTAGCCGAGCTTGCGCGACTCCAGCGCACTGGTGCCGACCTTGGCCATCGCCGCGGCAGTGAAGCCCTCCGTCAGGAACGGCAGCAGGTCCTTGTGCGTCGTCAGCGCCTGGGTCTCGGCCGCGCGGCGAGCGATATAGGTCAGGCCGCCGGCGCCGGGCACCAGGCCCACGCCCACTTCCACCAGGCCGATGTAGCTTTCCATCGCGACCACGCGCTTCGACGAGTAGACGGCCGTCTCGCAGCCACCGCCCAGCGCCATGCCGCGGATCGCGGAGATCACCGGCACCGCGGCGTACCGCAGGCGCAGCATGGTTTGCTGCATGAAGCCCTCGGCGTCCTCGATCGCGCTGACGCCCACGGCCATGAAGGCCGGCAGCATCGACTGCAGATCCGCGCCGACGCTGAACGGCTCGTCGCCCGACCAGATCACCAGGCCCTGGTAGTCCTTCTCGGCCATGTCGACCGCCGTCATCAGGCCCTCGCAGACCTCGGGGCTGATCGCGTGCATCTTGGTCTTGATGCTGGCAAGCAACACCTCTTCGTCGAGCGTCCACAGCCGGATCCCCGCATCTTCATGCAGCGTCTTGCCCGCGGTCTCGAAGCGCTGGGCATCCGCGCCCCGCACCGACTCGGGGAACAGCTGCCGCTGGTGCACCGGCAGCTGGCGGCGCCGCTCGAACTTCCTGGTGGTCGGGTTGAACGAGCCCTGCGGGGTGTGCACACCGCCGGCCTCCACCACCGCGCCGCTGAACACCCAGTCCGGCAGCGGTGCGTTGGACAGCGTCTTGCCGGCGGCGATGTCTTCCTTGATCCAGTTGGCCACCTGCAGCCAGCCCGCCTCCTGCCACAGCTCGAACGGGCCCTGCTGCATGCCGAAGCCCCAGCGCATCGCGAAGTCGACGTCGCGCGCCGTGTCGGCGATGGACGCCAGGTGCACGGCCGCATAGTGGAAGCTGTTGCGCAGGATCGCCCACAGGAACTGCCCCTGCGCGCCTTCCGCATTGCGCAGCAGCTTGAGGCGCTCGGCCGCCGGCTTCTTCAGCATGCGGGCGTAGACCTCGTCGCCCTTCTCGCCACCGGGAACGTACTCGCCGCTCTCCACTTCGTAGCGCAGGACATCGCGGCCGACCTTCTTGTAGAAACCGGCCTTGGTCTTCTGGCCCAGGTTGCCCTTGTCCAGCAGCTCCTTGAGCACTGCCGGCGTGGCGAAGCTGGCGTAGAAGGGGTCGCTCTTTGCGTCCAGCGTGTCCTGCAGCGTCTTGATCACATGGGCCATCGTGTCCAGGCCCACCACGTCGGCGGTGCGGAAGGTGCCCGAGCTGGCGCGGCCCATCTTCTTGCCGGTGAGGTCGTCCACCACGTCGTACGTGAGGCCGAACTTCTCCACCTCCTTCATCGTCGCCAGCATGCCGGCGATGCCGATCCGGTTGGCGATGAAGTTGGGCGTGTCCTTGGCCCGCACGACGCCCTTGCCGAGCGCGCTGGTGACAAACGTTTCCAGGTCGTCGAGCACGCGCGGCTCGGTGCTGGGCGTGGCGATCAGCTCCACCAGCGACATGTAGCGCGGCGGATTGAAGAAATGGATGCCGCAGAAGCGGTGCTTCATCTCTTCCGGGAGCGCCTCGCTCAGCTTGGTGATCGAGAGGCCGGAGGTGTTGGAGGCCAGGATCGCGTGCGGCGCCACGAAAGGCGCGATCTTGCGGTACAGGTCCAGCTTCCAGTCCATCCGCTCGGCGATCGCCTCGATGACCAGGTCGCAGTCCCGGAGCTGCTCCAGGTGCTCCTCGTAGTTGGCCTGGCCGATCAGCACGGCGTCGTCGGCCACGCCCAGCGGCGAAGGCTTTTGCTTCTTGAGCGCTTCGACGGCCCTGCTCACGATGCCGTTTTTCGGACCTTCCTTGGCCGGCAGGTCGAACAGCACCACCGGCACCCTGACGTTCACCAGGTGGGCGGCGATCTGCGCGCCCATCACGCCGGCGCCGAGGACGGCGACCTTCTTCACTTGAAAACGGGACATGTTTCTTTTCCTGAAAGCTTTACTGCACGCGGACCCAGGTCTGGGTGCGACCGAATGGACCGAACGATCCGCGCACTTCGAGTTTGCGGCCGCCCTCGACCGGCGTCAGCCGCAGGCGGTAGTCGCGGCCGTTCTCGGGGTCGAGGATCTTGCCGTCTTCCCAGACGTCCTTGCCCTCGGCCTTCTTCGCGCCGCGGATGATCTCCAGGCCCGCCATCGGCTGGTCCTTGCGCTCGTCGCGGCACTCGACGCACTTCTCGTCGGGCTTGGCGTCCTTGCTCAGCAGCTTCTCGATCCGGCCGTTGACCACACCGCCGTTCTCGACGATTCGGATCTCGGCCTTGGCCTCGCCGGTCTTGTCGTCGAGGTTGCGCCACAGGCCGACCGGGGTCGACTGGGCGAAGGCAGACGCGCAGCAGACCAGCAGCGCAGTCGCTGTCATTGCGGCCTTGAGCCGCAATCCATGCACTCCTGGATCCCGGGTCGAGCCCGGGATGACAACATCCTTCATCACGCCAGCGCCTCTTCCGTGTCCATCAGCACCTTGGCACCGCCACGGGCGGTGCGCATCAGCATCGCGGTCTCGGGGAACAGCTTGGCGAAATAGAAGCGCGCGGTCTGCAGCTTGGCCTTGTAGAACGGGTCGACGTTGCCCGCGCCGCCTGCGGCGCTCTGTTTCTCGATTTCGCGCAGCGCGACCTGCGCCATCCGGGCCCAGAAGTAGCCGAACACCAGGTGGCCCGCCACCCGCAGGTAATCCACCGCGGCGGCGCCCACTTCGTCCGGGTTCTGGAAGCCCTTGAAGCCCAGCTCGGTGGTGAACTTGGTCATCTGCTCGCCGAGGTAGGCCACCGGGTTGATGAACTCGGCCATCTTCTCGTTGACGCCTTCTTCCTCCACCAGCTGGGCGACCAGCTTGCCGAACTTCTTGAGCGTGGCGCCGTTGTTGCCCAGCACCTTGCGTCCCAGCAGGTCCAGCGACTGGATGGTGTTGGTGCCTTCGTAGATCATGTTGATGCGGTTGTCGCGCACGAACTGCTCCATGCCCCATTCCTTGATGTAGCCGTGGCCGCCGAACACCTGCATGCAGGCGTTGGTGGCGATGTGGCCGTTGTCGGTGAGGAAGGCCTTCACGATCGGCGTCAGCAGCGCCACCAGTTCGGCGCTGTCCTTGCGCACCTTCTCGTCGGGGTGGTGCAGCTCGCGGTCGATCAGCATCCCGCAGAACAGATTCAGGGCCCGGCCGCCCTCGGCATAGGCCTTGGCCGTGAGCAGCATCTTGCGCACGTCCGGGTGGACGATGATCGGGTCGGCCGGCTTGTCCTTGGCCTTCACGCCGGACAGCGACCGCATCTGGATCCGGTCCTTGGCATAGGCCAGCGCGTTCTGGAACGCCACTTCGGTCAGGCCCAGCGACTGGTTGCCGACGCCCAGGCGGGCCGCGTTCATCATCACGAACATCGCCGGCAGGCCCTTGTTGGGTTGGCCCACCAGGGTGCCGACGGCGCCTTCCAGCACAATCTGCGCGGTGGCGTTGCCGTGGATGCCCATCTTGTGCTCGAGGCCGCCGCAGTAGATCGGGTTGCGCGACCCCAGCGAGCCGTCGGCATTGACGTTGAACTTGGGCACGGCGAACAGCGAGATGCCCTTGCTGCCCTGCGGCGCATCCGGCAGGCGGGCCAGCACCAGGTGCACGATGTTCTCCGTCATGTCGTGCTCGCCGGCAGAGATGAAGATCTTGTTGCCGGTGAGCTTGTACGTGCCGTCGGCCTGCGGTTCGGCCTTGGTGCGCAGCAGGCCCAGGTCGGTGCCGCAATGCGGCTCGGTCAGGCACATGGTGCCGGTCCACTCGCCGGTCACCAGCTTGGGCAGGTACATCTTTTTCTGGGCGTCGGTGCCGTGCTCATGCAGCGCCTCGTAGGCGCCGTGCGACAGGCCCGGGTACATGGTCCAGGCCTGGTTGGCCGAGTTGAGCATCTCGTAGATGCACTGGTTCACCGTGATCGGCAGGCCCTGGCCGCCGTACTCCGGATCGCACGACAAGGCCGGCCAGCCGCCCTCGACGTACTTCGCGTAAGCCTCCTTGAAGCCCCTGGGCGGGGTCACTTCGTGCGTGTCGCGATCGAGCTTGCAACCCTCCTCGTCGCCGCTGATGTTCAGCGGAAACGTGACCTCGCTGGCGAACTTGCCGCCCTCCTCGAGGATGGCATTGATGGTGTCGGCGTCCACGTCGGCGTGGCGCGGCATGGCCTGGTATTCGTCGCCGACCTTGAGCACTTCGTGCATGACGAACTGCATGTCGCGCAGGGGCGGGTTGTAGATAGGCATGGGATCACTCCTTGGACTGGGATTTGGTGGATCGGGCGGCCCTGGGCCGTTCGGCCGGTTCGGTGCCGTAGTGGGCGAGGATGCGGTCGAAGCCGGCGTTGGCGCGGGCGATCGAGCCCGGGTGCTTGAGGAACCGGGCCTCGTAATGCAGGGCCAGGATCAGCCCGTGGATCTCGAACAGCATCTGGTCGTCGTCGACGTCGGCGCGCAGGTGGCCCAGCTCGCGGGCGCCCTGGATCGCGCGCCGCAGGGCGGCGTGCCAGGTCATGACCGAGGCGACCAGCGCGTCTCGCACCGGCCCCTCCCGGTCGTCGAACTCCACCGCGCCGCTGATGTAGAGGCAGCCCGAATCGATCTCGACCGAGGTCCGCTGCATCCAGTTGGCGAACAGCGCGCGCAGCCGCGGCAGGCCGCGGGGCTGGTTCAGGGCCGGCACGAACACCTCCTGCTCGAACCGGCTGTGGTACTCGCGGATCACGGAAATCTGCAGTTCCTCGCGCGAACCGAAGTGGGCGAACACGCCCGACTTGCTCATCTGGGTGGCCTCGGCCAGGGCCCCGATCGACAGCCCCTCGAGCCCGATCTGCGTGGCCAGGCCGAGCGCCGTGTCGACGATGGCGGCCTTGGTCTGCTGGCCCTTTTGCAGGCCGCGACCATCGCGGTCGGTGCCGCGCGCAGGCTTGGAGGGCAGTTCGGTCACGGACATGGGCGGATGGGAGAACCAGAAAAAAAGAACGATCGTGCTATTTTGCCTGAGAGCGGGCCAGTTTGGAACGTCGAGGCAAAAAAAAGCCCCCAGGGCATCAAACCCTGGGGGACGAGGGGACCGGACAACCTGGAGTAACAGCAACCGGCCGAGGAGACTGGATGACGCGGACCGGAGCGCGTCGGCAAACAAGCGCGCGACACGTGGGCGCGCCATCGCCTCCCGTCCCAGTCAGAGAGCCGGCGCGCGCCCCGCGTTCCCGCCGACCTGCATCAAGATGTTTCAGGCCTTGAAGCCGACCACCTGCTGGCGCTGCTCGCCCAGGCCGTCGATGCCCAGGGTCATCACGTCGCCCTTCTTCAGGTACAGGGGCGGCTTCATGCCCAGGCCGACGCCGGGCGGGGTGCCGGTGGTGATGACGTCGCCGGGCAGCAGCGTCATGAACTGGCTGACGTAGCTCACCAGCTTGGCGCAATCGAAGATCATGGTCCTGGTGTTGCCGGTCTGCATCCGCTTGCCGTTCACGTCCAGCCACATCCCCAGGCGCTGCACGTTGTCGATCTCGTCGGTCGTCACCAGCCAGGGGCCGATCGGGCCGAAGGTGTCGCAACCCTTGCCCTTGTCCCACTGCGAACCGCGCTCGAGCTGGTACTCGCGCTCGCTCACGTCGTTGATGACGCAGAAGCCGGCGACGTAATTCAGCGCATCCTTCTTCGAGACGTAGCGGGCCTTGGTGCCGATGACGATGCCCAGCTCCACTTCCCAGTCGGTCTTGGTCGAGCCCTTGGGCAGCATCACGGCGTCATCCGGCCCCTGGATGCAGCTGGTGGCCTTCATGAAGACGATCGGTTCCTGCGGGATCGGTGCGCCGGCTTCAGCGGCGTGGTCGGCGAAGTTCAGGCCGATGGCGATGAACTTGCCGACGCCGGCGACGGGGCAGCCGAAGCGCGGCTTGCCGCGCACCAGCGGCAGCTTGTCGGCCTTGAGCTTGCGCAGTTTTGTCAGCGTGGCGGCGCCCAGTTGCGCGGGGCCGAGGTCCGGCACGACGGCGCTGAGGTCGCGCAGCTTGCCTTCGGCATCGATCAGGCCCGGCTTTTCCTTGCCGGGGTTGCCATAGCGAACGAGTTTCATGGTCTTCCTTTGGTGAATTGCTGAATCTAATACGTGGAGCGGCCGCCGGACAGGTCGAACACCGCGCCGGTGGAAAACGAGCAGTCGTCGGTACACAGCCACGCCACCATGGCCGCGACTTCTTCCGGAGTGCCGAACCGGCCCATCGGGATCTTGGACAGCATGAAGGCGATGTGCTCGGCGCTCATCTGGTCGAAGATCGCCGTCTTGACCGCGGCCGGCGTCACGCAATTGACCCGCACGCCGGTGTCGGCCAGTTCCTTGCCCAGCGACTTGGTCAGCGCGATCACCGCCGCCTTGCTGGCGCTGTAGGCGCTGGCGTTCGGGTTGCCGTCCTTGCCGGCCACCGAGGCGATGTTGACGATGCGGCCCCAGCCCTGGGCGCGCATCAGCGGCACGACCTCACGGCAGCAGTGGAACAGGCCATGGACGTTCACGGCGAAGACGTCGCTCCAGGCCTGCACCGGATAGTCCCAGACCTTGGTGTTGGGGCCGGTGATGCCGGCGCTGTTGACCAGCGCGTCGATGCGCGGCGCGTTCGCGAGCGTCGCCTGCACCGCAGCCTGCACCGAGCCGTGCTGCGCCACGTCGACGGCGACAGCGCGGGTCCCGGCGCCGAGCGCCTGCGCGGCTTGCTGGCCCGCCGCGGCGTCGCGGTCCCAGACCGTCACCGTGCCGCCCGACGCGATCAGCCGTTGCGCGATGGCATAGCCCAGCCCGGTGGCGCCGCCGGTGACCACCGCGTGGCGGCCCTTGAAATCGAGCTGGTTCATATCGTCATGCCGCCGTCGTTGGCATAGACCTGGCCGGTGACGAAGGCCGACTCGTCGCTGGCCAGGAACACCACCAGGGGCGCCATCTCGTGCGCCTGCGCCAGCCGGCCCATCGGCTGGCGGGCGATGAAGTTCTGGCGCGCCTGCACCGGGTCGTCGTAGGCGTTGATGCGGTCCTGCAGCGACGGGGTGTCGACGGTGCCCGGCGCGATCGCGTTGCAGCGGATGCCGCGGCCGACGAAATCGGCCGCGACGCTCTTGGTCAGGCCGACCACCGCGGCTTTCGAGCTGCCGTAGATGAACCGGTTCGGCAGGCCCTTGATGCTGCTGCAAACGCTGGCCATGTTGATGATGCTGCCGCCGCCCTTGGCCAGCATCGCCGGCAGCACCGCCTGGATGGTCCAGAACTGCGAGCGCACGTTGAGGTTGAAGGCAAACTCCCAGTCGGCGTCGGTCGCCTCCAGGATCGAGCCGTTGTGCACGAACCCGGCGCAGTTGAACAACACGTCCAGGGGCGGCAGGCTGGCGACCAGCTTGCCGATCGCGGCCTTGTCCAGGACGTCCAGCACGGAGGTCTGGATGCGGTCGACACCCTGGTAGGCCTCCAGCAGTTTCGCATCCAGGTCGGTGGCCCAGACCTGCGCGCCTTCGGCCGCCAGCGCCAGCGCGCTGGCGCGGCCGATGCCCTGGCCGGCTGCGGTCACGAGGGCGGTTTTTCCTTCGAGTCTCATCGCTTCTCCATTTGCGGCCAGCCGCTCAAGGGTTTTGCCGGATGCCTGCGGCCCGGCGCTTGCGCCATATTAATTGGTCAGGCCACTTGGCCAATTCAGGCTAACCCTAGACCCCCTTGCTGCTCTCGCCGTGCCTCTCCAATCCGTCGAACCGCACCGCCTGTACCGCCAGATCGCCGAGCAGCTGCGCTCGCTCATCGCGGCCGGCGAGTTCCAGGCCGGCAGCCGCCTGCCGGCCGAGCGCGACCTGGCCAGGCAACTGGGCGTGAGCCGGCCCACCGTGCGCGAGGCGCTGATCGCGCTGGAGGTCGAGGGCGTGATCGACGTGCGCAGCGGCTCCGGAATCTACGTGGTGCAGCCCGGTGCGCGCGCCGCAGCCAACGACGCTGCGGCCGGCCCGGTCGAATGGGGGCCGCTCGAACTGATGCGGGCGCGCGAACTGGTGGAGGGCGAAGTCGCGGCGCTCGCGGCCCGCAATGCGAAGAAGGACCAGATCGCGACGATGGCGCAAGCGCTGGCCCGGATGCAGGACGAGGCCGGTGCCGGCGTCGTGCCGCGCGCCGGCGACGAGGCCTTCCACAACGCCGTGGCGCAGGCCTGCGGCAACGAAGTGCTGCGCGACACGGTGCACGGCTACTGGCAGGCACGCAGCGGACCGATGTTCGAGCGGCTGGGCGACCATTTCGAGACCCCCGCGTCCTGGAAGGCCGCGCTGGTCGAACACGCCGCGGTGCTCCAAGCGATCCGCGCCCATGACCCGCAGGCCGCGCGGTCCGCGATGCAGTCGCATCTCAAGAAGGCCTACACCCGATACAGCGCGAGCTGGCGCCGCGCCAACAGTTCCTGAGCCAGCAACCCCCATCCACCCTAGGAGACATCATGCAAAAACGCCACGCGATTTCCCTTCTCGCAGCCTGCACCTTGCTCACCGGCGCCATGGGCAGCTTCGGCCTGGCCCAGGCGCAGACCAAGCTCAAGTGGGCCCACGTCTACGAGACCTCCGAGCCGTACCACAAGTGGTCGGTCTGGGCCGGCGAGGAGTTCAAGAAGCGCACCAACGGCAAGTTCGAGATCCAGGTGTTCCCGGCCTCCAGCCTGGGCAAGGAAAGCGACATCAACCAGGGCCTGCAGCTGGGCACGGTGGACATCATCCTGACCGGCGCGTCGTTCGCGTCCAACTCCTATCCGCGGCTGGCGGTGAGCTACTACCCGTTCACCTTCCGCGATGCCGACCACGTGATCAAGTACGGCAAGAGCGACGTCTTCAAGGAGCTGACCGAGGGCTACAAGAAGGCCACCGGCAACACCGTCACCGCCCTGACCTACTACGGCGCGCGCCACGCCACCAGCAACAAGCTGTTCACCAACTGCGACCAGATGAAGGGCCTGAAGATGCGGGTGCCGGATTCGCCGGCCTACACCGCGCTGCCGCGCGCCTGCGGCGCCAACCCGACGCCGATCGCGTTCGCCGAGGTCTACCTGGCGCTGCAGAACGGCACTGTCGACGCGCAGGAGAACCCGCTGCCGACCATCGAGGCCAAGAAGTTCTTCGAGGTGCAGAAGAACATCATCCTGACCGGCCACATCTCCGACGCCCTGCTGACGGTGGTCTCGCCCAGCACCCTGGCCAAGATGACGCCCGCGGAGCAGAAGCTGCTGACCGACATCACGCAGGAAGCGGCGGTCAACGCCACCAACGACATCCGCAAGCGCGAAGGCGAGCTGGTCGAGGAGTTCAAGAAGAAGGGCATCAACGTCGTGACGGTCGACCGCAACGACTTCCAGCAGCGCGTGCTCAAGGCCATCACGTTCGAATCGATGAAGCTGGACAAGAAGGACTGGGACCGCATCATCGCGATCAAGTAGATCACCCCGCATGACGATCGAAACCATCGACGACATGGCCCCCGTGATGGGGGCCGACGGCGAGTTCCACGCGCAGGACGAGGCGGTGGACCTCTCCGGCGTCAAGCCGGAGGCCTGGCTGGCGCTGGGCTTCTTCTGGGTGCTGGGCCTGACGGTCTTCTACCAGTTCTTCACGCGCTACGTGATGAACGACTCCGCCGCCTGGACCGAGGAAATCGCGCGCTACCTGCTGATCGCGGTGGTCTTCACCGGCGCGACCATCGGCGTGGTGAAGAACAACCACATCCAGGTGGACTTCTTCTACAAGTTCATGCCCCGGCCGCTGGCGCGGGTGCTGGCCACCCTGGTCGACCTGCTGCGGATCGGCTTCTTCGCCGCCGCCGCCGTGCTCACGGTGATGATGATGCTCAAGCTGGGCAGCAACTCCCGCATGACGATGGTCGACCTGCCGATGAACTGGGTCTACGGGGTCTGCCTGCTCGGCTTCGCGATCATGGCCTTGCGCTCGGTGCAGGTGGCGCTGTTCCACCACCGGCGCGGCTACAGCGTGCTGGAGCGCCCCGAATCGTCGATGGACGACCGCTAGCGCGTCCCCCCCAACAACAAGAACGGTTCCATGCTCAAAATCATCTTCCTGGTGCTGATGGCCGGCGGCATTCCCGTGGCCATCGCCATGGCCGGCTCGGCGCTGCTGTACATCTGGTGGACCGGCAACCTGCCGCCCTTCGTGGTGATCCACCGGATGGTCAGCGGCATCGACAGCTTCCCGCTGCTGGCCGTGCCCTTCTTCATCCTGGCCGGCAACCTGATGAACAACGCCGGCATCACCAACCGGATCTACAACTACGCGCTGGCGCTGGTCGGCTGGCTCAAGGGCGGGCTGGGACACGTGAACGTGGTCGGCTCGGTGGTGTTCGCCGGCATGAGCGGCACGGCCATCGCGGACGCGGCCGGCCTCGGGACGATCGAGATCAAGGCCATGACCGACCACGGCTACAGCAAGGAGTTCGCGGTCGGCGTCACCGCCGCGTCCGCGACGCTGGGCCCGATCATTCCGCCCAGCCTGCCGTTCGTGATCTACGGGATGATGGCCAACGTCAGCGTCGGCGCGCTGTTCCTGGCGGGCATCCTGCCGGGGGCGCTGATGGCGGTGCTGATGATGCTCACCGTGGCGTATTTCGCGCACAAGAACGGCTGGGGCGCGGACACCAAATTCGAGTGGCCGCGCGTCATCAAGGCGCTGGCCGAGACCGTCGTGGTGATCGTCTGGCCGCTGGCGGTCTGGCTGCTGGTGGTCAAGGCCGGCCTGCCGGCCCAGCTCACGGTGCTGGCGGCGCTGGTGGTGCTGTTCGCAGCCGACAAGTTCTTCAAGTTCCAGGCGGTGCTGCCGATCATGACGCCGGTGCTGCTGATCGGCGGCATGACCACCGGCATCTTCACACCCACGGAAGGTGCGATCGCCGCCTGCCTGTGGGCGATGGCGCTGGGGCTGGCCTGGTACAAGACCCTGACCTGGAAGATGTTCGTCAAGGTCTGCCTCGACACGGTGGAGACGACGGCCACGGTGCTGTTCATTGTCGCCGCCGCCAGCATCTTCGGCTGGATGCTGACGGCGACCGGCGTCACCGCCGCCATCTCCGAATGGGTGCTGGCCTTCACCAAGGATCCGTGGATGTTCCTGCTGCTGGCGAACCTGCTGATGCTGTTCGTCGGCTGCTTCCTGGAGCCGACGGCGGCCATCACCATCCTGGTCCCGATCCTGGTGCCGATCTGCCAGAAGCTGGGCATCGACCTGGTCCACTTCGGCCTGGTGATGGTGCTGAACCTGATGATCGGCCTGCTGCACCCGCCCATGGGCATGGTGCTGTTCGTGCTGGCGCGGGTGGCAAAATTGTCGGTCGAGCGCACCACCATCGCGATCCTGCCGTGGCTGGTCCCACTGCTCGGCTCGCTGGCGATCATCACGTACTTCCCCAAGCTGGTGCTCTGGTTGCCCAGGCAGTTCTTCTAAACCCCATCATGACCCCCTTCATCCGCCTCCATCCCCAGGACGACGTCCTGATCGCCCGCGCCCAGCTGGTCGGCGGCTCGGTCGCCGAGAACGTCACCATCAAGGGGCTGATCCCGCCCGGGCACAAGGTCGCCACCCGCAACATCGCGGAAGGCGAACCGGTGCGGCGCTACAACCAGATCATCGGCTTCGCGACCAAATCCATTGCCGCCGGCGAGCATGTCCACACGCACAACCTCGGCGTCGGTGCCAACGGCGGCGACTTCGCGCGCGACTACGCGTTCGGCGCCGACGTGAAGGAGCAGGCGCCGAAGCGCGAGGCGACGTTCATGGGCATCAAGCGGGACGACGGCCGCGTCGCGACGCGCAACTACATCGGCATCCTGTCCAGCGTGAACTGCTCCGCCACCGCGGCGCGCGCCATCGCCGACCATTTCTCGCGCCAGACCAACCCGGCCGCGCTGGCGGACTACCCGATGGTCGACGGCGTGGTGGCGCTGACGCATGGCACCGGCTGCGGCATGGACACCGAGGGCATGGGCATGCAGATCCTTGAACGCACGCTGGCAGGCTACGCCACCCATGCGAACTTCTGGGGCGTGCTGGTGGTGGGCCTGGGCTGCGAGGCCAACCAGATCAACGCCTGGCTGGCGCACAGCAGCCTGCGCGAGGGCGACACGCTCAAGGTGTTCAACATCCAGGACACCGGGGGCACCCGCAAGACCGTGGAAAAGGGCATCGCGCTGATCAAGGAGATGCTGCCCAAGGCCAACGCCGTCAGGCGCGAGCCTTGCAGCGCAGCCCACATCACCATCGGCCTGCAGTGCGGCGGCTCGGACGGCTACTCCGGCATCAGCGCCAATCCGGCGCTGGGCGCAGCGGTGGACCTGCTGGTGGCGCACGGCGGCACCGCCATCCTGTCGGAGACGCCTGAGATCTACGGCGCGGAGCACCTGCTGACGCGCCGCGCCGTGAAACGCGAAGTCGGCGAGAAGCTGATCGAACGCATCCACTGGTGGGAGCACTACACCAAGGTCAACGAGGGCGAGATGAACAACAATCCCTCGCCCGGCAACAAGGCCGGCGGCCTCACCACCATCCTGGAGAAGTCGCTCGGTGCCGTGGCCAAGGGCGGCACCACCAACCTGCAGGCGGTGTACGAGTACGCCGAGCCGGTGAAGGAACACGGCTTCGTCTACATGGACACGCCGGGCTACGACCCGGTGAGCGCCACCGGCCAGGTCGCGGGCGGCGCCAACATGATCTGCTTCACCACCGGCCGCGGCTCGGCCTATGGCTGCGCGCCCTCGCCGTCGCTCAAGCTGGCGACCAATTCGGCGCTGTGGCAGCGGCAGGAAGAGGACATGGACATCAACTGCGGCGAGATCATCGACGGCAAGGCCTCGATCGCCGAGATGGGCCAGCGCATCTTCGAGCTGGTGCTGGCGACCGCGTCGGGCGAAGCGTCCAAGAGCGAGCAGCACGGCTACGGCCAGAACGAGTTCGTGCCGTGGCAAGTCGGCGCGGTGATGTAGGAGCCGGCCCATGGACGAAAGAGTGATTCCCGCGCAGCGACTGCGCGAACAGGTGGCAGCCGTGCTGGTCGCCGCCGGCAGCCTGCCGGACGAGGCGGCGCAGGTCGCCGCCAACCTGGTGCTGGCCAACCTGAGCGGCCATGACTCGCACGGCGTGGGCATGGTGCCGCGCTATGTCGATGCGGTGCTCGAAGGCGGCCTCAAGCCCAATTCGAGCGTGAAGGTGCAACTCGACGCCGGCAGCCTGCTGACGCTCGACGGCCAGCGTGGCTACGGCCAGGTGGTCGGCGTGCAGGCCATGGAGCTGGCGATCCGCCGCGCGCAGGAACTGGGAAGCTGCATCCTGGCCCTGGGCCAGGCGCACCACCTGGGCCGGATCGGCCACTTCGCCGAGATGGCGGTGGCCCAGGGCCTGGTCGCGATCCACTTCGTCAACGTGCTGTCGCGCCCGGTGGTGGCGCCGTGGGGCGGCGGGGACGGCCGCTTCGGCACCAACCCCTGCTGCATCGGCGTGCCGCTGGCGGGGCGCGAGCCCTTCGTCCTCGACTTCGCCACCAGCCGGGTGGCGCAGGGCAAGATGCGCGTCGCCCACAACGAGGGCAAGCAGGTCCCCGACGGCTACCTGATCGACCCGCAGGGCCGGCCGACCAACGACCCCGCCGTGGTGGTGGTGCCGCAGGCCAGCGGTGCCGGCGCGGCCGGCCTGTTCGGCGCGCTGATGCCGTTCGGCGAACACAAGGGCTCCGGCATGGCCATCGCCTGCGAACTGCTGGGCGGCGCGCTCACCGGCAGCGGCACCTGGCACCGGCCGGCGGACAGCGCCCGGTCGGTGATCAACGGCATGCTCGCGATCCTCATCGATCCGAAGCGCCTCGGCACCGAGGCCGCCTTCGAGCAGGAATCCCTGGCCTTCGTCGACTGGCTGCGGCAGAGCCCGCCGGCGCCGGGCTTCGATGCCGTACGCATCGCCGGCGAGCCGGAGCGCGAAGCGCGCCAGCTGCGCGAGCGGGACGGCATCGCCGTCGACGGCCACACCTGGGCGGAGATCGTCGCTGCGGGCAGGAAGGTCGGCGTCACCGTCGCCTGAGGGTGGCCTCAGGCGATCGGCAGCGCCGGGATGGCGCGCACCACGTCGCCGGCCACCGGAAAGATCCGGTCGCCGGCCCGTGGCTCGATCCGGTGCATCCCGGTGAAGGCCCCGAACGCCGGCAGCACGCCGACCGCGGATTCGGGCCGGGCGCCGCTGTCGTCCCCCAGCCAGAAGCAAGGCAACCGCAGGCGCTCGAACGCCCTGCCGCTGACGCTGATGCAGGGATGCCAGTGGCCGGCCAGCACATAGGCACCGGCCCGCGGACGGGGGTAATGGCACAGCGCGAACGGTCCCAGCGGCAGCGGCTCGTCCACCACCTCGATGCCCAGGCCGGCCGGCGGATCGCCGGCCCGGTCGTCATGGTTGCCGCGCACCAGCGTCAGCTCCAGGGCCGGATACCGCGCGCGCCAGCCGGCCAGTGCCGCCAGCGTGCCGGGGGCATGGGACCGCGCCGAATGCAGGAAGTCGCCCAGGAAAACGATGCGCCGCGCGCCGGTCTGCGCCACCAGCGCGGTGAGTTGGTCCAGGGTTTGCGTGGTCGTGCCGCGCGGCACCGGCACGCCCAGCCGGCGGAAGCTCACCGCCTTGCCGAAATGAGCATCGGCCACCAGCACCGTTCGCTGCGCGGGCAGGAACATGGCGCCGCTGGCATGCAGGGCGACCGATTCGCCTGCCAGCCGGGTCTCCAGCATGTCGCCGCTAGAGCATCAGTGCCAGGCTGGCCTCGAGGTGCTCCGAGGGCATCCGCCGGAACCCCGAGCGGGCGTAGCGCTGCAGCCGCCCGACGGCGAAGCTGGTGAGCATCGAGGCCTTGACCTGCGCGTCGCTGCTCGGCGTCGCGGAGGACTCGCCCTCGGCATCGCTGCGCAGGCTCTGCCTGAGGGTGGCTTCGATCTTGTCGAAGAACTGGTTCATGCGCTGCTGCAGGCGCTCGTTCTCGAACACCAGGGCGTCGCCCACCATCACGCGGGTCATGCCGGGATTCTTCTCGGCGAACTGCAACAGCATCGCGACCACCTTGGCGGCCTGCGCGGCACCGGTGCTTTCACGCTCGGTGATCTGGTTGACCAGGGTGAAGACGCTCTGCTCGATGAATTCGATCAGGCCCTCGAACATCTGGGCCTTGCTGGCAAAGTGGCGATAGAGCGCCGCTTCGCTGACTTCGAGTCGCGCCGCCAGGGCCGCGGTGGTGATGCGCTCGGCCCCCGGCTGCTCCAGCATGGTGGCCAGGGCCTGCAGGATCTGCACGCGGCGCTCGCCGGGCTTCGGACGCTTGCGCACCGGCGCGGCGCTTTCCGCTTCAGGGGTCGGCTCTGGGGTGCTCAGCTGCGAATCGGACATTGGCAAGGGAAAGGATGTGCTGGCAATTCTCGCACAGCGCACTCGGGGGTTTTCCCCGTGGCACGGCGCGCGCCCCGCCGTCCAAGTGCGCGCTTACCCCGGCAGGCGGACGGTGACCCGCAGGCCCCGGCCGCCGGCGGCCGGGCGCGGTTCGAGCCGGGCCTGGTGCACGTGGGCGATCTCCTGCGCGATCGCCAGCCCCAGGCCGCTGCCGTCGCCCGGCGTGCCCCGCACCCGGTAGAAGCGCTCGAGGATCCGCGGCAGTTCCTCGGGCGCGACACCCGGACCGTCGTCCTCCACCTCGAGAAAAGGCTGGCCACCGCGCCAGCCGCAGCGGATCGTGACGGTGCCGCCTTCGGGCGTGTACTTGACGGCGTTGTCGACCAGGTTGCCGAGCAGCTCCCGCAGCAGCCACTCGTGCCCCACGACCGTCGCCGGCTGCGCATCGAGCCCCAGGTCGATGCGCTTGCCGGTGGCCGCATCGAGATGCGCCTCCAGCAGGTTCTCGCACACCGCCTTCAGGTCGACCGGCGCCATCGGCTGGGCCCGCATCGTGGCGTCGGCGCGCGACAGGGCCAGCAGCTGGTTGGCCAGCTGGGAGGTCCGCCGCGTCGCGCTGCGCAGCTGGTTCACCTGCGCGGCGCCCAGGCTCAGCGTGCCCTCGTGCAACGGCGTGGAGGCGGCGTTGGCGGCCTGGGCCCAGGCCTCGACCTGCGCCTGCAGGCCGGCCAGCGGCGTGCGCAACTGATGGGCCGCATCGGCGATGAACCGGCGCTGGCTGTCCGCCTGCGCATTGACCAGGGTGAACAGCCGGTTGAGCGATTGCACCAAGGGCCGCACCTCCTCGGGCGAGGCGTCGGCATCGATCGCGTCGAGATCGCCCGGCGAGCGCCGCTCCACGTCGTCCCGCAGCAGCAGCAGGGGCTTGAGGGCGCGCCGGACCGCCCAACTCACGGCCAGGGCCGCCGCGCCAATCAGCACCAGGTTCGGCAACAGGACCTTCAGCAGGATGGAGCGCGCCCACTGCTGGCGTGGGTCGGAGCCGTCGGCCAGGGTGACGACGACCTGGCCGGCCACGGTCTGCTGGCGCTGGCGCACGATGCGCCAGGTGGTGCCGTTGTGCTCCTCGCTGTTGAACTGCGGCTCGCCACTGGTCGGCGGCAGCGCGGCCAGCCAGCCCGCGCCGTGGATCACGTTGCCATCGGGATCGACGATCGCGTAGGCGGCGCTGCCCGCGCGGTCGTTCAGGAATTCTTCCAGCGCCGGCGCCGGCAGCAGCACCGGCGGGTCACCGGGCTTGCCTCCCTGCGCGATCACGGAGTCCGCCAGCAGGGGCACCAGCGCCAGCAATTGCTGGTCCTGCTTGACCGCCTGGCCATCGGCGGAGCGGTAGTCGAACCAGGCGTTGAGCAGCGTCAGGAGGATCAGCGGCGCGATCAGCATGACCAGCAGCCGGCGCCGCAGGCCGGAGGTGATGCCGATGACCGGCGTCACGCCGCAGCTGGTTCCACCAGCTCCAGGCGGTAGCCGAAACCGCGGATCGACCGCAGCGCGACGCCATGCGGCTCCAGCTTGCCGCGCAGGCGCGAGATGTAGACCTCCACCGCATTGGGCGTGATCTCCTTGTCCCAGCCGGTCAGGGCCTGCAGCAGCTTGTCCTTGCTGGCCGGCTTGGGCGCGTTGATCAACAGGTATTCGAGGACGGTCCACTCGCGCGGGCCGAGCTCGATCACCTGGACCCGGCCGCCGCTGCGCGCCGTGGCCCGCCGGTTGGCCGTGTCGAGTTCGATCGGGCCGAAGCTCAGGACCGCGGACGTAGCGGCCTGCGAACGCCGCAGCAGGGCCCGCAGCCGGGCCAGCAGTTCCGGCAGCTCGCAGGGCTTGACCATGTAGTCGTCGGCGCCCAGGTCCAGCCCCTGGACCCGGTCGTGCAGCGCATCCCTGGCCGTGAGGATCAGCACCGGCAGCGCGGGGCTCGCCATGTCGGGGCGCCGCAGCCGTCGGGTGAGCTCGAGGCCGTCCATGTGCGGCAGGCCGATGTCGATGATGGCGGCGTCGAACAGCTCGGTGCGCAAGACCTCCTCGGCGCGCTCGCCGGTGCCGACCCAGTCGACCGCGTAGCCCGCGTCGGTCAGCCCCAGCTTGATCCCGCTGGCCACCATCACGTCGTCTTCAACCAGCAAGAGCCGCATAAGAACTCAATGTGAGCGGATCATCGTCCCGTAGGCCTGCTCGGTGAGGATTTCGAGCAGCAGCGAGTGCGGCACCCGGCCGTCGATGATGTGGACCGAGTTGACGCCGCTCTTGGCGGCGTCGAGTGCCCCGCTGATCTTGGGCAACATGCCGCCCGAGATCGTGCCGTCGGCGAACAGGCCGTCGATCTCGCGGGCCGTCAGGTCGGTGAGCAGCTTGCCGCTCTTGTCCAGGACGCCCGGCGTGTTCGTCAGCAGCAGCAGCTTCTCGGCTTTCAGCACGGTGGCGAGCTTGCCGGCCACCACGTCGGCGTTGATGTTGTAGCTCTCGTTGTCTTCGCCGAAGCCGATCGGGCTGATCACCGGAATGAACTGGTCGTCCTGCAGCGCGATCACGACGCTCGGGTCGATCGTCACGATGTCGCCGACCTGGCCGACGTCGTGCTGCTTGCTCGGGTCGCTGGCGTCCACCATCTTGAGCTTCTGGGCCCGGATCATGCCGCCGTCGCGCCCCGTCAGGCCCACGGCCTTGCCGCCGGCCTGGTTGATCAGGCCGACGATGTCCTGCTGCACCTGGCCCGCGAGCACCCACTCCACCACTTCCATGGTCTCGTCGTCGGTGACCCGCATGCCCTGGATGAACTCGCCCTTCTTGCCCAGGCGGTTCAGGGCCTGCTCGATCTGCGGGCCGCCGCCGTGCACCACGACCGGATTCATGCCGACCAGCTTGAGCAGGACCACGTCCTCGGCGAAGTCGGCCTGCAGTTCGGGGTCGGTCATGGCATTGCCGCCGTACTTGATCACCATGGTCTTGCCATGGAACTTGCGGATGTAGGGCAGCGCCTGGGCCAGGATCTCGGCCTTGTCGCGCGGCGCGATGGGGGGAAGCGCGGTCATGAGTCCTCGGGGGAATGCGTGAAGAGCCAAATTGTGCCGCAAGCGGCGGCCCCACCCCGGCGGCCTAACGCCTGAGCCAGCGCGGAACGCGGAAGCGGACGATGCTCCGGTACGCGTACACGTAGCTCACGACGAACAACAGCGTGAATCCCATCAGGACCGGCGTGTTGTTCCAGAACAGCACCGCCGGGCTCACCGTCAGCAGCGCGAAACCCCACAGATAGGGCGAGGTGCGGTTGTTGCGCATCAGCATCCGCCGCGACTCGTCGTCGTGGAGCACCTCGCACACGATGCGCCGGTAGATCAGCTGGTGGAAGTGCAGTGCGTCGGCGACGCCGGGCGACACGCCGCGGCCGGCCTTGCGCCAGATCGAGAAGACCACCTCCCACACCGGGTAAATCAGCAATAGCGCGGGAAACCACGGCGACACCTGTGAATGGCGCTGGACCAGCAGCACGCAGGCCAGCGCGATGACGACGCCCCACAGGTAGGCGCCGCCGTCGCCGGCGAAGATCAGGCCGCGCGGATAGTTCCAGACCAGGAAGCCGGCCGTCGCGCCGGCCAGGGACAGCACCAGCGCCGCCAGTTGCCGGTCACCGACCTGCAGCGCGACATAGGCCAGGGCCAGGCAACAGACCAGCGCGACCAGTCCGGCCAGGCCGTTGTAGCCATCGATCAGGTTGAAGGCATGGGGCAAGCCCGTGATGGCGAAGATGGCCAGCGCGATGCCGAGCCAGGGATAGGCCAGCCAGAGCTCGTCCATGCCCGGAATGCCCAGCCGCGGCACGCCCAGGCCCAGGACGCTGACTGCGATGACTGCGGCCAGCCCGGTCAGCAGCAGGCGAAAGCGGGGGCCGAGCCGCTGGGTCAGGTCCTCGGCGACCCCGCCGAAAGTCGGGATGGCGATGACGACCCACAGCGTCACCGCGGTCCAGCCGCTGACGCGGATCTGGTTGGCGAGTTCCAGCGGGCCCGACAGCGCCATCCAGAACCAGCCGAGCGAACAGCCGGCGAGCATCGCCGCGCCGCCGAGACGGGGAACATGCCCGAAATGAAAGCGCTGCGGGACTCCCTGGCCGTACTGGCGCGCATGCTGGGCCCCGTACTTCACCAGGATGACGGTGACGATGACCGACACCCAGAAACACAAAGATACCAAAAACAACATTTGGTCGCTATTGTCGGGCTAAACGACCAGGTGTCAATTCGCGTTCAGGCCCGCTGGACGCGCCAGGAAAGGTATCGTCGCAGCGTCGGCTGCAGCCAGAGGCGCAGCAGGCTGCTCAGGTGCCAGGCGAGATAGGTGCCGATCTGCCGGCTGCTCCAGCCCCCGTCATGCACCGCCTGGGCATCGGCCCGCGCGAGTTTCCAGCCGCCCATCTGCAGGCGCAGGCAGAAGTCCACGTCCTCGCAGTACATGTAGTACTTCTCGTCGAAGCCGCCGATGCTGCGCCAGGCGCGCGCCGACACCAGCCAGAACGCGGCGCTGGCCCAGTCGGCACGGCGCTGCGGGCTCTTGAGCACATGGCGCCGCAGCAGCGAGAAGGGGGTCACCACCTCCCGTTCGTTCTCCTGCTGCGTCCCATCGGTGTTCAGCAGCGACGGATAGGCACAGCCGACTTCCGGATCCGACATGCAATGCACCAGCCGCGGCCAGACCGACGGATCGCACAGTTCGATGTCAGGATTGAGGACGCAGAAGTAATTGGTGCGGCACAGCTCGAAGGCCCGGTTGTGGTTGGTGCCGAAGCCCGCGGGCGACTCGTTGAACACCTGGGTGAGCTTGAACGGCCAGCCATTGGGAGGGGTCGGCACCGCTTCGGCCCGCAGGTTGTGCGTCAGCACCACATGCGCGATCAGTCCGCCATGGACGTCGCACAGCTGTGCCATCAGCTTCCTGATCCACTGGTCATGTTCGTGGCTGACGATCGAGACCGTCACCGTGGCGCGCCGTCTCGTTTCGAGCGGGGCCAGTTGGGGGGGGGCGGTCGGTTCTTTCAAGCCACTGGCACCACGTGAAGACGATAAGTCATCCTTGGATTCTAGTGTGGTGCAAGCGGGCACCGTAACGGCGCTCATTCGAGGCGCAAAGTCATCGCGCGGCGCTGGAACGCCTGCATCGCCTGCAGCGCCGCCGCCTTGGCTGGCGTGCGCACCGGCTTGCGCAGCACAGCGACCGTGTCGTGCCAATAGTCACTTCCGGGATCTCCCATGTCTTCCCAGTTTGTTACAGCTTCGACACACTCGAGCCTGGAAAAACCGGCGATGGCCTTCATGCCATCCGGATAGAAGCGCCAGCAGTCGACCGGGTAACGGTGTTCGGGGCCGGACGACGGTGCGATCATGCAGGCGAGGCCGCCCGGGCGCAGCACCCTGGAGACTTCGAGCATCGTGATCCAGAAATATTCCACATGCTCGAGGACCTGGCCGGACACCAGCAGATCGACGCTGTTGCTGGGGACCTCGCTCCAGTCGTAGGCATCGCGCAGCACGATGTCGACATTGGGGCCGGGGGTCAAATCCACGCCCGTATACTTCCAGCCTGGATTTTCAAACAATGGCCGGTAGCAGCCACCGATGTCCGTGCTCCCCAGGTCCAGGATGTTGAGCTTTTCGGTTTTGCGGTTTGCCAGGTAACGATCGCGAAACTTCTCCATGTTGATCATTGAACTCTGGTGCATTGGTGAGGTCCTGTCGTTGATGGCTGGCCGGGTCGTCGCAAGCAGGCAGCCCGGTGAGGTGTCGGGCGCCAATTGTAGGGGTCGCCCGCCCACTCCAACCCTGCGGTGCCGCGCGTGGCAATGACCGGGAACTCGACCCACGTCTACTGGCGCCGGATGACCGGTGACGAACGCAGTTCGCTGTCCGTGCTGTGCAGCTTCGTTCCGGAAGGCGCGCGCGTCCTCGACCTGGGAATCGGCTCGGGCGCGCTCGGGCGGCAGCTGCGCCAGGAACTGCATTGCCAACTCGATGGCGTCACCATCAATCCGGACGAACAGGCCGTTGCGCAACCGTGGTACGAGCGCATCGAACTCCTGGACCTGGACCAGCCTGGCTGGGACCTGGGGTTCGCGGACCAGTCTTACGACGTCATCGTCTGCGCCGACGTGCTGGAGCACCTGAAGCAGCCCGAGCTGGTGGTTTCGGCCTGCCGCCGGCTGCTGCGGCCCGACGGCGCCTTGCTGGTCTCGATTCCGAACGTGGCGTATGCCGGCCTCGTTGCGGGGCTGATGCACGGGAATTTCGACTACGGCAACGAAGGCCTGATGGATAGCACCCATTTACGCTTTTTTACCCGCAGTTCGTTCCAGCGATTGATCACGCATCAGGGGTGGCTGGTGGAACGGGTCGAGCCGATCGACCAACCCCTGCACGAGACGGAATTCACCCGCGCTTTCGACACCCTGCCCCCGGCGGTTGCCCGCTACGTCCTGGCCCAGCCCGACGCCCACGCCTACCAACTGGTCTTCGTGGCCAAGCTCGCGGCAGGGACCGTAATGCAGGCGCGGCCGGAGCCGGCGGCCGTGTCTGCAGCCACCTTTGTGGCCCAGCTCTTCGTCGCTTCGCCCACCGGCTTTTCCGCCGATCGCAAGCTGATCCGGCTGGGCACGATCGGCCTCGAGCGCCAGACCTTGCGGTTCGAGATTCCGACAGCGCTCGGGCCCTGGCCGGCGCTGCGCCTGGACCCCGCGGACCGACCGGGATACTTCTGGCTGTACCGCATGACCTTGCGGGATTCCGGGGGACGGACGGCCTGGGAATGGTCCGCGTCCGAGGCCGGCGCGCAGCAGCTGGCACGTGGCGTCCGGCACCAGCTCGACGCCGGATCCTTCGACGCAACCCGGGGCCGCTTGCCCCTGCTGCTGTTGGGTGACGACCCGTTCGTCGAACTGCCCATCGATCCTGACGTCGCCAGCCGCTGCGAAGGCGCCGATTGGGTGCTGGAAGTGGAATGTGGCTGGCCGCTGTCCGCAGACTACGTCGCCGCGGCCGAACGGTTCAACGCGCTGGAAGCCACGACGCGTGCACAGGCCGGACGGATCGCCGAACTGCAGGCAGCGCTGAGCAGTCAACCCGCCCCGGCCCCAAGTCCCCCGGCGGGTCCCGACCTCGCCGCCGCTGCGGCTGCGGCGCCCCAGCGGGCGCCGTTCGCGCGGCGAGCCTGGAGACGGGTCCGTGGCTGGTTCGCGGAGGTCCGCAGCCCCGACGTTGCGGTCATGCCCCAGGCCGCACCCCAGCTGCCAGGGTTCGATCCCACGGTGGAAATCGTGATGCCGGTCTACGGCAACCTGCCGTCGGTGCAGCGTTGCCTGCGGTCGGTCCAGAACGCCCCCGTCGCCTGCGCCTGGCACCTGACCGTGATCAACGACGCGAGCCCCGATCCCGCCGTCCAGGCCTGGCTGCGCGAATTTGCGCTAGCCCACCCCCACACCACGATCGTCGAAAACGCACGCAATCTCGGGTTCGTGGGAACGGTCAATCTCGGCATGCGGCTGGCGGGCCGGCGCGACGTCGTGCTTCTCAACAGCGACACGGAAGTCGCGAACGACTGGCTGGACCGGCTGCGGACCGCGGCCCTGTCGAATGAGCGGGTGGGCACGGTCACGCCTTTCTCCAACAATGCCACCATCTGCAGCTACCCGGACTACTGCGCCGACAACCCGCTGCCCCAGGGCGAAGACACCGCCAGCATGGATGGCGCGATCGCGGCGGTGAACCGGGGCCGGACCATCGACATCCCGACCGCGGTCGGTTTCTGCATGTACATCCGCCGGGCGTGCCTGGATGCCGTGGGGGAATTCGATGCGGCGAGCTTCGGCCAGGGTTACGGCGAGGAGAACGACTTCTGCCTGCGGGCTTCGGCCCAAGGCTGGCGCCATCTGCATGCGCTCGACGTGTTCGTCTTCCACGAAGGCGGCGCGAGCTTCAAGGAACAGCGCCATGCCCTGCAGGCGCAGGCGCTCGCGACCATCCGCCGGCTGCACCCGGGCTACGAGGACCTGATTCGCGAATTCGTCCAGCGCGATCCGGCCCGGCCGTTTCGCGCTGCGATCGACCGCGCCAGGGCCGCCGGCTCAGCGCCGGCGCAGCTTTAGCAAGCCCCGCAGCGCGAACAGCTGCCGCAGCACCGGCCAGCGCTGGAAACCCCGGCGCACCTGGTCGCGGCCAATGTGAATCAAGGCGTTCTGCCGTGCGTAGTCCTGCGCCAGCTGGCGCACCAGCACCGGATTGGCGTCGAACACCATCGTGGCCTGCCGCGCGACGGCGTCCCGGTAAGCCTCGTCGAGGCGGGTCTGGCGCTGCGACGAAATATGGACGGCCGATGGCACCCGGTACTTGGACGTGACCTTGCGCACCTGGACGAAATCGGCATCGATCGTGTAGCGCGTCCAGAGGTTCCAGTCCTCGAGCTGGTCCATGTCCTCGGCAAAGCCGCCATGCCGCTCGTACAGGCTGCGGTGGAACAGCACGCTCTGGATCGGCATGAAGTTGTGGTGCCACAGCACCATGCGGGAGAACGCTTCGTCCGGAAAGATGTCGCGGTGCACTTCCTCGACGACGGCCGCCTGCTCGTCCACCACCCGCGTGTGCGTCCGCCAGGCCAACCCGTAGGCGCCCAGCACCTTGTGCTGGTGCGCCATCTGCAGCAGCACTTCCACGTGATCGGCGAACAGCAGGTCATCGTCGTCGAGAAAGCACAGCCACTCGCCCTTGGCCTCGGCCAACGCCAGGTTGCCGGCGACAGAGCGGCCCCGCCCTGGATTCAGACGGAAATAGCGCACGTCCAGCCGCCCCCGGAACTCCTCGCACACCGCCTCCCCTTCGTCGGACCCGTCCTCGACCACCACGACCTCGAGATTGCGGTAAGTCTGGTGCAGCACCGACGTGAGTGCCTGGCGCAGGAAGGCCGCGCGCCGGTGGGTCCGGATCAGGATCGTGACCAGCGGCTTCACCGGAGCTTGTTCGCTGGCCGGGAGAAACGCGTGGAACGCGCCTTCGCGGCGCACTTCGTAACCCCAGCCGGCGAAGCGCGGTTCGAAGCCCGGCGCCGATTGGTGCGTGTTCCAGAAGTAGCGGTAATTGCGGGCAAACTTGACCAGTGCCCTGGCGATGCCCTGGCGGCGGCCGGGAAACGGCTGCGGGATCATCATCTCCGCCAGCGCCATCGACACGCCCTGCAGGATCCGCCGGTGGCCCGAGTAGCGTGCGCGGTTGCTGAGGTTCGAGTAGATGCCTTCCAGGACCTGCAACGGCTTGACCTCGTTGGCTTCGGCATAGGTGTGGTGGACGACCGCCGAGCGCGGGACGTAGCGCAGGCGGAAGCCGGCGCAACGAAGCCGCCACGACAGCTCGACGTCCTCCCCGTACATGAAGATCTTCGGCTCGAAACCGCCGACCGCCCGCGCTGCACTGGTTCTCAGGAGCACGGCCGCCCCGCTCACCCATTCCGTGTCCTGGGTGATCGGGTCGTAGTCCTTGGGATGCTCGTAGGGAATCTGGCGCATTTCCCAAGCGGCGATCTCCGGCGGGTCGGCAGTTGCCGTTTCGCTGAGGAATTCGATCGAGCCCGGTTCCGGAATGGCATCCTGGTTCAGGACCAGCACATAGTCGGCGCGGGCCACCTTGAGCAGTTCATTGATCGCCGGGCCGAAGCCGAGATTGCCACCGCTGGCCGGAGCAAGTTCGAGCGCCAGGCCCTTGGCGGTCTCGCTGTCGTACAGCGCTTGCAGGCCCGGGGTCGCCGACGGCCCGCCATCGTTGTGCCACAGCAGCACGCGCAGACCGGGCACACGCGCCGCTTCCCGCCGCAGCGCCGCCACGCAGGCCGCCAGCTCCTCGAGCCTGGGCCGGTAAATCACCATCAACACATCAATCATCTTTTTTCCCGACCGAGAACACGCGCTTGGTGATCCGGATGACCGACAGCCGCCAGGGCGCCGGCAGGACCTGCAAGGGCCAGGTCAGGCGGCGGACGATTGCCTCGTGGTGTTGCTGCAGCGCCATGAAGGCCGACTGCAACGCCTCGTGTTCTGCCTGCACACCCGCCAACCGTTCCTGCGACCGGGCGTTCTCCTGCCTCAGGCCTTCCGCCGATGCCCGCAGGCTGCTCACGTCACCGCGCAGCTTGTCGACCGCCTGTTGCAGTTCGTCCTGTGCCAGCTGGAGATGGTCGATCCACTGCCCGCGTTTGTCGAAATTTCCCGCGAGTGTCTGCAGTTCCTGCAGGGCGTTGTCGCGCTGTTTCTCCACGGCGCCGAGGTCTCCCTGCAGGCGCAGCAACTCCCGGCGGAAAAACCGGCTGTCAAGGTGGGTCGCCGCGACGCGCCGCAACGCGTCGAGGTCCGAGTCGTGGGGAGCCGCTTCGACGGCGGCGTAGATCTTGTTCATGGTCTGGACCATTGTCGCCACCGGGACGAGGCTTCGCACTGCTGCGGCGACGCGGCGCCGTCCTTCCTCTGCATCGGCCAGCTGTCGGGTGATGGCAAGCGCCACAGCCGCGGCCGGCGCAGCCGGGTCATACAGATTGCCGCCCCCGTGGGCACGCACCCTCTCGCCGATGGCGCCCCAATCCGGCCCCACCACGGGCAGTCCCGCCAGCCAGGCATCGGACAAGGCGTAGCAGTAGCTTTCGGGTTGGCCCTTGGGGAAGAACGCAACCGCGGCCCCATAGCGCGCCACCAGCGCCGGCAACTGGGTCGGTTCGAACACGCCGTGAACCCAGACTCTGCCGGGGACGAGCCAGCCCGGCCCCAGCTGGCCGTCGGCATAGCCAATCAAGACGATGCGCACTGACGGGGGCAATGCATGGGCCACCTCAGTGAGATGGGCGAGTCCCTTGTGTTCCCCGACTGCACCGATCACGGCGACCGAAAACTGCTCTTCGCCCCGGGTCTGCGCCGCGGGAGCCTGCACATCGACGCCGTTTTCGACCACGGTGACATCGAAGCCATCACCCAGCGCCTGGCGGGCCAGGTCCCGGATAAAGGCGCTCGGGACGATGCAGCTGGCGGCATTCCGGACAAACTCGAGACGCCGCTCGCATTCGGCCGGCTCGGCGCCCGCGCCTGCGAACTCCACGTCGTGCAGCGTGACGACGTAGGGCAACGCCATGCCCTGCGCCAAAAGCCCCGTCGCATGCCGAACCGCGGCAACGGTGCTGTGCGCGTGCAGTACCGCAGCGCGGCCCAGGGCCTCGTGCTCCACGAGTCCGACCAGGTCCGGCAACGCGATGGGGATGAACAGCTCCGGGTCGGCACATTCGACGACGCACTGGTCGTCGCTCACATGCAGCAGCCAGTCCGCCGGGCGACCGGTGCACAGATCCCGCACGAACCGGTCCACCCCGCCGCCGTTGGGCGGGACCAGGTGCACGACGCGTCCGGTGCCTTGGTTCACCCCGGTCGCCGCAGGATGTGGGCGTCCTGCTGACTCCAGAAATGGTCGGGCATGAAGGTGTGCACGGCGCCCGGCGCATGCGCCTTCACGGCCGCACGCACGAAATCTTCGCTGGTATAGGTGACGCCGTAGTGGGCGTCTTCGAGTGCGGTCGACTCGCTGCCGCCGAAGAATGCGAAGCCGTCGGCTCCCAGGGTCACCCGGGCCCGGTCGACACAGCTCATTCCGTGGGTGCTGAAAATCAGCAGGCCTGCGGGCGCGGTCGCTTTCCAGAGCCGGGCCAGCCAGGCCGACCAGGTGCTGGCGGGCAGGTGACTGAACAGCGACAGCACGAACACCACGTCGAATTGCCGGGGCAGCTTGAGGGCCGCCGGGAGATGGGTGGAAGCGAACGCCTGCACGGGGAACTGTTGCGGCAGGAAATCCATGGCCTCCGGCACGATGTCGGACACGCACAGCGCGCCGGCGGGAAGCCGCTTGACCAGGTGGCGGGTGAAGCGCCCGAAGCCGCTGGCAAACTCCAGGAACGACGTGACCTTCGACAGCGGCCGTTCGTGCACCTCGAGCAGCCACATCAGCTCGCTCAGGGTCCGCCAGCCATCGGCCAGGTAGTCGCGCACGGGGTTCAGCGACGTCGGGTGCCCGGCGAAGAACCGGAAGATATCGTCGTCCTTCGAGATCACGGCATTGACACCGGTCCAACCGGACATGAAGTCCGCGAGTTGCTCGCGCTCGCGCAGGTTGTGCGCGTCGAGGTTGGCCGGATCGAGCTGGATCGCCGCCCGCAGGCAGACCGACGCACGGTCGCGATCACCGGTGGCGAGCGCCTGGCCGGCAAGCTGGATGAGATCGGAGACAGTCTGGTTCATGGGCCGTCGGCCCTCCGTTTCAAGGTGTGAGCCATTCGTGATCGAGTCGGCACAGTCCCATTTCACGGGAGTGGCCCACGATGTCGAAGGTGCGTTCCACCTGGTCAAAAAGTCGCATCCCCTCGGGATCCATCGCGTGGCTGCGTGCCACGTAGCGGCCCGGCAACAGCGGCAATGCGGGGAACCTGACCGCATAAGCAAACAGGTTCGGCCCGAGCCGTTGCGGCTGGTACTTCCGCAACTCGGAGAAGGTCCCGTACACCGGAGTGCCGTCGACGCGCACCACCGCGACCGAGATGCCCGGCGCGCGGCCATCGGGCGAATACACCGTCCCGCTCAACGTCAGCGAACCGTCCTGCGCCACCATCATGGGTTCGGCCTCATCGACATCGTTGAGCCGCATCGAGCGGATCTCGTACTGCGTGGCCGGCGCCGAAGCGGCTGGTGCCGGCTTGGCCTTGTCGCTTGGGCGCGGCACCCGTTCTTCATGCCAGGCGAGGTATTCGCGCGTCACGTCGGCGGAGTTGCCGTTGCGATGCAAGCGCCCTTCATGGATCCAGAGTGCTCGCGAACAGAGCTTCTGGATATGGTACATGCTGTGCGAGCACAGGAGCAGCGTGCCGCCGTTGGCCAGGTAGTTCTCCATCCAGGCGATGCATTTGCGCTGAAAGGACTCGTCACCGACGGCGAGCACTTCATCGGTGATCAGCACGTCGGGCACAACCGACGTCGCAACGGCAAACCCCAGGCGCACCACCATGCCCGAGGAGTACTGCTTGACCGGCTGCTCGATGTGCGCACCGATGTCGGCGAACTCGATGATGTCTCCCATCCTCTGCCGGGTTTCGCGGGGCGACATGCCCAGCAGCGCACAGGCCAGGTTGATGTTCTCCCGTCCGGTGTATTCGGGGTGGAATCCGGCTCCGAGCTCCAGCAAGGCGCCCACGCGCCCCTGCACGACCACCGTCCCACTGCTCGGTCGCACGACGCCGGCAATGAGCTTGAGCAAGGTCGACTTGCCGGCTCCGTTCACGCCGACCAGGCCGGTCGACTCGCCGCGCCTGATGTCGAAGCTGACATCCTGCAGCGCCTTGAACGTGGAAGCGGGGGGCTGCGGCCGGCCACGCAGGATCGATGCCACCGCCGCAAGCTTGCGGGTGCCTGTGGTTCGAAGCGCGTATTCCTTGCCAACGCCCTGCAGCGACACCAGTGGATCCGGTTGCCACGGCGTCGCTCCGACACCGGGACCGTCGGGGGATTGCGGGGGAGTCATAACGCTTCTTCGAACCGCGGGGATGCACGGCCGAACACGGAGCGCCCGAGCAGCAAGACAGCCACCGCAAACACGGCCGCCAGCAACACGTAACCTCCGACCTGCAGGTTACCGGTCAAAAGGGCGCTGCGCAGCGACTCGAAGACATGGGCGAGCGGGTTGACGCTCATGAAGGATCGCAGCCATTCCGGCACCATGGCCCCACCGAAGAGCACGGGCGTCAGGTAGAACAGCAGGGCCATGAAATGTGCCAGTCCTTGCTCGACGTCGCGCACGAACACATGAACGGCGCTGAGCAGCAATGCAAGTCCCGTCGCAAGCACGTACAGGATCAGCAGGCACAGCAGCACGACCGGCAGCGCCTGCCAGTACAGCGTGTCACCACGCAGCGCCAGCACCGCGAGCACGATCAGGTACCCGAACAGATGGATGGCAAAGCTTGCGCTCACTGCCGAGTAGACCAACAGCGCATGGGAGAACGGCACCTTCTTGACGAGCGCGGCATTGGCAGTGACGGCAGCCGTCCCGCGCAGCACCCCTTCCTGGAAGGCCAGCCAGGGCCAGAGGGCAACGGCGACGAAGACCAGGTATGAGCTGCCAGCCGCTGCGGGCAGGCGCACGCTGAAGACGGCGCTGAAGACCAGGCCATAGACGAGCAGCAAGGCGAGCGGATGCACGAAGGCCCACAACCCGCCGAGGAGGGAACCGGCAAACCGGTTCGAGACTTCGCGGGAAGTGAACTGGAGGAACAACCACCCTGAGCGCAGATGCATGGAATGACAGACGTCCGGGATCGGAGGGCGGCGCTCCCGGAGGACGGCTTACTTGTAGCGCTGGGTGAAGGCTTCGATCGCCGCGGGATCGGCCTTGAATTGTTCAAGAAGCTTGTTGATCTTCTCGGCCCGGGCTTCTTGCAGGGCGCGCGTGCGCGCCTCACCTCGCAGCACTTCACGCACCTCGGCATAGGGAAGGATGCCGGCCGGACGGCGCGATTCGAACTTGATCAGGTGGTACCCGAAGTCGGATTCGACGACGCCCGACAGGTCGCCCGGATTCTTCAATTCGGCGACGGCGACCTGGAACGGCTTCACCATCGTGGAGGGATCGAAAAACCCCAGGTCGCCACCTTTGGCGGAGGTCGTGACGTCATCGGACTGCGACTGCGCCAGGGCTTCGAAGGATGCGCCGCCCTTGATCTGCGCCAACATCGCCTCGGCCTTGGCCTTGGCCTCGGGGCCGGTGTTGCGGATCAGGATGTGCCGCACGCGGGTTTGTCCCGGCTGCTGGAACCGCTCCGGTGTTGCCTTGTAGGCGGCCTGGGCATACTGCTCCAGTGCATCGTCGCTGGGGGTCTTGGCCACGTCCAGCGCGCCGAGCACCACATCCGACAGGATCCGTTCGCGCGCCAGGGCGATCAATGCCTGCACGATCGGCGTCTTGTCGGCGCCGGTGCGGACTGCTTCCTCGGCCATGACGCGCCGCAGGTACAGACCCTTGGCCTGTTGCTCGACGTTCTCCGTGCGAGACAGGAGACCGGCACGGGCGTTCAGCGGAATCAGTTCCGCGGTTGCGCGCATGTCGACGTCAGACACGCTCACGCCATTGCCGGAGCCCAGGACAACCTGGGCACCAGCGGCACCCGCCATGCAGAACGCAATGACGGGAACCAGAAAAGAGAGAACCGCCGTGCGCACCAGGGCGTCGCGGCGGATCAAAAAAGAACCAAATGCTATTTGCATAGCTTCAACCTGCATCAACTTGACCATCACGAAAAAAAAGAGAGGCGGGAGACCCGCCTCTCTTTCAACCTAACCTAGATCAGTACTTGGTGGAGCGGTGCTCGAGGGTCTGGTCGTAGTTAGCGATCGTACCCGCGGCAGCTCCGCCAGCCAGCGCGTTGTTGTTCGTGAACTGCACGAACGAGTGGCCGATGATCGGCAGGCCGTTGCGGGTGGAACCGCCCAGACCTTGACCAGCAGCAACCGTCAGGCCCGGCGTCGCGATACGAGCCCAACCAGCGGCGTTGGTGCCGGTGAAGTCGAAGCGCGTGATCTGTGCGTTCAGGACGGAGATCGCAGGACGGGCAGCGTTGAAGCTCATCACGCTGACTTCGCCGCACAGGTTGTCCGGTGCGCCAGGGCCTTGGCCGGGAGAGATCACGAAGCCATTCGGACCTTGAGCAATGAATTGCTCTTCCGTGTTGGCGTTCACACCAGTGATCAGGTTGTTCGGCGTCGGCGTGTTGGCGCCGGCCGTGAACTGAACCGTGGTGCCCAGCACGCAGATCACGCCCTGGGGCGCCGTACCGGCGTAGGTGGTGACAGCGACGTTAGCCGGCGTGTAGTAGTTGGTGGGGGTGATCACCGCGTTGTTCGGCGGAACGAACACAGCACCGACGGCAGCGTTGTTGTCGTCGAAGCCCAGGTTCGTGTACAGGTTGGCGTTCGCAGCGTAGTTGCGAGCGACGTTGTAACGACGGGTCGGCGAAGACAGCGTCCAGTCGGTCATGGCAGCGATGCCGGAACCGGTCACGAACTCGTTGGAGACCGAGGACACGGCCAGGGCGCGCGACAGGCGATAGGCCTGGCGACGTGCAGCAGCACCGGCACCCAGGATGATGCCATCGCTGTTCAGGTACGGGGTCGACATGTCCGGGAAGTCGAAGTTCAGGGCTTGCACCGGTGCAGCCGTGCCCATCGAGGCGACGCGGTTGTCCACGGTGCCGCCACGCAGGATCGGGTCAGCCGTGGCTTGAGCGACCAGGGTCGGAGCAACCGGCGTGTTGTTCTGCGGGAAGAACACGATGTTGCCGTAGCCAGGAATGTCGCTGGCGCCAACGCGCGCTTCGATTGCGCGTGCCAGACCTGCCCACGATGCAGCTGCCGGGCCATTCAGGATGGTCCAGCTGCCGGTCAGGCCAGTGGTCGGAGCGCCGAGGCCGAGGGCTTCAGCGGAAGCGACGTCGGTCGGGTCATTGAACAGCGCCTGCAGGGCAGGGGTGCTTTCGGCGCAGCCCGGGGGCACGCCGGTGGAATTGTGCTTGATGGCCGTGTACAGAGCGTTCACGCCACCGCCGCCAGCAGCGGTACGGGTCGGCGGGATGTCGGCCATGTTGAACACTTCGATGTAGCCTTCGGTCGTGCTTTGGGCGCGAGCGGCAGCGGAAGCGGTCGTCGACAGACGGTTCGTCACGAATTCCGTGCCATTGATGGCGGCCGGCAGGGTGCAAGACTTGTCGGCCGTGGTCACGCGAGCGACGCCGTTGGCGCCGCGGGTGATGTTGGCGTTCCAGACGTCACCAGGAGACAGCAGGACCGTGATGTCATACACGTCGTCAGAGTTCTCTGCGCCGCGGAAACGGATCTTGATGGCCTTGCCGTTGAACATGTCGGTGTTGACGATGCTGAACAGCGTGTAGTTCGTGCCTTGGGCGTTGTAGTACGGGTACAGCAGCGAGTGGCCGATGTTGTCCGCATTCACTTCCAGGGTGGTGGCGGCGCCGACACCGGCAGGCGCGGTCGGGTTTGCCACGATAACTGCATGCGCACCGCCAACCAGCGCGAAACCGCTGATCATGGTTGCAATGCTCTTTGCGAGAAGATTTTTTCTCATGAGGGAAGACTCCAGGTTGAAGTAGGTTAGCGTTGACAAAGTTTCACGCTTTTTCGATGCTAGCACAGCGCCCCGCGCTGTCTATATGAGTGTTGAAGGTTTCATTCGGGGTGTTGAGAATTTGCAACAGGTGTTAGTCCATTCGATCTCATCCCTCCATAGCTGTGCGGCATCCACCGCCCCAAGTGACATCCGTCCGCGGTCGCTGGTGTCAAAGCTTCTGAAAGAACCACCATTGCCCGGCCTCGAGTAGCCACGTCTCATCTGCATACGTCGTGATAGTAGCTGTAAAGCGCGGGTTCACAAGGGGCTTTGTCTCTACCTTCACCTTGGCGACGCATTTTTCCAACGTCTCGCACTCCACCGACTCCACGGTGCCGGCGATGACGACCAGCGCCTTGCCGATCGAACCGCGGTAGCTTTGCGCGGTCACGGCCGCCCGGTACGCCGGCGTGAAGTAGCCATACACACGCTCCAGATCGCCTTTGACCAGGGCGTCCTGTCGTTGCTGGGCCCTGGCCTTGACCTGTTCCTCGGGGGTCCCCCGCTGCCCCATGCCGGCGCAGCCAGCCAGGGAAATCAAGACGCAGACTGCTGCCACCCGCGTGGCGTTCATTGTTTTGGCCAGATCAAATCGCATGCTCTTCTGTCTCTTTCAATCAAGGTGTGTTGGGTCCGGAGGGTTCGATCGCGTAGGGCAACACGAGCGGCGGCGGCGGTTTCTGCCACTCCTCCAGAGGAAGGCCCGCGCGTGGGCCCGGGCCGAGCCGCGAGAGGCCCGCACCGAACTCTGTCATGCGCTGGCGCAGATCGCGGCTGATTTCGCGGGCATCCTGATCCGAACGCACGACGCGCGGGGTGATGATAACCAGGAGTTCGGTGCGGTCCTGCTTCTTGACCTTCTGGCCGAACAGAGCGCCGAAGATGGGGATTTCATGCACCACCGGAATCCCACTCGAACCGTCGGTGCCGTTGTCGCGGATCAGGCCGCCCAGCACGATCGTCTCGCCCGAGCGCACGGCCACCTTGCTGGAGATCTGGCGCTGCAGGAAGCTGCGCTGTCCGGTGGACTGGTCGTCGACCGGGCCCAGGTCGGTGACGGCCTGGCTGATCTGCATCGTGACCATGTCGCCGGCGTTGACCGTCGGCAGGACCGACAACGCCACGCCGGTGTCCTTGTACTGGATGCTGGTGGTGATGTTGCCGCCACTGGTGATGGTTTCGGCCGACCGGATCGGTTGCTGGTTGCCCACGGAAATCGACGCCGTGTGGTTGTCCAGAACCATCAGGGACGGGCTGGAAATCACCTTCACCAATGATTTGTCGGCAAGCGCGTTCAACACGGCCCGCACGCCCAGGGCATTGCTCAGCGTATACGAAAAGCCGGCCTTGGCTCCGCCCAGGAGACCGCCACCGACCGTGCTCAGAACGCTGGTTCCCGTCTTGCCATTGGCGAGCGCGTCTGCGAAGGTCCACTGCAGGCCGTATTGCGTATTGTCGGTCAGCGTCACTTCCACGATGGACGCCTCGATCAGCACCTGCGTCACAGGGACGTCGAGGCGATGGAGCGCGGCCTCGACCCGCTCGAACTGCGCCGGAGTGCCGTAGACCAGAATCGCGTTGTTCAGCTCGTCAGCCACCACCCGCAGATTGCCGCCCAACTCGATGCGGCTGACCGCCGAGGCCCCTCCCTGCCCGGTCGTACCCCGGCCGGCGCCCTGCATTCCGGTCGCGGTCCCGAGTCCCGCCCCCTGGGTTCCGGTCGTCGTGGCCACCTGCGCCGCGGCGAGCGTGGGAGCAACCCCGGTCGGAGCCGTCGCCGTGGTTTTCCCGTCGCCGAAGATTCCGTTCAGCACGGCCGCCAGATGAGCCGCCGAACCGTTCCGCACCGCATACACGTTCAGGCGCGGCTCCAGCGCATTGTTGCCAGGGCGGTCCAGCTGTTCGATCCAGCGCCGTGCCTCTTCGAGATAAGCCGCCCGCGGCGTCACCACCAGGATGCTGTTCAGCCGTTCGATGGGCAGCACGCGGAACGCGCCTGCCAGTGGATTGCTCTCGGCGAATGCCGCAGCGCCCGCTCCGGGAGCGCTGCCTGCGGCAGCAGGGGGGCGCGCGGCAGTGGGCGTCAACAGCTGCAAACCCGCCTCGACCTCCCGGACCGTCGCGTACTTCAGCGGAAAGACGCCCACCGACATGCCCTTCAACAGGTCCACGTCGAAGGTCGAAACCAGGCTCAACCAACCTTCGGCCTGGGTGCGCGAACCGCTCATCACCAGCAGGTTGCGGATCGTATCGACCCTGACGATGGCGTCGGCCGCCACCATCGGACGCAGAATGGTCGCCATTTCCGTCGCCCCGATGTACCGCAGCGGGATGACAACGACGCCCTGCCCGGGTGCGATCGGCCCGTTGCCCGCCACGCGCGCCGCCGGAACGATGGCCTTGACGACTTCCGGCTTGCCGATGTGGTACGTCCCGCGCGCATCTCGCACCAGAACGGTGCCGCTGGCCTGCAATGCACTCTCCAGCAGGTAGATCGCACCGTCAGGCGCGATTCCAGCCTGGGTGACCAGCGTGATCCGGCCCTCCACCGGAGGGTGAATGACGTAATCGAGCTTGAGCAGGTCCCCCAGGATCGCCTGCGCCACCTCACGGATCGGCGCGTCTTCGAACCGGAAATTGGTGCTCGCCCCTTCGGGCGCTGCGAACACGGACTGCGGCGCAACAACCACGTCGTTGCCGCGAATGACGCGTGCCCCGCCGACGCTGGCAGCGGGCTGCGGCGGCGTGACGGCCGGTGCGACCGGCGACGCCGGGAGTGTCTGCGCGCCCGCCTGGGCCGCGGCCAAGGCCAACACACTGATCAGAAACCGATGAGAGGGCATGTCATTGTCCGAGTTATTTCAATCAAGGTAACGGCGGCAGGCCGGCACGGGCGCGCATCGCATTCACGCGGGCGGTGCTGTCGTTCGCTTCCTGCTGCTGTCTTTTCATCAACTGGTCGCCACCCGAACTGCCTGAATTCGAGCTCCCCGCCGCCGCGGGGGCGGGCCCGCCCGCCACGTCCGGTTCCACGTCGGGCCCGCGCTTGACATCGAGCGTGCGCTGTTCATCACCCCGCGCCAGCACCAGGTCGCGCGGCCGGACTTCCTTGACGGTCCAGCCGCCAAGCGAATCACCCGGGCGCACGCGCCGCACCTTCCCCTCGGCGCGCACGATGGCGCCGCCGGAAGTGCCGCTGGAGTACAGGCCCAGCACGCGCACATCGGACAGGGTGTCGGCCACGACCGCAGCTGCCGGCTCCGGCTTGGCCGGCGGCTTGCGGGTCGACGAAAACAGCGGCCGGTCGAGTGCAGCCATGAAGCTGCCCAGGTCCGCGTTCCACGACGGGACGACGGAATCGGTCAGCACCGGCGGGATCGGTGCCGGCGGCACCCATCTGACGCCGCGCAACTGGCCTTGGGGCGTCACCCACAGCCAGCCCAGGATGCCGGCCAGCGTCAGGTTTGCAACCAGCAACAGGGGGATGAGAAAACGCCTCATGTCCGTGCCCGCAAGACGAACAGGTCGAACTGCACCACCAGGCGCAGCGGCGCATCGGGCTTTCCGATGACCACGTTCTGGATGTTGAACCCCTCCACAAACAGGGTTGGTGCGAGAGTGGGCAAGGTCGCCAGCGCAGTCTGGAAGACCAGGTACTCGCCTTCGACCCGCAGCGTGATGGGAATGCGATCGAATTGCTTGACGGTCTTGGCGGGCAGCACCTGGCTGGTCAACACCTCCAGACCAGCCCGGGAGAAAACATCGCGGACCCGTTGCTGGGCATCGTTGCCGGCCTGGCTGACTTCCCGGCTGGCGGGATAGAGATGGCGCGTGACCGCGCCCTTGGTCGTCGCCAGGGCGGCGGCAAGCTGGCCCTTGTCCATCGCCAGGCCCGCGAGCCGCGCAAACCGGGGCTCGATCGTCTCCAGTTTCTGTTCATCGGCCCGGTGCACGCCCTGAACGTAGAACGCAAACAAGCCCATGGCCGCCGCGAATACAAGCAACAGCGCCACCAGGACGGCGGTATCCATCGTGCGAGCCTTCATGGCTGCGACCTGGCGGGAGCCGGTGTCACCGGCTTGGGTGGGAGCGAGGTGGCCGCCGGCGCAACTGGCGCGGGTAATGGCGGCGGCACCGCCAGCGCCTGGCCCGCAGCCGGCGCACGCTGCACCATGCCTGGGGCGACGGTGAACTCCACCACGAAGTTCTCGCGACTGCTTCCCTGGGCGCGCGTTGCCGGCGAGGGAGCCCGCACATCCCGCAGGCCCGGGTTGCTGCTGAGCATGTTCATGAGGGCAGCCGCATTGGGGGTCTGCCCGCTCAGGGTGAAACGGGTGCCTTGCGCCTGGACCCGCTGCAACCAGGTGTCGTCCGGAATGAGCTGGGTCAGCATGTCCAGGGCAACCAGCGGCTCGATGTGATCGCCCATCACCTCTTGCAGACTGGCCAGATCCTCGCGGCCGCGCACCACGGCCTCACGGGTGGCGATCGCAGGGCCGGCGCGCTGCTGCAACGCCTGGTAGGCGGCCGCAGCCTGCAGGGTGCGCAGGTGCAACTGCACGGTCGGCGTCACGGCGATGGCAGTCGCGAGCAGGACGGCCCCGACCATCAGCGCATAGGCCAGCCAGCGTCCCCGGCCGGCACTGCGCGCCCTCGCCTCCTCGCCGAATCCACCCAACACCACCGCCCCACCGTCTTCGGCGAGAACCCAGACTTCGAGCGAAGACGGGTCGGCCACTTCGGGCGCCGCGGCCTGAAGATGCTGCAGGACCTGGCGCCGGGACGCGAGAGCCGCGATCACGTCGATCTGGCCGTCGTCCCGCGGCGCGCTGCGATAGCCCCACACCAGGTCGGACGGTTCGAACGGATTCGCATCGCGCACATCGAGCGCCACGGCATCGCGCAGGTCGCGTCCCGCCAGCGGCGGCAGGACCAGGGTGCGGCTCAGTGCCAGATCGGCTGGCACTTCGATTGCCGAGAACCGTGCGGAGCGCAGCCGCCCGGCATCGGCCTCCAGCTTTCGGCCAGCCAGCCACAGCGACTCGCCGCCCCCGGCCTCCAGCAACCTGACCGGCAGTTGCGGCGTTATCCAGGCCAGTGCCGGATGGTCGTGCAGTTGCCGCAGGGAGGCGCCCACCACCCGGATGAATTCGCTCAGCTGGAAATCGGTTTGTTGGAGGGCTGGGGAGGTTGCGTTGTTCATGAAGATCCTACTTGAGGCTCATCACCGGCGCATGCGCGCGCATCGTGCGCCAGGGCGACGTTCCCTCGGCGGCAGGCGAAATGTCAATATCGCGAACGACGATGACCTGGGATCCGTCAGGCTGGGCCACGAAGGCCCGGAATCTCAAACGGCTCGAAATCGACTTGTCGGTGAAAGCAGCCTGCAGCCTTGTGGTATCCATGCCAGGGACATCCGCATCGCGATCCGCGGCGAACCGCGTCGCCAGGGCCTGGTCGCCGCCGGCAAGAAGGAGCAGCACGCCTTGCGGCGCAGCGAGCGGGTTGATCCGTCCGCTTCCCCTCGAATCGGTCGTCACAAGGTGGGCGAGTCTAGCATACAGGTCATAGTCGATTCCCTCGACGGTCAGCAGTTCCTCGGGGGCCTGGAACCGGGGCGGCGGGCCCGCCGGACGGGCCTCGCGCATGGCCACCAACGAATCGGCCAGCCGCGCGGCGGCGCCGGCCTCGACGCCTCCGTTCACGGCAAAGAGCGCCGCCAGCAACGGTGCCGGCGCGAGGTTCAGATCCACCAGACCGGAAAACGGCTGGATCTCGACGTCGACCTCCACCCCGTCGTACACGGTCTTGATCCGCGTCAGCCGCTCGCGCCTCTGGCTTTCGGCGACCAGCATCTGCACCACCAGGTGGATGGCGCCCTGCCCCACCGCGTCGGCCTGCAGGCGCACCCGCGCCGACGACGCGGTGCGGATCTCTTCGCGCTGCGTCTGGACCAGTCCGGTCACCAGGATGCTCAAGGCAGCCACCACCCACAGGACCGCCACCAGGGCGACGCCGCTCTGGCGGCTGACCGGCCGGCACGGGATGGGAATGGCCATCATTGGGCACCGGTGACGAATTGGCCGCCCCCGCCGCTGGCGCCCGCCGGCAACGGCCGGATGGCCAGGATCAGCGGCGGCCATTGCGAGCCGGCAACGGTCAGCTGCAGGCGCAAGCGCGGCGGCAGCTTCTTCTCGTCGGCGGGCCAGGCCGGCAGCCAGCCCTGGTCGACGCCATTGCCCTCATAGGAAAACGCGACGGCACTGGCATTGCGCACCAGCACGCGCGACTGGGCCTGGGACCAATCGGGCAACACCTTCTGCTCCCAGCGCCAGGGAATGAAGCGCAGGACCAGGCCGGCGCTGCCATCGCTCACCCGCTCCACGGCGAGCCGGAAGAAGTGGCGGCCCGACGGCCCGAAGCGCGCGGGCATGACGCCGATCCAGTTCATTGCGTCGGCAGCGCCGGAAAACAGCAGGCCGGTTGCGGGCGGCTCCAGTCGCTGCGCCGCGCTGCGGCCGACGACCTCGCGCAGGAAGGTCGTCGCCACCCGCATGTCGTCGATCGTCGCCGTGCGCGCGTCGATGCGTTCGGCCGACGCCCCCATGCTGCGGATCGACGATCCCAGCACCAGCATGACCAGCGACAGCAGCGCCAGCGCCACCACCACCTCGACCAGGGTGAAACCGCGGTCGACCCGGCGCATTGCCGCTGTCCCCGCCTTCATCGCCGGTCTCCGGGCAGCGGCCGTTGCTGCGGCAGCAGCGTGTGCAGCTCGAGGCGGCGCTGGCCCCGGCGGCTGGCCCACTCGACCCACACGCGCACCTCGTGCAGCCGGGGAGCCGCGGGAATGTCCCTCGCGACCGGGGTGTCGTAGGGGGCCGAGCTGACCCGCCAGTCCATGTCAGCGGCGCGCCCGCTTTCGTTCCAGCCGGCCAACGGCACCGCATCGCGCGCCTCGAGAATCGATTGCGCCAGCAGATTGGCGCGCTGTTCCAGGTCCAGGTCGCCCACGCCGCGCAGCGCGCCGGTGCTGGCCTGGTACAGCAGGCCCAGCGCCATGCTCATGATGGACAGGGCCACCAGCAGCTCCAGCAGGGAGAAACCGCGCATCGCCTGCAGACGGGCGCCCGGCTTCATGAACCGATAGCCGACTGGGAAATGGCTCCCGACAGCCAGTCCACCGTGATCCGGGTGCCGGCCCCGCTCGGGCGCACCAGATCGACGCTGCCGCCCGTCGCCCCGCCTTGCGGATGGAAGCGGATGGAGGCCTTCTGCTGCGCCGAGAGTTCGATCTGGGCGGCAGTGAAACGGATCTGCAGCGACTCCGGCACCTGGCTGGGCGGCTGGCCCTCGACCCCGAAACTGCGCGCCGGAGCGTCGATGCCGAACCGCACTTCCTTGCCCTGCGCGAGCGCCTGCTGCCGGGCCGACCGGAGATCGCCCAGCACCCGACGCAAGGTGTCACGGTACTGCGCTGATTCACGCATGCGCTCGAACGAAGGCGGCACCAGTGCAACGACCAGCGCCAGCAAGGTCAGCACGACCAGCAGTTCGATCAGGGTGAACCCGCGCGCAGGACCCGGGCGGAGGAGGCTGCGGCGCCTATTGCTTGTTGCGGATGTCGCCGTTTTCACCGTCACCGCCTGGCGCGCCGTCCGCCCCGAGAGACAGGATTTCCAGCGTGCCGCCGGGACCGGGCTTGTAGAGATAGGGATGGGACCACGGGTCAAGCGGCACGCCCCCCTTGAGGTAAGGGCCGGACCAGGCAGCGGCGCTGGCAGGCTTCTTGACCAGCGCTTCGAGTCCTTCTTCCGCGGTTGGATAGCGGCCCACATCGAGCTTGAACAGTTCGAGCGTCTTCTCGAGGTCGGAAATCTGGACGGCCGCCGTCTTGGCCTTGGCTCCGCCCAGCTGGCCCAGCACCTTCGGCCCCACGATGCCCGCGAGCAATGCCAGGATCGCCAGCACCACCAGCAGCTCGACGAGCGTGAAGCCCAGTGTGCGACAGCCTCTGTGCGATGCGCGATTCAGGCGAGAACGGGAAGCATTGATCATTGCAAAATCATACCGCGAGATCATTGATGGCCAGGATCCCCAGCAGGATGGAAACAATGATGGTCGCGATCAGCCCGCCCAGAAGCAAAATCAGCGCCGGCTCAAGCAGGGTCAGCAGCCGCCGCACCCCGGTCTCGACCCGGCGATCGAGCAGCTGGGCCACCTCGAGGAGCATCGGGCCGAGCCTGCCGGTCTCCTCGCCGACGCGCACGAGATTGATCGCCAGCGGCTCGAATTGACGGGTGTCGGCGAGCGCCTGGGTCAGCCGGCCGCCGCCCTTGATCGAAGGCGCCATGCCCAGCATCGCCTGGCGCACCGGCGGGCTGGTCACGGTGGAGATCGCGATCTCGATGGCGGCCAGCAGCGAGACGCCGCCGCCCACCAGCGTGCCCATGGTGCGCGCGAACACGGTCAGCTGGAAATCGAGCAACAGCCGGCCGACCAGCGGCAGGCGCAGCAGCCGCTGCTGCAACCAGGCATGCCCCGCCGGCGTGTGGGCCCAGCGCATGCCGGCCCACACGGCCACGATGGTGACGATGCCGATCAGCAAGCCCCAGTCGCGAAACAGGTGGCTCAGCATGAGCACGACCCGGGTCGCGAACGGAATGGCGTCGCCAAGGTCGGCAAACAGCTTCTCGAACTGGGGCACCACGAAGCCGATCATGCCGATCACGGAGAGCACGGACACGCCCAGCAGGATGGCCGGATAGGTCGCGGCGGACACCACGTTCTCGCGCATGGCCGCGAGCCGCTCCATGTGGCCCACCAGCCGTTCCATGACCACCGCCAGCTGCCCCCCGGCCTCGCCGGCGCGCACCATGCTCACGTAGAACTCGCCGAACTGGGCGTCGTGGCGAGCCAGCGCGCGACTGAGCGGCGCCCCGCCCTTCACGTCGTCCAGCACCTCCTGCAGCAGCGTTCGCAGCGCGGGCTTGTGGCCCATCTCCAGCAGCAGGCGCAGCGCGTACGCCAGTGGCAGGCCGGCGCGCAGCATGATGCTCAGCTCGGTGGTGACGCTCAGGATGTCCTTGGCGGTGATCGCAGGGCTGCGGCGCAGCGACAGCGACCACGGCCGGGACCTGGGCCCGCTCTCGCCCGGGCCGGGCAGGGTGGCGCCCGCCGCCTCGATGGACACCGGGACCAGTCCGCGCGCCCGCAGCTGCAATGCCGCCTGCGGCGCGCTGGGGGCGTCGAGGCGCCCGTGTTGCGTGCGTCCGGAGCGCTCGATGGCGCGCCAGTTGAACTCAGCCATTGTCCTCGCTCTCGGTCGCGCGCAGGACCTCCTCATAGGTGGTCAGGCCGCGGCCGACCTTGCGCAAACCGTCTTCGTACAGGGTCACCATGCCAGCGCCGACCGCCAGCTCCTGCAGCACGGAGCCGTCGGCGCCGTCCAGGATGCCCTTGCGGATGGCGTCGTTCACCAGCAGCAGTTCGAACAGCCCGGCGCGGCCCCGGTAACCGGTGTTGCGGCAACTCGCGCAACCACGGGCGCGGTAGAGCGGCGCACCCGGCGCCACGAACCGGTCCAGCCCGGTGGAGCGCAACATCGCAGGATCGGGCGTGTACGGCTCCTTGCATTCGGCGCACAGGGTGCGGACCAGGCGCTGGGCGACGACGCCGATCACCGTGGACGTGATGAGATAGCGCTCCACGCCCATGTCGCGCATCCGGATCACGGCACTGGCCGCCGTATTGGTGTGCAGCGTGGACAGGACCAGGTGGCCGGTGAGAGCCGCCTGGACGGCGATCTGGGCGGTCTCGCCGTCGCGCATCTCGCCGATCATGATGATGTCGGGGTCCTGCCGCAGGATGGACCGCAGCGCCGAGGCAAACGTCAGGCCGATCTGCGCATGCACCTGCATCTGCGCGATGCCGGCAAACTGGTATTCGACCGGATCTTCGACGGTGATGATCTTCTGCGCCGACGCGTCCAGCTCCGACAGGCCGGCATACAGGGTGGTCGTCTTGCCGGCGCCGGTCGGACCCGTGACCAGGAAGATGCCATGCGGACGGGCCAGCAGCGCGCGGAAGGCCTGCAGCGTGGCGTCGTCCATGGCCATTTCTTCCAGGCTCAGGCGGACGCTGGCGCGATCGAGCACCCGCATCACCACACTTTCGCCGTGGACGGTCGGGACAGTGGAGATCCGCAGGTCCAGCTCGCGGCCCTTGACGCGGGTGCGGATCCGGCCGTCCTGCGGCAGCCGGCGCTCGGCGATGTCGATGTGGGCCAGCAGCTTGATCCGCGACACCACGGCGGCGCCCTGCTTGACCGGCAGCAGATCGGCTTCCTGCAACACGCCGTCCACCCGGTAGCGGACCTGCAGGCCGTTCTCGAACGGCTCCAGGTGGATGTCCGAGGCCCGCAGCTCGATCACCCGGCCGACGATGGTGTTGACCAGCCGGATCACCGGCGCCTCGCTGGCGAGATCTTTCAGGTGCTCGACGAAGTCGCCGGAGTCCACATCCTCCTGGACCTCGCCGTCGCCGACGCCGCCTTCGACGTCGCGTTGCGCGAGCGCCTTGTCGATGTCGCTGGCCATCCCGAGGAAAGGCCGGATCGACAGCCCCGTGGCCAGGTGCAGCGCCTTGAGCACGAACCGGTCCTGCGGATCCGCCATCACCACGTCCAGCCGGTCCGGCTCCAGCGCCACCGGCAGCACCCGATGGGACTGCAGGAAGGCCGCCTGCAAGCCGGGGACGTCGGGGGAGGTTTCCGGGAAACTGTCCGCGCTGACGAAGGGCAGCCCGAGCAGCACGGACCTGGCTTGGGTCACGTCGATCTCCGACACCAGCCCGAGCTGGACGAGGACATCGGACAGCCGTCCGCTGAGTTCGTCGCCGGCGGCGACCGCGCGCTCGAGGTCTCTCGATGTCAGTTTGCCGGTCTGGACAAGCAGGTTGCCGATACCCAGCTCCGACTCGTCGACGACGAAGCTTTCGGGCGTGGAAGCACTTGTCAACATGGACAAAATTGTCTCATAGCCCGCGTTGCGGCCGGGCCTGGGCCTCCGCGAGGATGTAGGGCCTTCTCAGGCGCAGAAACGGCGCTTCCAGGAAACGGAAGCTCAGGTGACACAGGGGAAGCATGCAGGCGAAAGCCACGACGGCCCAGGCACACGCGACGTAGAAATTGGAGAGGTCCGCGATCCGTTCGTGCACGAACCGCACCGCCGCGAACACGTAGAAAAAGTGCAGCAGGTACATCGAATAGGAGTAGTCGCCGATCCGTCCCAGGAAGGCCGAGAAGCCGGTGGTCGGCAGGACGAAGGAGCTGTCGTACCAGGCGATTCCCAGGCCGAAGGCCAGGCCCTCGATGGTGGGCAGGAAGATCCACCACAGGCTCGGCGACGGATAGGAGGGATTCCGGAACCAGCCACCTTGCGCATCGAAGGACCAGTAGACGGCACTGAACGCCGCGAAGACGGCGACTGCCAGCCAGTGCCGGTGCGCGACCCGGGAACGGACATGGAAGGCGACCATGCCCAGCGCGAACTGGTCGATGCGGCCGCCGAGGGTCCAGAAAGCGAGCGTTTGCACTTCACCGGTCTGGCGGTGAACGACGATGCGCAGGACGATCGCGGCCAGCACGACGCCCAGCGGCAGCAGCTTCGACCGGCGCAGCAGCCAGAGCAGGACCGGCAGCACGGCGTAGTAATGGAATTCCACGACGATCGACCAGCCCCCGTTGGGAAGGGTGGGCAGGTACCAGCCCTTGCTGAGCGCGTGGCCGTAAGCGCGCATGTCTGCGCCGGCGAGGTACTTGCCGATGCTGGCGATCACGACCACCACCGCCAGCAGGGGCAGCAGGCGCACGACCCGGTTCCAGATGAACCGGCTGTAGCGGATCCTCTTGCCATCGAGCAGCTTGGCGAACAGGTAGCCGCTGAGGGTCATGAAGAGGGCCACGCCGGTGTGTCCCTCGTCGAGAATGGCAAAGGGAACCAGCATCGGCACGTATTCGAACGGGATCGGATACCCGTCGAATGAATGCAGGAAGTGCCAGGTGAACACGATCAGGGCCGCCAGGGCCCGCACGTGATCCAGCGCGATGAAGTGGTTTCCGGAAGAAGATTTCATGGCCGCTCGCTGCTCCGTCGCATCAGGCGCGGCTGTTGGGTTGCGATCGATTATGCCCACGGCGGTCGGACGGCCGTCACTTTAGGAGGGCGCACCTACACCGCGCCAGCCGCCCGGTCTAGAGTTGGCTTCGCAACGCCGGGGCCTGTCCGGCACCAATCCAAGGAGCATCCATGGTCACGAAGACGAAGAACACCGGATCCGACAGCACCGCCAGCGGCGCCACGCCGGATCTTTCCGCCACCGTGAAGGAATCGGCCCAGCAGATCTGGCTGGCCGGCCTGGGCGCATTCGCCAAGGCCCAGGAAGAAGGCAGCAAGGTGTTCGACACGCTGGTCAAGGAAGGCGTGTCGATGCAGCGCAAGAGCCAGGCCACGGCCGGCGAGAAGATTTCCGAAGCCACCAGCAAGATGACGTCGATGGCCACGGAGATTTCGTCCAAGGCATCGGGCCAGTGGGACAAGCTGGAGACGATCTTCGAGGACCGGGTCTCCAAGGCCCTGAAGAAGCTGGGCGTTCCGACCGCCGCCGACATCGCCGTGCTGAGCGCGCGGATCGAGGAGCTCAATCGCAACATCGCCCGGGCCGGCACCCGGCCGGCTGCCAAGAGTGCCCCGGTGAAGACCACCCGGCCGGTGGCCGCCAAGCGCAAGCCGGCGCGCAAGTCGGCCTAGCGCGCGGCCTTGCTGCATTGCAGCACGCGGGCCGGGCCCAGCGCCCTAAACTGCCTTCATGGTCAAGAAGGCGCCCCGCCGAACCGCTGAACGCATCCTCGAGGTGACACTGGAGCTGTTCAACCGGTTTGGCGAGCCGAATGTCTCGACCACCCTGATTTCCGCCGAGCTCCGCATCAGCCCGGGCAATCTGTACTACCACTACCCGGCCAAGGACGAGCTGATCAACTCGCTGTTCGACCGCTACGAGTCCAGCCTGAACGAGCTGCTCGGCGCCGGCGGGGATGTCGCCAACGTCGAGGACAGCTGGTTCTTCATGCACTCGCTGTTCGAACTGATCTGGCAATACCGTTTCCTGTACCGCGACCTCAACGACCTGCTGTCCAAAAACCGCCGGCTCGAAACCCATTTGCAGGCGGTGCTCAAGAACAAGACCCGCGCCGTCAAGGCCTTGCTCGACGGCATGAGCCGCTCCGGCGCCATCGCCATCGACTCGCGCGAAGTGGACGCCACGGCCACCTGCATGGTCGTGCTGCTGACGTACTGGCTCAGTTATGAATTCGTCCGGGACCCGCGCCGGGCGCTCGAGCCGGAGAGCGCGCAGCTCGCATTGCTGCGCGGGGCACACCACGTCCTCAATCTGCTGCTACCCTATCTGGAACAGGGTCAGCGCATGCATCTGCTGGGGCTGGTGGGGGCCTACAGCGGCAGCGGCGACGGCTAGAGAACCAAGGAGATGCTTCATGGCCAAGTGGACCGCTTTCCCCCACCTGGGCGACTATCCGTTCGACGCCGCCTCGGTCCGCCGGGACTGGGAACGCCTGCACGCCGGTGACGCGGAGCCGCTGCCCCGCGACGATGCGGTGCTGTCGGCGTGGGTGCTGTTCCACAGCGGCGAGTTCCAGCAGGCCGCAGAGGCCGGCATCAAGGCCGGCGGCGACGGCATCACGGTGGCCAACAAGGCCACCTGCATCTACGCCAACTACCTCGAAAAGAAGGAAAAGGCCAAGCTGGACCTGCTGCTGGAAGTCGCGCAGCGAGCCGAGGCGCAGGCCGCCGCCGATGCGAAGAACGCGAACGCCTGGTACTGGCAGGCCTACGCGCTCGGTCGCTACAGCCAGGGCATCAGCGTGGCACGGGCCCTGGCGCAGGGGCTGGGCAACCGGGTCAAGGAATCGCTGGAACGGGCGATCAAGCTGCAACCCAAGCACGCCGATGCCCATGTCGCGCTCGGTGCGTTCCACGCCGAAGTGATCGACAAGGTGGGCAGCCTGATCGGCGGCATGACGCACGGCGCCAAGAAAGAAACCGGACTGAAGCTGTTCCAGGACGCGCTCAAGCTCCATCCCGAGTCGGCCATCGGCATGATCGAATACGCCAACGGGCTGGTCATGCTGGAAGGCGACCGGAAAATGAAGGAAGCGACCAAGCTGTACGAACAGGCCGCCCAGAGCAAGCCCATGGACGCCAAGGAGCGGCTGGACGTCGAGATGGCCAGGGCCGAGCTCGAGGACTGAAGCGCCCGCCTCCCGGTCGGATCGGTCACCCGGTCGGGCACCGCGCCTACAAGTCCTGGCCCAGCCGTGCGGCAGACTCAGCCTCCATGAACATCTTCGAAGCGCTGCGCGTCAGCCATGAAACCCAGCGGGCCCTGTCGGCCCGTTTGCTTGCCAGCGACCCGCAGGGGCCGGAGCGCCATGCCATCTTCCTGGAACTCAAGCGCGAGCTGAAGGCCCATGAAACGGCGGAAGAGCGCTGCTTCTACGTGCCGCTGTTCGACCACGACGCCACCGTGAACAGTTCGCGCCACGCCATTGCCGAACACCACGAGATGGACGAGATGGTGGAGGACCTGGAGCAGCAGGAGCTCAACGCGCCCGGCTGGATGGCAGGCGCGCGCAAGCTGTGCGAGAAGGTCGTGCATCACCTGGAAGAGGAAGAAACCAAGTTCTTCCAGGAAGCCGGCAAGGTCCTGACCGAGGCCCAGAAGACGTCGCTGGCCAAGGACTACGAAGCCGAGTTCCTGAGCCTGCGGATGAAGGAAAAGTGACGCCTTAAGATCGGGCCATCCAACTTTCCAGAGGTTCCCATGGCCGATCTTCAAGCCGCATTCGATTCCGCTGTCGCCAACTCCAAGAGCCTGTCCGAGCGTCCCGACAACGCCACGCTGCTCAAGCTCTATGGCCTGTACAAGCAGGCGAGCGCCGGCGACGTCGCCGAGAAGAAACCCGGCTTCGGCGACATGATCGGCCGCGCCAAATGGGATGCGTGGAACGCCCTGAAAGGCACCGGCAAGGACGACGCGATGCAGCAGTACGTCGACCTGATCGAGTCGCTCAGCTAAAGCCTTGCCTCAGGCGGCGGCAGGTCCGTGGATGAAAAGAATCCGCTTCACTTCTGGCCGCTGGCGACGATGCCGCGCTGCTTCAAGGCCTGGATCTGGTCCGGCGTCAGGCCGATGTCCCGCAGCACCGCGTCGGTGTCCTGGCCCAGCGCCGGCGCGTTGCGCCGGTGGCCGCCCGGCGTGAGCGACAGCTTGGGCACGATCCCCGGCACCGCCAGCTTGCTGCCGTCGTCCAACGTCACCTGCGCCAGCATGCCGCGGGCCTGGTAATGCGGATCGGCCGCGATGTCGGCGATGGTGTAGATCCGCCCGGCCGGCACATGGGCCGCGTCCAGCACCGCCAGCACGTCTGCCACGCTGCGTTGCGCCGTCCAGTCGCCGATCGCAGCGTCGATCTCGTCGACCCGCTCGACCCGGCCCGCATTGTCGGCCAGCGCCGGATCGGCGCCCAGGTCGGACCGGCCGATGGCTTGCATCAGCCGCTTGTAGATGCTGTCGCCGTTGCCCGCGATCAGCGCATAGCCCCCGTCCTTGCAACGATAAGCGTTGGTCGGCGCGATGCCGGGCAAGGCGCTGCCCGCCGGGCCGCGGACTGCGCCGAAGGCGTCGTACTCCGGCAGCAGGCTTTCCATGCAATTGAAGACCGCCTCGTACAGGGCAACGTCGATGACCTGGCCCCTGCCGCTGGCGTGGCGATGCTGCAGCGCCATCAGGATGCCGATCACCCCGTGCAGCGAAGCCAGCGTGTCTCCGATCGACACGCCGACCCGCACCGGAACCCGTCCGGGTTCCGCCGTCAGGTGGCGCAGCCCGCCCATCGCTTCGGCCACGACGCCGAAGCCGGGCTTGTCGCGGTACGGGCCGGTCTGGCCATAGCCGCTGATGCGCAACATGATCAGCCGGGGATTGAGAGCCTGCAGCGCTTCCGGACCCAGCCCCCACCCCTCCATCGCGCCGGGGCGGAAGTTCTCGATCAGGACGTCGGCATCCGCCGCCAGCTTGCGGACGATCTCCTGCGCCGCCGGATCCTTCAGGTCGAGCGCCACCGAACGCTTGTTGCGCGACTGCACCTGCCACCAGACCGAGGTGCCGTCCTTGAGCAGGCGCCATTTGCGCAGCGGGTCGCCGACCCCGGGCGGCTCGATCTTGATCACGTCGGCGCCGAAATCGGCCAGGGTCTTGGCGGCGAACGGACCGGCGATCAGTTGCCCGAGCTCCACCACCTTCAGGCCGGCCAGCGGTCCGTGCGCGGCTTCCACGCTACGCCTTCTTCCTGGCCGCGGCCTTCTTGGCAGTGGACCGGGCGGACGCGTCGGCCGCCGCCACGTTGAGCGCCTGCAGCGGCTCCTCGTGCGCCAGCAGTTCGTCGAGGTTCTTGACGATCTCGGTTTCGATCCGGTCCTTGAAGACACCGAGCAGGAAACCCAGCCGCGCATCGAGCTCGAACTTATCGCCCGTCACCTTGAGTTCGCCGTTGACGCCGGAGCGGGTGAACGACACCAGGTCCGACGTCTTGCCCTCTTCGTAGCTGCAGGCCATGTCGAACTTCTCCTCGGCCAGCTCGGCCCAGCGGAAGGCCAGCTTGCGCGCCTCGGGCAGCCCCAGGCAGTGATCGCGTTGAATGTGGATGTCAGGCACCAGCCATCTCCTTGAGCAGTGTGTTGCGTTGTTCTTTCGGCAGGGCGGACAGCCGTTTCGCTGCATCATAGAACCGGTTCCAGTCGCCCTGTTCCCGCCGGAACAGCGCCTCGAAGCCGGGCACGAGGTCGTCGTACGCGGCCTGCGCGCCGAACGCAGCGTTGTTGGCCTGCTCCACCCAGCGGTCGAAGCCCCGCCAGCGGAAGGGATCGCCGCTCCAGCCCGCCTTCAGCGCGGCGTACTCCCGCCGGAAGT
>CALRYV010000004.1:0-302225 GCA_943372495.1 Ramlibacter sp. 2FC | reverse complement strand
GACCGCCCGCAGCGCCGGGTCGATGCCGGCCAGCGCGGGGCCGACGGCGGCGGCTGCAAGCGAGCTGGCGAACAGCGCCAGCAGCGGCACCGCGAACGCGCGGGCGAACAGGTAGGCGAACGGATGGGTGCCGAGGGCCTTGCGCGCGGCGGCCCCGAGCGCCAGCACCAGGGTGGCGGGCAACAGCCCGGACCAGACCGTGGTCGAGAGGGCGGCCGCGAGCGACGCGTTCGCCGTCACCATGGTGCTCAGGCCGGCGCCGACCAGCAGCGGCACCGCCAGCGGCCACCCCAGCATCAGCACCGCCAGAGGCGCCGCCGACCACTGCAGCGGCAGCGGCAGGCCGCCCGAAGCGGGCCAGGACCAGAGCCAGGGCAACACGGTCAGCGTCGCCAGCAACGGCGTGGCCAGTCCCGAACCGTCCGGCCCGGCCGCCAGCAGCCGCCACGGCCGCACGGTCAACGCCGCGGCCAGCGCGCAGCCCGCCAGCAGCAGGTCGATCGCGGTCCACGCGGCGTGAGTCATGGCGATCACTCTGAAGGTGCCCGGGCGCACTGGCCGTCGGCCGGTTCCATTGCGGCGGGCCGGCGGCAAGGCGGTCGGGACGTAGGACCGGACCCACACCAGCTCAGGCGTACCGATGGCAGCATCGAGCTCGGCCGGAGCGCACCGTGGAGACTCAACTCCAAGGTGAATGCAATGAACAAGGACCAGGTCAAGGGCGCCGTCAAGGACGCCGCGGGCAAGCTGCAGGAAAAGGCCGGCGAGGCCGTCGGCAGCACCGACCAGCAGGACAAGGGCCTCGTCAAGCAGGCTGAAGGCAAGGTGCAGAAGGCTTACGGCGACGTCAAGGAAGTCCTGAAGGACGGCAAATGACCGATCCCCGCAACATCGCGCACGACAAGAAGGTGCAGCAGGAAAAGAAGCACCAGCACATCGAGATCGCGCCGGGCGCCGAGCACGCGGTGCAACCGGGCAAGAAGCCGCACCTGGCGCCCAAGCTCGACATCGCTGCCAACGACGACGACGGCGCCACGGCTCCGGACACAGCCGAGACGCCCGCCACGTCTTGAATCCCGCCGCGCCCTGGGCTCGGGCTTTCGAGCGCAGCTTCAAGGCCCTGGCGCGCAGCAGTTTGCGCGCCGGGACCCAGGCGGCCGGCCTCGGCCTGAAAGCCCAGCGCGCCAGGCGCCAGCCGCCGGCCGGCGAGGGTGACTGGATCGCCGGCATCGCCATGGGCGCGGCCGGCATGCGCCGCTACCGCCTGTACCGGCCGCCGGACGTCCGGTTCGGCGAGCGGCTGCCGCTGATGGTCATGCTGCATGGCTGCGGGCAGGACGCGAACGGCTTCGCCCAGAGCACCCGCATGAACAGGATCGCCGCGCGCGAGCGCTTCCTGGTGCTCTACCCCGAACAGGACCGCCTGGCCAATGCCCAGGGCTGCTGGAACTGGTTCGACACCCGCGCCGGGCGCGCCGCCGCCGAAGCCCAATTGATCATGAACGCCGTCGAACAGGCCTGCCTGCTGTATGCGGTCGACCGCGAGCGGATCGCGGTGGCCGGGCTGTCGGCCGGCGCCAGCATGGCGGCCGTGCTCGTCACCCGGCATCCGGACCGCTTCAAGGCGGTGGTGATGCATTCCGGAATTCCTCCCGGCAGCGCCCATTCGGGCCTGTCGGCGCTGGCAGCGATGCACGGGCATGGCGTTGCCGATGCCTTGCCGGCCGGGCCGTCCTCGCAGTCACCGGGCTGGCCGCCGCTGCTGGTGATCCATGGCGGCAAGGACCGCACCGTCGCCGCCAGCAACGGCCATGCCGCGGTGCGCGTCTGGGCGGCCGCCGCCGGCGCCAGCCCGATCGCGCTGCGCAGCGTGCAGCGGGGCAAGCGGCACGCCATGACCGTCACCGACTTCAAGGCCGCCGGCGGCACCGTCGCGTCGCTGGTGGAAGTGCCGCAGCTGGGCCACGCCTGGAGCGGCGGCGCCGCCAGCCAGCCCTATGGCGACGCCCTGGGGCCGGATGCGTCGCGCATGGCGTGGGCCTTCGCGGCCCGCCAGTTCCGCGGCTGAACGAGGCCGTCAACGCAAAAAGCCCGCCGACGCGGGCTTTTCGTCAGACAACCGAAGAATTACTTCTTGGCGGCTTCCTTCTTGGCGTCAGCATTCGCGACAGCCTTGTCCTTCTTGGCGTCAGCATTCGCGACGGCCTTGTCCTTGGTGGCTTCGGCGCCGGCCTTGGTGCTGGTGGCAGCAGCCTTGGCATCGGCCTTGGCCTTCTTCTTTTCTGCGTCGGCTGCCTTCTTGGCGGCCTTGGCTTCAGCCTTGGCCTTCTTCTTTTCGGCAGCGGCGGTGGCCTTGGCAGCCTTGGCTTCGGCCTTGGCGTCGACCTTCATTTCGGTCTTGGCGGCGGGGGTGGCAGCCGGGGCGGTGGCGGCAGCGGCCGGCTTGGCAGCCGAAGCGCCAGCCATGGGGGCGCCGGTGTGGGAGGCGGCGAACGAGGAAGCGGCGAAGAAGGTGGCGGCCAGGACGGCGAGGAGCTTGTTCATTTGGGTTTTCCCGAGGTGAGGTGTCGCTGAAGTTGCGGCCCGGACGGACCTGCCCGTTTACAACGCGGCACCTGGCTCGGCCGTTGACGTGCCCCAATCTTTGTCGCGCGGCCTGGCCGAACCGGGCCCTAGGCCGCGACCAGCTTGATCTTGCCTTCCTTCACGTAGCGGTCGTATTCGTCCCGCGGGATCGCCGCCGCGTTGGGGGTGCCGTCCTCTTCGGTCCAGCCGAAGGTGACACTGTCGGCGGCCACGTCGATGTCGACCGGTCCGTCCGGGATCGGCACCATCGGACCGTCGCCGGCCCGGAAGCAGACTTCCCCGCGAACCTTGGCTTGCTGTGACATGGTGTGCTCCTGCTGTGTCAAACCCCGATTGAAGCCGGGCGGCGGCGTCCTGTCTGTCAGCCAACACGCCAATCCGGGCCGCGATGCTAAAGTGCGCCGCACCTGCCGAAGCCCGCTGCCATGCCAATTTCCAAGACCTCCCTGCCGGCCCGCCTGAAGCAACCCGGGCTGGTCGTCGCGCCCGGCGTGTTCGACATGGTCTCGCTGCGGCTGGCCGACAGCTTCGGCTTCGACGCCCTGTACATGACCGGCTTCGGCACCGTCGCATCGCACCTGGGCCTGCCCGACGCCGGCCTGGCCACCTACAGCGACATGGTGGGCCGCGTGGCCGCCATGGCCGCCATGGCGCGCACACCGCTGATCGCCGACGCCGACACCGGCTACGGCGGCCTGCTCAACATGCGGCACACGGTGCGCGGCTACGAGGCGGCCGGCGCCGCGGCGCTGCAGATCGAGGACCAGGAATTCCCCAAGAAGTGCGGCCACACGCCCGGTCGCCGCGTGATCCCGATGGCGGACATGGTGCGCAAGATCCGGGTCGCGGTCGACGCGCGCAGTTCGCCCGATTTCCTGGTCATCGCCCGCACCGACGCCCGCACCTCGCTGGGCCTGGACGAGGCGCTGCGCCGGGCCGAGGCCTATGCCCGGGCCGGCGCCGACATCCTGTTCGTCGAATCGCCGGAGTCGCAGGAAGAGATGCGCCGCATCGGCAGCGCGTTCGACGTCCCGCTGGTGGCCAACATGGTGGAGAAGGGCCGCACCCCGGTCCTGACCCGGCCCGAGCTGGAGGCGCTGGGCTACAAGATCGCAATCTTTCCGGTCACTGCGCTGCTGGCCTCGGTGCAGGCCATGGCGCAGGTGTACGGAACATTCCAGCAGCAGGGCTCGTCGGCCGGCAGCGCCGTGCCGCTCTACGACTTCGCCGAGCTGACCCGCCTGATGGGCTTCGAGGACGTCTGGTCCTTCGAGCAGCGCTACGCCGAGACCGATCCACTCCAACCGGGAACACCATGATCCACCCCTTCACCCGCTCGCGCCGCTTCGTCCTGTCGGCGGCGGCCCTGCTGCTGGCGCCGGCCATCGTCGGCGCGCAGGCTCCTTCGACAGGCTCAGGACAGGCTTATCCCACCAAGCCGATCCGGCTGGTGGTGCCGTTCACGCCGGGCGGGGTGACGGACACCAGCGGCCGGCTGGTCGCGGAGCAGCTGTCCAAGCGGCTCGGCCAGCAGGTCATCGTCGACAACAAGCCAGGCGCCTCGGGCAACATCGGCACCCAGCTGGCGGCGAGCGCCGAGCCCGACGGCTACACGCTGCTGCTCGGGTTCGACGGCACCATGGTGATCAACCCGCACGTGTTCGCCAAGGTGCCGTTCGACACCATGCGTGACTTCGCGCCGGTCGGCAAGATCGGCGACGCCATCCTGATCCTGGTGGCCAACCCGAACTTCGCGGCCAGGAACCTCAAGGACATGATCGCGCTGTCGAAGACCCAGGCCGGCGGCCTGTCGTACGGCACTTCCGGCACTTCCGGCACCGGCGGCACGCCGCACATCGCCGGCGAACTGCTCAAGATGCGCACCGGCGCCAACCTGGTCCACGTGCCGTACAAGGGTGGCGGCCAGGCCATCACCGACGTGCTGGGCGGCAGCATTCCGCTGGTCTACACCGCGATCGCCGGCGCCAACCAGCATGTGCGTTCCGGCAAGCTGGTCGGGCTGGGCGTGTCGAGCGCGCAGCGGTCGACGTCGTTGCCCGACGTGCCGACCTTCATCGAGGCCGGCGTGCCCGATTTCGAGATCAACTCGTGGGTCGGCATCCTGGCGCCGGCGAAGACGCCGCGCGCGATCGTGATGCGCCTGAACACCGAGCTGAACGCGGTGCTGGCCGATCCCGAGGTGCGGCAGCGGCTGGATGCGCTGGGCATCGGCGCCACGCCGGGCACGCCGGAGAAGTTCGGCGAGGAGATCAAGCGCGACCTGGCCCGCTACGGCCAGGTGGTGAAGGCGGCCGGCATCAAGGCCGAATAGCTTCGGTCCCCTCAGCGCACTTCGCAGTCGACCGCATTGGACTTGGGGGCGTTGGTGTTGTTGGGGGCCGGAGCGCTCGAACTGGAGAAGGCCGGCGGCGGCGTGAACAGGATGCCGGGGTTCCTGGGCACGATCACCGGTGGCTGGGTGATCGAGCCCGTGAAGCCGAATTGGCCGGCGGCGAATTGCTGGACGCCGCCCCGGTTGGACAGCTGGATGAGCCCGTCGATGACGTGCACATACAGGCCTGGCGCCAGGCCTCCGGAGGCCGGCGGCGGCACCGGCCCCTGGGCGACCAGTTCGCGCAGGACGTCCTGGACCGGCTGGTCGTTGCCGCCATCGGTGATCGCCCCGCCGCCGAGCGCGGCCAGGCTGGTGCGCAGGTAGACCTGGCGCAGCGCCACGGCCGACCCCGGCGCCGGCGGAACGTAGGCGACCAGGAAGCTGGCGGGGCCGGCGTCGATGCTGTTCGCCCCGGCGGCGATGGTGAAGCGGCCGGGTTGCGCGCCTGGCACGCCCGTGACCTGGAGCCGTCCGTTCACCAGCCCCAGCACGGTGCCGTCAGCGGCGAGGCGATCGACCTTGAGGGTCGTCGCCGGCCCCATCACCACCTCGTTGCCGTCGGCCAGCGCCAGCCGCACGTAGCTGGCCGGCTCGCTGACCAGCGTGTCGCCGACCTCGAGCTTCGACTGCGCCGACAGCGCGCGGGCGCGGCCGTCGGGCTTGACCGCCATGACCCAGCCACTGAGCTGGCTGACGGTGCCGGCGGGCTCGGCGGCCTGCGTGGCTGCCAGCGCGAACACGAAGGGCAGGGCGCGAAGGAATTGCTTGGTGTGGTTCATGGTCCGCTCCTGTCAGTTGCAGTACATCTTCTTGACCGGCTCGTCCTTCTTGGCAAGGAGGCTGGAGGTCGACGCCCCGTCTTTGACGTCCTGCTTCTTCGTGTCGGTCTTGTCGTCGCTGGCCTTGCTGTCGGTGACCCTGGTCGGGACGGTCGGCGCCGGGGAACCGCCAGCCACGTTGCTGGTCGCGGTGTTGATGATGTTCACGGTCGAACTGAGCGCCTGCCCCACGGGCTGGTTCGTGCCATTGGCCGCTGCTGCGGCTGCGGCTTCGGCGGCTGCCTTCACCGCCGCTTCGGCCGCCGCCCTGGCTGCGGCCTCGGCCGCTGCGTTGGCCGCTGCGTCCGCCGCCGCCCGGGCGGCCGCATCCGCAGCGGCCTTGGCTGCCGCATCCGCTGCTGCCTTCGCCGCGACGTCGGCTGCCGACTGCGCCGCCGCATCGGCGGCTGCCCGGACTGCGGCATCGGCCGCAGCCCTGGCCGCCGCATCCGCTGCAGCCAGGGCGGCCGCGGCGTCCGCCGCTGCCTTCGCAGCCGCATCCGCTGCCGCTTGCGCCGCTGTCTGGGCCGCCGCCAGGGCCGCGGCCTGCTCGGCCGCAAGGCTGGCCAGCGTCACCGAGCAGCCCTGGAGCGTCGGCGTCGCGGTGCAGGCGGCCAGCGACGGCAGGACGGCGGAACAGCCCAGGGAGGCCGGTGCGGCGACGCAGGAGCTGAGGCTCGGCAACACCGCGCTGCAGCCGGCGAGGGTCGGCGCAGCGGTGCATTGGGCAAGTGTCGGCAACACGGTGGCGCAGCCAGCCAGGCTCGGTGTCGCGGTGCAGGCCGCCAGGGTCGGTAGCACCGAGCCGCAGCCGGCCAGCGTCGGCGTGACCGCGCACTGGGCCAGTGTGGGCAAGACAACGCTGCATCCGGCCGTCGTGGGGGCGACGGTGCAGGTGGCCAAGCTTGGCAGCACGGCATTGCAACCGGCGGTGCCCGGCGCGGTGGTGCAGATGGCCAGGCTCGGGAGCACCACGCTGCAGCCGGGCAGCGTCGGCGTGACGGTGCAGGCGGCGAGCGTGGGCAGCACGGCCGTGCAACCAGCAGTCGAAGGGGCCGCGGTGCAGGACGCGAGCGACGGCAGGACCGCAGTGCAGCCAGCCAATGTCGGCGTTGCGGTACACGAAGCCAGGGACGGGAGCACGGTGGTGCAACCGGCGAGCGTTGGCGTTGCGGTGCAGGCACTCAGCGTCGGCAGGACCGCGGTGCAGCCGGCCAGCGTTGGCGTGATCGTGCAAGAACTCAGCGTCGGCAGGACGGCGGTGCATCCAGCCAAGGTCGGTGTTGCGGTGCATGCAGATAGCGTTGGAAGGACCGCGGTGCAGCCGGCCAAGGTCGGTGTTGCGGTGCAAGCAGACAGAGTCGGCAGCACAGCGGTGCAGCCAGCCAGGGTCGGCGTCGCGGTGCAAGCAGAAAGCGTTGGCAGGACGGCGGTGCAGCCGGCGAGGGTCGGCGTGGCGGTGCAGGATGCGAGCGAAGGCAAGACCGCCGTGCAACCTGCCAGCGTCGGCGTGGTCGTGCAAGCAGACAGCGTCGGCAGGACCGCGGTGCAGCCGGCCAAGTTCGGCGTTGCCGTGCAAGCAGAGAGCGTTGGGAGGACGGCGGTGCAACCGGCTAGCGTGGGCGTGGTCGTGCAAGCACTCAGTGTCGGCAGGACTGCGGTGCAGCCCGCCAAAGTCGGCGTTGCGGTACACGACGCCAGGGACGGGAGCACGGCGGTGCAACCGGCGAGCGTGGGCGTGGTCGTGCAAGCACTCAACGTCGGAAGGACTGCGGTGCAGCCGGCCAAGGTCGGCGTGACGGTGCAAGCAGAGAGCGTTGGCAGGACGGCGGTGCAGCCGGCGAGGGTCGGCGTGGCGGTGCAGGACGCGAGCGATGGCAAGACGGCGCTGCATCCTTCCAGCGTAGGCGTGGTCGTGCAAGCAGTCAACGTCGGCAGGACCGCAGTACAGCCGGTCAATGTCGGCGTCACGGTACACGAAGCCAGCGACGGGAGGACCGCAGTGCAGCCAGCCAGGGTCGGCGTTGCGGTGCAAGCAGAGAGCGTTGGCAGGACCGCAGTGCAGCCAGCGAGCGACGGCGTGGCGGTGCAGGACGCGAGCGATGGCAAGACGGCGGAGCAGCCATCCAGCGTGGGCGTCGCCGTGCAGGCGGCCAGCGTTGGCAGGACGACGCTGCAACCGGCCAGCGATGGCGTGGCGGTGCAAGCAGCAAGCGTCGGCAGCACCGCAGTGCAACCCGGCAGCGCCGGATCGGCGGTGCAGGCGGTGATGCTTGGCAGCACTGCGGAACAACCGGCGAGGGTCGGCGTCGCGGTGCAGGCTGCCAGTGTCGGCAGGATGTCGGCGCAGCCGGCCAGCGCCGGGTTGGCGACGCAGTCGGACAGCATCGGCTGCACGATGACACCCTGGATGGTGATGCGGCCGCCATCGGACGTCACCGTGCCGCCGTTCATTTCCACGGTGCCGCCGCTGGACGCCAGCGTCACGTTGCCGCTGCCGGCCATGATGTTGGCGTTGACCAGGATGCCGCTGCCCGAGTTGAGCTCGATCGGGCCCGTTCCCGTGACCCGGATTCCCGTTTCGGGGCCGACCACGTCGACCTGCGTCAGGCCGCCGTTCCTGAAGCTGAAGCCTTCCGCGCCGCCGGCAAAGCCGGCCAGCTTGCCGATGTAGTTGGTCTGCGTTCCGAGCTTGACGGCGCCGGTCTCGGCGCGCGCAGCCACCTGGAAGACGCTCAGCACCCCCGGTGCGGTCTGGACGATGTCGCCCGTGGCGGTCTGCATGACGAGCGTGCTGATGCTGCCGTTCAAGGCGCTGATCCCGCCGTTGAGGCCGATGCCGGTGCCGGCGGTCAGGTTCACCGCGCTGTTGTCGCGGGAGGTGGTGATCGGGGCATTGATGCCGATGGCGGTGCCTGCGACCAGGTTCAACACGCCGCCGGCGCCGGTGAGGGCGATCGGGGCATTGACGTTGACGGCGGCGTCGGCCTTGAGCGTCAGGCTGGTGTCGGTGCCCCAGGTCACGGGGTTCACGACGGTGATGTTGCCCTGGCCGGTGCCATTCGGGTTCTGGGTGGTGACGGTCACCATGGAGGTGCCCAGCAGGTCTTGCAGGGTCTGGACCGTGAGCAACGAATCGGCCACCGGGTTCACGGAGCCGAAGCCGGCGTCGCCGGCCACGGCCACGTCGGTGCTGGTCATGCCGGCGGCCGTCGCGCTGGCCTGGTCGGTCGCGATGTAGATGTCGGTCGGGTCCAGCAGCAGGCTGCCGGCGCGGCCGTTCGGCGCGCGGGTGTCGACCTTGCCCTGCATGTCCAGCGTGCGGCCCGACGTCTCGACCCAGCCGCCGTCGCCCGCCTGGCTGCCGCCGCGGGCGCTGATGCTGCCGTAGGCGCGGGTCGTGCCGTCCGACCAGGCGACCACCTTGCCGCCGTTGCCGGAATCGATTGCATCGGCGCGGATGACCGAGTCCTTCGACAGCAGCACCTGGCTGGCATGGGGGATCGCGGCGTTGGCGCCGTGGGCGTCGCCGCCCACCAGCACCGTGCCGCCGCCGGCCCGGCCACTGGCGTCGACGCGGGCGTCGCCCAGCAGGCCGACCCGGTCGCCCAGCAACTGCACCGTGCCGCCGGTGCCGGCGCCGGTGGCGGAGGTGACGCTGCCTGCTTTCAGCAGCAGGTCGCCGCCGGCCTTCAACACGATCTTGCCGTTGGCGCCCACGGTGGCGCTGTCGGCGTTCACGACGCCGCGCTGGTTGACCAAGGCGCCGTAGATGCCCACTTGGCCGCCTTGCGCCACCAGCTGGCCGAGGTTGATCGCCTGGTCGCCCGGTGCGCTCACCACCACATGCAGGTCGGGGCTGGACGAGTCGACCAGCTGCACGCTGCGGCCGGCGGCCAGCACCACCTCGCCGCCGGGCGCCTGGATCAGGCCGCTGTTGCCGACGCTGGGCGCGATCAGGTAGATCTTGCCGCCGCCGGGGGTCGAGATGCTTCCTTCGTTGGCGACGCGGCCCGCCGCGGCGGCCGCGGTGAAATTCATCCGGCCGGCCAGGAAGTCCTGGTTCGACAGCCCGAGGCTGGAGGCGACCAGGCCGTTGACGTCGACCCGCGAGCCGGCACCGAACAGCACGCCGTTCGGGTTGACCAGGAACACCCGGCCGTTGGACTGCAGCGTGCCCAGGATCAGCGACGGGTCCTGGCCGGTGATGCGATTGAGCACGGTGCTCGATGCGTTCTGCTGGACGAAGCGGGTGACTTCGCCGGCCCCGATCGAGAAGCCCTGCCACTGGATGATGGCGCCGGGGGTGTTGGTGATCGAGTAGACGTTGCCGGCGCGGTTGAACGTGACCTGGCCGTTGATCACGGTGGGCGCGGTCGGCTGGGTCTGCGCGAAGGCGCCGGCGGAAGCGACCAACGCTGCGACGGCGGTCAGCAGCAGGCGCGCGGTGGAGGTGGTTCTGGTTTTCACTGCGAGTCCTTCTTGGGGATCAGTAACCGAGGGACAGGGCGAGGTGGAGCCGGCTGTCGCCACGCTGGCGGACGCCGCCGCCGTCGAGCACGCGCCCGTAGTCGACCTGCAGCGAGGCGCTGCGCTCCAGCGCGAAGCGCAGCCCGACGCCGGCGCCGGCGATCGAGGTGCGGCCCGCTTCGCCCGCCAGGGCGTTGTTGCGCGTCACGCTGGCGGCTTCGACGAACAGCACCGCGCGGCATTGCAGCGCCAGGCCGGCGCCGGGCGGGCACCAGTTGGGCGTCTCGACCTCGGCGCCGAGGAAGTGGCCGCTGTCGCCGGCGATCTCGCGGTCGCGAAAGCCGCGCACCGAAGCGACGCCGCCCGCGCCGAACTGCTCGCCCGGCACCAGCGCCTGGTCGGCCGCCTGGCCGTTCAGCTGCAGCCGCAGCTGCCAGTGCGTGGCCAGCGGCTGGCTGTAGCCGGCGCTGTAACGCAGCAGCCGGTAGCTGGCGCTGGCGCCGGCCCGCTGGGCGTTGAAGTCTGCGTCGCGCCCCCTGGAACCGCCGGGGATGTTCTGCACCCCGGTCAGCTGGAACGCCAGCGCGCCCGGGGCCAGGGCCAGCTGGCCCGAATACGTGAGCGACAGCGGATGGACCGTCACGTCGTTGCCAAGCTGGACGCCGCCCAGGTCGACGTTGTTGCGGTAGGCGCGCCAGTCGAGGCCGAACACCAGCGTGGAGGCCAGGTCGCCCCGCTGGGGCAGGCTGTAGTTGTAGCGGGCCCCGGCCACGGTGCCCTTGCCGCTCACCAGCAGGTCGAGCACGCCGGCGGTGATGGCGCCGGAATCGACGTTCGAATGGCTGGCGAAGAAGTCCATCGAATCGCCCAGCGCATAGAGCGGCACGTGGTAGCCGAAGCCGTAGACGCTGACTTTCGACGGTTTTTCCAGCGAGGTCGTGTACTGCAGGCTGGCCACGTGGTCGCGGTCCCACAGGTTGGCGTGCTGCACCAGCAGGCCGAGCCGGGTGCGACCGATCTCGGCGGTGCCGGTGTTGTCGGCGGTGAGGCCGAGGCGCCAGGGCTTGTCCTCGGTGACGCGGACCGACGCGTCGACGACATCGTCCGAGCCGCCACTCTGCAGCGCCAGCGTGGTCTGCTTGGCCGGGTTGGTGTTGGCCGCCTTCAGGCTGGCAGAGATGTCGCGGATGTTGGGCGTGGCGCCCTCCCGCAGGCCGGGCAGGCTGGCGCGGATGTTCCCGCTGGAGAACTGCCGGTTGCCCTGGATGTCGACCTTGCCGATGCGCGGCTCGATCACCCGGACCCGCACCACGCCCTGGTCCAGCTCCTGCTCGGGCAACTGCACGACGACGACGTTGTAACCCTGGTCGCGATAGGCCTGCTGCAGCGCCTCGACCGCGCGCCGCACGTCGCCGAAACCCCGTCCGGGCCCGGCGAAGGGCGCCAGCAGCCGCTCAACCTGGGGTGCCGGTAGCAAGTTGTTACCTTCGACCTGGTAACGGGAAATGGCGAAGGTGGGGCCGCCACCAGCCCCGACGGTCTGGGCCGCCAGGTTCGAAGCCGACAGTGCCGCCGCAGCGAACAGCCAGGCCATGCGGGCACGCCGTGACCGCGTCCCGGGGTTGGGGATCTTCATGGAGTAGGAGGGGTGGGGTGAGGAAAAGCGTGGCAATCGTTGCGATTTGAAACAGTTATACCCAATCAGCTCTTCCTTGGGTTGTGACTTATGGCCCGGAGTCAGGCCGTGTCGTTTTGGCGCACGGATTCGTTCGAGGATGGTGAGCGGCGGCGCGGCGGCGTGACAGCGGCCACGGTTTCCGTGAGGCGGACACGGGCACGGCGCGCCGTCCGACAACCGGGACTGCACCTGGCTACGTACTGAAGGCAGGCACGACAACTGTGCCAGTCCACGACCGCCGGATTTCAGGCGGCATTCCAAGGGAATCCAACATGTTCAAACTGTTCACCGCCGCCGCGCTCGTCGCGCTCCTCTCCGCCTGTTCCAGCATGTCCGGCGGGTCCATGACCGGCTCCAGCGGCAGGTCGGCCCAATCCTCCATGGGGGCACCGGCCGCCGTGTTCAACGGCGCCAGCGGCTCGGACGTCAGCGGCGCTGGCGGACCCAACTGATCGCGCGCTGACGCAGTCATCTGACCTGCGTCAATGACGCAGGCCAGGGCCGGGATAAGCTGCCCGCACACCATGCAGATCCAGGCCGCCCTCGATGCCCACGGCGCCGATGCCGTCACGCACCACCGCCCGTACGAGGACGTGCAGGCGATGCTCACGGGCACGCTGTTCGTGGCGCTGGGCATCGTGATGTTCAACCAGGCCGGGCTGCTGACCGGCGGCACGGCGGGCCTGGCGCTGCTGCTGCACTACGCGACCGGAGTGGACTTCGCGCCCGCCTTCTTCCTGATCAACCTGCCGTTCTATGTGCTGGCCTGGCTGCGCATGGGCGCGGCCTTCACGCTCAAGACCTTCGCAGCCGTGGCGCTGCTGTCGCTGTTTGCGTGGCTGCTGCCCCTGGGGCTGGCCTTCAGCCGCCTGTCGCCACCGCTGGCGGCGGTGCTGGGTGGGTTGCTGTGCGGCGCCGGCATGCTGATCCTGTTCCGGCACCACGCCAGCCTGGGTGGTTTCAATGTGCTGGTGCTCTACCTGCAGGATCGCTTCGGCTGGCGCGCCGGCAAGGTGCAGATGGCGCTGGACAGCCTGATCGTCGTCGCCGGCCTGGTGGTCGCGGACCCGCAGCGCGTCGCGCTGTCGGTGCTCGGGGCGGTGGTGCTGAACCTGGCGCTGGCGATCAACCACCGGCCGGGGCGGTACATGGCGGTGTGACCGCCGTCAATCGCGCAAGCCGACCCGCACCGTCATCCCGTTCGTCATCACCACGCAGGCGCCTGACGGCAGCGCGGTCATGCGCTGGACCGGCGACTGCAGCGGCAGCGGCGCCCCCTGGTCTTTCCAGTTGCCGGACGCATCGATGCGCAGCGCATGCAGCGTGCGCAGGTCGGTGCCCGGGATGATCACCGCGGGCCGCTGGCCGGGCCGGTGCACGACGACGGACAGCTGTTGTTCCGCGGTGCCGATGCGGTGGTTGGACAGGCCCGGCATGGTCGCGGCCGGCTCCAGCAGCGGCGGCCGGTAGCGATACAGGGTCAGCACGCCGCCGACGTGCGGCGTGGTCACGGCGGCGATGTCGGGGCGGCCGTCGCCGTCGAAGTCCGCGACCCCGACCGGATTGAGCCAGCGGTTGGCGCTGCCCATGTGCGGACCGCGCGCCATCTGGGCCAGCACCGGCTGGCGTGCGGCGGCGCCCATGCGCAGGCCGTACACCACCAGGCTGGAACCGAGGCGGGCATCGGACTCCACCACGACGACCTGGTCGCGCCCGTCGCCTTCCAGGTCTGCCAGCCTCGGCACGCGGTCTTCGATCACGCGCTGCGGCAGCAGCTGCAGCGACAGCGGCCGCTGCGAGCCATCGGGTTGCGTGAGCAGCACGTCGAGGCTGCCGGCATGCACCGCCGAACCGAGCGCGGCATGGCCGTAGCGGTTGGTGGGCGAGCCGAGCCAGGCCCAGGCGATCTGGCGCGTGCCGCTCGCGGCCTGGCTGTCGGGGATGCGTGCCGCGGCGGCCGGGGGCGGGCTCTGGAGGGGTGTGACGGCGACGCCGCAGCGCTCGGGCGCCGGCTGCACGTCGAACGTGGCGCCGGCGGCCGCGGCCGACGCGCAGGCCAGCAACGGCAGGAGGGAACGGAACATCCGTCTCATTATTCCTGAGGAGGCGTCGCTGGCAGCCGTCGCTACCATGGGTGCTCAGCAGTTTGGGAGGCCGCATGGCCAGAAAAAGAACAAGACAAGGCGGCGCCGAGGCCTTCATGGATCTCGCTGCGATGCTTCCCCGGTGGGCGGGCGCCTTCGTGGCTTTCTTCCGACGCCGAACCCGGCCCACTTCCGCCACCGCGGACGCGCTGGCCGGCATGCCGTGGCGCGAGTTCGAACTGCTTGTCGGCGAGGCCTTTCGCATGCAGGGCTACACCGTCATCGTGCTCGGTGGCGCGCAGTCCGACGGCTTCGACGCCGAGCTGGTGGTGCGCAAGGGCAGGGACACCTTCCTCGTGCAATGCAAGCAGTGGAAGGCACTCACGGTCGGCGTCGACGTCCTGCGCCGGCTGCATGGCGCGATGGCGGCGGAGGGCGCGGCCGGCGGCTTCGTCGTCACGTCCGGCACGTTCACAGAGGGCGCGCACGCCTTCTCGCATGGCCGCAACCTGATGCTCGTGGACGGACCGAAGCTGTTCGGACTGATCCAGCAGGCGAAGGCGTCGCTGAACCCGGGCGCGCTGGGCGCGCAGCCGCTCCGGCCCGGGGCGTCGCTTCCGGCAGCGCCGGCCGTGGCTGCACCGCAGTGTCCGGCCTGCGATGCATCGATGGTGCGGCGCACGGCGCTGAAGGGCACCCGCGCCGGCTCGCAGTTCTGGGGCTGCTCGCGGTTCCCCGTGTGCCGCGGAACCCGGTAGGCGGGCGATAGCACGGGTGGCGGCGCTGACGTCGTCTGGCGAATTCAGCTATCGTCACCCCCAATGTCCGATCCCATCATCCTTTCCATCGCCGGCCTCTCCAAGCGCTACGCCTCGGGCTTCGAGGCGCTGAAGCGCATCGACCTGCAGATCCGCCGCGGCGAGATCTTCGCGCTGCTGGGGCCCAACGGCGCCGGCAAGACGACGCTGATCAGCATCGTCTGCGGCATCGTCAACGCCAGCGAGGGCAAGGTGACGGTGGACGGCCACGCCATCGGCGCCGACTACCGCGCCGCGCGCTCGCTGATCGGCCTGGTGCCGCAGGAGCTGACCACCGAGGCCTTCGAAACGGTGTTCAACACGGTGTCGTTCAGCCGCGGGCTGTTCAACAAGCCGGCCAATCCGGCGCACATCGAGAAGGTGTTGCGCGACCTGTCGCTCTGGGACAAGAAGGACAACGCGATCCGCACGCTCTCGGGCGGCATGAAGCGGCGGCTGCTGATCGCCAAGGCGCTGTCGCATGAGCCGCGGCTGCTGTTCCTGGACGAGCCGACGGCCGGCGTCGACGTGACGCTGCGCCAGGAGATGTGGGCGCTGGTGCGCACGCTGCGCGACACCGGCGTCACCATCATCCTGACCACGCACTACATCGACGAGGCCGAGGAGATGGCCGATCGCATCGGCGTGATCAACAAGGGCGAGATCATCCTGGTCGAAGACAAGATCGAGCTGATGCGCAAGCTGGGCAAGAAGCAGCTGACGCTGCAACTGGCGCAGCCGCTGCAGCAGCTGCCCGCGGCGCTGCTGGCTTACCCGCTGGAGCTCGCCACCGGCGGCAGCGAGTTGATCTACACGTACGACGCCCGCAGCGAGCATTCGGGCATCGCGGCGCTGCTGCAGGACCTGGATGCGGCGGGCATCGGCTTCAAGGACCTCAAGACCAGCCAGAGCTCGCTGGAAGACATCTTCGTCAGCCTGGTGCGGGAACAGGAAGCAGCATGAATTTCCACGCCATCCGTGCGATCTACCGGTTCGAGATGGCGCGCACGCGCCGCACGCTGTTCCAGAGCATCGTCTCGCCGGTGGTTTCCACCGCGCTCTATTTCGTGGTGTTCGGCTCGGCCATCGGCTCGCGCATCCCCGAGGTCGGCGGCGTGAGCTACGGCGCCTTCATCGTGCCGGGGCTGGTGATGCTGTCGCTGCTGACGCAAAGCATGTCCAACGCGTCGTTCGGGATCTACTTCCCGAAGTTCACCGGCACCATCTACGAGCTGCTGTCGGCGCCGGTGTCGCCGCTGGAGATCGTCATCAGCTACGTGGGCGCCGCGGCGACCAAGGCCATCATCCTGGGCCTGATCATCCTGGGGACGGCGGCGCTGTTCGTGCCGCTGCAGATCATGCACCCGGGCTTCATGCTGCTGTTCCTGGTGCTGACGTCGCTGACCTTCAGCCTGCTGGGATTCATCATCGGCATCTGGGCCGACGGCTTCGAGAAGCTGCAGTTCATCCCGACGCTGGTGATCACGCCGCTCACGTTCCTGGGCGGCACCTTCTATTCGATCGACATGCTGCCCGCGTTCTGGCAGAAGGTGAGCCTGTTCAACCCGGTGGTGTACCTGGTGAGCGGTTTCCGCTGGAGCTTCTACGGCCTGTCGGACGTCGGCGTCGGCATCAGCCTGGCGGTGACGCTGCTGTTCATGGCGGCCAGCCTGGCGGTGGTGACCTGGATCTTCCGCACCGGCTATCGGCTGAAGAGCTGAAAGCGCCGCGCTGCCCAAGGATTGAGCAGCGCCCGCCAGCCCAATGCCGGCGTGCGTTTCGGGACTTGTCCCGGGAGTTCTCCACAGCCTGGCCCACAGTGCGTGGGCATAACTTCGGGGTCTTCATGCAACTATCTGGTTGCATTTCGTGGACATGCACCCTAGAATTCGTGCAACCATTTCGTTGCACTTCAAAGGAGCGTCCCATGGGCAATGCCACCGCCACCGAAACCCCCACCGACCGCGTCGAACGCAGCATCCAGATCGACGCCCCGCGCTCGCGCGTGTGGCGTGCCCTGTCCAATGCGCAGGAGTTCGGCCGCTGGTTCGGCGCCAACCTCGAGGGCCAGGCTTTCGCGCCGGGCCGGCGGGTGCAAGGGCCGATCACCATCGCCGGCTACGAGCACGTGGTCTTCGACGTGGTGGTCGAGAAGATGGAGCCCGAGCAGCTGTTCTCCTACCGGTGGCATCCGCACGCCATCGATCCGGCGGTCGACTATTCGAAGGAGCCGCGCACGCTGGTCACCTTCACGCTGCAGGATGCCGGCGCGGGCACGCTGCTCAAGGTGGTGGAGACCGGCTTCGACAACGTGCCGCCCGACCGGCGGCTGGAAGCCTTCCGCGGCGTCAGCGCCGGCTGGCCGGCGCAGCTGCAGAACATCCAGCGCCATGTCGCTGCCGGTTGACGAAGCGCCCCGGCAGACGCCGGCGCAACTCGCCCCCGTGTTCTTCGCGCTGGGCGACGCCACGCGGCTGCGGCTGATCGCGGTGCTGTGCGCGGGCGGCGCCTTCTCGATCGCGCAGCTGACCGCCAACACGCAGATCACGCGCCAGGCTGTCACCAGGCATCTGCAGGTGCTGGCCGACGCGCGGCTGGTGACCGACGTGAAGGTCGGCCGCGAGCGCCTGTGGCAGCTCGACCCGACCCAGATCGAAGAGGCGCGCCGGTCGCTGGAAATCATCGGCCACCAGTGGGAGACGGCCCTGGGCAAGCTGAAGGCCGCCGTCGAAGCCTGACGTCAGCCCTTCGCCACCGGCTGGAGGCTGCGCAGGTACAGGTGCAGCGCGCGCACGTCGGTCTCGCTCATTTCGCGCAGCGATTCGAACGGCATCACCTTGACGGCGGAGCCGTCGGCGCGCTTGCCGGTCTTGAACAGCGTCAACAGCGCCTGCGCGTCGGCGTAAGCGGCCATGCCCGTGCCAGCGCCGGGCCGCAGGTTGGCGGCCGGCGGCCAGTCGGGCGGGCCGCCGGGGATGCGGCCACCCGTCAACTGCGGGCCGTGGCAGCCCAGGCACATGTTGGCGACGTAGGCGCCGTGCTGCAGCGACACCGCCTCGGCCACCGGTTGCGGCGGCGGTTTGGCGTGGTCGATCTTGCCGGCTGCGTCCTGGATGGCGCCGAAGCCGTACAGCACCCGTGCCGGCAGCGGCAACTGCACGTCCGCGCCCCCGCCCGGGGCCGGCGGCAGCGCGCGCACATAGCCGACCAGCGCCGCCAGGTCTTCGTCTGTGAAGCGGTTGTAGTCCTCGCTGGGCATGACCATCAACGGCCGGCCGGTGGGGTCGACGCCGTGGCGGATGGCGCGCACCCAGTCCTGCGGCTGGTAGCGCGCCACCACGCTGCCGGGGCCGGGCGAGATGTTGGGCCCCTTGATGCGCACACCGCTCTTGGCGTCGTCGACGAACACCTTGCCGGCGCCGTTGGCGCCATGGCAGTCGACGCAGCCGCGCGAGGCGAACAGGTACTTGCCGCGCTCCAGCGACTGCGCGTCCGTCCGCAGCGCCACCGGCTGCACGGCCACCTCCACCTTGCGCTGCATCTTGCGGTCGGCCAGCTGCAGCCCGGCGAACACCGCGCCGCCGGCCAGCAGCACCAGCGCAAGCAGCGTCACGGCAATCCGTTGGATCCATTTCTTCATGCTTGCCTCTCACTTGCTTGCTAAAAGCTCGCGCCGGTGCTGGGGGTGCCGGCTGGCGCCCGACACCTCCGCCACCCCCCGCCCGCCCTTGTCGCCGTAGGTCCGCAGGCCAGGACCCGGCGCCAGCGCCAGCGGCTGGACGGCCAGCAGCTCCTGCGCGGTGGCGAACGCGTGCAGCTTCAGCGCCGGGTCGACGAGGAGGGTGGGGCGAACATGCTGGTCGACACGGAGCGTCCTTTCCGCGGGCGGGCTGTGGCCGCCAATTACAGGGTTTAATTCCGGCATGGCAATTCAGTGGTTTCCCGGACATATGAACCTCACGCGCAAGGCGATCGCCGAGCGCATCAAGGACATCGACGTCGTCATCGAGGTGCTGGACGCGCGCCTGCCCGGCTCCAGCGCCAATCCGCTGCTGGCGGAGATGACCGGCCACAAGCCGACGCTGAAGATCCTCAACAAGCAGGACATGGCGGACCCGGCGGTTACGCAGCTCTGGCTGGACCACTACAACGCGATTGCCGGCACGCGTGCCATCGCGCTGCAGGCCATCGACGGCGGCGCCACCCAGCGCCTGGCGGGCGCCTGCTGGGAGCTGGCGCCCGGCCGTGGCGGCCTGGCCAAGCCGATGCGGGTGCTGATCTGCGGCGTGCCCAACGTCGGCAAGAGCACGCTGATCAACACGCTGACCAACAAGTTCCACGCCAGGACCGGCGACGAGGCCGGCGTGACCAAGCTGGAGCAGCGCATCACGCTGGCCGACGACTTCTACCTGTACGACACGCCCGGCCTGCTGTGGCCGCGCATCATCGTGGCCAAGAGCGGCTTCAACCTGGCCGCGAGCGGCGCCATCGGCCGCAATGCCTACGACGAGGAACTGGTGGCGCTGGAACTGCTGGACACGCTGCGCCAGCACTACCCGGAGGCCGTCGAGGCGCGCTACAAGATCACCGGCGTGGCCGCGATGAAGGACGAGGAGGTGCTCGACGCCATCGGCCGCAAGCGCGGCGGCCTGCTGGGCAAGGGCAAGGTCAACACCCAGAAGGCGGCCGAGATCGTCCTCACCGAGTTCCGCACCGCGACGCTGGGCCGCATCAGCCTGGAGACGCCGGCGCAGTTCGCGCAGTGGCTGGCCGAGGGCCAGCAGCTCGATGCGGAGCGGATGGCGAAGAAAGAGGCGAGGGCGGCCGCGAAGAAGGGCAGCGGCCGGCGCGACGACCAACCCAAACCCGTTGAGTGATCGAAGCCGTTCGGACCCACCCGTTCGGGCTGAGCCTGTCGAAGCCCCGCCCCCAATGCAGGAAAATACGCGCATGACCGAGTCCACCCCCCCCACCACCGAACCATCCGCCCAGCCCGTTCGCCCGGAACTCCCGGACCACCTGTCGGTCGATCCGCGCAGCCCGCATCACGTCAAGGCGATCTTCGAGCACGAGATCGGCATCCGCTTCAACGGCAAGGAACGCCATGACGTGGAGGAGTACTGCATCAGCGAACGCTGGATCCGGGTGCCCGCCGGCAAGACCCTGGACCGCAAGGGCAAGCCGCTGATGATCAAGCTGCGGGGGGCGGTGGAGGCGTTTTATCGGTGAGTTGGCAACGGACCTCCGCTGATGTCTGGCGATGTTGTTGCAGGCTTCGCCGATCACCTCGACGTTGCGAATGACGGCGTCGCGAGTCTTCTTGTCGGCCAGGTACGCAGCGCTATCCATGCCCGCCGTGTACTCTTTGATGTTGCCGCTTCGAGAATGTGACTCAGGGAGTCGGCGGGAGGTTGGAGATTGACAGCTTCCGGATGTCCACACGGACGCTGGCGTGCTGCAGGTCGATGCCGACCAACACCTGGTGGCGTCGTAGTCCACCACGACGCCGTCGCTCACTTCTTACGAATTGACCGAAGCCCGTGCGCTCAGGTGGATGTACAGCGAATCGGACGCCGGATCGTACGAGAGCTTCATGGGGTACGAATTCAAGCGGCCTTCTTGAGCTCCACGGGCAACAAGCCTTGCTTCTTGGCGTCCAGCAAGACAATCTCCACGATGGAGCCGTCTTCTGCATAGCTGATGTTGGTGTTCCAGCCTTGGGAGATCTCGCGCACGATCGGCTTGTCCGAAACACGGATTTGCAGGATGTCGTCGTCTTCGAAGTAAACCGACTTCATGGCGATATCTCCCAGTGGTGCATGACGGTCTTCACCACAAACACATTTTCCACAACGGCCGCAATGCACAACAGGTTGTCCTGGCGCCCGGCGAAGTGCTTGTAGACCCAATGATGACCAGCGCCAGCGTCCTTGTCCACGCCAGTCTCGACGATGTTCAGCAACAACGCCTCGTCAATGTTCCGGGCAGCCATTCGTTCCCGGGCATGAACCGTGATGACGACCGGCAACTGGAAGCGCTGGCTGAACATTGCTACTTCCCGAACGAATCCCTCATCCCCGTGATCTTGTTGAACACCGGCTTGCCTTGCGCATGGTCCTTCCGGTCCGCCACGAAGTACCCGTGTCGCTCGAACTGGAACCGGTCGTCGCCCTTCGCCTTCGCCAGCGCCGGCTCAACATAGGCCGTCACCACCTTCAGGCTGTCCGGGTTCAGTTCCTCCAGGAAGTCCTTCTCGGTCGTGTCCGGCTGCGCCACCGCGAACAGGCGGTCGTACAGGCGCACCTCGGCCTGCACCGCGTCGGCGGCGCCGACCCAGGTGATGACGCCCTTGACCTTCACCGCGTCGCTGCCCGGCGTGCCGCTCTTGGTGTCGGGAATCAGTTCGGCCTGCACTTCGGTGACGTTGCCCGCCGCATCTTTCGTCGCGCCGGTGCAGGTGATGACGTGGCCGTACTTCAGGCGCACCTTGTTGCCCGGGAACAGGCGGTTGTAGCCCTTGGGCGGCACTTCCTCGTAATCGGTCTTCTCGATCCACAGCTCCTTGCCGAACATGAACTCGCGCCGGCCCGCGGCCGGGTCGTGCGGATTGATCGGGGCCGAGCAGGCGTCCAGGAAGCCCGCGCCATGCAGCGCGTCCCAGTTGGTGATCACCAGCTTCACCGGCTCCAGCACCGCCATCGCGCGGGCGGCCTTCGGGTCCAGGTCTTCGCGCAGGCACCCCTCCAGCGTGCTGTAGTCGATCCAGCTGTCGCTCTTGGTCACGCCGATGCGGTCGGCGAATACCTGCAGGCTCGCGGGCGTGTAGCCGCGCCGGCGCAGGCCGACGATGGTGGGCATGCGCGGGTCGTCCCAGCCGGTCACATGGCCTTCGTCCACCAGCTGCTTGAGCTTGCGCTTGCTGGTGATCACATACGTCAGGTTGAGCCGCGCAAATTCGTATTGGCGCGGATGCGGCTTGTTGACCAGGCCGCCCTCGCTCAGCCGGTCCAGCAGCCAGTCGTAGAACGGGCGCTGGTCCTCGAACTCCAGCGTGCACAGGCTGTGGGTGATGTTCTCCAGCGCGTCCTCGATCGGGTGCGCATAGGTGTACATCGGGTAGATGCACCACTTGTCGCCGGTGTTGTGGTGCGTGGCCCGGCGGATGCGGTAGATGGCCGGGTCCCGCATGTTGATGTTCGGGCTGGCCATGTCGATCCTGGCGCGCAGCACGGCGGCGCCGTCGGCCAGCTTGCCGTCGCGCATTTCCCTGAAGCGCGTCAGGTTCTCGTCGATGCTGCGGCTGCGAAAGGGGCTGTCGATGCCCGGATGGCCGAAGTCGCCGCGGTTGTGCCGCATGTCCTCGGCCGACTGCTCGTCGACATAGGCCAGGCCGGCCTCGATCAGGTATTCCGCCGCGCGGTACATGAAGTCGAAGTAATCGCTCGCGTGGTACAGGTGCGAGGTGCCGTTGGCATCCCAGCCGAAGCCCAGCCACTGCACCGCGTCCAGGATGCTGTTGACGAACTCCTGGTCTTCCTTTTCCGGGTTGGTGTCGTCGAAGCGCATGTGGCAGACGCCGCCGTAGTCGCGCGCCAGCCCGAAGTTCAGGCAGATGCTCTTGGCATGGCCGACGTGCAGGTAGCCGTTGGGTTCGGGCGGAAACCGGGTCCGGATCCTTGCGGGGTCGCCCTGGCCGGCCTGGTGATGGGACGCGTCGCCGGGGCTGCCGCCCCACATGCGCTGCGCGTAAGTGCCTTGCTCCAGGTCCCGGTCGATCACCTGGCGCAGGAAATTGCTGGTCTTTGCGGGCTCTTTGTCGGAAGCAGAAGTCATATGCTTCGATTCTAGGGTTTGTCCCAGCGACAGCCCTTCCGTGAATCATTTCACGCCGCTTTGCGAGTGCTTTACCAACAGCTTACGTCTGGCAACGGCTTTGACCGTCCATGCGGTATCCCAACCGGCCTTGCGGTGCGTTAATAGTGGGAAGGGCTGATGTTCGGCCCATCAAAGAGGAGCATCAACATGAAGACCAACAGTTCCGCCTTCGTGAAGGCAGTCGCCGCCACCGGTCTTGCGCTGGCCGCGCTGGGAACCGCCTCCGTGGCCCAGGCCCGCAGCGACGTGTTCTTTTCCATCGGCGCCAATGTCGCCCCCGGCGTGAACCTCGGCGTGTCCAACTATCGCCAGCCGGTGTATGTCCAGCCGGCGCCCGTCTATTACCAGCCCGCCCCGGTCTATTACGAACCCGCGCCCGTGTACTACCAGCCGGCCCCGGTCTACTACCCGACGACGTACATCGCACCGCCCGTGTATGGCGTCACGTATGTCCGGCCGATCCGCCACCAGCGGCACCACCGCCATTACTATCGATACTGAAACACCGGTTCCCCGTTTTCCAAGGTTAGCCCCGCAGCGTCGCAGCGGGGCTTTTTTCATTGGGGCTCGGGGTTGAGGCACCCGGGGTGTCGGACTCCGGAGGCGCCTGCGGCGATGTGCAGGTGGTCATCGCGTCCGGCTGGCGGCTGGCGGTCCGCGTTGCCGAATCGGCCAGCGTGCGCGCCAGTCGCGGCCGCATGCTGGCCAGGCCCTCGCCGCTGTGGCGGTCGGCCGGGTCCACGTCGTCCGAGGGGCCTTCCCTTGCGCCCCGGGATGGATCGCTTGTCACGGGATCCTCTGCTAATGAGCGATCAGTGTTCGCCTCACGCGCCCGCCTCCGTGAAGGAATTCCGCCCTTGAACGGGTAGGCCCTGGCTGACAGCCAAAAAAAGGCCCCCAAGCCGGGGGGGCCTGGGGGCTCAATATGCCAGTCGCGGGACGGAGGGCCGGACCAGCTCACCCCGGAGGAGGAGGGGACTCAGAGGAGTCGGGGTGATTTCGGGGGAAAACGCGGCTGCTGTCTGGTTCTTCAATAGCCACGCTTGTCGTTCGGGAGGGACCTGGCGGCCACGATCAGCGCATCCGCCGGGGGCTTCACGCCCTGCGCGGCGGCCTGCTGCATCACCAGGTCAGCTCGGGTCATGCCGGTGGCGTCGGTACGGGTCACCGGGTCAGCGTCGTACGAACCCAGTGCGCCGATCAGCAGCGCCGTGCCCGTCGCCAGGGCGAGGGCATAAGCAGCTGCGTATCCGAACAGGGACCGTTTCATGACCATCTAGCAAGTAGACAATTCGACTGCATCGAGGGTTGTAGGACGCAGCCCACAGCCGCTGCAAGACGGGTCCTATTTCTTCACATGGATCGGTAAAAAATATAGTCGGCCTGGTACTGCACGACCTGCTTGGCGCCGGTGTTGGCCGCGCCGCAAGCCATCGACGGGGCGACGCCGCCGCGGGTGGCGACGCGCTGGATGTAGGTGGTGCCGGTCATCATGCCGTTGCCCATGGCGGGGTTGGCCTTCACCAGCTGGTAGGGGATGCTGCCCGCCATCGCGGGCGCGACGGCGACCTGGGTGGCCGTCACCTTCGAGCCGTCCATGTTCTCCCAGGTGGCGGGCGGGCCGTAGTATTTGCCGACCTGCTTGCCGCTGCGGTCCATCAGCCTGGCGTCCGGGCCGACGAACACCCATTCGAACTCGGTCGGCATGTTGGCTTTGGCGCGGCATTCGTAGGTGATCTGGCCCATGCCGACCGTCTCCATCGCCACCTTGTGGCCGGCGGGCACCTGCACCGGGCCGGGCAGGGCGCTCTGGTCGTAGCCCTTGGTCATCATGGGACCGCTGGCGCAAGCGGTGAGCAGGGCGGCCGTGGAAGCGGCGAGGATGGTGCGAATCAGCATGGGTCAGGCTCCTTCTGTGGGGTTTTGGGCAGCAAGCCCAGCCGGGCTGCTGTGTTACTTACGCACGGAAGGGCTGGCCGGATTCACATGGCTTTGAACAGGTGGGCGTAGAGCCGGCTGACCGGCAGCTTGTCCTGGACGCCGCGCAGCTGCAGGTGCAGCTTGCCGGTTTCGTCGCGTGTGACCGTGTCGACCAGGGCCGCGCGCACCACGGTGCCGCGGTGGATCTGCCAGAACACGCGGGCGTCGAGTTGCGGCACCAGTTCCTTGAGCGGTGTGCGCAGCAGGTACTCGTGGCCCGCCGTCAGCACCCGCACGTACTTGTCAGCTGCCTCGAAATACAGCACCTCGTCGACCGGAACCATGCGGACGCTGCTGCCGACGCCGGCCGCGATCACCTGCAGCGGGCCGCTCGCCGGGGTGGGCGCCGGAGCGAGCAGCTGGCGCAACTGGCCCAGCGTCTGCTCGATGCCGGCGCCGCCCGGCGCGCGCAGGGCCAGCAGCTGCTGCACCTTGGCGACGGTCTTGTGCAGGCGCGCCGGCTGCACCGGCTTGACGATGTAGTCGACCGCCTGGGTCTCGAAGGCCTGCACCGCGTATTCGTCGTAGGCCGTGACGAAGACCAGGGCCGGAAACGGCTTGCCCTCGGGCCAGTCCTCGGCCAGTTCCGCCGCCGCTTCCAGCCCGCTCTGGCCCGGCATGCGGATGTCGAAGAACAGCACGTCGGGCAACAGGGCCAGCGCCTGCGTCACGGCCGAGGCGCCGTCGCCGACGGTGGCTGCGATCTGCAGCTGCGGCCAGGCCTTGGCCAGCTCCTGCTGCAGCGACAGCGCCAGCAGCGGCTCGTCCTCGGCGATCAGGGCTGTGTAGTGCATGCTCATGCGGCGATCGGCAGCCGCGCGGTGGCGCAGGCGCCCTGTCCTGGCTCGGCCGCGAAGTCGATCGCTGCGGCCGGCCCGTACAGCGTCAGCAGGCGCTCGCGGACCTGGGTCAGGCCGAATCCCTTGCCGGGCGCCGGCGCATTGGGGCTGCCCACGCCGGTGTCGGCGACCTGCAGCACCAGCGCATCGCCGTCGCGGCGCGCGCTCACCGTGATCCGTCCGCCCTCGACCTTGGGTTCGAGCCCGTGCTGGATGCTGTTTTCCACCAGCGGCTGCAGCAGCAGCGTGGGCACGGCCTGCTGCGCCAGCTCCGGCGGCAGGTCGAGCGTGTAGGCCAGCCGCGGACCCATCCGGATCGCCATCAGCTCGAGGTAGTCGCGCAGCCGGTCGAACTCCGCCTGCAGGCTGTGGGTGGGAGCGCGCGAGGCGTTCAGCGTGGCGCGCAGGTAGGCGACGACGTGGTCGAGCATCTGCTGGGCCCGCGGCGGATCGGCGCCGATCAACACCCGCAGGTTGGCCAGCGTGTTGAACAGCATGTGCGGCTCGAGCTGGCTTTCCAGCAGCTTGAGCTGGGCCTCGCTGGCGTGCCGGCGGGCCTCGCCCATCTTGCGTTCCAGGTAGGCGCTCTTGTTGACCGTGTAGAAGTAGTAGCTGCCGGCGATGCCCGCCATCAGCGTGATCAGCACCGAGCTGCGCAGTTGCGCGCCTTCCCAGGACGACCAGCCGAACCAGGCGTCGGCCGCCAGCGTGCCCGCCAGGTAGCCGCCGACGATGCCGCCGACGGTCAGTGCCAGCCCGGCGCCGCCTTGCGGCCAGCCGGTCTCGGCCGCCGACGGGAACAGGCCGCGGCCGAAATCCGTGATGGCCCAGATGACGGAGCCGATGGCCAGCGAATACACCAGCGGGATCTCGTAGGGCTTGTCGGTGGAGAAGGCGTATTGCACGGCGGAGATCGCCAGGCAGAAGGCCAGCACCTGCAGGTAGTTGCGCAGCTTGTCGAGCCAGTCGATGGGCATGGCGGTTCAGCCGCCGCGTTCGCGCCGCAGCTTCTCGCGTTCCTTCTGCACCAGCCGCTCGCGCAGGTTGCTGCCGCTCGCCAGCATGAACACCGAGACGCCGTGCAGCACCACTCCCAGGCCCCATCCCAGCAGCGGCCCCAGCGACCAGCGGCGCGTGCCGAACGCGTAGGTGGACATGGCGAACAGGAACAGGTTGACCAGCACGTAGACCGTGGCATGCACATACCAGCCCAGCTTGGCCCCGGCGCGCTTGCGGGCGAGGCGGTCGATGTCTTCTGGCGAGAGGGGCTCGGGCGTCATGCGTGATCGATTCTAGGCGGCAGCGCATAGGAGCCGTGGCCGCCAACGCGCCGGGCGAGGCGGCCGAGGCGGATGGCGCGGCCGGTGAAGATGCCGCTGAACACCCCGTAGATCGCTCCATAGGTCAGCGAATAGCCACCGTCGTGGGCCAGCGCCGGCTGCATCGACGTCTCGACGCCGACCACGTACTTGACCAGGAAGAGGCCCAGGATCAGCGCCAGCGGCACCCAGCTGCCCGGCACGGTGAAGGTGCGGGCCTGCGCGTCGTAACCGGTTCCGGCCGGCGCCGGCATGCGGCCGACTGCGGCGGCCAGCACCACTGCGGCGACGGCCCAGGCCAGCAGCACGTAGCCGAGCAGCGCCGACTGGCTGAAGGCCGAGATCGTGCCCCACAGCGACAGCCCGGTCATCACCACCGGCATGATGGCCGCCCGGCTGGTCCTGATGGTCCTTCCCTTGAGCATTCCGATGCCCAGCCAGAGCAGGCCGGCGAGCAGGACCCAGACCCAGGTCGGCGTTTGGGTGAGGATGGGACCGATCATTTGCGGTCGGTCGATGAGAAGCTGGATCAGCATGGTGGTTTCTCCTTGAGGGGATGGGACGGATTCAGAGCAGGCCGAGCTGGCCCCAGAGCCACTGGCCGAGGTAGCGCCCGGGCAGCAGCGTGAACATGCCGGCGACGACGCAGGCGCCGAGGTACAGGTTCTGCATGGTCTTGCGGTGGCCGGCGATGTTGCCGCGGGCCAGGAACCGGAAGGCGACAAACAGCATGGCCAGCGTCACCGGCACCAGCAGGTGGATCGGCGTGTAGCCGGCCAGGTTGGGCAGCTGGAAGTCGCGGATGAAGATCGCCGACACGGCGGTGACGACCATCAGCGTGACCCAGGCATAGCCGAAGCCGCGGTGCAGCCGGGGCCGCTGCTGCCGGCCCTTGCGCGCCCACAGGGCGATCGGTCCGGTGGCGACGGCGCCGATGGCTGCCGTCATGTGGATGGCGATGAGGGGGGTGAGTTGCATCCGGCTCTCCTGGGGCGCTGTCGTTCGATGGCCGAACAATAGGCAATGGCCGCCGCGCCGGCGAGCGCCGCGGGACGAAAACCAGGATTCAGGGAGCCGGATGCCGCCCGGCGGCGCGAAATGCAGGCGGCGCGGCGGGCGCCGTCCGGCTCAGAGCAGGTGTTCCGGCCCGGGCGGGGCGCCGCGCAGGTAGATCACCGCGCCGTCGTCGCTGGTGGTGTCCGCATCCAGCGTCTTGCGCCGCACCTTCTGGAAGCTGCCGGGGCCGAGCACCAGCCGGCCGATCCGCACCGCGCCCTCCAGCACCACGCACTCCTCGTCGGCCGGATGCCGGTGCGCCGGCAGGGTGGCGCCCGGTGCGAACTTGAGCAGGTACGACATGACGCCGTCGCTTTCGTGCAGCACCTTGCGCTCGATGCCCGGCAGGAAGGGACGCCAGCCGACCGATCCCGCATCGACGACGGCGCGGCCGGCGGTCGACTCGGCGGCGATGCCCCGCAGGACGCGGGCGCGCACGCGGCGCACCACTTCGCGGTCGGGCGGCGGGGGCGTGGAGTCCGTCATCTCGATGCCTTGCGCGCCTGCTGGCGGACGATGGCCAGCAGCCAGTCGACGGCGCCGCCCTGCGCCGGATCGAAGCGGGCCGCGTCGCGCCAGGCTTGCAGGTAGCTCGCGGTCAACACGTCTTCGAGGTGCTCGCCGGCGAGCTCGCTGGCCAGCGGCAGGGCGTCGCGGACCGTCGCGTCATAGAAAGCTTCGAAGGCTGGTGCGTCGCCGCCGGCCGAGGCTCTCAGCAGGTCTGACAGCCGGTCGTCGGGTGCCGGCGTGGCGGCGGGCGGATCGGAAAACTGCTCTTTCATCGTCGGATCGGCGCAAGGCTAGCAGGATCCGCCGGGGCGCTCAAGCGATCGAGCGCAGGCAGTTCAGCCACGCCGGCGCCCGCTGTCGTGGATGACGTCGCCGTCTTCCTTGGTGAACGGCGCCAGCCTGGGCGCCGGCAGGATCTCCAGCACCTCCTCGGACGGCCGGCACAGCTTGGTGCCCAGCGGCGTCTCGACCACCGGCCGGTTCATCAGGATCGGGTGCTGGTGCATGAAGTCCAGCAGTTCCTCGTCGGTCCACTTCGGGTCGCCCAGGTTCAGCGCCGTGTAGGGCGTGCCCTTTTCGCGCAGCAGCTCGCGCGGCGAGATGCCCATGGCCTTGACCAGGGCCCGGAGCTTGTCCCGGGAGGGCGGGGTCTGCAGGTACTCGATCACGGTGGGCTGGATGCCGGCATGGCGCAGCAGCTCCAGCGTGTTGCGGCTGGTGCCGCATTCGGGGTTGTGGAAGATGGTGACGTCGGCCATGGTGCGCTCCTCAGGTCTTTGCTGGTGCCAGTCCTGCTTCGTACCACGCCTGCGACCGGTTCACAACGGCAACGACGGCGAGCATCACCGGCACTTCGATCAGCACGCCGACCACGGTCGCCAGCGCGGCGCCCGACTGGAAGCCGAACAGGCTGATCGCCGTGGCGACGGCCAGCTCGAAGAAGTTGCTGGCGCCGATCAGCGCCGAGGGGCCGGCGACGCAGAACTGCACGCCGAGCTTGCGATTGAGCCAGTAGGCCAGGCCGGAATTGAGCACCACCTGGATCAGGATCGGGACTGCGAGGATCGCGATCACCAGCGGCTGGCGGATGATCTGCTCGCCCTGGAAGGCGAACAGCAGCACCAGCGTCGCCAGCAGCGCGGAGATCGAGAACGGCCCGAGCCGGTTGGCCACGGCCTGGAAGTGGGCGACGCCCTGGCGCAGCAGCGCCCGGCGCCAGAGCTGCGCGATCACCACCGGGATCACGATGTACAGGCCGACCGAGGTCAGCAGCGTGTCCCAGGGCACCGCGATCGACGACAGGCCGAGCAGCAACGCCACGATCGGCGCGAAGGCGACCACCATGATGGCGTCGTTCAGCGCCACCTGCGAGAGCGTGAAGTACGGATCGCCCCTGCACAGCTGGCTCCAGACGAACACCATCGCCGTGCACGGCGCGGCGGCCAGCAGGATCAGCCCCGCGATGTAGCTGTCGATCTGCTGCGGCGGCAGCCACGGCGCGAACACGTGGCGGATGAAGATCCATCCCAGCAGCGCCATCGAGAACGGCTTGACCGCCCAGTTGATGAACAGCGTGACGCCGATGCCGCGCGCATGCGCCTTCACCTGGCCGAGCGCCGCGAAGTCGATCTTCAGCAGCATCGGGATGATCATCACCCAGATCAGCAGGCCGACCGGGATGTTGACCTGGGCCACTTCCAGCGCGGCGATCGCCTGGAAGGCGCCCGGCAGGAGCTGTCCGAGCGCGATCCCGGCGACGATGCACAGCCCGACCCAGACCGTCAGGTAGCGTTCGAAGAAGCCGATGGCGGGCGTGGCGGCGGGGGCGGGATGGCCCGCGAGTTGGGAGGTGGTCATGGGGTGTTGGCAGCGAGTCCGCGCGCGGACTGTTCGAGCGACAGTTTTTCCAGCCGCGCCGGCGGCAGGTTGATCAGCAGGTCCAGCCGGCGCCGGATCGCCAGCATGGTCTGGCGAAAGGCTTCCAGCCGCTGCGCGTCGGTGCCGGTGGCATCGGACGGATCCGGATAGCCCCAGTGGGCCGTGGCCGGGTGGCCGGGCCAGACCGGACAGGTCTCACCGGCGGCGTTGTCGCAGACGGTGATGATCAGGTCCATCGTCGGCGCGCCCGGCGCCGCGAATTCATCCCAGGCCTTGCTGCGCAATCCCGCCGTCGGAACGCCGGCCTGCTCCAGCACCTGCAGCGCCAGCGGATTGGGCCGCTGGTTCGCGCGCGGACTGCTGCCGGCCGAAAAGGCGCGGAAGCGGCCGTGCCCGACCTGGTTCAGGAGCGCTTCGGCCAGGATGCTGCGCGCCGAGTTGTGGGTGCACAGGAACAGCACATTGAGGGCTTGCTCGTTCATGCCGTCCTCAGCAGCAGGACCTGGCGCCGGCTTGCGGGGCGGTGGCGGCGCAGCAGGCGGCGGCCTTGGCGGCCGGCTGCTCGCTGAACACCGGGATGCTGTCGAGCGTGTGGAACTGTTCCCAGGCGATGCCCTGCGGATCGGTCACCCAGTACTTGTCGCTGCGGGCGTAGCAGCAGCTGGTCTCGCCTTCGTCCAGCACCGCCATGTCGGCCCGGGCCGCGTGGCCGCGCAGTTCGGCCAGGTCTTCCTGGCTCTCGACCTGGATGCCCAGGTGGTCGACGCCGGCGGCGCTGCCGCGGGTCGAGATCGCGAAGTTCACCGGCGGGTCGGCGAGCATCCATTTGGCGTAGTCGGCTTCCGTGCGGGCCGGCTGCTGGTTGAACATCGCCGAATAGAAGGCGATGTTCTTGTCGAGATCGGTCACATGAACGTGGACGTGGAAGCGCTTCATTGGGTTCTCCTTGGGTCAACAGGTCTTGCACGATTCGTCGGTCACCGCGCAGGCTTCGCCCTGGCAGCAGTGCTCGGTGAGGTAGGCCAGCAGGGCGTTCATCTGGCCGAAGTCGGCGCGGTAGATCAGGTTGCGGCCGTCGCGCTGCTGGGTGATCAGGCCGGCGTTGGCCAGCTCCTTGAGGTGGAACGACAGCGTCGCGCCGGCCACCTCGAGTTCGTCGGCCAGCTGGCCCGGGGTGCGGCCCTGGGCGCCGGCCACCACCAGGGAGCGGAACACCCGCAGGCGCATGGCCTGGGCCAGGGCGGCGAGGGACTGGATGGCGGTGATCTCTTCCATATTTCGATAATAGTCGAAATATAAGTCGGGCGGATGACGGCGCCTCGTCCGGCATGGGAGCCGGCAGTGCCCCAGCGATAATTCGCCCCTTTCAAGGGAGAGCGCGTGGACGTCGTACTGCTGGTCAAGGCCGCCATCATGGGCGTGGTCGAGGGGCTGACCGAATTTCTCCCCATTTCCAGCACCGGGCACCTGATCCTGGCCGGCGCCCTGCTGGGCTTCGACGACGAGAAGGCCAAGGTCTTCGACATCGCGATCCAGACCGGCGCCATCCTGGCGGTGATCATCGTGTACTGGCAGAAGATCCGCTCCACGCTGATCGCGCTGCCGACCGAGCGCCAGGCCCAGCGCTTCTCGCTCAACGTGCTGATCGCCTTCCTGCCGGCCGTGGTGCTGGGCCTGCTGTTCGGCAAGATGATCAAGGAACACCTGTTCACGCCCGCGGTGGTGGCCAGCACCTTCATCCTGGGCGGCTTCGTCATCCTGTGGGCCGAGAAGCGGCCGCCGGCCGCGGTGCGGATCCACGACGTCGACGAGATGACGCCCTGGGACGCCCTGAAGGTGGGCCTGGTGCAATGCCTGGCGATGATCCCCGGCACCAGCCGCAGCGGCGCCACCATCATCGGCGGCATGCTGCTGGGGCTGTCGCGCCGGGCCGCGACCGACTTCTCGTTCTACCTGGCGATCCCGACGCTGATCGGCGCCGGCGCCTACAGCCTGTTCAAGGAGCGCGCGCTGCTCAGCATGGCCGACCTGCCGGTGTTCCTGGTCGGCCTGGTGTTCTCGTTCCTGAGCGCCTGGCTGTGCGTGCGCTGGCTGCTGCGCTACATCTCCAGCAACAGCTTCGTGCCGTTCGCCTGGTACCGGATCGCCTTCGGCATCGTGGTCCTGGCGACAGCCTGGTCGGGCCTGGTGACCTGGGCCGCGTGAACAACCCCGCGGCCCCCGGCAAAGGCCCGGTTGCGAATCCAGGCCATGGGCGCGGCGCTGCGCCAGGTCGGGCGGGCGCCCTAGACGCCTGAGCGGCGGGCCCGGCCGACGCGCTCGGCGCGCTTGAGCGGCTTCCAGCGGCCTTCGGGCTGGGCCAGGCGGTTGGCGACGATCCGCAGCACGTGCGGGTGGTTGACCATGCCGAGGTGGCTGGCGTCGACCTCGACGCTTTCGGTGCGGGGCGAGCGCTGCTCGATGCAGCCGCGCCAGCAGACGATGCCGTCGCTCTTGCTGTAGATGGAGGTGGTGGGCACCGGCGGGCTTTCGCGCAGCCGGGCTTCGATGCCGGGCGCCAGTTGGCCGGTGTCGCCGTTCAACATCTTGTAGAGCGCGCCGGCGTGGTTGGCGTCACCCAGCGCCGCGAAGGGCGTGGCCAGCGTCACCACCGTGCGCACGGACTCGGGCGCGCGGCGGGCGATCTCGCGGGCGAAGATCCCGCCCAGGCTCCAGCCGACCAGACTGACCTTGCGGCCCTCGTGCCGGTCCTGGACTTCGCGCATGCTGTCGGCCAGGCCGTCGAGCCAGGCGTCGAATTCGCCTTCGTGGCCGATGTTGACGCCGCCGCCCCAGTCATTGGCCTCGAAGCCGGCGTGTCGCAGGAAGGTCCGCAGCTGGCTGGTGTTCATGGAGCCGGCGCCGAGGCCGGGATAGACGATGACGGGATGGCCGTCGCCGATCGATTCGGGACGGGCGCTCACGTGGGAGCCGAGCGCGTCGAGCATGGCCCGGAACGGCTCCGCGATCAGCAGCGCCAGCGACGGCGCCCGCAGGGGCGAAGGCAGGGTGTGGGTGGTAGGCATGCATCCAATGTGGGACCGTGACCGGCCCCTGCGTGTGGGCCGGCAAGGCGCTCAGCTGTAGGACTGCAGCGCTCCATGCTGCAGTGCAGCAATGACGCGAAACGTAAGTGTTAATCAGGCCGGCAGGAAGTCGTAGCCGCGCAGGGCGGCTTCGATCGCGGCGCCGGTGGCGACCGGCTTTTCCATCGGGAACAGGTGGCTGCCATCGAGCATCATGGTGCGGCCGTGCGTCACCTGTTCGGTCATCGCGATGCCAACGCGTTTCATCTCGACCGACTGGCGCCCGCCGATGAAGGCCACCGGGCACTTGAGCGGATGGCGGCGCAGCAGCTGGTCGAGGTTGTCCGGCAGGGTGTTGTAGATCGCGGTCTCGACGTCGCGGTCGAAGGTCAGCACCCGCTGGCCGTCGACGTCGTGCGTGCAATGGGTGACGTAGTCGTGCAGCACCTGCGGATCGAACCGGGCGAAGGCCTTCTTGTGGCGCAGGTGTTCCAGCACCGCGTCCTTGGTCGGCCAGGTGTGGCGGCGCTTGCGGCTGACCGCGCCGGGCGAGAGCGAGCCGACCAGCGGGGTCAGCTTCATGGCATTGAGCGCCTTCGCCTTCCAGCCGCCCAGCAGGGGCGAATCAAGCAGCAGCACGCCGCGCGCCAGCTCGGGATGCAGGGCCGCGCACATCAGGCTGAGAAACCCGCCCAGCGAATGCCCGACCAGGAAGGCCGGTTCCCCGGCCTTGACCCCCTCGCGCTCCGCGAAGTCGGCGAGCTGCTGCACCAGGTGCGGCCAGTTGTCGGTGACCGGGTACGTGGGGTCGTGGCCGAACTTGTCGACCGCCTTCACCACGAAGCCGCGCGCACGCAGGTTCTTGAACAGCGCGCCGTAGGTGGCCGCGGGGAAGCTGTTGCCGTGGGAGAAGATGATCAGGGACACTGTCTTGTCATCCCGGGCTCGACCCGGGATCCAGGCGTTTGCAGGAGGAGCATTGGATCGGACGCGTATGGATCCCGGCTCGAGGCCGGGATGACAGGTGCTTCATATCAACCGCTCTTCCGGCCGGGAGATCTTCTTCAGCGGCTTGCTGCGCGAGCCCTCGACCTTCAGCGGGGTTTCGGTGTGGGCGTCGTCCCAGACCGGGTCTTCCAGGCTGTCGAACACATCGCGCAGCTTCTGGCCCCAGGAGGTGTGCAGCATGCGGTAGTACGGGTTGTTCATGTCGAGGCAGACGATCTTGTCGGTCTCGAAGCGGTTGGCCTCGTACACCACCAGGTCCAGCGGCGGGCCGACCGACAGGTTCGACTTCATCGTCGAGTCCATCGACACCAGCGCGCACTTGGCCGCTTCGTCGAGCGGCGTGTCGGGCGTGATCACCCGGTCCAGCACCGGCTTGCCGTACTTGGATTCGCCGATCTGGAAGTAGGGCGTCTCGGCCGTCGCCTCGATGAAGTTGCCGGCCGAATAGACGTGGAACAGCCGCATCGGCTCGCCGCGGATCTGGCCGCCGAAGATCAGCGAGACGTTGAACTCGACGCCGGCGAATTTCAGCGATTCGGCGTCGCGGTCGTACACGTGGCGCACCGCCTGGCCGAGGACGCGCGCGGCGTCGAACATGCTCTTGGCGTTCCAGATCGTGATCGGTTCGCTTTCTTCGGTTTCCTTGAGCTGCTCGACCTGCAGGATCTCGCGCACCGACTGCGAGATGCTCAGGTTGCCGGCCGACAGCAACACCATGAAGCGGTCGCCCGGCTTCTCGTACACGATCATCTTGCGGAAGGTGCTGATGTTGTCGACGCCCGCGTTGGTGCGCGAGTCGGACAGGAACACCAGTCCTGCATCGAGTTTGATGCCGACGCCATAGGTCATTTGATTTCCCCTAACTTCTTCAATTGGTACAGGGCGTCGAGCGCCTCGCGCGGGCTGAGCGCATCGGGATCCAGCGCGGCGACAGCTGCTTCGACCGCGCTGTGGGATGGCGCCTCCGATGGCGGAGGCGGTGCGAACAAGTCTACCTGCTCGCGGCTTTGTTCCTGCTGCGTTTCCAGCGCCGCCAGGGCGTGGCGCGCGTGGTTGACCACCGCCACGGGCATGCCCGCCAGCCGCGCCACCTGGATGCCGTAGCTGCGGCTGGCGGGACCGGGCTGGATCTCGTGCAGGAACACGATGTCGGTTCCCGATTCGGCGGCGCTCACGTGCATGTTCACCGCGCAATGGTGCTTCGCCGGGAAACCGGTCAGCTCGAAATAATGGGTCGCGAACAAGGTGTAGGCCTGGCATTTGTCGTGCAGGTGCGCCGCAATGCCGGAAGCAAGAGCCAGGCCATCGAAGGTGGAGGTGCCGCGGCCGATCTCGTCCATCAGCACCAGGCTTTGCGCAGTGGCGGCGTGCAGGATCTGCGCCGCTTCGGTCATCTCCAGCATGAAGGTGGATTGCGCATTGGCCAGGTCGTCGGCGGCGCCGATGCGGGTGTGGATGGCGTCCAGCGGCCCCAGCCGGCAGGCCTGCGCCGGCACGTACGAGCCGACCGAGGCCAGCAGGCAGATCAGCGCCACCTGCCGCATGTAGGTCGACTTGCCGCCCATGTTGGGGCCGGTGATGATCTGCATCCGCTGCTTCGGCCCCAGCCGGGTGTCGTTGGCGATGAACGCGCGGCCGGTGGTCTCGGCCAGCCGGCTCTCGACCACCGGATGGCGGCCCTGGGTGATCTCGACGCCGGGCTCGCGCATGAACTGAGGCCGGCACCAGTCGAGCGTCAGCGAGCGTTCGGCCAGGGCGCACAGCACGTCCAGCGACGCGAAGGCGCGCGCCAGCCGCGAGAGCGCGGGCACGAATGCCTGCAGCTGGTCCAGCAACTGTTCGAACAGGAATTTCTCGCGGGCCAGCCCGCGCTCCTGCGCCGACAGCGCCTTGTCCTCGAACGCCTTGAGTTCGGGCGTGATGAAGCGCTCGGCGTTCTTCAGCGTCTGGCGCCGGCGGTAGTCGTCGGGCACCTTGGAGGCCTGGCCCTGCGTCACCTCGATGTAGAAGCCGTGCACCTTGTTGAACTGCACCCGCAGGTTGGCGATGCCGGTGCGGGCCCGCTCGCGCACTTCGAGGTCGAGCAGGAAGCCGTCGCAGTTGTCCTGGATCGCGCGCAGTTCGTCGAGCTCGGCGTCGTAGCCGCCGGCGATCACGCCGCCGTCGCGCAGCATCGCCGACGGTTCTTCCAGCAGCGCGCGTTGCAGCAACGCGGCGCACCCGTCCGGCGGCACCAGGTCCTGCGCGATCGGCGCCAGCAGGCCCGGCAGGCCGCGCACCATCGGCGCCAGCTGCGCCGACTTCTCCAGCGCGTAGCGCAGTCCGACCAGCTCGCGCGGCCGCACCTGGCGCAGCGCGATGCGGGCCGTGATCCGCTCGACGTCGCTGCTGCCGCGCAACTGCTCGCGCAGCGGCTGCCACAGTTTTTCCCGCAGGGTGGCGATGGCGTCCAGCCGCTGCTGCGCCTGGGTGCGCTCGCGGCGCGGCCCGGTCAGCCAGCTCTTGAGCATGCGGCTGCCCATGCCGGTCATGCAGGTGTCCAGCAGGGAGAACAGCGTGGGCGAATCTTCCCCGCGCAGGGTCTGCAGCAGTTCGAGATTGCGCCGGGTGGCGATCGGCAGGTCGATCAGTTCGTCGTCGCGCTGCACCTGCAGGCTCTGCACGTGGGTGAGCGCGCGGCCTTGCGTGTGTTCCGCATACGCGAGCAGGGCGGCCGCCGCCGCGTGCGCATGGCCGACGCCGTCGGCGCCCCAGGCGTTGAGGCTGGCCGTGTTCAGTTGTTCCAGCAGCTTGCGCAGTCCCAGGCCGGCGTCGAACTGCCACTCGGGCCGCTGCGCCAGCGACAGCGCGGCGGAAAAGCGCAGCGCCTTGATCCGGGCCTCGAATGCCGGTGTGGTGTCGGCGCTGTACAGGAGTTCGTTCGGCGCGATCCGGGCGATCCAGGTTTCGAGTTCGTCGGCCGCGCACTCCGCCAGTTGCAGCGCGCCCTGGGTCACGCTGAGCCAGGCCAGCCCGAGGCGATTGCGCGCGCCCTGGTGCACGGCGAGCAGCACGGCTTCGGACTTGTCGTTCAGGAGTTCGGTGTCGGTCAGCGTGCCCGGCGTGACGACGCGCACCACCTTGCGCTCGACGGGGCCCTTGGCCGCGCCGACCTCGCCGACCTGTTCGCAGATCGCCACCGATTCGCCCAGCTTGATCAGCCGCGCCAGGTAGCCGTCGACCGAGTGGAAGGGCACGCCCGCCATCAGCACCGGCTCGCCGGCGGAGTTGCCGCGGCGGGTCAGCGTGATGTCCAGGAGCCGCGCCGCCTTCTCCGCGTCGGTGTAGAACAGCTCGTAGAAGTCGCCCATCCGGTAGAACAGCAGCGTGTCCGGGAAGTCGGCTTTCAGGCCGAGGTACTGCTGCATCATCGGCGTGTGGCTGCCGATGTCGGTTTTGCTCATGGATCGCTTCACTGGTTCGGGGGGCTCGTCAGTGTATCCAGCCCGTTCCGGCGCACCGGCGTGGTGCGGTCTGGGATAATCGCCCCGGGCCACTGGTCCAGCAGTACACGATCAGGAGACGGCCCCGCATGGCAGCCCCGCAACCGACGATTCCTTTGGATGGCCAAGCCGCGCCCAGCCGCGGCGAACACCTGCGCGCCCGGGCCCGCGCCTTTCTCGGTGCGCTGTGGCCGGCGCCGGTGCTGGTCGACGGCAAGCAGCGCTTCCGGGCCGTGGCCGGCGCCTTCGTCGGCATCCTGGTGGCGGGCTTCCTGAGCCGCTGGCTCGGCGACGCCAGCGGCCTCGGCCCCTGGCTGGTGGCGCCGATGGGGGCCAGCGCGGTGCTGGTGTTCGCGGTTCCTGCCAGCCCGCTGGCCCAGCCCTGGGCGGTCCTGGGCGGCAACACCTTGTCGGCGCTGGTCGGCACTGCCTGCGTGCTGCTGATTCCCGATCCGGCCATCGCCGGCGCCGTGGCGGTGGCCCTGGCGATCGGGCTGATGTTCCAGCTGCGCTGCCTGCATCCGCCCGGTGGCGCTTCGGCCCTGCTCGTGGTGCTGACCCACACCAGCCATTTCGAGTTCTCCGCCTTCCCGGTGCTGCTGAACTCCGCGCTGCTGGTGCTGGCGGGCATCGCCTACAACAGCCTGACCGGCCGCGCCTATCCGCACACCCAGGCGGCGCCGGCGGCGGGCCCGCCGGTCCCCGGCGGCTCGCGCTTCAGCGCGGCCGACCTCGACGCCGCCCTGGCCCACTACAACCAGGTGGTCGACATCAGCCGCGACGACCTGGAAGCGCTGCTGCACGACGCCGAGGCCGCCGCCTATTGGCGCAACCTGGGCCAGCTGCGTTGCGCCGACGTGATGTCGCGCGACCCGATTTCGGTGCAGTTCGGCACGCCGCTGAGCGAGGCCTGGGAGCTGATGCGCACGCGCAAGATCAAGGCGCTGCCGGTGACCGACCGGGCCCGGCGCATCGCCGGCATCGTCACGATGGCCGATTTCATGCGCAGCGTCGACCTGGACCAGCACGAGGGCATCGGCCAGCGGCTGCGGGCCCTGATGCGCCCGAGCGGCGCCACCCACACCGACCGGCCCGAAGTGGTGGGCCAGATCATGACGCGCAAGGTGCAGGTGGCCAGCGCCGATCGCTTCCTGATCGAGCTGGCGCCGCTGTTCTCGGAGCGCAAGGGCCACCACCACATTCCGATCATCGACAGCGAACAGCGGCTGGTGGGCATCATCACCCAGTCGGACCTGGTGCGCGCGCTGTACCGCGCCGTTCAGCCAGCAGCCGCGTGACCTCGGCGCGCAGCGGCTCCAGCGGCGTGGCGCAGTCCAGCCACAGGACTACGCTTGTGCGTCGTCCAGGTTGGCGCCCGGACGCATGGTCGGGGCCACCAGGGTTTCGGTGCTCTGGCGCAGCGCGGCCTTTTCACCGGCGCTGGCGAACTTGCTGTACTTGTGCAGGATGGCCACCAGCTGGCCGTAGACCTTGGGGTTGCCGGCCACGCATTCGCGCTGGTCCATGAAGTTGGATTCGCCGGTGAAGTTGCCGATCAGGCCGCCGGCCTCGGTGATCAGCAGCGATCCGGCGGCGACGTCCCAGGGCGACAGGCCGGTCTCGAAGAAGCCTTCGGTGTAGCCGGCCGCGACATAGGCCAGGTCCAGCGCCGCGGCGCCGGGCCGGCGCAGGCCCGCCGTGCGCTGCATGACGTCGGCCATCATGCGCAGGTAGTTGTTGAAGTTGTCGCCCGGACGGAACGGAAAGCCGGTGGAGATCAGGCTTTCCTTGAGCTGGGTGCGCTTGGACACGCGCAGCCGCCGCTCGTTGAGGTAGGCGCCGCGGCCGTTGGTGGCGGTGAACAGGTCATTGCGGCTCGGGTCGAAGATGACGGCCTGTTCCACCTTGCCGCGCACCGCCAGCGCGATGCTGACGCAGTAGACCGGGAAGCCGTGGATGAAGTTGGTGGTGCCGTCCAGCGGATCGATGATCCAGACGTTCTCGGCGTTCTTCGCGCCGTGGGCGCTGCCCGACTCTTCGGCCAGGATGCCGTGGTCCGGGTAGGCGGTGAGCAGGGTTTCGATGATCGCCGCCTCCGCGGCATGGTCGACTTCGGTGACGAAGTCGTTGACCTGCTTTTGCGAGATCCGCACCGCCTCCACGTCCAGCGCGGCGCGGTTGATGATGGCGCCGGCGGCGCGTGCGGCCTTGACGGCCACATTGAGCATGGGATGCAGGTTGGGAGACGACATATTTTGGGGGTAAGAACAAGGACCGCCCGGCGATGCGGGCGGCAACGGGCGATTTTACCCCTCCCGCTGGCTCAGCGCGGTGCGGGGCGGCCGACGCGCCTGGGCCGCAGACGATTGCAGGGACAATCCTGCCGATGAAAACCCGTTTCGTCCTGATCAACACCAGCCATGCCGGCAATGTCGGCGCGGCGGCGCGGGCCATGCGCGTGATGGGTTTCGACGACCTGGTGCTGGTGGCGCCGCGCTGGCCCGATGTGCTGACCCGCGAGGAAACCGTCCAGCGCGCCAGCGGCGCGCTGGACGTGCTCGAGCGGGCGCGTGTCGTGGCGACGCTGGACGAAGCGCTGGACGGCATCACCTATCTGTGCGCCACGGCCATGACGCCGCGCGACTTCGGGCCGCCCACGGTCACCCCGCGCGAGCACCTGGCCGGCCTGGCCGGGTCACCGCACAGCGTCGCTTTCCTGTTCGGGTCGGAGCGCTTCGGCATGAGCAACGACGACGTCTACCGCTGCCATGCCGCGCTCACCATTCCCACCGACCCCGAGTTCGGCTCGCTGAACCTGGGCGCCGCGATCCAGGTGATCGCTTACGAGTGGCGCACGGCGCTCGGGGGCTTCGCCGCCCATTCCGTTCGGGCTGAGCCGGTCGAAGCCTCCAGGCTCGCCGACGCCCGGGCCGTCGCCGGCATGCTGCAGCACTGGGAGCAGTCGCTGGTGCGCATCGGCTTCCTCGACCCGAAGGCGCCCAAGAAGCTGATGCCGCGCCTGAACCAGATGTTCAACCGGGCCGCGCTGACCCCCGAGGAAATCCACATCCTGCGCGGGGTGGCCAAGGCGATGGCCGCAGCGGCGGCAAAAGCAAAGCCTTAGACTGGCGCGGTCCAACCACAACAACAGCCATGTTTTCGCGCCTTCGCTCCGACGTCCAGTGCATCCTCGACCGCGATCCCGCGGCGCGCAGCACCTGGGAAGTGCTCACCCTGTATCCGGGGCTGCATGCGCTGGTGCTGCACCGGCTGGCGCACTGGTTCTGGGGCCACGGCCTGCGCTGGCTGGGCCGTTTCACCTCGCAGTTCTCGCGCTGGCTGACCGGGATCGAGATCCACCCCGGCGCCACCATCGCGCCGCGCGTCTTCATCGACCACGGCATGGGCGTCGTGATCGGCGAGACCGCGGTCGTCGGCGAAGGCTGCACGATCTACCAGGGGGTGACGCTCGGCGGGACGTCGCTGACCAAGGGCGCCAAGCGCCATCCGACGCTGGGCCGCAACGTGGTGGTGGGCGCGGGCGCCAAGGTGCTGGGCGGCTTCGACGTCGGCGACGACGCGGCGATCGGTTCCAACGCGGTGGTGACCAAGCCGGTGCCCGCCGGCGCGACGGCGGTGGGCATCCCGGCCCGGATCATCCAGGCCGAGGACAGCCTGCGGCGCGAGCAGGTCGCCAACCAGATGGGCTTTTCCGCTTACGGCATCACGCAGAACGACGATCCGCTGTCGCAGGCCATGAAGGGCCTGATCGACCACGCCTCGTCGCAGGAACACCAGATCGCGCTGCTGTGGAAGGCGATCGAGGAAGTCTGCGCCAACCGCAAGGGCGGCGACATCGTCCCCGACGACGCCGCCCGCACCGAGTGCTTCGAGGCGGAGAAGCTCACCCAGCTGGTGGGGAAGTGAGCACTTCCGGCGTCATCCCCGCGAAGGCGGGAATCCAGGGCGTCTCGCACCGTTGAACGCTCTGGGTTCCCGCCTGCGCGGGAACGACGGGATGGTTATTTCGCCTTGATCGCCGACTTCGGCCGGAAGGCCTTGCACACGCTGTCGTCGGTCTCCAGGTAAGGACCGCCGATCAGGTCGATGCAATAGGGCACGGCGGCGAAGATGCCCGGCACCAGTTGGGCGCCGCCAGCGTCCTTCAATCCTTCCAGCGTCTCCTGGATCGCCTTGGGCTGGCCCGGCAGGTTGATGATCAGGCTCTTGTCGCGGATGACGGCCACCTGGCGTGACAGGATCGCGGTCGGCACGAACTTCAGGCTGACCTGGCGCATCTGCTCGCCGAACCCCGGCATTTCCCTGTGCGCGACGGCCAGCGTCGCCTCCGGCGTGACGTCGCGCGGCGCGGGGCCGGTGCCGCCGGTGGTCAGCACCAGCGCGCAGCCGGCGTCCACCAGCTCGATCAGCGTGGCACTGATGCGGTCCTGCTCGTCGGGGATCAGGCGGGCTTCGAAGCTGACCGGGTTCTTCAGCGCCCGGGTGAGCCAGTCCTTGAGCGCCGGCAGTCCCTTGTCCTCATAGACGCCGGTGGAGGCGCGATCGCTGATCGACACGATGCCGATGGTGACGCTGTCGTGGCTCATGCTTCGGCTGCTCCTGCGTCCTCGCCGTCGTCCGCGCCGGCGTTGGCCAGTTGCTCCCGCACCAGCTGGAACAGCTCGCGCCAGGCGCGGCTGTGGCGCGGCGCCAGGCCCTTGGATTCGGCGGCTTTGTCCGGCGGGTTGTCCTTGCGCGCCTGGCGGATCAAGGCCCGCAGCTGCTGGGTGTCGGTGCCGGGAAACTGCAGCAGCCAGCGTGACAGCGCATCCTCGTCGGCGACCAGCTCGGCGCGCCACTTCTCGGCCAGGTGCAGCGCCTGCGTCTCGCGGGCCGACCCCTTGTTCTGCTCCTGGAGCGCGTCGCGCGCCGCCTGCAGCGTCTCGGGATCCAGCAGCCGCATCAGCTTGCCGACGAATTGCATCTGGCGCCGGCGGCCTTCGAAGTTGGTGATGCGGCGCACTTCCGCCAGCGCATCGACCAGCTTGTCGGACAGCGCGAGGCGCTCCAGCAGGTCGGGGCGCAGGGTCAGCAGTTCCTCACCGAGCTTTTGCAGCTCGGTGCTTTCACGCTTGAGATCGGTGCGGCTGGCTTCGGTCGTGCCCTTGAGCTCGGCTTTCAGCTCGAGGTCGAGTTCGCTGCCTTCCGCGACGAACTGGCCGCGCACGAAATAGCCTTTTTTGGGTTTGCGTGACATGGTGGGGATATCAGGTGACGCCAGCGAATGCGGCATCGGGTCGCAAGTATCATAGCCCCGCTATGAACCAACCAGACTCCAGAGCCGACCGCGGCTTCAGCTACAGCCGCGCCTATTTCGAGGAACTGGTCGATTCGGCCCTTTCCCATGCCAAAAAGCTCGGCGCCACCGACGCCGGCGCCGAAGCCTCCGAAGGCTGCGGCCTGTCGGTGTCCGTGCGCAAGGGCGAACTGGAAAACGTGGAGCGCAACCGCGACAAGTCGCTGGGCATCACCGTCTACGTGGGCGCGCGCCGCGGCAACGCCAGCACCTCGGACTTTTCCGCCGCCGCCATCGAGCAGACGGTGCAGGCGGCCTACGACATCGCCCGCTTCACCGCCGAAGATCCGGTGGCCGGCCTGCCCGATGCGAGCGACATCGCCAAGGCGGACGAACAGCCGGACCTGGACCTGTTCCATCCGTGGGACGTGAACAGTGAAAAGGCGGCCGAGATCGCGCTGCGCTGCGAGGCCGCCGCCTTCAAGACCGACAAGCGCATCACCAACAGCGAAGGCGCCGGCGTCTCGGCCCAGCAAAGCCATTTCTTCAGCGCCCATTCGCGCGGCTTTCGCGGCGGTTATGCCAGCTCGCGCCATTCGGTGTCGGTCGCGCCGATCGCCGGCAAGGGCGACGGCATGCAGCGCGACGCCTGGTACAGCTCGATGCGCAGCGCCGGGGAGCTGGCAGCGCCGGAGGCGATCGGCCGCTACGCCGCCGAGCGGGCGCTGTCGCGGCTGAAGTCGCGCAAGATCGCGACCACCCAGTGCCCGGTGCTGTTCGAGTCGCCGCTGGCCGCCGGCCTGCTGGGCGGCTTCGTCCAGGCCGTGAGCGGCGGGGCGCTGTACCGCAAGAGCAGCTTCCTGCTCGATTCGCTGGGCACCAAGGTCTTTCCCGGCCACATCGACATCAGCGAGGACCCGATGGTGCGCCGTGGCAAGGGCAGCGCCGCCTTCGACGAGGAGGGCGTGCGCACCAAGGCCCGCAAGGTGGTCGACGCCGGCCAGGTGGAAGGCTATTTCCTGAGCAGCTACTCGGCCCGCAAGCTGGGCATGAAGACCACCGGCAACGCCGGCGGCTCGCACAACCTGGCCATGACCTCGCGCCTGACCCAGGCCGGCGACGACCTCGACGAGATGCTGCGCAAGCTGGGCACCGGCCTGTTCGTGATCGAGCTGATGGGGCAGGGCGTGAACTACGTGACCGGCGACTATTCGCGCGGCGCCAGCGGCTTCTGGGTCGAGCAGGGCCGGATCGCCTTCCCGGTGCAGGAGATCACCATCGCCGGCAACATGAAGGACATGTTCCAGGGCATCCAGGCCATCGGCGCGGACACCTACAACTACGGCGCCAAGACCGTCGGCTCGATCCTCATCGACCGGTTGAAGATCGCCGGGTCCTGACAGGCGTCAACCGGCCAGGGCTGCCTTCACGGCCGCCGAGACCTGGCCCATGTCGGCCTTGCCGGCCAGCCGGGTCTTGACGGCGCCCATCACCTTGCCCATGTCGCCCGGGCCCTTGGCGCCCAGCTCGGCGACGATGGCCTTGACTTCAGTCGTGACCTCGTCGGCCGACATGCGCGCCGGCAGGTAGGCCTGCAGCACCTTGACCTCGGCGATCTCCTTGTCGGCCAGGTCCTGGCGGGCGGCCTTTTCGAAGGCCTCGATGCTGTCCTTGCGCTGCTTGAGCATCTTGTCGAGGATGGCGATCACGGCGACGTCGTCCAGCTCGATTCGCTCGTCCACTTCCTTTTGCTTCATGGCGGCCGTCAGCAGCCGGATGGTGCCCAGGCGCTCGCTGTCCTTGGCGCGCATGGCGGCCTTCATGTCTTCGGTGATGCGTTCTTTGAGGCTCATGCTGTGCTCCAAGGGGGAAAGGAAGGGGTCAGAAACGAAAAAAGCCTGCTTGAGCGTCCCCAAGGCAGGCTGGTCGCGCCGCGCCCGCCCTGGGGCTGCGCGGCATCCGGAAGAATGCTTAGAAGGCCTTCTTCGGCTCGAAGCTCAATACAGCTTCTTGGGCAATTGCATGCTGCGAACGCGCTTGTAGTGGCGCTTGACGGCCGCGGCCTTCTTGCGCTTGCGCTCGGCAGTGGGCTTCTCGTAGAACTCGCGGGCGCGCAGCTCGGTCAGCAGGCCCAGCTTCTCGATGGTGCGCTTGAAGCGGCGCAGAGCGACGTCGAAGGGCTCGTTTTCTTTAACTCGGATGGTCGTCATTAGCGAATGATTTCAATTGATGTGCCAGGAGAAGATCAGGCCCCCGGCGGGGGTCCCCAACTAAAGATGATCAGGCCGTTGGGGTTTGCCAGCAAAGCCCGACATTATAGCCTTCATCCTGGTTTGGGCAAGACAGGACCGATCCAAGGGCTCACCCCGGGGTCGCGGCCGGGCGAAATGCGCTAGATTCCGGCGGACCGTCCCCGACCCACCCCCCCGCCCGGAATCCAGATGCCCCACCAGCCAGCTTCCTCCGCGCTCCAGCGGTTTCGCGTCATCGACCTGACCCAGGTCCGCGCCGGGCCGACCGCCTGCCGCCAACTGGCCGACTGGGGCGCCGACGTGGTCCAGGTGCAGATGCCCGAGCACATGCGCGGCGACGACACGCTGGGCGGCCAGGAGGGCTCGGACTACCAGTACACCCACCGCAACAAGCGCTCGATCACCCTGAACCTGAAGGAGCCGGAAGCGATCGCCGTCCTCAAGCGCCTGATCGCCGGCGCCGACGTGGTGGTCGAGAACTTCCGCCCCGACGTCAAGCACCGCCTGGGCATCGACTACGAGAGCCTGAGCGCGGAGCATCCGGGCCTGGTCTACGCCAGCATCTCCGGCTTCGGCCAGACCGGGCCGCTGGCCCAGCGCCCCGGCTTCGACCAGATCGCCCAGGGCATGGGCGGGCTGATGTCGGTCACCGGCCAGCAGGGCGGCGAACCGATGCGCGTCGGCATCCCGATCGCCGACCTGTGCGCCGGCATCTTCGCCGCCCAGGGCATCCTGGTGGCGCTGCTGGAGCGGGAGGCGTCCGGCAAGGGCCAGTGGCTGCACACTTCGCTGCTCGAATCCATGGTCTACATGATGGATTTCCAGACCTCGCGCTGGCTGATCGACGGCGAGGTGGCCACCCAGGCCGGCAATTTCCATCCCACCAGCATTCCCACCGGCGTCTACAAGGCGCGCGACGGCTACATGAACATCGCGGTGTTCGGCTCGAAGATCTGGGAGCGCTTCTGCGACATCCTGGGCGCGCCCGAATGGGTGACCGACGAGCGCTCCTTCGACAAGAAGTCGCGTTCCGTGCACCGCGACTGGCTCAACGCCGAAATCAACCAGCGGCTGGCCTTGCAGGACCGCGCTTACTGGATCGAGCGGCTAAACGCGGGCGGCGTGGCCTGCGGGCTGATCAACAACCTGCGCGAAGTGTTCGAGGAGCCGCAGGTGCAGCACCTGGGCATGGTCAAGGAGGTGGTGTCGCCGCACTTCGGGCCCCAGCGCATGGTGGGCCAGCCGGTGCAACTGGCGCGCACGCCCAGCACCGTCGCCCGCTCGGCGCCCAAGCGCGGCGAGCACACGCGCGAGATCCTGGCCGAACTGGGCCTGGCCGACGCCGAGATGGACCGCATGAAATCAACCGGAGTGTTCTGAATGACAACTGAGTACCAAGCCCCGACCGACCGCGTCCAGAGCTGGCTGGACGGCTCGACCCTGCACATCCGTTTCAACAACCCGGCCAGGCACAACGCGCTGTCGGTCGACATGTGGGAGGCGGTGCCGCCGCTGCTGGCCCTGGCCGAAGCCGACGATCGGGTGCGGCTGGTGGTGTTTTCCGGCGCGGGCGAGAAGGCTTTCGTCTCCGGCGCCGACATCTCGCAATTCGAGGACATGCGCGCCGCCCGCGAAGCCGTGACCCGCTACGAGGCCATGGCCGAGGCCGCGCTGACCGGCATCCACGTCTTTCCCAAGCCGACGCTGGCCTGTATCCGCGGCTGGTGCATCGGCGGCGGCGTCAACGTGGCGATCGCCTGCGACATCCGGATCGCCGCCAGCGATTCGGTGTTCTCCATCCCCGCGGCCAAGCTGGGGCTGGGTTATCGCTATTCGGCGATGAAGAACCTGGTCGACCTGGTCGGCCCCGGTGCGGCCAAGGACCTGTTCTTCACCGCCCGCCGGATCGACGCGCAGGAAGCCAGGGCGATCGGCCTGGTCTCGCGGGTCTGCGAGCCCGATCAATTGCCGGCCTTGCTGGCCGAATACACCGGCGCCCTGGACGTGAATGCGCCGCTGACGATCCGCACGGCCAAGGCGATCATGGCGCAGGTGCTCAAGCCCTCGCCCGACCTCGACATGGAGCTGTGCACCCGGATGATCCGGGGCTGCTTCGACAGCGCCGATTACGCCGAGGGCCGCAAGGCCTTCATGGAAAAACGCAAGCCGGTGTTCACCGGCAAATGAGGAAACAGACCATGCACTCCTGGTGGATGCAGTCGGACGGAACGCAGAGCACGCTGGAGCTGCGCGACCTCCCGACGCCCGAGGCCGCACCGGGCCAGCTGCTGGTGCGCATGCGCGCGGCCGGCCTGAACCGCGGCGAGTTCATCCTGGGGCACGGCCTGCACAAGGCCGGCGCCGCCAAGGCCATCGGCATGGAAGGCGCGGGCGAGGTGGTGCAGGCCGGCGCCGGCAGCCGCTTCCAGCCCGGCGACCGGGTGATGGGACGCTGCGCCGGGGCCTTTGCCGAGTACGTCCTGATGGATGAGCGCGAGGCGCTGGCCGTGCCGGCCAGCCTGTCGTGGGAGCAGGCCGCCAGCGTGCCGCTGGTGTTCCTGGTGGTGCACGACATGCTGGTGCTGCAGGGCCGGCTCCAGGCCGGCGAGTGGATGCTGGTCAACGGCGTCTCGTCCGGCGTCGGCGTCGCCGCGCTGCAGCTGGCCAAGGCGCTGGGCGCCCACGTGATCGGCACCTCGGGGTCGGCCGAAAAGCTGGCGCGGCTGCGGGCGCAGGGCCTGGACGTCGGCCTGTGCACCCGGGGCGCCGACTTCCACGACGCAGTGATGAAGACCACCGCGGACCGGGGCGTGAACCTCGTCATCAACACGGTGGGCGGCACGGTCTTCGCCGAGGACATCCGCTGCATGGCGTTCGAAGGCCGGCTGGCGACCGTCGGCTACGTCGACGGCGTGCTGAAGGCCGACATCGACCTGCAGGCGCTGCACGCGAAGCGGCTGACCCTGTTCGGCGTCTCCAACAAGCTGCGCTCGCCGGAGCAACGCGCCGAGGGCGTGCCGCGCTTCGGCGCCGAAGTGGTCCCGATGCTGGCGGACGGGCGCATCGTGCCGCTGGTCGACCGGGTCTTTCCCTTCGCGCAGCTGGCGCAGGCCAAGGACTCAATGCAAGCCAACCAGCACCTGGGCAAGCTGGTGCTGGCCATCGGACCCCAAGGAGACTGAGCATGAGCAGGCGAACGATTCTCAAGGGCCTGCTGCTGGCGGCCGTGGCCGCGGGCAGCGGCAGCGCCGCCATCGCGCAGGCGCCGGCCTGGCCGTCCAAGCCGGTGAAGCTGGTCGTCGGCTTCACGCCGGGCGGTGCTGCCGATTACGTGGCGCGTGCGATGAGCGACGGGTTCGGCAAGGCCCTGGGCCAGCCCATCGTCATCGAAAACCGGCCGGGCGGCGGCTCCAGCATCGCGGCCGAGGCCGTCGCCCGCGCGGCGCCGGACGGCTACACGGTGCTGATCGCCAGCCCGAGCAGCATCCTGGTCAACCCGGTGCTCAACCCCAAGCTGACCTACACCGCGCGTGACCTGCTGCCGATCCTCAAGATCACCAGCTCGCCCCTGGTGCTTGCCGTCAATCCCGCCACCGGCATCAGCTCGGTGCAGGACCTGATCGCCCGGGCCAGGAAATCGCCCGGCATCCTCAACTACGCGACCGCGGGCAACGGGTCGGCGCCGCATCTGGGCGGGGCGCTGTTCCTGCAGGTGGCGGGGGTGCAGATGACATCGATCCCGTTTCGCGGCGGCGCGCCGGCGATCCAGTCGGTCGTTGCCGGCGACACCCAGCTGACCTTCGGCACGCCGCCCTCGGTGCTGCCGATGGTGCAGGCCGGCCGCTTGCGCGCAATCGCGGTGAGCACGCGCGACGGGTCGGCCCTGGTGCCCGGCGTTCCGGGCATGGCGGAAGCCGGCCTGCCGGACTACGCCATCGAGTTCTGGTACGGCCTGTTCGTGCCGGCTGGCACGCCGGCGCCGATCGTGAAGAGGATCTTCGAGGCGGCGACCCAGGCGATGCAGCAGCCCTCGGTCAAGGCGGCCCTGGCGCGGGAAGGCACGGACGTGTCGCTGTCGGCGTCGCCCGAGGACTATTCGAAGTTCCTGGTCGAGGACGGGAAGTTCTGGGTCAAGCTGGTCAAGGACGCCGGCGTCAAGCTGGAGTGACCGCGACGGCTGCCTGGGCGGCCATCGCCTGGGCGCAGGCGTTGGCGCTGGCCCAGGCCCACTGGAAGTTGTAGCCGCCCAGCCAGCCGGTGACGTCGACCACCTCGCCGATGAAGAACAGGCCCGGCTGCTTCGATTCGAGCGTCTGCGACGACAGGTCGCGGGTGTCGACGCCGCCGGCGGTGACCTCCGCCTTGCGGTAGCCCTCGGTGCCGGTGGGCACCAGCTCCCAGCGCGACAGCCGCTCGGCCAGCGCGATCAGCGCCTTGTCGGTGGCGTCCGCGATCGGCCGCTGCCAGGCCGCATCCTGCTGCACCCAGGCGTCGGCCAGCCGCGCCGGCACCAGCGTCGCCAGCTCGTTGGCGACCAGCTTGCGCGAGCGCGCCTTGGCCTGCAGCAGCGCCGCTTTCAGGTCGACATTCGGCGCCAGGTCGATCCGGACCGGCTGGCCGGACCGCCAGTAGCTGGAGATCTGCAGCACCGCCGGCCCGGAGAGGCCGCGGTGGGTGAAGAGCAGGTCTTCATGGAACGCCATCTTTCCCGATCGTCCTGAGCCTGTCGAAGGGCCGGCGGTTTCGATCACCACCGGCAGCGCCAGCCCCGCCAGCTGCGAGTACGGCGCCCAGGCCTCGCCGTCGAAGGTGAGCGGCACCAGGGCCGGGCGCGGCTCGACCAGCCGCAGGCCGAACTGCTTCGCGATCCGGTAGCCGAAGTCGGTGGCGCCGATCTTGGGAATCGACAGCCCGCCGGTGGCGATCACCAGGTTGCGGCAGCGCACCGGCCCGCGGTCGGTGTCGAGCTCGAAGCGCGCGCCGCCGGCGTCGTCGCAAGCGCGGATGCCCTTCACCCCGCAAGGCTGCCAGCGCGTGACGTTGCCCGCGTCGCATTCGGCCACCAGCATCCGGATGAAGTCGTCGGACGACGTGTCGCCGAACAGCTGGCCCTTGTGCTTTTCGTGGAAGGCGATGCCGTGCTTGCGCACCAGCGCGATGAAGTCCTGCGGGGTGTAGCGCGACAGCGCCGAGCGGCAGAAGTTGGGGTTGTCGCCCAGGAAGTGCTTGTGCGGCGCCGCCGGCTCCAGGTCCCGGTTGGTGAAGTTGCAGCGGCCGCCGCCGGAGATGCGGATCTTCTCCGCCACCTTCTCGCTGTGATCGAGCAGCAGGACCTTCAGCCCGGCCTGGCCGGCCTGGCCGGCGCAGAACAGGCCAGCGGCGCCGGCGCCGAGGACGACAACATCAAAACTTTGCATGCGGCGCAGTGTAGGGGAGCAAAGCCTGTCATTGCGGGCCTGACCCGCAATCCAGGACGGCAAGTCATGGATCCCGGGTCAAGCCCGGGATGACAGGTTCCCCGGGATGACGGTTGCCCGGGATGCCAGTCAGGCGGTGCGGAACTGCGCCGGCACGGCATGGGCCACTTCGACGCCCCTGACCACGTCGCCGACGACGATGACCGAGGGGCTGGCCAGCTGCTCGCGTGCGATGGCGGCGTTGAGGTCGCCCAGCGTGGTGACGGTGTGGCGCTGGTCCGGCAGGCTGGCGCGCTGCACCACCGCGACCGGCGTGCTGGCGGGCAGGCCGGTCAGCAGCTCCTGCTGGATGTGGCCGGCGCCGCTCACGCCCATGTAGATCACCAGCGTCAGCCTGGCGTCGCGGGCGGTGGCAGCCAGGGCACGCCAGTCCGTGCCGCCGGAACCCGGCTTGGCATGGCCGGTGACGAACACCACGCCGTGCGCATGTTCGCGATGCGTCAGCGGCACGCCCAGGGACGTGACGGCCGCCAGTCCCGAGGTGATGCCGTTGACCACCTGCACCTCGATGCCGGCGGCGCGCAGGTGCTCCACCTCCTCGCCGCCGCGGCCGAAGATGAACGGGTCGCCGCCCTTGAGCCGCACCACGTTCTCGCCTTCGCGCGCGGCCATCACCATCAGCTTCTCGATGAAGGCCTGCGGCGTGCTCTTGCAGCCGCCGCGTTTTCCCACGTGGACCACGCGCGCCGTCGGCGACGCGAAGGCGACGATGTCGTCGCCCACCAGGTCGTCGACCAGCAGCACGGTGGCCGCGCCGATGGCCTTCACGGCCTTCAAGGTCAGCAGTTCCGGGTCGCCCGGACCGGCGCCCACCAGGGTGACTTTGCCGGTGGCGCTGAGGGGGTTGGCTTGCTTGTTCATGCTGCGTCAGCCAGATGCAAGATATGTTCCACCTGCTGCGCCATCGACGCCGGAACCGGCCGGCGCCCATCCAGCACGTCGCGGATATAGGCCGCGGTGGTGGCGGCGTCGATGTCCTTGGGCAGGTCGGGCAGGTCGGTCAGCGTGCCCTTCTGGCCGAGTTCGAGCGCCACGTGCCGGCCGCGGATGAAGCCGTCCATCTGCGGCAGGCGGCGCGCATCGGCCACGGCCTCGCCTTCGGTGCCGCGCAGCAGCAAGGCGGTGGATTCCCGCAGCTGGAACACCGCCGACATCGACTCCGCGTATTCGCGGTGGGTGTAGCTGCTCACGATCACGGCCGCGCCGGCGCACGGATTCATCAGCTTGACCATGCTGTGACCCGAGTTGCGCAGCCCCACCGCGCGCCGCACGTCGAGCAGGCGCTTGAGCTGCGGGCTGAGCAGGTCCAGCGGGGCATAGGCCACTTCGCCGTCGGCCAGCGGGCCGATTGCGGTGAGCACCGGTCGCTCCAGCTCCGCCAGCACGTGGGGCACGGTGACGCGGCTGTCTTCGGTGGCGCTGCCGTGCATCAGCACCGGCAGTCCGCGCCGGGCCACCAGCAGCGCCAGCAGGGCCGTCAGCACCGGCAGGCGGCGGGCGCCGTTGTAGGTCGGCAGCACCACGAGGGGCCGGCCGCCGGCCGGAACCAGGTTCATGCGGGCCTGCGCGGCATCGAGGAAGCCGGCCATTTCGTCGGCCGTTTCGCCCTTGATCCGCATCGCGATGCAGAAGGCGCCCAGCTCCAGGTCGGTGATCGTTCCGTCCAGCACTTGGTTCATCAGATCGGTCGCCTGCGCGCGATCGAGCGGGCGCGCGCCGCGCTGGCCGCGGCCGATTTCCTTGATGTACTGGCTGATTCCCATCGCGGGATTTTCTCAGAGCCTTGCCAACCGTTGGCTATAAGGCGAATGACGGGGCCTTGTCATTGCGGGCTCGACCCGCAATCCATGTCCCGGAAGTCATGGATGCCGGGTCAGGCCCGGCATGACAGCCCGCGGCTCAAACCCGCAGCGACAGCTCCTCGGTGTCGCGCACCATGCGCTTGAGCTCCGGGATGCAGGAGCCGCAGTTGGTGCCGCACTTCAGTGCCGCCTGGAGTCCCGCCAGCCGGGCGGCGTCGTCGCCTTCGAGGCCGCCAAGCCGCTCGACGATTTCCAGGTCGGTGACGTTGAAGCAGGTGCACACCAGCTTGCCGCGCGACAGCACCGCCACCGGCGGCTTGGCGCCGGGCGACAGCAGCAGCCGGCCATAGGCCTGGGCCGGCAGTTCATCCTGCAGCAGGGTGCGGATCCAGGCCTGGGCGCTGGTGTCGCCGGCCAGCAGGAAGGCTTCCAGGTGGGCGTCGGCGCCGTGGCGGGCCAGCCGCATGGCACGGCGCTGGCCGCGGCGCGCATCGGCGTAGCGCAGCACGTCGGCGCCCGTGAGGCCCAGCAGGGTCTCGATCCGGGCCAGCAGGTCGGCGGCGGGGGCTTCGTGGCCGGCCGCGCGCAGCAGGATGCCAGTGCGGGAGCGCTCGCCGGCCTGGGCCAGAGGCACGCTGTTGGAAAAGGGCACGCAGGAAGCGAACGGGAACAGGTCCATGGTCGCGCGCAGCTGCTCGCGCACGCCCAGCGCCTGGTCGTCCGGCAGCCAGGCCACCGCCAGCAGCGACCACGGCAGTTCGGCCCTGAGGATCTTCACCGCCGCGTGCTTGAGTTCGGGCTGCTTCGAGCTGGGGCAATAGGCGGAGGTGGTCAGCGCGTTCACGCCCGCCAGCCGCTGGCCGGTGCTGGACGAACCACCCAGGTATTCGCCGCCCCAGTGCATCGCGATGAAGGCCTGGCCCAGGCCGATCTCGTCGCTCGCTTCCACCGGCACCACGATCGAGCCGCGCTTGCTGGTGACGTGCACCAGGTCGCCTTCCGTGAGCGTGCGGCGCGCCATGTCCTGCGGGTTCATCTGCACCGCGGGCTCGGCGACGTGGCCGAACAGGCGGCCCAGCGTGCCGGTGCGGCTCATGCCGTGCCACTGGTCGCGCAGCCGGCCGGTGGTCAGCGAAAACGGATAGCGCGACTCGCGCGGCTCGGCCACCGGCCGGTAGACCGTGTTGGCGAAGCGGGCCCGGCCGTCGGCGGTGGGGAAGACGCCGTCCTCGTACAGGCGGACCTTGCCCTGCGCCTGCCCCTCGGCCATCGGCCACTGCAAGGGCGAATGCTCCAGCAGCGCATAGCTCATGCCGGTGATGTCCAGGTCGCGGCCGCGGGTTGATTCGCGGTGTTCGTTCCAGATGGATTCGGGGGAGGTGTAGGGGAACAGGCTCGGCGCCGAGGGCGCCAGGCGGTGTTCGAGCCGCCGCGCGAAATCGACCGCGATCTGCCAGTCGTGCCGCGTGTCGCCGGGCCCCGGCACGGCGGGATTGACGCGGCTGACGCGGCGTTCGCTGTTGGTGACGGTGCCGGCCTTCTCGCCCCAGGTCGTCGCCGGCAGCAGCAGGTCGGCGTAGTCGCAGGTCGAGGTGGTCGAGAACGCCTCCTGCACCACCACGAATTCGGCGCGCTCCAGCGCCCGGCGCACCGTGAGCTGGTCGGGCATCGATTGCGCTGGATTCGTGCAGGCGATCCACAGCGCCTTGATCTCGCCGTCGGCGGCGGCCTGGAACATCTCCACCGCGGTCTTGCCCGGTTTCTCCGGCACCGAGGGCACGCCCCACAGCGCCGCCACCTCGGCCCGGTGCTGCGGGTTGGCCAGGTCGCGGTGCGCCGAGAGCAGGTTGGCCAGGCCGCCGACTTCGCGGCCACCCATGGCATTGGGCTGGCCGGTGAGCGAGAACGGGCCGGCGCCGGCCTTGCCGATCTGCGCCGTGGCCAGGTGCAGGTTGATCAGCGCCGCGTTCTTGGCCGTGCCGCTGGTGGACTGGTTCAGGCCCTGGCAATACAGGCTGAGCGTCGCCGCACGACGCTCCGGGTCGTTCGTCCCTCCGGTGGCGAACCACTTCGCGGCGGTGAACAGGTCTTCCTTGCGGATGCCGCAGACCTGGGCCACCGCGTCGGGCGTGCAGTCGCGCACCGTCGCCTTCAGGTCGTCGAACCCGGTGGTGTGGGCGGCGATGTAGTCGGGCCGGATCCAGCCTTCCCACAGCATGATGTGCAGCAGGCCGTTGAACAGCATCACGTCGGTGCCGGGCTGCACCGGCAGGTACAGGTCGGCGATGCCGGCGGTGTCGGTCTTGCGCGGATCGCAGAAGATGATCTTCAGCGCCGGATTCGCGGCCTTCGCGTCCTCGATCCGGCGAAACAGGATCGGGTGGGCGAACGCGGTGTTGCTGCCGACGATGAAGATGCAGCCCGCGTGGTTGACGTCGTCGTAGCAGGTGGGCGGCGCGTCCGCGCCGAGCGTCGCCTTGTAGCCGGCCACCGCGCTGCTCATGCAAAGCCGCGAGTTGGTGTCGACGTTGTTGGTGCCGATCAGGCCCTTGGCCAGCTTGTTGAAGACGTAGTAGTCCTCGGTGAGCAGCTGGCCGGAGATGTAGAAGCCGACCGCGTCGGGGCCGTGCTCGCGGATGATCTGGGCAAAGCTTTCGGTGGCGAAGTCGAGCGCGGCGTCCCAGCCCACCTGCCGGGGCTTTTCGCCGCGGTGTTCGCGCCGCATCGGGTGCAGCAACCGGGTCTGCAGCGTCACCGGCGCCGACGCGGTGAGGTGCAGCGTCGAGCCCTTGGTGCAGAGCCGTCCGAAGTTCGCCGGATGGTCCGGGTCGCCGCGCACTCCGGTGATCTGCGCGCCCTGCGACTCGACGATCACACCGCAGCCAACGCCGCAATAAGGGCAGGTCGAACGGGTCTCCCGCCGTTCGCCCTGAGCTTGTCGAAGGGCTTCGACAGGCTCAGCCCGAACGGGAATCGTGCTCATGACGAATGAGGCGCCTGCACCTCGTAGGTCCGGTCGCCGACGGCGCCGGTGGTTGCGCCCGGTCCGGAGCGCGGCGGCGCCAGGTCGATGGCCAGCGTCGCCAGCTCCACCGGGTCCAGCAGCACCGTGCCGGCGTCCAACTTCACGGCGAACTTCTGCACGCAGCCTTCGTCCGGCGCGTTGGCGCAGCCGTCGGCCAGGCCGATGGTCCAGTTGTGCAGCGGGCAGGCGACGCTGGTGCCGAACACGATGCCCTGCGACAGCGGTCCGCCCTTGTGCGGGCAGCGGTCCAGAACGGCGAACACCTGGTCCTGGTCGGTGCGGAACACGGCGACGTCCATGCCCTGCGGCCTGGCCACGCGGCGCGATCCGAGCATGGGGATGTCTTCGACCCGGCAGATGACGGTCCAATCGCTCATGCTCATGCCACCTCCGCCGGCGCCAGCTTGCTGAACTGCCGCGTGTCGACCGAGGCCTTCTCGTGTTCGAACCACGGGTCGGGCTCGCCATCGAGCGCGAACTGCAGCCGCTCCCACAATGCCTTGCGCAGGTCGTGGTCTTCCAGGATCTTCTTCTTCACGTAATCCAGGCCGACCCGGTTGACGTAGTGCAGCGTGCGCTCCAGGTAGAAGCCTTCCTCGCGATAGAGCTGCAGGAAGGCGCCGCTGTATTCCAGCACTTCGGCCGAGGTCTTGAGCTTGCAGAAGAAGTGCGCGACCTCGGTCTTGATGCCGCCGTTGCCGGCGATGTAGATTTCCCAGCCGGAGTCGACGCCGATGACGCCGACGTCCTTGATGCCGGCTTCGGCGCAGTTGCGCGGGCAGCCCGACACGGCCAGCTTGACCTTGTGCGGCGCATACATGCGCCACAGGGCCCGCTCCAGGTCCTTGCCCATCTGGGTCGAGTCCTGCGTGCCGAAGCGGCACCACTCGCTGCCCACGCAGGTCTTCACCGTGCGCAGCGCCTTGGCATAGGCGTGACCCGACGGCATGCCGATGTCCTTCCAGACGTTCTGCAGATCTTCCTTCTTCACGCCCAGCAAGTCGATGCGCTGGCCGCCGGTGACCTTCACCGTCGGGATCTTGTACTTGTCCACCGCGTCGGCGATGCGGCGCAATTCGCTGGCCGTGGTCTCGCCGCCCCACATCCGCGGGATGACGGAATAGGTGCCGTCCTTCTGGATGTTGGCGTGGCTGCGCTCGTTGATGTAGCGGCTCTGCGGATCGTCCTTGGCCTCCTTCGGCCAGGTGGAGAGCAGGTAGTAGTTGATCGCGGGCCGGCAGGAGGCGCAGCCGTTGGGCGTGCGCCATTCCATCATCTTGTAGACGTCGGCGATCGCCAGCAGGTGCATGTCCTTGATGGTGTTGCGCACTTCCTGGTGGCTGTGGTCGGTGCAGCCGCACATCGCCTTCTTCTTCGGCGCCGACGAGTAGTCGCCGCCGGCGGTGAACATCAGGATCTGTTCCACCAGCCCGGTGCAGGAGCCGCACGAGGCGCTGGCCTTGGTGTGCTTCTTCACTTCCTCCAGCGTGAACAGGCCCTTTTCCTTGATCGCCTTGCAGATCGTGCCCTTGGTCACGCCGTTGCAGCCGCAGACCTCCGCGCTGTCCGGCATGGAGGCGGCCTTGGTGTGGCCTTCGTGGCCGACGTCGCCGATGCTCGATTCGCCGAACATCAGCTTGTCGCGGATGTCGCCGATGCTGCGGCCGTCGCGCAGCAGCTTGAAGTACCAGCTGCCGTCCACCGTGTCGCCGTACAGGCAGGCGCCGACCAGCTTGTCGTCCTTGAGCACGAGCTTCTTGTAGACGCCGCCGAACGGGTCCGACATCACGATTTCTTCCGTGCCTTCGCCGCCCATGAATTCGCCGGCCGAGAACAGGTCGATGCCGGTGACCTTCAGCTTGGTGGAGGTGAGCGACCCGGTGTACCGGCCGATGCCGAACTGCGCCAGGTGGTTGGCGGCGACCTTGGCCTGCTCGAACAGCGGGGCCACCAGGCCGTAGGCGATGCCGCGGTGGGCGGCGCACTCGCCGACCGAGTAGATGCGCGCGTCGGTGATCGTCTGCATGGTGTCGCTGACCACGATGCCGCGGTTGATGTGCAGGCCCATGCTTTCGGCCAGTTGCGTATTGGGGCGGATGCCGACGGCCATCACCACCAGGTCGGTTGCGACTTCGGTGCCGTCCTTGAACTTGATGGCGGTCACACGACCGTCTGCGCCGCCGACCAGCTCCTGGGTCTGGGCGCCGATCAGGAACTTCAGGCCGCGGTCTTCCAGCGACTTCTGCAGCAGCTTGCCGGCCACGTCATCGAGCTGGCGCTCCATCAGCCAGGGCATGACGTGGACCACGGTCACTTCCATGCCGCGCTTCATCAGGCCGTTGGCCGCTTCCAGTCCCAGCAGGCCGCCGCCGATGACGACCGCCTTCTTGTACTTCTCGCTGGCCTCGATCATCGTGTTGGTGTCGGCGATGTCGCGGTAGGCGATCACGCCCGTGAGCTCCTTGCCCGGCACCGGCAGGATGAAGGGGTTGGAGCCGGTGCACAGCAGCAGCCGGTCGTAGGCTTCCTCGGTGCCGTCCTCGGCGATCACGAGGCGCTTGACCCGGTCCACCTTGACCACCTTCTTGCCGGCGTGCAGGGTGATGTTGTTGTCCTTGTACCAGTCCCACGGATTCAGGACGATCTCGTCCATCGTCTGCTCGCCGGCCAGCACCGGCGACAGCAGGATGCGGTTGTAGTTGGGATGCGGCTCGGCGCCGAACACCGAGATGTCGTACAACTCGGGCGCCACCTTCAACAGCTCCTCGATGGTGCGTACACCGGCCATGCCGTTGCCCACCATCACCAGCTTCGATCTCTTCATCGGGTCTCCAGACGTTGACTGCTCGTGAACCGTCCTGTGGAGTGCAAGGGCCATGCCAGTTTTTGGGGCCCCGGAAACCGGGGCGGCGCACCAAAGGGCGGCGCCGGCGGCATGCTGCGGTGCACCAATTAGGGCATGGCTCTTGCTTATGCTGGTGCATGGCTTTCGAAATCGACATCGGCTTCACCTCGCTCGCGGGCCGCAGGGACGTCAACGAGGATTTCGCGGCGGCGATGCTGCCGGAGCCGGGGCAGGAAGCGATGGGCGCGATCGCCGCGATCGCCGATGGCGTCAGCATGGGCGGCATGGGCCGCGAAGCGGCGCAGACCACGGTGACCAGCCTGGTGCGCGACTACTTCGGCACGCCCGCGACCTGGGACACGACGGTGGCGCTCGACCGGATCATTGCGGCCCAGAACTCCTGGCTGGCTGCGGTCAACCGGCGCCGCCATCCCGCCATCGGATTGACCACGCTGACGGCGCTGGTGCTGCGCGGCCACGGCTATGCGCTGGCCCATGTCGGCGACACCCGCGCCTACCTGCTGCACCAGGGCGAGGTCACCCAGCTGACGCAGGACCATGCGATGGACCATCCCGACTTCCGGCACAAGCTGCTGCGCAGCGTCGGCGCCGAGGACCGGCTGGTGGTCGATTACCGGCAGGGCGACCTGCATGTCGGCGATGTGTTCGTGCTGCTCAGCGACGGCGTGCATGGCGTGCTGCGGCCCGGCCAGCTGGGCACCCTGGCGGCGGGCGACAACGCCCAGGCGCTCAGCGAAGCGCTGGTGCAGGAGGCGCTGCGGCGGGGCAGCACCGACAACGCCACCGCGCTGGTGGTGCGGGTGCTCGGCGTGCAGGATGGGTTGCTGCAGGACGAGAACCGGCTGGCCCAGCAGCTGCCGCCGCCGCCGCGGCTGAAGGTCGGCGACGCCATCGACGGCCTGGTGGTGACGGCGCTGGTCGCCGACACCGGCGTCAACCTGCTGTATCAGGTGCGCGACCCGGCCACCCGCCAGCTCCATGCGTTGAAGGCCTTGCACCCGCAGCGCGCGCAGGATGCCCAGGAGCGGGCGATGCTGGCGCACGAAGCCTGGCTGGCCAAGCGGCTGGCGTCCAGCCGCGCCGCCGACAACCTGGTGCGGCTGCGCGAACCGCCGCCCGACGCCAGTGCCTTCTACCTGCTGTACGACTGGCATGCCGGCGAGACGCTGCAGCAGCTGCTCGATCGCAAGCACCGCATGCCGCTGAACCAGGTGGTCGGCATCGCCACCCAGGCGGCGCGCGCGCTCGGGCGGCTGCACCGGCAGGGCGTGATCCACCGCGACGTCAAGCCGGCCAACCTGCACCAGGGCGAGGACGGGGTGCTGCGGCTGCTGGACCTGGGCGTGGCGCTGAGCGGCCGCGAGCCGGAATCGACCCGGCTGCTGCACGCCGGCACGCCCAGCTACATGAACCCGGAGCAGTGGGGCTGGCACGGGGGCCGCGCCGGCGAAGTGCAGGAGCCGGCCGATGCCGGCAGCGACCTGTTCGCGCTGGGCGTCACGCTCTACCAGCTGCTGACCGGCGGCAGGCTGCCGTATGGCGAGGTGCTGCCCTACCAGGGCGGACGCTACTTCCGGACCCCGATCGCGCCCAGCCGGCACCGGCCCGAGGTGCCGATCTGGCTCGACCACGTGGTGCTGAAGGCGGTGGCGCGCGAGCGGCGCCAGCGCTTCGAGACCGCCGAGGAGTTCCTGCTGGCGCTGGAGCGCGGCGCCTCGCGTCCGCTGACGGCGCCGCCGGCGACGCCGCTGATCCGGCGCGACCCGGCGGCGCGCTGGAAAATCGCGCTGGCCCTCAGCGCGCTGTTCAACGCGCTGCTGGTTTACTGGCTGCTGTTCCTGCCGAAGTGACCGCCGCGGCCGGGGCTGAACTGGGGCGGGCCCGGCCGCCCTTTTCGGCCCAGGTCCGGGTCCAGCGGATCTGCATCGCCCGCAACATCACCAGCACCACCACCGCGCAGGCCGCGAAGCCGGCGAAGCCATACATGTAGGTGCCGCCGTACTGCTTGCTCAGGCCCATGGCGTTGGGAATCAGGCCGCCGCCGAGCGCGCCGATCTCGCCGATCATCGAGCCGGCCACCGCGGTGGCCAGCGGCCAGCGCAGCGGCACCAGCTGGAACAGCGCACCATTGCCGGCCCCCAGCGCCGCGAAGCAGACCATGAACAGCAGCGTGGTCGCCACCAGGGAGTTGCTCGCCAGCCCGCACAGCACCAGCGTCACCGCCACGGTGGCTAACACCGCCGTCAAGGTGTTGACTCCGCCCCAATGGTCGGAGATCCAGCCGCCGAAGACGCGCACCGCGGCGCCCATGAAAGCCGCCAGCATCGACAGCTGGCCCGCCTGCACCTTGCTCACCCCGAACTGGTCGTAGTAATAGGAGGGCAGGAAGGTGGTCAGGCCGATGAAGCCGCCGAAGGTGACGGCGTAGATGATGCTGAAGGCCCAGCCGTCCTTCTCGAACAGGCAGGCCACGTGCTCGCGCAGGCTGGCGTGGCTGTCGACGTCCGGCGGCTCCTTGGCGAACAGCACCATGGCGATGATCGGCAGCAGCATCGCGGCCGCCGCGATGCCGTAGACCGCCTGCCAGCCAAAGCGCTGGGCCAGCGCCGGCGCCACCAGCACCGACACCGCCGTGCCAACGTTGCCCGCCCCCACCAGGCCCATCGCCAGCCCCTTGTAGCGGGCCGGGAACGAGCCGGAGCCGAGGCTGAGCGCCACGCCGAAGCTGGCGCCGGCAATTCCCAGCAGCACGCCCATTGCCAGCAGGCTCTCGTAGGAGCTGACGAAGAAGAAGCCGAACAGCAGGGCCACCATGATCATGCCCATCTCCACCAGCGTCGCGTTCTTGCGGCCGATGTACTGGGCCAGCACGCCCAGCGGGAAGCGCATCAGGGCGCCGGCGAAGATCGGGATCGACAGCATCACGCCCTTCTGGGTCGGCGAGAGCTGGTAGGTCTCGGAGATGAAGGGCGCCATGGCGCCGTTCATCACCCAGATGCAGCACGAAAACGAAAAGTAGAAGAAGGCGGCGCCCAATGTTGGCGCATGGCCCGATTTCAGAAAGGTGCGGAAGCCCGCCATGGTGCGATCCCCTGGATGCGTGAAGTGGAATTCACACATTCAGTGCGAGAACCGTGCCAGCTTGGGGCGCGCAAGCGGACATCCGTACGCGAAGGGCGCCAAGGATTCGCAGAGGACGCAGAAAAGTCAATGAAAGGATCGAATTCAAATCTTCATCGGGATCCTTTTGCGTCCTCTGCGCAAGCTCTGCGTCCTCTGCGTACGGATGTCCGTTCTAGCGGGTCTTGCCGGGATCGCGGACGAACTTCTGGACGTCGAATTCGACGTTGTACAGCTTGCCGTCGACCCGCTCCACCTTGCGGATGTACACGTCCTGGACGATGTCGCGAGTCTGGGCGTCGATCAGCACCTGGCCGCGCGGGCTTTCGAAGATCTGGCCCTTCATGGCGTTGAGCAACGCGTCGCCGCCGGCGCCCTTGCTGGCCTTGAGCCCCTCCATGATGACGCGCATGCCGTCGTAGCCGCCCACCGCCATGAAATTGGGACGCATGCCCTTGTTGGCCTTGCCGAAGGCCTCGACGAACTTCCTGTTCATCGCCGACGGATGGGCCGCGGAATAGTGGTGCGAGGTGATCACCCCCAGCGCTGCGTCGCCCATGTCGCCCAGCACGTCATCGTCGGTCACGTCGCCAGGCCCGATCAGGCGGATGCCCGCCTTGCCCAGGCCGCGCTCGGCGAACTGCCGCATGAACACCGCGGCCTGGCTGCCCGCCGGCAGGAACACGAACACCGCTTCCGGCCTGGCGTCCAGCACCCGCTGCAGGAAGGGCGAGAAATCCTGCGTCACCATCGGCATGCGCAGCGACAGCGGCACCTGGCCGCCGTTGGCGGTGAGGACCTGGGCGAACGCCTTCTCGGCGTCGATGCCGGGGCCGAAGTCCGACACCAGTGTCACCACCTTGTTGACCTTGTTCTTGTAGGCCCACTCGGCCACGCCCAGCGTCACCTGGGGCAGCGTCATGCTGACGCGCACGATGTAGGGCGACCGCTCGGTGACGGCCGACGTGGCGGCGTTCATCACCACCATCGGGGTCTTGCTCTGGGTCGCGATGGTGGCGCTGGAGAAGGCCTGCGGCGTGAGGCCATAGCCCGCCAACGCCACCACCTTGTCGTTGACCACCAGTTCCTGCGACAGCCGGCGGCTGATGTCGGGCACGCCGGTGTCGTCCTTCAGGATGACTTCCACCTTGCGGCCGGCGACCGTGTTGCCGTTCTGGGCCAGGTACAGGTTGACGCCGGCGCCGATCTGCCGGCCCATGTACGAGAACGGCCCGGTCATCGGGACGACGAGGCCGACCTTGATCGGCTCGGCGGCCCGGACGGCGGCCGGCGCGAGCGCGGCCAGCGCCGCGAGCCCGATCAGGGTGGTGGTTGCAAGGGCTTGCTTGATCCGCATGGTGTCTCGCTCCTGGTGGTTGTGTCGTGCCGCCTCTGCCGGGCGCGCAACCATTCTAGGGCGGGGCCTGGGGCGAAACTAGCGCGTTTTCTCCATGTCGACGCAGACCAGGGCCGGCTGCCGGTTCCAGCGCAGGGTGATGACGTAGGGGTGCTTGCGCACCCGCGCCCGCACGCCGGACGCGCCTTGCAGCTTGACCGGCACCGAGATCTCGAGCCCGGCGCCCAGGCTCTTGCGGGCGTTGCCGCCCAGCGTGTTGGCGATCTCGCCGACGGCGTCGAGCAGGTTGCCGTCGGACAGGTCGGTTTCGCCCTGCAACAGCAGCAGCTCGCGCAGCAGCTGCCGGGGCATCGACACCATGACGCTGCCGTTGTAGCTGCCCGAGAAGCTGACGATGCCGTTGTAGTCGTGGCCGTCGACGTCGCCGGTGCCCAGGAAGGCGGAAGTGATCTGCGGCTCCTGCCGGGTGACCACTTCGAAGTAGCGGCGCACCGAGTCGACGAAGAGCTTGAGTTCGGAGGTTTGCAGGGTGTCCATGGTCAGGCCTGGCGGGTGTCCATGACGTCGAGCAAGGCCATCTTCAGCTCGTCGTCGGTGAAGGGCTTGGCCACGAAACCGCGCGCGCCCATCTTCAGGGCGGCGATGGCGGTCGATTTGTCCGACAAGGCGCTCACCACCAGGATGTTGATCCTGGGGAACAGGCGCAGCAGCTCGCCGATGCATTGCACGCCGTCCATCTCGGGCATGGTCAGGTCCATGGTCACCACCTCGGGCTTGGCCGTGCGGGCGATGCGCACGGCTTCGACGCCGTTGCGGGCCAGCCCTACCAGCGAGATGCCGGCCAGGCCGCCGTCCTGCACCACCCGCGAAATGCGGGAGCGGATCATGTTGGAGTCGTCGACGATCAGCAATCGCATGGTCTTGGCCTACGCATCGAACCGGATGCGGAATTCGGTGAACTTGCCCGGCGTCGAGGACAGCGTCATGCGCGCGCCCAGGCGTTGCACGTTGGCCTGGACCAGGTCCAGCCCGACCCCGCGGCCGGCATGCAGGCCGACTGCGCCGGCGGTGGAGAACCCGGGCTTGAAGATCTCGCCGACGATCTGCCGCTCGCTCAGGCTTTCCAGCTGCGCCGGCGTGTACCAGCCCAGGTCCAGCAGTTTCTGGCGGATCCGCGCCGCCGACAGCCCGGCGCCGTCGTCGCGCACCGAAAGCGTCCACTCGCTGTCGCCGCGCAGCAGCTGCACGTCGACCCGGCCTTCGGGCGGCTTGCCGGACGCGGTGCGCGAGGCCGGCGATTCGATGCCGTGGCTGACCGCGTTGCGCACCAGCTGCACCGCCATCTCCCGCACCAGGTCGCGCGCCGGCGCCGGCAGGTCGCCCTGGCTGCCCATGCGCACCACCGGCTGCACCTTCTTGCCGCTGTCGGCGGCCACGGCCGCCGCCAGCTTGCCGATCGCCTCGTTGATGGCGTCGCCGGAGCCGGCGGGGGCGTCGGCGCGCTCCAGCCGGGTCAGGCTCTTGAGGGCGGCGATCTTGGACAGCAGGTCTTCCAGCGGCAGCGGCAGGGCCAGCAGGGCATTGCCCATGTCGCCGCCGCCGGACTCGCGCAGGCGCTGCAGCTCGGATTCGAACAGGTGCGCCTGGTTGGCCAGCGTGTCCAGGCCCAGGGTCGACGCGTCGCCCTTGACCGCATGCACCAGCCGGCAGGCCTGGTCCAGGCGCTTGAGCAGCGCCGCCTCGCCGTTGACCGAGACGGTGCTGCGCAGCAGGTCGTTCACCTGCAGCAGGCTGGTTTCGGCGTGGCCGACGAACTGGCGCAGCAACGCCGGGTCGGCCTCGATCGCCGCCAGCAGCATCGCGAACTCCTTTTGCGAGCGCTGCCGCTCGCCCTGCAGCCGCTGCTCCAGGTCGATCCGGGCCGAGATGTCCTGCACCGTCACCAGCAGGTGCCGCACCGTGCCGGCGTCGTGGACCCGGTTGAAGTGGAACGACAGGTAGCGCTTGACGTCCTGGCCGAGCCGGTTGCGCACCGACGCCTCGACTTCCGCCAGCGGGTTGATGCCCTGCACCAGGGCTTCCTTGACGTGGGGCGAGAACAGCAGCGCCACATAGTCGCGGGCGTCGGCCAGCGCCTTGGCCGAGACCAGCGGCTGCAGCAGGGCGAAGAAATCGTCGCCGGGCGCGAGTTTGCGGTCGAACAGCAGGTGCGACGACTGCGACAGCTGCGAGCCGAGATGGAAATCGGGCGTGAGCAGGAACAGGCCTTCGCGCACGCTGGTCAGGATCTGCCGGTTCTCGTCGGTGGCGGCCTCGATCTCGGCGTCCGAGGTGCGCAGCCGGGTCAGGAACTTGAACAGGATGAAGGCGAAGTTCAGCAGCGCCAGCACGATGCCGCCGGTCTGCACCATCCGCAGCACGCTGGCCCGCGACGCGCCGATGAACTGGGTTTCCGTCACGAAGTCATTGGCGGAGTTGAGCAGCGCGCTGTTGTTGGCCTGGCTGTAGGCCAGCGCGGCGGCCAGCTGCTCCGGCTCGAACGGCGTGGCCGCCACGATCGGCTGCAGCTTCTCGTAATACGGCTGCCACAGCGCCTCGACCTTCGCCTCCAGTTCGCGGCCGCGCGGCGTGGTCACCGCTTCCAGGAACACCGGCTTGCCGTCGCCGCCCGGGACGGTGCCGCCGTCGCGGAAGGCGACCTGCGAGATCTGGAACACCTTGGCGCCGGCCCGCAGTTCCGCCAGGGTGTCGGCCTTGTACGGCTGGCCGGTGGTGCGCGCGGCGTCCAGCTCCAGCAGGGTGCGGGCGATACGCTGGGACACATAACGCTGGCGTCCGGCCAGGTTGATGGCCACGGTGTCCTGGTCGATCTTGAACGACGTGTAGAAGTTCAGCACCAGCACGCCGAGGTCGAACAGCAGGAAGAACGCCACGGCGATGATGATTTCGCGGTATTTGCCGAACGCGAAGCCGCGTGGCTGCCGGGCCGGTGCGGCGGCGGCGCGCGCAGGCGCACCCACTCCGCCCGCGTCAAGCGGAAGAACTGCTGCCATGGATCACTCCCTTGTTGGTCGCTGGTTCGGATCGGTTGCGGCGCGCGTCAGGCCACCAGCTTTTCGACGTGCGCCTGCCGGGTGTAGAGAAAGTCGATCACCGCCTTGCGGTAATGCACGTACTGCGGGTCCTCGGCCAGCTCCACCCGGCTGCGGGGCCGCGGCAGGTCGACGGCCAGGATCTCGCCGATGGTGGCGGCGGGCCCATTGGTCAGCATCACGATCCGGTCGGACAGCAGCACCGCCTCGTCGACGTCGTGCGTCACCATCACCACCGTGCTGTGCGTCGTCGCGACGATCTGCAGCAGTTCGTCCTGCAGCTTGGCGCGGGTCAGGGCGTCCAGCGCCCCGAACGGCTCGTCCATCAGCAGCACCTTGGGTTCCATCGACAGCGCGCGGGCGATGCCGACCCGCTGCTTCATGCCGCCGGAGATTTCGCCGGGCCGCTTCTGCGCCGCCGGCATCAGGCCGACCAGGGCCAGCGCGGCTTCGGTGCGGGCCTTGAGCTGCGCCTTGCCTTCGGTGGCGCTGAAGACGCGCTCCACGGCCAGGTAGACGTTCTCGTAGCAGGTGAGCCAGGGCAGCAGCGAATGGTTCTGGAACACCACGCCGCGGTCCGGGCCGGGGCCGGAGATCTCGCGGTTGGCGCAGATCAGCGTGCCCTGGGTCGGCCGGGTCAGCCCCGCGATCAGGTTCAGCAGGGTCGACTTGCCGCAGCCCGAATGGCCGATCAGCGTGACGAACTCGCCCTTGGCGACGGTGAGGTCGATGTCGCGCAGCGCCACGAACGGGCCCTTCTTGGTCGTGAAGGTCTGCTCGACGCCCGCGATCTGGATGTACTTGGTGGACAGGTTGTCGTTCATGATTTCACCTCTTCGAACGTGAATGCGGTGGCGAGCTTGATCAGGGCGAACTCCAGCACCAGGCCGACGATGCCGATCATGAAGATCGCGATGATGATGTTCTTGACGTTGAGGTTGTTCCACTCGTCCCAGACCCAGAAGCCGATGCCGACGCCGCCGGTGAGCATTTCGGCCGCGACGATCACCAGCCAGGCGGTGCCGACCGCGAGCCGCACGCCGGTCAGCATGTAGGGCAGCACGGCGGGGAACAGGATCTTGGTGACGATCTTCCACTCGGACAGGTTCAGCACCCGCGCCACGTTCATGTAGTCGCTGGGCACCCGCTGCACGCCGACGGCGGTGTTGATGATCATCGGCCAGATCGAGCAGATGAAGATGGTCCAGATGGCCGCCGGGTTGGCGCCCTTGAACACCATCAGGCCGATCGGCAGCCAGGCCAGCGGGGAGACCGGGCGCAGCAGGCTGATCAGCGGGTTGAACATCCGCGACAGGAAGGTGAAGCGGCCGATCATGAAGCCGGCGGGAATGCCGACCACCGCCGCCAGGCCGAAGCCCAGCGCCACCCGTTGCAGCGACGACAGCACGTTCCAGCCGATGCCCTGGTCGTTCGGGCCCTTGCGGTAGAACGGATCGCTGAAGACGTCCATCGCCTGCTTGAAGGTTTCCAGCGGCGCCGGAAAGCCGCTGGTGCTGCGGATCGAGATCAGCTCCCACAGCAGCAGCAGCAGGCCGATGCCCAGCACCGGCGGCAGGACCCGCATCCAGACGGCGCGGAAGTCGAAGGGAGGTCTTGGCTCCCTCACCCTTGGGGGAATCTGCGCTTTCACCGTTCGGGCTGAGCCTGTCGAAGCCGGGGCGGACGCTTCGACAGGCTCAGGGCGAGCGGCTCCGATTCCGTCGAGCGGCGAATGAAACACTGCACTGACCATGGTGTTCTCCTTGCGTGGTTTCAGGCGCGGACCTTGAACGAGTCCGCGTACTTCTTCGGGTCCTTGCCGTCCCAGACGGTGCCGTCGACCATCTTCGTGGTGCGCATCGTTTCCTTGGGCACCGGCGTCTTGCTGGCGGTGGCGGCCTGCTTGTAGACGTCGATGTGGTTGATCTGTTTCGCGATCGCCAGGTAGTCCGGGTGCTCCTTGATCAGGCCCCAGCGCTTGTGCTGGGTCATGAACCACATGCCGTCGGTGAGGTAGGGGAAGTTGACGGCGCCGTCGTTGTAGAACTTCATGTGGTTCGGGTCGTCCCAGGTCTTGCCCATGCCGTTCTGGTAGCGGCCCAGGATGCGCTGGTTGATGGCGTCGACGCTGGTGTTGACGTAGCTCTTGTCGGCCACGGTCTCGGCCATCTTGTTCTTGTTGGTCAGGCTGGCGTCGATCCACTTTCCCGCTTCCAGGATGGCTGCGGTGACGGCGCGGGCCGTGTTGGGGTACTTCTTGACGAATTCCGCCGTGGTGCCGAGCGCCTTCTCGGGATGGTCCTTCCAGATGTCCTGGGTGGTCACACCGGTCACGCCGATGCCGTCCATGATCGCGCGGTGGCCCCAGGGCTCGCCGACGCAAAAGCCGTCCATGTTGCCCACGCGCATGTTGGCCACCATCTGCGGCGGCGGCACGGTGATGACCTTGACGTCCTTCATCGGGTTGATGCCGTAGGTCGCCAGCCAGTAGTACAGCCACATGGCGTGGGTGCCGGTGGGGAAGGTCTGGGCGAAGGTGTATTCGCGCTTGTCGGTCTGGATCAGCTTGGCCAGCGACGGGCCGTCGACCCCGCCCTTGTCCGCGATCTTCTTGGACAGCGTGATCGCCTGGCCGTTGTGGTTCAGGTTCATCAGGATGGCCATGTCCTTTTTCGGGCCGCTGGTGCCCATGTGGACGCCGTAGATCAGCCCCCACAGCACGTGGGCCATGTCCAGTTCGCCGTTGACCAGCTTGTCGCGCACGCCGGCCCAGCTCGCCTCCTTGGTCGGGATGATCTTGACGCCGTACTTCTTGTCGATGCCCAGCACCGAGGCCATCACCACGCTGGCGCAGTCGGTCAGCGGAATGAAGCCGATCTTCACTTCCTCCTTCTCCGGCTTGTCCGAGCCCTGCGCATAGACGGCGGAGCGCAGCGCCGGGGAAATTCCCACCGCGCCGACGGCGGCGGCCTGCAGCACGGTGCGGCGGGACAGTTTGGTTTTCAGCAGGTCGGTCATCACGAGGCAGCTCCAGCAATAAAAAATGGCAACAAAAAAGGCGTCCGCACGCAGCACCCGGGGGTGGTGGTGGGGACGCCTTCGTCCGGTGTGGCCGGAGCGCTTCGCCGTTGAAGCAATCCGGTCAGCAAACCTTCATTGGTTTCTACGGGAGGTAACGCAAGGGCCGTGCCAGCGTCTTCGTCGTCCCCGCGCAGGCGGGGACCCAGAGCGTCCTGCTCTTACTTGAAAGCCCTGGATCCCCGCCTGCGCGAGGATGACGGTAGTTCGGGATCGCAGGTCCGGTATGACAGTCTGCACGCACCGCATTTGTGCGGTGCACCATCCGCAGGCATCAGCCGAGCAGGTCGGCGACGTCCAGGATGCGCTGCGCCACGTCGCCGAGCTTCAGGCCCCGGTCCATCGCGGTCTTGCGCATCTTGCCGTAGGCGTCGGCTTCCGACAGGCCCTGGCGCTGCATCAGCAGGCCCTTGGCGCGGTCGATCAGCTTGCGGTCCTGCAGTTCGGAGCGGACGTCGGCCAGTTCGCGCCGCAGCTCCTGCTCGTGCTGGAAGCGCGCCATCGCCACTTCCAGGATCGGGCGGATCCGCTCCGGTGCCAGGCCGGCCACGATGTAGGCGGACACGCCCGCGGCGACCGCGTCCTTGACGTGGGTGGTGTCCTCGTCGTTGGTGAACATGACGATCGGGCGGCGGGCGTCGCGGCTGGCCATCACGACGTGTTCCAGCGCGTCGCGGGCCTCGCTCTCGGCGTCCACGATGATCATGTCCGGCTGCAGCTGGGCCAGCCGCTCGGCCAGGAAGGTGTCGGTGGGCAGCACCGCGATGATGTTGTAGCCGGCTTCCAGCAGGCCGATGCGCAGCGCGCGCGACCGCTCGGCCTGTTCCACGGCGTAATCGTCGCCCGCGTCCGGGTTGAGCGAGTCCGGCGCGATGACGACGAGGCGAAGGGACTGGGAGGGCGTCATGCCCCGCTCCGTGCAAGTTTCGCGCCACCGGGGCGCGAAACCGCTCAGGCCGGCTGCCGGCGTGTCGCCAGGCTCAGCAGTTTGCCCACCAGCGCCCAGGCCAGCAGCCCCAGGGCGATCGCCATGATGGTGCCGACCAGGCTGTTGGAGAAGAAGATCTTCAGCGACCCGTCGGACAGCAGCATGGCCTGGCGGAACGCGTCCTCCGACTTGTCGCCCAGCACCATCGCCAGCACCAGCGGGGCCAGCGGATAGTCCAGCTTCTTGAAGACGTAGCCGACCACGCCGAAGCCCATGGCGACGTAGACGTCGAACATGCGGCCGCTGATGGTGTACGCGCCGACCAGGCAGACCACGATGATGACCGGGCCGATCACCGAGAACGGCGCGCGCAGGATGGCCGAGAACAGCGGGATGGTCGCCAGCACCAGCACCACCGCCACCACGTTGGCCATGTACATCGAGGCGATCAGGCCCCAGACGAAATCGTGCTGTTCGGTGAACAGCATCGGGCCGGGTTGCAGGCCCCACATCATCAGGCCGCCCATCATCACGGCAGCCGTGGCCGAGCCCGGGACGCCCAGCGCCAGCATCGGCAGCAGGGCGGAGACGCCGGCCGCGTGGTCGGCCGCCTCGGGCGCGACCACGCCTTCGGGTTCGCCCTTGCCGAAGTTGGCCTTGAAGCGGGAGAAGCGCTTGGCGATGCCGTATGACATGAACGAGGCGGCGGTGGGCCCGCCCGGCGTGATGCCCATCCAGCAGCCGATGGCGGTGGAACGCAGCAGCGTGACGGCATGGCGCGGCATGCCCTTGATGGTGTCCAGCACCACCCGCCAGCTCATCCTGGCGTGCAAGCCGTCGAACTTCAGGCCTTCTTCCACGGTCACCAGCAGTTCGCCGATGCCGTACAGGCCGATCACCGCGGCCAGGAACGAGAAGCCGCTGACCAGCGAATCGGCGCCGAAGGTCAGGCGCATCTCGCCCGACACCGTGTCCATGCCGATGGCGGCCAGGCACAGGCCCACCAGCAGCATCGCCACCGTCTTCATCGGCTTGCCGCCGCTCATGCTGACGTAGCTGCAGAAGGTGAGCAGGTAGACCGCGAAATACTCCGGCGGGCTGAAGCGCAGCGCGAAGTCGGCGATCACGTTGGCGATCACGGTGATCACGACCACGCCCACCAGCGCGCCGAAGCCGGCCGACAGGAAGGCGGTGGCCAGGGCCTGCGCGGCGTCGCCCTTGCGGGCCATCGGGTAGCCGTCGAAGGTGGTGGCGACCGACGAGGGCTCGCCCGGGATGTTGAACAGGATCGACGTGGTGGAGCCGCCGAACAGGGCGCCCCAGTACATCGACGACAGCAGGATGATGGCCGCCACCGGCGGCATGGTGAAAGTCAGCGGCAGCAGCAGGGTGACGCCGTTGGGCGCGCCGAGCCCCGGCAGCACGCCCACCAGGATGCCGAGCAGCACGCCGCCCACCATCAGCGCCACGTGGTAGGCGCTGAAGGCGGTCTGGAAGCCGCCCATCAGGGAACTGAATTCGGTCATTGCAACCCCAGCCAGGCTTCCAGCGGGCCCTTGTGCAGGGGCACCTGGAACCAGGCCTCGAACAACAGGTACAGCGCGATGACGGCGACCACCGCGACCGCCGCCGACTTGCGCCAGCTGAAGCCGCCATGGCGCCTGGCCATGAACAGCAGATACAGGGCCGTCGGCGCGTAGGTGCCGCCCCAGACCATCGCCAGCACCAGCAGCACCGTGGGGACGAAGATCGCCAGGCTGCGCATGGCCTGTTCACGGGTGGCAAAAGCTTCACCATCCCTGGCGCCCAGCGCGGCCTGCAGGAACAGGATCGCGCTGGCCACGCCCAGCAGCACGCCGAGCCGGAACGGGAAGTAGCCCGACTGCGGCCCGGTCTGCGGGGCCCAGCCGACATGCAGCTTCAGGCTGCCCGCGATCACCGCGCCGGCGAACACGGCCAGCGCGGCCGCGGTCGCCATCTCCATCGAACGGCGCTCCAGCATCGCTTATTCCGTCACCAGCCAGCCGTCTTCGCTGAACTGCTGGCGGTTCTTCTTCTCGTCTTCCTGCACATAGGCGGCCAGCTTGGGGCCGGTGAGGAAGAAGTCGGTCTGCGAGCCGCCCTTGAGCCAGGCCTGCCACTCGGGCTTCTCGCGCACCTTGGCCAGCAGGTCGGTGTAGAACTTCACCTGTTCGTCGGTGGTCTTGCCCGGCAGCCACACCGTGCGCGGCATGCTGAAGTGCTCGATCGGGATGCCCGATTCCTTGCAGGTCGGCACGTCGGCCCACGACATGTCGAGGGTCACCTTGTCCTTGTACGGCAGCCGGGTCGGCGCGAAGACGCACAGCGGGCGGACCTTGCCGGCCTTCCAGTGCGAGACGTTCTCCGACGGGTTGTTGGTGTTGGCCTCCACGTGGGCGCCGGCCAGCTGCACCGCCACCTCGCCGCCGGACTTGAACGGCACATAGGTCATCTTCACGCCGGTGGCCTTCTCGATCTGGCGCGTCAGGATGTGGTCGGTGTCCTTGGACTGCGAGCCGCCCATCTTGAAACCGCCGTTCCTGGCCCGGGCCGATTCGATCAGGTCCTTCGGGGTCTTGAAGGGCGACTCGGCGTGGGTCCACAGCATGAACTCGTCGGCCGCCATCGTCGCGACGGGGCGCATGTCCTCGATCTTGTAGCCGACCTTGGTGATCAGCGGCATCAGGTAGGCGAGGTTGGTGGAGAACACCACCTTGTTGGCGTCGCCGGCCGCGGCCTTGCCGTAGACGAAGGCCTCGGTGCCGGCGCCGCCGCCCTTGTTGGTGACGACCACCGGCACCGGCAGCAGCTGGTATTTCTGGACGATGGACTGCACGACCCGGGCGAACTGGTCGGTGCCGCCGCCGGCGCCGGCCGAGACCACGAATTCGACCGGCCGGGTCGGCTTCCACTGCGCCAGTGCGGGGCCGGCGGCGACACAGAACAGGGCGGCGGCGACGGCCACGCGGGTCAGTTGGGGGCGATGGTTCATGGGTCTCCTCTGGCGGTACGGTAACAGGGGTGGATGAAGGGTCAGGCGGCGATTGCGGACGTTTGCGACGGCGGGAAGAACGCCGCGTCCTGGCCGCGCCGCAGCGCCAGCAGTTCGGACGCGGGATCGATCTCGACGTGCTCCAGGCAGACCAGCTCGCCGTCCCGCACCGGGCGCACCAGCCGGCGGTTGCCGGCCAGGTAATAGGGCAGCGGCGTGCCGTCGTTCAGGGGCGCGGCGGGCAGCAGTTCGGCCGAGGTGCCGGCGATGGTGTGGTGATGGCCGACCACTTCCAGCGTGGTGCCCGCTGCCAGCGTGCGGGTGGCGCGGGCCACCAGGTCCAGCCGGGGCTGCGGCGCCTGCGCGCCGCTGGAGCGGCCGTGCAGCACGGCGTCGAGCACGCTGGTGGCGGCTTCCAGTCCGAGCAGGTGGCGGGGCAGGTAGAGCATCGCGCGGCCGCGGTCGCGGCTCAGGAGGTGGCCCTTGCCGGCCAGCAGCTCCCAGGTCTCGGCGTCGTCGCAGCGCACCACCACGAACACGCCACCGGCGAAGCTGGCTTCGTCCGCGGCCCGCAGGCAGTTGAAAACGTCGAGTGAGCCGCCCTGGTGCAGCAGGCCGCCTTCGCGCTGCAGGCCGAACAGCGAGGCCACTTCGGGAATACGGGCGATCGGCACGTGCATGCGCGGGACGTCGGGCAGCAGGCCGGTGGAGTTGGCGACCACCTGCAGTTCGCACAGGTCGGGGACGGCGCGCTGCGGCATGGCGGCGCAGACCCGGGAGCGGGCGGCGACCAGGTCGGCCAGCGGGCGGTCGCCGGCCTCCCAGTGCTCGCCGAAGCCGGGCACGCAGTAGGTGACGCCGTTGCTTTCCATGCGGGCGGCCGCGGCGTCGAAGACGAAGTCGTATTCGCTGGACTTGCCGGCGGCGATGATCTCGAAGCCCAGGGTCTGGGCCCACGTGACCAGGCCGATCAGCAGGCTGGGCTGGTCGCCGTCCACCGGCGTGACCACCTTGCCGCGCTGTTGCGCCAGGCGCGCAAGGCCCGGGCCGACCACGCTGTCGGCTTCCTTGGAGGCCAGGGCCACGTGCAGGCCGGCCTCGATCGCGATCCGGCTGTGGCGCGCGGCTGCTTCCGGATGGCCGGTGGATTCCACCACCAGGTCGATCGGCAGGCCGGTGACGATGCGCAGGTCGGCGGCGGCGATGAAGCGGCCGGCGGCCCAGGCCGCGCGGGCTTCGCTTTCGGTGCTGCACAGCGCGATGTCGGCGGCGGCAATGCCGACCGATCGCAGCGCCGCGACGGCGATCTCGCCCTCGCGGTCGACCGCGATGCGGGCGTTCATCAGCGGCACCCGCAGGCCCTGGGCCAGGAAGCTGCGGCCGAAGCCGCCGCTGCCGACCACGCAGGTTTCGGCCGGCGGCCGGGCGCTGGAGTAGTGGGTGAGATAGTTCATCAGGGCGCGAGTTTTGCATGCAATCAAAGGGTCAACTCTGCGTAATAACCCTGATAAAGCCGGTAAGGACCGGACATTGCATGCAATTTAGGGATGACGGACAATGGCACCATGATCCAGACCGACCGCGGCAGCAGCACATTGGTGGCAGCGAACCGCCTGCGCACGCTGATCGTGTCGGGCGCTCTGGCGCCCGGCCAGCGGATCTCCGAGCGGGTGGTGGGCGAGCAGCTCGATGGCCTGTCGCGCACGCCGCTGCGCGAGGCGCTCAAGATCCTGGAAACCGAAGGCCTGGTGACCTTGTCGCCCAACCGCGGCGCGGTGGTCACGGCGCTGACGGTGGCCGAGGTGGCGTGGGCGATCGAGGTGCTGGTGGGGCTGGAAGCGATGGCGGCCGAACTGGCCTGCCAGCGGATCACGCCGCAGGAGATCGCCGCCATCGAGGAGTTGCACCGGCGCATGCGGGCGGCCCATCTGGCCGGCGAGCTGATGGCGTACTTCGAGCTGAACCAGGCCATCCACCAGCGCATCGTCGACGCGGCGCAGAACCCGTCGCTGTCGCGGATCTACGCAGCCGAGTGCGCCCGCATCCGGCGCTACCGCTACGCCGGCAACCGCCGCCACGAGCGCTGGGACCGCGCGGTGGCCGAACACGACCAGATCCTGGAGACGCTGCGCCAGCGCGATGGCCCGCTGCTGCGCGAGATGCTGCGCGCCCACCACCAGAACGGCTGGTCGGTGTCGCGCGGGCTGCTGGAAAGCGAAGCCGCCCAGGCGGGGGCCCTGGCGCCGGTGCGGTCTGCGCGCCGCGCCACCGGCAAGGCCGGGGCGGACGCACCCTGGACCGCGGCGTGAAGGACAGGTCGATGCTGGTGCTGGGAATCGAATCGTCGTGCGATGAGACCGGCGTGGCGCTGGTCGAGACGAGCGGCAGCGCGACGCCGGCGCTGCTGTCCCATGCCTTGCACAGCCAGATCGACATGCACCGCGCCTATGGCGGCGTGGTGCCGGAGCTCGCCAGCCGCGACCACATCCGCCGGGTGTTGCCGCTGACCGAGACCGTGCTGGCCGAAAGCGGCCGGGCGTTGGCCGAGGTCGACGTGGTCGCCTACACCCGCGGCCCGGGCCTGGCCGGCGCGCTGCTGGTGGGCGCGGGCGTGGCCTGCGCGCTGGGCGCGGCGCTGGGCAAGCCGGTGCTGGGCGTGCACCACCTGGAAGGGCACCTGCTGTCGCCGTTCCTGAGCGCCGATCCGCCGCAGTTTCCCTTCGTCGCGCTGCTGGTGTCGGGCGGCCACACCCAGTTGATGCGGGTGGAAGGCGTCGGGCGCTACGAGCTGCTCGGCGAAACCATCGACGATGCCGCCGGCGAGGCCTTCGACAAGTCGGCCAAGCTGATGGGCCTGGGCTATCCGGGCGGGCCGGCGCTGTCGAAGCTGGCGCAGCAGGGCAAGGGCGACGCCTTCAAGCTGCCGCGGCCGCTGCTGCACAGCGGCGACCTGGATTTTTCGTTTGCGGGATTGAAGACGGCGGTGATGACCCAGGCCAAAAAACTGGGCGACTCGCTCGAGGCCCGCAAGGCCGACCTGGCGGCGTCGACCGAAGCGGCGATCGTCGACGTGCTGGTGCGCAAGACCCTGTCGGCGCTGGACGCCACGGCTCTGAAGCGCGTGGTGGTGGCCGGCGGCGTCGGCGCCAACCGCCTGCTGCGCGAGCAGCTGAATGCGGCGTGCCGCCAGCGCAACATCCGCGTGCACTACCCGGAACTGCACCTGTGCACCGACAACGGCGCCATGATCGCCATGGCCGCCGCGATGCGCCTGCAGGCCGGAATGCAGGCGGCCACCGAGGTCTACGCTTTCGACGTGAAACCGCGGTGGCCGCTGGCGGACCTTTGAAGGCCTGGATCCCGGATCGAGTCCGGGATGACAACGGATGTCATTGCGGGCTTGAGCCGCAATCCATGCCTGCTGTCACTGCACTTCGATCTGCTTGACGTTGCTGACCGGCGCCTGCTTGGCCAGGGTCAGGGTCAGCACGCCGTTTTCCAGCTTGGCGGCGCTGGCGGCGACGTCGATCTCCTGCGGCAGCTCGTAGGCGGCCTTGTACTGGCGCTTGGCCTCGGCCTTGGTCTCGATCCGGACCACGCTGCCTTCGGTGGCGATCGACAGCTCGTCACGGGTCACGCCCGGCAGGTCCAGCGTCACGGTCCAGGCCTTGTCGTCCTGCGTCACGTTGACGCTCCGGGCTGACGGGTTGAAGAAGGCTTCGTTGACGAAGCGCTCGAAGCTGCGGTCGAAGGAACGGGAACCGGGGGCGACAGCGCGGGTGCGAACGACGGGTGCGAAAAACATGGAAGGACTCCTTGTGAAAACCGGGTGGCGATTGCCTTAAACTGCGCGGCTCTCAACCTGATCGCCGCATGCACACCATCTGTGCCCCGCGCGGCGGAATTCAAGGGAAATCCGGCTATGAAAATTGCGCGGCGCAGGGTCTTGAAATCCCTGCTGGCATCGCTATGTCTCCCCGCCCTGGCGCAAGCCCAGGGCTCCGCGCCGATCCGGCTGGCCATGATCGAGGGCCTGTCCGGCGGCAACGCCAACGGCGGCGAAGCGGTGTTTCGCAACCTGGTGTGGGCGGTGGAGCGGGTCAACGCCCGCGGCGGCGTGAAGCTGGCCGGCGGCACCCGGCCGCTGGCGCTGGAGCGCTACGACAGCAAGGGCCAGATCGAGGAGGCGCTGTCGGCGCTGCGCTCGGCCATCGACAGTGGCGCCCGCTTCATCGCGCAGGGAAATTCATCCGCCGTCACCGCGGCCCTGATCGATTCGATCAACAAGCACAACGAGCGCGAGCCGTCCCGCCGGGTGCTGCTGCTCAATTACTCCGCAGTCGATCCGATCCTGACCAACGAGCGCTGCAGCTATTGGCACTTCCGCTTCGACGCCCACGCCGACATGCGGATGGCGGCGCTGATGTCGGTGCTCAAGGACGATCGCGCGGTCAAGTCGGTGTACCTGTTCGGGCAGGACTACAGCTTCGGCCAGACCGTGCTGCGCGAGGCCCGGCGCCAGCTCGGCGTGCAGCGGCCCGATGTGGCCATCGTCGGCGACGAGCTGCACCCGCTGCTCCGGATCAAGGACTTCGCGCCTTACGCGACCAAGATCAAGGCCAGCGGCGCCGACGCGGTGGTCACCGGCAACTTCAGCAGCGACTTGACGCTGCTGGTGAAGGCGGCGCGCGACGCCGGCTTCGACGGCAAGTTCTACACCTTCTACGGCAATGCGCTGGGGGCGCCGGCGGCGATCGGCGACGCCGGCGTCGGCCGCGTGATCGCGGTCGCCGACTGGCTGCCGAACCTGCCCACGCGCGAGAGCGAGGCGTTCTACCAGTCCTTCCGCAAGCGTTATCCCGATCCGGCCGACGACTATGTGCACATGCGCATGCAGTTGCTGGTCGAGGCGCTGGCCTCCGCCATCGGCACCGCCGGTTCGCTCGAAGCGGCGGCCGTGGCCACCGCGCTGGAGCAGACCAGTGTCCGCCTGAGCGGGCAGGGCGGCACCATGCGCGCCGCCGACCACCAGTTCCAGCAGCCGCTGGTGGTGGGCGTGATGGATCGCCAGGGCGCGCCCGGCGTCAAGTTCGACGTCGAAGGCTCGGGCTACGGTTTCCGCGTGATCAAGACGCTGGCGCCGGCCCAGGCCGAGATGCCGACCACCTGCAAGATGATCCGCCCGTAGACAATCGCACCATGCGCCAGACTCTCATCAACCTCGAAGAATCGAAAATCCGCGAAGTCGCCAACGCCGGCATGGGACGCAGCGACGTCCTGGCGTTCTGGTTCGGCGAGAGCGACGAAGTCACGCCCGACTTCATCCGCCAGGCGGCGATCGAGTCGCTGCAGCAGGGCGAGACCTTCTATTCCCACAACCTCGGCCTGCCCGAGCTGCGCGAGGCGATCGCGCACTACATGAGCGGGCTGCATGGGGCCATCGGCAGCGACCGGATCGCGGTCACCTCGGGCGGCGTCAACGCGCTGATGCTCGCGGTGCAGGCGCTGGTCGACGCCGGCGACCAGGTGGTGGCGGTGACGCCGGTCTGGCCCAACCTCACGGCCCAGCCGCTGATCCTGGGCGCGGACCTGCGCTGCTTCTCCCTCAAGCCCGAAGGCGGGGTCTGGAAGCTGGACCTGCCGGCGCTGCTGGCGCAGGTCACCGGCAAGACCAGGCTGCTGATCCTGAACGCGCCGAACAATCCGACCGGCTGGACCCTCACCCGCGACGAGCAGCAGGCCATCCTGGCGCATTGCCGCCGCACCGGCACCTGGATCCTGGCGGACGAGGTCTACGAGCGCCTGTACTACGAAAGTGACACCGCCAACGGCTGCGCGCCCAGCTTCCTGGATGTCGCCGAGCCGCAAGACCGGCTGGTGGTCGTGCACAGCTTCTCCAAGAGCTTCCTGATGACCGGCTGGCGGCTGGGCTGGCTGGTGATGCCGCCCTCGCTGACCCATGCGATGGGCAAGCTGGTGGAGTTCAACACCTCCTGCGCCAGCGTCTTCACCCAGCGCGCCGGCGTCGTGGCATTGCGGCGGACCGACGAGGTCACGCCCCGGGTGGTGGCCCACCTGAAGCTGTGCCGGGACACGTTGGTCCCGTTGCTCGCAGCGTTGCCCGGCGTCCAGGTGGCAGCGGCCAGGGGCGGGATGTACGCATTTTTCAAGCTCGACGGGTTCGGGGATTCGCTGGATGTCGCCAAGCGGCTGGTGGCCGAAGCGGGCCTGGGCCTGGCGCCGGGCAACGCCTTCGCGCCCGAGGCGCAGGGCTGGCTGCGCTGGTGCTTCGCCTCGAAGGACCCGGCCCGGCTGGTCCAGGGGGTCGATCGCCTGGCGGCCTGGCTGAAGGCCCAGCCGGACCGCTGACGCCTTCCGGGCTATAATTCCAAGGCTTTGCATCCTGCAAGCGCACGTTGGTGGCAGTTCCAGCCGCCAACGCAAGTCGATAAACCATCACACCCGGCGTGTGAGTCCAAGGAAATCCAATGATCGCATCCAGCATCAAGGCCGAAGTCGTCAAGGCCAACGCGCGTAGCGCCACCGACACCGGCAGCCCGGAAGTGCAAGTCGCACTGCTGACGGCCCGCATCAACGAACTGACCCCGCACTTCAAGACCCACGCCAAGGACCACCACGGCCGCCGCGGCCTCCTGCGCATGGTGAACCGCCGCAAGAGCCTGCTGACGTACCTGAAGAACAAGGACGCCGACCGCTACACCGCCCTGATCGGCAAGCTGGGCCTGCGCAAGTAAGCAGGCAATGATAGAGACAAGGCGCCTGAGTTAGTCCTGCTAGCTCAGGCGCTTTGCACTTCGGAGACGGCGGATACAAGACATTCTCTAGGGCCTAGGGATTAGGGATTAGGGGTTAGTGAGGACAGGGAACCGGTATTTCCCTAGCCCCTAGCCCCTAGCCCCTAGCCCCTGGTCTTAAAGAATGCCTCGTGTTCCCGCTCCAGGCTTCAGGCGCAGCCGATGCGCCGATTTCCACAGGAGAGAAACGACATGAGCATTTTCAACAAGGTCACCAAGAGCTTCCAGTGGGGCCAGCACAAGGTCACGCTCGAAACCGGCGAGATCGCGCGCCAGGCATCCGGCGCCGTGCTGGTGGACATCGAAGGCACCGTCGTGCTGTGCACCGTGGTCGCTTCCAAGTCGGCCAAGCCCGGCCAGGACTTCTTCCCGCTGACCGTCGACTACATCGAGAAGACCTACGCCGCGGGCAAGATTCCCGGCAGCTTCTTCAAGCGCGAAGCCAAGCCCAGCGAACTCGAAACCCTGACCAGCCGCCTGATCGACCGCCCGATCCGCCCGCTGTTCCCGGAAGGTTTTCTCAACGAAGTGCACGTCGTCATCCACACCGTGTCGCTGAATCCTGAAGTCGATCCCGACATCGCCGCCATGATCGGCTCGAGCGCCGCGCTGGCCATCTCCGGCGTGCCGTTCGCCGGCCCGATCGGCGCCGCCCGCGTCGGCTACATCAACGGCGAGTACGTGCTCAACCCGGGCCAGACCCAGCGCAAGGACTCGCTGCTGGACCTGGTGGTCGCCGGCACCGAAGCCGCCGTGCTGATGGTCGAATCGGAAGCCAAGCAGCTGTCGGAAGACATCATGCTGGGCGCCGTGGTGTTCGGCCACGACCAGAGCAAGATCGCCATCAACGCCATCCACGAGCTGGTGCGCGACGCCGGCAAGCCGGTCTGGGACTGGAAGCCGGCGCCGAAGGACGAGCCCTTCATCGCCAAGGTCACCCAGTACGCCGAAGAGAAGATCCGCGCCGCCTACCAGATCCGCAGCAAGCAGGCCCGCACCCAGGCCCTGCGCGAAGCCACCGGCGCCGTGATGGCCGACCTGAAGGCCGACGTCGGCGATTTCGATTCGTCCAAGGTCGAAAGCCTGCTGTTCGACATCGAAGCCAAGATCGTGCGCAGCCAGATCCTGTCGGGCGAGCCCCGCATCGACGGCCGCGACACCCGCACCGTGCGCCCGATCGAGATCCGCACCGGTGCGCTGCCGCGCACCCACGGCTCGGCCCTGTTCACCCGCGGCGAAACCCAGGCGCTGGTCATCACCACGCTGGGCACCGAGCGCGACGCGCAGCGCATCGACGCGCTGATGGGCGAATACGAAGACCGCTTCATGTTCCACTACAACATGCCTCCCTTCGCCACCGGCGAAGTGGGCCGCATGGGCAGCACCAAGCGCCGCGAAGTCGGCCACGGCCGCCTCGCCAAGCGCGCGCTGCTGGGCGTGCTGCCGTCCAAGGAAGAATTCCCGTACACGATGCGCGTGGTCTCGGAAATCACCGAGTCCAACGGCTCCTCGTCGATGGCATCGGTGTGCGGCGGCTGCCTGTCGCTGATGGACGCCGGCGTTCCGATGAAGGCCCACGTGGCCGGCATCGCCATGGGCCTGATCAAGGACGGCAACCGCTTCGCCGTGCTGACCGACATCCTGGGCGACGAAGATCACCTGGGCGACATGGACTTCAAGGTGGCCGGCACCACCAACGGCATCACCGCGTTGCAGATGGACATCAAGATCCAGGGCATCACCCGCGAGATCATGCAGGTGGCACTGGCGCAGGCCAAGGAAGCGCGCATGCACATCCTGGGCAAGATGCAGGAAGCCATGGGCTCGGCCAACACCGAGGTCTCGACCTTTGCGCCCAAGCTGTACACGATGAAGATCAACCCCGAGAAGATCCGTGACGTGATCGGCAAGGGCGGCGCCGTGATCCGCGCGCTGACCGAAGAAACCGGCTGCCAGATCAACATCGAGGAAGACGGCACCATCACGATCGCCGCCACCGACAACGAGAAGGCCGACATCGCCAAGAAGCGGATCGAGCAGATCACGGCCGAAGTCGAAATCGGCAAGGTGTACGAAGGCCCGGTCACCAAGATCCTGGACTTCGGCGCGCTGATCAACCTGCTGCCCGGCAAGGACGGCCTGCTGCACATCAGCCAGATCGCCCACGAGCGGGTCGAGAAGGTCACCGACTACCTGTCGGAAGGCCAGATCGTCAAGGTCAAGGTGCTCGAGACCGACGAGAAGGGCCGCGTCAAGCTGTCGATGAAGGCACTGCTGGACCGCCCGGCGGGCATGCAGCAGGACGAGCGCTTCGGCGGCGGCCGCGACGAGCGCCGCGATTCGCGCCCCCCGCGCGAAGATCGCGGTCCGCGTGACCAGCAGTTCCGTGGCGACCAGCAACCCCGCGGCGACCAGCAGCCGCGTGGCGACCAGCAGCCGCGCGAGCAGCGCGAGCCGCAGCCGAACACGCCGGTCGACGACCGCCAGGCCTGATCGACCTCTGTGCGAGAGCCGCCGGCGTCCCCAGGGGCGCCGGCTGGAGGCAGAAAGACCATGCAAGCCGTTGAAATCACAAGCTATGGAGCGCCGGACGTCCTGCGCCTGGGCGAGCGCCCCGACCCGCAGGCCGGCCCCGGCGAACTGCTGATCCGCGTCGCGGCCAGCGGCATCAACCGGCCCGACGTGCTGCAGCGCACCGGCAACTACCCGGTGCCGCCCGGCGCCTCGGACCTGCCGGGCCTGGAAGTGGCCGGTGTCATCGAGGACGGCGATGCCGCCGCGATGGCGCAGGCTGGATTCAAGAAGGGCGACCGCGTCTGCGCGCTGGTGGCCGGCGGCGGCTACGCGCAACTGTGCGTCGCACCGGTCGGCCAGTGCCTGCCGGTCCCGCAAGGGATGAGCGACATCGAGGCGGCTTCGCTGCCGGAGACGTTCTTCACCGTGTGGAGCAACGTGTTCGACCGCGTCAAGCTGCAGGCCGGCGAGACCTTCATGGTCCAGGGCGGCACCAGCGGCATCGGCGTCACCGCGATCCAGATGGCGAAAGCGCTCGGCGCCACCGTCATCGCCACCGCGGGCAGCGACGAGAAGTGCCAGGCCTGCCTGGCCCTCGGCGCCGACCACGCCATCAATTACAAGACCCAGGATTTCGTGGCCGAAGCCAAGCGGATCACCGACGGCAAGGGCGTGAACGTTATCCTGGACATGGTCGCGGGCAGCTATGTCGCGCGCGAGATCGAATGCCTGGCCGAGGACGGCCGGATCGCGATCATCGCCGTGCAGGGCGGCACCAAGGCCGAATTCAATGCCGGCATGGTGCTGCGCAAGCGGCTGGTGATCACCGGTTCGACCCTGCGGCCGCGCCCGGTGGCCTTCAAGGCCGCGATCGCGCAGGCGCTCGCGAAGGCCGTCTGGCCGCTGCTGGAACGCGGCGCCATCAAGCCCGTGATCTTCAAGACCTTCCCGGCGGCGCAGGCGGCGCAGGCCCACACGCTGATGGAATCGAACCAGCACATCGGCAAGATCGTGCTGACCTGGTCATGAAAAAGAAGCTCATTGCCGGCAACTGGAAGATGAACGGCAGCATCGCTGCCAACGACGCCCTGGTGCGCGCCGTCATCGCCGGAATGGCCGCGGCCGACTGCATCGTGGCGGTCTGCGTCCCCGCACCGTACCTGGCGCAGCTGCAGGTGCTGCGCCACGGCTCGGCGCTGGAGCCGGGCGCGCAGGACGTGTCGGCCCATGTATCGGGCGCTTACACCGGCGAGGTGTCGGCGGCGATGCTCAAGGAATTCGGCGTGCGCTACGCCATCGTCGGCCATTCCGAGCGGCGCCAGTACCACGGCGAAACCGACGCTGTCGTCGCCGACAAGGCCAAGGCGGCGCTGGCGCAGGGCATCACGCCGATCGTCTGCGTCGGCGAGACGCTGGCCGAGCGCGAAGCCGGCCGGACCGAGGAAGTGGTCAAGCGCCAGCTGGCGGCGGTGATCCACACCAACGGCCATTGCATCAGCGAGATCGCCGTCGCCTACGAGCCGGTGTGGGCGATCGGCACGGGCAGGACGGCCACGCCCGAGCAGGCGCAGCAGGTCCACGCCGTGCTGCGGGCGCAGTTGCAGGCGGCCTCGGGCCACGCGGAGCGGGTCCATATCCTTTACGGCGGCAGCATGAACGCGGCCAACGCGGCCAGCCTGCTGGCCCAGGCCGACATCGACGGCGGCCTGATCGGCGGCGCGTCGCTCAAGGCGGCCGACTTTCTACAAATCATCGGCGCGGCGCACAGCGCGCGCGCCTGACCAGCGACAAAAACAGGAGTGATCGAATGAATGTGTTTCTGACCATCGTGCTGGGCGTGCAGATGCTCACGGCCCTGGGCATGATCGGGTTGATCCTGGTCCAGCATGGCAAGGGCGCCGACATGGGCGCGGCTTTCGGCAGCGGCGGCTCGGGCAGCCTGTTCGGCGCCAGCGGCAGCGCCAACTTCCTGTCGCGCACGACGGCGGTGCTGGCCGGCGTGTTCTTCGTGTGCACGCTGGCCCTGGCCTACTTCGGCAACCTGCGTCCGGTGGAGTCGGGCAGCGTGCTCGAACGCGCCGGTGCTCCTGTTGCCGCTCCAGCGCCGGCCGCCTCCGGCGCCGCCACCATTCCGGGCACCACGGCCCCCGCGGCCGCTGCCAGCAGCGCCGTGTTGCCGCCGGCCACTCCTGCTTCCGGCGCAGCGCAGATCCCGACCAAGTAAGCGCATTGATTGATCTGGGACAAGGGAGAAAGAGCCCTGTTTCGGAGTAAACTTGCAGGCTGCGCGGGAAGCAAAGCTGTTCGCAGTTCCTCATGCCTGTCCCGGGCCGTAAACAACCGCCGTCGTGGTGAAATTGGTAGACACGCTATCTTGAGGGGGTAGTGGCGAAAGCTGTGCGAGTTCGAGTCTCGCCGACGGCACCATACAAAAAAGAGGCCCCGGGGCAGCCCCCGGCGGTCTGATGCGGTGAACAGAGCCCCAAGATGAACCTCGACCAGTACCTGCCCGTCCTTCTGTTCATCCTGGTCGGCGTGGGTGTCGGCGTCGCGCCCATGGTGCTGGGCCGCGTCTTCAGCGGCGCCATCGGCTTCCACAAGCCCGATGCGGCCAAGAATTCCCCTTATGAATGCGGCTTCGAAGCGTTCGAAGACGCGCGGATGAAGTTCGACGTGCGCTACTACCTCGTCGCCATCCTGTTCATCCTTTTCGACCTCGAGATCGCCTTCCTGTTTCCCTGGGCCGTGGCGCTCAAGGAAATCGGAGCGGTCGGCTTCTGGTCGATGATGGTTTTCCTGGCGATCCTGGTGGTGGGCTTCGTCTACGAGTGGAAAAAGGGCGCGCTCGACTGGGAATGATCCCGGCCACGCCCCGCAAGGACTGATCTCAATGGCTAACGAAGGCATTCTCGACAAGGGCATGGTCACGACGACCGTGGACTCGGTCATCAACTGGGCCAAGACCGGCTCGCTGTGGCCGATGACGTTCGGCCTGGCCTGCTGCGCGGTGGAGATGATGCACGCCGGTGCGGCGCGCTACGACATCGATCGCTTCGGCATGCTGTTTCGCCCCAGCCCGCGCCAGTCCGACCTGATGATCGTGGCCGGCACGCTGTGCAACAAGATGGCGCCGGCCCTGCGCAAGGTCTACGACCAGATGCCCGAGCCGCGCTGGGTGCTGTCGATGGGCTCCTGCGCCAACGGCGGCGGCTACTACCACTACAGCTACTCGGTGGTGCGCGGCTGCGACCGGATCGTGCCGGTCGACGTCTACGTGCCCGGCTGCCCGCCGACGGCCGAGGCGCTGCTGTACGGAATCATCCAGCTGCAGCAGAAGATCCGCCGCACCCAGACCATCGCCCGGGCCTGACGCATGCAGACCATCACTCCATTTGCCGTCGATCCCCGGTCCCTGAGCGACCACATCCAGGCCACGCTCGGTGCGCTGGCAAAGCGCATCGACCTGAATCTCGGCGAGATCACCGTGCAGGTGACGCCGGCCGATTACCTGCAGGCCGCCACGCTGCTGCGCGACGCGCCGGGCTGCCAGTTCGAGCAGCTGGTGGACCTGTGCGGGGTCGACTATTCCGACCACGGCGAAGGAACCTGGGAAGGGCGGCGCTATTGCGTCGTGTCGCACCTGCTGTCGATCAGCCTGAACCAGCGCGTGCGCCTGAAGGTGTTCGCGCCCGACGACGACCTGCCGGTGGTCGATTCGATCAACGGCATCTGGAGCTCGGCCAACTGGTACGAGCGCGAAGCCTTCGACCTGTACGGCATCGTCTTCGAGGGCCACGCCGACCTGCGCCGGATCCTGACCGATTACGGCTTCATCGGCCACCCGTTCCGAAAGGACTTCCCGGTGTCGGGCCACGTCGAGATGCGCTACGACCCCGAGCGCCAGCGCGTCATCTACCAGCCGGTGACGATCGAGCCGCGCGAGATCACGCCGCGCATCATCCGCGAAGAGAACTACGGCGGCATCCGCGCCCCCGGCAAGTAGCAAGTCATGGCAGAAATCAAGAACTACACGCTGAACTTCGGGCCCCAGCACCCGGCCGCCCACGGCGTGTTGCGGCTGGTGCTGGAGCTGGACGGAGAAGTGATCCAGCGCGCCGATCCGCACATCGGCCTGCTGCACCGCGCCACCGAGAAGCTGATCGAGACCAAGACCTACATCCAGGCGCTGCCGTACATGGACCGGCTGGACTACGTCTCGATGATGAGCAACGAGCACGCCTACGTGCTGGCCATCGAGAAGATGATGGGCCTGGAAGTGCCGGTGCGCGCCCAGTACATCCGCGTCATGTTCGCCGAGATCACCCGGCTGCTGAACCACCTGCTGTGGCTCGGCGCGCACGGGCTGGACTGCGGCGCGATGAACATCCTGATCTATTGCTTCCGCGAGCGCGAAGACCTGTTCGACATGTACGAGGCCGTCTCCGGCGCGCGCATGCATGCGGCCTACTTCCGTCCGGGCGGCGTCTACCGCGACCTGCCGGACAGCATGCCGCAGTACAAGGTCAGCAAGGTCAAGAACCAGCGCGCCATCGACCGCCTCAACGAGAACCGCAGCGGCACGCTGCTGGACTTCATCGACGACTTCACCAAGCGCTTCCCGCACTACGTCGACGAATACGAGACGCTGCTCACCGACAACCGGATCTGGAAGCAGCGCACCGTCGGCATCGGCGTCGTCACGCCGGAGCGCGCGCTCAACCTCGGCTTTACCGGCGCCATGCTGCGCGGCTCGGGCATCGAATGGGACCTGCGCAAGAAGCAGCCCTACGACGTCTACGACCAGGTGCAGTTCGACATCCCGGTCGGCAAGACCGGCGACTGCTACGACCGCTACCTGGTCCGGGTCGAGGAAATGCGCCAGGCCAACCGCATCATCAAGCAGTGCGTGGACTGGCTGCGCGCCAACCCGGGTCCGGTCATCACCGACAACCACAAGGTGGCCGCCCCGGACCGCGAATCCATGAAGACCAACATGGAAGAACTGATCCACCACTTCAAGCTGTTCAGCGAAGGCTTCCCGGTGCCGCAAGGCGAGGCCTATGCCGCGGTGGAACACCCCAAGGGCGAGTTCGGCATCTACATGGTCAGCGACGGCGCCAACAAGCCGTACCGCCTGAAGATCCGCGCCCCCGGCTTCCCCCACCTGGCCGCGATGGACGAGATGTCGCGCGGCCACATGATTGCCGATGCCGTCGCCGTGATCGGCACGATGGACATCGTGTTCGGAGAGATCGACCGATGAGCGCCGCCGCCAACCATCCAACGCCCCGGGTGCTGTCCGCATCGATGCTGGAACGCTTCGGGCGCGAAGTCGCCAAGTTTCCGGCGGACCAGAAGCAGTCCGCCGTGATGGCCTGCCTGGCCATCGTGCAGGCCGAGTGGGGCTGGGTCAGCCGCGACGCCGAGAACCTGGTCGCCGCCTACCTGGGCATGGCGCCGATCGCGGTGCATGAAGTGACCACGTTCTACAACATGTACAACCAGCAGCCGGTGGGCAAGTACAAGTTCAACGTCTGCACCAACCTGCCGTGCCAGCTGCGCGACGGCGCCAACGCGTTGCACCACCTGGAGCGCAAGCTGGGCATCAAGATGGGCGAGACCACCGCCGACGGCATGTTCACCCTGCAGCAAAGCGAGTGCCTGGGCGCCTGCGCCGACTCGCCGGTGCTGCTGGTCAACGACTTCACGATGTGCAGCTTCATGAGCAACGACAAGCTGGACCAGCTGGTGGACGGCCTGAAGGGAGCGGGCGAATGAACGCTTCCCAAGTGCTCGGCCAGTTCCAGGCCACCGGCGTGCAGACCTGCTTCCACGGCCGCCACATCAACCCGCAGATCTACAAGGACCTCGACGGCACCAACTGGCGCCTGAAGGACTACGAGGCGCGCGAAGGCTATGCGGCGCTCAAAAAGATCATCAATGAGGGCCTGACGCAGGACCAGGTGATCGCCACCGTCAAGGAATCGGCCTTGCGCGGCCGCGGCGGCGCCGGCTTCCCCACCGGCTTGAAGTGGAGCTTCATGCCGCGCCAGTTCCCCGGCCAGAAGTACCTGGTCTGCAACTCGGACGAGGGCGAGCCGGGCACCTGCAAGGACCGGGACCTGCTGCAGTACAACCCGCACCAGGTGATCGAGGGCATGATCATTGCGGCCTACGCGATGGGCATCACCGTCGGCTACAACTACATCCACGGCGAGATCTTCACCACCTACCACCGGTTCGAGGAAGCGCTGGAAGAGGCGAGGGCGGCCGGCTATCTCGGCGACAGGATCCTGGGCTCGAACTTCTCGTTCCAGCTGCATGCATCGCACGGCTTCGGCGCCTACATCTGCGGCGAGGAGACGGCGCTGCTCGAATCGCTCGAAGGCAAGAAGGGCCAGCCACGCTTCAAGCCGCCGTTCCCGGCCAGCTTCGGCCTGTACGGCAAGCCGACCACCATCAACAACACCGAGACCTTCGCGGCCGTGCCCTGGATCATCCGCAATGGCGGCCAGGCCTTCCTCGAAGTCGGCAAGCCGAACAACGGCGGCACCAAGATCTATTCGGTCTCCGGCGACGTCGAGTGGCCTGGCAACTACGAGGTGCCGCTCGGCACGCCGTTCCCCAAGCTGCTGGAACTGGCCGGCGGCGTGCGCAAGGGCCGCACGCTCAAGGCCGTGATCCCCGGCGGTTCGTCGGCGCCGGTGCTGCCGGCCAAGATCATGATGGAGTGCACGATGGACTACGACTCCATCGCCAAGGCCGGCTCGATGCTGGGCTCGGGCGCCGTCATCGTGATGGACGATTCGCGCTGCATGGTCGAATCGCTCAAGCGCCTGTCGTACTTCTACATGCACGAGTCCTGCGGCCAGTGCACGCCCTGCCGCGAAGGCACGGGCTGGCTCTGGCGTGTGGTGGACCGCATCCACAACGGCCACGGCAAGCCCAGCGACATGGACCTGCTCAACTCCGTTGCCGACAACATCCAGGGCCGCACCATCTGCGCGCTCGGCGACGCGGCGGCGATGCCGGTGCGCGCGATGATCAAGCACTTCCGGCCTGAATTCGAAGCGCTGATCCAGCGTGCCGAGACCCCCACCCCAGCCCTCCCCCGGGAGGGGAGGGTGAGCAATGAAGCGCGGAGCGCTTGACTTCATGATCGAAATCGAACTCGACGGGCAGAAGGTGGAGATCACCGAGGGCAGCATGATCATGCATGCGGCCGACAAGGCGGGAACCTACATCCCGCACTTCTGCTATCACAAGAAGCTTTCCATCGCGGCCAACTGCCGCATGTGCCTGGTCGACGTGGAGAAGGCGCCGAAGCCGATGCCGGCCTGCGCCACGCCGGTCACGCAGGGGATGATCGTTCGCACCAAGAGCGACAAGGCGATCAAGGCCCAGCAGTCGGTGATGGAGTTCCTGCTGATCAACCATCCGCTGGACTGCCCGATCTGCGACCAGGGCGGCGAATGCCAGCTGCAGGACCTGGCCGTGGGTTACGGCGCCTCTTCTTCGCGCTACGAGGAAGAAAAGCGCGTGGTGTTCCACAAGGACGTCGGCCCGCTGATCTCGATGGAGGAGATGAGCCGCTGCATCCACTGCACCCGCTGCGTGCGCTTCGGCCAGGAGCTGGGCGGCGAGATGGAACTGGGCATGATCCACCGCGGCGAACACTCCGAGATCACCACGGTGCTCAACGACACGGTGGACTCCGAAGTCTCCGGCAACATGATCGACCTGTGCCCGGTGGGCGCGCTCACCAGCAAGCCGTTCCGCTACCAGGCCCGCTCCTGGGAGCTGTCGCGCCGCAAGTCGGTCAGCCCGCACGACAGCACCGGCGCGAACCTGATCGTCCAGGTCAAGAACAACAAGGTGATGCGCGTGCTGCCGCTGGAGAACGACGCCGTCAACGAATGCTGGCTGGCCGACCGCGACCGCTTCTCGTACGAAGCGCTGAACACCACCGAGCGCCTGACCCAGCCCATGCTCAAGCAGGGCGGCGAGTGGAAGTCGGTCGACTGGCAGACCGCGCTCGAATACGTGGCCAACGGCCTGCGCCAGATCAAGTCCGACCACGGCGCTGCCGCGATCGGCACCCTGGCCAGCCCGCACAGCACGGTCGAAGAGCTGTACCTGGCCGGCGCCCTGATGCGCGGCCTGGGCAGCGAGAACATCGATTACCGCCTGCGCCATGCGCAGTTCGAGCAGTCCACCCAGGTGCGCTGGCTCGGCACCTCGATCGCATCGCTGTCGAACCTGCAGCGCGCGCTGGTGATCGGCTCCAACCTGCGCAAGGAGCACCCGCTCTTCGCGATGCGCGTGCGCGCCGCCACCCGCAAGGGCGCCGTGCTGTCGGTGCTCCATGACGTCGAGCACGACTGGGCCATGCCGGTCGCCAACAAGCTGATCGCCCCGGCCGGCCAGTGGGTGCAGGCCCTGGCGGATGTGGCGGCATCGATCGGCGCCCAGAAGGGCGTCAGGTCGCCGGTCAATGGCAACGAGAACGAGCAGGGCAAGGCCATCGCGCAATCGCTGCTCTCCGGCGAACGCAAGGCGATTTTGCTGGGCAACGCCGCGGCCCACCATGCCAACGCGTCCAGCATCCTGGCGCTGGCCAACTGGATCGGCGAGCAGACCGGCGCCAGCGTCGGCTACCTGACCGAAGCCGCGAACACCGTCGGCGCGCAACTAGTCGGCGCCGTTCCGGGAGCCGGCGGCCTGAACGCCGGGCAGATGCTGGCCGGCGGCCTGAAGGCCGTGCTGCTGCTGAACACCGAGCCGGAGTTCGACTCCGCCGCCGGCCGTGCCGCGGTCACCGGGCTGAACCAGGCGCAGATGGTCGTCACGCTCAGCCCGTTCCACGCCAACATGGAATTCAGCGACGTGCTGCTGCCGATCGCGCCGTTCACCGAGACGCCGGGCACCTTCGTCAACGCCGAAGGCCGGGTCCAGGGCTTCCATGCCGTCGTCAAGCCGCTGGGCGAAGCGCGTCCGGCCTGGAAGGTACTGCGCGTGCTGGCCAACATGCTGGGCCTGCAGGGCTTCGACTACGAATCGGCGCAGGAGGTGCTGGCGGCATCCCGCGGCGCGGAACATGCGCAGGCAGACGTGGTGCAGGGCGATGCGCTCGGCAACGCCACCACCGCCGCGATCGACCTGTCGCCCTCGGCCGGCCGGCCGGTCGCCGCGGCGATCTACCAGTTGGACGGCATCGTGCGCCGGGCGCCATCGCTGCAGCTCACCGCTGACGCCAAGCGCGCGGCCGCAGTCCAGGGAGAGCCATCATGATCGACCAGATCTACGGCTTCGGCAACGGCCTGGTCGCCGCCGGGTGGTGGACCACGATGGCCTGGCCGGTCATCTGGAACCTGATCAAGATCGTCGTGCTGGTCGCGCCGCTGATGGGGGCGGTCGCCTACCTGACGCTGTGGGAGCGCAAGGCCATCGGCTTCACCCAGATCCGGGTCGGCCCCAACCGCATCGGGCCGCTGGGCCTGCTGCAGCCGATCGCGGATGCGCTCAAGCTGCTGACCAAGGAAATCATCACGCCGACGGTGGCCAACAAGGGCCTGTTCTTCCTGGGCCCGGTCATGACGATCACGCCGGCGCTGGCCGCATGGGTGGTCATCCCCTTCGGTCCCGAGATCGCGCTGGCCAACGTCAACGCCGGCCTGCTGCTGCTGATGGCGATCACCTCGCTGGAGGTCTACGGCGTGATCATCGCCGGCTGGGCCTCCAACTCGAAGTACGCGTTCCTGGGCGCGCTGCGGGCCTCGGCCCAGATGGTCAGCTACGAGATCGCCATGGGCTTTTGCCTGGTGGTGGTGCTGATGGTGGCCGGCAGCATGAACCTGACCGACATCGTGATGGGGCAGGGCAAGGGCATCGCCGCCAGCGCTGGCTTCGGCATGTTCTCCTGGAACTGGCTGCCGCTGCTGCCGATCTTCGTCGTCTACTTCATCTCCGGGCTGGCCGAGACCAACCGGCACCCGTTCGACGTGGTGGAAGGCGAATCGGAAATCGTCGCCGGCCACATGATCGAGTACTCGGGCATGAGCTTCGCGATGTTCTTCCTGGCCGAGTACGCCAACATGTGGCTGGTCTCGATCATCGCCGTCACGCTGTTCCTGGGCGGCTGGCTGCCGCCGTTCGAGTTCCTGTCGTTCATTCCGGGCTGGATCTGGCTGGGCATCAAGACCTTCATGGTCGTCACGATGTTCCTGTGGGTCCGCTCCACCTTCCCGCGCTACCGCTACGACCAGATCATGCGGCTGGGCTGGAAGATCTTCATTCCGGTCACCCTGGTGTGGCTGGTGGTGGTCGGCATCTGGATGCAGACCCCGTACAACATCTGGAAGTAGATCGAGAAGTATCCATGTCTACCCAAACCGTTTCGCAATCGCCGGCGTTCTCGCTCAAGGACTTCCTGTCCAGCTTCATGCTGTTCGAGCTGTTCAAGGGCCTGGCCATCACCGGCAAGTACGCCTTCGCCCGCAAGATCACGGTGCAGTTTCCCGAGGAAAAGACGCCGCTGTCGCCGCGCTTTCGCGGCCTGCACGCGCTGCGCCGCTACGAGAACGGCGAGGAGCGCTGCATCGCCTGCAAGCTGTGCGAGGCGATCTGCCCGGCGCTGGCCATCACCATCGAATCCGACGTGCGCGAGGACGGCTCGCGCCGCACCACCCGCTACGACATCGACCTGACCAAGTGCATCTTCTGCGGCTTCTGCGAGGAGAGCTGCCCGGTGGATTCCATCGTCGAGACCAACATCCTCGAATACCACGGCGAGAAGCGCGGCGACCTGTACTTCACCAAGGACATGCTGCTGGCCGTGGGCGACCGCTACGAGGCCCAGATCGCGGTCGACAAGGCGGCGGACGCCAAGTACCGCTGATTCCCAAGAGAACGAACAAGAATCCCATGGACGTCAAAACGGCTCTCTTCTACGTGTTCTCGGCGGTGCTGCTGTTCGCGGCCTTCCGCGTCATCACCGCGCGCAACCCGGTCTACGCCGCGCTGTACCTGGTGCTGGCTTTCTTCCAGGCGGCCGCGGTGTGGATCCTGCTGAAGGCCGAATTCCTGGCCATCACGCTGGTGCTGGTCTATGTCGGCGCCGTGATGGTGCTGTTCCTGTTCGTCGTGATGATGCTGGACATCAACGTCGACGCGATGCGGGCCGGCTTCTGGAAGCATTTCCCGCTGGCCGCGACGGTCGGCGCCATCATCGCGCTCGAAATGGCCGCGGTGCTGCTCGGGGGCTTTCGCGCCGGCGAGGAGCCGCGCTCCCTGACCGCGGCGCAGGCCGCCGCTGCCGCCGCGCCCAACACCAGGGAGCTGGGCAAGCTGCTGTATTCGCAGTACCTGTATCCGCTGGAGATCGCGGCCGTGATCCTGCTGGTGGCCATCATCGCCGCCATCGCGCTCACGCTGCGCAAGCGCAAGGACAGCCGCCACATCGACCCGTCCGAGCAGGTGCGCGTGCGCTCGCGCGACCGCGTGCGGATCGTCTCGATGAACCCGACCCTGGTGCAACCGCCCGAGCCGCCGCCGGTGGCCGCCGCCGTGGAGGCCAAGCCATGACGCTCACCCTCGGCCATTTCCTCTCGCTGGGCGCGATGCTGTTCGCGCTGTCGGTGATCGGCATCTTCCTGAACCGCCGCAACCTGATCGTGCTGCTGATGGCGATCGAGCTGATGCTGCTGGCGGTGAACATGAACTTCGTCGCCTTTTCCTACTACCTGCAGGACATGCACGGGCAGGTGTTCGTGTTCTTCATCCTCACGGTCGCGGCGGCCGAATCGGCGATCGGCCTGGCCATCCTGGTGCTGCTGTTCCGCAACAAGTCGAACATCAACGTCGACGAACTGAACACGCTCAAAGGCTAAGAATGTTGCCCCCACGCTCATCGTCTTCGCCGTATCGCTGCCCCCCGAGGGGGCCCAGGTCGCCTTGGGGCGGCCCGGCGGCGACCTGACGTCCATCACAACAACACTATGAGCCAAACCCTCAACGCTTCCACGCTGCTCGCCGTTCCGCTCGCGCCCCTGGTGGGCGCCGTGCTGGCCGGCGTCTTCGGCACCACCTTCGGCGGCAACTGGATCGGCCGCCGCCTCTCGCACACGCTGTGCATCCTGGGCGTGTTCATCGCCTTCGTGATTTCGGCGCTGACGCTCAAGAGCGTCGCCATCGACGGCGCCCGCTTCAACGCCACGCTCTACGAGTGGATGGTGGTGGGCGGCCTGAAGATGGAGATCGGCTTCTTGGTCGACGGCCTCACCGCCATGATGATGTGCGTCGTCACCTTCGTCTCGCTGATGGTGCACATCTACACCATCGGCTACATGGAGGAAGACGACGGCTACAACCGCTTCTTCGCCTACATCTCGCTGTTCACCTTCTCGATGCTGATGCTCGTCATGAGCAACAACTTCCTGCAGCTGTTCTTCGGCTGGGAAGCGGTCGGCCTGGTGTCGTACCTGCTGATCGGGTTCTGGTTCAACAAGCCGACGGCGATCTTCGCCAACATGAAGGCCTTCCTGGTCAACCGGGTCGGCGACTTCGGCTTCATCCTGGGCATCGGCCTGATCGCCGCCTACGCCGGCTCGCTCAATTACGCCGAGGTGTTCGGCAAGAGCACGGAGATCGCCAAGCTGGGCTTCCCCGGCACCGAGTGGATGCTGATCACCGTGATCTGCATCTGCCTGTTCATCGGCGCGATGGGCAAGAGCGCCCAGTTCCCGCTGCACGTCTGGCTGCCCGATTCGATGGAAGGCCCGACCCCGATCTCCGCGCTGATCCACGCGGCGACGATGGTGACGGCCGGCATCTTCATGGTGGCGCGGATGTCGCCGCTGTTCGAGCTGTCGGACACGGCGCTGTCGTTCATCATGGTGATCGGCGCGATCACGGCCCTGTTCATGGGCTTCCTGGGCATCATCCAGAACGACATCAAGCGCGTGGTGGCGTACTCCACGCTGTCGCAGCTCGGGTACATGACGGTGGCGCTGGGCGCTTCCGCCTATTCGGTCGCGGTGTTCCACCTGATGACGCACGCGTTCTTCAAGGCGCTGCTGTTCCTGGCGGCCGGCTCCGTGATCATCGGCATGCACCACAACCAGGACATCCGCTGGATGGGCGGCGTGCGCAAGTACATGCCCATCACCTGGATCACGTCGCTGCTCGGTTCGCTGGCGCTGATCGGCACGCCGCTGTTCGCCGGCTTCTATTCCAAGGACAGCATCATCGAGGCCGTCGGCGAGAGCCACCTGTGGGGCGCGGGCTTCGCGCACTTCGCGGTGCTGGCCGGCGTGTTCGTCACCGCCTTCTATTCGTTCCGGCTCTACTTCCTGGTGTTCCACGGCAAAGAGCGCTACGACCAGAATCCGGACGCCCATCACGACGCCCACCATGACGACGGCCATGGCCATGCCGAACACCCGCACGAATCGCCCTGGGTGGTGACGGCGCCGCTGCTGCTGCTGGCGTTCCCGTCGGTGGTGATCGGCTTCCTGACGATCAAGCCCATGCTGTTCGGCGACTTCTTCAAGGATTCGATCTTCGTGGACGCCGCCAGGCACCCGGCGATGGAGGAACTGGCCAAGCTGTTCCACGGCCCGGCGCAGATGGCGCTGCACGCGCTGACGACGGCGCCGTTCTGGCTGGCGCTGGCCGGCGTGGCGCTGGCGTACTACCTGTACCTGGTCAACCCGGCGCTGCCGGCGAAGATCCGCTCGAAGGTCGAGCCGGTCTACCAGCTGCTGGAGCACAAGTACTACATGGACTGGTTCAACGAGAACGTGCTGGCGCGCGGCGCCCGCCTGCTCGGCGTCGGCCTGTGGAAGGGCGGCGACCAGGGCGTGATCGACGGCTTCCTGGTCAACGGCTCCTGGCGCGTCATCGGCCGCATCGCCGGCGTCGTGCGCTGGGTCCAGTCCGGCTACATCTACCACTACGCGTTCGGGATGATCCTGGGCGTGTTCGTGCTCATGACGTACTTCGTCTGGCTAAGTAGGTGACTTTGCGGGACAGATCTTCAGCTCTGTCCCCAACTGACTAGAACAAGATGGAAGAGAACAGAAAATGGGATTGTTGAGCCTTGCGATCTGGACGCCGATCTTCTTCGGCGTCGTGCTGCTGGCGCTGGGGCGCGACGACCAGGCCCGCGCCGTGCGCTGGCTTGCCCTGATCGGCAGCGTCATCAGCCTGCTGGTCACGCTGCCGCTGTACGGCGGCTTCAAGCTCGGCACCTCGGCGATGCAGTTCGTCGAGCGCGCACCCTGGATCGAGCGCTTCAACGTCCACTACCACCTGGGCATCGACGGCATCTCGTTCTGGTTCGTGATCCTGACGGCCTTCATCACGGTCGTCGTGGTGATCTCGGCCTGGGAGGTGATCACCGAGCGCGTCAACCAGTACATGGGCGCGTTCCTGATCCTGTCGGGCCTGATGATCGGCGTGTTCTGCGCGCTCGACGGCATCCTGTTCTACACCTTCTTCGAGGCCACGCTGATCCCGATGTACCTGATCATCGGCGTCTGGGGCGGCCCCAACAAGATCTACGCGGCGTTCAAGTTCTTCCTCTACACGCTGCTGGGCTCGCTGCTGATGCTGATCGCGCTGGTGTTCCTGTACACCAAGTCCGGCGGCAGTTTCGACCTGGCCACCTGGCAGAAGCTGCCGCTGGACGGCACGGCCCAGACCTTCCTGTTTTTCGCCTTCTTCGCCGCCTTCGCCGTGAAGGTGCCGATGTGGCCGGTCCACACCTGGTTGCCGGACGTGCACGTCGAGGCGCCCACCGGCGGCTCCGCGGTGCTGGCCGCCATCATGCTGAAGCTGGGCGCCTACGGCTTCCTGCGCTTTTCGATGCCGATCGCGCCGGACGCGTCGCGCGAGTGGGCCTGGCTGATGATCGCGCTGTCGCTGATCGCCGTGATCTACGTCGGCCTGGTGGCGATGGTGCAGCAGGACATGAAGAAGCTGGTGGCCTATTCGTCGGTGGCGCACATGGGCTTCGTCACGCTCGGCTTCTTCATCTTCAACGACCTGGGCGTGGCCGGCGGCATCGTGCAGATGATCGCCCACGGCTTCGTGTCGGCCGCGATGTTCCTGTGCATCGGCGTGCTCTACGACCGGGTCCATTCCCGCGAGATCGCCAGCTACGGCGGGGTGGTGAACACCATGCCGAACTTCGCTGCGTTCGCGCTGCTGTTCGCGATGGCCAACTGCGGCCTGCCCGCCACCGCCGGTTTCGTCGGCGAGTGGATGGTGATCCTGGGCGCCGTCAAGGCCAACTTCTGGCTCGGCTTCGGCGCCGCGACGGCGCTGATCTTCGGCGCCGCCTACACGCTGTGGATGTACAAGCGGGTCTACCTGGGCCCGGTCGTCAACGACGACGTGCGCGCCCTGAAGGACATCAATGCCCGCGAATTCCTGATGCTGGGGCTGCTGGCCGTCGCCGTGCTCTACATGGGCATCTTCCCCAAGCCGTTCACCGACATCATGAATGCCTCGGTGGCTGATTTCCTCAAGCACGTGGCCGTGTCCAAACTGAACTGAGAAGAGCTAGAACATGCTGGACAAGATTAGCCTGATCGTCACGTCGCCCGAGATCATCCTGCTGGTGATGGCGTGCGTGATCGCCCTGGTGGACCTGGGCGTCACCTCGCGCCTGCGCACCGCCACCTACTGGCTGTCGATGGGCACGCTGGCCGTCGTGGCGTATTTCACGGCCGATTTCGCCCTGCAGGAACAGACCATCTACGCCTTCGGCGGCATGGTGGTGAGCGACCCGATGGGCAACTGGCTCAAGTTCTTCGCCACCATCAGCATGATGGTCTGCCTGGTCTACGGCCGGCCCTACGCGGCGGACCGCGACATGCTGGTCGGCGGCGAGATGTTCACGCTCTCGCTGTTCGCGCTGCTGGGCATCTTCGTCATGATCTCGGGCAGCAACTTCCTGGTGATCTACCTGGGCCTGGAGCTGCTCACGCTGTGCAGCTACGCGCTGGTGGCGCTGCGGCGCGACCACGCCACGTCGACCGAAGCCGCGATGAAGTACTTCGTGCTCGGCGCGATGGCCAGCGGCTTCCTGCTGTACGGCCTGTCGATGCTCTATGGCGCCACCGGTTCGCTGGACATCGGCACCGTGTTCAAGATCGTCAACTCCGGCCAGGTCAAGCACCAGGTGCTGGTGTTCGGCCTGGTGTTCATCGTCTCGGGCCTGGCGTTCAAGCTCGGCGCCGCGCCGTTCCACATGTGGATCCCCGACGTCTACCAGGGCGCGCCGACCTCGGTGACGCTGATGATCGGCAGCGCGCCGGAGCTGGCCGCCTTCGCAATCGCCATCCGCCTGCTGGTGGAGGGCCTGCTGCCGCTGGCGATCGACTGGCAGCAGATGCTGGCGCTGATGGCGATCGCCTCGCTCCTGATCGGCAACCTGGCGGCGATCGCGCAGACCAACCTCAAGCGCATGCTGGCCTATTCGACCATCGCGCAGATGGGCTTCGTGCTGCTGGGCCTGCTGTCGGGCGTGGTCAACGGCAACACGCTGTCGGCCGCCAACGCCTACAGCTCGGCGATGTTCTACATCATCACCTACGTGCTCACCACGCTGGCCAGCTTCGGCATCATCCTGCTGCTGGCGCGCGAAGGTTTCGAGAGCGAAGAGATCACCGACCTGGCCGGCCTGAACCAGCGCAGCCCGCTGTTCGCCGGCGTGATGGCCATCTGCATGTTCTCGCTGGCCGGCGTGCCGCCGCTGGTGGGTTTCTATGCCAAGCTGGCCGTGCTGCAGGCGCTGGTGTCTTCGGGCCAGGGCCTGTACATCGCGCTGGCGGTGTTCGCAGTGATGATGTCGCTGGTCGGCGCCTTCTACTACCTGCGCGTGGTCAAGGTGATGTACTTCGACGCGCCGATCACGGCCAGCACGGTCTCGGCCCCGGCCGACGTGCGCGCGGTGCTGACGATCAACGGCGCGCTGGTCCTGATCCTGGGCATCGTCCCCGGCGGCCTGATGACGCTGTGCGCGCAAGCCATCGTCAAGACGCTGTCCAGCTAGCCCGCGCTGTCGACAGAGTGTCCAATACCGCCTCCGTCTGGCTCGTGATCGTGGTCGCGTTCCTGGCGGCCAACCTGCCGTTCGTCAACCAGCGCCTGCTCGGGGTGTTCCCGCTCAAGCGGCCCAAGCCGCTGGCGCTGCGGCTGGCGGAGCTGGTCGCGATGTACCTGGTCGCCGGCGGGCTCGGCCTGCTGCTGGAGCAGCGCGCCGGCCAGGTCGCCCCGCAGAAGTGGGAGTTCTACGCCATCACCGGGGCGCTCTTCATCACGTTCGCCTTCCCCGGCTTCATCTGGCGCTACCTGTGGAAGCACAAGCGTCATGACTGACAAGTCCGACGACAGCCACCTGGTCGAGCGCAAGCTGGACAGCCAGGAGCTGTTCAAGGGCCGGCTGCTGCACGCCTTTCGCGACACGGTGGCCATGCCCGACGGCGGCACCGCCACCCGCGAATACATCGTCCATCCGGGCGCCGTGGTGATCGTGCCGCTGCTGGACGACGGCCGCGTGCTGCTGGAGCGGCAGTTCCGCTATCCGGTGGGGCAGGTGATGATCGAATTCCCGGCCGGCAAGATCGACGCCGGCGAAGACCGGCTGGCCTGCGCCAGGCGCGAACTGCTGGAGGAGACCGGCTATACCGCCCGCGAGTGGGCCCAAGTCGGCCAGCTGCATCCGGTGATTTCGTACTCCACCGAATTCATCGACATCTGGTTCGCGCGCGGGCTGGTCGACGGCGGCCAGCGCAGCCTGGACCACGGCGAATTCCTCGACGTGTTCACCGCCACCCCGCAGGAGCTGCTGGACTGGTGCCGCGACGGCCAGGTGACGGACGCCAAGACCCTGTCGTGCGCGCTCTGGCTGCAGAACGTCCTTGCCGGCAGCTGGAAGCTCGACTGGCGCTCATAATCTCAAACATGTTTGACCCCCACGCTCAGCACGAAGTGTCATCGCTGCCCCCCGAGGGGGCGATCGCGCCTTGGGGCGGCCCGGCGGCGCGATGAAAGTCCTCGATCTCCAGTGCTCGCAGCAGCACAGTTTCGAAGGCTGGTTCGGATCGGAAGCCGAGTTCCAGGACCAGCTGGCCCGCGGCCTGGTCGAGTGCCCGCTGTGCGGCGACGCCGCCGTCACCAAGCTGCTCAGCGCCCCGCGCCTGAACCTGGGCGCCGGCAAGGAGCCGGTGGCGCGCGCTGACGTGGTCACGGCGCCCGACGCCACCATGCAGGCGGCGTGGATGAAGATGGTGCGGCACGTGATGGCCAACACCGAAGACGTCGGCCAGCGCTTTCCGGAAGAAGCGCGCCGCATGCACTACGGCGAGACCGAGGAGCGCGGCATCCGCGGCCAGGCCTCCGCGGGCGAAACCCAGGCCCTGCTCGAGGAGGGCATCGGCGTGCTGCCGCTGCCGATCCCCAAGGCGCTCAAGGAGCCTTTGCAGTAGTGCCGCCCGGGCGTCGCAGCCGCTGGCTGCCGACCGTCTCGCGCATGGCTCCTCGACAATCGGCTCTCAGCGCTGCAGCGAGGCGTTGACCTCCTGCAGCCGCGCTTCGTCGAGTTCCGCGGCCAGCGCGGACAGCCGCAGCCGGTTCAGCAGCAGGTCGGTCCGGGCCTGCACCAGCGCCAGTTCGGCGCTGCTGGCGTCGTTCTGCGCATTGAGCAGGTCCAGCGTGGTGCGGTCGCCCACCTGCTGCCCGAGCTGCGTCGCATCCAGCCGGGCGCGGGTGGCGACCAGCGCGTCCGACAAGGCCTCGATCCGGGCCTTGCCGCTTTGCAGGCCCAGCCACGCCGCGCGGGTCTGCTGGCGCACCTGCTGGCGGGCCCGGTCGACCTCCGCGCGGGCCTTTTCTTCCAGCCGCACGGCTTCGTCCTGGCGGGCGTCGCGCATGCCGCCGGTGGACAGCGGCAGCGTGAGCTGCAGGCCGATCATCTGCTGGCTGCTCTTGTTGCTGGCGCTGCCGAAGTCGCCGCTGCCGCCGAGCCGGTCGCGTCCGGCCTCGGCCACCAGGTCCAGGCTCAGGCCGGCCCAGGCGCTGTGCCGGGTCACTTCCTGCCGCGCCGTGTCGGCGTTGGCGAGCTGCAGGCGCAGCAGCAGGTTGTCGCGGCCGGCACGCTCCAGCCACTGCTCCAGCGGCGGCAGCGCGGCGGGGGCGGCGGTGTCGGCCGGCGCCGCCAGCTGCAGCGACGCCAGCGGCAGGCCGGTGGCGTCCGCCAGCGCCTCGCGGGCCAGCTGCAGTTCGCTGTCGGCCGCCAGCACCTGGGCCTGCAGCGCACGGGCCCGGGCCGACGCCTCGTGGGTGTCGGTGACCGGCTTGTCGCCCAGCGCGAAGCGGTCGCGTGCTTCCACCAGCGCCTTGTCGACCGCGGCGTGCTGGCGCCGCAGCAGCTCCAGCTTGCGCTCGGCCAGCACCGCGTCCAAGTAGCGTTGCGCGGTGCGCAGCATCAGCTCCTGCTGCGCGGCCTGCCACTCGAGCCCAGCCGCATCGGCGCCGATCAGCAGCTGGCGCCGCTGCGCCTGCTTGTCGCCGCTGATCAGGGGTTGCCGTGCGCTGATGCCCCAGCGGGTCGACGTGCCGCCGGAGACCGAGGTGGCGAAATTCACGCCGTCGGACTGGCCGAAGCCGGGCGCGGAAAAGCGCGCGCCGGTCATGGCCGTGTCGGCGTTCGCGGCGCCGACCGTGGCGCTCAGGGCCACCGTCGGCCGCCACAGCGCCGCGGCCTGGGCCCGGCGGGTCTCGCCCGCCTGCCGGGCGGCCAGCGCGATGGCTGCGTCGGGGTCGTGCTGGCGCGCGGCCTGCCAGGCCTGCATCAGGTCGGTGGCCTGCGCCGAGAACGCGGCCAGCGCGACGGCGGCCACAGCGAAGCGTTTGCGCATGGCCTTGTCCTTCAGCAGCCGCGCGGCGCGCCCAGCTTGCGCAGGATGGTTTCCATCAGGCACCACTGGGTCAGCGCGCTTTGCAGCAGGTTGATGCCGACGAAGGCGGTGAAGGCCAGCCACCACTGGCTGACGAAGATCGGGCTGCCGGGAATGCCCAGCGCCAGCGACAGCAGGATGAAGGCGCCGGCGACGAGGCGCACGATTTGCCAGGATTTCATGGAGTTGCTCCTTGAGGTTGATGAAACTTGCGGTAGGCGGCGTAGTAGAGGGTCGGGATCACGACCAGCGTCAGCACCGTCGAGACGAAGATGCCGAAGATCAGCGAGATCGCCAGGCCGTTGAAGATCGGGTCGTCCAGGATGAAGAACGCGCCCAGCATCGCGGCGGCGCCGGTCAGCATGATCGGCTGGGCGCGGGTGATCGCCGAGTGCACGATCGCCTGCTTGAACGGCACGCCCTCGCGCACCTGCAGGTTGATGAAGTCCACCAGCAGGATCGAGTTGCGCACGATGATGCCGGCCAGGGCGATCATCCCGATCATGCTGGTCGCCGTGTATTGCGCGCCCAGCAGTGCGTGGCCGGGCATCACGCCGATGATGGTCAGCGGGATCGGCGCCATGATGATCAGCGGCGTCAGGTAGGAGCCGAACTGCGCCACCACCAGCAGGTAGATCAGCACCAGCCCCACGGCATAGGCGGCGCCCATGTCGCGGAAGGTCTCGTAGGTGATCTGCCATTCGCCGTCCCACTTCAGGGTGTAGCCGCGCCACGGGTCCGGCGGCTGGCGGATGAAGTACTCGGCCAGCGGGCCGCCGTCGGGCGCGCGGATCTTCGCGATCTCGCCGCGCATGCCGAACATGCCGTACAGCGGGCTGTCGAGTTTGCCGGCCATGTCGCCGAGCACGTAGTTCACCGCCAGCAGGTCCTTGTGGTGGACCGGCTGCTCGCGCAGCGTGTCGCTCACCGTCACCAGCTCGCGGATCGGCACCAGCTTGCCCGAGGTGCTGCGCACCGACAGCTGCAGCAGTGCGTCGAGGTCGCCGTGGCTGGCCGGCGCCAGCTGCAGCACGGCCGGGGCCGGGTACTTGCTGGCGTCGTGCAGGTAAGTCGCGGTTTCTCCGGCCAGGCCGGCCCGCAGCGTGCCGACGATGGCCTGCTGCGGCACGCCGAGCATGGCGGCCTTGCGCCGGTCCACCAGCAGCAGCTTGCGCGGCGCATCGGCGATGCTGGTGTCGTCGACGTCGACCACGCTGGCGGTCTGCTCGAACACGGCGCGCACGGCCTTGGCCACCTCGCGCCGGCCCTGCGCATCGGGGCCGTAGATCTCCGCCACGATCGGCGAGAGCACCGGCGGGCCCGGCGGCACTTCCACCACTTTGACGTTCGCGCCGAAGCGCTTGCCGATCTTCTGCAGCTGCGGCCGCACCCGGGCGGCGATGGCGTGGCTCTGCTCGGCGCGGGCGTGCTTGTCGACCAGGTTGACCTGGATGTCGCCCACCGCGCCGCCGGCGCGCAGGTAGTACTGGCGCACCAGGCCGTTGAAATTGATCGGCGCCGACGTGCCGGCATAGGCCTGGTAGTCGGTGACCTCGGGGACGGTGGAGAGCTGCGCGCCGAGCTCGTGCAGCACGGCGGCGGTCTGCTCCACCGGCGTGCCGGCCGGCATGTCCACCACCACCTGGAACTCCGACTTGTTGTCGAAGGGCAGCATCTTGAGCAGCACCAGCCCGGTGGCCGGCAGCACCAGCGACAGCGCGATCAGCGCCGCGATGCCCAGGCCCAGCAGGCGCCGGTTGCGCTGGCCGCGCCTGTCGTCCAGCAGCGGCTTGAAGACCCGCTCGAACAGCGGCGCCAGCTTGCCGGCCAGTCCGCTCGCCGCGCCCGTGCCCGTGCCATGACCGTGGCCCGGGGTGTGCTTCATCCACAGCCGCGCCAGCCAGGGCGTGACCATGAACGCGATCGCCAGCGACAGCAGCATGCCCATGCTGGCGTTGATGGGGATCGGGCTCATGTACGGGCCCATCAGGCCGCTGACGAAGGCCATCGGCAACAGCGCCGCGATCACGGTGAAAGTGGCCAGGATGGTGGGGCCGCCCACTTCGTCGACCGCTCCCGGGATGATCTGTGCCAGCGTGCGGTCCGGGAACAGCTGCTGGTGGCGGTGGATGTTCTCCACCACCACGATGGCGTCGTCCACCAGGATGCCGATCGAGAAGATCAGCGCGAACAGCGAGACCCGATTGAGCGTGAAGCCCCAGGCCCACGAGGCGAACAGCGTCACCGTCAGCGTGAGGATCACGGCCGCGCCGACGATCGCGGCCTCGCGCCGGCCCAGCGCGACGAACACCAGCGCCACCACGGCGGCGGTCGCGAACAGCAGCTTCTGGATCAGCTTGATCGCCTTGTCGTTGGCGGTCGCGCCGTAGTCGCGCGTCACGGCGACTTCGACGCCGGCGGGGATCACCGTGTTGCGCAGCTGCTCCACCCGCTGCGCCACGCCGTTGGCGACGTCGATCGCGTTCTCGCCCGGCTTCTTGGTGACCGTGAGCGTCACCGCCGGATACTCGCCGCCGCCGTTCTTGCCGGACTGGCCGTACCACGCATAGCGGCTGGCGGGCGGCGGGCCGTCGCGCACCTCGGCCACGTCCTTGAGGAACACCGGCTTGCCGTCCCGCACGCCCACCACCAGGTCGGCCACGTCGCTGGCCTGCGCCAGGTAGGGACCGGCTTCGATGGCCACGCTGCGGTTGCCGGCGACCAGCTCGCCGACCGGCAGGCCCAGGTTGGCCGATTGCAGCGCCTGGCGCAGGTCCTGCACGGTGACGCCGGAGCCGGCCATGCGGCCCGGATCGATCTGCACCAGCACCGCGCGGCCGGGGCCGCCCAGGGTCTGCACCTCGCGGGCGCCGGGCACGCGCTTGAGATCAGCCTCCATGCTGTGGGCCACCCGCTCCAGCGCGAACGCGCCGGTGGCCGGGTCCTTGCTGTACAGCGTGAGGGCCACGATCGGCACGTCGTCGATGCCCTTGGGCTTGATGATCGGGTCCAGCACCCCGAGCCCCCTGGGCAGCCAGTCGGTGTTGTCGCGCAGCGTGTCGTGCAGGCGCACCAGCGCCTCGGTGCGCGGCACGCCGACCTTGAACTGCACCGTCAGCACGGCCAGGCCGGGGCTGGACACCGACATCACGTGCTCGACGCCCGCGATCTGCGACAGCACCTGCTCCGCCGGGCCGGCCACCATCTGTTCGACGTCCGCCACGGCCGCTCCCGGGAAGGGGACCAGCACGTTGGCCATGGTGACGTTGATCTGCGGCTCTTCCTCGCGCGGCGTCACCAGCACCGCGAAGATCCCCAGCAGCAGGGCCATCAGCGCCAGCAGGGGCGTGATCTGGGCGCCCTGGAACGCCGCGGCGATCCGCCCCGAGATGCCCATGCGTGGTTGGTTGGTCATGGCAGGGGTCGTCATCAGCGCACCCTGGCCGCGGCCTGCGGATCGACGGCGACCCGCTCGCCCTTGCTGACGCCGCTCAGGATCTCCACCCGGTCGCCCTGCACCGGCCCGAGCCGGACCTGGCGCAGCAGCGGCTTGCCCTGCGCGTTGAGCACATAGACGCCGGTCAGCTCCGAGCGCCGCACCACCGAGCGCGTGGGCAGGGTCAGGCGTTCGGCGCCGGTGCCGTCCGGACGCGCGGCGCCGGCCGGCAGCCAGACCCGCGCGAACATGCCCGGCGCCACGCCCTTCAGGCCGGCCGGCAGCGCCAGCCGCAGCTGGCCGGTGTGGGTGGCCGCGTCGACCACCGGCAGCACCTGGACCTGGGCGGGCTGCAGCAGGCCGGGCGCCGATGCCAGGCCGGGCAGCTCGAAGCGGATGGCAGCGCTGTCGGCCAGGGCGGCCAGCACGGTCTGCGGCACCGCGGCCGTCACGCGCAGCGCCGACGGATCGTGCAGCGTGAGCAGTGCGCGGCCGGGCATCGCCATGTCGCCGAGGGTGACCGGCACGTCGCTGACCACGCCGGCGTAGGGCGCGTTGACCACGAAGAAGCCCGACTCGGCCTGCGCGGCCCGGGCCTGCGCCTGCTGCGCCTGCAGCTGCGCCTGGGCCGACTGGAACTGCGCCTTGGCGCGGTCGAGCGCGGACTGGCTGATGTACTGCTTCTGGAACAACAGCTGCTGCCGCTCGTATTCGGTGGACGCGACGTTCATCGAGGCGCGGGCGGCCTCCACCTGGGCGGCGCTGGCGGCGGCGTTCTGGCTGGCGGCGCGCGCGTCGATGCGCAGCAGCGGCTGGCCGGCCTTGACCACGTCGCCGGCCTTCACGTTCAGCGCGACGATGGCGCCCGGCACCTGGGCCGACACCGTGGTATGGCGCACCGCTTCCACCACCGCATCCAGGCTGACGGCGCTGCCGGCGCTGCCGGCCGCGCCCTGCACCTGCACCGTCGCCAGGGCGGCGCCGTCGCCGGCCCAGGCGCCGGGCGCGCCCAGCGCCACGGCCAGGGCGGCGGCAACCCAACTGCTCTTGAACAACATCATGGTTCCGTGATTGCTTATTTAACTAATCAGCTAATTAGGCAATGATACGTTAAACTCAAGATCCCCGCCGACCACTTTGTTCCGGTGGCGCGCGGGGACCCTGAGCCAAGTCAAGGACCGTTCATTCATGAAAGACCTGCCGCCCGAGGCGCTGGCCGAGGTGGCCCGCTACTTCCAGGTGCTGTCGGAGCCGACGCGCCTGCAGATCCTCAACCTGCTGCGCCACGGCGAGCGCAATGTCGGCGACCTGGCCCAGCTGTGCGGCTTCACGGCCGCCAACGTGTCGCGGCACCTGGCGCTGCTGACCAAGCAGGGATTGGTCGCGCGCGACAGCCGCGGCACCAGCGTGTACTACCGCATCGCCGACGAGTCGGTGTTCGCGCTGTGCGACCTGGTGTGCGGCAACATCGCGCGCCAGATGGAAGACACGGCGAGCCGGCGCAAGGCGTTCGCGCCGGCCCGGCGCCGCTGACGCGCTGGCGTCCTGCGGGGACCTGGATCCCGGCTCGGAGGCCGGGATGACAGCCACTGTCATGCCGGACTCGATCCGGCATCCATGCAGCGTCTGGAGCCTTCAGCGCGACGCCAAGGCCAGGAGTGTCTCCACCGCGGCCCGCGCCTGCGCGCCGAGCTCGCCCAGGTCCAGACCCGGGATCGCACCTTCACGCACGATCTCCCGGCCCCCCACCAGCAGCGTCGCCAGGTGCGCGGCGCCGCCGCTGGCCACCGGACCCACGGCCGGGTCGTGCAGGCCGAAGTAGCGCGGGTCCCGGTCCAGCCGGTAGACCGCGATGTCGGCAGCCTGGCCCACCGCCAGCGTGCCGATCGCCGGCAGGCCCAGCACCGCCGCGCCGCCGGCCGTGCCCCAGCGCACCACGTCCTCCACCGTCGCCGCCGCGGCCGCGCCGTCCTCGCCCTGGCCGCCGCGATGGTGTGCGACCGCAGCGTCGCCAGCCTTGGCGCGCTGCAGCAGCCAGGCGGCATGGGTCTCGGACAGCATGTCGGCCGCTTCGTTCGAGGCCGCGCCGTCCACGCCGATCGACACCTTCGCGCCGGCCGCTTCCAGCGCCCGCACCGGCGCGATGCCGCTGCCCAGGCGGCCGTTGCTTTGCGGGCAGTGCGCGATGCCGGTGCCGGTGGCGCCGAGCAGCGCGATCTCGTCGGCGTCGAGCTTGACCAGGTGCGCGAACCACACATCCTCGCCCAGCCAGCCGACGCTCTCGCAGAAGTGCACCGGCTTCATCCCGTGCTGCGCATGCACGGTGTCGTGGTAGTGCACCGTCTCCGACAGGTGTGAGTGCAGCCGCAGGCCCAGCCGGCGGGCGGTGGCGGCGCATTCGCGCAGCTCCTGCGGCCGCATCGAATGCGGCGGCGTGGTCGGCGCCACCACGATGCGGCGCATGCCGTCCGGCGCCGCGTCGTGGTACTGCGCCGCGAGCCGTTCGATGTCGGCCAGATACAGGTCCAGCGGCTCCGGCTGCAAGGCAGCCTGGGTCGTGTCGCTGCCCAGGCGCGACAGCGTGCCGCCGCCGCGGCACAGCACGAAGCGCAGGCCCAGCCGGTCGGCCTCGTCGAACAGGATCGCCGAGGCGTCGAAGGGCATGCCGGGGTGGTAGTGGTAGTTGTGGTCGGCGACGGTGGCGCACCCCGAGAGCGCCAGTTCCACCAGCCCGATCCGCGCCGCCAGCCGGAACATGGCTTCGTCCATGAACGGGCGCATGCGCAGCGGCGTCGCCTGCAGCCATGGAGTCAGCGTGGCGTTGATGCCCAGCGGGTCGCCCTTGAGCAGCGACTGGAACAGGTGGTGGTGCGTGTTCACCCACGCCGGGTAGACCACGCAGCCGCCGGCATCCATCTGCTGCTCGCCCGGCTCCGGCACGAGCGCTCCGATCGCTTCGATCCGCCCGTCGCGGATGCGGATGTCGGGGCCGGCGTGGCGCGCCGCTGCGCCCTGCAGGCCGGTGAGGATGGCGGCGGCGTTGCGAACCAGCAGGCTGCTCATGCCGGCACCTGGCGCGGCGTGCCGCGATGCACTTCCTCTTCGCCGTGCGCCCGCAGCAGGTCCAGCAGCTGCTTGCGGATCACCAGGCCCGGCTTGTCCGACGGCATGTGGAACTCCATCTTGCGCGTGGTGTCGACGCAGGCGTCGGCGTCGGTGGCCTCCAGGATGTCGCGGTCCTCGGCGGTGATGGCGGCGTCCCAGGCGATCAGTTCGGGCGTGCTGCAGCTCTCCTCGCTGTCGTTGCGGTACAGCCATTGCACCAGCATCATCCGTTCGTCGTCGATCGGGGTGGCGCAGTTGTAGATGATGTGGTCGATGCCGCTGGCCGGATAGTTGCAGCCGAAGCGGCGGCTGAACGGCAGGTAGTAGCGGTTGACCAGATGCCGCTCCGTGATCGGCTCGGCGGTGCCGGTGACGCGGTGTCCGGACTCCGGATTGCGGATCGGCACCCGGGTCTCGGCCTCGAAGCCGTAGTCGGTCTCGCGGAATTCATAGGGCGAGGGTTTCGGGTTCTCCAGGATGCCGAAGTTGGCCTTGTGCACATACGAGAAGTGCGCGTTGTCGAACGAGTTCTCCATCATCCGCAGCGGGCTGGTCTTCCACTGCTCGTAGAACTGGAAGATGCGGCGGTAGCCCGGCGCGCCGTCCTCGGGGAAGTGGGGGATGGGCTTGAGCGGCTCCTCCAGCGCCACCCAGACATAGCCGTACTTCTCCTGCGCGCGGAAGGCCGGCACCCGGGCGCCGGCGGGGATCTGCAGGTCCGGCGCCTGGGGGATCTTCACGCAGGTGCCGGTGCAGTCATAGGTCCAGCCGTGGTAGCCGCAGACGATGTTGCCGTCCTGCACGAAGCCTTTCGACAGCTTCGCCGTGCGGTGGCAGCAGCGGTCGCGCACGGCGGCGGGCGTGCCGTCGGCCTGCTTCCACAGCACGATGTCCTCGCCCATCAGGGTGAAGGGCTTGGGTCCGTCGTCCAGCGCCGTCATCGGCATCAGCGCGTACCAGAAGCGGCGCAGGACCTTCTGTCTGGTGGTCAGCATGTCGCGCCCTCCTGCACGGGATGGATGCGCGTCCAGCCATGGACCTCGCTCTCGCCGTGCTCCTTGAGCAGTGCCAGCAGCCGCTTGCGCATCAGCATGCCGGGGCGGTCGCTGGCCATGCTCTGCTCGTCGCGGCGGCCCACGTCCACCGGCGCGTCGGCGTCGACCGACTCCAGGATGACCTTGTCTTCCAGCACCACCCTGGTGTCCCAGTCATTGAGCAGCGCCGCGGGGCAGTCTTGCTCCGTGTCGTTGCGGTACAGCCACTGGATCAACTGGATGCGGTGGTCGTCGATCGGCGTGGCGCAGGTGAAGATGGTGTGCTTGATGCCGCTGGGATAGACCAGGCCCAGCTTGCGCAGGAACGGCATGTGCCACTGGTTGGAGAACTGACGTTTGGTGGTCGGTTCGGTCGAGCCGGTGATGCGGTGGGACTCGGGCGGGTTGTTGATGGCGATCACCATCGTTGCCTCGAAGCCGTACCCGGTCTCGTCCAGCGCGAAGTGCTCGGGCTTGTGCTGGCCGCCCTGGCCGAAGGTGCCGGCGTGGACGAAGGCGAAGTGCGCCGAGTCGAAGGAGTTTTCCATCAGGCGCAGGGCGCCGGTGTTCCAGCTCTCGTCGAACTGGTGGATGCGGCGGTAGCCCAGGGCTTCCTCTTGCGCGTCCAGCAGCGGCGCGATCGGGTCGTCCAGCGCCACCCAGGCGTAGCCGAATTTTTCCTGGGCGTGGAAGGCCGGCACCTTGGCGCCGGCGGGGATCTGCAGGTCCGGTGCCTGCGGGATCTTCACGCAGGCGCCGGTGCAGTCGTAGGTCCAGCCGTGGTAGCCGCAGACGATGTTGCCGTTCTCGACGAAGCCCTTGGACAGCTTCGCGGTGCGGTGGCAGCAGCGGTCGCGCAGGGCGGCCGGCGTACCGTCCGCCTGCTTCCACAAAACGATGTTCTCGCCCAGGAGCGTGAACGGCTGCGGTCCGGATTCGAGCTTGGCCATCGGCATCACGGCGTACCAGAAGCGCCGCAACACCGGTTGTTGGGTGACTAGCATGGCGTGGCCTCCCGACGAGCCGCCTCTAGGGAGGCCACGGCCCCCTCGGGGGGCAGCGAACGAATGTGAGCGTGGGGGCACATATCACTTCTTCAGGCCGTTGAGGAACTGCAGGGTGTAGGCCTGCTGCCAGTTCGGATTCGGCTTGAGCTGGCCGCTGCCGACCATCAGGTCGTAGGTCTGCTTCCAGCGGGCGTCGGTCATCACGCCCGGGCCGGCCTTGGCGGCGTCGCCGCCGTCGAAGAACTTCATCTCCTTCATGGTCTTGATGGAGTAGGCGATCAGCTCTTCCTCCATCTTGGGGTTCTCCTGCCGGATCAGCGCATTGCCCGCAGTGGGGTCGGCCAGGTAGCTCTTCCAGCCTTCCAGGGTGGCCTTGACGAAGCGCTGGACCAGTTCGGGCTTGTCCTTGACCATCTGCCGCGTCGTCACGATGGTGTTGCCGTAGGGCGGGTAGCCCTCCTGCGCGAACAGGAAGAACTTGACCTTCTGGCCGGCCTTCTCGGCGATGAAGGGCTCGGAGCCGGGATAGCCCTGCTGCGCCATGTTCCTGTCGGCGAAGAAGGGCTGCATGCTGAAGGTGTAGGGGCGGGTCTGTTCGTCTTTCAGCCCGTGCTTGATCTTCAGCCAGGGCCACCAGCTGGTGCGGCCGCTGGTGGCCAGCAGGATGGTCTTGCCCTTGAGGTCGGCCAGGCCCTTGACGTCGGGGTGGGTGACCATGCCCTGCGGCTCGAACTGGAACACGGCGGCCACCGTTGTCAGGGGCACGCCGTTCTCGATGGCCGACAAGGTCTGGAAGTCCTTGCCCATGATGAAGTCGGCCTGGCCGGCGGCGATGATCTGCACCGCGTTGACCTGCGGCCCGCCCATCTTGATGGTCACGTCCAGGCCGTGCTTCTTGTAGATGCCGGTCGCGACGGCCTGGTAGTAGCCGCCATGCTCGGCCTGCGCGTACCAGGAGGTGAGGAAGGTGACCTTGTCCTGGGCCTGCGCCGGTGTGGCGGCCGCCGCGACGGTCAAGGTGAAGGTGAGGGCGGGCACGAGGGCCCGCACGAGGCTGGGGATCGAGGATGGCATGCTGGAAGCTCCGGTCGTGGTTGAACACCAGAGCAATGACCCGTGGCTGCCGCCACTGCCTGCTTCTACTCTGCGCGCAAACATGCAAAGGCCGTGCCATCTCCTCACGGCGCCGGCGCGCCGCCGCCGCCGGTCAGACCGACATTTCGGGCTTGAGCTTGTGCGCCGGGATCAGGCCTTCGTCGCCGTCCTCGTACAGCAGGTAGACGGCGCTGCCCGCCGGTCCCCAGCAGGCGGAGAAGGTCTGGCCGTTGACGACCACCGAGGCGTCGCGGAAGGCTGGCCGCAGCTGCGGATCGAGCTGGCCCAGCACCTGCTCGTTGCTGCAGGGCTGCTCCGAGAGGCGGGCGGCGGTGCCGCCCTCGTAGGCGACCAGGTTCTGGGCAAAGGCGGGCGCGGCCGCCAGCAGGGAGCAGAGAAGAAGACCAACCTTCATGACGTTTCTCCTGTGGGTGGACGCACTCGGCGTCCGGAGATTCATGGTCGGCCCGGCGGCGCCCGCCGCCTGTAGGACGCGAAGCGCAGGCAAGGTGCGCGGGATGCGCGCGCCGCTGCCGGACTCAGCGACGCCCGGAAACGGTGCGCTGCTGCGGCAGGTAAATCGTCGCTTCCACCTCGATCAGCGCACCGTCGCCGGGCATGAAGCGCGAGACCTCGACCACGGTGCTCACCGGCGGTTCGTCCGGGTAGAACAGCCCGCGCACGCGGTTGTAGAACGGGTAGTGCCGCAGGTCGCGAAAGTACTGCACCAGCTTGACCACGTCCGCCATGCCGCCGCCGTGCCCGCCGGCGATCTCGCGGATGCGCTCCAGCACCAGCCAGCTCTGGGCCACGGCCGGCGCCTCGTAGATGTCGACCGTCAGCTGGCCGGTGACGTAGCCCAGGCTTTTCAGCGCTTCCAGCGCAGCCGGCGGCAGCTCGTCGTAGCTCTGCACCACCGCTTTGCGCGCCGGGTCGACGCCGACCACGCCGCTGACGAAGACGAAATCGCCGGCGCGCCGCGAAGCGGCGTAGTTCGCCATCGGCCGGCCCATGCCCATGCCGGTGTCCGCGCTCATGCCGGTGCCATCTCGCCCGGCTGCATCCAGGCGCGCACCTTGCCCGGATTGAGCAGGCCCAGCGGATCGAAGCGGTGCTTGGTGTCGATGAAGCCCTGGGGCAGGTCGCCGCCGGCCTTGCCGTCCTCGACGACGCAGACATGCGGGTCGTTGATGCGCACGCCGTTGTCGCGGTAGATCTGCATGATCTCCTGCAGCCGCTCCTCGGTGGTGAACTTCACCAGCTGCAGCGCGGTGCAGGTGAGGTTGCCGTCCATGTTGCGGATGAACTCTGTGTGCATCAGCACCTCGCCGCCCAGCAGCTGCTCCATGTGCTTGACCTGCTCCACGTGCTGGCCGGCGACGAAGGCGCTCTGCAGGTAGGTGATGTTCTTGTCGACCTTGAAGGCGTTGAGCGTGGTGTGGTTCCAGGTGTATTCGAGCAGCGTGCGATTGCTGGCGGCAACCTCCTCGGCGGTCTTGCGGTAGGTCACCGTGCCGCCGAACTGCGCGACCAGCTCCAGCAGCGGCCCCTCGCTCGCGCCGGCCACCGCGAGGATCAGCGCGTGGCAGCCGGCGGGCAGGTAGTCGCCCAGCTGCTTGAGATAGTCCGGCACCGGCGCCGCGAAGAAGCACACCTCCTTTTTCACGATGCCGGTGGCGCGCGCGACGGCGTCGCCGAACTCCAGTGCGGCGTCGAAGCTGTCGAAGGTGACGATGTTCTCCATCCAGTCGTGCACCGGCGCCAGGCCCACTTCCAGCTCCAGCACCAGGCCGTTGGTGCCCCACATGTGGTGCATCAGCAGCGCTTCGGTCCCGCGCAGCTCGATGAACTTCGGTTCTTCCTCGATCGTGATCGCGCGCAGGCCCAGCACGTTGCCGCGCGCCGCCAGCGGCCCGTAGTTGATCGAGCCGATGCCGCCGAAGCCGCCGCCGAACAGGCCGCCGAGCGTGGCGCTGCGAAAGGTGGACGGCACGCAGCGCAGCTCATGGCCGCCGGGCTTCGCGGCCTTGTCGAAGTCCGCCAGCCGGATGCCGGCCTGGGCCCGGCCGACGCCGCCGCGCGACCACAGGAAGGCGTTGTAGCCGCTCATGTCCAGCAGCACGCCGCCCTGCAGCGGCACGGCCTGGCCGTAGTTGCCGGTGCCGCTGCCGCGCACCGTGATCGGCACCCGCAGGCGGGCGCACAGGCTGACCAGCCGGCGGATCTCGTCTTCGCTGCGCGGGCGCACGACGGCGGCAGCCTTCTTGTCGGCCAGCTGGCGCTTGAGCACCGGGCTGAACCACGAGAAGTCCTGCGACAGGCGGGCGATCCGGCTGGCGTCGGTGACCCAGTCCAGGTCGGCCAGTTCGGCGTGCAGTTGTTCGATGGGATGGACAGGCGCGTTCAATTCAGTCTTTCGAGAGTTCGCTGGCGTGCCAGCCGCCCAGCGCGAGTTTGGTGAGCCACGCCATCAACGCGAACAGCCCGACGCCGGCCAGCGAGATCAGCAGCAGCGCGGCGAACATGCGCGGGATGTTCAGCTGGTAGCCGGCCATCAGGATCTGGTAGGCCAGGCCGGTGGCCGCGCCGCCGGTGCCGGCGACGAATTCCGCCACCACCGCGCCGATCAGCGCCAGGCCGCTGGAGATCCGCAGGCCGCCGAAGAAGTAGGGCAGCGCGCTCGGGATCCGCAGCCGCACCAGCGTCTGCATCCGGCTGGCGCGGTTCATCGCGAAGTAGCTTTGCAGGTCCGGGTCGATGCTGCGCAGGCCCAGCGTGGTGTTGGAGATGATCGGGAACAGCGCCACCAGCGCCGCGCACAGCACCAGGGAAACGGTCGGGTTCTTGACCCAGATGATGATCAGCGGCGCGACGGCCACGATCGGCGTCACCTGCAGCAGCACCGCGTACGGGAACAGCGCGGTCTCGATGGCGCGGCTCTGCACGAACAGGAACGAGATCAGCACGCCGACCACCACGGCCACCGCGAACGACAGCACGGTGATCTTCATGGTGACGAGCAGCGAGCCGCCGAGCGACTGCCAGTCGGTGACCAGGGTCTGGAACATCAGCACCGGCGAGGGCACCAGGTAGGGCGGCAGCTTGAAGCCGGTGACCAGGGCCTGCCAGGTTCCGAGCAGCACCAGCATCACCAGCGCCGGGTACAGCACCTTGTCGTAGTTGCGGCGCGTCTTTTCCCTCCCCCCACGGGGGAGGGTTGGGGTGGGGGAACTCGCCGCTCGCCCCCATCCCTGCCTTCCCCCGGAGGGGGAAGGAGTAATAGCCGTGTCGCTCATTGCGTGGCCTCCTCGGTGTCCTGGCTGGCGCGCAGCAGGCTGTCCTGCAGGCGCTTGGCGTACTGCGCGAAGCGCGGCGTCACCATGAAGTCCGGCGTGCGCGGATAGGGCTCGTCGATCAGCACTTCCTCGGTGATGCGGCCCGGGCGCGCCGCCATCATCACGACCCGCGTCGACAGGAACACCGCCTCATGGATCGAGTGGGTGACGAACACCACCGTCAGCTTCTTGTCCTGCCACAGCGCCAGGAGGTCGGCGTCGAGCCGGTGGCGGGTGATCTCGTCCAGCGCGCCGAAGGGCTCGTCCATGAGCAGCAGGTTGGGCTGCACCACCAGGCTGCGCGCGATCGAGACCCGCATCTGCATGCCGCCCGACAGGTTGCGCGGCAGGGCGCTCGCGAACTTCGACAAGCCCACCAGGGCCAGCGCCTCGGCCACGCGGCCGTCCGCCTCGCTGCGCGCCACGCCAGCCAGGTCCAGCGGCAGCCGCACGTTGGCGGCCACGCTGGCCCAGGGCATCAGCGTCGGCGCCTGGAACACGAAGGCCAGCTTGCGCTGCGATTCCTCCAGCGCCGCCACCGGTTTGCGCCACAGCAGCAGGCGGCCGTCGGTGGGCTGCAGCAGGCCGGCCACCATCTTGAGCAGCGTGCTCTTGCCGCAACCGGACGGGCCGAGCAGGGTGACGAACTCGCCCTCCTGCACCGTCAGGTCGACCGGCTGCAGAGCGACCGTGCCATTGGGATAGGTCTTGTGCGCCGACAGCACCTCGATCGCAGGCACGGCAGGGGCCAGCGAAGGAAGTGAAGCCGCACCGAGCGCGGCTGGGGGTTCTCGCATCACGGCATCACCTTCGCATCCTTGATGTAGTCGAACACATAGGCCTGCGCCGGCGTGACCTTGGTGGGGTCGACCAGCTTGTTGTCGACCAGGAACTTGTAGTTGGTCGCGATGCGCTGCTCGTTCATGCTGCCGATGCCGCCGGTCGCCGCGCCGCCGCCGGTGACGATGCCCATTTCCTTGAGCTTGGCCACGCTGTAGGCGAGCTGCTCGTCGGTCATGTTGGGGTTGTCCTTCTTGATCAGCGCGTTGCCCGGCGCCGGGTCGGCCAGGTAGCTCTTCCAGCCTTCCATGGTGGCCTTGACGAAGCTGCCGACGGCCTTGCCGCGCGTCTTCACGGTGTCTTCCATGCAGGAGATGGTGGTGGCATACGAAGTCCAGCCGGCGTCGGCGAACAGGAAGGCGCGGGCGCTGACGCCGGCCTTCTGGATCGCGAACGGCTCCGACGTCAGGTAACCCTGCTGCACGGTGTTCTTGTCGGCGACGAACGGCTGGATGTTGAAGGTGTAGGGCCGGGTCTGCGCATCGGTGAAGCCGTACTTGCCCTTGAGCCACAGCCAGTAGCCGCGCTGGGCCGAAGGCGCGATCAGGATGGTCTTGCCCTTCATCTCCTCGAACGACTTGACGTCGTCGTGGGCGATCAGCACCTGCGGGTCCTTCTGGAACACCGAGGCCAGGGTGACGACAGGCAGGCCGCCCGAGCGCGCGATCATCATCTGCAGGTCGCTGGAGCCCATGATGCAGTCGGCCTGGCCGGCGGCCATCAATTGCATGATGTTGACCTGCGGGCCGCCCATCTTCACGGTGACGTCCAGGCCGTACTTCTTGTAGATGCCCGTGGCCACCGCCTGGTAAAAGCCGCCGTGCTCGGCCTGCGCGTACCAGTTGGTCATGTAGGTGATCTTTTCCTGCGCCTGCGCGCCGGCGGACAGGGCCAGGCCGATCGCGGCGGCCAGCAGGGTGCGGGAGATGGTGGTGGTCATGGAAGCCTCTCGAAGGAAGGAAAAAAACGGGAATGCAAATTGCGCGCCTAGGCGGATTCGATGTGGCCGGTCTGGTGCCCGTAGCCCCAGGACTGTTCCTCGCGCACCACCCACTGCATGCGAAACAGGTCCGTGATGGCTTCGACCCAGCTGTTGGAGAGCGTGTCGAGGATGTCCTCGCCCTGCTCGCGCGTCGCGCCCATGGGGTCGCCGATGACGCCGCTGGGGCCGAAGTCGCGCGCGGTCCAGGCGCAGGCGGGGCGGCCGTCCTGCGACAGCAGCTTCGACGGGAACACCGGCGGGATGTTGGGCGCGGCCCGCTCCATGTGCACCGTGTCGGGGGCCAGCGCCAGCATCAGCGCAGTTTCGGAATGGCCGGCGTGCATCGCCAGCTTCTTCTCGGTGTCCGAGATGTACTTGCCCGAGGAATTCGGCAGCCGCGAGACGTGGAAGGGCACGATGACGAAGTCGCCATGGCGCAGCCTCAGCTCGCGCGCCGCCATCTCCAGCACCTGCGGCTGGCCGCCGTGGCCGTTGGCCAGCAGCAGCTTGCGAAAGCCGGCGCGGTAGACCGACTCGCCCAGCTCGGTGATGGTCGCCAGCAGCGTCGGCCCGGTGAGCGTCATGGTGCCGGGGAAGTGCAGGTGCTCGTCCGACTTGCCGTAGGTGATCGGCGCCAGGCCGAAGGCGCGCACCGCGGCCGGCAGCTTCTCCAGCGCCTTGCCCAGCACGCCGGAGGAGATCACGCTGTCCACCGAGCAGGGCAGGTGCGGGCCGTGCTGCTCGATGGCGCCGACCGGCAGCACGATGACGGTGTTCTCGCGGTCCGGCAACGCGGCGATCTCGGTCCAGCTGAGGTAGGGCAGGAAGCGGTGCGGCGGGATGTAGCCATGGATCATGGGACTGGCCTTTCAGGGGAAGAAGAGGGAATCGGGATGCCGCCGCGCAGCACGACGCGTTGGGCTGCGCGCGAGGGCCAGCCCCAGGCGTCGGCGGCGGTGAAGACGACGAGGTCGGCCGGTGCGCCCGCGAGCGTGGGCGCGGTGCCCGGCGTGCGCAGCAGCCAGTCGGCGCGGCACAGGCTCTCCGACCACACGTCGAAGGGATGCTCGAGCTGCGCCGCCAGCACGCCGGCCGCCAGCGCCTCCACCGGGTCGTAGCTGCCGACGCGGCAGAACGGGTCCTGCACGTTGTCGCTGGCCAGCAGCACCGGGATGGCGCGCCCGCGCGCCTCCTTGAGCAGCGTCAGCCCGCGCTGGCGCGGCGTCCGCCCGGTGACCGCGTCCTGCAGCAGCAGGTTGGTGACGGGCAGGCTCACCAGCGTGATGGGCAGCTGCGCCACCGCGTCCAGCGTGGCCAGCGCTTCGCTTTCCGGTTGCACCGCCAGCGAGCAGGTGTGGCCGCAGACCACGCGGCGGTCGAACCCTGTTTCCTTCAGGATGCGGGCCGTGGCGGCCAGGCCGCGCGCCTGCGGATTCAATTCCTCGTCGACGTGCAGGTCCACGTCCAGGCCCGCCTCGCCCGCGGCGGTGAAGAGGTGGCGCAGCGCCTGCTCGTCCCAGTTGCTGCTGTGGACGAAGCCGCCCAGCAACGCCTGCGGCCCGGCCGCCGCCACCTTCGCAGCCAGGCGCCGCGCCTGCGCCAGGTCGGCGAACAGCGGCAGCTTGATCAGGCTGACCTGCTGCAGCGCGATCCGGCCCTGCCATTGCCGCGACAGGTCGGTTAGCACCTCCCACGCCACCGGCGCGCCGTCGGCCTCCCACCAGTCGACGTGGCTGCGCAGGTGGACGCAGCCGGCCTGGTAGGCCCACTCCAGCGCGCGGCCGGCGCGCTCGCGCACGTCGGCCGGCGTCCAGCCGAGGCGGTCGGCCATCATGGCGTCGATCGCACCCAGCAGCCCGGGCTGGATGGCGCCCAGGCGCGGCAGGGTGAAGGTCTTGTCCAGGTGGGTGTGGGCGTCGACCAGTCCCGGCAGCACCGGCGCGCCGCGCACGTCCCAGTCGCCCGGCGCCGGCGCCTGCGCCGCCTCGGGCGACACGGCATCGATCCGGCCATCGCGCAGCGCCAGCAGCGCCAGCTTCGGTGCGCCGTCCTGCAGCGGCCAGGCCTTGGGCAGCAGCCAGCGCGGCAGCCGGGCGTTGCGGATGCGGGTCGGCGCCGTCATGCGAACCTCGCCATCGCCTGGCCGACCCGGTCCAGGAAGCGGGTCAGCCGCGGCTCGGTGGCCACGTTCATGTGGTAGTACGCGTGGTAATCCACCTTCGCGCGGTTGCCGGTGAGGCGCTTGAGGTAGCGGGTGACGATCTTGCGCGGCGGGTCGCCCATGTACAGCGCGGTCCAGCGCGGCCGGCCGTAGGTCACCACGGCCGAAATCCGCTTGATGTGGGTGAGCATCGGCCTGACGTTGGCCGGGTCGCTGATGTCGAAGGCCACGCCCGGCATGAACAGCCGGTCGAAGTAGCCCTTGAGCATGGCCGGCAGGCCGAAGCACCAGGTCGGGAAGCACAACACGATGGCTTCGGCCTTGCGCAGCCGCTCGACGTGGTCGGCGAGCGCGCGCTGGTTGGACGGCACGTCGTGGTAGCCGATGCGCTCCTCGCGCGACAGCACCGGGTTGAAGCCTTCGGCGTACAGGTCGCAGTCGTCGACCGTGTGGCCGGCGCCGCGCAGGTTCTTCACGACCTGCGCGTGCAGCGCCGCGTGGAAGCTGGTTTCCACCGGGTGGCAGTAGACGACGAGGACGTGCATCGCGCTACCGCCCCGATCCATGCACCGCGGGCGTGAGCGATGCACCGTTGCCGTGCAGTGTTAATGCCTTGCGGGCCGGGAAGTTCAATTTGACCAACCAATCTGATCGATTGGTCAGATATTGCAAGCACCGTGCCAATTGCTGTCATCCCGGCCCCCGAGCCGGGATCCACTCCCCTACGGCATCCGGATCCCGCACCCCCGCAGCACCAGCGCCGTGATCTCCCGCACCACCTTCTCGCGGTCCGGACTCCAGTTCGGCTGGCCGGGCTTGAGCAGCTGCCGCACCTGCAGCGCGGAGTCGGCATAGAACTGGGTCATGGCCCAGATCCCCATCAGCAGCATGTGGGCGTCCACCGGCTCCATCAGGCCGCGCGCGATCCAGCCGTTGATGGCCGCGACCTTCTCGCGGGTGCGCTTGCGCGAGTCGGGCCAGAACCGATCCAGGTTGCGGCCGCCGTCGAGCACTTCGCGGGTGAAGATGCGCGATACCTCGGGCTTGTCGAAAGCCAGGTACACCTTGGAGCGGATGTAGGCGGCCAGCACCTGCCCCGGGTCGGTGGAGCCGGCGTCAAAGATGCCTTTCCAGTCCGACACCACTGACATCAGCAGTTCTTCATAGAGCTGCTCCTTGCCGGCGATGTAGTAGTGCAGCTGCGGCTTGGTCAGGCCGGCGCGCTCGGCGATCGCCTGGGTCGAGGTGCCGTTCAGGCCCTTCTCGCTGAACTCCGCGATCCCCGCCGCCCGGATCGCCGCCATGATCTGCTCGCGGCCCTGCCGGGGGACAGGGGCTTTCGTGGTGGGTTTGGCGAGTTTGGTCAAGGCGCTGGGATGGTAGCCCAACACCCGAAAACGGACATCCGTACGCAGAGGACGCAGAGATCGCGCAGAGGACGCAAAAGAAAGCCGTGAAGATTTGCATTCAATCCTGCAACTGTCTTTTTTGCGTTCTCTGCGTACGGAGGTCCGCCTTCTACTCCATGAACTGCAGCGCCGCCAGCCGCGCATAGACACCGTTCGCGGCAACCAGCGAGTCGTGGGTGCCCTGTTCGACGATGCGGCCGTGGTCCAGCACGATGATGCGGTCGGCGCGTTGCACGGTGGCCAGGCGGTGCGCCACCACCAGCGTGGTGCGGCCGCTCATGGCCGACTCCAGCGCCGCTTGCACCATGCGCTCGCTTTCGGCATCCAGCGCGCTGGTGGCTTCGTCCAGCAGCAGCAGCGGCGGGTTCTTGAGCATGGCGCGGGCGATCGCGATGCGCTGGCGCTGCCCGCCCGACAGGCGCACGCCGCGCTCGCCCAGGAAGCTGGCATAGCCCTCGGGCAGGGCGGTGATGAACTCGTGGGCGAAGGCGGCGCGGGCGGCCGCGATCACTTCGTCGTCGCTGGCCTGCGGCCGGCCGTAACGGATGTTCTCCAGCGCGCTGGAGGAAAAGATCACCGCGTCCTGCGGGACGATGCCGATCCGCGCGCGCAGGTCGTGCAGCGACAGCTCGCGCGTCGGCACGCCGTCGAGCCGGATGGTGCCGTGCGCCGGGTCGTAGTAGCGCAGCAGCAGCTGGAAGACCGTGCTCTTGCCGGCTCCGCTCGGGCCGACCAGGGCCACGGTCTCGCCCGGCGCCACCGCCAGGTTGAAGTCGCGCAGCGCGGCGGACAAGGGCCGCGACGGATAGTGGAAGGTGATGGCCTCGAACTGCACCCGGCTGCCGCCGGTCACCGACGGCAGCGCGGCCGGCTGCGCGGGCGACACGACGGGCGAGCGCGCATCGAGCAGCTCCATCAGCCGCTCGGTCGCGCCCGCGGCGCGCAGCAGGTCGCCATACACCTCGCCCAGCACGCCGACGGCGCCGGCCAGCATGATCACGTAGACCACGGTCTGGCCCAGGTGCCCGGCAGTGATGGTGCCGGCCAGCACCGCCTGCGTGCCCTGGTACAGGCCCCACAGCAGGGCCGCGCTGGTGGTGATGATCACGAAGGCGATCAGGAAGGCGCGGGCCCGGGTGCGGACCACGGCGGTGGCGAAGGCGCTGGCGGTGGACGCGTCGAAGCGCGCCGCTTCGCGCTGTTCGGCGGTGTAGCTCTGCACCACCGGGATGGCATTGAGGACCTCGGCCGCGATGGCGCTGGAATCGGCGACGCGGTCCTGGCTGGCGCGCGACAGCTTGCGCACCCGCCGGCCCCACCAGGCGGTCGGGAACACCACGACGACCAGGATGCCGAGCACCTGCGTCATCACGTACGGATTGGTCCACACCAGCATCACCAGCGCGCCGGCGCCCATCACCGCATTGCGCAGGCCCACCGACAGCGAGGAGCCAACCACCGTCTGCACCAGCGTCGTGTCGGTCGTCAGGCGCGACAGCACCTCGCCGGTCTGGGTGGTCTCGAAGAACTCCGGGCTCTGGTCGAGGACGTGGGCATAGACGGCGTTGCGCAGGTCGGCGGTCACCCGTTCACCCAGCCAGCTCACCATGTAGTAGCGCCCCGCCGAGAACAGGCCCAGCGCCGCCGCCACCGCGAACAGCTCCATGAAGTGTTCGCGCAGCGCCAGCACCTGGTCGCCCTTGGACGCGCTGGACAGGCCGCCGTCGATCAGGCTGCGCAGCGCCACCGGGAACACCAGGGTCGACACCGCGGCCAGCAGCAGCAGCAGCCCGGCCAGCACGATCCGGCCGCGGTAGGGTTTCAGGAACGGGACCAGGCCCGAGAGCGAACGGGGCGAGCCCCTGGTGGCAACGGGGCGGGCGGGAATGTCCATGGGGTCGAGTTTAAGCTTGTACAAGCAAAGACAGCCTTGACAATATTTGCTTAGGCAAGTAATATCGCGTTTCCATGACCACCCGACCCCCTGTCCACAAGGACGCCGCCGCCCCCGCGCCGCCCGACTTCTACGTGCCGGAGAACTACCAGCCCGAGGAAAGCGTCGGCTACCTGATGCGCCGGATCATCAACACGGTCGCGATGGAGATCGAGCGCGAGATGGGCCCCCACGGGCTGACCAACGCGCAATGGATTCCGCTGTTCAAGCTGTCCATGGGCTCGGCCTCCACGGTCGCCGAACTGGCGCGCGAATGCCAGCTCGATGCCGGCGCCATGACGCGGCTGCTCGACCGGCTGGAAGCCAAGGGCCTGCTCAAGCGGGTGCGCTCCAGCGACGACCGGCGGGTGGTCAACCTCGAACTCACCGCCGAAGGCCGCACGGCCGCCCAGGAAATTCCGGCGGCGCTGTGCCGGGTGCAGAACTCCCACATGAAGGGTTTCAGCCACCAGGAGTGGGAAACGCTCAAGGGCCTGCTGCGCCGCATCCTGGCCAATGCGCAGGAGATCCACGCCGCCAGGGGCCACGACAAATGACCAACGACAAGATGACCAACAACAAGCCACGCCTCGCGACGCTCGCCGCGGCGCTGCTGCTGGCGGGCTGCGCCAACCTCTCCGGCATCGAGCCGCAGGCCCAGGTGCGCGCGCCGGCCTCGCTCCAACTCGACGCTGCCGAGGCTGCCGTGCCCACCCAGTGGTGGCGCGGCTTCGGCGACGCGCAACTCGACCAGCTGGTGGAGCGGGCGCTGGCCGACAACCCCAATCTGCGCGTGGCCCAGGCGCGGCTGGCGCGGGCCCAGGCCGTCAGCGAAGTGGCGGGCGCCGCGCTGCTGCCGCAGGTCAACGGCTCGCTCGACGTCACCACCCAGCGCTACACCGAGACCGGCATGATCCCGCCGCCGCTGGCCGGCTCGACCAAGACCAGCGCCACGCTGCAACTGGGCACCAGCTGGGAGCTCGACTTCTTCGGCAAGAACCGGGCGCTGCTGGAAAGCGCGCTCGGCGCGGCCCGCGCGGCCCAGGCCGACACGCAGGCCGCGCGCATCCTGCTGGCCAGCAACGTGACGCGGGCCTACCTGCAGCTGGCGCGCCTGAACGACCAGGGCGCCGTGGCCCAGCGCACCTTGGCCCAGCGCGAGGAAGCACTGCGCCTGGTGCGCGACCGCGTCAACGCCGGCCTGGACACCAGCCTGGAGCTGCGCCAGGCCGAGGGCGGCCTGCCCGAGGCGCGCCAGCAGCTCGAGGCGCTGCGCGAGCAGGCCACGCTCGCGCGCAATGCGCTGGCCGCGCTGGTCGGCCAGCCGAACACGCAGGTGGTCACGACCGAGCCGCGGCTGGCGGCGCTGCGCTCGTTGCCGGGCGCCGCCGTGATCCCGGCCAACCTGCTGGGCCAGCGGGCCGACGTCGCCGCCGCCCGCTGGCGGGTCGAAGCCGCGGGCCAGGACATCCGCAATGCCAAGGCGCAGTTCTATCCGAACATCAACCTGGTGGCCTTCGCGGGCCTCTCCAGCATCGGGCTGGGCAACCTGCTCGACGCGGGCAGCCGGCAATACGGCGTCGGCCCCGCCATCCGGCTGCCGATCTTCGAGGCCGGCCGGCTGCGGGCCAACCTGCGCGGCAAGACCGCCGACTACGACGCCGCGGTGGAGAGCTACAACGGCGCCGTCATCGACGCCGTGCGCGAGGTCGGCGACCAGCTGGCGTCGGGCCAGTCGATCGCGCGCCAGCAGGCCGAGCAGCGCCAGGCGCAGCAGTCCGCCGAAGCCGCGTACGGCATCGCCGTGCAACGCTACCAGGCGGGCCTGGGCAACTACCTGCACGTGCTCACCGCCGAGAACGCGGTGCTGGCGCAGCGCCGGCTGGCGGTCGACCTGGCCGCGCGCGCACTCGACACGCAGGTGGGCCTGGCCCGCGCCCTGGGCGGCGGCTACGCGCCCGACGCCGTCACGGCGGCACAGAAGTAAGACCAACAGGAATACACGATGGAAGCAACGCAGAAAAACAAGCGCCGCAAGGCCCTGACGATCCTCGGCACGGTGGTGCTGCTCGGCGGCCTGGGCTGGGCCACCTACGAATGGCTGGTGGCCAGCCACTACGAATCGACCGACAACGCCTACGTGCAGGGCAACGTGATCCAGATCACGCCGCAGATCGGCGGCACCGTGATGGCGATCCTGGCCGACGACACCGACTTCGTGAAGGCCGGCCAGCCGCTGGTCAAGCTCGACCCGACCGACGCCAAGGTGGCGCTGGACCAGGCCGAGGCCAACCTGGCGCAGGCGGTGCGGCAGGTGCGCACGCTGTATGCCAACAACGGTTCGCTGTCGGCCCAGGTGGCGCTGCGGCAGGCCGACATCGGCCGCTACCAGGCCGACGTCGCCCGTGCCACCGACGACCTCAACCGGCGCCAGCAGCTGGTGGGCAACGGCGCGGTGTCGAAGGAAGAACTCAATCACGCCCAGTCGCAGCTGGCCAACGCCCGCAGCGCGCTCACGGCGGCGCAGGCCGGCGTGCTGGCGGCGCGCGAGCAGCTCACCAGCAACCAGGCGATGACCGACGGCACCAGCGTCGACCAGCACCCCAGCGTGCTGGCCGCCGCCGCCCGGGTGCGCGAAGCCTGGCTGGCCGCGAAGCGCGCGACGCTGCCGGCGCCGGTGGACGGCTACGTCGCCAAGCGCACGGTGCAACTGGGCCAGCGGGTGGCCGCCGGGGCGCCGCTGATGTCCATCATTCCGCTCAAGCAGGTCTGGGTCGACGCCAACTTCAAGGAAGTGCAGTTGCGCAAGATCCGCCTGGGCCAGCCGGTCAAGCTGACGGCCGACCTGTACGGCAAGAAGGTGGAATACACCGGCACCGTTGCCGGCCTGGGCGCCGGCACCGGCGCGGCCTTCGCGCTGCTGCCGGCGCAGAACGCCACCGGCAACTGGATCAAGGTGGTGCAGCGGGTGCCGGTGCGGGTCGACCTCGACCCGCGCCAGGTGGCCGCCAATCCGCTGCGGGTCGGCCTGTCGATGGACGCGGAAGTGGACATCAGCAAGCAGGACGGCAAGATGCTGGCCGATGCGCCACGCGCTGCCGCGCTGACGACCACCGAGGTGTTCGACTCGCTCGACACCGGTGCCGAAGCCGAAGTGAAGCGCGTGATCGCGCAGAACTCCGGCCGCGGCGGCCGGGCGCCGACCACTGTGCTGGGCGCCGCGCCCGCCGCCAGCAGCGCCCACTAATCCATGGCCAGCTCGCCCATGCACGCGGCGCACCAGCCGCTGGAAGGGTCCGCCCGGATGTGGGGCACGATCGCCCTGTCCGCCGCCACGTTCATGAACGTGCTGGACACCTCGATCGCCAACGTCTCGCTGCCGGCCATCGCCGGCGACCTGGGCGTGAGCCCGAACCAGGGCACCTGGGTCATCACCAGCTTCGCGGTGGCCAACGCCATCGCGGTGCCGCTCACCGGCTGGCTGTCGCAGCGCTTCGGCCAGGTGCGGCTGTTCGTCGGCAGTGTGATCCTGTTCGTGATCGCGTCGTGGCTGTGCGGCCTGGCGCCCAACATGGCGACGCTGATCGCTTTCCGCGCGCTGCAGGGCTTCGTCGCCGGGCCGATGATCCCGCTGTCGCAGTCGCTGCTGCTCTCGAGCTATCCGCCGGCCCTGGCCGGACTGGCGATGGCGATGTGGGCGATGACCACGCTGGTCGCGCCGGTGCTGGGGCCGTTGCTGGGCGGCTGGATCACCGACAACTTCAGCTGGCCGTGGATCTTCTACATCAACATCCCGGTGGGCATCGTCGCCGCGCTGTCGTCCTGGGCCATCTACCGCAAGCGCGACAGCGTGATCCGCAAGCTCCCCATCGACACCCTGGGCCTGGCGCTGCTGGTGGTCTGGATCGGCGCGCTGCAGATGCTGCTGGACCTGGGCAAGGAACACGACTGGTTCCACTCAGGGCTGATCGTCGGCTTGGCCGTGACGGCGGCCGTCGGCTTCGCCTTTTTCCTGATCTGGGAGCTGACCGACGACCATCCGGTGGTGGACCTGCGCCTGTTCGCCCGCCGCAACTTCTGGGCCGGCACCATCACCACTTCGGTGGGCTACGGCCTGTTCTTCGGCAACGTGGTGCTGCTGCCGCTGTGGCTGCAGCAGTTCATGGGCTACACCGCCACCGACGCCGGCATGATCCTGGCGCCGGTGGGGCTGATGGCGATGGTGTTCTCGCCGATGGTCGGCAAGACCATCGCCAAGGTGGACCCGCGCCGCTATGCCACCTTCGCCTTCGTGGTGTTCGCGCTGGTGCTGTGGATGCGCTCCCGGTTCAACACCCAGGCCGACTTCTGGACCATCATGATCCCCACCATCATCCAGGGCGTGGCGATGGCGTTCTTCTTCATCCCGCTGATGACGATCACGATGTCGGGGCTGCCGCCGGAGCGGATGCCGGCCGCCTCGGGCCTGACCAACTTCGTGCGGATCACGGCCGGTGCCATGGGCACGTCGATCTCGACCACGCTGTGGGAAAGCCGCGCGGCGCTGCACCACACCCAGCTGGCCGAGGCGGTCAACCCGGGCAATCCGGCGGCGCAGGCCACGCTGGCGGGGCTGCAGGCCAGCGGCCTGTCGGCGCAGCAGGCGCTGGCCCAGGTCAACCAGCTGGTGAACCAGCAGGCCTTCATGCTGGCGGCCGCCGACATCTTCTACCTGTCGGCGGGCCTGTTCCTGCTGCTGATTCCGCTGGTGTGGCTCACGCATCCGCAGCGCAAGGGCGCCGGCGGCGGTGCCATGGACGCGGCGGCGGGAGCGCACTGAGATCCAAGGTGGAAGGCGGACCTCCGTCCGCAGAGGCGTTTGCCCTGAATCACTTGCATTCCTTGAAGCGCTCGCACGGTGTCGCGGCCTGTATGGCCGTCAGCACGTTCCCGCCATCGAGGCGCTCGGCCCTGAAGGCGACGTCATCTCCTTACCCTCGTCCTTTGAGATCGACCGAACGATGGCTCTCGTGTCAACCTCGGGTGCACTCACGGTCGGTTCTCCAGCTCCGGCTGCGTGGACGAAGTTGTGAGTGGGTGCGGTCAACACCAGCGGTAGGACTGCTGCAGGAACGAACGCGGCTTTCATGCTGCATGACGTCGGACGTCACCGGCGGCCAGCGAGCGGCGCCGCACCGCGGCGGCACTACCTTGGGCGTCCGCGTTGACGGAGTTGTTCGACTTCAACTCACGCAACCTCGGCGTGAAACTTGACGCCGACTGCTCGTGCCACTTTAAGCACGGTCGCAAAGCTGGGGTTGCCGTTTTCGCCGAGCGCCTTGTAAAGACTCTCTCGACTCAGGCCCGCATCGCGTGCAACCTGCGTCATCCCCTTGGCCCGAGCAATGTCGCCCAGCGCCCGGGCAATGCCCGCGCCGTCTTCGGGAGCTTCGTCAAGCCATGCATCCAGGTATGCCGCCACTTCCTCGGGGGTTCGGAGTTGCTCCGCCACGTCATACGCAACGGTCTTTGTCCGGGCTTTCACGCCTGCCTTTGGCTTAGATGCTGTTTTGACCATAACGACTGCTCCTATAGGCCCTTAGCCAACGAAATTGCGGTCTTGATGTCTTGCTGCTGCGACGACTTGTCGCCCCCTGCAAGAAGGACGATCAGAACCCCGCCACGCTCCGTGTAGTACACCCGATACCCAGGCCCGAAGTCCACCTTCAGTTCGCACACTCCATCGGTCAAGACTCGGTGCTGCCCTGGATTTCCATGCACCAGCCGATCCACACGGACCTGAACGCGAGCGCGCCCCACACGGTCTCGGAGCGAATTGATCCAGTCCCGGTACACCTCGGTCACCTGCACGTGCATCACCATAGTGTATCCTATGGGATACGGTTGTCAACCGAGCAAAAGCACCACCAAGTAGCAGTCGAACGACCTGTTAGAAGGAATCTGCTCAGTTGCCACGATAGCGCTCCCAAAGGCAGACCGCGCCAGCGAAGACGACGACACCAACCCCCGAGAGGATCCAGCCCAGGGTAGTTGAGCAGCCGAAAGTGAAATCATTGGCCACGCAAGCAACCTTGTCTCCGTCTTGGAGCCAGTTGTAGATGGCCACACCAACAGTGACACAGACGGCCAAGCTAGTCGTCGCAAGCGTGACGGTGAAAAGCGACTTCCTCACTTCTTGCCTTCTAACGTCGGACGTAACCGGCGACCAAGGAACGGCGCGGCGCAGCTGCGGAACGGCTTTGGGCGTCCGCGTTGACGGACCTGTTAGACCGGGCCGCTACCACTCTCCGGGTTAAAAGCATTTGAGCTCCAAGACCAGGTCGGTCAAGCGATGGGGTATTTCGGCCTCTCTTAGTCTGGCACTGAGACTCTCGAGATCTTGAACTCGTTCGCGATACGTCCAGTTTGGTCCGGAAGGCTCGTCGCACATAAATTTGCGCGGGACCAGGAGATGCGCCAGTTGAGAGAAGTGAAAGGGTTGGCCCCACACGCCGTTGTCCCCGATGAACGTTGCAAAGATGTCATCGGCTGCGGGGAGACCCGCCGTCCAATAGCCAGCATCGGATCCCAAGCGATCAAAGGTGGTCCACGCGCACCAAGACTGGCTATGTTCAGCCAAGCGGCTGCCTGGACCGAGAACCTCCGCTGCTGCCTTGAAGAAGGCGTGCCACTGTGCGTCGTTCATTGCACGGTCTAACGTAATGTAGACCGCAGCCACTTTCTTACATCACCCGCTGCAGAACAACGCAGTAAGAGCGGCAGCGCAACAGGTCGTGACGATCGCAGCCGTGCGCATCCGCAGGTCATTCTGCACGACAGCTTAATTTTCGAAACTTTGCACCTGGGCGTCCAGGCATCGAGGCCGGACTGGCAAGGCGGCAGTTCGTCAGGGCGCCGGCCACTGGCCGAGCGCGTCGGCCACCGACGTCAGCACGGACGGCGCCGGCCCCTGCACCGCCTGGCCGCTGACCGAAAAGCGCGGGGCCGGTCCGGGCTGGACCACGCCGGCGACTTCGCAGTAGCTGCCGCGGGCTGCCAGCTGCGGATGGGCCTGCGCTTCCAGGTAAGGCAGCACCGGACTGACGCAGGCGTCGCTGCCCTCGAAGGCCGCGGTCCATGCGGCCTGGCTGCGGGTCCTGAAGATGGCTGCCAGCGCCTCGCCCATCTGGGCCCAGCGGGCCCGCTCCTGCTGCGGAAAATCGGCGGGGTCGACGCCCAGGATGGCGCAGAAGCTCGCATAGAACTTCGGCTCGATGGCGCCGACCGCCATGTGGCGGCCGTCGGCGGTTGCATAGGAGCGGTAGAAATGGGCGGCGCCATCCAGCATGTTGCTGCCGCGTTCCGTGCTCCAGTCCCCCTTGGCCACCCGGCCGGCGTACAGCGCCATCAGTGACGCGGTGCCGTCGACGATGGCGGCGTCGACCACCTGGCCCTTGCCGCTGCGGCGCACTGCATGCAGGGCTGCCAGGATGCCGGTGGTGAGGTACAGCGAGCCGCCGCCGTAGTCGCCGACCAGGTTCATCGGCGGCAACGGCTCGCCGCCGCGCGGGCCCATCGCGGCGAGCGCGCCGGCCAGGGCGATGTAGTTGATGTCGTGCCCCGCGGTGCGGGCCAGCGGGCCGGTCTGGCCCCAGCCGGTGAGGCGGCCGTAGACCAGCGCGGGATTGCGCTGCAGGACGACCTCCGGGCCCAGCCCGAGCCGTTCCATCACGCCGGGGCGGAAGCCCTCGATCAACACGTCGGCCCGCGCCAGCAGGTCGAGCGCGTGGCCCACGTCGACCGCCTGTTGCAGGTCGAGCTCCACCACCCGGCGGCCGCGCGAGACGACATCGGTGGGCGGCCTGACGCCGGCGCCGCGCCGGTCGATGCGCAGCACGTCGGCCCCCATGTCGCTGAGCAGCATGGTGGCGAACGGCCCCGGGCCGATGCCGGCGAATTCGACCACGCGCAGGTCGGACAGCGGGCCGACACGGGGCGCGGCGGCGGCGGTGGGGTCGGTTGCTGGAGCCATGGAAATCCTGGTGGGTGGGGGGTGTTCCGGGCGCCGACGGTTTGCCAAAGGGCCGGCATGGATTTTATAATATCAAAAATCTTTTCTAAATATTGAATTCCTGAAAGGCCTGCCGTGCCGGGACCGTTTTCTCACCTGCGGGTCATCGACCTGTCGCGCATCCTGGCCGCGCCGCTCGCCGCCCAGAACCTGGCCGACCTCGGCGCCGAAGTCATCAAGGTGGAGCGGCCCGAAAAGGGCGACGACACGCGCGGCTTCGGGCCGCCCTGGATGCAGGACGGGCAGGGCCGGGAGACCCGCGAGTCCGCCTACTTCCTGGCCGGCAACCGCAACAAGAAATCGGTGACGCTGGACATCAGCCAGACCCGGGGCCAGGCCATCCTGCGCGATCTGGTCAAGCGCAGCGACGTGCTGATCGAGAACTACAAGGTCGGCAACCTGGCCCGCTACGGCCTGGGCTACGAGGACCTCAGGCAGATCAATCCCGCTCTGATCTACTGCTCGATCACCGGCTTCGGCCAGACCGGACCGTATGCCCAGCTGCCCGGCTACGACTTCGTGTTTCAGGGCATGGGCGGCATGATGAGCATCACCGGCGAGCGCGACGATGCGCCGGGCGGCGGCCCGCAGAAGGTCGGCATTCCGATCGTCGACTACCTGACCGGGCTGTATGCCAGCATCGCGCTGTCGGCTGCCATCGCGCACCGCGAGCGCACCGGCGAAGGCCAGTTCATCGACATGGCGTTGCTCGACACGGCGGTGGCGGTCAACGTCACCCAGGCCATTTCCTACTTCTGTTCGGGCGACGTGCCGCAGCGCCTAGGGAACGCCCATCCCCACATCGTCCCCTACGAGGTGTTCCCCACGTCGGACGGCCACATCATCCTGGCCGTGGCGAACGACGCGCAGTTCGCCCGCTTCTGTGCGGCGGCCGGCCGGGACGAACTCGCCGCGGATCCGCGCTTCCGGGCCAACGCCGACCGCGTGCGCAACCGGGAGGTGCTGGTGCCGCTGGTGCGCGAGATCATCGGCGGGCGCACCAAGGCGCAGTGGATGGCGCAGCTCGAAGCCTGCGACGTGGCTTGCGGCCCGATCAACAACTTCCAGGAAGTGTTCGACGATCCGCAGGTCCGGCACCGCGGCCTGCGCGTCGACATGCCCCATCCGCTGGGCGGGGTGGCGCCGGTCATCGCCAATCCGATGCGGCTGTCGGCAACGCCGGTCGAATACCACAGCGCGCCGCCGCTGCTGGGCCAGCACAACGCGGAGGTCTACGGCAGCCTGCTGGGAATGCCGGAGGCCGACATCGAGCAGCTGCGGGCCGCGGGCGTGATCTGAGAGCGGCCGGCCGGCGCCGCCGGTCAGCGCTTCATCAGCACCTTGGTGCTGTACTCCAGCACCGGTTCCTCGCGCTGGTTCAGCACGCTCACCTGGACCCCGAGCACGCCGCGGCCGGCATCCTTGGTGTCCTTCTTGCTCTCGATCCTCACCTCGGCGTGCAGGGTGTCGCCGAGCTTGACCGGCACCTGGAACCGGAAGCCGTCCATGCCCAGGCCGGCCAGGGTGTTGCTGCCCAACACGCTCTCCAGCATCCCGCCGGACAGCGACGCTGTCAGGAAGCCCGGCGCGATCGGCTCGCCGAACGGCCCGGCGGCGCGGGCGTATTCATGGTCGATGAACAGCGGCAGTTGCATCCCGGCCATCGCCGTGAAGTTGACCAGGTGGGTCTGGGTGACGGTGCGCCGGTAGCTGACGTGCACGTCCCCGACCTGGAAGTCGTCGAAACCGGGCGCAGCCGGCTCGATGCGGCGGCCGGCCACGCTCATTTCGCGATGCCCAGCGTCTTGGCGATGCGGGCGGATTTCTCGATCTCGGCCTTCATGTTCTGGCTGAACTCGTCGTTGCCCGGCGTGATCAGCTGCGCGCCCAGGCTTTGCAGCCGCTCGCTGACTTCGGTGGTCTTCATGGCCTGGGTCACCAGGGCGTGCAGGCGGGCGACCACGTCGCGCGGGGTGTCGGCGCGGGCCACGAAGCCGTACCACAGCGGCGTCGCCACGTAGCCCGGCACGCCCATGCCCTCGGCCAGCGTCGGCACGTCCGGCAGGGCGGGCGAGCGCTGGGTGTTGAACAGTCCCAGCGCCTTGACCCGGCCGGACTTGATGTGCTGCAGCGACAGCGGCATCGCCGACGGGTACATCGCGATCTGGCCGCCGATCACGTCGGTCATGGCCTGGGCCGTGCTCTTGTAGGGGACTTCGACGATGTCGATGCCGGCCGCCTGCTTGAACAGTTCCATCTCGAGCTGGCTCGGCGTGCCGGCGCCGGAGGACGCGTAGCTGAGCTTGCCGGGATTGGCCTTGGCATAGGCGATCAGCTCTTTCACGTTGGCGACCGGCAGGGACGAGGTGACCGTGAGCACGATCGGCACGATCGCCACCTTGGCGACCGGCACGAAGTCCTTGAGCGGGTCGTACGGGGCCTTGCTGTTGGTGCCGGCGACGATGGTGAAGGGATTGGCCACCATCAGCAGGCTGTAGCCGTCGGCCGGGGCCTGGGCCACCGCCATGGTGCCGACGATGCCGCCGCCGCCTTCACGGTTCTCGACCAGCACCGGCTGCTTGGTCTCTTCGAAGATCTTCTGGCCGACGGTGCGCGCGATCACGTCGCTGCCGGTGCCGGGCGCGAACGGCACGACGATCTTCATCGGCCGGTTGGGGAAGCCGGCGGTCTGCGCCTGCACGGCCATGCCGCACAGGGAGAGCGCGAGCGCTCCGAGCAGCGGGGCGAGCCGGCGACGGCGGATGGCTGGGTTGGTCTGCATGGTGTCTCCTGTCAAGGTTGAACGAAAGCGCCGCATTCCCGCAGGCGCGCAATTTCCGGTTCGGTGAAGCCGAAGCTCTCGAGGACGTCCTTGCCATCCGTGCCCACGCCGGGCCAGCGCGCGCGGGGCTCGGATGGCTGGGGCGCGCTCATGCCGGGAACGGGTGGAAAGCGGAAGGCGCCGGCGTCCTCGTCGTGGACCGCGGGCGCGGCGCCGGCTGCGGCCACCTCCGGGTCGGCGAGCCAGTCGGTGAGCGTGTTCACCCGGCTGGCCAGCACGCCCTGGCTGTCGAGCCGGGCCAGGCATTGGGCGGTGCCGTGCTGCACCAGCGCGGCGCCGAACTCGGCCTCCAGGTAAGGCGCATGGGCGGCACGCAGCTGGAACGTGGCGAAGCGCGCGTCGGCCGCCAGGTCCGGCCGCTCCAGCGCCTTGCAGAGCGCGGCATAGTGCGCCTCCTTGCTCAGCGTGATGGCGATCCAGCCGTCGAGCGTGCGGTAGACGCCGGCCGGCACGTTCAGCGCCTTGGGGCTGGCGCCCTCCAGGCTGGCCTCGACGATCTTGGGCGTGAGGAAGGCGGCGGTGGCCTGCATCAGGCTGATGTCCAGGTGGCGCCCGCCGGCGCCGCCCTGGCGCGCATAGAGGGCGACCGAGACGGCCTGGAAGGCGTAGAGCGCCGTCAGCGTGTCGACGGCCAGGAAGCCCAGGCGCCTGGGCCGGCCGTCGGCGTCGGGGTTCAGCGCCATCATGCCGGAGAAGCCCTGGATCACGGTGTCGGTGGCCGGCAAGCTGGAGCGCGCGCCGCTCTGGCCGAAGCCGCTGATCGACAGGTAGATCAGTTCCGGGTTGGCGGCCGCCATGCTGGCGAAGCCGATGCCCAGCTTGTCGGCAATGCCCGGCCGGTAGCTTTCGATCATCACGTCGCACTGGCCGGCGATGCGCGTGACCATGTCGATGCTGGCCTGCTCCTTGAGGTCCACCGCGATGCTCTGCTTGCCGCGGTTGGCCATGAAATCGATCGCCGAATGCGACCCGTAGCGGGTGCCGATGGCCCGGCTCCAGTCGCCCTGCGGCGGCTCCAGCTTGACCACCTGCGCGCCGTATTGCGCCAGCAGGGCGCCGCAGTACGGCCCCGCCAGTCCCTGGCTCACGTCGAGCACCCGCAGGCCCGCGAACGGCAGCGCCCCGGCTGCGAAACCGGCTCGCGGAGGAATTCCCGTTGACATCAATGTTTCTCTATGAAAAAATAACTTTCGATATTCTGAATTGTTTGAACCGCGGTGGCAAGGCAATCTGCCGCTTGCCCGCCCCAGGGAAACCCGATGAGAAGCCTTGCCACCGACGACGACCTCAGCCCCGAGCAGAACCTGCTGCGCGAGACGGTGGCCCGTTTCATGGAGCGCGAAGTGGCGCCGCTCGTCGCCGGCTGCGAGCAGCGCGGCGAGTTCGACTGGACCCTGCCGGCGCGCCTGAAGGAGTTCGGCTACCTCGGCGGCTTCCTGCCCGAGGAACAGGGCGGCTACGGCATGTCCAGCCTCGACTACACGCTGCTGATGGAAGAGGCGGGCTACTGCTGGCACAGCCTGCGCGCCATCCTGAACACGATGAACATGGCGATCCTGCTGCTGGCGAAGCTGGGCACGCCGCAGCAGCAGGAGCGCTACCTGAAGCCGCTGATGGAAGGCCGGCTGCGGGTGTGGGTCGGCATCACCGAGCCGGACCACGGCTCCAATGTCGCCGGCATGGAAACCCGGGCCCGGCTCGACGGCGACCACTACGTCGTCAACGGCACCAAGCTGTGGATCACCAACGGCGCCATCGGCGACATCGGCATCCTGATGGCCAGGGTGCCGCCCGAGCAGGAAGGGATGCCGCACGGCATCACGGCCTTCATCGTCGACCGCGAGCAGACCCAATACGCCGCGCGCCGGGTCAAGACCATGATCCTGCATTCCACGGTCACTTCGGAACTGTCGTTCGTCGACGCCCGGGTGCCGGCGGAAAACCGGCTGGGCAAGGTCGGGGAAGGACTCAAGAACATCCTGATCGCGCTGAGCTTCGGCCGGCTCAGCGTGGCCGCCGGTGCGGTGGGAGCGGCCCAGGCCGCGTTCGACCTGTCGGTCGCCTACGCCAGGGACCGCAAGCAGTTCGGCGCGCCGATCGCCTCCTACCAGCTGGTGCAGAAGATGGTGGTGGACATGCGCGTTCGCACCGACGCGGCGCGCCAGCTGTGCCGCCGTGCCGCGCGCGCCATCGACCGCGGCCTGCCGGGGCGGCTCGAGTGCTCGATCGCGAAGCTGTATGCCGCCCAGGCGGCGCACGAGGTGGCCGATCTCGCCTTGCAGGTGCATGGCGGCATGGGTTACAGCGAGGACTATCCGATCGAGCGGATCTTCCGCGACACCCGCGGCGCCATCATCCCCGAGGGCACCACCGAGATCCAGACCCTGATCATCGGGCGCGAACTGCTCGGCGTCTCCGCGTTCGGCGGCGCCGGCGGCTAGCGCAACACCATCTTCCCGGAGACACAAATTGAAAGAACGCCTGCTGGACAAGGTCGACGGCTACGTCCTGACCTATGACGACCTGGTGGTCGGCGACAGTTTCGAGACCACCGGCCGCACCATCACCGAGGCCGACATCGTGAACTTCGCCGGCCTGTCGGGCGACTACAACTCGCTGCACATCGACGCCGAGTTCGCGCAGGGCACGCCGCACCAGGGCCGCATCGCCCACGGGCTGCTGGTGCTGTCGGTGGCGTCCGGGCTTTGCACCCGCCTGCCGCTGATGAAATTCCTGGAGCCGTCGATCCTGGGCCTGGCCAACCTCGAATGCCGCTTCCGCCTGCCCTGCCGGATCGGCGACACCATCCATGTGCGCCTGACCATCGCCGAGAAGCACCCGGGCAAGAAGCCGGGCCGCGGCACGCTGGTCATGAACCGCGTGGCGATCAACCAGCACGGCCAGGAAGTGATGCAGAGCCACTGGCACCTGGTGGTCAAGTCCGCCGATCTGCCGCCCGAAACAAACCACCCCGCAGCATGAACATCTCCATCTTCCGCGGCACCCTGCGTGCCTTCGCCCTTGGTGCCCTTGCGGCCGTCGCAGTCGCCGCGCCGCCCGCAATGGCCCAGTCCTACCCGGTGAAGCCGCTGCGCATGATCGTGCCGTTCCCGCCCTCGGGCTCGACCGACATCGTCGCGCGCACCGTGGCGGAACGGCTGTCGGCCGCGCTGGGGCAGAACGTGATCATCGAGAACCGTCCGGGCGCCACCGGCGCGATCGGGCTGGAGGCGCTGGCGCGGGCCGAGCCCGATGGCTACACCATCGGCCTGGGCACCATCGGCAGCATCGCCATCAATCCGGCGGTGAACCGCAAGCTGAGCTGGGATCCGCTGCGCGACTTCGCACCGGTGGGTTACGTCGGATCGACGCCGTTTGCCTTGCTGGTCCATCCGGCCGTGAAGGCCAATACCGTGGCGGAGTTCCTGGCGCTGGCGAAATCCAGGCCGGGCAAGATCACCTACGCCACCGGCGGCAACGGTGGCTCGCAGCACGTCGCGGCGGTGCTGCTGGAGGAAATGGGCGGGGTCAGCCTGCAGCAGATTCCGTACAAGGGCAGCGGCCCGGCCCTGATCGACCTCATGGGCGGCCAGGTCGACGCAATGATCGAACCGGCCGTGTCGGCCGCGCCGCACATCAAGTCGGGCAAGGTCCGGGCGCTGGCCCTGACGGGCGCGCAGCGGTCCGCCGGCTTCCCGGGCGTGCCCCTGGTCGCGGACACCGTGCCGGGCTACGACGTCTCGGCCTGGTTCGCGCTCTTCGCCCCGGCCCGCACGCCGCCCGCGGTGATCGCCCGCCTCAACGAAGAACTGGGACGGATCCTGCGCAACCCGCAGGTCGTCGAGCGGTTGGCCCAGGTGGGGGTCGATGTCGCGCCGTCCACGGCGCCGCAACTGGGCGAATTCCTGCGGCGCGAAATGACCAAGTGGGAAGCCGTCGTCAAGAAGGCGAACATCACGGCGGAATGAGCGGGGCCGGCTGCGCCGCTGCAACATCAGGAGAATGCGTTGGAACTGGGCTTGAACAACAAGGTGGTCGTGGTGACCGGATCGGGGCGGGGCATCGGCGCCGCGACCGTGCGGGCGTTCGCGGAAGAGGGCGCCCAGGTGGTGGTGACCGACATCGATCCCGACACCACGGCGGCCACCGTCAAGGCGCTCGAAGCCGATGGGTTCCCCGTGCTCGGGGTCGTCGCCGACATCACCAGGTCGGCCGACGTGGACCGCCTGGTGGCGGCGACGCTGGCCCGGTTCGGCGCCTTGCACGTGCTGGTCAACAACGCCGGGTTTCCCAAGGACGCCTACCTCACCAAGATGCCCGAGAGCGACTGGGACCTGGTGACCGGCGTCATCCTCAAGGGGGCCTTTCTTTGCAGCAAGGCCGCCGTGGTGCCCATGATGGCGCAGCGCTGGGGCCGCATCATCAACATCTCCTCGCGCGCCCACCTGGGCAATCCGGGCCAGAGCAACTACTCGGCGGCCAAGGCCGGCCTGGTCGGCTTCACCCGGGCGCTGTCGTATGAGGAAGGCAAGTTCAACATCACCGTGAATGCGGTCGCCCCGGGCTTCGTCGAAACGGAGTTGCTGCGCAGCTTGCCGGCCTACGACGCGATCCGCGACAAGTGGCTCAAGGCGACGCCGCTGCCGCGCCTGGGCGTGCCGCGCGACATCGCCGACGCGGTGCTGTTCCTGGCCTCGGAGCGCGCCGGCTTCATCACCGGCGAGCTGCTCCACGTGACCGGCGGCCGCTACTCCAACTGACGGTGCCGCGTCGGCACCGCGCCCTCAGGCCGCGGCGGCCGACATCTGCTTGACGGCAGCGGCCAGCGCTTTCGCGTGGCGCTGTTCTTGCGGCTCCATGCGGGCGAACGGGCCGGCGATCGCGACCGCATAGCATTCGCCACCCAGCACGATCGCCATGGCCTCGGCCATCACGTCGTCGACGCTTTCGCCGCGCGTGGAATGCCAGCCCCGCTCCTCGCCCGCGCTGATGCTGGCCAGCAGCTTCTTGGCGCTGGAGATGGTGTTGGGGGTCACGGGGCTGAGATCGAGCTGGCCGATCAGTTCCTTGCGCTTGTCCTCGGGCATGGCGCCGAGCAGCGCCTTGCCCAGCGCGCTCGAATGCAGCGAGCGCAGGGCGCCGACCTCGGCGCTGAAGCGGATGGTCTTTTCCGATTGCTGCACGTCGAGGTAGAGGACGGACTTGTCCACGCGTTTGGCGAACACCACGGTCTCCCCGCTCTTGTCGCGCAGGGCTTGCAGGATCGGCGAGACCTTCATCAGGATCGGGTCGCGGGCCAGGATGTTGCGCGCCAGGTCGAACAGCCGGCGCGTCGGGTAGTGCATGCGCTGGGTCCCGACTTCGCACAGGTAGCCGCGCGAGGTCAGGGTCTTGACCAGCCCGTGGCAGCTGCTGACCGGGATGTCGACCGCGCGTGCCAGTTCGGAGAGATTGAGCGGCCGGCCGGCCTGGCTGAAGGCTTCGAAGACGTCGAGCGTCCGGTCGGCCGCCTTGACCCGTTTGGCTGTCACCATGTCGGAGAGTTTGAAGAGATCGATGGACCGGGCTGATGGCTTTCGATCTTAGCGCAAGGGCGGTGCCCGCCCAGCGAATGTCAGAGCTGGTGGAAACTCGTGATGTCGAAATGCACGTCGAGCTTCGCGCCGCTGGCCAGCCGCAGCCGGAAGGTCTCGATGGTGCGGCCGGCGGCGTTGCGCCCGAGCGAGCGCAGGTCCACTTTCCAGTCCACGTCCAGGGTGCCGAACCGGCGCGCGAGCCAGGCGTACTCCGCCGGCACGCCGGCCATGGGCGTCGTCGCGGCGATCACCGCCGGCGTCTCCTGCGTGAAGCCCTCGCGTGCTGCGCTTTGCCGCAAACCTGCCACGGTGTCGAGCGTGCCGTCGGTCGTGTCCATCGATCCATTCCTGCCTGTTCCTGCCTTTTGCTGCGCTCGATTGTGCCGGCTGCGCACGCGCCGGCGGGGCCCGGCGCGCGCTTTGTGGCGCAGTCCTACACCGGCCCGGCGCGCGGACTGTCTAAGATCGGGTCAACGCAATCCACCGAAGGAGCAGGCGCAATGAGCGACGGCAGGCAGGCAGGGAACATCGACGGCGAGCGGATCGACATCCGGCACGACTACGCGGTGTGCGCGTGGGCGCGCCACTTCAACACCAGCCAGCAGCGGGTGAAGGAGGCGGTGCAGGCGGTCGGCGACAGCGCCGGCAAGGTCCGCGAGCACCTCGGCGCCAGCCCCCGCTCCGACCGGCCGTCCGCGCAGTGACCGCCGGCACGGGCCTGGCCATCCGCAAGGCGGTGCTGGCCGACGCGGGCGCGATCTCGCGCTTCAACCAGGCCATGGCGCTGGAGACCGAGGGCAAGTCGCTCATTCCCGACCTGGTCGACGCCGGCGTGCTGCGCCTGCTGGGCGATCCGGCGCTCGGCTTCTACGTGGTGGCCGCCAGCGGCGACGACATCGTGGCCTGCCTGCTGGTGACGCACGAATGGAGCGACTGGCGCAACGGGCTGTTCTGGTGGATCCAGAGCGTGTTCGTGGAGTCGGGCTGGCGGCGCCAGGGCGTGTACAGCAGCCTCTACGAGCACGTGCAGCAACTCGCCGCCGCCGACCCGCAGGTCTGCGGCTTCCGGCTCTACGTCGAAAAGGACAACGTGGTGGCCCAGCAGGCCTATGCGGCGCTGGGCATGGCCGCCACCGATTACCTGATCTACGAGGAACTGCGCCCGGGCGTGCGCTACTTCCAGCAGTAGCCGGCGCACCCCACGAGTCGTCGGAGCTCTGCTACCCTCGGGCTGAGCACCACTTCGAAAAAAAGCCGTCGTGAACCCACCCGTCGCCGACAGCCGGCGCAAGCCCGGCCTCGAGGAACGCCTGCAGCTGCTGATCGAAGCGGTCGTCGACTACGGCATCTTCGTGCTCGACCCGTCGGGCCACGTGCTGTCGTGGAACACCGGCGCGCAAAAGCTCAAGGGCTACACCCGCGACGAGATCGTCGGGCGCCACTTCTCCGTGTTCTATCCCCCCGAGGACGTGCAGCGCGGCTGGCCGCAGGAGGAACTGCGGCGCGCCCTGGCCAGCGGCCGCTTCGAGGACGAGGGCTGGCGCCTGCGCCAGGACGGCAGCCGGTTCTGGGCCAACGTCATCATCACGCCCCTGTACCAGGAGGACGGCGAGCTGGCCGGCTTCGCCAAGATCACCCGCGACCTGACCGCCCGCCGCGAGCAGGAGGAGCGGCTGCGCACCAGCGAGGAGCGGCTGCGCCTGCTGATCGAAAGCGTGCGCGACTACGCCATCTTCATGCTCGACCCCGACGGCACGGTGCGCGGCTGGAACAGCGGCGCCCAGGCGATCAAGGGCTACAGCGCCGACGAAATCATCGGCCGCCACTTCAGCCAGTTCTACACCCCGGAAGACCAGCGCGCGGGCAAGCCGGCGGCCGAACTGGAGCAGGCCCTGGTGGCGGGCCGGGTGGAGGACGAGGGTTGGCGCGTGCGCAAGGACGGCACGCTGTTCTGGGCCAACGTCATCATCACCGCCGTGCGCGACGCGACCGGCAAGCTGATCGGCTTCGCCAAGGTCACCCGCGACATGACCGAGCGCCGCCGCCTGGAGGAGCTGGAGCGCTCCAGCCGCCGCATGAGCGAGTTCCTGGCGATGCTGGCGCACGAGCTGCGCAACCCGCTGGCGCCGATCCGCAACGCCATCACCGTCATGCAGCTCGAGACCCTGGCCAGCCCGGCCCTGCGCAACAGCCGCGACATCATCGACCGCCAGCTGACCCACATGACGCGGCTGGTCGACGACCTGCTGGACGTCGGCCGGCTGACCACCGGCAAGGTGAAGTTGCGGCGCGAGAAGGTGGCGTACGCGGGCGTGGTCAGTCGCGCCGTGGAGATGGCCCGGCCGCTGTTCGATGCGCGCCGGCACCAGTTCACGCTGGAGCTGCCGCCGGAGACGGTCTACGTCAGCGGCGACCCGACGCGCCTGACGCAGGTGCTGCAGAACCTGCTGGTCAACGCGGCCAAGTACACGCCCGACGGCGGGCGCATCGCGCTCAGGATGGAGGTGGTCGAGGGCTTCGTCGACGTCTCGGTCTCCGACAACGGCCGCGGCATCGACGCCGCCGAAGTGGAGCGGATCTTCGAGCTGTTCATGCAGGGCGACACCTCCGGCGCACCCAACGACAGCGGCTTGGGCATCGGCCTGACGCTGGCGCGTTCGCTGGCGCAGTTGCACGGCGGCACGCTGGAAGCGACCAGCGCCGGCCCGGGCCGCGGCAGCAGCTTCCGGTTCCGGCTGCCGCTGGCGCAGCTGGAGCCGGCGCCGCGGCCGGACGACGCCGGCGCCGGCCCGCAGACTGCCGGCGCGCTGCGGGTGCTGGTGGTGGACGACAACCGCGATTCGGCCGACAGCGCCACCAGCATCGTGCGCCTGCTCGGCTACCAGGTGGAGACCGCGTACGACGGCGCCGCCGCGCTCGATCTGGCGCGCTCGCTGCGGCCGCAGGCCGTGCTGCTGGACCTGTCGATGCCGCACATCGACGGCTACGAAACCCTGCGGCTGCTGCGGGTGCAGCCGGCCATGGAGGGCGCGTACGTGGTCGCGATGACCGGCTTCGGCAGCGAGGAGGACCGGCGCCGGACCCAGGCGGCCGGCTTCGACGCCCACCTGGTCAAGCCGGTGGGCCTGGACCAGCTGATCGGCGTGCTGAACGCGGCGTGCGAGCGGCACGAGGCCGGCAGTTCGGCCTGAGCCGCCGGGCTACAGCCGCAGCGGCCGCGCGTAGCCGGTCATCTCCAGGTAGCCCTGGCCGACCCGCTTGCCGTTGCTGTCGAACAGGTGGGCCAGGCCTTCCCAGTAGATCGCGCCGGTGGAGGCGCGGCTGTCCAGTTCCTGGTCGTCGATGACGGCGCGCACGGTGTAGAAATCGGCCGGCGTGCGCACGATCCATTCCACCGGATAGCGCGCCTGCGACAGCGGACTCTTCCAGTGCCGCTGCGGGCTGAACACCGTCTCGCCGCGGGCAAAGACGTAGGTGGAGGCGCGCGGCGGGCGAAACGAGCCGCCGTCCCACAGCGGCGTGCCGTCCTTGCTGCGCAGCCGGAAGGCGGTGAGGGCGCTGCCGTCGTCGAGGTTCATGCCGATCCAGTCCCAGCCGACGGCCTGCGGATGCAGCACTTCCTGGCTCCACTCGTGGTCCATCCAGGCCTTGCCCTGCACGGCGAACGACTGGCCCGGCAGCCGGATGCTGCCGGTCACGGCCAGCTGCGGCTCGCTGTAGTAGTAGCTGGCCTGCTGCTCCTGCGGGCCCTTGCGTGACAGGCCGCCCTGCCCCTGCAGCAGCAGCGGCTGGGTCGGCGCGCAGCGCAGTTGCAGGGCGAAGTCGCCGGCCGTGACCTGGGCCAGGTAGCCGCCGGCGTCGCGCCTGAGGCTCCAGTCGCGCAGCCGGATCGCGGTGTCGTCCTGGCTGGCCGCCACGACGTCGAAGCCCGCGCGCGCGATCCGCTGGTCGTGCCGCAGCTTGCGGCCCTGCACGTCGGTGACGGCGGCGTGGGCGAACACCAATTGCTTGGCCGCGAAGCCGGACTGCATGTCCTGGGTCGCGTCGACCCGCGAGCGGAAGAACGTCACCTGAAAGCCGAATTCGCGCCCGCCGGCGCTTGCCTGGCCGGTGATGTACCACCACTCGGTGCGGAACTGCGGATGGGCGCCGTGGTCGCGCGGAAAGCGCAGCGTGAGCGGCGGCAGCGCGCGGGCCGGGCCGGCGGCGGCGAGGGCGGCCAGCAGCAGGGTGCGGCGGTGCGGAGTCCAGCAGGGGATCATGGCGCGATGGTAGGCCTCGCCGGCGCCCTCGATTGACGCCGGTTCGGGTGCATGTTTATACTGATGTTTATACAAATTCCATGGGAGCCGGTCATGGCCGAAGCCATCCTTGACATCAAGCGCTGGGGCAACAACCTCGGCGTGCGCCTGCCCGCTGCCGTTGCCAGGGCGGCGAAACTGCAGGTCGATCAACGGGTGCGCGTTTCTGTCGAAGGCGAGAGAGTCGTGATCGAGGCGATTTCCGCGGCGCCACCCACCCTGGAGCAGAGGCTGGCCGTCTTCGATCCGGCCCGGCACGGTGGCGAGGCGATGGCGCCCACCGAATCACTTGGGGCCGAGCGGTGGTGACGCGCAGCAACGCCACGGTGCGCAAGCGTGTGCCGTGGGCGCCGGACCGACAGCATGTCATCTGGATCGACTGCAATCCGCAAGCCGGGCGCGAAATGCGGGACGTGCATCCGTTCCTGGTCCTGTCGCCACGCATCTTCAACGAGAAGACTTCGCTGGTCATCGGCCTGCCCATGACCACCGCGGCTTACAACGTGGACAACCCCTTTGCCGTGGCGGTTGGTCCTGCAGGGGGCCGCAAGGCAGGAGCAACGGGTTACGTGCTTTGCCACCAGCCAAAGTCCTTCGACTGGCGGTTGCGCGGCGCGCGGGCCCATCCGATGGGTCTCTTGCCGGCCGCAGCCTTCGAACAGGCCTGCGAGCGCTTGAACCAGATCATCATGGTCGGCACGGCGTAGGCCGGCGGCATCACCAATCCTCCTTCACCGCCAGCACCGCGTCGTGGCCCGCGGCGGCGCGGCCGGCCAGCCACGCCGTGACCGTGCCGGCCGCCACCACCGCCAGGCACAGCGCCGCCAGCCGCAGCCACGGCGTGTTCAGGTCCATGGTCCAGTGGAAGCTCTGCGGGTTGACCACGTGCACCAGCACCACCGACACCGCCAGGCCCAGCGCCAGTCCGGCCAGCGAGCCGATCACCGTCCAGGCCGCGCCTTCGCCGGCCACCACCGCCAGGATCTGGCGGCGGGTCAGGCCCAGGTGCGCCAGCAGGCCGAACTCCTTGCGCCGCGCCAGCACCTGCGCGCTGAAGCTGGCGGCGATGCCGAACAGGCCGATCGCGATCGCCACCGCCTGCAGCCAGTAGGTGACGGCGAAGCTGCGGTCGAAGATCCGCAGCGAGGTCGCGCGCAGCTCGGATGCGGACGCGAACTCCAGCAGCGCGGCGCTGCCCGGCGCCTGCCGCTGCGCCAGCTCCCGCACTTCGCGCTGCACGGCGGCGGCGTCCGCGCCCGGCGCCAGCCACAGCTGCACGTCGTTGGCCGCGCGGTCGCCGGTCAGACGCTGCCAGGCGCGCTCGTCGATCGCGACGGCGCCGGTCTGCCGTACGTAGTCGCGCCAGACGCCGGCGACGAAAAAGCGCGGCGTGCTGCCGTCGCGCACGCCCGGCTGGAAGGCCTGGGCGAAGCGCGTGAACTCCGTCCCCGGCCGCACGCCATACAGGTCGACCACCGCCTCGCTGACGTAGACCGGGATCAGCCCGGGCGGCGCGGCGACCAGGCCGCCGACCAGCGGCAGGGTCTGGGCCGGGTCGTCGATGCGGCGCGCCACCAGCACCACCGCCGGCAGCGACGGGTCGAGCAGCAGCGGCCGGAAGCGCTGGGTCGCGACCCGCTGCACCCCCGGCACGGCGGCGACGGCCTGGGTGAATTCGGGCGTGAAGTACGCGGTGTCCGCCGAGGCCGACGACACCGAGGTGCGCAGATAGAGGTCGGCCGGCAGCACCACGTCGAGCCAGCGCGTCACCGAATCGCGGAAGCTCGCCACCATCACCGTGAGCGCGACGGCCAGGCTGAGCGCGGCGACCACGCCGCTGATGGCGACCGCCGCGCTTTCGCGCACCCGGCGCGCCCGCTCCACCGCCAGCAGCGGCAGCAGGCGGTGCGCCAGCAGCGGCGCCAGCCGGTCGTACAGCAGCGCCACCAGCCAGGGCAGGGCGCCGATGCCGCCGACCAGCAACAGGCCGACCGACAGGTAGGCGGCCAGCGGAATGCCGCCGATCGGTGGCAGCAGCGCCAGCGCGCCACCGGCCGCCATCAGCGCCAGCGCGAGCCAGTGGCCGTGGCCGGCGGCGATCGGGCTGCCCAGGCCCTTGAGCGTCTGCGCCAGCGGCAGCTGCTGGGCCGCCCGCGCCGGCCACCAGGCGCCGACCATCGCGGCGACGATGCCCAGGGCCGCATAGGCGATGGCGGCCGGCGTGCTCCATTGCAGCTGCGGCGCCACGCCCGGGAAGTAGCCGCCGCCCAGGTCGCCGCCCAGCAGCCTCAAGGCCAGCGAGGCCAGCGCGGCGCCCAGGCCGATGCCGGCGAAGCTGCCGACCGCACCGAGCAGCACCGACTCGGCCAGCACCAGCGCCCGCCGCTGCTTCGCCGTCAGCCCCAGCACCCCGAGCAGCGCGAACTGCTGCGCGCGCCGCGCCACGCTCAGCGACAGCACCGAGAACACCAGGAAGCCGCCGGTAAACAGGGCAACCAGGGCCAGCACGGTGAGGTTGACGCGGTAGGCGCGCGACAGGTTGCTCACCCGTTCGGCCGCGTCGCCCGGTTGCGCCGCGGCGAGCCCCGCCGGCAGCCGCAAACTGCTGAGCCAGGCCTCGCGGTCGGTGCCCGGGGCCAGCCGCACGTCGATGCGCGTCAGCACGCCGCCGCGCCCGAACAGGTCCTGCGCGGCGCCGATGTCCATCACGGCCAGCGGCGGCCCGCCGGCGGCGACCTGGCCGGCCACCGCGGCCTCGCGCAGCTGCAGGCCGCTTTGCAGCCGCAGCGTGGCGCCGGCCGCGATGCGCTGGGCCGCGGGATTGAGGAACACCGTGGCCGGCGCCAGCAGCGCGAGCCGGTCGGCGCCGGTCGCCGGCTGCGGCATCAGGGCCGGCGCCACCTCGGCGACCACCAGCGCGTCCACGCCCACCACCCGGATCGGCAGCCGCCGGCCGTCGGCGAGCGCCACCAGCGTGGCCAGTTCCAGCACCGGGCTGGCGACCGCGACAGCGGGGTCCGCTGCGATGCGCGCGAACAGGCTTTCGTCGAACGGACCCTGGGCCGAGCGCAGTTCGAGATCGGGCTGGCCGTTGACCGCGCGGACGGCGCCAGCGAACTCGCTCAAGGCCGATGCATTGATGAGCTGAACCGAGAAGGCGAGTGCGACGCCGAGCAGCACCGCCAGCACCGCGGCGGCGGTGCGCCACGGGTGGTGGCGCAGCTCCTGCCAGGAGAAGGTTCGCAGCAGCGCAATCATCCGGCGATTGTGGGCCCGGCCCAACGTTTTGCCGCGCCGCGCTGGCTATGATTCACGACCCCGGAGGCCCCTTAGTAATGAAAAGAAACAGACCTCTCATGACGACCTGCGCCGGCGCGGCCGTCGCCCTGGCCTGCGGTGCCGGCTGGGCCCAGGTGGTCGCCGTCAACAGCCTGGCCGACCTGAGCCTGGAGCAACTGAGCAACATCGAGGTGACGTCGGTCTCGGGCCGGGCCGAGAGCCTGCAGGACGCGCCGGCTTCGATCTACGTCATCACCGCGGAGCAGATCCGCCGCTCCGCCGCGATCACGCTGCCGCAGGCCCTGCGGCTCGCTCCCAACCTGCAGGTGGCGGCGCTCAATTCGGGCCAGTACGCCATCAGCGCGCGCGGCTTCAACAACGCCATCGGCAACAAGCTCCTGGTGCTGATCGACGGCCGCACCATCTATTCGTCGCTGTTCTCGGGCGTGTTCTGGGACGCCAGCGACCTGATGCTGGAGGACGTCGACCGGATCGAGGTCATCAGCGGGCCCGGCGGCACGCTGTGGGGCGCCAACGCGGTCAACGGCGTCATCAACGTCATCACCAGTAGCGCGGCGGCCACCCCCGGCGTGCTGGCCTCGGTCACCTACGGCGACGGCGGCGGCCAGGCGGTGGCCCGCTACGGCGCCGCGCTGGCCAACGGCGGCAACTACCGCGTGTACGCGCTGACGCAGGAGCGCAGGAACACCTACCGGGCCGACGGCGTGCAGCGGCCCGACTCCAGCGCCAAGGACCAGGTCGGCTTTCGCGCCGACTGGGGCAGCGCCAGCGACGGCTTCACGCTGCAGGGCGATGCCTACCGCGGCGGCAAGGATCCCGCCTTCAACCTGGCGCCCAAGCTCGAAGGAGCCAACCTGCTGGCCCGCTGGAGCAGCGCGTTCGCCGACGGCTCGGCGTACCGGCTGCAGGCCTACCTGGACCACGCGCAGCGCGACGAGACGGCGACCTTCCGCAACCAGGCCGACACCGTCGACCTGCAGTTCACCCACGAGCCGAAACTGCCGGCCGGCCAGCAGCTGCTGTGGGGCGCCGGCTACCGGCGCACCCGCGACGCCAACGACCCGAGCGCCGGCGGCGTGCTGGCGTTCGACCCCGCGGTGCGCAACCTGTCGTGGACCAACGTGTTCGCCCAGCACGAGAGCGAACTGGCGCCGCGGCTGCACCTGACGCTCGGCGCCAAGGTGGAGCGCAACGACTACAGCGGCACCGAGTTCCTGCCCAACGCCAGGATCTCGTACAAGTCGGACCGCAGCGGCCTGACCTGGGCCTCGCTGTCGCGCACGGTGCGGGCTCCGGCCCGGCTCGACCGCGAGTTCTTCATTCCGGCCCGGCCGCCATTCATCGTCGGCGGCGGTCCCGACTTCGACTCCGAAGTCGCCAACGTGGTGGAAGTGGGCCAGCGCGGTTTCATCGGCAGCGACCTGTCGTATTCGGTGACGCTGTTCCGCCAGAACTACGACCGGCTGCGCAGCGGCTCGGCCGGCCGGCTGGTCAACCAGATCGCCGGCTACAGCACCGGGCTGGAGGCCTGGGCCAGCTGGCAGGCCGGGCGCGACTGGCGGCTGTCGGCCGGCTTGCTGGAGCTGCGCAAGAGCCTGCACCTCAAGCCGCCCAGTACCGACGTGGCCGGCTTGTCCAACCTGGGCAACGACCCGCGGCACCAGTGGAACATCCGATCGAGCTGGGACCTCGGCCCGCGCCACCAGGTCGACCTGATCGTGCGCAGCGTCGCCGGCCTGCCGGCGCCGCTGGTGTCCGGCTACACCGCCGTCGACGCCAACTGGAGCTGGAAGGTGACGCCGGCCTTCACCGTGGCCCTGCTGGCGCAGAACCTGTTCGACCGCCGCCATGTCGAATTCAACGCCGTCGGGGTCGCGAGCCAGATCGAGCGCCGCGCCTTCCTGCGGCTGGCCTGGCAACTGTAGGAACCGCGCGTCCCACGATGCCCTTGTCCGCCGTCTTTCCGTGCCGCTGGCTGGCGGCCGTCCTGCTGTCGCTGCTGGCCGGCCTGCCGGCGGCCGCCTGGGCCCAGGCGGCCGGCGCCACGCCGCGCGACAGCGCCGTGAAGGCGGCGTTCCTCTACAAGTTCGGCTCCTTCGTCGACTGGCCCGCCGGCAGCTTCAAGGGACCTCAAGACCCGCTGGTGCTCGGCGTGCTGGACGACGAGGCCGTGGCCGAGGACCTGGCGCAGCTGGCCGCGGGCCGCAGCGTCGATGGCCGGCCGCTGCGGCTGCGGATCCTGAAGGACGGGGAGCCGGTGGGAGCGGTCCACGTGCTGTTCGTGGGCACCCTGCGGCCGGGGCGGCTGCGCGAGCTGATCGCTGCCGTGCCCGGACCGGTGCTGGTCGTGACGCAGCAGGACGGGGCGCTGCAGGCCGGCAGCGTCATCAACTTCGTCGCCGACGGCGCGCGGGTGCGCTTCACCGCGTCGCTGGCGTCGGCGGAGGCGCGCGGGCTGAAGCTGAGCGCGCGGCTGCTGGCGGTGGCGCAGTCGGTGGAAGGGCGCAAGTGAAGGCGCTGACCCGGGCCGGCTCGATCCGGCGCAAGCTGAACGTGATCGTGATGCTGACCACGTTCTTCGCGCTGCTGGTGGCGGGGCTGGCGGTGGTGGCGTTCGACGTGCGCAACCAGGTCAACACCCTGCGCAACGACCTGCAGGCGCAGGCCGACATCGTGGCCCTGGCCAGCACCTCGGCGCTGGTGTTCGACGACGCCAAGGTGGCGCGCGAGAACCTCAGCATCCTGCGTGCCCGCTCCAGCGTGGCCCGGGCCGCCATCTACGACGCGAGCGGCGCGCTGTTCGCCACCTACCAGGCCGGCGATGTGGACAGCGCCCCGTTGCCCGGGCGCGCGCCGGCGCTCGGCGTCGAGATCGACCGCGACTGGGTGACGGTGGCGCGGCCGGTGGTCTCCAACCGCGACACCATCGGCACCGTCTACCTGCAGGCCCAGCACGACCTGCTGCCGCGCGTGCTGGAATACCTCGGCGCGCTGACGGTGATCTTCCTGGCCAGCCTGGGCGCGGCGCTGCTGCTGTCGAACCGGCTGCAGGAGCGGCTGACGGCACCGATCCTGGCGATCAGCGACGTCGCCGGCCAGGTGATGCACAGCCGCGACTTCGGGCTGCGGGCGCCGCGCCTGAGCGACGACGAGGTCGGCTCGCTGGCCGACGCCTTCAACGCGATGCTGCAGGAGCTGGGCAAGCGGGCCGAAACGCTGGAGCAGGCCAACCGGGCGCTGCGCCAGAGCGAGGAGCGCTACCAGCTGGCGGTGAGCGGCTCCAGCGCCGGCCTGTGGGACTGGGACATGGCGGCCGGCACCAACTTCTTCTCGCCGCGGGTGCGCGAGATGCTGGGCTACAGCCTGGAGGAATTCCCCAACCAGAGCGAGTCGATGCTGGCGGTGCTGCACCCGGAAGACCGCTCGTGGGTGCGCGAAGCGCTCACGGCCCACCTGGAGCAGGACCTGCCGTACCAGCTGGAGTGCCGGCTGCGCACCAAGGCGGGCGAATGGCGCTGGTTCATGGTGGCGGGGATGGCCCTGAAGGACGCCCGCGGCCAGCCCTACCGCATGGCCGGCTCGATGGTCGACATCACCGAGCGCAAGGCCGCGGAGCAGACGCTGCACGAGGCCAGCCGGGCCAAGGACGAATTCCTGGCGACGCTGGCGCACGAACTGCGCAACCCGCTGGCGCCGATCCGCACCGGCCTGGAGATCCTGAAGAAGGACGCCGGCAACGGGCCGCCGTCGCAGCGGGCGCGCGCCATCATCGAGCGCCAGCTGGTGCACATGATCCGCCTGATCGACGACCTGCTGGACATCTCGCGCATCACCAGCGGCAAGATCCACCTCGAGAAGACGCGGATGGAGCTGCGCACCGTGATCGAGAGCGCCGTCGAGACCAGCCGGCCGGGCGTGGAGACGGGGCGCCACGAGCTGGTGGTGGACCTGCCGGACGAACCGATCCGGCTCGACGCCGACTTCACCCGGCTGGCGCAGTCGGTGGCCAACCTGTTGAACAACGCGGCCAAGTACACGCCGGCCGGCGGCCGCATCCTGCTGCAGGTGCGGCGCGAGGGCGACGAGGCGGTGATCCGGGTCGAGGACAACGGGGTGGGTATTCCGCCCGAGATGCTGGAGCGGGTGTTCCAGCTGTTCGCGCAGGTCGGCCGCACCATCGACCGCTCGCAGGGCGGGCTGGGCATCGGGCTGTCGCTGGTGCGCAGCCTGGTGGAGCTGCACGGCGGCACGGTGACGGCGCGCAGCGGCGGCGCCAACCAGGGCAGCACCTTCACCATCCGCGTGCCCTGCATCCCGGCCGCTGCCGGCGTGGACGGCGCGGCCCCGGCGGCGCCGGCGCCGGCCGCCCCGCGCGAGGGCTTGCGGGTGCTGCTGGCCGACGACAACGTCGACGCCGCCGACACCATGAGCGCGGTGCTGGAGATGTCGGGCCACGAGGTGCGGACGGTCTATTCGGGGCAGGCGGCGCTGCAGGCCGCGCCCGACTTCGCGCCCGACGTGATGTTGCTGGACATCGGCATGCCGGGCATGAGCGGCTACGAGGTGGCGCAGCAGCTGCGTGCCGATGCCCGCTACGACGCCACGGTGCTGGTGGCCCTGACCGGCTGGGGCAGCGAGGGCGACCGGACCCAGGCGATGCAGGCGGGGTTCGACCACCACCTGACCAAGCCGGTCGACCTGCAGGCGCTGGAGCCGCTGCTGCGGCGCGCCGCGCCGGGAGCGGCGGCCGCGGCCTGAATCAGGCCATTGCCCCCATCAGTTCGTCCTTGCGGGCCTGCAGCTGGTCGCGCATGGACACCAGGTCCAGCTTGCGGGCCGCCCGGGCCTTGGGGAAGATCTCGTTGCGCTCTTCCTTCACGTGGTGGTCGATGTACTCGCCCAGCACGGTGACCTTGGCGTCGAACTTCTCGTCGGCCTCGGTGGCGGCCTCGATCTGCGCGATCAGGTCCTTGGCGGTCGAGTGCTCGACTTCCGCTTCGGCCAGCAGGTCCTTGTCCTTCAGCACGGCGCGCAGGGCGGGGTAGAAGATCTCTTCCTCGACCTGGGCATGCACGCTCAGCTCGTTGCAGATCTGGTGGGCCAGGTCCATCTTCTTTTGCGCGACGGTGCGGCCACGCGACTCCATCAGTGCGTCGTAGTCCTTGAACATCTTCTTGACGGCCTTGTGGTCGGCGTCCAGCAGGTCGCAGGCGTCTTTGGCGGAACGGGTTGCCATTGGGGTTTCTCCGGTTGTTGGGACACCGATGATCGGGCGGGCCGCGGCTGTGCCATGTAGGAGAAATTCGGCTGTCCGGTACCGCCGCGACTGATGGGCAGTGCGCTAAGCTCGCCCGCATGCCTGCTCCAACTCCCACCTACCAGGACGTCGTGGCCGCCTCGGCCCGGCTCCTTGGCCATGCGCATCGCACGCCGGTGCTGCGTTCGTCCACCGCCGACAGCCGCCTCGGCGGCCAGCTGCACTTCAAGTGCGAGAACTTCCAGCGCATGGGCGCGTTCAAGTTCCGCGGCGCCTACAACGCGCTGTCGCGCTTCGACGACGGCCAACGCCGCGCCGGCGTGCTGGCGTTTTCGTCGGGCAACCACGCGCAGGCGATCGCGCTGTCGGCGCGGCTGCTGCAGCTGCCGGCCGCCATCCTGATGCCGCTGGACGCGCCGGCCTCCAAGGTCGAAGCGACCCGGGGCTATGGCGCCGAGGTGATCCAGTACGACCGCTACACCCAGGACCGCGAAGCGCTGGCCACCGCGCTGGCGCAGGAGCGCGGCATGACGCTGATCCCGCCCTACGACCATCCCGACGTGATCGCCGGCCAGGGCACGGCGGCCAGGGAACTGTTCGAGGATGTGGGCGAGCTCGACGCGCTGTTCGTCTGCCTCGGCGGCGGCGGGCTGCTGAGCGGCAGCGCGCTGGCGGCGCGGGCGCTGTCGCCTCGCTGCAAGGTCTACGGCGTGGAGCCGGAAGCGGGCAACGACGGCCAGCAATCGTTCCGGCTCGGGCGCATCGTCGACATCCCGACGCCCGTGACCATCGCCGACGGCGCGCAGACCCAGCACCTGGGCCAGTACACCTTCGAGATCATCCGGCGCGACGTCGACGACATCTTCACGGTGAGCGACGACCAGCTGGTGGCGGCGATGCGCTTCTTCGCCGAGCGGATGAAGATGGTCGTCGAGCCGACCGGCTGCCTGTCGTTCGCGGCGGCCTGCCATGCCGGCGTGGATCTGAAACGCAAGAAGGTCGGCGTGATCGTGAGCGGCGGCAACGTCGACCTGAAGCGCTTCGCTGCGCTGGTGGGGTGAACATGGGAAAAATCCACAAAGGCATCGCACTGGCGCTGGCCGCCCTGGCCCTGGCCGGCAGCGCGCTCGCCGCCGACATCAAGGTGCTGAGTGCCGGCGCCATCAAGCCGGTGATCGTCGCCGCGCTGCCGGAGTTCGAGCAGCGCACCGGCCACAAGGTGACCATCGAGAACGACACCGCCGGCGGCCTGCTGCGGCGGGTGCGGGCCGGCGAGAAGTTCGACCTGCTGGTGATGCCGCGTCCCGGCCTGATCCAGCTGTCGCAGCAGGGCGTCGTGGTCGGCACCAGCCTGCTGCCGCTGGCCAAAGTCGGCATCGGCGTCGCCGTGAAGCAGGGCGCGCCGCTGCCCGACATCGGCAGCACCGCGGCCTTCCGCTCGGCCTTGCTGGCGGCGCGCAACGTGGCCTATATCGATCCGGCCGCCGGTGGGTCCAGCGGCATCTACCTGGCGCAGCTGTTCGAGCGCATGGGCATCGCGCCGCAGATCCGGCCGAAGGCGGTGCTGGTGCCGGGCGGGCTGGTGGCCCAGCGCCTCGTCACTGGCGAGGCCGACCTGGCGGTGCACCAGATCAGCGAGATCCTGGCCGTTCCCGGTGCGACGCTGGTCGGCCCGCTGCCGCCCGACATCCAGAACTACACCGTCTATGCCGGTGGCGTGGCGGCCGACGCCGGCGCGGGTGAGGCGGCGCGGCAGCTGCTGGCGACGCTGGCCGGCCCGCAGCTGCGCGCGCAGCTGGCGGCGCACGGGATGGAGGCGCCTTAACATGCCTCCCGCTTGTCACTTCATGCGGGCACTGCGATGCTGATGGACCTGGAGCAGGTGCCCGAGGTGCGGTGGCTGGAAGACACCGCCGCGCGCATCGAGACGCCTTGCGGCCCGCACGGCACGATGGTGTGGCACCGCTGGGGGCACGCCAAGGCGGGCCCGCCGCTGGTGCTGCTGCACGGCGGCAGCGGCAGCTGGAACCACTGGCTGCGCAACATCGAGACGCTGGCGCAGCAGTACACGGTGTTCGCGGCCGATCTCCCGGGCTGCGGCGATTCGGCGCTGCCGCCGGGCGCGCGCGACGCCGACACCATCCACGAGCATGTCGCCGAGGGCATCGCGCTGCTGGCGGGCGGCGCGCCGGTGCAGCTGGTGGCGTTCTCGTTCGGCACCCTGGTGGCCGGCTACGTCGCCGCCACCCGGCCCGAGCTGGTGCAGCACCTGCACCTGGTCGGCTGCGCCGGCCTGGGCCTGACCCGGCCGGTGTTGAACCTGCGTTCGCTGGCCAGCGCGACCGGCGTGGAGGACGAGGAAGCGATCGTCCGCTGGAACATGGAGTCGCTGATGGTGCTGCATCCCGAGACGCTGGACGACACGGCGCTGTCGCTGCACCACGCCAACCTGCTGCGCGACCGCTTGCGGCGGCGCCGGATCTCGCGCACGCCGGTGATGACCGAGCTGCAACAGAGCTGGCTGTGCCCGGTGCATGCGATCTGGGGCCGCGGCGACGTCCTGATCCGCCACGACGCGGGCCGCTTGCGCGAATCGTTTTCCGGCTGCGACCTGCGCGCGCTGACGCTGATCGACGACGCCGGCCACTGGGTGCAGTACGAGCGGCCGGCGGCCTTCGACGCGGCGCTGCTGCGCGGGCTCGCCGACAGCGCGGGCGCCTGAGCGTCGGCATGCTGGAGCAGCACCTGTCGCAGCTGACGCGCCGCACGCCCGGGCGCGGGCTGGTCGAGATCACGGAGGAAGTGCGCGCGCGGGTGGCCGCCAGCGGCATCCGCGCCGGCCTGCTGACCTTGTTCGTGCGCCACACCTCCGCCAGCCTGTTGGTCCAGGAGAACGCCGACCCTGAGGTGCGGGCCGACCTGGAGCGTTTCTTCGCCCGGTTGGTGCGCGACGGCGACCCGCTGTTCCGGCACACGGCCGAGGGCCCGGACGACATGCCCGCGCACGTGCGCGCCGCGCTCACCGCGACCCAGCTCGCCATCCCGATCCTCGACGGGCGGCTGGCGCTGGGGACCTGGCAGGGGATCTATCTCTGGGAGCACCGCCTGCGCGGCCACCCGCGCGAGGCGCGTCAGCGCGGGGGCGGAACGATCTTCAGCCACCGCAACAACGCGACAACAGTCCCGAGGGCCACGAACGCCCAGACTGCCAGCGCGCCGACCAGCAGGGAATGCGTCCAGGCGACAGTGGCCTTGATCTCGTCCTCCATCAACTTCGCATCCTGGGCAACCCGTCCGAGGACGGCGTCGGTCAGCAGGTTGAGAGTGAATGCAGACAATACCGGCAGCAGAACGGCCCCGCCGACGAGCGCCGTGCGAACCGGCTCCTTGCGGTCGGGCCCAAGCCAGCCAAGTTGCTGCGCCACTGCGCCGGCCAGGAAGGACCACCCGGTGGTGTACACGAACGAGGCCCGCACGCTTTCGATGTGCGGCTGCACGACGCGCGCGAGCCACTCCACGTGAAGCAACTGCCGCAACTGCCTGGCCGACAGCAGGCCGACGCCACCGTCCGTCGAGGGCAGGAGCGAGAGCTTTTCTCCGAGGCCCACCAGCATCGCGCAGCCCAGGAAGCCGGCCGCGGTCCACCACAAGGCGAGTCTGACGCGCCGGTAGGCATCCTCGTTGTCGCGGCGATCGTAGTGATCGACGACGACGCTTGCGCACGCCGCAGCGCCGGCCAGCACGCAAAGGGAGAAGAACAGTGCCGGCAGCCCGAAAAAATGGAGCGGTCCGCCGCGCGACACCAGAAAGAACATGTGCCCGGAGAGCACGCCGATGACCGCCCAGGCCATCCAGGTGAGCGACACCATCCCGTAGAACACTCGTTCAAGGATGCCGACATGATTCGGTTCGTGCCGGCGCTGCCTGCGCCACCAGGCCTGCTTTTCGAGCCGCTCCTGGTGTTCCGCCAGGGGGCGCGTGGGGACGAAGTCGGGTTTCATCGCGGGGATCTCTCCTCCGGCCGAATGTAATCGAGCTATCGTGGGGCAGGTGATGCCGTTCGGCCTGCACAAAGGCAGTTGTCGGCCACGCGCGTGCCTCAGGGCGAGCTTTTCCTGTCGCTGCGCAGCTGCTCCTGCTCGTACCCGAGCGTGCGCGAGAGCCGGCCCGCCGCCTCGCGCAGCGCCGCGGCGACGGGGCTGCTCCAGCGATGGTCGAAGCCCGCCTTGTAGCCAAGCACGGTGAGACTCAGCACGAGCCGCCCGCGGTCATCGAGCACGGGCGCCGCGAAGGCGCTCATGCCCTGCATGAAATCCCCTTCCGCCCGCGCGATGCCGCGCTGGCGCACCTGGTCGAGCGTTTCGGTCACACCCGCGTCCGACTGCGCATGGCCCGCCCGTTCCACATAGGACTTGATCACCTCGCGCGGCAGGAAGGCAGCAAAGATGCGGCCGGTGGCCGAGCGGTACAGCGGAAACACGGAGCCCAGCCCCACGTTCACCATCACCGGCTGCGGGGGCTGCTCCCAACGCACCACCGTCGGCCCGAAGCTGCCCCAGACCGACACCGCCACCGTGTGGCCGGTTTCCGCGCACAGGCGCTCGGCCTCGCGCGTGGCCAGCGAGACCGGCTCGATGGTGGCCAGGCAGGACAGGCTGAATTCGAGCGCCACCGGCCCCATCCCGTACAGGCCGGTGTCGGGGTCCTGGGTGACGAAGCCCGCGCGGATGAAGCTCACCAGGTAGCGATGGGCCTTGCCGGGCGACACGCCGGCCTGTTCCGCCACCGCCGTCAGCTTCATGGGCCGCCGCTGGTGGGCGAGCACCAGCATCAGTTGCAGGCCGCTCTCCAGCGACTGCACGCCGGCCTGCTCGCGCCTGATCACTTTGGTAGGACTCTTCATGCTGGAGACCGACTGTACGGCACCGGCACCGCGCGTTTCCGGCATTGACAAGCGGAAAAGCGCATCTTTATGATATGCGGAACACATTTCCGCTAATCGAAAACAATGCTCACAGGCGACATGCTGCGGCGCTCGGCGCGGCGCTTTCCCGACAAGACGGCCATCGTCTACCGCGGCCCGGACGGCGTGCGGCGCGTCGGCTACCGCGCGCTGGACCAGGACGCGGACCGCCTGGCCAACGCCCTGATCGCGCTGGGCCTGAAGCAGGGCGCCACGGTGGCAATGCTGTCGCGCAACCTGCCGGAGTACGGCACGGTGTTCTTCGGCGTGGCGCGCTCGGGCCTGCTGCTGAACAACATCTCGGTCCTGTACGCCCCCGAGGAACTGACCTGGGTGCTGAACAAGTCGAAGACCGAGGTGCTGATCGTCGACGTCGCCTTCGCCGAGAAGGTCGCCGCGGTCCGCAAGGATTGCCCGGGCATCCGCACGGTCATCACCATCGGCGACAGCGCCCTGCCGCAAGCCACGCCGCTGCGCCGGTTCCTGGACGGCGCCCCCGCCACGCCGCCCGCCGTGACGCTGGACGAGCGCGACCCGTTCTGCATGACCTACACCGGCGGCACCACCGGCCGGCCCAAGGGCGTGCTGATGAACCACCGCGCCCGCGCGATCACCGCCCACACGGTGGTGGTGGAAGAGCGGCTGACCGACGCCGACGTGGTCGGCATCGTCACGCCCCTGTTCCACGTCGCGGCCCTGAACATCATGTTCCAGCCAGCCGTGCTGGTCGGCGCCACCTCGGTGTTCGTCACCCCGTGGTCGGCCGACGCCTGGCTGGACGCCGTCGAACAGGAGCAGATCAGCGCCGCCTTCATGGTGCCGACGCAGGCCAACGCGCTGGTCAACCACCCGGGGCTGGACCAGCGCGAGCTCTCCAGCTGGACCAAGCTGTCGTTTGCCGGGGCGCCGATGCCGGACTGGGTGCAGCAGGAGCTGATGGCGCGCCTGCCCCACCTGCGGCTGACGCAAATCTACGGCCAGTCGGAGATGGGCGTCATCGCCGCCCTGCCGCCAGCCTGGCTGCCGCAGAAGCTGGGGACGGTCGGGCGCCAGCCGTACAACGTCGACGTGGCGGTGCTGCGCCCCGACGGCACGCCCACCGCACCCGGCGAGATGGGCGAGGTCGCATCGCGCGGCGACAACCTCATGCTGTGCTATTTCGACGAGCCGCAGCAGACCGCCGACTTCTTCAAGCTGGGCAACGGCTGGGGCCTGTCGGGCGACGTCGGCACGGTGGACGCGGATGGCTTCATCACGCTGATCGACCGCGCCAAGGACATGCTGATCTCCGGCGGCGAGAACGTCTACCCCAAGGAGATCGAGAACGTGCTGTACCAGCTGCCGCAGGTGGCCGAGTGCGCCGTGTTCGGCATCCCCGACGACAAGTGGGGCGAGGTGCCGGCCGCCTACCTGCTGCTCAAGCCCGGCACCACCCTGGCCGAGGCCGACGTGGTGGCCCAGTGCGAGGCCAAGCTGGCGCGCCTGAAGCGGCCGCGGCTGGTCAGGTTTGTCGACAGCTTCCCCAAGACCCCGATCGGCAAGATCCAGAAGAACGTGCTCAAGGAGCCGTACTGGGCCGGCCGCAAGAAGATCTGACCAGGATGTCATTGCGGCCTCGAGCCGCAATCCATGGATCCCGGCCCGAGGCCGGGATGACAACAATCAACCGGAGACGAGACCATGAACAACGAAGAGCGCTACGCGCAATACGAAGCCCTGGCGCTGAAACGCCACGACCACGGCATCCTCGAGGTGGTGATGGGCGCCGACAAGAGCGCCAACCAGAAGCTGTCGACGGCCGACCACCGCATGCACCGCGAGCTGTCGACCCTCTGGGGCGACATCGACAAGGATCCCGACACGCGCGTGGTCATCATCCGGGGCGAGGGCAAGGGCTTCTCGGCCGGCGGCGACCTGGGGCTGGTCGAGGAGATGGCCAACGACTTCCACGTGCGGGCGCGCGTCTGGCGCGAGGCGCGCGACCTGGTCTACGGCGTCATCAACTGCTCCAAGCCGGTGGTCTCCGCCATGCACGGGCCGGCCGTCGGCGCCGGACTGGTGGCGGGCCTGCTGGCCGACATCTCGATCGCGACCAAATCCGCGCGCATCATCGACGGCCACACCCGCCTGGGCGTGGCGGCCGGCGACCACGCGGCCATCATCTGGCCGCTGCTGTGCGGCATGGCCAAGGCCAAGTACTACCTGCTGCTGTGCGAGGCGGTGTCGGGCGAGGAGGCCGAGCGCATCGGCCTGGTGTCACTGGCCGTCGACGACGCCGACCTGATCCCCAAGGCCTTCGAAGTCGCCGAGAAGCTGGCCAGGGGCTCGCAGACCGCGATCCGCTGGACCAAGTACGCACTGAACAACTGGCTGCGGCTGGCCGGGCCCACCTTCGACAGCTCGCTGGCGCTGGAGTTCATCGGCTTCTCCGGACCCGACGTCCAGGAAGGCATCGCCTCGTTGCGGGGCCGGCGCCCGCCCAGCTTCGAACCGGGCTGCCCGTTCTAGGGCCCCGCCATGCGCATCGACCTCGCGGGCCGGACGGCCCTGGTGCTGGGTGGCACGCGCGGCCTCGGCTGGGGCTGCGCGCAGGCGCTGGCCGAAGCCGGCGCCCGCGTCATCGTCAATGGCCGCGACGCCGCCCACGGTGCGGCCATGGCCGCGCAATTGCCCGATGGCGCCTTCGTCGCCGGCGACATCGGCGACGAGGCGCAGCGCCAGGCGCTGGCTGCCGCCGTGAACGCCATCGGCGCGCCCGACATCATCGTCACCAACGCCGGCGGGCCGCCCGCCGCGCCGTTCGAGGAGACCAGCGTCGACCAGTGGCGGCGCAGCTACGAGACGAACATGCTGGGCCCGCTGGAACTGGTGCGGCACTGGCTGCCCCACATGCGGGCGCAGCGCTTCGGCCGCATCCTCAACATCACCAGCTTCGTGGCCAAGGAGCTGTATCCCAACATGGCGCTGTCCAACAGCTTGCGGGTGGGCCTGACCGGCGCCATGGGCTCGCTGGCGCGCGAGGTGGCCGGCAGCGGCATCACCATCAACGGCCTGCTGCCGGGGCTGATGGACACCGGCGCGCTGCAGCGGGTGATCCGCGACCGCGCCGCGCGTGGCCGCATCGGCGAAGACCAGGTGCGCCAGCAGATGGCCGAGAGCATCCCGCTGGGCCGGCTCGGCACGGCCGACGATTTCGGCGGGCTGTGCGCCTTCCTCGCTTCCGGCCGGGCCGCCTACATCACCGGGCAGAACATCTGCGTCGACGGTGGACTGACCCGCAACGTGATCTGAAAACCAGACAGGAGACAAGACGATGAAGACCTTCCGCACCACCTTGCTGGCCACCGCGCTGGCGGCTTGCCTGGGCAGCGCCGCCCAGGCCCAACCCGTGTCCGACGGCGTCGTGCGCATCGGCGTGGTCACCGACATGACCGGCGCGCTGTCCGACCTGTCGGGTCGCGGCTCGGTCACCGCGGTCCGCATGGCGGTGGAGGACTTCGGCGGCAAGGTGCTGGGCCAGCCGATCGAGGTGCTGGAAGTGGACCACCAGAACAAGCCCGACATCGCGTCGAGCAAGGTGCGCGAGTGGTTCGACCAGCAGAAGGTCGACATGATCACCGACCTGACCAACTCCGCCGTGGCGCTGGCGGCGATGGGCGTGGCCAAGGAGAAGAACCGCATCGCCATCGTCAACGGCGCCGGCGCCACCCGCATCACCAACGACGCCTGCAACGCCAACAGCGTGCACTACGCCTGGGACACCTACGCCATGGCCCACGGCACGGCCAAGGCCATCATCAAGAGCGGCGGCGACTCCTGGTACTTCCTGACCGCCGACTACGCCTTCGGCCACCAGAGCGAGAAGGACGTGACCGAAGTGGTCAACGCCAGCGGCGGCAAGGTGGTGGGCTCGGCCCGCCATCCCCTGGGCGCGGCCGACTTCTCGTCGTTCATCGTCAGCGCCAAGAATTCGGGCGCCAAGATCATCGGCCTGGCCAACGGCGGCGCCGACACCATCAACGCGATCAAGGCGGCGCAGGAATTCGGCCTCGACCCCAAGAAGCAGAACCTGGCCGGGCTGGCCGTGTTCATCACCGACATCCACGGCGTCGGCCTGAAGGCGGCGCAAGGCCTGATGCTGACCGAGGCCTTCTACTGGGACGCCAACGAGGACACCCGCCGCTGGTCGCGCCGCTACTTCGAGCGCATGAAGAAGATGCCCACCGCCATCCAGGCCGCCAACTATTCGTCGACGCTGCACTACCTGAAGTCGGTGCAGGCGGCCGGCACCGACGCCACGCCGGCGGTGATGGCGAAGATGAAGAGCACGAAGATCAACGACTTCTTCGCCCGCAACGGCAGCATCCGCGAGGACGGCCGCATGGTGCACGACATGTACCTGGTCAAGGTGAAGGCCCCGGGCGAGTCGGCCTACCCGTGGGACTACTACAAGGTGGTGGCGACGATTCCGGGCAACGAAGCCTTCCAGCCCTTGTCCAAGTCGACCTGCGCACTGGTGAAGCGTTGAGTGCGGGGCGGCGGCAGCCGGGATAGGATCGCGGTCGGACCGAAGGAGCACCAGCGATGACCCACACCAACGAAGAAACCTGGCGCGCGCGCGTCCATCTCGCCGCGGCGAACCGCCTCGCGGTCTACGACGATCTCGAAGAAGGCATCGACAACCACTTCACGACGCGCGTGCCCGGGCACGAGGACCGCTACCTGGTCCTGCCGTTCGGCCGGCACTGGTCCGAGGCGAGGGCGAGCGACCTGATCGTGTTCAACGAGGCGGGCGAGGTGCTGGAAGGCAGCGGCAGCCTGGAGCTGAGCGCGCTGAGCATCCACGCGCCGCTGCACCGGATCTCCGGCGCGAACGTCATCCTGCACACCCACCAGACCTGGGCGCTGGCGTTGAACATGCTGGAGGACAACCGGCTTCTGCCCGGTAGCCAGACGGCCGCCTTCCTCACCGCGAACATCGCCTACGACGACGGTTACACCGGGCTGGCCGATTCGCTGAGCGAAGGGGCGCGGCTGGCGTCCGTCCTGGGCGACAAGCAGATCATGTTCATGAAGAACCATGGAGTCGTCGCGGTGGGCGACACCGTTGCGCAGGCGTACCGGCGCCTTTACAAACTGGAGCGCGTGTGCCGCGCGCAGGTGCTGGCCATGTCCACTGGCCGGCCGCTCGCGGTGCTGGACGAGGCGATGGTCAAGAGGGTGGAGACGCCCAACCCTCGCAACAGTCACTCGCAGTCTGAGCGCGAAGCGCTCTATTTCGCCGCCATGATGCGAGTGTTGGATCGGGAGATGCCGGGGTACGCGGACTGAGGCGACGCCCATTAGGACAACCCCGCTCCCTGGCGCGCCCTGATCGCCTCGATACTGGCCAGCCCTGGGCCGATCCCCGGTCCAGGCAATCGCCACAGGAACTCCCCCAGCATGCGTGCAAGATTTTTCGCCGCCGCGCTCACAGGCATCGCGCTTTTTTCTGCAGCCAGCTCCAGCGCGCAGGCGCAATCCTGGCCGTCGCGGCCCCTGCGGATCGTGGTGCCGTTCGCCCCGGGCGGCTCCACCGACATCTTCGCGCGCCTGGTCGGCGACCGCCTCGCCACAGCGCTGGGCCAATCGGTCGTCATCGACAACCGCCCGGGCGCCGGCGGCAACATCGGCGCCGACGCCGTCGCCAAATCGCCTGCTGACGGCTATACGCTGCTGATGGCCACGACCGGCGTCATGGCGATCAACAACGCGATGTACAAGAGCCTGGCCTACGACGCGGAGAAGGACTTGAAGCCGGTCATCTACATCGCGTCCATCACCAACGTGCTGGTCGTGCCGGCCGACTCGCCCTTCAAGAGCGCAGGCGACGTGATCGCGGCGGCCAAGGCCGCGCCCGGCAAGCTGTCGTTCGCGTCGTCCGGCTCGGGCTCGTCGACGCACATGTCGGCCGAGCTGTTCCGGCTGATGACGGGCACCGAGCTGCTCCACATCCCCTACAAGGGCAGCGGGCAGGCGATGCCGGACGTGATTTCCGGCCGCGTCTCGATGATGTTCGAGAACATGCCGGGCGCCGTGGGCCACATCAAGGGCGGCAAGCTGAAGGTGCTCGCGGTGACGGGCTCGCAGCGCACGCCGGCCCTGCCGGACGTGAAGACGGTCGCCGAATCCGGCGTGCCCGGCTACGAATCGCTGTCCTGGAGCGGCATCGCCGCCCCGGCCGCGACGCCGCCCGAAGTGGTCGCCCGGCTGAACCGGGAGATCAACGCCATCCTCGCCAATCCGGACATGCGGGCCAAGCTCGCGGAGCAGGGTGCCGAGGCGGTGGGCGGCACGCCCGAAGCGTTCGGGGAGCATATCGGCCGCGAGCGCCTGAAGTGGTCGAAGGTGGTCCGCGACGCCGCGATCGTGGTGAATTGATGTTCCTGTCCGCCCGCGTCGACCGCGCCCGCATCTCGGCCTCCGCGGCGTCGGCCCAGCGCACGCGCGAACTGCGCGCCGCCGGCGTCGACATCATCGGCCTGTCGCAGGGCGAACCCGATTTCGCCACGCCCGACCACGTGATCGAGGCGGCCCACCGCGCGATGCGCGATGGCCAGACCCGCTACACGCCGGTGGACGGCACGCCGGAATTGAAGGCGGCGATCGTCGCCAAGTTCCAGCGCGAGAACCGCCTGTCCTTCAAGCCGGAGAACATTTCCGCCGGCGCCGGCGGCAAGCAGGTTCTCAACAACGCCCTGATGGCGACAATCGATCCGGGCGACGAAGTCATCATCCCCGCCCCCTCCTGGGTGGCCTACGCCATCATGACGGAGTTCGCCGAGGGCGTGCCGGTCTGGGTGCCCACCGGGCCCGGCAACGGCTTCAAGATCACGCCCGCCCAGCTCGATGCCGCGATCACGCCGCGCACCAAGTGGCTGATGCTCAACTCGCCCTCCAACCCCACCGGCGCGGTGTATTCCGCCGGGGAATGGCGCGAGCTTGCCGCCGTGCTCGAGCGCCATCCGCAGGTGTGGATCCTGGCCGACGACATGTACGAGCACATCGTGTTCGACGGCCGCCGCTTCGTCTCCTTCGCGGAGGCGGCGCCGCAGTTGTCGGACCGGACGTTGGTGGTGAACGGCGCGTCCAAGACCTATGCGATGACGGGATGGCGGCTGGGCTACGGCGCCGGTCCCGCAACCTTGATCCGCGCGATGGCGCGCATGCAGGCCCAGTGCTCGCTGAACCCGTCGTCGATCAGCCAGGCCGCCGCGGTGGCCGCGCTGAACGGCCCGCAGGACATCGTCGCGCAGCGCTGCGCGCAGTTCCAGGCGCGGCGCGACCAGGTGTTGCCTTTGCTGGAGCAGGTGCCCGGCCTGGTGTGCACGCGGCCGGACGGCGCGTTCTATTTCTACATTTCCTGCGCCGGCTGGATCGGGCGGCGCACGCCCGTTGGGCAGGCGTTGCTGACCGACGCGGATGTCGGCGCCTACCTGCTCGAATCGGGCGTCGCCGTGCCCGAGGGCGCGGGGTACGGCCTGTCGCCTTACTTCCGGGTGTCGTTCGCCACGTCGCTGGACAAGCTCACGGAGGCCTGCCGGCGAATCGATGCGGCGGCGCGCGGGCTGGCCTGACACGAAGCGCCGGGTGGCCGGGACCGATTCCGACGACAAGCAGCAACACCTCTTTCTCGGCCCGGATGGGGGCAGCATGAAGTTGGTCAGCGGCACTCAGCTCGTTCAGGTCATCAGCAGCGAAGCCCCTTTGGGCCGAGCCATGCTGGGCAAATGCGAGGGTGATGAGGTGTCGATACAGGTCGCACCAATCCGACAGCAGTTTGAGGTTCTGCGGGTTCATTAAGCCCTGACGACTCCTGTGGGTCGGAAGCAGCCAATACGCTGATACCGCGCCGGCAGGTCCTTTCATTCCTGACGCAACGTCGGTGAAGGACCGCTTCAGACTGGGGGCGGTCGGTCAGATTGGGGCCGCCCAATGACGGCGGTTGCCGATACCTGACATTAGCCGACGTAGGCGGAGACAGACCGGGCTTGGCCGGAAGCGGACATAAACGCCGGGTAACGAAGTTCACTTGAGACGGAACTCCGCCATTCCCGAGATGCCACTTCGTCAAATCGTCCTATTCCGATGATCCATGGCTCCCTAGAATGGCAATAACCCGCCGAGCAACCATCCGAGGTCTGTGGACGCCGAACTCAATCCATACGCTGATATTGACCTTGCAAAGCTCCGCGCGCGCTTGGCGGCTTGGTCATCGTGGGAAACCACGCCTGTAGATGCAGCGAAGTTCGGGAAGGTCGCTTGGCAACTCGGGTACGGCCACTTTCAAGACGAGGACATCCTGGCTTTGTGGCGCATCGGGATATTGCGCGCAGACTTAGTTCAGGGGAATGCGTCAAGCGAAGTCGATGGCTTGCTTGCGATTGATGCGACAGATGGGTCATTCATCGACACGCGGGTTTCAAGGAGGCGCGACAAAGGACAACCTAGTGTCGTTCCAGAAGCGGGAGCGCGGGCCGAGCTACATACACCTTACTTCCATCCGTACAAGCTCTACGTATTGCACCACGTCGCTCGCACACTGCGTATCAGTACCAGCAGCACGCAGTTCTTGCGATGGACGCCTGGCGTTCTGAGCGTTGTTGAATGGCAGCTTCGCGAACTGCACCAGTGGACTGAGTCGAACGCCTTTATTGAGAGGTTCGACCATTGGAACCGCGTATCTGAGTTGGCCATCGTGTGTGAACCCGTGCGGTGGATGCGACCAGCCTCGGACCGCGCCCAAGACGACGATGACGAAGAGCAAGCATGGCTGCGAGACTATGCGGCCGAGTTGAGTAGCGTACTCAAGGACTTCGGGCCGGGAGTCGACGGCTTGAGAAGGGACCTAGCGTTTGCGGCAAACGAGCGCGACGGAAATCGCAGGATTCATACGCTCCTTCGCTTGATGAAGCCATTCGAGCGCGAACGTATTGAAGGACGACTGGGCGCTGCGATGAAGTTTCTCGATATGGCTGAGTCAATCCGGCGTGCGGCTGAGCGGACTCTGGGCGGCCAGCTTCCGGAAGAGGACGAGCTCGGTCCTGGCACGTGGATGGAGGGGGCTCGTGCGGCGATCTACGGAACGGAACGCGTTTACGACGCCCCGCCCGGCAAACTTCGCGATTTCCTCGGAACGCTTGGTCTGGATGTTGGGGTCAAGGTGCGCTGCTACGTCGAAGGCGAAACAGAATTGGGGGCGTTGCGCCATGCCGTCGGCTCGTCTGGCCTGTGCGCATTCATCAACCTTCAGGGGAAAGTGCTCGAAAAGCACGGAAAAGGCTTGGCCTTCGCTGACTCTCTGGCATCGGATAAAGCGAATCACATGTTCAGCATCGTCGTCGTCGATGCCGACAAACCGGATATCGTCAGGATGCTGCGCACTACAGCCGCGGCCGAAGTCTTTCATGGCGCGTTTGTACTGTTCGACCCAGATCTGGAACTCGCGAATTTCACCACTGCGGAATTGCTAGAAGTGGCTCTGAACATGTCGGCCCAAATTCGAGGGAAGGCAAGCGACAAAGCGCCCGCCTATGCTGACGTCCTTCCTTTCGTCCGAGAAGCCCGCTCGGGCAAAGAGTTCTTCCGAAAACTCCATCAAGCTACCGGCCTCACAGAAGTTGACAAGGGAGAGGACTGGGGCGCGGCTCTGATGGCCTATGCCATCGAGCACAGAACGTATCCGGTGGGACATCTGAACGCGGGCCGGGTGCGTGAGCTTGTGGAGATTGCGCAGACATTGGTTAGGGCGCAAGGGGCCCAATTCGGCGTATCGCTTGCTAGGGAGACAATCGATCCCACCACCGGGAAGATCACTCCGCGCACTTGACCCCAATCTGCGCGCGCTGTTAGAACCTGGGTATGCCAACCCTTTTGGATGCAATTCCTGACGTCAATGTCCTGGCGGCCCTACAGCCGCAGGAGTTGGGACATGTGCTCCTGCAACTGGCCAGAGACAACGGTCGACACACGCAACTCCATCCGACCGAAGCGCTAGCTTGGACGAGGCCGCCAACGGGATCGCCCCAGCAGGGCTATCCCGAGAATCGACGCGGCGAGATTGAATTGGCAGTTTTGGAGGCATTTCACTGGCTCACCGTCCAAGGGATGTTGGTGCATGAGGATGGCAATGCGGGATGGCGGAGGATTAGCAGGCTGGGACAACGCCTCATGAGAGATCCCGCTGCATTTGCGGAGTACGCGCGCGCAGCAGCGTTTCCCAAGACCCTCTTGCATCCAGCGATCGCTGATGAAGTTTGGCTTGACCTAATACGGGGTGATCTCGCGATCGCCGTGCTCCGCTCATTCAGGGCCGTGGAAATTGCAGTGCGCGAGGTTGGCCGCTTCCGAGATGAAGATATTGGTGTCCCGCTGATGCGCCGAGCATTCGGCCAGGGCGGCCCACTGTCTGATGCGGCTCGGATGCCGGCAGAGACAGACGCTCTCGCAAACCTCTTTGCAGGTGCACTCGGATCCTATAAGAATCTGCATTCACACCGCACGGTCGAAATTCGTGATCTCACGGAAGCGCAAGAGATGGTGCTACTCGCGAGTCATCTTCTCAGGATTGTCGACAGTCGTCGCTGATCGATGCGATGCCAGTTGGTGCGTTCCGCCGAGTCTTCCTCATTGGCCATCTTGCTATGAAGGTCCCGCGGTTGGGCAACTTCGGCAGGGGCCTACGTTGCAACCGGTGGGAGCGCGAAATGTGGCGCATCTGGCGTCCCGCCTTTGGGTGGGCGAACCTTTGTCCCGTTCTGTTTGCCGATCCGCTAGGCCTGTTGGTGATCATGCCCCGCGCGCGTCAGCCGGTCACAGAATCAGAAGTACTGGAGACGTATTTGACTGATTACTGGCCCGGCATTGACGCAGAATGTAAGACAGAGAACTTCGGCCGTGTCGGCGACCGAGTGTTTGTTCTCGACTACGGCCTACCAGGTTCAGATGATGTGTCGCACCGCCGCGCATATCTTGAGACCCATCCAGCGCGCCGCAATCAGTAGGCTTGCGTTGAGAATCAAGACCACGAATTTAAGGGGAGGACGCCTGCTCCGACCCACAGCGGACAACGCCGCTCGCGCATTGCCCGCTGGAGGCAGTGCGATTTGCACCTGCCGGTGGCGCCCTCTTCAGGCAGTGAAGCTGTTCGCTTGCACTTGTCAGGCTGCAAAGATGGCTCTACCGGGCTAGATATGGAAGCACCTATCGACGCCTCGAGACCGGCCGCCAACACTTTCCGCGACAATTGAGGAATGGCCAATGTCTTCTTTTCCTATTCGCATCAAGACGAAGAATTACGCAATCGTCTCGAAACACACCTGGCTTTGCTCAAACGTCAAGGCTTGGTCGAGGCGTGGCATGACCGACGCATCTTGGCTGGCTCGGAGATTGACCAGGAAATTTCGTCAAGTATTGAGGCCGCTGACGTCATCTTGCTTCTTGTCAGTGCGGACTTCATTGCGTCCGAGTATTGTTACTCACGCGAGGTGCATCGCGCCATGGAACGGCATGAGTCCGGCTCGGCTGTGGTTGTGCCGGTGATCCTGAAAGCCTGCGACTGGCATGGCGCGCCCTTTGGCAAGCTCTTGGCCACTCCGAAAGACGGCAGGGCCGTGACGTCCTGGCCTAATCATGATGAGGCTTTCGCGGACATTGCGACCCATATCCGTCGCTTGGTGGAGAATTTACAAAGTCCAAGGCGAGGGTCGCCTGCCCGTTCCAAGCCAGCGAATCCATCGCTGCGCCCGATTGCGTCAAGCGCTCCGACTACTACTGTCCGCTCAAGCAACCTTCGACTGAAGAAAGAGTTCACTGAACGAGACCGAGACGCGTTCCTGCATAAGAGCTTTGATTTCATTGCGGAGTTCTTCCAAGGCTCATTGAACGAACTGGAGCAGCGCCACCAGGGGATAGAGACTACATTCCGGCGCATCGACGCAGACACCTTCACTGCCGTCGTCTATCGCGACGGCAAAAATGAATCGGAGTGTTCAATTCGACTTGGTGGGCTTTTCGGGCAGGGCATATCGTTCTCCTATGATGCCAACACACGTGGCAACAGCGCCAACGAGAACCTGAGTGTGGAGGCTGACGACCAAGCGCTGTTTTTCAGAACGCTCGGGTTCGGCCAGGATCAAGCTCGCCTATCCGCTGAAGCGGCAGCCGAGCATCTTTGGTCGATGCTGATTCGATCGCTTCAGTGACCAATTTCATGTGTCCAAAGTCATTGCATTCACACAGTCCACCATGGATGAACCGCCATGAAACTTGACCAGAGCATCATGAAGAGAATGGATGCGTTTTCCAAGCGCGTTGGCACCATGAGGCAGGTGCTTGCAAGCGCGCACCAGCAGCTCCGCGAGGTGGCAGACCACAAGGACTTCAAACACGTCGGAGTCGAGGTGAGTCCGCTGAACGTAACCTGGTTTGATGTAACTTTTGCAGGCGTTGCGCTGACCGTCCGCTTCCTGCCAGAAATGGACAAGGCGGGAGCAGCCTTCGGGAAGCTGCATTTCTATGAGAAATCCGCCAATGGGGTAGCGCCGGAGCGCTTGATTGGATCAATTCAACTGAAGCCAAATGGCATGAGCGATCTAACTGATGAGGATGGCGACGGGGTGGACCTTACTTACTATCTTATGGAGGCAGTCTTGCAGATGTCTGAGATAGTTCTTCGGCAACGTGCTTGAGGTGCCGGCTCTGTACTCCCACAGCAGTTGCCGTAAACGTCAAACCGCAGGCCTGGTAGCGACGCAGAAGCGTCTCTTCGTTCAGCAGGGTTCACCCATGAGGATGCCGTATTGCGTTGACCAGAAATCGGATCCCGGCCTTTAACAGATAGATAACCATACGGCCGTTTCTGGCCGAAAGCTGCCGTCTACGTATCAACTATGGTGGCGGGCGCTTCTCACTAGGTGCTCACGCCCTTTGACTTCAACCATTCCCGTCGAAGCCTCTCCACATGCTCCCGCGCTTCAGAGAGAGACATGGGCTTACAGGGAGGAAAAGTTCGCTCATGCCCATGTCGGGCCGCGTCGCCTGCGACAGACACTGAGTTCGCGGAATGCCTAAACCTTTCAAGCTCGGCTCGGGATGCCCAACCTGCCTTTTGGATCGCAGACGTGCCACCCGAGTCGCTCTCGATCACCTCTCGGATCCTTGCCAAGCCGACCCATGAGCCAGAATCGGCGGCCGACGTTAAGCGCATCACCTTTGCGACCGACCGGTCAGCGTTCATCAACCGAGCTAGTAGTTGTGCCGTGGATGGAGGTGTAGGCAACGGCGTGCCGTTAGCGTCGATTAAGGTCGCGCGCACATGGCCGTAGCGAATCCTGAATTCGGCCCCAATGACTTGTGCGTAAACGTCGCGAGTGCCATCCGGTCTGATCCAATACAACGCCCCGGGCACCAGCGGCGTAGTTGATCCTTCGATGCAACGAAGCAGGCCCGACAAACGCCTCAGGTGCTCCATCCCGGCTTCCCGCACCTTCTTGTCGTCTGCCAATCCGGTAAAGTCGTCTGAAAGCAGCACGAAGTGGCCAGCCTCGAGCACATCACACGCGACCTTTGTTGGCTCTAGCTTCAGTTCCTCGGTCAAGAATGCGAGATCACTCCGATCGCCTTCGACTGTAAGCCGCCATTCGCCACTTGACATTGTCGGGCCTTTATTTGTTTCAGGTTTTTCTGAGGATACTCAGGGAACTGGAAGGAGCGGTGACGGCACGCAGGTCCCGAGGACTACGGGGTAGATGTCAGATACCTGTTCCGCGACTCGTTAAATACGTGACAGTGTGCTTTCGACCCGTTGCCGGCGTTGGCACCACTAGAGCTGGGCGGCTCCAAGTCCGCATTCTCGCCGAGGCCGTGAACTGGAGCGTCCACGCCGACCGACACCAACAGACTGGGTGCGGTCGGTCAGGTTAACGCTTCCCACTGTCGGTGGTTGCCGATACCCGACACTGGCCGGCGTACGTGGAGACAGACCGCGACTGGCCGAATTCGGCCGTCAGTGCGTGAAGCTGCATGCGGCTGGCCATCCTGGCTCCGGCTCTTAGTCATCTCGCGTTTGGGAGTCCTCAACTTCAGGCCCGACCTGAAGCCACGATCCTCTCCGTCTACTGACGCGACGCTCAAGTGAGAAACTCTCGATGGCATCTTCCGTAGTCGGCACCGGTCCGGGAGCTGGGCCGGCCTTCGCCCAGCCTTGCACATGTTCTGCGAGCTTCTTCAATCCCTCAGGGGAGAGTTTCGACAGGTCGATCTGGCCTCGAGTAGACAGATTGCCCGGCGCAAAACGCGCGCTCAATTCACGTGTCATACCCGAGACTTCCGGGACACTCTTGGCGAGTTTGTAAATCGGCTGCGAGCGGACGTCCTCAGGCAAGCCCTTGAAATACATATCGATAGCGAGTAGATCCGCCTTGAGTTCGGCGCCCCAGACGAACACTTGGTCAGGTCGCAGGAAGTGCGGTGCGCATGAGCGGTGCAAACGATCTGCTGATACGAAGACATGGCAAAAGGGCACGTAGAACAGATACGCAACATCCACCCGATTGCTCGGACGCTCCGCGGGAATCAAGTGGGCTGCGACGCCGATCGCGAAGAAAGCTTCGACCGCCAAGACATGGGCCGCATACGGCGCGAATGCACGCAACGCTGGCTTGCCGGCGCGCTTCCAGCGCTCGCGGATGTGAGGGCGAGGTCCTTGCAAAATGCCTAACAAGTCCAAGGCGGCGTCCAACTTCCCCGGGCTCCTGGTCATCGCCGTGACGCACCACTCTGCGTACTTGCGAGCATCAGCGAGTGACTTGCAATTTCTCGGGCCCACGCCCAACGCCTTCATGGCGGCGCGCAGACTCTCAAGATCGGTGGTCTCAACGCGTTCGCGCCATCGACGCGCGAACAGATGCTCGACGTCGGCAAACCGTCCAGCGTGCCAGCGCGCGAACGCTTGGGCTTCTGGTGGATACTCGGCGACTGCGCCGAGCTTGCCGTCGTTGCGCATCACTTGCTTGGCGGCGATTGGCACCTGCCCATTCATCGGAGGGGCTCGGCCCAGCAAATCCCACATGCAAAGGTGCTGGTGGTAGTAACAAGGAGTGCCCGACCACTCCGGCGTTTTGGCCGCGATGATCGCAACTTCCTCTTCCGCGCTCTTGCCTTCACGAGGCGACTTTGCCAGGTCGGCCAGCGTCTCCACAAAGAACAATGGACAGATCACTGGGTTATAGAAGTGGTCGAACCAAACTGACTCGTCCGTGCTCAGGCCCTGTAAGAAAGACTTGTCGAAAAGGGTGTTCGGGCCCATTGCGTGATCCTAAGCCCTCCCGGAATTGCACGCGACGGCTCGCCAATCCTGACCCCTAAGAAGGATCCATGCCCTTTCCTATGATCCTGGTCGCCAAGACAACCAGCATCGATGTCCTCTACCGACCGATTGCGACTTCAGGGCTGCGTGGAGCCCGAACAACGGCTTGCGCTAGGTGTGATGGTTCAATAAGTTGTTGCGGTGTTCGCCCGGAGAGGGGCTGAAGTCCCGGCCATCATCTTGATGGGTTCGGGGTCGCATCATCTCAAGTCGTCGAAAAGGACGCGCGCCTAGAAGGCCGGCAGATCGGCCAACTTGCGGCCTTCTTCAGGTGCACCAGTCAGGTCGATCGTTTCGGTCCCGTCAGCGTTCGTTACAGCGAGCACCTTTGGGCCCAAAACGTAGCCACCGAGCGGCCCTGGAAATAGCGGCCACGCCTGTTCACCGCATTTCACCAAGTCGGCGAGGGTGCTTACGTTCATGGGGGCGGGCTGGCTCAGGAACTTGTTGGTGGCGCCATCGACGCGGCCGACCATCAGCTCACTGATCTTTCCGTCCACGTCGGCGCGCTTCGCCGTGATACCGAATAGGGACATGAGAAATCTCCGGCTGTCGAGCCCCCCAATCTGAAGTCTGAGCCAGGAATCGCAAGGTAGTGGAAACCCAGGATGAGCTGGTCACTGCATATCCGCCAGGAACGTAGACAAAGAATGTAGGGCTCATGCGGCCGATATGTCCGCTTCCGATCCGTTGACGTCGCTCGCCCTTCTACAGGTCAGGGCTGCCTACGACCGCTTCGAGCAGAAACCGTGAACTTGACTCCCATGAGCGACTGACCGCAACCGCTGCAAAGCAGTCGTACTTGCCGGCCGCTAGGAGTAGCAGCAAAAGGTCGTGCTGTCCCAAGTGCAACCGAGCGGTAGTGCGCTCTCGGCCAGCAGCGGCCCTGACCGTGACGACGGCGCTCTTCGCCTCGATGTCGTTTTCCTGGCGACAAGCATGTCGTAGAGCCATGGGGAAATGAAAGCGCAGGGCTTCATCGACGCAGCCATGAAAAGACACGGAATTGCAGGCGCGTCGGTTGCGCCGGCCGAAGCTGCGCAATAACCAGCTTGGGGCATGGGAGCAGTCCAGGGGGATGCGTGCAGCTGTGCGGCCGCAGCAGCCCGCCGGCTGGAGCCCCTCAGGTAGGCGCTGTCCCACGCGGCGAACGTCGATCGCGGCGCATCATGGTTCGAAGCAGCATTCACCAGGAACCCAGCATGGCCACCACGAAACCCGCAGCCGAACTGGCCGCAGCCGCCAGCAAGCCTTATCCGAACGACAGCACGGAATACCGCGAGGCGCGCACGAAACTGTTAGTCGAAGAGATCGAGCTGCGGCGCCACCTGGAACGTGTGGCGCAGATGCGGCGAGAGCTGCCGCCGGGTGGCCAGGCGAGGGACTACCGCTTCAAGGGCGAGGATGGAAAGGAGGTCGGGCTGACCGACTTGTTCGGCGTGCATGACACGCTGGTCACCTATTTCTGGATGTACGGCCCGCAGCGCGAGCGGCCTTGCCCGATGTGCACCTCCTTCCTCGGCTCGGTCGACATTCCGGTGCGCGACATTACGCAGCGCGTGGCCTTCGCCGTCCTCGGCCGCTCACCGGTCGAGCGCCAACTGGCGTTCGCGCGCGAGCGCGGCTGGAACAACCTGAAGTTCTTTGCGACCGTGGGCGACGACTTTGCCCGTGACTACCGCGGCCTCGCTCCGAATGGCGACGAATGGCCCGCGCTGGATGTGTGGGTCAAGCGCGATGCCGTGGTGCGCCATTTCTGGGCCGCCGAGATGGGCGGCACACAGGATCCCGGCCAGGACCCGCGTGGCGCGCCCGACGTCGCGCCACTCTGGAACATCCTGGACATGACGCCCGGGGGGCGCGGCGCCGATTGGTACCCGAAGCTGGACTACTTGGCTGCTTGAGCGCCTCGTGCCACAAGCCGAGTCGACCCGCCAGCCCTCTCAGATCGCCAAGTGGGCCAGCGGGGTGGTCTGAGGCTGGCGGCAAGGAATGCTCGCACCGATGCATCAGCGGCTCGGCCCGTTCTCGTCGCGCGCCATCGACAGCGAGAGGCTGTACCGGCCCGCCATGGCACCTGGCGCAGCGCCGAGCGCACTCAGTGCGGCGGGCGCGAGCGCCTCGTCGCTCCACGCCTGAAGCACCTCGAAGTCGTAGCCGCACACGATGAACACCCAGTCGGCGCTGCGGTCGGCGTTGCCGCGGATCTTCTGCTCCGTGGTGGGCGCGATGGCAGGCGCGTCGGTGCGCAGCAGGTGCGCGCCGGCCAGGCCGGCACGCAGGGGCAGCGTCTCGATCAGGGAGCGCAGTGCGGCTTGCAGGCGCTGCGCCTCACCACCCCGCGGGGACAGCCGCAGCGTCAGCGCATGCCGTGCCACGCCCGCGCCATGCGAATGCAGCACGCGCGTCTGGCTGCGCACCATGTTCCGATGGTGCGGCATCAGGCGCGTGGACCACGGCGTCGGCGCGTTCAGGCTGGCCAGATACGCGGGCGAGCTGAGGGCCGCGTGCTCCTGCAGCTCGTAGAGGATGAAGAAGCCTTCGCCGCCGTCCGCCGCCGACCAGCGCGAGCCGCGCAGGAAGCCGGGCAGCGCCAGCCGCTCGGGAAAGTGCTCGTGCGAATGCCAGTGCTCGAACTCGGCGCGCATCTCCGGCGCCATGTCCCACCACATCGCCAGCGCCGATTCGCCCAACAGTGCCATCGTCATTCTCCTTCTGGTTCAGGTTGCGCGCGCCGCGCGGCGGCGGAACAGCGGCGAACTGGTGGCCGCCAGCGCCAGCTCGCCGGCGGCCTGCACCAGCGGCCGGCCGAGTTCCTGCATGCGCGCGGCAGTCAGGCGTTGCAGCGGTCCCGCGATGGTGATCACGCCGGCGGGCTCGCCGCCGCGCCTGAGCACCGGCGCGGCCATGGCGCTCATGCCGGGGGCGTACATCTCGGTCATCAGGCTGAAGCCGCGCTTGCGGTCGTCCTCCAGCACCTTCATCAGCGCCTTGAAGGTGGTGGGCGCCTTGGGGCCGTACTCGCGCGGCGCACCGAAGCCCTGGCGGGCCACCAGTTCCGTCGCCCGTTCCTCGCTCAGCGTCATCAGCCAGGCATGGCCGCCGGCGCTGCAGGACAGGCGCACGTCGATGCCCATGTCGGGGTCGTAGCGCAGGCCGGCGCGCGCACCTTGCGCTTTCGCGACGAAGGTCAGGCGGTCGCCGTCCACCAGCGCCAGCCGCACCAGCTCACCGGACACTTCCGCCAGCCGGTCGATGATGGGTTGCGCGATGTCCACGATGCCCGCCGCCCCCAGGTAGCTCAGGCCGAGCGCGGGCAGGCGGGTGGTGAGTGCGTAGTCGCCCATCTCGCGCAGCTGGCGCACATAGCCGCAGCGCACCAGGTCCGCCAGCAGCCGGTGGCAGGCGCTGCGCGGCAGGTTCAGTTCGTCGGCCAGTTCCGCCAGCGGCAGGCCCTCGGGCTGCGAGGCCAGGGCCTCCAGGATGCGCAGCGTGCGATCGACGGTGCCCGTGGGGACGGCTGCCGAGTTCGTCATGTGAAATGGAATTCTGGTGTGGAACGTGGTTCTGACTGCCGTGCCTATCATGCCGCACTTTCGCACCGACACCCACAGGAGACACGCATGAAACCGATCACCCGCCGCGGCCTCGCCGCCCTTGCCCTGGCCATCGGCGCCGCCGGCGTCGCCGCGCAGGACATCCAGGACCGCACCATCAAGTTCGGCCACCTGAACAACGCGGGTCACCCCACCAGCCTGGGCGTGCGGAAGTTCGCCGAAATCGTCGCCGCGAAGAGTGGCGGCAAGATCAAGGTGCAGGAATACGCCGCATCGGCGCTGGGCAACGAACTGCAGCAGCAGGCGGCGCTGCAGGGCGGCGTGCAGGAGATGCTGGTGGCCTCCACGACGTCCCTGAACGGCATCGTGAAGGAGTTCGGCATGCTCGATTTCCCGTTCCTGTTCGCCAACGCGAAGCAGGCCGACGCGATGGTCGACGGACCCCTGGGCAAGGCGCTGGCGGCGAAGCTGCCGGAGAAGGGCGTGATCGTGCTGGGGTTCTTCGACCTGGGCTTTCGCAACGTCACCAACAGCAAGCGCCCGATCATGAAGGGGGCCGACCTCGAAGGCCTGAAGCTGCGCGTGATCCCCAATCCGGTGTTCCTGGAAACCTTCAAGACCTTCCACGCCAATCCCATGCCGATGGCGTTCGCCGAGCTGTATGGGGCCCTCGAGAGCAAGGCCGTGGACGGCCAGGAGAACCCGTTCGCCGTCATCGAGTCGAGCAAGTTCTACGAGGTGCAGAAGTACGTGAGCGGCACCAACCACGTCTACGCCACCAACCCGATCCAGATCAGCAAGCGCTTCTGGGACAAGTTGTCGCCGGTCGAACAGAAGATCGTGCAGGAGGCCGCCGTCGAAGCCCAGAACTGGCAGCGTGTGGTCAGCCGTGAGGTCTCCAGCAAGGCGCTGGGCGAACTGACCGCCAAGGGCATGATCTACAACGACGTGCCTGCCGCCGAACTGGTCCGCATGCGCGCCGCGGTGAAGCCGGTGTACGACAAGTTCTCGGCCGCCTACGACCCGGCCATCGTGACGCTGTTCAAGTCCGAGCTGGAACGCGTTTCCAAGCTGTGATGCCAAGCCGCGATCCCGTGAAGATCCTGGTCCTGCACGGTCCGAACCTGAACCTGTTCGGCCGTCGCGAGCCGCACATCTACGGCCACACCACGCTGGCGCAGATCGATGCGCAGCTGGCCGCGCTGGCCGCCGAGCTCGGCGTGCAGCTCGAGACGGTCCAGTCCAACCACGAGGGGGTGCTGGTCGACTTCCTGCACCGCCACATCGACGAGGCGCGGGGCGCCCTGGTCAACCCCGCCGGGCTCACCCAGCACGGCGTGCCGCTGCATGACGCCATCAAGGCCATGCCGTTTCCGGTGATCGAGGTGCACATGTCCAACATCGCCGCGCGCGAGAGCTGGCGTGTGCATTCGATCATCTCGCCGGCGGTCAAGGGCACCATCCAGGGCCTGGGGCCCCTGTCGTATCTCATGGGGCTGCGGGCGCTGGCCACGCTGGCGCAGGAGACGCAGTGAGGGGCGCTGCGGGTCAGCCGTAGCGCCGCTCTCCCAAGGCCCGGTACCAGGCGGCCGGGTCCAGCCGGTAGTACCCGCTCAATTCGGCATAGAGCGCGGGATGCACGTACTTCATCGCCTGCGGCAGCTCGAAGAACACTTCGGAGCACACGGCGAAGAATTCCGCGGGGCTGGTCGCACCGTAGTGCGCCAGGAGCGTCTGTTCCCCGAAAGCCGTGTTGCGTTGGTGCTGTTCGAACTCGCGGCTCATGACGTCCGCCCATCGGCGGCGCTGCGTCGGACTGGCGAAGGTGAACGGCGCGCCGTTCGCCTTTCCCTTGGCCTGGTCCAGCTGGTGGGCGAATTCATGGACGACGAGGTTGTGCCCCGGGCCGGCGGATGCAAGCACGTCGGCCCACGACAAGACGACCTGGCCGAGCGAAGACGATTCGCCGCGCAGGACCTGGGCATATTCGTCGACCACGCCGTCGAAGCCCACTTGCGCCCGGCGGGCAACGAACTCGCCCGGGTACACGAGGATTTCGTGCACATGCGCATAGGCGCTCATTCCTCGTGCAAGAACGAGCAGGCAGGCATGGCCCGCGATGAGCACCCGCATGTGTTCGGTCAGTTCCAGACCGGCGCAGCCGATGAATGGCTTGCGGGCCAGGAATTCCAGGACCAGGTCTTGATGGGAACGGCGCAGCTCCTGCGGCAGCACGGCGCACAGCGGGACGTGCTCGTCCAGCCAGGCCCGCCATTCTTCGGGGAAACCGGCCTCCGGTGAAGCAAGGGGCAGCCAGCTGCGGGCGCGCCGGCCGGCTCCGCGCAGGATGGATGACGCAAACGAAGACATGCTGGTGGCAAACACGACAACCCCAAGGACCAATGAAAGACAGGTGCGCTTGCGTGGCCCGATTTCAAGAGTCCATGGCCCTGAACCTGGGCGTCAGCAGAGCGCCTTGGCCAGGATCGGCAGGCTCACGTCCATCCGGTAGTCGACCGCGGTGTGGTCGTCGGCGAATTCCTCGTAGACGTGCTGCACGCCCAGGGCGGCCAGCCGCTGGTGCATCCGTCGCGCGCCATAGACCAGGTTGTACTGGTCGACGTCGCCGCAATCGATGTACAGCGCCTTCAAGGCCTTGAGCCCCAGGCCGTGCTGCTCCACCAGCGTCAGCGGGTCCCACGCCAGCCAGTTCGCCCAGCGCTCGGGCACGATCTCGCAGGTGTCCAGCGTGACCGGCAGGCGCACGCCGTAGCGGGCTTGCGGGTCCGGGTCGAAACTGGCGGCCTGCGCCAACATCATCAGGATGTGGACGTCGCCGTCCTTGGGCTTCCTGGCTTGCCAGAAGTCGTCCACCCACTGGCCGATGTCGGGCTGCTTGGCCAGGGCCCGCAGCACCGGGACGAATTCGTGGCGGTAAAGCAGCTCGAAACCCATGTCGCCCGAATGCACCGCCGCCGCGCTCCAGAAGTCAGCGTGCAGCAGCGCGTGGACCATGGCGCCGTAACCCCCGCTCGACTTGCCGAAGAGGCCACGCCGGCCGGCGCCGCCGCAGCCGAACCTGGCTTCGACCGCAGGGACGGCTTCGGTGAGCAGGAAGTCTTCCCACCGGCCCATCGCGACCGAGTTCACGTACTGATTGCCACCGAGCCTGGTGAAGCAATCCGGAAAGGCAACCGCCACCGGCGGCATGCTGCCTTCGGCGATCAGGCGGTCCAGCCGCTCGGGCAGGTTCTCGCCGAAGTTCTTCCAGTTGGTGTGCGCCGGGCCGCCGGCGGTGAAACCCACCAGGTCGACCAGCAGGGGCAGGCTGCGACCGTCATGGCCGTGGGGCACGTACACATCGATGATTCGGTGACTCGGGTCGCCAAGCAGGTTGCCACCCAGCGCGTGGCTGTCGAGCGTCAGGCGATGGACGGTGCCGGCCGGTGTACTTGCATTTTTCCGCATGGGGTCCTCGCTTCAAAGTGGGTGCCATTGTCCACGGCGTCGACCGGCGCAAGCAGGACGCGTCTACTGCAAGACGGTGAGGTGCTGGAAGGCAGCGGCAGCCTGGAGCTGAGCGTCCTGAGCATCCATCCCAGCGCACGTCGGCCTCCGGTGAAGCATCCGTCAGGCGGTCACCGAACCGCCGCTCGCCCCGAAAGGTCGATGCTTCCGGAAAGAATTCAGGCACTGCGTTCCAGTGCGCATCGAAGATGCGTTGCGCGGCGGCGCTGGCGCCAGTCGCCACGGGCGCTGCCTGCGCGTCGACCGGACCCGACAGGCAGAGTGCAATCCCCAGAACGATCGAGGCAGGGGTGATCGGATGTTGGCGCATGGCAGGCGGCTCGGCTGTTCGCCCAGTCCTTTCTTTGAGGGACGACACGAAGGCAAGGGACGATTGCCTGGCCAGGAGCCGCCCTGGCACCGGGGGCGTGACTTTGCTTTTCCGGGCAGCCGCAAGGCTCCCTTACCATTGCGCGTCCTGTTTTCGCAATTCAATCCCCGCAAGGAGTTCCCATGTTTTCACACGTGATGGTCGGCACCTCGGATGTGGACCGTTCCAAGCGCTTCTACGACGCAGTCCTCGGCACGCTGGGAATCGCGCCGGGCTTTGTGGATCGCCACCGCATTTTCTGGCGCTCCCCGGCGGGTTCGTTCGGTGCGTCATTGCCGATCAACGGCGAGCCGCAGACCATCGGGAACGGCAGCACCGTGGGGTTCGCGTGCGACTCGCCCACGCAGGTCGACGCCTGGCACGCGGCCGGCTTGCAGAACGGTGGCACAACCTGCGAGGACCCGCCCGGCATCCGCGAAGGATCCGCGAGCAAGCTCTATCTGGCCTATCTGCGCGACCCCGACGGCAACAAGCTCTGCGCGTTGCACCGCTTGCCGAAGCCATGACAGGCATCACACAGGAGACCACGTCATGAGAACCTGCTTTTCGCGCCGCGCCATGCTGGCGGCCGCCCTCGCGGTGGCCGCGCCCCTGGCCCTGGCCCAGGCGGATTACCCCAGCAAGCCGGTTCGCCTGCTGGTGGGCTACAACGCGGGCGGAGGCGTCGATGCGCTGGCCCGCATGCTGGCCGCGCGGCTGCCCGCCGTGCTCGGCCAGCAGGTGGTGGTGGAGAACCGCCCCGGCGCCACCGGCATGATCGCCGCGGACGTGGTGTCGCGCTCGGCGCCGGACGGCTACACGCTGCTGATGGGAGAGAGCGGCCTGCTGATCGCGCCGCACCTGCAGGCAAAAAGCGCCATCGACCCGCTCACGGCGTTGACGCCGGTGGCCGGGACCTTCGTCGCGCCCTTGTTGATCGTGGCCAGCAACAGCCTGCCGGCCACCAACCCCAGGGAACTGATTGCCTTGCTCAAGCAGCACCCGGGCCGCTACTCCTACGCCACCTCCGGCGTCGGCACGGTGCACCACCTGGGCTTCGAGCTGATGAAGGCAAGCACCGGCACGTTCGTCGTGCACGTTCCTTACCGGGGCGCGGCGCAGATCGTGCCGGACGTGATCAGCGGCCAGGTGCCGATCGGCGTGGTGAGCGCGGCGGCCGGCCTGGCGCAGGCCAGAAGCGGCAAGCTGCGCGCCATCGCCCTCATGAGCAGCGCCAAGCTGGCGGGCGCCGAGAACGTGCCGGCCATGGCCGACGCGCTGCCCGGGTTCGACGTGGCGCCGCGCCTGATGCTGCTCGCGCCCAATGGCACGCCGGTGGCCGTCCTGGCAAGGATCAACGACGCGGTGCGCACCGTGCTGGCGAGCGCCGACCTGGCGCAGGCCGCGGCGGCCCAGGGCGCCATCCCCGCCTACATGGCGCCGGCGCAGCTGGGGCCGGAGCTGAAGCGGGAGTCGGCCGACTGGGCGAAGATCATCAAGGCCCAGAACATCTCGGCGGAGTAAAGAGCATGCAGGACCAGACTCCCAGGATCGGCCTCGTCGTGCCGCCGGCGCATGGCCAGGTGCCGCAGGACGGACCGACGCTGTACGGCGGGCGCTACCGCTTCATCGCGCGTGGCCTCGGCATCGGCGGCGTGTCGCCGGAAGGTTTCGCGCCCGTGGTGGACAGCATCGTGCAGCGCGCCGTCGAACTGCGTGACGCGGGCGCCGAGGTGATCTCGATGATGGGCACCTCGATCAGCTTCTACCGCGGCCCGGAGTTCACCGAATCCCTGCGGCTGGCCATGGAGGAGGCGACGGGGGTGCCCTGCACCACGATGAGCCACGCGATCGTGCGGGCCCTGCAGCGCCTGGGGATCAACCGCGTGGCCGTGGCCACCTCCTACATCGACGAACTGAACGACAAGCTGGCGGCGTACCTCACGCACGCGGGCTTCACGGTGACGGCCATCGAAGGGATGGCGATCACCGGCGTCAAGGAGGTGGGCGAGGTCAGCACCGAGACGCTGGTCCGCCTCTCGAAGAAGGTCTACGCGCAGGACCGGTCGGCGCAAGGGGTCTTCATCTCCTGCGGCGGCCTCCTGACCCTGGACGCCATCCGGCAACTCGAGGACGACCTCGGCCTGCCGGTCACCGCCAGTTCCCCGGCGGGGTTCTGGGACGTGGTGCGGCTGGGCGGATGGGATGCGGGAAGCAGCGGATTCGGGAGCCTGTTCGAGGGCGGCTGGGAGCCTGCGCGGCAGAGAAACGGGCCTGCGTTGGGTCGAGAAGGGGCTGGAGGCTAGGCGCGAAAAGGGGTCAAGCCTGGACGGCTTGCCCCGTTTTCGTAACGACGCATACGGCCCCTTATCGGCCCAACCCTTCGGGCCGGAGCCTGAATCACTGCCATGCGTTGTTACGGCCTCCTTGTGGACGCAAGTACACCGCGTCGACCGCGCCTAGCCTGGCAGCGATTCAGGCGCCGGCGCAGGCCCGTTTCTCTACCGCGCAGGCTCCTAGGGTCACCGCACCGCTTCCCACCACCGAGTCGACGCGAACGGTCGGTCCGCATCGACCACCTCGCCCAGGCGGGGCGTCACCAGGTCGACGCCCACGCGGGTGGCCTGCGCCACCGTGCGCCGGATCGGTTCATCCCAGTCGTGATACGCCAGGTTGAAGGTGGACCAATGGACCGGGAACATGCGCCGGGCGCGGACATCGCGGTGCACCTGCACGGCCTGCTCGGGCGTCATGTGGATGTCGGTCCACGCGGCGCCCGGCCCGTAGGAGCCGATCTTGATGAAGGCCAGGTCGAACGGGCCGAGGCGCGCGCCGATGTCCTGGAACAGCTTGGCGTAGCCGGTGTCGCCGCTGTAGAAAAAGCGGTGTTGCGGACCGATGACGGACCAGCTTGACCACAGGGTCGGGCTGCGCGGGCCCAGGCCGCGGCCGGAGTAGTGGCGCGTCGGCGTGCACACGATTCGCACGCTCCCCAGTGAACGCTCCTGCCACCATTCCAGTTCCTCGATCTGCGCGGGCGGAACGCCCCACCGTTCCAGGTGGGCGCCGATGCCCAGCGGCACGTAAATCCGCGAGCCGCGCTGCGCCAGGTGGCGCACCGCGTCCATGTCGAGGTGGTCGTAGTGGTCGTGGGAGATCAGCACGGCATCGATCCGGGGCAGGTCGGCCAACGCGATCGGAGGTGCGTGGAAACGCCGCGGGCCGATCGGCAACGGCGACACCCGCTCGGCGAACACCGGGTCCAGCAGAATCCGCAGCCCGTCGATCTCCACATAGGTGCTGGCGTGGCCGATCCAGAAGGCGCGCAGGCCGCTGGTCGGCAACGTCGCCGCCAGCGCCATCTTGTCGACTGCCAGGACGGGGACCGGCGCCGGCGGCTCGCGCACCTCCTTGCCGGTGAGCTGCCGCAGGGTGTAGTCGACCAATGACGTCGTGCTGGCGGCCTCCGGCTCCAGGTTGACGAACCGGCCGTCACGGTACTGCGGATTGGCCAGGGCACGCGCCAGCCGCGCACCGGCCATGGGCGCACCGAACTGCGGTTGCGACAACACTGCCCAACCCGCCGCAACGAGCACTGACGCAACTGCGGCGAGCGTCACGGCGGTACGCACCAGCGAGCGTGCAAGCCTGGGCTTCATCTCGATCCTCCCGCGGATGTCATGTGACGTTGGATGGCAGTGTGCATCGGCGCGGCCATGGGCTCAACCAGCCCCAGCCGCTCGCGATCCGTGGCAGACTGTCTCGCGACCGCGTCCACCCGCGGACGTGTCGTGAATTGGAGGACGAACATGGCCAGCAAGAACACGATCTGTCTCTGGTACGACGGCACCGCGCTGGAGGCCGCACAGTTCTACGCGAAGACGTTTCCCGACAGCGCCGTGGGCGCCATCCAGCGCGCGCCGGGCGACTATCCCGCCGGCAGGCAAGGCGATGTCTTGACGGTGGAGTTCACCGTCATCGGCATCCCGTGCCTGGGGCTGAACGGCGGCCCCGCTTTCCGGCACGACGAGGCCTTCTCGTTCCAGGTCGCGACCGACGACCAGGCCGAGACCGATCGCCTGTGGAACGCGATCGTCGGCAACGGCGGCCAGGAAAGCCAATGCGGCTGGTGCAAGGACCGGTGGGGCCTGTCCTGGCAGATCACGCCGCGGGCCCTCATGGACGCGATCTCCGACCCGGATCGCGCCGCGGCCAAGCGCGCCTTCGAAGCGATGATGCAGATGCGAAAGATCGACATCGCTGCGATCGAGGCGGCGCGACGGGGCTGAGGCAGCAAGAGCGGCGCCTCAGCCCGCGAGGAACAGCGCCGGGTCGACCATCGCGCGATTGAGCATCACGCCCCAGTGCAGGTGCGGACCGGTGGCGCGGCCGGTGGCCCCGACGGCGCCCAGCCGGTCGCCGGCGCGCAGCACGTCGCCGGGGCGCACGCTGGTTTCGCTCAGGTGGCAGTACAGCGTGAGCAGCCCGCCGCCGTGGTCCAGCCACACGGTTGCGCCATTGAAGAAATAGTCGCCGGTGTCGATCACGCTCGCGGCCAGCGGTGCCTTCACCGGCGTCCCGGAGGGGGCGGCGATGTCCATGCCCGAGTGGGGCGCGCGGGCCTGCCCGTTGAACGTCCGGCGCAAGCCGAAGGAACTGGAGCGCCGCCCGGGCACCGGCGCCGCCATGGCGAAGGCATCAACGTCGGCAGGCGAAGAGAAGGTCGCCATCACCTTGCGCTGGTGTTCGCGTTCGCGCTCGTAGCGGGCCTGGTCCTCGGGCGACAGGTCCACCTGGCCCGGTGCCACCCGCAGCCGCTGCTCGATGTACTTCTTCGGTCGCACCTCGTAGTCGACCGTGCGCAGCGGCCCGCCACCCGATTGAACCTGGATCTGCGCGCGCCCCGCGGGCGTTGCCAGCGCGATGCCGACCAGGGCCGTCCATGCGGATGCATTGCCCACCACCAGCAACGGCACCTGCGCCTGGTGCGCCACCGGCCGCTCCCGGGCCGCTCCCAGCGGGATGCGGGCGACTCCGCCCGGGACGCTCGAATGCCGCGGCAGTGGGGCGGCGGGCGCGGCGCCCGCGTCCCAGCCGGCAGCTGCCAGGGCGAGCACGAAGGCGCGTCGAGAGACAGTGTCAAACCGGCGCATAGCCACCTGTGCCTCCCGGCCAGCGCGTCAGCACGTCATAGCCCTCGGGCGTGACGGCCACCATGTGTTCCCACTGGGCGGACAGGGACCGGTCCTTGGTCACGACGGTCCAGCCGTCGGCCAATTCCCGGGTTTCGGGTTTGCCGGCGTTGAGCATCGGTTCGATGGTGAACACCATCCCCGGTTCCAGCTTGAGCCCTTCGCCGCGCCGCCCGTAGTGCAGCACCTGCGGTTCATCGTGGTAGACCTGCCCGATGCCGTGCCCGCAGTATTCGCGCACCACGCTGAAACGCTCCCGTTGCGCGACCGACTGGATGGCATGGCCCACATCGCCCAGGGTCGCTCCCGGCCTGACCTGCCGGATGCCGGCCAGCATGGCTTCGTAGGTCGTCGCCACCAGGCGCCGCGCCAGCACGCTGGGCGCACCGACGAAGAACATGCGGCTGGTGTCGCCGAACCAGCCATCCCTGTTGACGGCGACGTCGATGTTGATGATGTCGCCCTGCTTCAGGATCTTGTCGGGCGAGGGGATGCCGTGGCAGACCACCTGGTTGACGGAGGTGAGGACGGTCTTCGGGTAGTCGAGATAGCCGACGTTGGCCGGAATGGCGCCCTGGACCTGCACGATGTGGTCGTGGCAGATCCGGTCGAGCGTCTCCGTGCTCACGCCCGGCACGACGTAGGGCTCGATCATGCCGAGAACCTCGGCGGCCAGACTGCCGGCCCGCCGCGCCATCTCGATGTCCGCGGCGGACTGGATGGGGACGCCGCGGCCCATCAGTGTTTTCCAGCCGAGGCTGCGCGGGGCTTGCCGGGTTGGGCCGTGAGCGCCCCGACGATGTCCAGCCCCCCCGCGAGTTCGGCCCGCACCAGCAGCTGGGAGATTTCCCGGTGGTCCAGTTCCGGGTGCATCTCGGTCAGCATGCCGACCCGCATCCAGTGCTCCGCCTGCGCATTGATCGACCTGCTCAGCGCGTTGCCCGCCACCCGCAGGTTCTCGTGCATGAGGTCCGAAATCTTCACGATACCCATCGGCGTGCCTTATATGAAACGTATATGAATTGTATACGTTTCGTGTGGCCGGCAGCCGGATGCGCAGCCCGTGCGTCGTGTAATCTCGCCGATCCATGAGCCGCCTGTCCCTCACCCGCACCAAGATCTACAACACCATCGCCCGCCAGCTGCACGGCGTGGTGCCGTGCTGGGTCTGCGGCGAACCGGTGGCGGCGGGCGACGCGACGCTGGAACACATCAAGCCCCTGTCCGAGGGTGGCAGCAGCCACCTCGAGAACCTCGCGATCAGCCACGGCAGCTGCAACCAGCGGCGGCACGCGAAGACCGGACCGGGTTCATGAACATCCGGCCCGCGCAGGCCAGATGGGGCAGGCAGGGGTCGACCGGTTCGAGCTGGAGCTGTAGCCTCCGGCTGGTTTGCGGCGGGTCAGCTGCTCTTGCCGGTCGCCTGGCGGCGCCCGACGATCACCACCGGCGCCTGCCTGGCCAGCAATGGGCCGGCGCCGGACAGGGCGACCTGCGCCGTTTCCACGGCCTGGTGGCTGGCATGTTCCGCGCCGATCCACGCCAGCGCCAGGACGATGGCGACCACGACTGCGGTGGCGAAGCGCACGGCGGCGGACACTTGCGGTTGCAGGGCGGCGGATTGGCGGGTTTCGACGGTGGTCATGTTCTTCTCCTGGCGGCCGACGTGGCCTGATGGAGTGAACTGTAGGCACCGGCCCGCGGTGGCGCCACCGGAATGCGACGAACTGCAGGCAGGCGCGACGAACTGCCGGAAAAGGCGGGGCAATTGCAGCCCGGCCGTGTCGATTCGGCCCGGCCCCGCTCGTCGTGGAGGTGGAGCGAGAATGTTCCGCCACCCCCAAGCAAGGAGTCCCAGATGCGATTCATGATCCTGATCAAGGCCAGCCGCGACAGCGAAGCCGGTGTGATGCCCAGCGAGCAGCTGCTGACCGAGATGGGCAAGTTCAACGAGGCGCTGGTCCAGGCCGGCGTCATGGAGGCCGGCGAGGGCCTGCACCCCAGTTCGAAGGGTGCGCGGGTGCGCTTCTCGGGCCCGGACCGCACCGTGATCGACGGGCCGTTCGCCGAGACCAAGGAGCTGGTCGCCGGCTTCTGGATCTGGAAGTGCGCCTCGCTGCAGGAGGCGATCGCCTGGGTCAAGCGCTGCCCCAACCCGATGCCGGGCGAGACCGAGGTCGAGATCCGCCAGGTCTTCGGCGCCGAGGACTTCGGCGAGGCCCTCACCCCGGAGCTGCGCGAGCAGGAAGAACGGCTGCGCTCGCAGGTCGAGGCGGGCCGCGGCGCGAAGGCCTGATCACGCCGGCCGCGCCAACGCCAGCGCCAGCCTGGCCCCGACCTGGGCGTTGTGTTTCACCAGGGCGATGTTGGTCGCCAGGCTGCGGCCCCCGGTCAGCGCCTTGATCCGGTCCAGCAGGAATGGGGTGACGGCCTTGCCGGTGATGCCCTGCGCACGGGCGTCGGCCAGTGCCTGCCCGGTGATCGCATCGATTTCCTGGCGCGGCATCGCCGCCGCCTGCGGCACCGGCGTGCTCAGCACCACGCCGCCGGCCAGGCCCAGGTCCCACTTGGTGCGGATGAAGCGCGCCTGCTGCGCCGGGTCGTCCAGCCGGTAATCCGCCGGCAAGCCGCTGTCGGGCGTGTAGAAGGCGGCGAAGTTGTCCTGTTCGCAACTGAGCACCGGCACACCGTGCGTCTCCAGGTATTCGAGCGTCAGCCCGAGGTCCAGGATCGACTTGGCGCCGGCGCAGACCACCGCCACCGAGGTCCGCGCCAGTTCCTGCAGGTCGGCGGAGATGTCGAACGTCTCCTGCGCGCCGCGGTGCACGCCGCCGATGCCGCCGGTGACGAACACCTCGATGCCGGCCAGCGCGGCGCAGATCATGGTGCCGGCCACGGTGGTGGCGCCGAGGCCGCCGCCGGCCAGCACCGCCGGCAGGTCGCGCCGGCTCACCTTGGCCGCCTGGCCGGAGCGGCCCAGCAGCTCCAGCTCCTGGTCCGCCAGGCCGATGCGGATCCGGCCCCCGATGATGGCGATGGTCGCGGGCTCGGCGCCCAGGGCGCGGATCGACGCCTCCACCTCACGCGCCGTGCGGACGTTCTCGGGGTAGGGCATGCCGTGCGCGATGATGGTCGACTCCAGCGCGACGAGCGGCCGGCCCGCGGCCTGCGCCGCGGCCACCGGGGCGCTGAACGTCAACCAGGAGCGGGCGAGGTCGGCAGTCATGGCGGTGCTTTCAGCTGTGGGACTCGCTGCAGTGTGCCGCAGCGAGCAGCCGGCCGGGTCAGTCCGCGTACTCGCCCGCCGCCTTGATCACCTTCGACCAGCGCACCATCTCGGCCTCGACGAACTTCCGGTGGCCCGCCGGGTCGAGCCGGTCGTCCGTCACCACCACCAGGCCCAGCGCTTCCTCCCGCTTGACAAGTTCCGGATCCTTGAGCGCGATGCGCAAGGCGGCGTTGAGGCGGGCCAGCACGGCGGGCGGCGTTCCGCGCGGCGCATACAGGCCGTGCCAGACCTGCACGTTGAAATCCTTCAGGCCCGCCTCGGCCAGGGTCGGCAAGTCCTTCAACGCCGGGATCTGCAGCCGCTGCGCGCTGGTCACCCCGAATGCCTTGACCTTCCTGCTCTCGATCTGCGGCACGGCATTGGTCGCCTGCTCGCACATCAGGTCGACCTGGCCCCCGATCAGGTCGGTCATGGCCGGCGCGGTCCCCTTGTACGGCACCGGCGTCATGTTGACCTTGAGCGCGCTCTGGAAGATCAGGCCGCACAGGTGCGACGCGGAGCCCAGGCCCGCATGGGCCAGGTTGACCTTGCCGCCGTTGGCCGCGATCCATTGGCGCAGGTCGGCAAAATTGGCCGCCGGCAGCCCCGGCTTGCCGATCAGGACCGATGGGGCCTCGTTGACCAAGCCCAGGAACTCGAAGTCCTCGGGCATCTTGAAGGGCAACTTCCGATACAGCGCCGGCGCGGTCGCCATGCCGATGTGGTGCACCAGCAGGGTGTAGCCGTCCGGCGCGGCCCGCGCGACCTTGGCGGTGCCGATGGTGCCGCCGGCGCCGGCGGCGTTGTCGACGATCACGGTCTGGCCCAGCGGCTTGCGCAGCGCCTCGGCCAGGTCGCGGGCGATCTTGTCGCTGGGCCCGCCGGCGGCGAAGGGAACCACCAGCGTCACCGGTTTTTCCGGGAAGTCCGCCAGGGCCAGCGTGGCCGCGCCGGCCAGGCCGAGGGCGGCGAGTCGTGCAATGAGCTTCATGCCTGCCCCCCGGACAGTGCCTGCATCTCGCGGTACAGGTCCGCCTTGCCCTCGAAGCCGATGCCCGGGAGGTCGGGCAGTGTGACGTAGCCGTTCTTCACCTTGACGCCGTCGGGGAAGCCGCCGAAGGGCTGGAACAGGTCGGGATAGGACTCGTTGCCGCCCAGGCCCAGGCCGGCCGCGATGTTCAGCGACATCTGGTGGCCGCCGTGCGGGATGCAGCGGCTGGCGGACCAGCCGTGTTCCTTGAGCATCTCCAGCGTGCGCAGGTACTCCACCAGGCCGTAGCTCAGGGCGCAGTCGAACTGCAGCCAGTCGCGGTCCGGCCGCATGCCGCCGTAGCGGATCAGGTTGCGGGCGTCCTGCATCGAGAACAGGTCCTCGCCGGTCGCCATCGGGTTCTTGTAGTAGTTGCGCAGCGTGGCCTGCAGCTCGAAGTCCAGCGGGTCGCCCGGCTCCTCGTACCAGAACAGGTCGTATTGCGACAGCGCCTTGGCATAGGCGATGGCCGTGTCCAGGTCGAAGCGGCCGTTGGCGTCCACGCACAGCTTCTGGCCGTCCTGCAGCACGCTCAGGATCGAATCGATGCGGCGCAGGTCTTCGTCCAGCGAGGCGCCGCCGATCTTCTTCTTGACCACCGTGTAGCCGCGGTCGATGTAGCTGCGCATCTCGTCCTTGAGCTTGTCGTGGTCCTGGCCGGGGTAGTAGTAGCCGCCGGCGGCGTAGACGAAGATCTCGCGGTTCGGCTTGCCGTTGCCGTAGCGGTCGGCCAGCAGCTGGAACAGGGGCTTGCCCTCGATCTTGGCCACCGCGTCCCACACCGCCATGTCGATGGTGCCGATCGCCACCGAGCGCTCGCCATGGCCGCCCGGCTTCTCGTTGGTGAACATGGCGTTCCAGATCTTGTGCGGATCCAGGTTCTCGCCGCTGGCATCGATCAGCGATTCGGGGCTGGCTTCCATGATGCGGGGGATGAAGCGCTCGCGCATCAGCTTGCCCTGGCCGTAGCGGCCGTTGGAGTTGAAGCCGTAGCCCACGACCGGCTTGCCGTCGCGGATCACGTCGGTGACGACGGCCACGAGGCTGAGCGTCATCTTGCTAAAGTCGATGTAGGCATTGCGGATGGGCGAGCTGATGGGGATGGTCTTCTCGCGGATTTCGACGATCTTCACGGGGTTTGCTCCTGGTGGCGGGATGGAGCCGTAATGGTCGGAAAATCCGGCGTCCAAGGCCAATGCTGCTTTTCTCTTCTTCAATGCCCTGAAAGCACCGATGCTGAATTTCCTCTGGCTGGAAGACTTCCGCACCCTGGCGGCCACCGGCAACTTCTCGCGCGCCGCCGAGGAGCGCCACATGACGCAGCCGGCCTTCAGCCGCCGGATCCGGGCGCTGGAGGAATGGCTGGGCGCCGAGCTGTTCGACCGCAGCACGCAGCCGGCGCAACTCACCGAGGTGGGCGAGTGGTTTCGCGGCGTCGCCGACGAACTGCTGGCCCGGGTGGCGCGTGTGCCGGGCGAGGCGCGCGTGGTGGCCGAAGCGAGCTCGGTGACGCTGCGCATCGCTTCCACCCACGCGCTGTCCTTCACCTTCCTGCCGCGGTGGCTGCGCGGCCTGGAATCGACGACGACGGTCGGGCCGGTGCAGCTGGTGTCGGACGTGCTGCAACGCTGCGAAGCCCTGATGCTCCAGAGCAAGGTGCAGTTCGTCCTCAGCCACGCCCATCGCCAGGCAAAGGGCGCACTGGACAGCGACGCCTATTTGTCCGCGACGATCGGCAAGGACACGCTGGTCCCGGTGTCGGCGCCAGGCCAGGACGGCAAGCCGCTGCATCTGCTGGCGCCGCAGTCGGGCGCTGCCGTGCCGCTGCTGCAGTACACGGCGGAATCCGGCCTGGAGCGCATCGTGCGCGCGGTCGTCGGCCGGCGGCTGGAGTCGATTGCGCTGCGCACGGCGTTCACGGCGCACCTGGCGTCGGTGCTCCGGACCATGGCCCTGGACGGCCGCGGCATCGCCTGGCTGCCCGCGACCCTGGCGGGCGAGGACATCGCGGCCGGCCGGCTGGTCGCCGCGGGCGGCGCCGACTGGACCATCCCGCTGGAGATCCGGCTCTATCGCCACCGCAATCCGGCCGGCGCTGCGGCCGAGGCGTTCTGGAGCGCGGCGGCCTCGGGGCGACCCGGGTGAGGGCCGGCGCGGGCAGCGTTGGCGCAAGGCGGTCCAGACCTGCTCCGGAGCCTGCTCGTCCTGCCCCGGCAGCGACAGGTCGAGCCAGAGGGCATCGGGGCCGGAGCTCGGCGGGGGCTGGCATTTGCGGGCTATGCCGTGCCGTGCGCCGCGATTGGACCCCTTGATTCAGATCAACCCGCGCCGGGCCGCAATCGTCACGATGGGGCGCACCGTACCAAGGAAGCGTCATGGTCGATCCCATCAAATCGTGGCACGAAGAACACATGTATTTCAGCCGGCTGCTCGCTCTGCTCCAGCACGAAGTGGATGTCTTCGCGACCACCGAGGCGCCGAACTACCCGCTGATGCTGGACATCATCGCGTACCTGCGCGACTACGCCGACCAGTACCACCATCCCCGCGAGGACGCGGTCTTCAGCAGGCTGGTGCACTACCTGCCCGACACGCAACTGCCGGTGGCGCGCCTGCAGCAGGACCACCGTGTCATCGCCAATGCCGGCACTGCGCTGCAACGCCTGCTGGAGGAAGTGCAATCCGACGCCGTGTTGTCGCGCAGCGAGGTCGAGGCCGCCGCTGCGACCTACCTCGTGGACTACGGCAACCACATCGCCAGGGAAGAAGAGGAGATTCTCCCGCTGGCGGCCAAGACGTTGAGCGCGGATGACTGGCGCGCGGCGGCGGCCGCAGCGCCTGCGGGGCCCGACCCCTTGTTCGGTGGCAGTCCGCACGAGCGGTTTCGCGATCTGCGCCGCCGCATCTCGCTGGAAGCCGCTTGAGCCGTTTCGAGCTCGATCAGGAAGCGATGCCTGGATCGCTGGATCCGAGGCTGCTTCGCTGCGGAAGCGGGACGTGCGTAACATGCCGGATGGACGGAATGCCCCGTTCCTTCAATGATGAACCGCCCGCTGCTCTACACCTACCGCCGCTGTCCGTACGCCATGCGGGCGCGGATGGCGCTGCTTCAGGCGGCCATCGAATTCGATGCCCATGAGATCGTCCTGCGGGACAAGCCCGCCGGGATGCTGGCGGTGTCGCCGAAAGGAACGGTGCCGGTGCTGGTCTTGCCGGGTGGGCGCGTCATCGACGAGAGCCTGGACATCATGCGCTGGGCATTCGAGGGCAGGGACCAGGACGGCTGGTGGCGCCGGGCCGGGACACCCGCCAACCAGGACCTGATCGCGCGCACCGACGGCCCCTTCAAGCTGCAGCTTGACCGCTACAAATATCCGACAAGGCAGGTCGACACCGATCCCGCTGTCGCACGTGACCAGGCCGTGGTCTGCCTGTTGCATCCGCTGGAGCAGCGCCTGGTGCTTGCGACCTATCTGGGCGGCGCTGCACCCTGCGCCGCCGATCTGGCCATCCTGCCCTTCGTGCGCCAGTTCCGTGGCGTCGATCCCGGCTGGTTCGATGCGCAGGCCTGGCCCGCGATCCGGCGCTGGTTGCAAGGCTGGCTGGAGTCCGAGCTGTTCCAGGCTTGCATGCAGAAGTTGCCGCGCTATGCTGCCCCATGAATCCGACCGACCCACCGCTACGCATCGCGCTGATCGCGCACGACCACAAGAAGGCGGCCATCGTCGCCCTGGCCAGCGAGTTCCAGGCGCTGCTGCGACGCTGTCAGCTCTGTGCCACCGGCACCACGGGGACGCGCATCGCGGCCGAGGTCGGCCTGGACGTGGAGCGCCTGCTGAGCGGGCCGCTGGGCGGGGATCTCCAGATCGGGGCGCGGTTGTCGGCCGGCGGGGTGGACCTGGTCATCTTCCTGCGCGATCCGATGACGCCGCAGCCGCACGAGCCCGACATCAATGCCCTGGTGCGCGCGTGCGACGTGCACGACGTGCCTTGTGCCACCAACGAAGCCACCGCGAGGATGCTGTTGTCGCTGCTGGCGCAATATGATGCGGGAGGGCATCTGCCCGGCACTGGAGAACAGCATGACCCTCGAAGAGTACAACGACGCCGTGAAGAAGATCCTGGCTGAACAGCAGGAGATCGCTCAGGCGACCGGGAAGCTGGCGATGTCGGGCCAGGCCAATCCGGCCAACACGGAATTCGCCAAGATCATGACCAACCAGTGGTCCGTGGTCCAGAAGATGGCCAAGCTCAACACCGACCTGATGCTCGGCATCATGACCCCGAAGAAGTAGCACGCGCGGGGCCGATGCCAGCGGATCTTGATGCCGTGTTCCTGGCCGGCGAGCGCCCGCGCTCGCTGCGGGACCTGGTCTTCCCGCGGCCGCTGGACATCCTGGTGCTGGCGCCGCATCCCGACGACTTCGACGCCATCGCCCTGGCCCTGCGCCACCTGCACCGGCAGGGACACGCCGTGCACGTGGCGGTGCTCACCACCGGCGCCAGCGGCGTGGAGGACGGCTTCGACGGAGCGACCGGCGACGCCGCCAAAGCGGCGCTGCGCGAAGCGGAGCAGCGTGCGAGCGGCGCGTTGTTCGGGCTGGCGCCGCAGCGCCTCGATTTCTTGCGCCTGTGGGCGCCCGGGTCCGATGAAGCTGGCGACCTGGGACGGCTGCAAGACTGGATCACCGCGCGGCCGGCCGACCTGCTTTTCATGCCCCATGGCAACGACAGCAACGCGACGCACCGCCGCACCTGCGAATCCGTCTGTGCCGTGGCTGCGCGCCAGGGCCTCGACGCCTGGGCCTGCCTCAACCAGGACGCCAAGACGCTCGGGATGCGGGTGGACCTGTTCTTCGATTTCGGGGAGGCGGACGCGGCCTGGAAGGCGCAGTTGCTGCGCTGTCACCGGTCGCAGCAGGAGCGCAACCTGCGCCTGCGCGGCGCCGGCTTCGATGCGCGGGTGCTGGAGGTGAACCGGCAGGCGGCGGTGGCGCTGGCCACGCCGCTGCCCTATGCGGAGGTGTTCGAGCTCATGCGGCTCGGATTGGCGCGGTAGCGCCAGCGCAGCCGGTCAGGCTGCGCCGAGACGCAGCCCCGCGCGGTGCGGGCTGGTTGCGGCCGCACGGCGCTTGAATTCGGTCACCGCCACCGCCAGGGCGGTCAGGCTCCAGAACACGTTGTATTCGATGCCGCCGAAGTTCCACAGCCACTTGAACGGGCCGACGTTCAGCAGGGCAAAGACGGTCAGGGCCATGATCGCGGACACGCCCAGGCCGGCCCAGCGCGTGGCCAGTCCGAGCAACAGGCAGACGCCGCCGACGATTTCGGCCGTCGCCGCGAAGCCGACCATGAACTCCGCGGGCTGCAGGCCGGCCTTGTTGAAGAACGCCACGGTGCCGGGATTCAGGCCGCCGGCGGCGAACTTGCTGGCGGCGTGCGGCAGCATCATGAAGCCGGCCAGCATGCGCACCACGTTGTGGCTTTCGGTCAGGTCGAAGTTGGCTGCCTTGATGCGGAAATCGTCGCGGGTGATGAACATGATCGCTCCTTTGAATGGATGCCTGAATCATCGGCGCAAGCTCGCCCGCGGCACTTGCGCAAGCGCAAACCCTGGCCGCGCTTCACCGTTCCATCAGTGGGACGATTCGCGGGGGCGGTCCGGCCAAGAATGGCGGCCGATGCGGGGTATAAATGGACGATGCTCCAGCTTCGCATTCTTCCGCACGACGACTTCGTCCATGTCCATCTCAGCGGCCTGGTGTCGGTCGCATCGTGGACGCAGGGCCTGCGCGACCTCGAGCACGCCGTCAGCGGGGCGCAGGGCACGCGGCTGGTGGTGGACCTGACCGGCCTGGTCGGCTGGCTCGGCGTGCCCGAGCGCACCGCCGTCGGCGCGCTGATGGCCGCCCATCTCGCGCGGATGGAGCGGGTGGCCTTGTACATCCAGGCCGAGAAGATCGCCGGCGTGGTGCAGGCGGAAGCGCGCCGCAACGGCCTGAACCTGCGGGTGTTCTCCAGCTACGACGAGGCGGTGCGCTGGGTCACGGCGTAGGAACGGTCCGCACTACACTGCCGCATGGCTTCCTCCCCGGACTCCCAGGACCTCTGGCGCCTGTCGGCGACGCAGGTCGCCGCCCTGGTGCACTCGCGCCAGGTGTCGGCGCTGGAAGTCGCCCGGGCCGCGCTCGCGCGGCTGGCGCAGGTCAACCCCGCGCTCAACGCCATCGTCGACCACCGGCCCGAGGAAGTGCTCGCGCAGGCGAAGGCGGTCGACGCCGCGATCGCCCGCGGCGACGACCCGGGCCCGCTGGCCGGCGTGCCGGTCACCACCAAGGTCAACATCGACCAGGCCGGTTATGCGACCACCAACGGCCTGCGCTCGCAGCGCGACCTGGTCGCACGACACAACAGCCCGGTGGCCGAAAGCCTGCTGCGCGCCGGCGCGGTGCTGCTGGGGCGCACCAACACGCCGGCCTTCAGCTACCGCTGGTTCACCGGCAACCAGCTGCACGGCGTGACGCGCAATCCGCGCGACCCGGCGCTGACGCCGGGCGGCTCGTCCGGCGGCGCGGCGGCGGCGATCGCCTCGGGCATGGGCCACCTGGCGCACGGCACCGACATCGCCGGCTCGATCCGCTACCCGGCCTATGCCTGCGGCGTGCACGGCCTGCGGCCCTCGTTCGGCCGGGTCGCGGCCTGGAACCCGTCGGCCGGCGCCGACCGCGTGATCGGCGGCCAGTTGATGGCGGTGTCGGGGCCGATCGCCCGCACCGTCGACGACCTGCGCCTGGGCCTGCAGGTGCTGGCGCGGCCGGATGCGCGCGACCCCTGGTGGGTGCCGGCGCCGCTCACCGGAGCCGATGCGCCGCGCAACGCGGTGGTCTGCCTGCGGCCCGACGGCATGGCGACCGCGCCCGAGGTCTGCGCCGCGCTGCTCGACGCGGCCGACCGCCTGCGCGATGCCGGCTGGAGCGTCGACGAGGTGGACAGCCTGCCGCCGCTGCAGGAGGCGGTGCCGCTGCAGGTCGCGCTGTGGATGGGGGATGGCTACCAGGGCCTGGTGGACGCCGCTGCGCGCGAAGGCGACCCCGGCGCCATCGCGGCACTGGCAGGACAGAAGGAGCTGGTGGGCGCGCTGCAGGTCGGCGACCTGTCGGCGGCGCTGTCGCGGCGGCTGGGCATCGCGCGGGCCTGGCAGCTGTACCTCGAGCAGCATCCGGTGGTGCTGCTGCCGGTGTCGGCCGAACTGCCGTTCGAAAACGACCTCGACCTGCAGGGGCCGGCGGCCTACGAGCGGGTCTGGCAGGCCCAGCTGACGATGATCGGGCTGCCGCTGACCGGGCTGCCTGCGCTCACGGTGAGCACCGGGCTGGCCGGGCGCACGCCGGTGGGCGTGCAGGTGGTCGCCGGGCGTTTCCGCGAGGACCTGTGCCTGGCGGCCGGCGCGGCGATCGAGGCCCGCGGCGTGCCGCCGGCGCCGATCGACCCGCAGCCCTAGAACTTACTGGACCAGCAGCACCGGCACGTCGGCCTGCGCGACGACCTTCTGGGCCACGCTGCCCATGAGGACGCGGCCGATCACGCCGTAGCCGCGGGTGCCCATCACGATCATGTGCGACCCCTCGGCCCGGGCCGTCTTCACGATCTCGTCGGGGGCATGGCCGACCACCGAGACGCAGCGGAACGGCAGCTTGTGGCGGCCCAGGAATTCCCGGATCGGCGCCAGCACCTTCTCGGCCTCGTCACGGTGGAAGTCGGCCACCACGTTGGAGCCGACCATGCCCGCGACGCCGCCCGGCACCGGGGTCTGCACGTTCAGCACCACCAGTTCGTCGTTCGGGCCGGACAAGCCCTCGTGCGTGACGACGAATGCCAGGGCCTTCTTGGTGAAGGGGCTGCCGTCGGCAGCGAGCAGGATTTTCATTGGGTTGTCCCCGAAGTGCGATGGAAAACTGCAGTTTAAGGGAGGGGCTTGCCCGGGCGGCTTGATGTACCTCAAGCGCACCGGGCCCGCGCGCGAATAGGCTAGCGGAATGCAGATTGCCATGCCCCTGCCGGCCGATTCGTGGACGGCCCTGGACGAGCCCGCCGAGTGGGAGGGCTTCAGCCGTCCGGTCGCCGGCCGGCCCGGCTGCTGGGAGTCGCACCTGGCCATCACCGGCATGCACTGCGCCGCCTGCACCCTCACGGTCGAAGACGCCCTCGGCCGCCTGCCGGGCGTGGACGGCGTCGAGGTCAACGGCGCCGCCGCCCTGGCCCGCGTGGTGTGGTCGCCCGAGCAAAGCCGGCCGTCCGAGTGGCTGGCGGCGCTGCGGCGCGCCGGCTACGGCGCCTTGCCCGCCGGCGACGTGCTGGCGGCGCAGCCGCGGCGCCAGGCCGCGCGCCTGATGCTGTGGCGCTGGCTGGTGGCGGGCTTTTGCATGATGCAGGTGATGATGTACGCGTACCCCGCCTACATCGCCGAGCCGGGCGAGATCGGCGCCGACGCCGTGGCGCTGCTGGGATGGGCCTCGTGGGTGCTGACGCTGCCGGTCGTGCTGTTCTCGTGCACGCCGTTCTTCTCGGCGGCCTGGCGCGACGTGCGCAATGGCCGCATCGGCATGGACGTGCCGGTGGCGCTGGGCGTGCTGATCGCCTTCGGCGCCAGCACCGCGGCCACCTTCGGCGGCGGCGGCGAGGTCTGGTACGACTCGGTGACGATGTTCGTGTTCTTCCTGCTGTCCGGGCGGCTGCTGGAACTGCGGCTGCGTGACCGCACGGCCGGCGCGCTGGAAGCCTTGATGCGGCGGCTGCCGCACAGCGCCGAGCGGCAGGGCGCCGGCGGCGCCTTCGAGCGGGTGCCGGTGCGCCGGCTGCAGCCCGGCGACCTGATTCGCGTGCTGCCCGGCGAGGTAATCCCGGCCGACGGCAGCGTCGAGGCCGGCCAGAGCCGGGTCGACGAAGCCTTGCTGACCGGCGAATCGAAGCCGCTGCTGCGCGCGCCCGGCCAGGCCGTGGTGGCCGGCAGCCACAACCTGAGCGGCGCCGTCGAGGTGCGGGTCACCCAGACCGGCCAGCAGACCCGCTACGCCGGCATCGTGGCGCTGATGGAGCAGGCGTCCCTGGACAAGCCGCGCCTCGCGCAGCTGGCCGACCGGATCGCCAGCCCGTTCCTGCTGCTGGTGCTGCTGGCAGCCGCCGGCGCCGCCGCCTGGTGGTGGCCGGCCGGGCCGTCGCATGCGATCGGCATCGCGGTGGCGGTGCTGATCGTCACCTGTCCCTGCGCGCTGTCGCTGGCCACGCCGGCGGCCACGCTGGCGGCGGCCGGCGCGCTGGCCCGGCGCGGCGTGCTGGTGCGGCGGCTGCAGGCGCTGGAAGACCTGGCCGCCATCGACACGCTGGTGTTCGACAAGACCGGCACCCTGACGGAGGACCGCTTCGGCGTGAGCCAGGTCGTGACCCGGCCCGGCGCCGACCCGGCGCAGGTGCGCCAGCAGGCGGCGGCGCTGGCCGGCCAGTCGCTGCATCCGGCGTCGCGCGCCATCGCCGGCAGCTTCGGCGCCGGTCCCTGGGTCGCCCGCGAGGTCGGCGAGGTTGCCGGCCGGGGCGTCACGGGACTGGTGAGCGACGGCACGGCCATTGCGGCGATGCGGCTCGGATCGGCCAGCTTCTGCGGCGCGCCCGCGGTCGGCGACATGGGCAGCGGGCTGCAGGTGCACCTGGCCGACGGCGAGGGCTGGCTGGCCAGCTTCGACCTCGATGAAACGCTGCGGCCCGACGCGGTGGCCGCGGTGGCGGAACTGGCGCGGCTCGGCATCGACGTGCACATGCTGTCCGGCGACCGGGTGCGGGCCGTCGCGCGGCTGGCCCAGCGCGCCGGCGTCGCCCAGTTCCGCGGCGCCTGCACGCCCGAAGACAAGCTGGCGCGGCTGCAGTCGCTGCAGCGGCAGGGCCGCCGGGTCGCGATGGTGGGCGACGGCATGAACGACGGCCCCGCGCTGGCCCGCGCCGACGTGTCGGTCGCCATCGGGCAGGCCGTGCCACTGGCGCAGGCCCGGGCCGACGTGGTCGTGCCCGGCGGCCAACTGCTGGCGATCGCGGCGCTGTTGCGGCAGGCCCGCCGCTCGCGCCGCATCGTGCGCCAGAACCTGGCCTGGGCCGCGCTGTACAACGCCGTGTCGGTGCCGCTGGCCATCGCCGGCGCGATGCCGCCGTGGCTGGCCGGCCTGGGCATGGCGACCAGCTCGCTGCTGGTGGTTCTCAATTCCGCGCGGCTGGCCCGCCTGCCCGCGCACGCCTGACTGGAAACCCGAATGGACATCCTGTTCCTGCTGATCCCGCTGTCGGTCGCGCTCGCGCTGGCCATCCTCATCGCGCTGGCATGGGCCGTGTGGCGTGGCCAGTTCGAGTCGCTCGATGCCGAAGGCGAGCGCATTTTGCGGGGCGATTGATCTTCCTCAACATTGGCCCTGCGGCGGGCCGGGACACTCGAAGCTTCTTGAAGAAGGTGTCTCCATGAACGATGAAGCAAAGACCGCGGTCACGTACAACGATACGGTCGTGCGGCAGTTCTCGCTGATGGCGGTGGTGTGGGGCGTGGTGGGCATGCTGGTCGGCCTGTTCATCGCCGCGCAGCTCGCCTGGCCCGAACTCAATTTCGGCATTCCCTGGCTCAGTTACGGGCGGCTGCGGCCGCTGCACACCAACGCGGTGATCTTCGCCTTCGGCGGCTGCGCGCTGATGGGCACCAGCTACTACGTGGTGCAGCGCACCTGCCAGGTGCCGCTGTTCCTGGGCAAGCTGGCCTCGTTCCATTTCTGGGCCTGGCAGCTGGTGATCGTCGCGGCGGCCATCTCGCTGCCGCTCGGCTACACCCAGGGCAAGGAATACGCCGAGCTCGAGTGGCCGATCGACATCCTGATCACCATCGCCTGGGTGTCCTACGCCATCGTGTTCTTCGGCACCATCGGCATCCGCAAGGTCCGCCACATCTACGTGGCCAACTGGTTCTACGGCTCGTTCATCATCGCCGTGGCGCTGCTGCACATCGTCAACTCCGCCGCCATTCCGGCCGGCTGGATGAAGTCGTACTCGGCCTACGCCGGGGTGCAGGACGCGATGATCCAGTGGTGGTACGGCCACAACGCGGTCGGCTTCTTCCTGACCGCGGGCTTCCTCGGGATGATGTATTACTTCATCCCCAAGCAGGCCGGCCGCCCGGTCTACAGCTACCGCCTGTCCATCGTCCACTTCTGGGCGCTGATCTTCACCTACATGTGGGCCGGCCCGCACCACCTGCACTACACGGCGCTGCCGGACTGGACCCAGTCGGTCGGCATGGTGTTCTCGCTGATCCTGCTGGCCCCGAGCTGGGGCGGGATGATCAACGGCGTGATGACGCTGTCGGGCGCCTGGCACAAGCTGCGCGACGACCCGATCCTGCGTTTCCTGATCGTGTCGCTGTCGTTCTACGGCATGAGCACCTTCGAGGGCCCGATGATGTCGATCAAGACCGTCAACGCCCTGAGCCACTACACCGACTGGACCATCGGCCACGTGCACTCCGGCGCCCTGGGCTGGGTCGGCCTGATCACCATGGGCTCGCTGTACTACCTGATCCCGCGGCTGTTCGGCCAGAAGCAGATGTACTCGGTCAAGGCGATCGAGGTGCACTTCTGGACCGCCACCATCGGCATCGTGCTGTACATCGCCGCGATGTGGATCGCCGGCGTGATGCAGGGCCTGATGTGGCGCGCGGTCAATGCCGACGGCACGCTGACCTACACCTTCGTCGAGTCGGTCAAGGCCACCTTCCCCTTCTACGTGATCCGCTTCCTGGGCGGCGCGCTGTACCTCACCGGCATGCTGGTGATGGCATGGAACACCTGGATGACCGTGGCGGGCGGCCGCTCGGTGCGGGTCGCCGTGCCGGCGCCGATGGCCCAGGCCGCCTGATGGAACCAAGAACATGAGCGACAACCACACTCCCAAGCCCGGCTTCTCGCACGAGAAGATCGAGACCAACAACTTCCTGATGATCGTGCTGATCCTGCTGGTGATCGCCGTCGGCGGCCTGGTCGAGATCGTCCCGCTGTTCTTCCAGAAGTCCACCACCGAGGCGGTGACCGGCGTCAAGCCGTACACCGCGCTGCAGCTGGCCGGCCGCGACGTCTACGTGCGCGAGGGCTGCTACAACTGCCACTCGCAGATGATCCGGCCGTTCCGGGCCGAGACGCTGCGCTACGGCCACTACTCGGTGGCCGGCGAGTTCGTCTACGACCGCCCGTTCCAGTGGGGCAGCAAGCGCACCGGCCCCGACCTGCACCGGGTCGGCGGCAAGTACAGCGACGAATGGCACCGCATCCACCTGAACAACCCGCGCGACCTGGTGCCGGAATCGAACATGCCGGCCTATCCGTGGCTGGACAAGGGCCTGGTCGACGGCGGCACGATGGCGACGCACATGACGGCGCTGCGCCGGGTCGGCGTGCCGTACACCGACGCCGAGATCGCCGCTGCCCCGGCCGACGTCAAGGGCAAGACCGAACTGGACGCCCTGGTCGCCTACCTGCAGGGCATGGGCCTGGCCCTGACCAACAACCTCGCCGGCAAGACCGCGGCCGCCACACCGGCTGTCGCTGCGCCTGCGGCCAACTGACTGGAACCCAAGACATGGACATCACCACGCTGCGCATCCTGGCAACGCTGGCCAGCTTCGCGACCTTCCTGGGCATCGCCTGGTGGGCCTATTCCCGCGGCAACCGCGACCGCTTCGAGGCGGACGCGAACATCCCGTTCCAGCAGGACTGAACCCAGGAGCTTTCCATGAGCGATTTCACCGGAAATTTCTGGTCCTATTACGTCGCCGGCCTGACCCTGGTCAGCATCGCGGCCTGCCTGGCGCTGCTGTGGGTCACGGCCCGCAAGAAGATCGTGTCCTCGGGCGACAACACCACCGGCCACGTCTGGGACGAGGACCTGCGCGAGATGAACAACCCGATGCCGCGCTGGTGGATGTGGCTGTTCGTCATCACCATCATCTTCTCCCTGCTGTACCTGGTGGCCTACCCGGGCCTGGGCACCTATCCCGGCGAGCTGGGCTGGAGCACCCGGGGCGAGTACACCAGCGAGGTCGAGAAGGCCAACAAGGAGCTGGCGCCGATGTATGCGCAGTTCACCGCGCGCAAGCCCGAGGAACTGGCCGGCGACCCGGTCGCGATGGCGGTCGGCGAGCGCCTGTTCATGAACAACTGCTCGCAGTGCCACGGCTCGGACGCCCGCGGCAGCAAGGGCTTCCCCAACCTGGCCGACGCCGACTGGCTGCACGGCGGCTCGCCGGCGAAGATCAACGAAACCATCAGCAAGGGCCGCCATGCCGTGATGCCGCCGATGGCCGCGGCGGTCGGCGGCGCCGACGACGTCAAGAACGTCGCCCAGTACGTGCTGAGCCTGTCGGGCAGCCCGAGCGACTCGGTGCGGGCCCAGCTGGGCAAGGCGAAGTTCACGGCCTGCGCCGCCTGCCACGGCATCGACGGCAAGGGCAACCAGGCGGTCGGCGCGCCCAACCTGACCGACGACATCTGGCTGCACGGCTGGGGCGAGCCGGGGATCATCGCCATGATCAACAACGGCAAGACCAACGAGATGCCGGGCCAGACCGGCAAGCTGACCGAGGCCCAGATCCACGTGCTCACCGCCTATGTGTGGGGGCTGTCGAACAAGCCGGTTGCGGCCAAGCCGTGACCCCGGGGGATTAGCCGTTTTGCAGTTGTCCGGTATGTCATCCAAGGTCATTCCCATCGTCCCGGTCCCGGCCGACGGCGACGAGGGCTCGCTCTACGAAGCGCAAAAGAAGCTGTACCCGCGCTCGGTCACCGGCATGTTCGCCCGCTGGCGCTGGGTGTTCGTGGTCCTGACCCAGCTGGTCTTCTACGGCCTGCCGTGGCTCGAATGGGGCCAGCGCCAGGCCGTGCTGTTCGACCTGGGGGCGCGCCGCTTCTACCTGTTCGGGCTGGTCCTGTACCCGCAGGATTTCATCTACCTCACCGGCCTGCTGGTGATCAGCGCGCTGTCGCTGTTCCTGTTCACCGCGGTGGCCGGCCGCCTGTGGTGCGGCTTCGCCTGCCCGCAGACGGTCTACACCGAGATCTTCCTGTGGATCGAGCGCAAGGTGGAGGGCGAGCGCGGCGCCCGCATCAAGCTGGACGGCGCGCCGATGTCGCTCGAAAAGCTGGTCAAGAAGTGGTTCAAGCACCTGCTGTGGATCTCGCTGGCGATGTGGACCGGCTTCACCTTCGTCGGCTACTTCACCCCGATCAAGGAGCTGGGGCTGGAATTCCTGCAGACCCGGATGGGGTCGTGGGAGGTGTTCTGGGTGTTCTTCTACGGCGGCGCCACCTACGGCAACGCCGGCTTCCTGCGCGAGCAGGTCTGCAAGTACATGTGCCCGTACGCCCGTTTCCAGAGCGCGATGTTCGACCGCGACACCCTGATCGTGAGCTACGACACGGCCCGCGGTGAGCCGCGCGGCGCCCGCTCGCGCAAGGCCGACCTGTCGACCCTGGCGCTGGGCGCCTGCGTCGACTGCACCCTGTGCGTGCAGGTCTGTCCGACCGGCATCGACATCCGCCAGGGCCTGCAGTACGAGTGCATCGGCTGCGCCGCCTGCGTCGACGTCTGCGACACGGTGATGGACAAGATGAACTATCCGCGCGGCCTGATCCGCTTCACCACCCAGAACGCCATGACCTCGGGCTGGACCCGGGCCCAGACCTGGCGCCGGGTGCTGCGGCCGCGGGTGCTGGTCTACACCGCGGTGCTGGTGGCGCTGTCGCTCGGCCTGTTGTGGAGCCTGGCGGCGCGCACGCCGCTGAAGGTGGACGTGGTCCGCGACCGCGCCGCGCTGTCGCGCATCGTCGCCGGCGGCAAGCTCGAGAACGTCTACCGGCTGCAGGTCATGAACGCCACCGAGCAGCCGCAGCGTTACCGCATCTCCGCGTCCGGTCTGGAGGGGCTCACGCTCGCCTCGACCGACCAGCTCGAGGTCGGCCCGGCCGAATCGCGCTGGGTGCCGGTGCGGCTGCAGATCGCCTACGGCGCGGCGGCGCCGGGCTCGCACCCGATCCAGTTCAGCGTGTCGGACGCCAGCGGCCAGTCGCAGGTGAGCGAGAAGTCGGTGTTCCTCGTGCCCCGTTAAGGAGAAACCAGCAATGCATCCACGGTCCCAAGCGCAATCCAAGTCCCCCCCGTGGTGGAAGTTCGGCTACGTCTGGCTGCTGATCTCGGGGCCGGCCGTGGTGGTGGTCGCGGGTTTCGCGACGCTCTGGCTGGCGCTGGCCTATCCCGAAACCCTGGTGGCCGAGGACTACTACCGCCGCGGCGTCGAGATCAACCGCGAGCTGGCGGCGCAGCAGGCCAAGGCGCTGATGCCCGCCGTCCAGGCGCGCAACCACGCGGCCACCGCCGCGCCCCAGGGGCCGCGCCCGTGAGCGCCGGAGCAACGCCATGAGCCGGACCGTCATGGGCCTGGCCTGGCCCGCCTTCATCGCGGCCTGCCTGCTGGAACTGGTGGTCTTCGCCGTGGTCGACCCGCACGACGTGCGCTGGAGCGGCCAGCCGATCGGCCTGTCGCCGATCGGTGTCTACACCGCTGCCTTCTTCGTGTTCTGGGCCGCGAGCGCCGTCGGCTGCGCGCTCACCGCCATGCTGGCCCGCTCGGCGGCCGCGCTCAATGCCTGCCCGTTCCCGCCGCACGAGCGGCCCCTGGACTGCAGCAACAAGCCCTGACTCTTGGGGTCGACAGGGGTTTTCCCCTGGGCTGGTTGTAGGAAATTTCCTACGGCGCCCAGCTCGGCTGTGCATAGACTGGCAGCGTCATGACCACACCGTTGCACCCGTCCCCGCCCCCGGTTGCCAGCCAGCCGGAGCAGCTCAGCGCCGGCTATGCGCAACTGCAGGACGTCGACCAGGCCTTGCGCGAGGCCGAGCGCGACCTGCAGGTGGCCCACCGCGATTTCGCCGCCCGCCAGGGGCCGCGGCCGGAAGCCGTCTACCTCGAAGTGCTGCGCCTGCGCCAGCAGTCGCGCCTGCTGCTGAACCAGCTGCACGACCTGTTCCTGCGCCACTAGGAGAGGCTGCTGGCACCCGGCCAGTCGCCCCGTCAGCGGAACGCCGTCCAGGCAATGAGCAGGAAGCCGGCCACGGCCAGCAGCGCGTGGACGACGACGATGTTCTTCGGAATCGGCAACAGCTTGGCGTGGAACGCCAGGTTGAGGTAGACCCCGCCCAGCGCCGCCGCCGCCAGCAGCAGCACCCCGAGCCAGCCCGGCGTCGGCAGACCGGCCGTGAAGCCGGCGTACAGCAGCAGGGTGAGGCCGCTGCCGGCGAGCAGGCCGTGCGCCATCGCGATCCAGGACGGCGGTCGCTCGGCCCCGGAAAACCGGATGAATGCCATCAGCAGTCCGCCCACCGCCGTGAGGGCCAGCAGGAGGGTCGCCGTCTTCATCATCGTCGCTGCGTCCATGGGGTGCTCCTGGGCTTCAGAGTGACTTCAGGTACTGCGCCAGGTCGGCGACGTCCTGCGCCGACAAGCCTAAACTCTTTCGGGCGTTGTAGGTGCGGGCGACGTCGTCCAGCGTCGCGGCCGAACCGTCGTGGAAGTACGGCGCGTGCTGCCAGGCGCCGCGCAGCGGCGAGGTGCGGTACTGCTTCGTGGCGGAGCGGGCGGCGTAGCTGGGCGTTTCCGGCTCGGCCATCGAGTCGCCGGCAGGATGCAGCGTGGCATTGGCGTCGGTGAAGCTGGGCCCCGCATGGCAGGTGGCGCACTTGCCAGCGCCCTCGAACACCAGCCGGCCCCGGGCCGCGGCCGCCGGGTCGACACTGCCGGCCGGGGCCGGCGGCGCCTGCAGCGTCAACTGGTAGGCCTGCAGCGCGGGCAGCTTGCTGGTCACCAGGTCGACGTTGCCGTGGGTGACGGACAGGTTCAGGCGCGGTTCCACCATGGTCCCGAGGCCACCCATCTGGGTGACTGCGACATAGCGGTTCCAGTACGCCAGGTCGTCGCCGTCGCCGGTGAAGGTGATCCGGTGGATGCCGTCCAGGCCGTACGCCGGCGGAATCACCACCGGCTTGTTGCCGCCGTCGATGTTGTGCCGCGGGTCGTACCGGCCCTTGCCCCAGGAGTTGTATTGGGCCTTCATCGCCGCCGTCAGTGCCGGCGACAGGGCGATGATGGCGCCCGGGTCCAGGTCGCGGTTGGCCCAGCCGTCCAGCCGCTTGCCGATGCCCGGGGCGAAGGAATTGTCGACCGTGGAATGGCACAGGGCGCAGGTGACGCCGACCCGCACCAGCGCATCCTTGCCGTCGACGGTCTGCACCGTGCCCTTGACGCCCACCACCGCATCGAGCTTGAGCAGCGCCACGGTGGTGGCGGGGCTCTTGAGGTCGATGCTGCCGTCCTGGATGCCGGCGACGACGGCCGCGGGCAGCGCTTCGGAATCCACCTTCAGGCCGACCGACAGGGCCGTGACCGGGTCCACCGCCGTGCTGATCACGGTGTGCATCCGCAGCACGTCGGTCCACTGCGCCTCGTCGCCGAAGGTGTCGAAGCGAAAGACCTGCCGGCCCTGGGCCACCAGGGCGGGGTCGGGGCCGGACGAGCCGCCGCCGCAGGCCGCCAGCAGGGCAGCCGCGGCGAGGCCGGCGATGGATAGGAGCGGGCGGTGGGCCATGGTGGTCTTTCGAGGTGGGCGTGTCGTTAGACGCGCCGCGCCCCGAAAAGGTGACGGCCTGGCGCTTGCGGTAAATTCGGACCCATGCCCACCCCAGCCCTCGCCCCAGCGCCATGATCCGGATCGTGATCGCGGATGACCACGCCATCGTCCGCGAAGGCCTCAAGCGCATCGTCTCCGAAGCCCAGGACATGAAGGTGCTGGGCGAGGCGGCCGACGGCACCGAGGTCATGCAGCGGGTGCGCGAGCTGGACTTCGACGTGCTGGTGCAGGACCTGTCGATGCCCGGGCGCAGCGGCATGGAGCTGATCAAGCTGGTCAAGGCCGAAAAGCCGCGGCTGCGGATCCTGGTGCTCAGCATGCACCAGGAACTGCAGTACGCGGTGCGGGCGATTAAGTCCGGCGCCAGCGGCTACCTGACCAAGGAGAGCGCGCCGGCCCAGCTGGTGCAGGCGCTGCGCAAGATCGCGGCCGGCGGGGCCTACATCAGCGCCGAGGTGGCCGAGCAGCTGGCGCTGGGCGCCATGCCCGGCGGGCCGGCCGCCACCCACGAGTCGCTGTCGGCGCGCGAGTTCGAGGTGTTCCGGCTGCTGGCGTCGGGCATGTCGGTGACCCACATCGCGGCCCGGCTGCACCTGTCGGTCAAGACCGTGAGCACCCACAAGGCCAACCTGATGCACAAGATGGCGCTGGGCAACCAGAGCGACCTGGTGCGCTACGCGATCCAGCACGGCCTGGCCGAGCCGCTCGAACCGTAGCCCGCCCGTCCTAGGACGATTCCGAGGCGGCCTCGGCGCCCGCCTCAGCAGCGAACCGGACTCGTCCGAGGCCCCGATTCAGCGCCCGCCGATGTCACGCGGCGCGGGTGGCGGGCACAGTTGACCCATGCCGCACCGCGCCTCTCCCGTGAAGGTCTTCCTGGCCGACGACTCGCCCATGATCTGCGATCGGGTCGCAGCGATGCTGGCGGCGGCCGGCATGTCGGTGGTGGGGCGCGGCGACACGCCGCAGGCCTGCTTCGACGGCATCCTGGCCAGCCACCCGGACGTCGTGGTGCTGGACGTCCAGCTCGATGGGGGCTCCGGCCTGGAGGTGCTCGAGACGGTGCGGCTGGCCGCGCCCGGCGTCGCCTTCGTCGTCTTCAGCAACCACGCCGCGCCCGCCTACCGCAAGCGCTATCTCGGCGCTGGTGCCCGCCAGTTCGTCGACAAGAGCACCGAATTCGACCAGCTCGCGCCCGCCGTCGCGCGGGCCGCCGAAGCCGCCACCCCAGCCCCCTGATCCCCGAGGAATTGCAATGTCCGTCTCCAGCTCCCACCTCGACCCCGCGGCCGCCGCCCTGGCGCCGCCGGCCGCCGCCGGGATGGGCGTCTCGCCGCTGAAGTCCCTGTGTTCCAGCTGCAACCTGCGCGAGCTGTGCCTGCCCTGCGGCATGGAAGGCAGCGACATCGAGCGCCTCGACAGCCTGGCGTTCAACCGGCGCCGGGTCAGGGCCGGCGAGAGCCTGTACCGCGCCGGCGACCGCTTCCACTCGATCTATGCCGTGCGCAGCGGCACCCTCAAGACCAGTCTGGAGCTGGCCGACGGCCGCGAGCAGGTCAGCGGCTTTTCGCTCGGCGGCGAGCTGATGGGGCTGGACGGCCTGGCCGACGGCCGGCACGCCAGCAGCGCCACGGCGCTGGAGGACGCGGAGGTCTGCGCGATCCCGTTCTCCCACCTGGCCGGCCTGTCCGCCAGCAACGCCGGGGTGCAGCACGCCCTGAACCGGCTGATGAGCCGCGAGATCGTGCGCGAGCACAGCCTGATGCTGCTGCTCGGGAGCATGAACGCCGAGGAGCGGCTGGCCGCCTTCCTGGTGAACATGTCGCAGCGGCTGAAGGCGCGCGGCTACTCCGCCAGCGAGTTCCACCTGCGGATGTCGCGCGCCGAGATCGGCAGCTACCTGGGCATGAAGCTCGAGACCGTCAGCCGCACCTTCTCGGCGTTCCAGCAGCAGGGCCTGCTCGAAGTCGACAAGCGCCACATCCGCATCCTGGACATCGACGGGCTGGCCAGGGCGATCGAATCGCGCATGCAGTAAGTCCCGATCGGTGCCGGTCCAGCCGGACCGTTTGACGCAGATCAACCACGAGCCGGCACGCCAAGGGCACAGTGGCGCAGCAACACCGTATTACCCAATGAACCCAGTCACTCCCGAACTGCTGCAACGCTACGACATCGCCGGCCCGCGGTACACCTCCTACCCCACGGCCGACCGCTTCGTCGAAGCCTTCACCGCCATCGACTACGGCCAGGCCCTGGCCCAGCGCCGCAGCGGCGCGGCGGCGCTCACGCAGCCGCTGTCGCTGTACGTGCACATCCCGTTTTGCGAGTCGCTGTGCTACTACTGCGCCTGCAACAAGATCATCACCAAGCACCACGAGCGCTCGGCGGCCTACCTGCGCTACCTGGCCCGCGAGGTGGACCTGCACACCGCCACGCTCGGCGTCGGCCAGGTCGTCACCCAGCTGCACCTGGGCGGCGGCACGCCCACCTTCCTGTCGGACGACGAGCTGCGCGAGCTGATGGCCATGCTGCGCCGCAGCTTCGCCCTGGTGCCCGGCGGCGAGTATTCGATCGAGATCGACCCGCGCACGGTGGATGCCGGCCGGCTGCAGGTGCTGGCCGACCTGGGCTTCAACCGCCTGAGCTTCGGCGTGCAGGACTTCGACCCCGACGTGCAGAAGGCGGTGCACCGGGTGCAGCCGTTCGAACAGGTCGCCGCGCTGATGGAGCACGCCCGTGCCGTCGGCTTCGATTCGATCAACATGGACCTGATCTACGGCCTGCCGCGGCAGACCCCCGAATCGTTCGCCCGCACGCTGGCGCAGGTGCAGCAGCTGCGGCCGGACCGGATCGCGCTGTACGCCTATGCCCACCTGCCCGAGCGCTTCAAGCCGCAGCGGCGGATCGCGCAGTCCGAGCTGCCGGGCGCGCCGTCCAAGGTGGCGATGCTGTCGCAGTCGCTGGCCGCGTTCCTGAGCGCCGGCTATGTCTACATCGGCATGGACCATTTCGCGCTGCCCAACGACTCGCTGGCCGTGGCCAAGCGCCAGGGCCGGCTGCACCGCAACTTCCAGGGCTACAGCACCCAGCCGGACTGCGACCTGATCGGTCTGGGCGTGTCGGCGATCGGCCGCATCGGCGCCACCTACAGCCAGAACGCCAAGACCATGGAGGAGTACTGCGACGCCCTGGACCATGGCCGGCTGCCGGTGGTGCGCGGCCTGGCGCTCTCCCGTGACGACCTGGCGCGGCGCGCCGTCATCATGGCGCTGATGTGCCAGGGCCAGCTGGTGTTCGAGTCGATCGAGCACGCCTGGCTGCTGGACTTCCGCAGCTACTTCGCCCGCGAGTTCGAGCAGCTGCGCGAGCTGGCCGACCAGGGCCTGATCGTGATGGACGAGGCCGGCATCCAGGTCACGGCGCAGGGTTGGTTCTTCGTGCGGGCGGTGGCGATGGTGTTCGACCGCTACCTGCAGGCCGACCGCACCCGCGCCAAGTTCTCGCGCATCCTCTGAAGGCCGGCCGATGTCGACCACGCTCGCGGCCACGGCGCTGCTGATGGGCCTGGCCGGCGGGCCGCACTGCATCGCCATGTGCGGCGCGGCCTGCGCCGGCATCACGCGCGCCGGCAGCGCCCGCGTCGACACTAGCCGCCTGCGCGGTGCCGGCAGCGGCCAGCTGGTGTCCGGCGACGTGGGCACGGCCGGCGCGACGTGGAACTTCCAGCTCGGGCGGCTGGCCGGTTATGCCGTCGCCGGCGCCGCTGCCGCTGCCGCGGTCCAGAGCTTTGCCTGGCTCACCACCCAGACCGCGGCCCTGCGCCCGGTCTGGACGCTGTTCCACCTGGCGGTGCTGGCCTGGGCGCTGATGCTGGTGACGCAGGCGCGGCAGCCGATGTGGGTCAGCGCCGCGGGCCGCCGGGTCTGGCGGCGGGTCCGGCCGCTGGCCAGGGCGCGCGGCGGCGTTTTTGCCACCGGTGCGCTGTGGGCCTTCATGCCCTGCGGCCTGCTGTATTCGGCCCTGCTGGTCGCCTCGCTGGCCGGCGGCCCGCTCGATGGCGCGCTGGCGATGGCGCTGTTCGCCGCGGGCAGCAGCGTGTCGCTGGTGGTCGCGCCGGCGCTGTACGACCGGCTCAAGGTCGCCGGCAACAAGCTCGGCCCGGACGCCGGCACCCGGATCGCCGGCGGCCTGCTGGCACTGGCCGCCGCCTGGGGCCTGTGGATGGACCTGGGCCAGCGGATCGCAATCTGGTGCGGGCTGGTTTGAGGCCTGTCTGTGATTGCGGGCCGGGCAGTCATCCTCCGGGCTGTCATCCCGGACTTGATCCGGGATCCAGGCTGCTCCGCGTGGCGCGGCGGACGGCGAGACCGGGGCGGGTGCGGCGCATCGGCGTGGCGGCCGGTGCTTCGCCCCGGCTCCCCTGTGTTTGCCCGATTCCATGACGCGTCGCACAACTCACAGTGCGCCTCAGGCCGCACTGTTCGGACAAGTGCGACGAGCCAGATCACGAAGCGCGCAAGCGCGCCGTCACGGAATCGGGCAAACACAGGCACCGCGCAAGATGCGCCGCACCCGCCCCGGTCTCGCCGTCGGATGACCTGTGGCGTGCGAGCGCCGACCGACCTTCCGCGCGGCAGGCGGTGTCCGGCGTGGGCGATCTCTGCGGCGGCTGCGCGATTCGGTCCGCAGCGCCGACCGCCGCAGTGTGAGCCCGCTTCGGGCACTGCCTGCCGCGCCCTCCTAAACAGCCTGGATCCCGGGTCAAGCCCGGGATGACAAGCCCCTCGGTCAAGCCCGGCATGACAAGCTCTCCGTCAAGCCCGGGATGACAAGCTCCCGGTCAAGCCCCGGATGACAGCAACGCGAAGAACCCCAGCGGGTTCTTCGTGATCGCCACCGAGACGATCCAGCCGAACGTGACGAGCGCGGCGACGAAGGCCGTGGCGCGCACAGGCGCGGGCCGCGCAGGTTTCAGCGCCACCATGCCCAGCCCGATGTAGACCAGCAGGCCGATGATCTTGGCCAGCAGCCACGGCGCCGCCGCCGGTGTCAGCCGCAGGGTCCAGGCCAGCCACAACGCGGAGATCAGCAGCACCGAGTCGACGATGTGCGGCAGGGTCTTCGCCAGCCGGCCGCGGGTCCACGCGGCGCCCGCCAGCGAGCCGGCGCCGCGCGCGAAGAAGCCCACGATCGACAAGGTGACGGCGGCCTGGTGCACGGCCTTGACGCTGAAGTAATCCATGGTCGCTTTCTTCTTATCCTGGTTTGCCGTCCGCCCGCGCGCGGGTCAGGACCGGCCAGTAGCGTACCGCGTACAGGCCGAAGCCCCCCGACCACAGCGCCGCCGACCAGAGCACGGCGCCCACGGTCGACGCCGGCGCCGCCAGCGGCACCAGCACGCGCACCAGCGCCGCGGCGAGCACCAGGGTGAAGCAGGCAAGGTCCCAGCGGTCCGCCACCAGCGGCCGGCCGGTGTGGCCGCGGGCGGTGCGCGCCATCATCCCGATGATCATTGCGCCGGCGGCGCCGACCGTGAGCGCATGGACCGCCAGCGACGGCGACACCCAGCCCGCCTGCGCCATGGCCCGCAACGCCAGGTGCACCGGGATCCAGAAATACGCGACGTGCAGCACCCAGACCAGCGGCGCACGGCCGGTCACCCACGGTTGCCACAGCGACCAGCGTGCCAGGTGCGCGGCACCGGCCGCGACGGCCAGCAGCGCCAGCGGCAGTCCCTGCAGCTGCAGCGCGTCGGCGGCCAGCAGCGCCAGGGTCAGGCCCAGCGCCGCCTTCTCCACCAGCGGCTGGCGCGTCGCGTTGGCGCCCGGCACGCCGTTGTTGGTGAACATCGGGATCACCCGCCCGCCCATCACCGCCATGATGAACAGCACCGCGTCGAGCGCCACCTGGATGCCGATCCATCCCGGCACCTTCACCACACCGAGCTGGTCCAGGTGCACCGCCAGTTCGGCCGCCGACATCAGCAGCAGCAGCGCGACGAAGAAGTAGTTGCGCTTGTTGCCCGCCGCGATGAACGGGATCGCCAGCGCGATCGCCGCCGCCAGCGGGAAGGCGGCGTTGACGATGGCCGCCGTCCAGCCGAACGGCGTCAGCACCAGCACCCGGCCCGCGACCCACAGCAGGGCCAGTGCCGCCAGCGTGGCGCCGGTGGGCGTCGGCCGGTTGGCCCAGTTGCGGCCGGCGGTGAACAGGAAGCCGACGATCACCGCCAGCGTGAAGCCGAACAGCATCTCGTGCGCGTGCCACAACGGTCCCTGCAGATAGGGCCGCCCCAGCCAGCCGGAGAACTGCAGCGCCCACAGCGGGATCGACAGCGCCGCGAACCCGCTGGCCAGCAGGTAGAACGGGCGAAAGCCCAGTTGCCAGAGCGCGAAGCCCGGTGGGCCGGCGGCCGGACGCGCCGGTTCGTCGATGCGGATGAAGGTCATGAACGGGTCTCCCTGGAACGGACGGTGCCGTGCCGGTGGCGCCACACCAGCGCCGCGCCGGCCACGGTGGCAGCGAACAGCGCGATGGCGATGGCATTGAATGAGGCGCCGAGGGCGCGCAGCGGCAAGGCGTCCCAGCCGGCCGCCAGCCGCAGCAGCAGCGACAGGTGCAGCGCCGCCAGCGGAAGGTAGAAGAAGTTGCCGAACTGCAGCTTGACCCGCGCCACCGCCGGCAGGATCACCGGCGCGTGGCCCATCATCATGCTGACGATGAAGCCCAGGCCGAGCGCATGGAGAGAGGTGTCGCGCAGCGGCAGCCCGAGCGCGGTGGCGGCCCACGCCGCGCCCGACACGGCCAGCCAGGCATAACCCCCCAGCAGGCACACGGCCATGTAGCGGGCCAGGCCATCGGCGTGCACGGTGCGCCGGGCGATGTCGAACAGCGCCAGCCACCCGGCCAGCGCGAACAGCGCGGCGCCGTAGAGCGCACCGCCAGCACGCGGCTCGAACGCGGACAGCGCCGCGCCCAGGCCCAGGGCCGCCAGCACCACGTACAGCGACAGCTGCGCGCCCGGGCGCCGCCGCATCAGCCGCGTCATCTCCAGCCGTTCGGCGGCAATCGTCAGCACCAGGAAGGCGAACCACCAGGGCAGGGTGGCGACGCTGCCGGCGCCGACGGCGAAGGCCAGGTTGCCGGCCAGCCAGGCCAGCGCGCCGGCCAGCAGCAGCGCGGTGTGGGCCGCGCGCTGGCGCAGCACCACCTCGATGTTGACGGCGATGAAGATGGCGGCGGCAGCGACCAGCAGCCAGCTCCCGGCTGCCGCCTGGCCGGCCAGCAGGGCGACGCCGCCCAGGCCCGAGGCCAGCGGCGCGAGCCAGGCGGAGCGCAGCTTGACGGCCACGGCCCGCTCGACGCCGATCACCGTGCCCATGAAGCTGCAGATCATCAGCGCCGCATGCGCCAGCGCGGCGTGGCCGAGCCACATGGCGCCGCCGGCGGCCGGCAGCGTCACGCCGACCCGCAGCAGCCCGCCGGCGATGCCGGCCAGCAGCGACAGCAGCACCGTCGCCAGCACCAGGATCCGGACGGTCACCACCCCATGAAGCGCTTGGCGCTGTCGCTCATGCGCTCGGTGGTCCAGGGCGGCTCCCAGACCAGGTCGACCTGGATCTTGAGCTCGGGCGGCAGGTCGCGGTCCAGCGCCTGCTCGATGTCGTCGACGATCACGTCGGCCACCGGGCAGGCGGCCGAGGTCATCGTGACCTTGACGTGCACCTTGCCGTCGGCAACGGTGACGCCGTAAATGAGGCCGACGTCGACGATGTTCATCGCGACCTCGGGGTCGATCACGCGTTGCAGCGCGTCGAGAATGGGCCGGCGCAATTCCTCCGGCCCGTGATATGGAAACGGCATTGCGCTCATGACGCCCGCCGGGTCGGCGCCGGCCGCGCGGCGCGTTCCACGAACATGATGCTGGCCAGCTGCTTGCGGTTGCGCACCAGGTCGGCCAGCGTGTAGCCGTCCAGCACGGCGTAGAAGGCTTTCACCGCCTCGCCGAGGACGCCGCGCAGATGGCACACCGGCGCGATGCAGCACTTGCCGCCGTCCTCGCCGAAGCACTCCGCCACCACCGCCTGGCCTTCGGTCTGGCGCACCACGGCGCCGACCACGATCCGCTCGGGCAGGTCGCCCAGCGCCAGCCCGCCGCCCTTGCCGCGGACATTGGCCAGCCAGCCGGCCTTGCCCAGGAAGTGCACGACCTTGGTCAGGTGGTGCTCCGACACGTCGAACGACGTGGCGATCTCGGCGATCGTGGCCCGCTGCCCGGGCTGGGCGGCGAGGTAGATCAGCACCCGCAGGCTGTAGTCGGTGAAGGCGGTGAGTTTCATGGCGACACTTTATGCCGGCAGCGCGGCGCCCGAGACTTCTTTCACCTCGGTCCGGCGCAGCAGCCGGAAGGCGTACCAGGCCAGGAACAGCGAGCCGATGGCGAACAGGATGTCGCCGGGCACCCGCATCCAGACCAGCGTTTCCATCACCGGCGAGTGGATCACTTCCGCCGAGCGGGCGAACCACAGGCCCTTGCTGACGCTGGCCCAGGCCTGGTAGATGCCGGCCGGCAGCAGCGACAGGAAGACCATCATCGCCAGGCCGATGTTCAGGCTCCAGAACGCTGGCTTGAGCAGGTTGTCGGCATGCAGGTTGCGCGGGTACAGGCTGCGCAGGCAGAACAGCATCAGGCCGATGCCCAGCATGCCGTAGACGCCGAACAGCGCGGCATGGCCGTGGGCCGCCGTCATGTTCAGGCCCTGCACGTAGTAGAGCGATGCCGGCGGGTTGATTGCGAAGCCCAGCAGGCCGGCGCCGACGGTGTTCCAGAAGCCGACCGCGACGAAGCACATGACCGGCCACTTCCAGGCGGCGAGCCAGGGCATCGCGGTGGAGCGCTTCCAGGTCTGCAACGCTTCCAGGCCGATCAGGGTGAGCGGCACCACTTCCAGCGCGGAGAACACGGCGCCGACGGCGATCACCGAGGTCGGCGTGCCGGTGAAGTACAGGTGGTGCAGCGTGCCCAGGATGCCGCCGAACAGGAACACGATGGTCTCGGCGATGATCGCGCGGTTGGCGCTGCTGGCGCGCACCAGGCCCAGGTTGGTGAAGATCAGGGCGACGACGGCGGTGGCGAACACTTCGAAGAAGCCTTCGACCCAGAGGTGGACCAGCCACCATCTCCAGTATTCGACCATCGAGTAGTGGGTGTGCTGGCCCCAGGTCAGCGACGTGGCGTAGAAGCCGCCGATGCAGGTGGCCGACAGGAACACCATCGCGATCAGGCCGCGGGTTTCCGACGGCTTCTTCAGCGCCGGCCAGAGGGCGCGACCGAGCAGGAACACCCAGAACAGCAGGCCGACGAACAGCAGCACCTGCCACACGCGGCCCATGCTGGTGAATTCCAGGCCCTGGTTGCCGATCCAGAAGCTGAAGTCGACGCCGCGGTGCTGCAGCGTGCCGAGCCAGCCGGTGACGGTGGAGCCGACCACGATGGCGATCAGCGCCCAGAACAGCACGTCGACGCCCAGCTTCTGCAGCTTGGGTTCCTTGCCCGAGAGCAGGGGCGCGACGAACAGGCCGGTGGCCAGCCACGCGGTGGCGATCCAGAAGATGCCGATCTGGGTGTGCACGGTGCGGCTCACCACGTAGGGCAGCACCTGCGCCAGCGGGATGCCGAAGAACGAACCGCCTTCAACCGCGTAGTGCGCCGTGACGACGCCCATGCCGATCTGCAGCAGCATCAGGCCGATCACCGCGAAGAAGTACTTGCGGGTGGCCTTCATCGACGGCGTGGCGACGGCGCCCAGCAGCGGGTCGGCCTTGGGCGGCTGCGCTTCCGGCTCGTGCTTGCTGCCGCCGTGCAGCCACAGCATGGCCGCGATGGCGCCAAGCAGCAGCACGATGCTGACCATCGACCAGACCGCGGCCGAGTCGGTCATCTTGTTGCCCACCAGCGGCTCGTGCGGCCAGTTGCTGGTGTACGAGAGGTTCTCCTCGCCCGGACGGTCGGTGGCCGCGGCCCAAGCAGTCCAGAAGAAGAAGGCGGTCAGGGCCTGGCGGTCGGCCGGGTCGGACAGCAGGTTGCCCTGCATCGCGTACTGCTCGCGCAGTTTTTCCAGCGAGACGTCGTTGCCGAACAGCGCGTCGTAATGGCGCGCGGTCTCGCGGATCGCCTGGGCCCGGTCGCTGGAGACCGTGATGGCGCCGCTGGTCTCGTCATAGGTGTTGCGCCGCATTTCCTCCTTCAGGCCGGCGTCGACGGCGCCGCGCTCGGAGGCGGTCAATGCCGACGGATCCTTGCGCAGTTGCGCGGTGCGGATCTTCTGCAGCGCCACGGCCTCGCGGTGCAGCCAGTCGGCCGACCAGTCCGGCGCCACGTAGGCGCCGTGGCCCCAGACGCTGCCCTGCTGCTGGCCGCCGCTGGCGAGCCAGACCTGCTGGCCCAGCTGCACCTGCTCGCCGGTGAACAGCACCTGGCCGTTGGTGGTGACCACGGCCTTGGGGATGGGAGGCGCCGTCAGGTAGATCTGCCAGCCGATGAAGCCGAGCGCACCGAACGACAGCACGAAGATGAAGGCGAGCCAGCGCCAGAGCATCCTGTTGTTTTTCATGATGGTTCCTTGTCAGTCAATCTGGGGATGGGGCGCTGCATCAGTTGCCGCCGCACGAGCCGCAGCACTGGCCGTCGCTGTGGCCGCCCTGGAGCCTGGTGATGGCGACCCGCCACGTGTCGGGGCCCTGCTCGAGGTAGTCCCACGCGAACTTGCCCGGCGCGCGGGCCTGGAACTGGGCATGCAGCGGCATCGGATCGTGGTCGTTGACCAGTTCCATCGCCTGGCCGGGGGCCAGCGCGTCGAACGTGGAGAAGATCAGCGGATGGCGCTCGCGCGGCGCGATGGTGCGGACGTCGACACGGGATTGGACAGCGGCATGGGTCATGGGAACTCCGTTGTGGAAACAGCTGGTTTAGAAGGTGTACATTGAATGCACCTATCCTAAGGAGCCGGACCGCAGCGGCAGTTGACATGGATCAAGGAGATGGCGGGCGCCGGGACTTCGCCGGCGCCAGGCTACGGCGACGGCTTCAGCGCGATCGTCAGCAGCAGCGACGAATCCTCGATGGCGTGCAGGCCGTGGATCTCGTCGCCGGCCGAGTGGACCAGCTCGCCGGCGGCCAGCTCGATCTCGCCGGCTTCGCAGGTGAAGGCAATCCGGCCCTCGATGCATTGCAGCGTGATCTCGCCGGGCACGGCGTGGGGCGGCATCTGGTCGCCGCGCAGCAGGACCAGGCGGATCACTTCGAGGTCCGCCGACTTGAACAGGGCGTGGGAGCGGGCGCCGGCCAGGGCGGCGCCGAGGGGGCGGACGTCGATCACGTCGCCGGGCTGGGCGTGGGGAATGGCCATGGTGTCTCCTTGTCCGGCCACTGTACACGGGCCGGTCAGAGCCGTGCCGAGAAGTCGCATTCCGCCTTGGCCAGCTTCGCCAGCGGCGCGGCCAGCCGGTGCGCCGGACTGCGCCGGTGCACGGCGAAATAGCGCACGTTGGGCAGGTCCGGCGTGGTGCGCAGCTTGACCAGCCGGCCCTGCCGCAGCGCCTCGGCGTAGTACTGCACCGGCAGCTGGCCCACGCCCAGTCCCGCCTGCACCAGTTCGCCGATCACCGCAAAGCTGTTGGCCTGCACCGCGTGCTGCATGCCGATGCCGCTCTGGCGAAACCAGGCGCTCTGCAATCGCGCATGGATGGTGTCGGCGTACTGCGACAGGATCGGGAACGCCGACAGCTCTTCGACGGTCAGCACCCGGCGCGGCACGCCCAGCGCCGGGCTGGCCATCCAGCAGCGGTCCAGCGTGCGCAGCGGCACGCCCTCGAAGATCCGGCCCCACATCGGGCCCGGCACCAGCGCCAGGTCGAACCGGCCCTGGTTGAGCTTTTCCAGCAGCTTGCCGCCGTGGTCGACGTCGAGTTCCAGCAGCAGCCGCGGGTAGTCCTGCTGCACCCGGCGCACGAACTTGGCCAGCCAGGTCACGCCGATCAGCTCGGTGGCGCCGACGCGGAACACGCCTTCGAACTGTTCCGGCTCCGCCATGTCGGCCATCAGCCGCGCGCTCAGGGCCAGCAGTTCCTGGGCGCCGGCCGCCAGCCGCTGGCCCTCGGGCGTGAGCTGGGCGCTGCGGCGCGAGCGGTCGAACAGCGGCCGGCCGAACATCGATTCGAGTTCGGCGATGCGCTTGGAGATGGCCGACTGGGTGGTGTGCAGCCGCGTGGCCGCCGCCTGGAAGCTGCCCAGCTGGGCGACCCAGTGCAGCGCTTCCATCTGCTTGAGGCTGGGGTTCATGCGCCGTTCCTCGATTGATTCCGCGACGGAATGTGAAAGTTGAGAATATATCGCTTGTCAGAAACGATGACTGGCTCGACGATGGCGCCGCCTCCAGCCAGGCGCGACGTTCAATCACCGCCGCCGGCCTGCGCCATCGAACCCCGCATGAAAGACCCCCGCTTGAACCTCCCGACCACCGTCCTGAAGACCGCCGTGCTGGCGCTCGCCCTCTCGTCGCTCACCGCCATCGCCCAGACGTATCCCAACAAGCCGATCCGCTTCGTCGTGCCCTGGCCCGCCGGCGGCGCGACCGACCAGGTGGCCCGCATCCTGGCCCAGCCGCTGTCGCAGGCCATGGGCGTGCCGGTGGTGGTGGAGAACAAGGGCGGCGCCGGCGGCAACATCGGCACCCTGGCCGTCGCGCAGGACAAGCCGGACGGCTACTCGATGGTGCTGGTCACCAGTTCGACCAATGCGGCCGGCCCGCACCTGTTCGCCAGGCAGGGCTTCGATCCGGCCAAGGATTTCACCCCCGTGGTGTTGCTGGTGTCGATCCCCAACGTGATGGTGGTGCCGGCCAAGTCGCCGTGGCTGAGCCTCAAGGACATCATTGCCGGCGCCCGGCAGAACCCGGGCAAGCACAGCTACGGCTCGGCCGGCATCGGCTCGTCGCAGCACCTGGCTGGCGCGCAGTTCAAGAAGACCGCCGGCATCGACATCGTGCACGTGCCGTACAAGGGCAGCGGTCCCGCCGCCGCCGACCTGATGGCCGGCCACATCGACATGATGATCGACACCGGCTCGCTGGGCAGCATCAAGGGCGGCACGTTGCGGGCCCTGGCCGTCGCCTCGGACAAGCGGCTGCCGGCGCTGCCGGACGTGCCGACCTTCAAGGAAGCCGGCACGCCCATGATCGCCTCGGCCTGGTACGGCGTGATGCTGCCGGCCCATGCGCCGGCCGACGTGGTGGCGCGCCTGAACCAGGAATTCAACACCCTGCTGAAGAACCCGGAGCTGCGCGCGCGGCTGCAGGGCATCGGCGCCGAGATCGGCGGCGGCAGCGCGGACAGCTTCGCGAAATTTTCGCTGTCGGAGATCAAGCGCTACGAAGCCATCGTGCGCGACTCCGGCGCACCCAAGGAGTAAGCAATGACGATGAAGACCTCACGGCGCCTGGCGCTGCTGGCCACCGGCGCGCTCGCGCTCGGCCTCGCGCCGCTCGCGGCCTGGGCCAAGTTCCCCGAGAAGACCATCAAGATCATCGTGCCGTTCACGGCCGGCGGCGCCACCGACGTGGCGGGCCGGATCCTGGCCGACGAGATGGCCAAGGTGCTGGGCGGCACCGCGGTGGTCGAGAACCGCGACGGCGCCGCCGGCGTGATCGGCGTGCAGGCGGCGGCGCGCTCGCAGCCGGACGGCTACACGCTGATCATCGCGGGCAACACGCTGTACACCTCGCACAAGATCCTGTACCCGAACCTGCCGTACGACCCGCAGAAGGACTTCGAGCCGGTGGCCCGGATCTCCGCCGGCTCGCACATCATGATCGTCAAGCCGACGTCGCAGTACAAGGACGCCAAGGACATCATCCGCGCGGCGCTGGCCAGGCCCGGCCTGATCACCTACGGCTCCGGCGGCAAGGGCACGTCGGTGCACATGGCGGCCGAACTGTTCCAGGTCCAGGCCGGCGTCAAGCTGCTGCACGTTCCGTACCGCGGCACGTCGCTGGCCGTCACCGGCCTGCTGGCGGGCGACACCGACCTGATGTTCGACACCACGGCGTCGGCCTTCCCGCGCATCAAGTCGGGCCAGCTGCGCTCGCTGGGCATCACGTCGGCGGCCCGCTCGCCCGACCTGCCGGACGTGCCCACGGTCGCCGAGCAGGGCCTGCCGAAGTACGAGGCGCTGTTCTGGCTCGGCCTGTACGCGCCCAAGGGCACGCCGGCCGACGTCCTGCGCACGCTGGACAACGCCGCCAAGCAGGTGCTGGCGCAGGAGAACGTCCGCAAGAAATTCGCCGACCTCGGCATGACACCGTATTACGCCAGCGGCCCCGACCTGGGCCGCCAGATCGCGCGCGAGACCCTGGAATGGGCCGACGTGATCAAGAAGGCCGGCATCACTTTTGAATAACAGCAGAGAAAACACATGAACCAGCTCAAGACCCTCGGCCTGCGGATCAACGTCGACTTCGTGCGGATCGACGCCGCGCAGGTCGAACGCGCCCGGACCATTCCCGTGGCCGTCGTCGGCGACGTCGCCAACCGCCTGCAGGCCTTCACGGCCGGCTTCATCCAGTACGGCCGCAGCAAGAAGTTCTCGGGCCCGGCGCTGACGGTGCGCGTGCGGCCCGGCGACAACCTGTTCCTGCACAAGGCGCTGGACCTGGCCCAGCCCGGCGACGTGGTGGTGGTCGACGCCGGCGGCGCGCTGAACACCGCCATCGTCGGCGCCATGATGACCAACTACGCGAAGACCCGCGGCATCGGTGCGATCGTGATCGACGGCGCCATCCGCGACGTCGAGGAACTGGGCGCGCAGGACTTCCCGGTGGCGGCGCTCGGCGCCACCCCCAACGGCCCGTTCAAGACCGGCCCGGGCGAGATCGGCTACCCGATCGCCTGCGGCGGCCTGTCGATCGCGCCGGGCGACCTGATGCTGGGCGACCAGGACGGCGTGCTGGTCATCCCGCGCGCCGAAGTGCCCGCCATCCTCACGCTGGCCGAGGCCAAGCACAAGCTGGAGCAGGCCTGGGAAGTGGAGATCGCCGCGGGCAAGTGGGACCGCGCCTGGGTCGACGAGGCGCTGGCCAAGCTCTGAGCCGCGTTCAGGCCCGGAAGCGGTCCGCCAGGGCCTGGGTCTGGGCCCGGAACAGGCCGACATCGTTGCCGACGGCGACGAAGCTCGCGCCCTGTTCGAGATAGCGGCGGGCGTCGGCCTCGACCGGCGTCAGGATGCCGATCGGCTTGCCCTGCGCCTTGATCGCGGCAAAGAGCTGCGTGATCGCGGCCTGCACAGCGGGGTGGCCCGGATTGCCGATGTGGCCCAGTGCCGCCGCCAGGTCCGACGGGCCGACGAACACGCCGTCGACGCCATCGACCGCGGCGATCTCCGAGGCCGCCGCGATGCCGGCCGCGCTCTCGATCTGCACCAGCACCGTCATGTTGTCGTTGGCGACCTTGAAATAGTCCGGCACCGAGCCGTAGCGGTTGTTCCGCTGCACCATGGCCACGCCGCGGATGCCCTGCGGCGGATACCGCGTCGCCGCCACCGCGTCGCGCGCCGCCTGGGCGCTTTCCACGAACGGGATCAGGAAGTTGTGGAAGCCGGCGTCGAGCAGCCGCTTGATGATCACCGGCTCGTTGACCGGTGGCCGTACCACCGGGGCGCTGACCGAGTCCTTCAATGCCATCAGCTGCGGAATCAGCGTGAGCACGTCGTTGGGCGAATGCTCGGCGTCCAGCAGCAGCCAGTCGAAGCCGGCCAGCCCGAGGATCTCGGTGGTGATCGGATGGCCCAGCGAGCACCAGCAGCCGATCAGCCGGTCGTTGGCCCGCAGGCGCTGCTTGAAGCTGTTGGCGGGAAAGGCGGAGTAGGGCGCGGTGCTCATTGCGTGATCGGTCAGGCCTGGGTGTAGGCCGTCTTGACGGTGGTGTAGAACTCCGCAGCATAGCGGCCCTGCTCGCGCGGTCCGTAGCTGGAACCCTTGCGGCCGCCGAAGGGCACGTGGTAGTCCACGCCCGCCGTCGGCACGTTGACCATCACCATGCCGGCCTGCGAATGGCGCTTGAAATGCGTCGCGTATTTCAGCGAGGTGGTGGCGATGCCCGCCGACAGGCCGAAGGCCGTGTCATTGGCCATGGCCAGCGCTTCGTCGTAGTCCTTGACGCGCAGCACGTTCACCACCGGGCCGAACACTTCCTCGCGGTTGATGCGCATCTGCGCCGTCGTGCCGGTGAACAGCGCGGGGGTCATGAAGAAGCCGGGCTGGCCGTCGGCGCTGCGCTCGATCGCCTCTCCGCCCCAGGCCAGTTGCGCGCCTTCGTTGCGGGCGATGCCGACGTATTCCAGGTTCTGCGCCAGCTGCTTGTCGTCCACCACCGGGCCGATGTCGGTGCCGGCCTTGCGGGCGTCGTCGACCTTGAGCGTCTTCATCTTCTCCACCACGGCCGCGACGAAGCGGTCATGGATGGCGTCGGTGACGATCACGCGCGACGACGCGGTGCAGCGCTGGCCGGTGGAGAAGAAACCGCTTTGCACCGCGCAGTTGACGGCCACGCCCAGGTCGGCGTCGTCCAGCACCACCATCGGGTTCTTGCCGCCCATCTCCAGCTGGAACTTCGCCATCCGCGCCACGCAGGCCGCGGCCACGCGCTGGCCGGTCGCGACCGAGCCGGTGAAGGTGATGGCATGGACCCGCGCATCCTCCAGCAGCGCCGCGCCGACTTCGGTGCCGCGGCCCATCACCAGGTTGAACACGCCCTTGGGCAGGCCGCTGCGCGCGAGGATGTCGGCCAGGGCCCAGGCCGAGCCTGGCACCAGGTCGGCCGGCTTGAACACCACGCAGTTGCCATGGGCCAGCGCCGGAGCGACCTTCCAGGCCGGAATCGCGATCGGGAAATTCCAGGGCGTGATGATGCCGACCACGCCGACCGGCTCGCGGGTGATCTCGACGCTGACGCCGGGCCGCACCGACGGCATGGTCTCGCCGCCCGGGCGCAGCGCCTCGCCGGCGAAGAACTTGAAGATGTTGCCGGCCCGCTGGACCTCGCCGATGGCTTCCGGCAGGGTCTTGCCTTCTTCCCGCGCCAGCAGGTCGCCGAGCTCGGCGCGCCGCGCCAGGATCTCGCTGCCGGCGGCGTCGAGGATGTCGAAGCGCTGCTGCGGCGTGCTGAGCGCCCAGCCCGGGGCCGCGGCGGTCGCCGCGGCAATCGCGTCTCGGGTCTGCGCCGCGTCCGCCTGCGCATACTCGCCGACCAGGTCGCGCGTGTCCGAGGGGTTGATGTTGCGCGAAGCGCGCGGGCCGGCGACCCATTCGCCGCCGATGAAATTCTTGAACATGCTGTCTCTCCTGGTTGCTGCACGGGGCAGCGGGTTCATTCGCCCTTGATGCCGGCGATCTTGATGACGCGGATCCAGCGGTCGTGCTCGCGCGCGACGAACTGGGTGTAGTCGGCGCTGCCCTGGGCGGGAACGACGAAGCCATTGCCCTCCATGCGGGCGCGGATCGCCGGCGATTGCATGGCCTTGACGGCGGCAGCCTCGATCTTGTCGACGATGGGTTTGGGCGTCCCCTTCGGCACCGACAGCCCGGACCAGGACAGCGCCGAGAAGCCCGGGTAGCCCGATTCGTGGATGGTGGGAACGTCCGGGTAGAGCGGGTTGCGCGACAGGCTGGTGACGGCCAGGGCGCGCAGCTTGCCGGCCTTGACGTGCTGCAGCGCGACGTCCTGGTTGATGAACATCAGCGGGATCTGGCCGCCCAGGATGTCCGTCATCATCGGGCCGCCGCCGCGGTAGGGAATGCCCACCATGAACAGCGGCTTGCAGTTTTCCTTGCGGGCGCCGCTGCAGGTGCCGATGGTCTGCTTGAGCAGTTCCATCGCCATGTGGCCGGAGGCCGCCGGCGTGTAGCCGTAACTGAGCTTGCCGGGGTTGGCGCGGCCGTAGTCGATCACGTCCTTGAAACTCTTGAACGGCGTGTCCGGATGCACCACCAGCACGTTGGGGCCCGAGTGGACCTGGGTGATGTGGATGAAGTCCTTGATGGAGTCGTAGCCCAGCTTGGGATTGAGGCCGTGGGCCACGGCGTTCTGGCCGACACCGGTCTGGATCAGCGTGTAGCCGTCGGGCGCGGCCTTGGCGCCCCGCTCGGTGCCGATGACGCCGCCGGCGCCGCCCACGTTCTCCACCACCACCGGCTGCTTCAGCGCCTTGCCCAGTTCGTCCGCGATCATGCGGCCCATCACGTCGCTGGTGCCGCCCGCCGGGAACGGCACGATCAGCTTGATGGGCCGGCTCGGGTAGTCCGCCTGGGCCCGGGCCGGCACGGTGGCCAGGGCGCAGCTCGCGGCCAGCACCAGTGCCGCCAGTGTGTTGAATCTTCCTTGCATGGCTTGTCTCCTCGTTGTTGTCGGTTTCGGGATCAGCGGTCCAGCGCCGGGCGCTTGGGGTTGAAGGTCCACCCCGGAATCAGGAACTGCATGGCCATGGCGTCGTCGCGCGCGCCCAGCCCGTGCTCCTGGTACAGCCGGTGCGCCTTCTCGACTTCGGCCATGTCCAGTTCCACGCCCAGGCCCGGCTGCCTGGGCACCTGTACCAGGCCGCCGACGATCTGCAGCGGCTCCCTGGTCAGGCGCTGGCCGTCCTGCCAGATCCAGTGGGTGTCGATCGCCGTGACGCGGCCCGGCGCCGCGGCCGCCACATGGGTGAACATCGCCAGCGACACGTCGAAGTGGTTGTTGGAATGCGAGCCCCAGGTCAGGCCCCAGTCGCGGCAGGTCTGCGCCACCCGCACCGAGCCGGCCATGGTCCAGAAATGCGGGTCGGCCAGCGGGATGTCGACCGATTGCAGCGAGAGCGCGTGGGTCAGCTGCCGCCAGTCGGTGGCGACCATGTTGGTGGCCGTCGGCAGGCCGGTGGCGCGGCGGAATTCCGCCATCACCTCGCGCCCGGAGAAGCCGTCTTCCGCGCCGCACGGGTCCTCGGCATAGGCGACCACGCCCTGCATGTCGCGCATCAGGCGGATCGCGTCCTTCAGCAGCCAGCCGCCGTTCGGGTCCAGCGTGACGCGGGCTTTCGGGAAGCGCTCGTGCAGCGCGCGCACCGCCTCGATCTCCTCCTCGGCCCGCAGCGCCCCGCCCTTGAGCTTGAAGTCGTTGAAGCCGTAGCGCTCGTAGGCCGCCTCGGCCAGGCGCACCACCGCTTCGGGCGTCATGGCCGGCTCGTGGCGCAGGCGGAACCAGTCGTTGTCGGCGCCGGGCTCGCTGGCGTAGGGCAGGTCGGTCCTGGCCTTGTCGCCGACGTAGAACAGGTAGCCCAGCATCTCCACCGCGTCGCGTTGCTGGCCTTCGCCGAGCAGGGCCGCGACCGGCACGCCGAGGAATTGCCCGAGCAGGTCGAGGAAGGCCGACTCCACCGCGGTGACGGCATGGATGGTGGTGCGCAGGTCGAAGGTCTGCTGGCCGCGCCCGCCGGCGTCGCGGTCCGCGAACTGCGTGCGCAGGCGCTGCAGCACCTGCTGGTGGTTGCCGATCGCCTGGCCGACCACCAGCGGGCCGGCGTCTTCCAGGGTCTGGCGGATCTTCTCGCCGCCCGGCACCTCGCCGACGCCGGTGCGGCCGGCGCTGTCGGTGAGCAGCAGCAGGTTGCGGGTGAAGAACGGGCCGTGGGCGCCGCTCAGGTTCAGCAGCATGGAGTCGCGGCCGGCGACCGGGATGACCCGCAGCGCGGTGATGGTGGGCGTGGAATGGCTCATGGGGCGGCGGAGACCAGGCGGCCTTCCGCAAAGAAGGATTGCAGGTTGTCGAACACGCGGTCGGCCATCGCCTGCCGCGTCTCTTTGGTCGCGCTGGCGACGTGGGGCAGCAGCACCACGTTGTCCAGGGCCATCAGTTCGGCCGGCACGTTCGGCTCGTCCTCGAACACGTCGAGGCCGGCACCGGCGATGCGCTTTTGCTGCAGCGCCCGGACCAGCGCTGCTTCGTCGATCACCGAGCCGCGCGCGACGTTCACCAGGAAGCCGTCCGGCCCCAGTGCGTCCAGGACATCCGCGTCGATCAAGTGGCGGGTCGCCGGTCCGCCGGCCGTGATGACGATGAGGTAGTCGGCCCAGCGCGCCAGTTCCAGCAGCGAGGCCTGGTGCGCCCATGGCACGTCCGCGACGACGGTGCGGGTGTGGTAGCGCACGTCCATCGCGAAGCCGGTCGAGCGCTGCGCGATGGCGCGGCCGATCCGGCCCATGCCGACGATGCCCAGCTTGGCGCCGCTGACCTTGCGCATCAGCGGAAACTGGCCTTTGGTCCAGTCGCCGCGGCGCACGAAACGGTCGGCCGCGCTCATGCCGCGCGCCACGTCCAGCATCAGGCCGATGGCGAGGTCCGCCACGCAGTCGTTGAGGACGTCGGGCGTGTAGCCCACCGCGATGCCGCGGGCCTGGGCCGCGGCGACGTCGATCTTGTCGAGGCCGACGCCGAAGCTGGAAATCACCTTGAGGTGCGGCAGCGCGCCGAGCAACGCGGCGTCCGCGCCGACGGCGGCCGAGGTCACCATCGCCGTGAACTGCGCGCCCTGCGCCGCCAGGAAGGCCGCGCGTTCGGCCGGGGCCGGCAGCGCGACGAAGTCGTAGGCCTGCGCCAGGCGGGCGTCGAGTGCGGGCGGCAATCGCCCCGCGTTGAGCAATCGGGTCTTCACTGGAATCCTGTCAGTCGAGCGTGATGCCACGCTCCTTGATGATGCGCGTGTAGCGCTTGCGGTCGCCGTCGATCAACGCGGCGAACTGCGCCGGCGTGGTGGCCGACGGAATCGCGCCCAGCTCGGTCAGCCGGCCCTTCACGTCGTCCGAGGCCAGCACTTCGCGCACGTCGGCCGAGATCTTCTCGACGATCTCGCGCGGCGTGGCCCCGGGCGCCAGCAAGCCGATCCACGAGATCGAGTTGAAGCCCGGCAACACCGATTCCCCCAGCGTCGGCACGTCGGGCAGGGCGCCCACCCGCTTCTCGCTGGTCACCGCCAGCGCCCGCAGCTTGCCGGCCTTGATGTGGCCGCTGGCCTCCAGCACCGTCATGAACGACAGCTGCACATGGCCGGCCAGCAGGTCGGTGATGGCAGGGCCGCCGCCGCGGTACGGCACGTGCAGGATGTAGGTGCCGGTCGCTTCCTTGAACAGCTCCGCGGCCAGGTGCGGTCCGCCGCCGGCGCCCGAGCTGCTGTAGCTCATTTTGCCGGGCTGGCCCTTGGCCAGGGCGATGAACTCGCGCGGCGTCTTCGCCGGCACCTGCGGATTGACCATCATCGCCAGCGGCAGTTCGGCCAGCAGGGAGATCGGCGCAAACGCCTTGTCCGGGTCGTAGGGCAGCTTCTTGTACAGGGCCGGGTTGATCGACTGGGTGCCGACGTTGCCCACCAGCAGGGTGTAGCCGTCCGGCTTGGCCTTGGCGACGAAGTCGGCGCCGACCTGGCCGGCCGCGCCGCCGCGGTTCTCGATCACGACCGGCTGGCCCCATTTGACCGAGAGCTTCTGCGCCACGATGCGGGCGCCGGTGTCGGTGCCGCCCCCGGGCGGGAACGGCACGACCACCGTCACCGACCGGATCGGGAAGGCCGGGGCCTGGGCGGAGGCCGCCGTGCAGGCCGCGAGGGCGAGCGCGGCGAGGAAGTGGGGGCGGACCATGCTCAGTCTCCGCCGAGCCGCCTCAAGGAGACTGAAGCCTCCCTCGGGGGGCAGCGCAGTACACGAAGTGACAAGCGTGGGGGCCATGTCAGTCTGCCGTGATCTTGCCGACTTCGATCACCTTCTTCCAGCGCGCGAACTCGGTGGCCTGGAAGGCGGTGAACTGTTCCGGCGTGTTGCCGACGATCTCGAAACCGAGGTCGAGCAGCTTGGGCTTGACGGCCGGATCGTTCAGGCCGGCGACGATGGCGGCGTGCAGCTTGCTCTTGATGTCGGCCGGCAGGCCCTTGGGCGCCGCGAACGCCTGCCACGAGTAGACGGTCACGCCCTTGTAGCCCAGTTCTTCCATCGTCGGCACGTTGGGCAACAGCGGCGAGCGCTTGGCGCTGGTGATGGCCAGCGCGCGCAGCTTGCCGGCATTGACGTTCGGCAGGCCGGTGTTGATGTTCATGAAGGTCGCGTCGACCTGGCCGCCGAGCAGGTCGGTCATGGCCGGGGCGCCGCCCTTGTACGGAATGTGCAGGCCCTTGGTGCCGGTCTCCTGCCAGAACAGTTCGGCCGTCAGGTGGTCGCTGGTGCCGTTGCCGGCGGACGCGAAACTCATCTTGCCGGGGTTGGCCTTCTCGTAGGCGATCACGTCGGCCAGCGACTTGTGCGGCGACGCGGCCGGCACGGTCAGGATGTTGGGCGCCTGCACGGCCACCGTGAGGTAGTCGAAGTCCTTGAGCGCGTCGTAGCCGGTGTTCTTCATCAGGTGCGGGCCGATCACCAGCGGGCCGAGCGACGTGACGAACAGGGTGTAGCCGTCCGGTGCGGCGCGCTTGACGGCGGCCGCGCCGACCGTGCCGCCGGCGCCGGCGGTGTTCTGCACGAGGAAGGTGCCGCCCAGCTTTTCCTGCAGCTTGTTGCTCAGGGACCGCGCGATCATGTCGGTGGAGCCGCCGGGCGGGAACGGCACCAGCAGGGTCACCGGCTTGGCGGTGGGCCACGCTTGCGCGCTGGCGGTGAGGGCGGCGAAGCCGAGCGTGGCGGCGATCAAGAGTTTTTTCATCGGAGTCTCCTGGGGTGAGGGCGCTGTTATTGCGCGCCGAGTTTCGAGATCAGTTGGGCCAGCTGGTCGACTTCGGCCGGCTTCAATTCGGACAGCGGCGGGCGCACCGGGCCGGCCGTGTGGCCGACCAGCGTGGCGCCGGCCTTCACGATGCTCACGGCATAGCCCTGGCCCTGGTTGCGCAGCGCGATCAACGGCAGGAAGAAGTCGTCCAGCAGGCGGTTGGTCGTCGCCGTGTCGCGGGCGTGGTGGGCGTTGTAGAACTCCATCGCCGTCTTCGGGATGAAGTTGAACACCGCCGACGAATAGACCGGGCAGCCCATGGCCTGGTAGGCGCCGGCGAACACTTCCGCCGTCGGCAGCCCGCCCAGGTAGGCAAAGCGGTCGCCCATGCGGCGCTGGATCGCGACGAAGGACTCGATGTCGCCGATGCCGTCCTTGAAGCCGATCAGGTTGGGGCAACGGTCCGCCAGCTTCACCAGCGACGCCGGGGTGAGGCGGCAGGCGCCGCGGTTGTAGACGATGACGCCGAACTTGACGCTCTTGCAAACCGCTTCCACGTGGGCGACCAGGCCGTCCTGCGTGGCTTCGGTCAGGTAGTGCGGCAGCAGCAGCACGCCCTGCGCGCCCAGGCGCTCGGCCTCCTGCGCGTACTTGATCGCCAGCGTGGTGCCGCCGCCGGCGCCGGCAATGATCGGCATCCGGCCCTTGCAGGTGTCCACCGCGGTCTTGACCACCTGGCTGTACTCCTGCGGTTCCAGCGAGAAGAACTCGCCGGTGCCGCCGGCGGCGAACAGCGCCGTGGCGCCGTAGGGCATCAGCCATTCGAGGCGCTCGGCATAGGGCTTGGGCGCGAATTGCAGCTGGCTGTCGAAGTCGGTCAGCGGGAACGACAGCAGGCCGTAGGAGATGATTTTCTTGAGTTCTTGCGGGGTGGTCATGGGGTGTACCTTGTGAGAAGAGGAAGTCAGATGCGGATGCCCTGGGTTCCCGCCTCCGCGGGAACGACGAATGTCTCGCGGGTCCAGCCGCGGGCCTGGTCGGAAAGGGTCAGGCCGAGGCCGGGGCGGGTGGGCACCAGCATCCGGCCATTGCTGATTTCGATGCGTTCGTTGAACAGCGGCTCCAGCCATTCGAAGTGCTCGACCCAGGGCTCGCGCGGATAGGCGGCGGCCAGGTGGACGTGCAGCTCCATCGCGAAGTGCGGCGCCAGCATCAGGCCGGCGTGTTCGGCCAGCGCGGAGATCTTCAGGAAGGGCGTGATGCCGCCGACCCGCGGCGCATCGGGCATCAGGTAATCGGCGGCGCGATGGCGGATCAGGTCGCCGTGTTCGGCGGCGCTGGTCAGCATCTCGCCGGTGGCGATCGGGGTGTCGAACTGCACTGCCAGTGCGGCGTGGCCTTCGTGGTCGTAGGCGTCCAGCGGCTCCTCGATCCAGACCAGGTTGTACTGCTCGAAGACGCGGCACATGCGCTGCGCGGTGGGCCGGTCCCATTGCTGGTTGGCGTCCACCATGATCGGCACGGCGTCGCCCAGGTGCTTGCGCACGGCTTCCACCCGCCGGATGTCCAGCGCGCCATCGGGCTGTCCGACCTTCAGCTTGATGCCGCCGATGCCGCGCTCGATCGAGGCCGCGGCATTCACCTTCAGCTGGTCGATCGGCGTGTGCAGGAAGCCGCCCGAGGTGTTGTAGCAGCGGACCGAGTCGCGGTGCGTGCCCAGCAGCTTGGCCAGCGACAGGCCGGCACGTTTCGCCTTCAGGTCCCAGAGCGCGACGTCGAAGGCGCCGATGGCCTGCGTGGCCATGCCGCTGCGGCCGACCGAGGCGCCGGCCCAGCACAGCTTGTCCCAGAGCTTGGCAATGTCGCTGGGGTCCTCGCCGACGAGAACCGGCGCGATCTCCTTGGCGTGCGCGAACTGGCCGGGACCGCCGGCGCGCTTGGAGTAGCTGAAGCCCAGCCCGCTGTGGCCGTCCGCCGTCTCGATCTCGGCGAACAGCATGGCGATCTCGGTCATCGGCTTCTGCCGCCCGGTGAGAACTTTGGCGTCGCTGATCGGGTTGGCCAGCGGCAGGTAGCAGGAGGAGACCCTGACGGAAGCAATCTTGTCCATCGTCATTCGAGTTTCAGGCCGGCCTTGGTGACGACGGCTTGCCAGTGCTTGATCTCGGTGTCGACGAACCTGGTGATTTCCGGCGGCGCCATGGTGGACACCTCCGCGCCCTGCGCCACCAGCTGCTCGCGCACGGCCGGCAGGCGGATCACGCGCAGCAGTTCGGCCGAAATCTTCGCCAGCACCGCCGGCGGCATGCCGGCCGGGCCCATCACGCCTTGCCAGGTGCCGGACTCGAAGCCGGGCAGGGTCTCGGCGATGGTCGGCACGTCCGGCAGCAGCGCGACCCGCGTCAGCTTGGAGACGGCCAGGATCTTCAGGCGCTTGGCCTGCACGAAGGGCAGCGTCGCCAGCATGCCGTTCATCAGCACGTCGGTCTGGCCGGCGATGGTGTCGTTGATCGCCTGCGAGCCGCCCTTGTATGGCACGAAGGCCCACTTGGCGCCGGTGCGCTCGGCCACCTGCACGCCGGCCAGGTGCGGCGCGCTGCCCAGGGCGGTGACGGCGAACGACAGGTTCTTCTTCTTCGACAGCTCCACCAGCTCCTTGAGGTTGTTGGCGGGCACCGAGGGATGGACTACCAGCAGGTGCGGCGAATAGGCCAGCATGGCGACGCCCTGCAGGTCCTTGGCCGGATTGAACGGCAGCTTGTAGAACGAGGGGCTGATGGCCAGCGCCCGCACGTCGCACAGCAGCAGGGTGGTGCCGTCGGCGGGCGACTTGGCGACGAAGTCGGCGCCGATGTTGCCGTTGGCGCCGACCTTGTTCTCGACGATCACCGAGGTGCCGAGCGCCTCGCCCAGCGGCACCGAGATCGCGCGGGCAATGATGTCGGACGAACCGCCGGCGGTGAAGGGCACGATGATCCTGAGCGGCTTGCCGCCGAAGTCGACCTTGGCCGGTGCGGCCGGGGCGGCGTGCAGTCCGGCGGCGCCGGTGGCGGCAAGGGTGGCGAGCGCGGCGCGGCGGGTGATGCCGTGGGGACGAGGCGTTTTCAAATCAAACTCCTTCATGACAACGTTGTCATTTTGGGCTGCGCGATGGATTGGATGGGCGGCCAGGTAGATCGAAATCTCACTGGTAACCCCTTGTCGCCGCTGCAAATTCACTGGGGCTGGCAATCGGCTGGGGAGTATGGTAACGTTGTCATTTCTGGCTGTCAAGCCGACGCGAAAAAAATGTCGAACGCCTCTTTGCCGCCCCCCAAAGCCGCCACGCTGCATGACGTGGCGCGGGAGGCGGGCGTCTCGCTGATCACGGCGTCGCGGGCCCTGAGCAACCCGACGCTGGTGTCGGACAAGACCATCGAGAAGGTGCAAAGCGCGGTCGCCGCCACCGGCTACATCCCGAATCTCCTGGCCGGCGGCCTGAAGTCCAAGCGCAGCCTGATGGTGGCCGGCCTGGTGCCGACCATCCAGGTGCCGCAGTTCCTGCCGACCGTGAAGGCGTTGACCGAAACGCTGGACGAAGCGGGCTACCAGTTGATCCTGGGCCAGAGCGGCTACGACCATTCGCGCGAAGAGAGGCTGCTCAACACCATGCTGAGCCGGCGGCCCGACGGCATCGTGATCACCGGCCTGGTCCATTCGCAGCAGGCCCGCGAGCAGTTGCGGCGCCTGGGCATCCCGGTGGTCGAGACCTGGGACCTGAGCGACCGCCCGGTCGACATGATGGTCGGCTTCTCGCACGTCAAGGTCGGCAGCGCGGTGGCCGGCTTCTTCCTGGCGCGCGGCTGGCAGCGGCTGGGCATCGCCACCGGCGACGACCACCGCGCCATGATGCGGCACGACGGCTTTCGCGCCGCGGTCGGCCACGACGTGCCGACCGCGATCGTCCCGGCACCCAGCAGCGTGGAATGGGGCCGGCGCGCGATGGCCGAACTGCTGCAGAAGGATCCCAGGCTGGAAGCCGTCTACTGCAGCTCCGACGGCTTCGCCCAGGGCCTGATGATCGAGGCCCAGTCGCGCGGCCTGCGCATTCCGCAAGACCTGGTGGTCTGCGGCTTCGGCGACGCCGACTTCGCCGCCCACCTGCAGCCGTCGCTCACCACCGTGCACATCGATGGCGCCGGCATCGGCCGGCTGGCCGCGCAGATGATCATCGACCGCTGCGCCGGCAAGACCATCGAACAACCCATCGTCGACGTCGGCTTTCGCATCATCGAGCGCCAGTCCACCGCCGCTTCCTGAAGAGACCCCCCCATGCAGATCGCAGCCCGAGCCCCCCTCTACATCACCATGCACCCGGCCGACAACGTGGCCATCGTGGCCAACGACGGCGGCCTGCCGCCGGGCACGGTGTTCCCGTCCGGTCTCGTGTTGCGGGATCAGGTGCCGCAGGGCCACAAGGTGGCCTTGACCGACCTGGCCGAGGGCGCCGTGGTGCGGCGCTACAACGTGCCGATCGGCTATGCGCTCAAGGCGATCCCGGCCGGCAGCTGGGTCCACGAGCGGCTGCTGAAGATGCCCGATGCGCGCGGCCTCGACCAGCTGCCGATCGCCACCGTCAGGCCCGAGCCGCAGCCGGCGCTGCAGGGCTATACCTTCGAGGGCTTCCGCAACCCGGACGGCTCGGTCGGCACCCGCAACATCCTGGCCATCACCCAGACCGTGCAGTGCGTGGCCGGCGTCACCGATTTCGCGGTGCGGCGCATCAAGGCCGAACTGCTGCCGAAGTTTCCCAACGTGGACGACGTGGTGGCGCTGGAGCACGGCTACGGCTGCGGCGTGGCGATCGACGCGCCGGACGCGGTCATCCCGATCCGCACGCTGCGCAACATCAGCCTGAACCCGAACTTCGGCGGCGAGGTGATGGTGGTGAGCCTGGGCTGCGAGAAGCTGCAGCCGGAACGGTTGCTGCCGCTCGGCACGATTCCGCTGGTCGATCAGCGCGATGACGGCAAGCTGGACGTGGTCTGCCTGCAGGACGACGCCCACGTCGGCTTCATGTCGATGGTCGATTCGATCATGCGGCAGGCGCAGCAGCATCTCGAGCGCCTGAACGCCCGCCAGCGCGAAACCGTGCCGGCCAGCGAGCTGGTGGTGGGCGTGCAGTGCGGCGGCAGCGATGCGTTCTCGGGCGTCACCGCCAATCCGGCGGTGGGCTTCTGCACCGACCTGCTGGTGCGCGCCGGCGCCAGCGTGATGTTCTCGGAGACCACCGAGGTGCGCGACGGCATCGACCAGCTCACCTCGCGCGCCACCACGCCGGAAGTCGCGCAAGCCATGATCCGCGAGATGGCCTGGTACGACGAGTACTTGAAGCGCGGGAGCGTCGACCGCAGCGCCAACACCACGCCCGGCAACAAGAAGGGCGGCTTGTCGAACATCGTGGAGAAGGCCATGGGCTCGATCGTCAAGTCCGGCTCCTCGCCGATCTCCGGCGTGCTGGCGCCCGGCGAAAAACTGAAACAAAAGGGTTTGACCTACGCCGCCACGCCGGCCAGCGATTTCATCTGCGGCACGCTGCAGCTGGCCGCGGGCATGAACCTGCATGTGTTCACCACCGGACGCGGCACGCCGTACGGCCTGGCGGAAGTGCCGGTGATCAAGGTGGCCACCCGCAGCGACCTGGCGCGGCGCTGGCACGACCTGATGGACGTGAACGCCGGCACCATCGCCGACGGCAGCGCCACGATCGAGGAGGTCGGCTGGGAGCTGTTCCGCCTGATGCTCGACGTCGCCAGCGGCCGCAAGAAGACCTGGGCCGAGCAGTGGAAGCTGCACAACGCGCTGGTGCTGTTCAACCCGGCGCCGGTGACCTGAAGACAGACATCCGTACGCAGAGGACGCAAAGGCTTCGCAGAGGACGCAGAAGAAGCGACACCAAGGCTGGATTCAAAACTTTCGTTGGCTGTCCTTTTGCGTCCTCTGCGCAATCTCTGCGTCCTTCGCGTACGGATGTCCGCATTTGATCCGTTGAGGCATCATCGGCGCCAATGGATTACACGCTGGTTCTGCTTCTCGGCCTGGTGGCCGGCACGCTGGGCGGAGTCGTCGGCTTCGGCACCTCGATCATGCTGATGCCCGCGCTGGTGCTGGTGTTCGGCCCGCGCGAGGCGGTGCCGATCATGGCGGTGGCGTCGATCATGGCCAACGCCTCGCGGGTCGCCGCCTGGTGGCGCGAGCTGGACTGGCGCGCCGTTGGTGCCTACAGCGTCACCGCGATTCCCGCGGCCACGCTGGGCGCGGCCACGCTGCTGGTGCTGCCGACGCGCGGCGTGGAGGCGATGCTGGGGCTGTTCTTCATCGCGATGATTCCGGCGCGGCGCTGGTTCGCGCAGCAGGATTTCAGACTCGGCCTGTGGCACCTGGCCGCGGCCGGCGCCGGCATCGGCTACCTGACCGGCATCGTGGCCACCACCGGCCCGATCAATGCGCCGTTCTTCCTGGCCTACGGCCTGGTGAAGGGCGCCTACCTCGGGACCGAGGCGCTCGGCTCGCTGGCGATGTTCGTCGCCAAGGCCATCACCTTCCGCAGCTTGGGCGCGCTGCCGCTCGAGACCCTGGTCAAGGGCCTGGTGGTGGGAAGTTCTCTGGTGGCGGGGGCGTTCATCGCCAAGCGCTTCGTGCGCCAGCTCGACGCCGAGCGCTTCCGCCTGCTGATGGACGGCCTGCTGCTGCTGGCCGGTTTGACGATGTTGTGGGCGGCCGCGACCGCCCCTTGACCTTAGCGGACGAAGCCCAGGATGCCGATCAGGATCAGGTAGATCGCGACGATGTAGTTCAACAGCTTGGGCATGATCAGGATCAGGATGCCGGCGATGATGGAGACGATCGGGGTGAGCTGTGGAATGTTCATGTTGTTCTCCGGATGTGGTGCGTCCATCCTGCCTCAGCGGCGCGGCGGCACCTGTAGGCGGAGGTCGACAAAGCGACTTCGATGCCTATCGCTCGGTCAGGGTCAGCAGGATGTCGGCGTACCACGCGCAGTTCAGGCCCAGCGCCTCGTCGAGCTTCAGGTCGCGGGTGCCGACGTCGAGCCGCGCCGAGTGCACGCCCAGCAGCCGCCACGGCAGGTCGCCGTGCCCGGCTTCGGCCTGCGCCATCCGCATCACCACCGGCGAACCGCTGGTGCCGCGGTGGGTGCGGGCATCGGTCAGGAAATAGCCCTCGCCGCCAAAACGCAGCCCGAACGACGAGGCATTGACCGCGTGCCGCGCCACCGGCATGTGGTGCAGCGTGTCGTGGAACCCCATCGGGAAGCCGACGATCAGCAGCGAGGTGCCCAGCTCCACCGGATTGGCCGTTTCGTGCAGGTGCCGCGGCGTGAAGGCGCGGTACAGCGCCGTGGCCGGCAGGGCGTCGCGCTCGATCTCCAGCACCGCCACGTCGATCTCGCCCGACTTGTCCTTGCCCTGGCGCCACAGGCTCTTGCCGTCGCGGTACAGCGGCATCGACCAGCCGGTGGAGGCGGCGAGGTTGGCCGCATCCAGGTGCAGCTCGATCTCGACCCGGTCCGGGTAGTGTTTGCTCGGCTCGTCGATCATCACGTGCCGGCTGGTGACCAGGAACAGGCGGTCGGCGCGCTCGAAGAAGAAGCCGCTGGCGTTGGTGAGGCCGCGCTTGCCGTCGAAGGTGCCGATGCGGGCCGCCGACAGCAGCAGCGATTCGACCTGCAGCGAGCGGGTGGCGGGCGCGAGGTCGGGATCGGGATCGGGGATGGAGGCGGACGGCGCAAGCACCGCTTTTTTGGTGACCATGATCGATTGTGCTTCAGGGCCGGGTGCCGTCGGGCACGCGGCGGTAGCGAATCTCGCGCTTGTGCACGTGATCGACGCCGGTGAACTCGTGGCTGCCCGCGAACCGGATCTGGAACGTGGCGAAGGGCACCGTCGGCGCCGCCGGCTGCTCGCCGTCCATCAGCGTGTAGCGGCGCTTCAGGTTGGTGCCGTCGTACAGCCATTCGCCCTCGTGGGCATGGCGGGTGCCGGCCTGCCTCGGCCCCAGGGTCAGCGACAGCTCGCGAAAGCGGCCCCCGGGCTCGAGCGCCAGGATGCGCCTCACCTGGGTGCCCTGCTCCTCGTAATCGCGCTGCCAGGTGCCGACCAGCCGCTCCCGGACCTGTTCCGTGTCGGCGTCGGCGTCGGGCCCGGGGTCGCAACCCGCGACCAGCGCCGCCAGGGCGATGGCGAGGGCCGCGAGCAGGGGGCGGCGCATGGCGTCAGCCGGCGCGGATGCCGTCGCTGGCCAGGTGCAGCACGCGGTCGGCGCGGGCCGCGGCCGTCACCGAATGGGTGACCAGCACCAGCGACGCGCCGTGCTCGCGGGTCTGTGCCAGCAACACGTCCATCACCCGGGCGGCGGTCGCCGGGTCGAGGTTGCCGGTCGGCTCGTCGGCCAGCAGGAAGGCCGGCCGGTGCACCAGCGCCCGCGCGATCGCCACCCGCTGCAGCTGGCCGCCGCTCAATTGCTGGGGCAGGCGCGGGCCGAGGCCGGCCAGGCCGACGGCATCGAGCATCTGTTGCACCCGTTCCTGCTGCGGTTGCTTGAGCAGCATCAGCGGCAGGCCGACGTTCTGCGCCACGTCCAGGTGCGGCAGCACGTGGAAGGCCTGGAACACGAAGCCGATGCGCCGGCGCCGCAGCAGCGCGCGCGCTTCGTCGTCGAGCGTGGAGAGGTCGACGCCGTCGACCGCCACCGTGCCTTCGTCCCAGGTGTCGAGGCCGGCCAGGCAATTGAGCAGCGTCGATTTGCCGACACCCGATTCGCCGACGATCGCGACGAATTCGCCGGCCGCGACTTCGAGCGACACGTCGCGAAAGACCACGCTGTCGCCATAGCGCTTGGCCAAACCTGTAACGACCAAGCTCATGCCAGCTCCCGCGCCCGCGCGAGCACCTGGTCCAGCGCATCGGGCGCATCGCAGGCGATGACCTGGCGCCGCGGCATGGAGCGCAGCCAGGTCAGCTGCCGCTTGGCCAGCTGGCGGGTGGCGAAGATGCCGCGGTCGCGCAGCTGGGGGAGCGGGAAGGGCGCGTCGGGTCCGCGCGCCGCCTGCGCATCCAGGAGCTCCCAGGCCTGCCGGTAGCCGACGCAACGCATGCTCGGCAGGTCTGCATGCAAATCGCCGCGCGCGCGCAGGGTTTGCACTTCGTCGACGAAACCGGCGGCCAGCATCGCGTCGAAGCGCTCGGCGATGCGCGCATGGAGCCAGCCGCGGTCCTGCGGTTCCAGCGACAGCAGCGGCGCCGGCGGGGCTGCGCCGGCCGCGGCCGGCTTCTGCGCATGGAAGCTGGAGAGCGGCTGGCCGGAGACGCGGAACACTTCGAGCGCGCGCTGGATCCGCTGCGCGTCCAGCGGCGCCAGCCGCGCCGCCGTCACCGGGTCGACCTGCGCCAGCGCCGCATGCAGCGCCGGCCAGCCGTGCTGCGCCGCTTCGGCCTCCAGTTGGGCCCGCACCTCGGGGTCGGCCGGCGGCATCGGGTCCAGCCCCTCGAACAGCGCCTTGAAGTACAGCATGGTGCCGCCGACCAGCAGCGCCAGCCGGCCGCGCGCGTTGATCTGCGCGATCAGGGCGGCGGCGTCGGCCGCGAATTCGGCGGCGCTGTAGGCCTGCAGCGGATCGCGGATGTCGATCAGGTGGTGCGGCACCAGTTGCCGCTCCTCGTGGCTGGGCTTGGCGGTGCCGATGTCCATGCCGCGGTAGACCAGCGCCGAATCGACGCTGACGATTTCCGCGTCGTGCACGCGCGCGATCGCCAGCGCCGCGGCGCTCTTGCCGGCAGCGGTCGGGCCGGCCAGCGCCAGCACCCGGGGCGCGTCAGAGCCGGTGCGGTTCGCCATGGCGTCGCACCAGGGTCCAGGCGGTGCCGGCGATCACGGCGCTCCAGAACCACACTCCGTTGGTCAGGGGGAACACCGTGCCGTCCAGCCGCCAGCCGATCCAGCCGCCGACGGCGAAGGCCGCCAGCATCATCAGAAAGCCGTTGAGGGCCGAGGCAGCTCCGGCGGCGTGCGGGAACGGGCCGACCGCGCCGCTCTGGCTGCAGGGCTGATGGATGCCGTGCGCCAGCATGAACAGGTAGTAGGGCAACATGATCGCCCAGCCGTTGTGCAGCCCGGCCCAGGCCAGCACGCCCATCAGCGTGCCGCCGCTGAGCGTCAGCACGCCCGCGATCGCCACCGACTGCCGCACGCCGAACCGCGGCAGCAGCCGCCGGCACAGGAAGGTGCCGGCGATGTAGACCAGCGACATCGACAGCATCACCAGGCCGTACTGGGTGCGGGTGAGGCCCAGCACCTTGATAAAGACGAACGACGACGACGCCAGGAAGGTGAAGAGCCCGGCGAACGACGCCGCCGACAGCAGGGTCCAGGCCAGGAAGGTGGGGTTGCGCACGATGGTCGACCAGGTCCGCAGCAATGTCGCCGGTCGCAGCGCCGCCTCGTTGCGGTGGGCCAGCGTTTCCTCGAAGCGCAAGGCCACCACCGCCAGCGCCGCGGCGCCGAACACCGCCAGCGCCACCAGCGCATAGCGCCAGCCCAGGGTGTCCGAGAGCAGGCCGCCCAGCGGCGCGCAGGCGCAGGCGATCACGCCCAGGCCGGTCAGGCCGCGCGACATCACGCGGGCGCCGGTGTCGGGCTGGTACAGGTCGCGCACGATCGCCCGGCCGCACATCACGGCCGCGCCCATGGCCGCGCCCTGCACCGTGCGCCACACGATCAGGAGCGCCATGGTCGGCGCCAGCACGCAGCCGATCGAGGCCAGGGTGTAGGCGGCCAGGCCCGCCAGCAGCACCGGACGGCGGCCGAAACGGTCCGACAGCGGGCCCCAGAACAGCTGCGAGGTGCCGAAGGCCAGCAGCAGCGCGGTGAGGGTGAGCTGGGCTTGCGACACGGGCGCGCCAAAGCCTTCGGTCAGGGCCGGCAGGGCGGGCAGGTACAGGTCGGTGGTGACCGGCTGGATTCCCAGCAGCAGCGACAGCACCAGGACGACCAGCGCGGGGGCCATGTCGCTGCGGACGGGAGCGATCACGGGAGGCGCAACGGGCATCGGGCGAGGGTAGCAGAAGCCCGCGCCACGGCGCGCCCTGTAGGAGGTTGACCACGGGCGGACAGGCGGCTCACTGGCTAGGCAGGGCCGCTGCGCGGACCTAAGTTGGAATCACACCAACCAACCGAAGGGAAGCGACATGAACAAGCATCAAGTCAAGGGCCGCCTCAAGGAAGCCGCCGGCGAGATCCAGGAACAGGCCGGCAAGCTGACCGGCAGCAGGCAACAGGAAGCCAAGGGCCATGCCCGCGAGCAGGAAGGCAAGGCGCAGAAGACGGCCGGCGACCTCAAGGAAGTTCTCAGGGAAAGTGGCAAGCACTGACGGCAGCGGTGCCTCAGCCATTCACGGCCGGGCTTGTCCCGGCCTTTTTTCTGGTCGCGGCGCTTTCCTACGGGCGGGCTCAGCAGCAATCCCCGGCATCGACGGTTCCAACCCAAGCACCGGCAGGAAGGACGTCGGCGCCTGGGCGCGGCAAAAAAATCCCGGCCGCAGCCGGGATTCGCGCTGAAGCAGGCTTGCTTACTTCTTCGCGTACTTCTTTTCGGCCTTGGCCACGTCCTTGTTGTACTTGTCCATGGCCTTGGCCTTGGCCTTCTCGGTCTTGGCTTCGGCCATCTCGTGGATGCCCTTGGCCTTGGCTTCGGCCTTTTCATGGGCCAGCTTGGCTTCGTTCATGCAGGCCTTCTCTTCGGCGCCCTTCATCGGCTTGCAGGCCTTCTTGGCGTCCTTGTAGGTGGCTTCGGCAGTCTTCTTCAGCGCCTTGGCGTCGTCCTTGGTGCCGGCCAGGTCGCCGGCTGCCATCGGTGCGGCTGCAGCCGGTGCGGAAGCGCCGGCCATCGGGGCGCCGGTGTGCGATGCGGCCATCACGGACGCGCCAGACAGGGCGAACAAGGCGGTGGCAGCCAGGGTGAGCAAAGATTTTTTCATGGGGTGGTTCTCCTGAAGCCGAACATCCGGCTCTCCTACAACGTGCCACGTCGACAGCGGTTTGTAGGACGGCGCCTCAAGAGCGGCCGTTGCGAGTCAGCTTGAAGTCAGTGCAGGCTGAACAGCTGAGCCAGCGCCTGGCGGTATTGGGTCTGCCCGAGCGTCATGGTGCTGAAATGCGAGCCGCCCTCGACCAGCAGGAACTGCTTGCGGCCCTGCGCCGCGTCGTACAGCCGGCGGCCCAGCGCGCTGGCGATCAGGTTGTCGTTGTCGCCATGCACCACCAGCAGCGGCGAGTTGATCCTGGCCACCTTCTTGACCGACTCGAAGCGTTGCGTGATGAGTGCACCCGGCAGCCACGACCCCTGCAGCCAGCCGTAGTTCATGGTCTCGGCCAGGTCGGGGATCGAGGTGAAGGTGCCTTCGACGATGGTGCCGCGCTCGTCCTCGACCTGCGCCGCCAGGTCGATGGCGATGGCGCCGCCCAGCGAGTGCCCGAAGATGTAGCGCGGCCGGTCGGGGTGCTTCGCGGCCAGCCAGTCCCAGGCGGCGCGGGCATCCTCGTAGGCCGAGGCTTCGGACGGCAGGCCGGCGGTGCTCTTGCCAAAGCCCCGGTAGTCGATGGCCAGCACCGAGAACCCCAGCTCCTGCATCCGGTGGATCCGCGGCGCCGAGCCGGCGACGTTCCAGCGGGCGCCGTGCAGGTACAGCAGGACGGGAGCCTGGGCCGCGCGCGGCCCGTCGGCGGCCAGCCAGAGCCCGTGCAGCCGGGCCGGCGCCTGCGTGACCTTGGAGCTGAAGTCGATCCAGACGTCGTCCATGTCCTGCGCCAGGGCGGCGCTGCCGCCCCAGGCCCGGTCGCTGGGCTGGAAGATCCAGGCCCGCTGCTTCTCGTCGAGGGTGGCGCAGCCCAGCGTGAGCAGGACGGCGAGCAGGGCGGCGAGAAAGAGGGACCAGCGTTTCATGGGACCCCGTCTGAGCCTGGGCCGGGCGGAAAGTTCAGCGCCCGCGCAGGAACAGCGCGTCGAGCTCGCGCACGGTCAGCTGGCGCCAGGTCGGCCGGCCGTGGTTGCACTGGTCGGAGCGCTCGGTCTGCTCCATCTGGCGCAGCAGCGCGTTCATTTCTTCCAGCGTCAGCCGGCGGTTGGCGCGCACCGCGCCGTGGCAGGCCATGGTGCCGAGCAGCTCGTTGCGGGCGCGCTCCACCACCGTGCTGGCGTCGTGCTGGGCCAGTTCCGCCAGCACGCTGCGCGCCAGTTCGACCGCGTCGCCCTGCGCCAGGCTGGTCGGCACGGCGCGCACCGCCAGCGTCCGGGCCGAGAAGGGCGTGATCTCCAGGCCCAGCGTCGGCAGCACCTCGGCGCAGCTTTCCGCAGTGGCGATCTCCTGCGGCGTGGCGGCGAAGGTGGCGGGGATCAGGAGCGGCTGGCTCGCGATGGTGTCGGTGTCCATCTGCAGCTTGAGCCGCTCGTAGACGATCCGCTCGTGGGCCGCATGCATGTCGACGATGACCAGGCCCTGGTCGTTCTCGGCCAGGATGTAGATGCCCTGCAGCTGCGCGATCGCGCGGCCGAGCGGCCAGGCGCCGGGGGGCAAGTCCGTTCGCCCTGAGCTGGTCGAAGGGCCCGCGGGGGCTTCGACGAGCTCAGCCCGAACGGGGGAGGGGTTGGCCGGGGACCAGAGAGCCGACAGATCCGACACCCGATGGCCCACCTCCGGCGCGAAGTTCATCGCCGGCTGGGCCCACCCGGCCGAGGCCGGCAGCCCGGCATCGCTGGTCGACGGCGGCTGGACCTGCGCCGCCGAGGCCGCCCGCGGCGCCGCCAGCGCGTATTCCACGGCATGGCGCACGGCCTGGTGCACTTCGCGGCTGTCGCGAAAGCGCACCTCGATCTTGGTCGGATGCACGTTGACGTCGACCCGGGCCGGGTCGATCTCCACGTACAGCGCGTAGACCGGCTGCCGGTGGCCGTGCAGCACGTCCTCGTAGGCGCTGCGGGCGGCGTGGGTGAGCACCTTGTCGCGCACATAGCGGCCGTTGACGTAGGAGAACTGGTGGTCGGCGCGGGCCCGGGCCAGGTCGGGGATGCCGGCGCGCCCGGTCACCCGGATCGCGCCGGCGCTGTAATCCACGCTCACGCCCTGGTCGATCAGGTCGGCGCCCAGCACGTCGGCCAGCCGCTGCTCGCGGGTGGCGGGACGCCATTGCTCGACCAGCCGGCCGTCGTGCCAGATCGCGAAGCCGACGTCGGGCCGCGCCAGCGCGTGGCGGCGCACGGCCTCGATGCAGTGCGCCAGCTCGGTGGCATCGCTCTTGAGGAACTTGCGGCGCGCCGGCGTGCTGTAGAACAGCTCCTTGACTTCCACGCTGGTGCCGATGGCGCGGGCCGCCGGCCGCAGCTCGCCGCTGCGGGCGTCGAGCGCGAAGGCGCTGGCCTGGCCGGCGCAGCGTGACAGCAGCGTCAGTTCGGCGATCGAGGCGATGGCGGCCAGCGCCTCGCCGCGAAATCCCATGGTGCCGACCGATTCGAGGTCCTGCAGCGAGGCGATCTTGCTGGTGGCATGGCGCCGCAACGCCACCGGCAGTTCCTCGCGCGGGATGCCGGCGCCGTCGTCCTCGACCGAGATCAGGCGCACGCCCCCGGCCAGCAGCCGCACCGTCACCTGGGTGGCGCCGGCATCGAGCGCGTTGTCGGTGAGTTCGCGCACCACCGAAGCCGGGCGTTCGACCACTTCGCCGGCGGCGATCTGGCTCACCAGTTCATCGGGCAGGTCGCGGATCGGCCGGCGGGCCGGCGGGGCGAAAACGTCTGGGGCGGGCAGGGACACCGGCCTATTTTAGGCGGCGGCCGCGCGGCCGCCCTTCAGGCGGGCTTGCTGGGCGGCTGGTTGAACAGGCCCCAGTACACGCCGACGGCGCGCGCGCTTTCGATCAGCCGTTCGAAGCCGACCGGCTTGATCACGAAGCCGTTGGCGCCGGCGGCATAGCCGGCGGCCACGTCCAGGTGCTGGTTGGAAGAGGTCATGATCACCACCGGCAGCAGCTGCAGGTGCGGCTGCTGGCGGATGGCCCGCAGCATTTCCAGTCCGTCCATGCGCGGCATCTTGATGTCGGTGAGCACGAACAGCGGCAGCACGTCGTCGCGCCCGGCATACTCGCCGCGCCGCAGCAGGTAGTCCAGCGCCTGCACGCCGTCGCGGCAGACATCGATCGGATTGGCCAGCTGCACTTCCTCGAGGCCGATGCGAAACAGCTCGATGTCGTCTTCGCTGTCGTCCACGATCAGGATGGGTTTCATCTCGCTCATACCGTCTCGACAGTACCACCTTGGAGGGGCAAGGTAAACCAGAACGCGGCGCCCGCGCCCGGCTCGCTCTCGACCCAGACCCGGCCGCCGTGCCGCTCGACGATGCGGCGCACGTTGGCCAGGCCGATGCCGATGCCCTCGAATTCCTCCTGGTGGTGCAGGCGGGAAAACACCTTGAACAGCTGGTGGGCGTACTGCATGTCGATGCCCACGCCGTTGTCACGGACGCAGATGCGGTGCTCCACCGCTGTGGTCGCGCTGAAGATCTCGATCACCGCCGTCGCGCTGCGGGCCGAATACTTCACGGCATTGCCCACCAGGTTGGACAGCACCTGCAGCAGCAGCGACGGATCGCCCTGGACCGGCGGCAGTGCGCCGATGCGCCATTGCACGGTCCGGCCTTCCAGCTCGGGCCCGAGGGCGTCGATGCAGCGGCGCACCAGGTCGTTCAGGTCCACCTGGGCGACTGCCAGGGCCCGGTGATTGAGCTGCGAGAACGCCAGCAGGTCGTCGATCAGCCGGCCCATGCCCAGCGACGCGGCGACGATGCGCCCCAGGTAGTCGCGGGCCTTGGCGTCGAGCGCGTGGCTGTGCCGCAGTTCCAGCACCCGCGCGAAGCCATGGACGTGGCGGGCCGGCGCCCGCAGGTCGTGCGCCACCGAATGGGCGAAAGCCTCCAGCTCCTGGTTCACGCGGGTCAGGTCCGCGGTGCGGCTTGCCACCGTCGCCTCGAGTTCGCGGGCGAAGTCGCGCTGCTGCTGCTGGATCCGCTTTTCGATCGAGATGTCGTGAAACGAGGCCAGGAACTGCCGGTCGCCCACGGCGCCCACTTCGCCCAGCGACAGCGCCAGGTCCAGCGATTGGCCCTGCGCGGTGACGCCGACGATGTTGCGCACGGTCCCGACCGGCGGCAGGGCCGTGGCCGGCGCCAGCTTCGAGAACGGCTGGCCCAGCAGGTCGCTCTCCGCATAACCGAACAGGCTGCAGGCGGCGGGGTTGGCCGAGCGGATCCGGCCCCCGGCGTCGACCGCGATGATGCCGGTGAGGGTGGCGCCCAGCACCGCCGCGGCCCGGGCCTGAGCCCGGTCGCGCTGGTCGGTGGCGCGCTTGACCATGCCGGCGCCGAGCATGGTGATCGCCAGCACCAGCAGCCCGGCCGTCAGGGGCTCGGGCCGCAGCAGCGGGTGGATCGGGCGGGTTCGCATCTCCAGCCGCCAGAACCGGCCCTGGACCACCATCGATTCCGACAATGGGCGCTCCTGCCGCCAGGCGGAGGGCTCCGGCAGGATGCCGTAGCGCCCCAGCGGCGTGTCGCGCGCCTGGGCGGGCGCGACCAGGGCGACCGGCCCGGTGTCGGTCAGGCGGATCTCCGTGCCTGGCGCGAGGTGGTGCCCGAGCGCCGTGCCGAGCAGGGTGTCGGCCGCGAAGACCACCGACACCTGGCCGACGAAGGCGGCGCGGCGTTGCGCGACGTCCGCCAGGGGCGCGCCATGCCGGTAGACCGGCGCCCGCATCACCAGGCCCATCTTGCCGGTCTGGACCAGCTCGAACGGCGCCGAGGCCATGGCCTGGCCGCTGTCGCGCGCCGCTTCCAGCACGCGCAGCCGCGCCGGCCCGAAGGCGGTGTCGAAGCCGAAGGCGCCTTCGTTGCCCGCCATCGGTTCGTTGAATTCGGTGGCGACATAGAAGGCGCGCTCGCCGGGCGGGACGATGCTGAAATCGGGGTAGCCGGCGGGCTGCAGCGTGCGGTCGGCGCGCACGGCCGCCTCGAACGCGGCGCGCTCCGCGTGCGCCACCAGGCGCGCGAACTGCACCGCCTGCAGCCCCAGCTTGCCCTGGTCGATCTGCAGTGCGCGGGCGTATTGGTGGAAGTCCTGGCGCGAGACGACGTCCGACGCCATGAAGACGCCTTGCAGCCCGCGCAGGATGTTGTGGGCCTGTTCGACCTTGGTGGTGACTTCGTAGCTGAGCTGGCCGAAGCGCTGTTCCTCCTCGCGGATCAGGGCCTGCTCGCCCGAGTTGGCGACGCCCCACCACACCAGCCCCGCCAGCAGCGCGCCGGCGACGCCGAGCGCCACCGGGTAGACCCCGGGAAAGTGTCGAACGCGTCCGGCAGTCACCATTGGGTCGAGCATAACCACAGGCCGGTCGCGAATCGGCGCGGGCCATAATCCCAGCCGATGGAAATAGTCACAACCCTGCTCGATTTCATTCTCCACGTCGACCGGCACCTGGAGCTGTTCGTCACCAACTACGGCGCGTGGGTCTACGCGCTGCTGTTCCTGATCATCTTCGTCGAGACCGGCGTGGTGGTGATGCCGTTCCTGCCGGGCGACTCGCTGCTGTTCGTGGTCGGGGCCATGTGCGGCCTGGGCCTCATGAGCCTGCCGCTGTCGATCGGCCTGCTGTTCGCGGCGGCGGTGCTGGGCAACCAGAGCAACTACGCGATCGGCCGCTACCTCGGGCCCAAGGTGTTCCAGTGGGAGGACTCGCGCTTCTTCAACAAGAAGGCGTTCGACCAGGCCCACGCGTTCTACGAGAAGTACGGCGGCGTCACCATCGTGGCCGCGCGCTTCATGCCGTTCCTGCGCACCTTCGCCCCGTTCGTGGCCGGCGTGGCGCGGATGACGCGCAGCAAGTTCACCTTCTACGACGTCACGGGCGGCGCCCTGTGGGTGGGCGGCATCATCACCGCCGGCTACCTGTTCGGCGGCATCCCCTGGGTCAAGCTGCACCTGGACAAGATCATCTGGGCGATGATCCTCATCCCCGGCCTGGTCATCCTGCTCGGGGCCTGGAAGGCCAGGCGCAAGGCGGCGGCCGTGCAGCCTTCCTGAGCGCTTCAGCGCAGGTAGGCCTGCACCAGCGACACCCAGTAGCTGGCCGTGGTGGGCAGCAGGTCGTCGTTGAAGTCGTAACCGGTGTTGTGCACCATGCAGCCCGGTCCTTCGCCCGGCTTGCCGTTGCCGTTGCCGACGATGAAGTAGCAGCCCGGCACCGTGTCCAGCATGAAGGCGAAATCGTCGCTGGCCTGCAGCGGCGCCATGTCCGGGATCAGCGCGCCCGCGCCCATCGTCTCCAGCGCCACGCGCCGCGCGAAGTCGGTGGCGGCGGCGTCGTTGATGCAGGGCGGCGACTTCCACTGGTAATCCACGCTGGCCGTCGCGCCGTGCACCGCGGCCTGGGCCGGCGCCATGGCGACGATGCGGTCACGCAGGAAGGCGCGCACCTCGGGGCGGCGCGCGCGCACCGTCAGCTTCAGTTCCGCGCTGGAGGGGATCACGTTGGGCGCGCGGCCGGCCGTCATCGCGCCGACGGTGACGACGGCCATGTCGTTCGGGTCGACCTCGCGCGACACCAGGGTCTGCAGCGCCAGGATCAGGTGCGCGGCCACCACGATCGGGTCCACGGTGGTGTGCGGCATCGCGCCGTGGCCGCCCTTGCCCTCGATGGTGATGACGGCGGTGTCGGAGGAACTGTAGATGGGCCCGGCCAGGAAGCCGAAGCGCTGCGCGGCGAAGCCCGGCTCGTTGTGGAAGGCGTAGACGTTGTCGCAGGGGAATTGCTCGAACAGGCCTTGTTCCACCATCTTCCTGGCGCCCATCAGGCCTTCCTCGGCCGGCTGGAAGATCAGGTTCAGCGTGCCGTTGAAGCCGCGCGTCACGGCCAGCAGCTGCGCCGCGGCCAGCAACGTGGCCGTGTGGCCGTCGTGCCCGCAGGCATGCATGCGGCCCGGCGTGCGGCTGGCCCACGGCAGGCCGGTGGTCTCGGTCATCGGCAGGGCGTCCATGTCGGCGCGCAGCCCCAGCCGCTTGCCGCCGTCGCCCACGCGCAATTGCCCGACCACCCCGGTGCCGCCCAGGCCGCGGTGCACCGTGTAGCCCCAGCGTGCGAGGCGCTCGGCGACGCGTTCGGAGGTGGCGTGTTCCTCGTAGCCCAACTCGGGCTCGGCGTGGAGCTGCCGGCGCAGGGCGATCATTTCGTCGCGGGTGGCGGCGATTCCGGGGTGAATGGGCAGGTCCAGCATCTGGCTTATATTTTGCTCCACCATGCCCAATGACGTTTCCTCCACCGACCGCCGCACCATGATCAATCGCCGCCAAGCCTCGAGCATGACCCTCGCCCTCGCCGGCGGCCTGGCCTCGTCGTCCCTTTGGGCGGCCGGCGGCAAGGGCACGGCCGTCCTGGCGATCGATGCGGACCCGCCCACGCTCAACCTCGGCACCACCAGCGACTTCGCCGCCGGCGACGTCTCCGCCAAGATCCTCGAAGGCCTGGTCTGGCTCGACAAGGACTACAACCCGCAGCCGGCGCTGGCCACCGCGTGGACCGTGTCGCCCGACGGCAAGACCTACCGCTTCACCCTGCGCCGCGGCGTCAAGTGGCACGACGGGCGCGACTTCAGCAGCGCCGACGTGCGCTACAGCCTGATGGAGATCGTCGGCAAGCTGCACCCGCGCGCCGCGCCGACCTTCAAGAACCTGGGCGTGGAAATCGACACGCCCGACGCCGGCACGGTGGTGGTGCGGCTGCAGAAACCGTACGCGCCCTTCCTGTCGCAGATGACGGTGTTCGACGCGCCCATCCTGCCGCGCCACGTGTACGAAGGCCCGGCCATCGTGACCAACCCCGCCAACCAGCGGCCGGTGGGCACCGGCCCGTTCCGCTTCGGCGAGTGGAAGCGCGGCACCAGCATCACGCTGGTGCGCAACGACCAGTATTGGGACGCCGGCAAGCCTTACCTGGAATCGATCATCTTCCAGATCATTCCGCAGGCGGCCAACCGCGTGCCGGCGCTGCAGGCCGGAGAAGTCGACGAATTGCTGGACTTCTACACGCCCAAGCCCGAGGTGCCGCGCATCCTGGCCGACAAGAAGCTGTATGCGCGGCGCGGCGTCAACATCCCGGCGATCTACTTTTTGATGTTCAACCTGCGCTCGCCCTTGTTCGCGAGCAAGGACGCGCGGCATGCCCTGGCGCTGGCCATCGACCGCCCGCGGTTGGTCAAGCAGGTGATGAACGGCATCGCGCGGCCCGGCTACGGCGCTTTCGGCGACGGCTTCAAGTGGCTGCTGAACGAGGAAGCCAGCTACGCGAAGAAGTATCCGTTCGACCCGGCCAAGGCCAAGGCGCTGCTGGCCAAGGCCGGCATCAAGCCCAACACGACGACGCTGCGCATGCCCTTCGACGTGGCTCGGGCCCAGATGCGCGGCCAGGCGCAGATCATCCAGGAGAACCTGCGCGCCATCGGGCTGGAGGTGAGCCTGCAGCCGCTGGAGCGCTCGGTGTACTACGACCGCGTGTTCGCCAAGCGCGAGTTCGACCTGACGCTGGGCTCCTACTTCTCCGCCGGCGACCCGGCCATCGGCTACACGCGCCTGTACAACACCTACACCGGCACCGCGCCCAACACCAACGCCAGCGGCTACTCCAATCCCAAGGTCGACGAGCTGCTGGGGCAGGCCGCCACGCTGGCCGACCGCGGCGCGCGCGCCAAGGCTTACCGCGAACTGCAGGCGATCCTGAACGAGGACCTGCCCACGCTGGTGCTGTTCGACGAGGAGACCGTGGACACCGCGAGCCGCAAGCTCACCAACGTGTTCCCGGCGCTGGACGCGCGCGACCAGTGGGCCGGCGTAAAAATGGCGAGCTGAGTTACTTGGCTGCTTTCATCCTGCGCCGCGTGCTGCACGCGCTGCCGCTGCTGCTGGCGGTGGTGGTGCTCAACTTCCTGCTGATCGCCTTCACGCCCGGCGACCCGATCACGCTGCTGGTGGGCGATTTCCCCGCGCCGCCGGAATACCTGGCGCAAATGCGGCGCGAGTACGGCCTGGACCAGCCGGTCTGGGTGCAGCTGGGCCACTACCTGCTGAAGGTGGCGCAGGGCGACTTCGGCTACTCGTTCGCCGCGCAGCAGCCGGTGAGCGAGCTGATCCTGTCGCGGCTGGGCGCGACGCTGGAGCTCACGCTCACGGCGCTGGTGTTCGCCAGCGTCGTGGGCATCACGCTCGGCGTGGTCGCGGCGATGGTCGCCGGCAAACCGCTGGACGGCGGCATCCAGGCCGCAAGTTCCGTCGGTTATTCGGTGCCGGACTTCTGGCTGGGGCAGTTGCTGATCCTGGGCTTTGCCATCGCCCTGGGCTGGCTGCCCTCGCAGGGCAACAACCCGATCCGCGGCGCGGCGCCGGGCTGGGAGGGATTCGTCACGCACCTGCGCTACCTGGTGCTGCCGGCCTTCGCGCTGTCGCTGCGCTACCTGACGCTGATCACGCGCATCACCCGCGCCTCGATGCTGGAGGTGCTGCATGCCGACTACGTACTGGCCTCGCGCGCTCGCGGCGCCGGCGAATGGACGGTGATCGTCGGCCACGCGCTGCGCAATGCGGCGGCGCCGGTGCTCACGGTGATCGGCTACAACGTGGGCTACGTGCTGGCCGGCTCGGCGCTGATCGAGACGGTGTTCGGCTGGCCCGGCATCGGCCGGCTGCTGTACGAGTCGATCAGCAAGCGCGATTACCCAGTGATGCTGGCCATCCTGCTGATGGTCTCGGCGACGGTGGTGGTCGCCAACCTGCTCACCGACGTGCTGCACCGCTGGCTGGACCCGCGGGTGGAAAGAGCATGAGCCGCCTGCTGCGCCACTGGAGCGCGCGCCTCGCGCTGGGCTTCCTCGTGCTGCTGGTGCTGTGCGCGTTGCTGGCGCCGTGGATCAGCCCGCACGACCCGCTGGCGGGCGGGCAGGACGCTTTGAGGCCGCCGCTGTCCGCCGGCTACCTGCTGGGCACCGACGAACTGGGCCGCGACATCCTCTCGCGCACGCTGGACGGCAGCCGCGTCTCGCTGCTGGTGGGGCTGGCCAGCGCCTTCGTGGCGGTGTGCGTGGGTGTGCTGGTGGGCGCGCTGGCCGGCTACTGCGGCGGCTGGGTGGACACGCTGCTGATGCGCGTGGCCGAGTTCTTCCAGACCCTGCCGCGCTTCGTGGTGGCGCTGATCGTGGTGGCGCTGTTCGGCGCCAGCCTGCCCAAGATGATCCTGGTGATCGCGCTGCTGGCCTGGCCGCAGCTGGCGCGCGTGGTGCGGGCCAGCGTTGCCACGCTGCGCAGCGCGCAGTTCGTGGACGCGGCGCGGGTCGCCGGCATGGGCCACGCGGCGCTGCTGGTGCGGCAGATCCTGCCCAATGCGGCGGCGCCCATCATCGTGCTGGCCTCGCTGGACGTGGCCATGGCCATCCTGATGGAGGCCAGCCTGTCGTTCTTCGGCCTGGGCGACCCGAACCGCGTGTCGTGGGGCGCGATGCTCAACGACGCGCAGCAATACCTGCGCGATGCCTGGTGGATGTCGGCCTTCCCCGGGCTGGCGATCGCGCTCACGGTGCTGTCGTTCAACGTGCTGGGCGACGCCCTGAACGATGCGCTGAACCCGAAGAGGCGCGAGCGATGAGCGCCCCCCTGCTGGAACTGCGCAAGCTCTCCGTCGACATCGGCGAGGGCGCGGGCGCCGTGCGCGTGGTGCGCGACGTGTCGCTCACCGTGCAGCGCGGCGAGGCCGTGGCGCTGGTGGGCGAGTCGGGCTCGGGCAAGTCCATGACCGCCTTCGCGGTGATGCGCCTCTTCCCCACGCCGCAGGCCCGCGTGGCCGGCGGCCAGGTGCTGCTGCAGGGCGAGGACCTGGCGGCGCTGGACACCGAGGCCCTGCGCAAGGTGCGCAGCGCGCGCGTCGGCATGGTCTTCCAGGACCCGAGCAGTTACCTCGACCCGCTGGTGCCCGTGGGCCGGCAGATCGCCGAGCCGCTGCGCGCGCACGGCCGCACCGAAGGCCTGCAGGCGCGGGTGCTGGAACTGCTCGATCTGATGGAGCTGCCGCGCGCCGCGCAGGTGGCGAAGCAGTATCCGCACGAGCTCAGCGGCGGCATGCGCCAGCGCGTGCTGATCGCCGCAGCGCTGGCGCTGCAGCCGGCGCTGCTGATCGCCGACGAGCCGACCACGGCGCTGGACGTGACGGTGCAGTCCGGCATCCTCAAGCTGCTGGTGCGGCTGCGGCGCGAGCTGCAGCTGGGCCTCCTGCTGATCACGCACGACCTGGCCGTGGTGGCCGAGACCTGCCAGCAGGTGAACGTGATGTATGGCGGCGAGATCGTCGAGAGCCGGCCGGTGCTGCCCCTGTTCGACCAGCCGGTGCACCCTTACACGCAAGGCCTCCTGGGCAGCATGCTGAGCCCGGCGTCGCGCGCCCATGCGCTGTTCTCCATCCCCGGCGGCGTGCCGGGCGCGGGCCAATGGCCCACGGGCTGCCGCTTTCATCCGCGCTGCCCCATCGCGCAGCCTGGCCTGTGCGACAGCGTCGAGCCGCAGCTGGTGCAACGCCATGGCGGCGAGGACCGCTGCCACTTCGGCGGCGAACCCTTTGCCTTGCGCGCCTGGGAGAAGCAGCAATGAGCGCGCTGCTCGAAGCCATCGATGTGTCGCGCCTGTTCCCGGTGCGCGGCAGCGGCGGCCTGCTGCGCCGGCGGACGATGCAGGCGGCGGTGCAGGGCGTGAGCGTGCAGCTGAACCCGGGCGAGGTGCTGGCCGTGGTGGGCGAAAGCGGCAGCGGCAAGACCACGCTGGGCCGTATGCTGCTGGGCCTGACGCCGCCGACCACCGGCGAGGTGCGCTACCAAGGCCGCGACCTGCGCTCGCTGCAGGGCGAGGACTGGCGGCGCTATCGGCGCGAGGTGCAGGTGGTCTTCCAGGACAGCGGCGGCTCGCTCAACCCGCGCGCCACAGTGGCCGACAGCGTCGCCGTGCCGCTGCGCTACAACCGCGACTTGACAGGGGCGGCGGCCGCGGCCGAGGCCGACGCGCTGCTGGAGCAGGTGGGTCTGCCCGCGGCGCAGTTCCGGCACCGGCTGCCGCACGAGCTGTCGGGCGGGCAGCGCCAGCGCGTGGGCATCGCGCGGGCGCTGGCCTCGCAGCCGCGCGTGATCGTGGCGGACGAACCGGTGTCGGCCCTGGACGTCTCGATTCGCGCGCAGATCCTGGGCCTGCTGGCCGGCCTGCAGCGTGAGCGCGGGCTGGCGCTGCTGTTCATCACGCACGACCTGGGCGTGGTGCGCGCGCTGGCCGACCGCGTGATCGTGATGACCGGCGGCCGGGTGGTGGAGGCCGCGACGGCCGATGCGCTGTTCGACGCCCCGCAGCACGACTACACGCGCCAGCTGCTGGCCGCCACGCCGGTGCCCGATCCGCGCCGGCAGTTCGCCTGAGAGACCATCGATGCCCCAAGCCCCGTTCACCGAAGCCACCACCGCCTATTGGCAGGAGTTGCTGCCCGCCGACCGCGCGCCGGCCGCGGAGCCGCCGTGGCAATTCGGCTATCCGGCCAGGCTGCCCGATGGACGCGTGCTGGTGCTGCCGATCCGCGCGCTGGCGAGCGAGCCGACGCATGCGGTTGCCTCGCTGATCCTCAACCAGGCGGCGATGGACGTGGCCGATGCGCTGGCCGGGATGTTGGCGCAGGCGCTTGCCGACACCTTGAAGCCCGAGCTGCTGGTCGGCCTGCCCACGCTGGGCCTGTCGCTGGCCGCGCCGGTGGCGCGCGCCCTGGGCCATTCGCGTTATGCGCCCATGGGCTATTCGCGCAAGTTCTGGTACGACGAGGCGCTGTCGGCGCCGGTGCAGTCCATCACCTCGCCGGTGCCGGGCAAGCGCATCTACCTTGATCCCAACCTGATGCCGTTGCTGAAGGGGCGCAGAGTGGTGCTGGTCGACGATGCGGTGAGTACCGGGACCACGCTGCGTGCGGCGTGGGATCTGCTGGAGGCCCTGGGGGTGGAGGTGGTTGGGGCGGGGGTGGCGATGAAGCAGGGGAAGCGGTGGGAACTAGCGCTGGGCGGCGAGAGGGCGGACAGGGTGGTGGGGGTGTTTGAGAGTCCGTTGTTGGAGTTGGGGGAGGGGGGATGGGTGGGGCGGGAGTGAACAGGTAGTCAGGCCATGGCTCGCCCATTTCCCGTCTGCAAGAAGCACAGCGGCCCCGTATAGTCGAGGTTTCTGCGGGATCCGTGCCGTCCGTGCATGCCTGGGGCGGGCGCCCCCAGGCGCTTCCCGCCGGCAGGAGAACCGCTTTGATCAATGATGCTTCCCCGGCGCGTGTTGGCGATGCCTCGCCCGCCGAAGCGCTGCTGCAAGCGCTCGACCTTTCCGACACCGGTGTCTGGACCTGGGAGATCGCCACCGATGCGGTCACCTGGACGCGCGCCTGCTACCGGCTGGTCGGTGCGGAGCCCGATGGCGAGCCGCTCACGCTCGCCAGCTTCATGGGCCGCATTCACCCTGACGACCTCGACGACGTGCAGCAGCAGGTGCAGGCGGCGATCGCATCGCGTTCGGCGTTCGAGTGCGAGTTCCGGATCGTGCAGCGCGAGGGCCGCGTGCGCTGGCTGGTCAACCACGGGCGCGCGGTGTACGACGCGCAGGGCCAGCCCGTGCGCATGCTCGGGTCGGTGCGCGACATCACCGAGCAGAAGCACCTCGCCCTCAACCTGCGCGAAAGCCAGGAGCGGCTGCAACTGGCGGTGGAGGCGGCCGGCATCGGCATCTGGACCTGGGACCTGGACTCCGATCGCGTGACGTGGTCGGCCGAGTGCTACCGCATCCAGGGCATGCGCGCCGGCCAGTTCGGCGGCAACGGCAAGGCCTTCTTCGACACGGTGCACCCGGAAGACCGCGAACGCGTGCGGCGCGCCGCCCGCACCGCCATCCAGCGCAACGAGTTGCTGTCGGTGGAGTTCCGCATCCAGCGCCCCGATGGGGACGTGGTCTGGGTCGCCGACCGCGCCCGCGTCCGCTACGACGGCAAGGGGCAGCCGGTCGCGATGCTCGGCACGATCACCGACATCACCGACCTGAAGCAGAAGGAACTGGCGCTGCAGGCCGCGCTCACGGCCAGCAACACCGGCACCTTCCGCTGGGACATCCGCAAGGACAGCCTCGACTGGGACGACGAACTCGATCGCCTGTTCGGGCTGGAGCCGGCCAGCTCGGTGCGCTCGCTGCCCGGGTTCATCGCGCTGGTGCACGACAACGACCGCCAGGCGGTGATCGCTGCGTGCGAGCGGTGCCGCAGCACCGGCGCCGACTTCGAGATGGAGTTCCGCGTCGTGTGGCCCGACGGCTCGATCCACTGGCTGTACGACCGCGGACAGACCTTCCGCGACGCCGACGGCCGTCCTGCCTGGATGACCGGCGCCTGTGTGGACATCACGCAGCGCCGGCGCATGGAGGAGGAGCTGCGCCGCAGCGAGGCCTTCTATCGCCAGGTGCTGGAGTCCATCCACGGCATGACCTTCACGGCGACGGCCGACGGACGCTTCGACTACATGAGCGAGCAGTGGCACGCGTTCACCGGCATCGCGCTGGCGGACCTGCTGGCGGGCTCGGTGCCGATTCCCTATCACCCCGATGACCAGCCGGTGCGCGATGCCTCGCGCGCCAGGGCGCTGGCCAGCGGGATGGCCACGGATGTCGAATGCCGCATCCGCAGCGCCGCCGGCCGCTACGAATGGTTCAAGATCCGAACGAACCTGGTGAGCGACGACGCGGGCCGCCCGGTGCGCTGGATCGGCACCGCGGTCAACGTGCATGACCTGAAGGCCGCGCAGGAAACGCTCGCATTGAGCCGCTCCCGCCTGGATTACGCCACCCGGCTGTCGGGGGTCGGATTCTGGTACTGCGACCTGCCGTTCGACGAACTGCAATGGGACGACCGGGTGAAGGAGCATTTCTTCTTCCCGCCGCAAGCTCGCATCACGATCGACGACTTCTACGCCAGGATCCACGAGGAAGACCGCGAAGCGACGCGCCTGGCGATCGCCGGCTCCATCGCCAGCCGCGCTCCCTACGACATCGTCTATCGCACCGTCGACCCGGCGACCAAGCAGGTCAAATGGATCCGCGCCCTCGGCGGAACGGACTACGGGAGCGACGGAACCCCGGCCTACTTCGACGGCGTCACGGTCGATGTCACCGCACAGAAGCTGGACCAGCAGGAACTGGCGCTGCTCAACGAGCGGCTGCGCGAACAGGATCGGCGCAAGGACGAATTCATCGCGACCCTGTCGCACGAACTGCGCAACCCGCTGTCGCCGATTCGCGCAGCCGCGAAAGTCCTGGCCTCGCCGCAGCTGTCGCCCGAGCAGCTGCGGCGTGCCCAGACCATCATCGACAGGCAAGCCTCGCACATGGCGCTCCTGCTGGACGACCTGCTGGACGTCGCCCGCATCACACAGGGCAAGTTGCACCTGAAGAAACAGGCCGTCGCGCTGCCGGACATGGTGGATGCGGCCGTCGAAGCCGCGCGCCCCACGCTCGATGCCAAGGACCACCGGCTCTCCATCGAACTGCCGCCATTCCCGGTGCTGCTCGAGGCAGACCCGTTGCGGCTGTCGCAGATCCTGTCGAACCTGCTGATCAATGCCGCCAAGTACAGCGGCCCGGGCAGCCGCATCGAGGTCTGCGCGGCGGCCGTGGACGAGACGCTCCAGCTGTCCGTGAAAGACCAGGGAATCGGCATCGCCGCGGATGCCCTCAACGGCATCTTCGACATCTTCACGCAGGTGCAAGGGTCCGCCGGCATGGCCGATGGCGGGATCGGGATCGGCCTGGCGCTGGTCAAGGGACTCGCCCAGTTGCACGGCGGCAGCGTGGAAGCGCGCAGCGCCGGCCTGGGGCTTGGCAGCGAGTTCATCGTGCGCCTGCCGCTGGTGCAGGCGGCGAACACGAGTCGCACCGTGGACCGCGCGCCTGCGGCGGCGATCCCACAGCTGCGCCGGAAGATCCTGGTTGCGGACGACAACCAGGACGCCGCGGAGACCCTCGCCCTGCTGCTGGAACTGGCGGGTCACGAGGTGCAGGTCGCAAACCTGGGGCGCATGGCCCTTTCGCGCGCGCAAGACTTTCGCCCCGACATTGCGGTCCTCGATATCGGGATGCCCGACATCAGCGGCTACGACGTCGCCGAATCCCTGCGCAAGGAATCATGGGGCAAGGGCATCCAGCTGATCGCGCTGACGGGGTGGGGGCGCGATAGCGACCGAGTCGACGCACTGAGGAGGGGTTTCGATCATCACCTGAGCAAGCCGGTCGATTCGAACCAGCTGATCAGCCTGATTGCCGCCCACAACGAAGGTCGGCTCTAGCCTTTGAGAAGCCGCCGGATTGCTTCGCGTTGACTCGGGGTCCGCGGGAGCCTCACGTCCCCCTCTGCCCCACAATCCCCCGCATGCTCCTCGTCTTCGGCTCCATCAACCTCGACATCGCCATCCGCACCTCGCGCCTCCCCGCGCGCGGTGAGACGGTACTAGGCGAAGCCGCTCTCATCTCCCCCGGCGGCAAGGGCGCGAACCAGGCGCATGCCGCGTGCCGCGACGGCATGACAACCACGTTGGTCGGTGCGGTGGGCCGTGATGCCTTCGCGGAGCCGGCGCTGGCGCTGCTGCGCGAAGCGGGCGTGGACCTTTCTTTGCTCCAGCGCTTCGACGGCGCCACCGGCTGCGCCACCATTGCCGTCGATGCCGCGGGCGAGAACCAGATCGTCGTGGCGCCCGGCGCCAACATGAGCCTGCTTGCGGCCCCTGTGCCCGACGCCACGCTGCGCGCGGCGCGCGCGGTGCTGCTGCAGATGGAAACCCCGCCCGATCAGAACGCCTTGCTGCTGGCGCGCGCCCGCGCGGCCGGCTGCCTCACGCTGTTGAACAACGCACCGGCGCTGCCGCTGGATGCCGCCTTGCTGGCCGCGGTGGACGTGCTGGTGGTCAACGAAGGCGAACTGCGCGTGACGGCGCAAGCCGAATCGCCGTCCGCTTTGCCGGCCCACGAAACGCTCGTCGCCCTGGCAAAGCGACACGCGCTGACCGTGGTGCTGACGCGAGGCGGCGAGGGCGTGCTGGCCAGCGTGGCGGGCGCGCCGCCGCTGGCCGTCGCTGCCTTGCCGGTGCGGGTGGTCGACACCACCGGCGCGGGCGACACCTTCTGCGGCGTGCTTGCGGCCAGCCTGGCGCAGGGTGCGCCACTGGCCACGGCCTTGCACCGCGCCAACGCCGCCGCCGCGCTCGCCTGCACGCGGCCCGGCGCGCAGGCGGCGCAGCCGGGTGGGGTGGAGATCGACGCATTGCTGGCCCGCCACGCGGGCCCGGCCTGAAAGGCTTCATTTCCTGCGTGGGGCAGTGACATCCGATGCGGTTCTAACGCCGATACCACTGCCGCAATTCGTGTCGTTGCCAGCCCAGGCCGAGAGGGTCGATTCGCTTGAACATGCAGCCTCTTCCCTGTTCTGCGGCCGGCCTGGCGGCTGTTGCTTGCCATTCTCCCTGGGGGGGAGGAAAGCCGACAAGCCCGTCTGGGCGCTCCTGGCCCGCCAGCCGCTTCTGGCCGGACGCGGAGATACTAGGCCCCCCGCTCTTCAAAAGGTGACCGACATGTGTGATCTGAACGACCAGGAAGAACTCAAGAAATACACCCGGCGTGATTTCGCCGCGTGGGCCGCATCCGCCGGCATGCTCACGGCTCTGCCCGGCGTGGCCAATGCCGTGGCCGTGGCCGAACGCGATGTGACCATCACCACGCCGGATGGCATGTGCGACGCGTACTTCGTCGCACCCACGTCCGGCCCTGCGCCGGGCGTGCTGGTGTGGCCCGACATCTTCGGCCTGCGCCCCGCCTTCAGGCAGATGGGGCGGCGCCTGGCCGAGTCGGGTTACAGCGTGCTTGTGGTGAACCCCTTTTACCGGCAGAAGAAGGCGCCGACCGCGCCGCAGGGCGGCAAGACGCCGATCGCCGAAGTGATGCCCCTGATGCAGGCCCTGACGCCGGCCATGCACCTGACCGATGGCAAGGCCTTCGTCACCTGGCTCGATACGCAGCCCGAAGTGGACAAGGCGCGCAAGATCGGGACCACCGGCTACTGCATGGGCGGGCCGATCGCCGTGCGCACCGCGAGCGTGGCGCCCGGCCGCGTGGGCGCTGTCGGAACCTTCCACGGCGCCGCCATGGTGACCCCCGCGCCCGACAGCCCGCATCGCCTGGTCGCCCAGACGAAGGCGCACTACCTCATCGCCGTCGCCGAAAACGACGATCAGAGGGATCCGCAGGCCAAGGTGGCCCTGCGCACCGCGCTCGAGGCCGCCAAGCTGCCGGCCGAGGTGGAGGTGTACCCGGCCGCGCATGGCTGGTGTCCGCCCGATTCGCAGGTCTACGACGCCGCCCAATCGGAGCGCGCCTGGGCGCGGCTGCTGGCGACGTTCACGCAGGCGCTGGCCTGAAGTCTGCTCGCGACTTCATTTGCGCCAGCGCAAATGCCACGGCGCCGGCGTGGTTAGCATCCGGGACATGCGCCCTGGAGGGTCCTTGAACAAGGTGATGCGGAGCCGGCATGTGCGCGGGTTGGCCTTCGGCAGCCTCGCGCTCGTGGCGGTGCACGTCGTGGGCACCGTCGGCTACCAATGGATCGGCCGGCCGCGCGCCAGCTGGATCGACAGCTTCTACATGACCTTCATCACCGTGGCCACCATCGGCTACGGCGAGGTCGTCGACCTGTCCACGCACCCGATGGGCCGCCTCTTCACAGTGGCGATCGCGCTGGTGGGCATCGTGGCCCTGAGCTACCTGTTTTCCACCTTCCTGGCGCTGCTGATCGAATCCGACCTCAACGCCGCATTACGGAGACGCCGCATGGAACGCCAGATCGCCGCCCTGGGCGGGCATTACATCGTCTGCGGCATCGGCCGCGTGGGCTCCAACGTCGCCCAGGAACTGGTGAACACCGCACGCCGGTTCGTGATCGTCGAGCGCGATCACGAGGCGCTGCAGCGCTGGCTGGAACACGACCACGAGGCGCTCTACGTGGAAGGCGATGCCGCCGACGACGACGCGCTGCGCCGCGCCGGGATCGACCGTGCCGCCGGCGTCTTCGCCGTCACCGGGGAGGACAGCCACAACCTGATGGTGACGCTGTCGGTGAAGCTGCTGAACCCACGCGCGCGCGTGGTGGCCCGGCTGCACGACGTGCGCAACGCCAACAAGGCGCGAAAGGTCGGCGCGGACGAAATCGTGTCGCCGGACTTCACGGGGGGAATGCGCATCGCCTCGGCGATGATCCGGCCGCATGTCGTGAACTTCATGGACCAGATGCTGCGCAGCGATGACGGGCTGCGGGTCGAGGAAGTGCAGGTGCCCGCGCGGCACGCACCCACGCAGCTGCGGGAACTGCTGCCCCGGTCGCGGGACTACGTGCTGATGGCCCTGCACGACCACGGGCAGTGGCTGTTCAATCCGCCGGAGGAGCACGTCGTGCAGCCCGGCACGGCGCTGGTGCTCATGACCAGCCCGGGCGGGCGGGCGCGGCTGGAGGCGCGGATGGCCGGCGGCGCAATGCGGGCCTGAGCCGCTTCAGTCCCTCGCCGCCACGGCCAACGGCCCCAGCACCGCCGCGCGCACCGCGGCCGCATCGGCCGCCGTCGCGATCCGCGCGTTCGCCGCCGCCTTGCGCGGCACGCGCCACTCCACCACCGTCATGCCACGCGTGTGCTCGCCGCGGCATTCGGCCACCAGGTGGGCCGGCGTGAAGCGCACGCTGCCCGGCGCCAGCAGCGCCGCCGCGGCCGTCGGGTCGTACAGCGCCATCGCGCTGCGGCCGTCGGGCCCGGCGATGCGCACGTAGCCCTCCAGCAGGTCGCCCAGCAGCACGCCACGGTCCGTGCCCAGCGCGCGCAGCGCATCCGCGTCCGCCTGGTCCACGCGCACCTGGCGGCAGGTGTCCAGCCCCACCATGGCCAGCGGCACGCCCGCAGCCAGCACCTCGTTGATGCTCTCCGGATCGACGTGGGCGTTGAACTCCGCCGCCGCCGTGTGGTTGCCGGGGCCGGCGCTGCCGCCCATCCACATCAGCTCGCCGATGCGCGGCGCCAGGTCGGCGTGGCGCCGCAGCAGCAGGGCGATGTTCGTGAGCGGCCCCAGGGCCAGCACCGTCGCGGGGGCGGGCGCTGCCCGCAGCCAGCCGGCCAGCGCGCCCACGGCATCTTCGGAACTGAGTGCGGTTCGTTCCCGCGGCAGGCCGCGGCCCGCGGAACGCATCCCGTCGTCGCCCAGCACGTGCGGGGCGGTCGCCAGTTCGCCCACCAGCGGCCCGGCCGCGCCGGCGTGGACGGGAAAGCGCCAGCCGAAGCAGGCGGCGGCGCGCAGGGTGTTGTCGACGACCACCGGCAGCGGCGCGTTGCCGGCCACCAGCGACAGGCCGGCGACGGACCAGCCGGGCGTGCCGGCCACGGCCAGCACGGCGGCCAGGTCGTCGAAGCCCATGTCGGTGTCGATCCAGAGCAGGTTCATCGGGTGCGCATCGGGGTAGGGAAGGCCAGTGTGCCATCGGCGCGGCGCCGCGCCATACTGGCGGCATGAACGCCCCCGAATCCTTGTCGCGCTGGAGTACGCCCGGATCCAGCCGCGTGCCCTTCTGGGCCTACACGGACGCCCAGCTGTACCAGCGCGAGCTGGACGCGATCTTCTACGGCCAGCACTGGTCGTACGTGGGGCTGGAGGTGGAGATCCCGGCCACCGGCGATTTCAAGCTGTGCCACATCGGCGAGCGCCAGGTGATCATGGTGCGGGACCGGGTGGCGCCGAAGGACCGCGGTGTCGATACCGGGATCCGCGTGGTCGAAAACCGCTGCGCCCATCGCGGCGTGCGCTTCTGCCAGCAGCAGCATGGCAACGCGCGCAGCTTCGTCTGCCCGTACCACCAGTGGACCTACAAGTTGAACGGCGACCTGGCCGGCCTGCCGTTCAAGGACGGTGTGAAGGACGGCGATTGCATCCACGGCGGCATGCCCGCGGGTTTCGAGCTGAAGGACCACGGCCTGACCAAGCTGCGCGTGGCCGTGCTGCACGGGCTGGTGTTCGCCACCTTCAGCGACAGCGTCGAGCCGCTGGCCGACTACCTCGGCCCGCAGCTGCTGCCGTGGCTGGACCGCATCTTCAAAGGCAAGACGCTGAGCCTGCTGGGCTACAACCGCCAGCGCATTCCGGGCAACTGGAAGCTGATGATGGAAAACATCAAGGACCCGTACCACCCGGGCTTGCTGCACACCTGGTTCGTGACCTTCGGCCTGTGGCGGGCCGACCAGAAGAGCCGGATGGTGATGGACGCGCACGGCCGCCACGCGGTGATGGTCTCGAGCCGCAACGAAGGCGGGGCGAACGCGGCCGTGACCGCGGGCGTGACTTCGTTCAAGGCCAACATGACGCTGCACGACGACCGGCTGCTGGATGTCGTGCCGGAAGCGTGGTGGAAGATCGACGACCCGGCCCAGCCCGGCGCCACCATCACTCCATCCGTCACCATGATCACCTTGTTTCCGTCGCTGATCATCCAGCAGCAGGTCAACTCGCTGTCGACCCGCCACATCGTGCCGCGCGGCGAGGGCGAGTTCGATTTCGTCTGGACCCATTTCGGCTTCGCCGACGACACGCCGGAGATGACGCGGCGCCGGCTGCGCCAGGCCAACCTGTTCGGGCCCGCCGGCTTCGTCAGCGCCGACGACGGCGAGGTGATCCAGTTCAGCCAGGAGGGCTTCCGGCAGTGGGGCGAGGGCGGCAGCACGTTGTGCGAGCTCGATGGCACCGGCACCGGCCCGTCCGGCCACATGGTGACCGAGACGCTGATCCGCAGCATGTACGCCTACTGGAAGAAGGTGATGGCCGTATGAGCGAAGAATCCGTTCGGGCTGAGCCGGTCGAAGCCCTTCTGCTGCAGCTGCAGGTCGACCGGCTCAACGCCGACTATGGCGCCGCGCTCGACGAGCAACGCTTCGGCGACTGGCCGGAGTTCTTCGTGGAGGACGGCCAGTACAAGGTGCAGGCGCGCGAGAACTTCGACCGCGGCCTGCCGCTGGCCCTGATCGCGCTGGAAAGCAAGGGGATGATGAAGGACCGGGTCTACGGCGTGACCCAGACCATCTACCACGGGCCGTACTACACGCGGCACCTGGTGAGCCCGGCGCGGGTGCTGTCCGATGACGGGGACGTGGTGCGGGCCGAGTCGAACTATGCGGTCTTTCGCACCCGTCCGGGCGATGCGAGCGAGGTCTACAACGTCGGGCGCTACATCGACGAGATCGTACGCACGGAAGCCGGCCTGCGATTGCGCAGCCGGCTGTGCGTGTACGACAGCGAGATGGTGCTCAACTCGCTGATCTACCCGATCTGATCAACGGCGTTCGGGCTTGGTGGCCTGGTTGCCGATGTAGGCGCCGGCAGCTGCGCCGCCCACGGTGCCGAGCGTGCCGCCACCGACTGCGCTACCGAGCACGCCGCCGACCACGGCGCCGCCCACGGTCCCGGCCGTCTGGCGGTCCATGTTGGCACAGCCCGACAGACCCATCACTGCAGCAGCCGCAACGGCGGCGATCATCTTCGTGTTCATAAAAGTTCTCCTGATTGGTTGCAGGCCAACTTCGTGTTGCGGTGCGACCCGCTCCAAGCCTGTGAAGCCAATGTAGGGAAGGGCCTGCGGCGCAGGTGTAGGCGGATGCCGCCGCAAACCGTCGGCGCGAGTCGGCAGCCGTCAGACCGAGCGGTTGCGCGCCAGCGGCGGGTTGCGCTGGAAGTAGCGGTTGATGCCGCGCATGATGGCGTCGGCCAGCTGCTCCTGGTAGTCGTCGCTGCGCAGCCGCGCTTCTTCCTCCGGGTTGCTGATGAAGGCCGTCTCCACCAGCACGCTCGGGATGTCCGGCGCCTTCAGCACCGCGAAGCCGGCCTGTTCCACGTTGCGCTTGTGCAGCGGGCCGACGTTGCCGATCTCGCCCAGCAGGGCGCCGCCGAGCTTGAGGCTGTCCTTGATCTGCGCCGTGGTGCTCATGTCCAGCAGCGCGCGCGCCAGGTGCACGTCCTGGGTCCTCACGTTGACGCCGCCGATCAGGTCGGCGCGGTTTTCCTTGTCGGCCATCCAGCGCGCCGCGCTGCTGGAGGCGCCGCCCTGGCTCAGCGCGAAGACGCTGGCGCCGCGCGCCGCCGGCTTGAAGAAGGCGTCGGCGTGCAGGCTCACGAACAGGTCGGCCTGGACCCGCCGCGCCTTCTGCACGCGCTGGTGCAGCGGCACGAAGAAGTCGGCATCGCGCGTCAGGTAGGCGCGCATGGGATTGCCGTTGACCACCGTGGCGTCGATGCGCTGCTGCAGGCGCCTGGCGATCTGCAGCACCACATCCTTCTCGCGGGTGCCGCCGGGCCCGACCGCGCCCGGGTCTTCGCCGCCGTGGCCGGGATCGAGCGCCACGATGATCAGGCGGTCGGTGCGCTGCGGCGCCGGCTGCGCCCGGGGCGCGGCCTGGGGCGGCCGGCTGGGCGGCGGCGCGGCGGCCGGGCGATCGGTCTGCCTGGCCATCAGCTCGCCGAGCGGGTCGCTGGCGGCCGGGGCCGCGTGCGCCGGCACCTGCCGGCCGGGCTCGGCTTCCCTCATGCGGCGGGCGATCAATTCTTCCAGCGGGTCGGCGGCCTGGCGCGGATACAGGTCCAGCACCAGCCGGTGCTGGTAGGCCGCCACCGGCGGCAGGTTGAACACCTGGGGCAGGGCCGGCTGCTTGAGGTCGATCACCAGCCGCACGCCCTTGCCTGCGGTGCCGGCGCCGACGCGGATGCCGGCGATGAAGGGATCGTCCGGCTTGACCTTGGCCACCAGCTCGCGCAGGGCCGGATTGAGCTCGATGCCGGCGATGTCCACCGCCAGCCGCGGCGGATCGGGTACCACCAGCTGGGTCGACACCAGCAGGCCGTCGGACTCGATGGTGACGCGGGTGTAGTCGGGCGCGGGCCAGACCCGCACCGCCAGGATGGTGGCGCCGTGGGCAATCTGTCGCGCGCCCAGCAGCAGCACCAGCGTGCCGCCTTGCAGCAGGTCGCGCCGCTTCATGCCAGCAGTTCCCGGCCGGCCGGCGTCTGCGCGGTGAGCGTGACGTCGCGGGTTTCGTCCGGCCGCACCTCGATCCGCAGCACCAGGTCGGCCCGCGGCAGCAGCGCCCCGGCCTTCTCCGGCCACTCGGCCAGCTTCAGCCCCGGGCTGGCGAACAGGTCGCGAAAGCCGGCGTCTTCCCATTCGCGCGGATCGCTGAAGCGGTAGAAGTCGAAGTGCCAGATCGCGAGCGGGCCGACTTCATACGGCTCGACCACCGCGTAGGTCGGGCTCTTGATCCGGCCCTGCACGCCCAGCGCACGCAGCAGGTGGCGCACCAGCGTGGTCTTGCCGGCGCCCAGGTCGCCATGCAGTTCGATGAAGGCGTTGGCGATGGCCGGGTGCGCTGCCAGCTTCGCGGCGAAGGCGCGGGTGTCGTCTTCGCTGGCCCAGGCCAGGGTCCGGGATTCGGTTTCTACAATCGGCGGGTGACGTTCAGCAGCAGTCAGATCGACGGTCCTCATCTTGTGGCACAGGTGGGCGGCTGGGCCCGTGAATTGGGATTTTCCCAAATCGGCGTGGCCGGCGTCGACCTGTCGGCGGCGGAGCCGGGATTGTCGGCCTGGCTGGCCAACGGCTTCCATGGTGACATGGACTACATGCAGGCCCATGGAATGAAGCGGGCGCGGCCGGCGGAACTGGTCCCCGGCACCGTGAGCGTGATCACCGCGCGGATGGATTACCTGCCGGCGGCGACGCCGCCCGACTGGCAGGCGGTCGAATTCGCCCGCCTGCAACGCCCGCGCGAGGCCATCGTGTCGGTCTACGCCCGGGGCCGCGATTACCACAAGGTGCTGCGCGCGCGGCTGCAGAAACTGAGCGAGCGCATCGCCCAGGAGATCGGCCCGTTCGGCCACCGGGTCTTCACCGACTCGGCGCCGGTGCTGGAGGCCGAACTGGCGGCCCGCAGCGGCCAGGGCTGGCGCGGCAAGCACACGCTGGTGCTGCATCGCGAGGCCGGCTCGATGTTCTTCCTCGGGGAAATCTACGTCGACGTCGCCCTGCCGCCCAGCGCGCCGGTGACCGAACACTGCGGCAGCTGCAGCGCCTGCATCGACATCTGCCCGACCCAGGCGATCGTCGCGCCCGGCAAGCTCGATGCGAGGCGTTGCATCTCTTACCTGACCATCGAACATCACGGACCGATCCCGCTGGAGCTGCGGCCGCTGATCGGCAACCGCATCTACGGCTGCGACGACTGCCAGCTGGCCTGCCCCTGGAACAAGTTCGCACAGCGCAGCGCGCTGCCCGATTTCGACGAGCGCGCGGGCCTGGCCGGCAGCCAGCTGGCGCAGCTGTTCGGGTGGAGCGAGGAGCAGTTCCTGCACTTCACCGAAGGCAGCCCGATCCGCCGGATCGGCCACGAGCGCTGGCTGCGCAACATCGCGGTGGCCATCGGCAATGCTCTGGCGCTGGCCGACGACGCCGCGCTGCGGGAGGCCCTGGCGCAGCGGCGGGAGCACCCGAGCGCGCTGGTGCGCGAGCATGTGGAGTGGGCGCTGGGGGAGCGCTGATGGATACTTGGTCTCGAAACCAACCGCCGGAGGCCATCGTGGAAAACACCGTCGCCAAAGCCAAGTCATTCCGCCAAGGCCGCAACCAGGCAAAAGTCGCAATGCAGTCCTTGGTCGAAGCCCTCGCCGAATTCGAGCCGGAGTTCCAGATCGAGCGGGAGCAACTTATCAAGACCGAGGGAACGCAGTTCGAGCCAGCAGCTGATCACGGCAAGGCGGTCGCTCTCGATCCCCCCAGCGCGCACTGATATCCGGATTCAGTTTCGTCATCCCCGCGAAGGCGGGGATCCCCAATTGCGGACGCCCTGGGTCCCCGCCTCCGCGAGGACGACGGAAAGCGGGGGAGTCGGCCCTTTGACGGCGCACGGCGACGGCAGGCGCGGCGCTAGCGCAACACCCCCAGCGCAAACGGCAGGCTCGCCACCCCCAGCAGCGTCGACACGGTGACCAGCCCGGCGACGAACGCTCCGTTGTAGCCCATGCGCGCGGCCAGCACGTAGCAGCTCGAGGCCGTCGGCAGCGCCGAGAACGCGAGCAGCACGGTGGCCTGCATCGGATCCAGCCGGAACAGCCGCGAAAGCGCCAGCGCCACCAGCGGCACCAGGAAATGGCGGATCGACAGCAGCGAGACGGCCAGGGCCTTGGCCCGGCCCAGCGACGCGAACTGCATGCCGGCGCCGGCCGCCATCAGGCCCAGCGCCAGCGACGAGGCGCCGATGCGGCCGACCGTCGGCTCCAGCCAGGCCGGGATCCGCAGCCCGGCCAGGTTGGCGGCCAGGCCCAGCACCGTGGCGATAATCAGCGGATTGCGCAGCAGCGCCCGCAGGAAGCCGCTGTTGGCATGGCGGGCCATCGGCCAGACCGCGGCGACGTTGTACAGCGGCACGCTGACGCCGATCAGCACCGCGATCAGCGCCAGCCCCGGCGCGCCGGCCAGCCGTTCGGCCAGCGCCAGCCCGATGAAGGAATTGAAGCGGAAGGCGACCTGGGCCGCGCCCGCATGCTCGCGGGCATCGATGTGCCTGCCGACCCACGGCCAGTACGGCACGGAATACGACAGCGCGATGCCGCTCAACCCCATCAGCAGGCCGGCGCCGATCAGGTTCGACGTGGACGCCAGATCCAGCGGATTGCGCACGATCGCCTGGAACAGCAGCACCGGAAACAGGAAGTAGTACACCAGGCCCTCGACCGGTTCCCAGACCCGGCGGTCCAGCGAGGTGTAGCGGCACAGCAGGTAGCCGCACAGGATCAGGGAGAAGTCGGGGAACAGCAGCTGCGCGTAATTCACCGGGGCGAGCATAGCCGAGCACCGACGGCGGGCGACCCGGGAACGAATGCGGCCAAGCCGTTTCGAATAGGATCCCGGGTTACCCGCTTTTTTCCGACATCCAAGGAGTCCGCATGAATCGCCGTCACTGGTTTGCCCTGTCCGCTGCCGCCCTGGCCGTGGCCGCCGCGAGCCCCGCCTTTGCCCAGAACTATCCCAACAAGGTGATCAAGCTGGTCGTCCCGTTCGCTCCGGGCGGCACCACGGACATCATCGCCCGCGTCATCGCCGAACCGCTGGGCAAGGCCCTGGGCCAGAGCGTCATCGTCGACAACAAGGCCGGCGGCGGCGGCGTGGTCGGCGCGCTCGAGACCTCGCGCGCCGCGCCGGACGGCTATTCGCTGGGCGTGGCCACCGTGTCGACGACGGCCGCCAACCCGGCGATCAACCCCAAGATCCCGTACAACCCGATCACTGACTTCACGCCGATCATCAACATCGCCGCGACGCCCAACATCATCGCCGTGCACCCCAGCTTCCCGGCCAAGGACTACAAGTCCTTCGTCGCCGAGCTGAAGAAGACGCCGGGCAAGTATTCGTATTCGTCGTCGGGCACCGGCGGCATCGGCCACCTGCAGATGGAGCTGTACAAGACCCTGTCGGGCACTTTCGTCACCCACATCCCGTACCGCGGCGCCGGCCCGGCCCTGAACGACACGGTCGCGGGCCAGGTCCCGATGATCTTCGACAACGTGCCGTCCGCGCTGCCCTTCATCAAGGAAAACCGGCTGGTGCCGATCGTGGTCGCGGCGCCGCAACGCCTGGCCGCGCTGCCCAACGTCCCGACCTTCAAGGAAGTGGGGCTGGAGCCGGTGAACCGGATGGCCTACTACGGCATCTACGGCCCCAAGGGGCTGCCGGCCGACGTGGTCGCCAAGATCCACGACGGCGTGATGAAGGCGCTGCAGGACCCCGCGGTGCGCAAGCGCATCGAGGACACAGGCTCGATCGTCGTCGGCAACACGCCGCAGCAGTTCGGCGAGCAGATCAAGGCCGAACTGGCCGTGTACAAGAAGGTGGTCGAGAGCGCCAAGCTCAAGCTCGATTGAGCCCGACCGGCCTCGCGCAGAGCCGCCTTCGGGCGGCTTTTTTGTTTGCTATCGTTGCCCGATGAATGACGCTTCCATCGACGCCTTCATCGACGCCATCTGGCTCGAGGAAGGCCTGTCGAAGAACACCTTGTCGGCCTACCGCCGCGACCTGACGCTGTACGGCCGCTGGCTGGCGGGGCAGGGCAAGGCCATCGACGCGACGGCGGAGTCGGACCTGAACGCCTACTTCGCGGCCCGCCACAGCCAGACCCGCGCCACGTCGGCCAACCGCCGGCTCACGGTGTTCAAGCGCTATTTCCGCTGGGCCCTGCGCGAGCGGGTGATCGGCGCCGATCCCACGCTCAAGCTGCAGTCCGCCAAGCAGCCGCTGCGGGTGCCCAAGACGCTGAGCGAGGCGCAGGTCGAGGCGCTGCTGGCGGCGCCCGATGTCGACACGCCGCTGGGCCTGCGCGACCGCGCGATGCTGGAGCTGATGTACGCCAGCGGCCTGCGGGTGAGCGAGCTGGTCGGCCTGAAGACCTTCAACCTGGGCATGAACGAAGGCGTGCTGCGGGTGCTGGGCAAGGGCAGCAAGGAGCGGCTGGTGCCGTTCGGCCAGATCGCCCGCGACTGGATCGAGCGCTACCTGGCGCAGGCCCGCGCGGTGATCCTGGGCGGCCAGCAGGCCGACGACCTGTTCGTCACCGCGCGCGGCAGCGGCATGAGCCGCGTGATGTTCTGGATGATCGTGAAGAAGCAGGCGCTGGCCGCCGGCATCACTGCGCCGCTGTCGCCGCACACGCTGCGCCACGCCTTCGCCACCCACCTGCTCAATCACGGCGCCGACCTGCGCGCGGTGCAGATGCTGCTGGGGCACGCCGACATCTCCACCACCACGATCTACACCCACGTCGCGCGCGAGCGGCTCAAGTCGCTGCACGGCCAGCACCATCCGCGCGGCTGAGATAATCGCCGCATGAAAAAGACGTTCACCGCGCTGGTTCTTGCCGGCGCCGCGGCCCTGGCGTTCGCCCAGGCGCCTTATCCCGCCAAACCGATCCGCCTGGTCGTCGCCTACCCCTCGGGCGGCGTCAGCGACGTGGTGGCGCGCGCCCTGGCCGACAAGCTGTCGGCGCAGCTGAACACGCCGGTGCTGGTGGAAAACAAGGCCGGCGCCAGCGGCAGCATCGGCGTCGATGCGGTGGCCAAGGCGGCGCCCGATGGCTATACGTTGGGCTTCGCCGCCGTGAGCCCGCTCACGCTCAGCCCGCACCTGGGCAAGTCGCCGTTCGACCCGGGCAAGGACCTCGCCGCGGTCGCCAGCGTGATGTATTCGCCGGTGCTGCTGCTGGCGACGCCGGCCAGCGACAGCAAGGAGTTGAAGGACCTGGTGGCGACGGCGCGGGCCAGGCCCGGCGCGGTGCGCTGGGCCACTTCCGGCCCGGCGTCGCTGGGCAACATCATGCTGGAGCAGTTCAAGGCCGGCGCCAGGGTCGACATCACCCACATCCCGTACAAGGGCGGCGGCCAGCAGATCACCGATGCGCTGGGCGGCCAGTTCGAGGTGCTGTCGGTCAACACCGGCCCGGCGATCATGCAGCACGTGAAAGCGGGCAAGCTGCGGGCGCTGGCCGTCGGCGCGCCGGCGCGGCTGGACGTGCTGCCCAACGTGCCGACGCTGGCGGAGCTGGGCTACCCGGCGGCCAACATGACGTCGCTGTTCGGTGTGTTCGCGCCGGCCGCCGTGCCGCAACCGGTGCTGGAGCGCCTGAACGCAGAGATCAACAAGGCCCTGGCGCAGCCCGACCTGCGCGCGCGGCTGGCGGCCAGCGACAACGTGCCCACCGGGGGCACGCGCGCCGAATTCGCCCGCCAGATCGCCGCCGAATCCGAGACCAACGCCCGGATCATCCGGGCGGCCGGGATCAAGGGCGAGTGACGGTCAACCCGGACGCTGGATCAGCGTGAAACGGCTTTCCTGGCTCAGGTTGCCGCGCCTCGCCACCATGATGATCTCGTAGCGCTCGCCCGGGTAAGGCGTGCCCGGAACCATGGTGAAGGAAAAAATTCCTTCGTGGTCCGCCTGCAGCGTCTGCGCATACACGACGCGGGGCTGGCCGATGGCCGCCGGTGGCGCGGACGCAAGCACGTTCACGACCACCGTCGCATTCGGCGCGGTGCGTCCCTTGACCAGCACCGGATCGGGCCCGATTTCGGCGTTGGGAGCGTGGTTGATCACCTGCGCCGCCAGCATGCCGGCAACGATGACCGGGGGCGGGACGGGAACCACGATCGGTGGGCGCACGACCGGGGGCGGCGGCGCGACCACCACGCCGGACGCCACGTTGAAGCTCCAGGCCTTGCGCATGGCGTTGCCGGCCAGGTCGCGTGCCGTCACTTCGACCGTATGCCGGCCCGGCGGCAGGGCGCCCCAGAAGCTGAGCGACTGGCGGGTGATCTGCGTTTCGCGGGTGACGTTGCGGCCGGACACCAGCACTTGCACGCTGGCCGGGTCGACGCCGCGGCCACCCGCGTCGTCGAACGTGGCCGCGATGTGGACCGACGGGCCAGCCGGAACTGTCGCACCGTCGCCCGGCACCAGGAAGGTCAGCGTGGGCGGCTGGTTGTCGCCGGCCGGCCGCGCCATCGGAAACGGCACGTTGGTGGTCGAGACCCGCTCGCCGACGCGCAGCGTGGCGGTGACCGGCTGGCTCGGATTGAAGTTGTCGGAGCGCCGGATGGTGTAGCTGCCTTCGTAGGAGCCGGGCCGCACTTCACGCAGGGCCACGTCGTTGCGCACGCCCGGCAGGTCGACAATCGCCGTGCCGCCCGGCGTGCCTTCGAGCACGAACCGGATGTCGGCGCCGGGCTCCAGCCGCTCGAGCGGCGAGATGCCGAAGCGTTCGATGCGCGGTTCGATCACGCGCGGGGGCAGCGGGCCGCGATTGCGCGGCAGGATCTCGCCCAGCTCGTAATTGGCCGCCGCCGTCAGGGTGTCGGTGCGCAGCGTGGCGCGGACTTCGGAGTCGCGGTCGAGCCGGTCGCCGCTCTTGATGGTGTAGCGGCCGACGTACTCGCCGCGCGCCACTTCCCGCAGTGCGATGTTTTCGCGCACGCCGCGGATGCGGACGCTGGCTTGCGCGCGCGGCGTGCCTGACAGGGTGAAGGTGAGCAGGGTGCCCGGCTCGAGCCGGCCGTCGGCGGTGGCCTCCAGCGAGCGGACCTCGGGGCCGGCCGGCTGGGCCAGCGCCGTCGTCGGCGCCGCGACCAGGGTCAGAGCGGCGGGCAGCAGCAGCAGGGCCGAGGCGGCGTAGTTGCGAAGATGGCTTTTCATGTCGTGCTTCTTCGGTTAACGCTGGATCAGCACCATGCGGTGGTCGTCGCGCAGGTTGCCACGGGTCGACACCAGGGCGATGTCATAGCGCGTTCCCGGAATCGGAAACTGGGGCGCGAAGCTGAACGCGAAGTTGCCGTTGGCATCGGCCTGCAGCGTCTGGTTGAACAGCTCCTGCTGGATGTTCAGCACGCCGCCCACCGGCGCCACCGCGTTGACGGTGACGGCGACGCTCGCGTTGGGCATCGTGTGGCCCTGCACCAGGGTCGGGCCGTTGCCGACCTGGCCGTTGTTGCTGTGGTTCAGGATCCGGATCGGCACATTCACCGGGGCCGCGACCGCGACATCGAAGCTCCAGCCCTGGCGCACGGCGTTGCCGGCCTGGTCACGCGCCTGCACGTCCACCGTGTGGCGTCCCGGCGGCAGCACGCCGCGGAAGCTGAACGACTGGCGGTTGATCTGGGCCTCGCGGGTGACGTTGCGGCCGGACACGGTGATCCGCACGCTGTCCGGGTCGACGCCGCTGCCGCCGCGGTCCTCGAAGTTGCCGCTGATCTGCACCGGCGGGCCGGCGGGGACGGTTTCGCCGTCGCGCGGCGTGACGTTGACCACCGACGGCGGCCGGTTGTCGCCGGCCGGCGGGCGGTTGTCGGCGCCCGGGCGGCCGATCACCAGGTTCATGCTGGTGGTGACGGCGCGGTCGCCGGCACGCAGCGTGGCGACGAAGGGCCGGTTCGGATTGATGTCATCGCCGCGGCGGATGGTGTAGGCGCCTTCATAGTGGCCGGGCCGCGTTTCGCGCAGGCGCAGGTCGCGCTCCACACCCGGCAGGTCGACCGACACGGTCGCGCCGGGCATGCCTTCCACCGCGAACTGGAGTTCGGCGCCCGGCTCGACCCGCTCGATCGGCAGCATGCCGAAGCGCTCGATGCGCAGCGGCGGGGGCACCGGCACGGCGGGACGCGGGGGCGGCGGCGGTGCGACGACCACCGGCGGCGCCATGGTTTCGGACAGGGCGTAAGCGGCGGCGCCGATGCGGTTGCCGTGGCGCAGCGTCGCGCGCACTTCGGAATCCGGAGCGATCCGGTCGGTGCGCTTGAGCGTGTAGCGGCCCACGTAGACACCGGCCGCGGTTTCGCGCAAGAGGATCGGCTCGCGCAGGCCGCGGATGCGGACGCTGGCCTTGACGCGCGGCGTGGCGACCAGACGGAACGTCAGGCGCGAGCCGGGTTCGAGTCCGGCGTCGGCCGAGATGTCGAGCGTGCTGACCTCCGGTGTGGCCGGCTGGGCCATCGCGGCGGTCGGCACGGCAACCATGGCGGCCGCCGCTGGCAGCAGCAGCATGGCCGAAGTGACGTAATTGCGAAGTTGTTTGTTCATGTCTGGCTCCCAACGTTGTGACGTGATGCGTGTTCAACGTCCGGCGACCGCCCTGCGCGGACTTCGTGCGGGTGAAGTGGGTTGCCAAACGTAATCACTGGGGTCATCCTCACGCGCAATGCGGCTGTCGCGTGTCAGCCGATACGCATTTCCTGCGTACGCGAAACCCGCTTCCCGATGGGCGGCGCAACGCGATCGCCCAGGTTCAGCTGGCGTTCAGGTTGGAGTCGCGAGCAGCTGGGCCAGCTCCTCGTCGCTGAAGCCCGCGAGCTTGCGGGCCTCAGCGTTGAAGGGCGGGTAGAGCTTGGGCGCATCGTGGCGCGCCGCCAGCACCCGATAGTGCGCCACCGGATCGAGGCCTTCGCGCTGGCACAGCCACCGGTACCAGCGGTTGCCGATGGCGACGTGGCCGATCTCGTCGCGCAGGATGATGTCCAGGATGTCGACGGCGCGTTGCGCCGCCGGGGTTTTGACCTGGCGCAGCTTGTCCTGGATCTGCGGGGTCGCGTCCAGGCCGCGTGCTTCGAGCGTGCGCGGCACCAGCGCCATCCGGGCGACGACGTCGCCGCTTGTTCTTTCGCACATCGCCCACAGGTTGTCATGGGCGGGCAGGTCGCCATAGCGCAGGTCCAGCGACAGCAGGTGCTCGCGCAGCAGGCTGAAGTGGTAGGCCTCTTCGGCGGCGACGCGCAGCCAGTCGAGATGGAACTCGCGCGGCATGCCGTCGAAGCGCCAGGCGGCGTCGAGCGCCAGGTTGATGGCGTTGAACTCGATGTGGGCGATCGCGTGCAGCAGCGCGGCCAGGCCTTCGGGCTTGAACGGCGAGCGGCGCGGCACTTTGGCGGGGTGGATCAGTTCGGGGCGGGCCGGTCGGCCCGGAAGCGGCGCTGTGGGCACCGGGGCCGATGGCGCCACCGCCAGCGCCGGCGCGGCTGCCCATGCGGCCAGGGTGGCGGCGACTTTTCCTTCGGGATCCGGGGTGCAGAGGGCCTGCAGAGCCTGCTGGCGTAGCTCCATCCCTACAATTCTAGGTTGCGACATTAAGGACGATTTTTCATGGCCATCTACGAACTCGACGGCAACGCGCCGCAACTCGGCAAGGGAACCTGGGTCGCCGACAGCGCCCAGGTGATCGGCAACGTGGAGATCGGCGACAACGCCAGCGTCTGGTTCGGCGTCGTGATCCGCGGCGACAACGAAACCATCCGGATCGGCCGCAACGCCAACATCCAGGACGGCTCGGTGCTGCATTCGGACGCTGGCGTTCCGCTGACGCTGGGCGACAACGTCAGCGTCGGCCACCAGGTGATGCTGCACGGCTGCACCATCGGCGACGGCAGCCTGATCGGCATCCAGGCCGTGATCCTGAACAACGCGAAGATCGGCCGCAACTGCGTCGTCGGCGCGGGCAGCGTGGTCACCGAAGGCAAGGAGTTTCCCGACAACTCGCTGATCTTCGGCAGCCCGGCCAAGGTGATGCGCACGCTGGACGAGGTCGGCCAGCGCATGGGGACCCGCATCTCGGAGCACTATGTCGAGAACGCGCAGCGCTATCGCCACGGCCTGAAGAAGATCGCCTGATGTCCGAGCTGCACAAGTTCCTGTTCGACGGCCTGCCGGTGCGCGGCGCGATCGTGCGCCTGACCGATGCCTGGACCGAGATCCTGGCCCGCCGCAAGGCCAACACCGAAGCCGGCGACTGGGCGCCGCCGGTGCGCGAGCTGCTCGGCGAGATGGCGGCGGCCGGCGCGCTGATGCAATCCAACATCAAGTTCAACGGCGCGCTGATCCTGCAGATCTTCGGCGACGGGCCGGTGAAGGTGGCGGTGGCGGAGGTCCAGCACGACCTGAGCCTGCGCGTGACGGCCAAGGTGGTCGGCGAGGTGGGGCCCCAGGCCCGGCTGGACGACCTGGTGAACGTGGGCAACAAGGGCCGCTGCGCCATCACGCTCGACCCGCAGGACAAGTTCCCGGGCCAGCAGCCGTACCAGGGCGTGGTGCCGCTGCACGGCGACCACCGCGAGAAGATCCACAAGCTCAGCGAAGTGCTGGAGCATTACATGCTGCAGTCCGAGCAGCTCGATACGACCCTGGTGCTGGCCGCCGACGACAAGGTGGCGGCCGGCCTGCTGATCCAGCGGCTGCCGGTGCAGGGGGAGGGAAACCTCGCCGGTTCGCTGGTCAGCAAGGCCAACGAGGAGGAGATCGGCGTCAACGAGGACTACAACCGGATCTCGATCCTCGCGTCCAGCCTGAAACGCGAGGAACTGCTGGAACTGGACGTGGACACCATCCTCACCCGCCTGTTCTGGGAGGAGAAGGTGCTGCGCTTCGAGCCGCAGGTGCCGCGCTTTGCCTGCACCTGCAGCCGCGAGCGGGTGGCCAACATGATCCGCAGCCTGGGCCGCGAGGAGGCCGAAGGCATCGTCGCCGAGCGCGGCGAGATCGAGGTCGGCTGCGACTTCTGCGGCAAGCAGTACCACTTCGACGCCGTCGATTCGGCGCAGCTGTTCACCGCACCCGGCGCCCAGCCGCCGGCCACGCCGACGGTGCAGTAACGCCACTGCCAGTGTCGACCGGGCGCGGCCCCGGGTTGACAAAGATCACCTGGAGGCGGGATGCGGGCGCGCATGATCCAGCTCATCCTTCACCACCCCAGGCCCCCGATGACCCACCTGATCCGAACCCTGGCGGGCTGCATCGCCGCGCTCCTGTTGGCCGCGTGCAATCCCGCCGCGCCCGTCGTCGACAAGTACGACCCGGCGAAGATGGATCTCAAGCCGTCGCCGGCCAAGCTGTCCAACGAGCGGCACACCGGCCCGTTCGCCAGCGGCGACTCGCTGAACCTGACCGCGGTGCTCAAGCCGCTGGACCCGGCGCCGGTCAAGGTGGTGCGGCTCGACACGACGCACAAGATCATCGAGATCGCCCCCGGCGTGAAGTTCAGCGCCTGGACCTTCGGCGACCAGGTGCCCGGCCCCGCGATCCGGGCCCGGGTCGGCGACAAGATCCGCTTCAGCATGACCAACCGCAGCGACGAGCCCGCGCCGGCGCTGTCGCTGACGGCGGCGCCGATGATGCATTCGATGGACTTCCACGCCGCCATGGTGTCGCCGCAGGACAAGTACCGTTCGGTGGCGCCGGGCCAGACCATCGAGTTCGAGTTCACCCTGAACTACCCCGGCATCTTCATGTACCACTGCGGCACGCCGATGATCCTGGAGCACATCGCCTCGGGCATGTACGGCGCCGTCATCGTGGAGCCCCGCGAGGGCTATCCGACCAAGGTCGACCGCGAGTACCTGGTGATCCAGAGCGAGTTCTACGCCAAGCCCGACAGCGACGGCCGCAAGGTCGACGGCGCGCCGCTGTACGTGCTGGACGCCGAGAAGCTGCGTGCCGCCCAGCCCACCCACACGGTGTTCAACGGGAGCCACAACGGCATGGTGAAGAAGCCCCTGCCGGCCAAGCCGGGCGAGCGGGTGCGGCTGTTCGTGCTGAACGTGGGACCGAGCAAGACGTCGAGCTTCCACGTGGTGGGCGCCATCTTCGACCGGGTCTGGATGGACGGCAATCCGGACAACCAGATGCGCGGCATGCAGACCGTGCTGCTCGGGTCGAGCAATGGCGCCATCGTGGAATTCATCGTTCCCGAGGCCGGCTCCTACATCATGGTCGATCACCACTTCGCCAATGCGTCGCAGGGCGCGATCGGGCTGATCTCCACCGAGGGCGCGCCCAAGGAAAGCGAACTCGAGCACCACAACATGGCAGCGTCCGGCGTGCCGCCCGATGCCGGCGCCGCCGCGGCCAAGCTGGCCTTCGAGAGCAAGTGCTTCGCCTGCCATTCGGTCGGCGGCGGCAAGAAGCTCGGGCCGGACATCGCGGGCGTCACGCAACGCCGCACCGACGCCTGGCTGACCCAGTGGCTCAAGTCGCCGGACAAGATGCTGCAGACCGACGCCGACGCCAAGGCCATGCTCAAGGAATACAACAACATCCCGATGCCCAACCAGGGCCTGAGCGATGCGGAGATCGCGCAATACCTGGCGTACTTCCACTGGATCGACGCCCAGCCGGCGCCGGCCAAGCCGGTGGCCGCGAAATGAACGCAACCGCCCGCGGGACCGTGCGCCGGCTGGCGGTGGGCTTGCTGGCGACGCTGGCAACCGCCGCGGCGCTGGCCTGCGGCCACTGCGTGGAGGACCGCATCGCGGCGGTCTACGACCATGCGCTGGTGCAGCGCACGCTCGCCGGCAAGCACCAGATAGCCTACTTCGCCTGGGACGGCGCGCTGGCCCGGGACGACGCGTTGCGCCGCAAGCTGCTGGCGCTGGCCGAAGCCGTTCCCGGTGTCGACAAGGGCGGCGTGCGGGTGTCGCTGGAACCGGCGGCGATCGCGGTGGCCTTCGACCCGCGGCGCGGCGACGGCGCGGCCATCGGGGCGGCGCTGCAGAAAAAGCTGCGGGCGCTCAGCGTGGAGATCGTGCCGCTGCAGGCGCCGCCTCAGGCGTCTCCGGCGCCTTCATCGTCCGCGCGCGGTTGAGGTGTTCGCGCAGGAATTGCGCGGCTTCGTAACGCTCGCCGCGCTGCAGCAGGTCGATCAGCACCAGGTGCTCGGCGCATTCCTGGCGCATGTACAGGCTGGTCTGCGCCCGGTCCCGCTTGGCCCGGTACTCGAGCAGCCGGCGCAGCTGGTTGACCTTGCGCAGGGCGTCGAGCAGGAACTGGTTGTTGGCGCCGGCGACGATGGTTTCGTGCAGGTGCACGCCGCTGCGAAACAGCTCGGACCGCGGCCAGGTCTCGATGCCACCGGCCAGCAGCTCGGTCTGCTCGCGCCGGCATTTCTCCAGCTCCACCGGGTCGACCCGGTAACCCGGTTCGAGGATGGCGGCCGGTTCGATGATCATCCGGAACCGGTAGCTTTCGCGGTAGGAGCTGGTGGTCGACAGCAGGGCCTTGAAGGCCCAGCCGCGCCCCGGCTTGCGCTCGATCATGTCTTCGCGCGCCATCCGGTTGAGGGCGCGCTGGATCTGCAGCCGGCTGCTGCCGTAGCGCTCCATCAACTCCGTTTCGGCGACCTCGTCGGCCAGCTTGCCGGCGAGGCGGTCGTCGGCGATGCGCATGTAGACGCCTTCGTCGGACTGCGCCGGCGCCGCCAGTGCCAGCGTGGCCAGCCGGGCCGGGTCGCGCGCCACCTGGAAGCCGCGGTTGGCTTCCGACACCACCGCGCCGACGGTCTCCAGGAACTGCAAGGCCTTGCGCACCGGCGAACGCGACACGCCCAGCTCGTCGCACAACGCCTGCTCGGTCAGCCGGTGGCCCTTGGGCAGGCCCTCGCGGCGGATGATCTCGACGATGCGGCTGGCCAGCGCCGGCACCAGCGGGCTGACCTTGGCCGGCGGCGCGACGGCCGCGCCGGCCTTCCTGGTCACCATCGGGCTCCGAAGCTCGCGCGCAGCTCCTCGATGCTCGCCGCTTCCAGCGGCTGCAGCGGCGCAGGGGCCAGGCAGGCGAGGCGCGCCGTTTCTTCCAGTTCTTCCAGCACGGCCATCGCCGCCGCCGGCGCTTCGTGCCAGACCACCGGGCCGAGCCGGTTCAGCATCACGGCGCGGATCGGCGTGCCGGCGTCGCCGTAGCGCTCGATCGCGCGCGCCACCGCGTCGGCCGCCGCCGGCGCGCCGGGGCGATGGTAGGGAATGTGCGGCACGTGGCCGACCTTCATCACGAAATACGGCGTGAGCGGCGGCAGCAATTCTTCCCCTTGCGCGGCCAGGCTGAGGGACACGCAGTGGGTGCTGTGCGTGTGCAGCACGCAACGGGTGCCGGCGTCGTACCTGGCAGCCGCGGCGACGATCCGCGCGTGCAGCATGACGGTCTTGCTGGGCCGGTCGCCCGCCAGGTGCGCGCCCTGGGCGTCCACGTGCGACAGCCGCGCCGGGTCCAGCAAGCCGAGGCAGGCGTCGGTCGGCGTGATCAGGAACGAGCCGTCGTCCAGCCGCCAGCTGATGTTGCCGGCGGTCGCATGGACATAGCCGCGGTCGAACAGGCTCCGGCCGACCCGGCAGATCTCGTCGCGGGCCAGGGCTTGGTTCATTGCAGCAGCCCGAACGCCTTGGAGAAGAAGTCCGGCGTGCCGAAGTTGCCGGACTTGAGCGCGATGTGCAGGCCGTCGCCGGACGGCGTGAGCGCATGGCACCAGGGCACGCCCGGATCGATCTGTGGGCCGATCTGCAGCTGCGTGATGCCCAGCGCCTGAACGCAGGCGCCCGACGTTTCGCCGCCGGCCACCAGCAGTTGCCGCACGCCCCGTTCGACCAGCCCCTTGGCGATGGCGGCGATGGTCCGCTCCACCATGGCGCCGGCTTCCTCGACCCCGAGCTGGCCTTGCACCGCCTTGACCGCGCCGGCGTCGGCGGTCGAATACACCAGCACCGGGCCCTGCGCCAGCAGCGGCCCGGCCCAGGCCAGCGCCTGCGCGGCGACGTCCTCGCCGGCGGCGATGCGCAGCGGGTCGAGCCCCAGCGCCGGCCGGCCCGAGCGGATGAATTCCAGCACCTGCTGGTTGGTGGCGAGCGAGCAGCTGCCCGACACAACCGCCTGCAGGCCCGTGGCCGGCGGCAGCCGGCTGGCCTGGGAGGAGGGCGCCAGGCCGAAGTTGGCCGGCAGCCCGATCGCCACGCCGGAGCCCGCCGTCACCAGCGGCATGCCCTGGAGCGCCGGGCCGAGCCGCAGCAGGTCGTCGTTGGAGACGGCGTCGACGATGGCGATGGCCACGCCCTCGGCCCGCAGGGCCTCGATCCGCTCGCGGATGGCCGGCGGGTCCTGCGCCACCACCTTGTGGTCGATCAGGCCGACCTGGCCCCGGCACTGCGCCTGCAGCACCCGCACCAGGTTCGGGTCGGTCATCGGCGTCAGCGGATGGTTCTGCATGCCCGATTCATTGAGCAGCACGTCGCCGACGAACAGGTGGCCCTTGAACACGGTGCGCTTGTTGTCGGGGAAAGCGGGGGTGGCGATGGTGAAGTCCGTGCCCAGCGCTGCCATCAAGGCTTCGGTGACCGGCCCGATGTTGCCCGCGCGCGTGCTGTCGAAGGTGGAGCAGTACTTGAAGTAGATCTGCTGCGCGCCGTTGGCCTGCAGCCAGCGCAGCGCCTGCAGCGATTGCTGCACTGCGTCGGCAGCCGCAACGGTGCGCGACTTGAGCGCGACGACCACCGCATCCGCCTCGCCCTGGAGCGGGCCCGGGGGCACGCCGATGGTCTGCGTCACGCGCATGCCGGCGCGCACGAGGTTGTTGGCCAGGTCGGTCGCCCCGGTGAAATCATCCGCAATGCAGCCAAGTTTCATGGCCGGAATCTTAAGTCCATCGCTCACCCCCGCGTCGCAGCGGCCGCCACGGCGTCGCCAAAGGCCTTGCAACCGGTGCTGCCACCGAGGTCGGCGGTGCGCAGCTGCGGATCGGCCAGGACCCGGTCCACGGCCGCCGTCATGGCATCGCCCGCCTGCTGCAGCCCGGCGTGGCGGCGCTGGTCGCCCATCCAGCGCACCAGCATCGCCACCGACAGGATCATCGAGGTGGGGTTGGCCTTGTCCTGGCCGGCGATGTCGGGCGCCGAGCCGTGCTGGGCCTGGGCGCAGCACAGGCTGTCGCTGGCCATGATCGAGCCGGCCAGGCCGATGCTGCCGGAGAGCTCGCTCGCCAGGTCCGACAGGATGTCGCCGTAGAAGTTGGTCGCCACCAGCACGTCGAAGCGCTCCGGCGTGCGCACCAGGTGGGCGGTCGATGCGTCGACCAGCATGTCGTCCAGCTGCACCTCGGGGAAGTCCCTGGCCACGTGGCGCACCGCTTCGAGGAACAGGCCGTCGGTCATGTGGAAGCTGTTGGCCTTGTGGATCGCCGTCACCTTCTTCCTGCGGGCCATGGCCAGCTCGAACGCGCGGCGGGCGATGCGCTCGCTGCAGTGCCGGGTGATCTTGCGGGTGGACAGCGCCATGTCGGGACTGGGCATCACCTCCCCCCAGCCGCGCGTCATGTTGCGGTCGGGATAGAAGCCCTCGGTGGCTTCGCGCATGATGACCAGGTCCATGGACCTTCCTTCGCGCATGTTGGTCGGCAGGAAGGGACGGCTGCGGGCCGGCCGCACGTTGGCATACAGGTCCAGCCCGACGCGAAAGGCCGCGGAGACGTTGCGCCCGCCCTGTTCCGGCACCGGATAGTCGGCATGGGACTGGGTGCCCAGGACGATGCCGTCGGCGGCCCGGCCCTTGGCCAGGACTTCATCGCGCAGCGTGGTGCCGAACCGGCGCAGGCTGTCGAAGCCCACGCTCTCGTGCTCGAACTCCAGGCCCAGCCTGAACCGGCTGTCGGCGGCGCGCAGCACGCCGACGGCAGCCTCGACGATTTCCGGGCCGATGCCGTCGCCGGGCAACACGAGGATTTTCATGCGGGTTTCTCCTTGGGGTTGACCGGATTGTACTGGAAGTTGAATTGATACAGAATCGGCCACCATCCAAACGGAGACCGACATGTTGTCCAGCCACGCCGTCCCGCGCGCCATCGCCGCCGCCTTCCTGCTCCTGGCCGCAGCCGGGGCGCCAGCCCAGGATGCCGCGCGGCCTTACCCGAGCCGGCCCATCACGCTGGTCGTGCCGTACGCCGCGGGCGGCAGCTCGGACACGCGCGCCCGCCAGGTGGCGCAGAAGATCGCCGGCTACCTGGGTCAGCCCGTGGTGGTGGACAACAAGCCCGGCGCCAACGGCAACATCGGCACCGAATTCGTCGCCCGGGCCGCGCCGGACGGCCATGTGATCGGGGTCGGCAACCTGGCGCCGATGGCGGTGAACAAGTCGCTGTATCCGAAGCTGCCGTTCAACCCGGCGGAGCTGGTGCCGGTGGCGCTGCTGGAGCGGGGGCCGCTGGTGCTGGTGGTCAACGCCGCGTCGCCCTACCGGTCGGTCGCCGACCTGATCGCCGCGGGCAAGGCCAGCCCCGGCAAGCTGTCCTACGCGTCGGCCGGCAACGGCGGGTCCTTCCACCTGGCGGGCGAACTGTTCGAGGACATGGCCGGCGTGACCATGGTCCACGTGCCGTACCGGGGCGGCGCGCCCGCCACCAACGACCTGCTGGCCGGCGTGGTCGACATGATGTTCGACATGCTGCCGGCGTCGGCGCCGCACCTGAAGGCCGCCAACCCGCGGATGCGGGCGCTGGCGCTGGCCAGCAGCAAGCGCAATCCGATGCTGCCCGACGTGCCGACCTTCGCCGAGCTGGGGTTTCGCGGCATGGAGGTGTCGAACTGGTTCGGCATCGTCGCGCCCAGGGGCACGCCGCCGGCCATCGTCGCCAGGCTGAACGAAGCGATCAATCGCGCGCTGAAGGAGCCGGACCTGGCCGACAAGATCGTGTCGCAGGGCAACGAGGTGGGCGGCGGCGACCCGCAGTCCTTCGGCGCCTTCGTCGAGGCCGAATCGCAGCGCTGGAGCAAGCTGATCCGGGAAAAGAACATCAAGCCGGATTGATTCCTGGCTTCAATTGAGACAATGCCGTGAACAGGCGGTGCTCGCATTGCGGGTCGCCGCAGGTCTCGCAGTTCCATTGCCAGCGCCGGCTGGCGGCCGCCTGCTGGCTGGCGCTGGCGGCCGCACCGATCGCGGCCAGCGCATTGGCCACGCGTTCCCCGCCCTGGCCGTACACCACGCGGTAGGCCAGGCCGGCATCCGCGAGCGCCTTGCGCACCAGCGCATCGACCGGCTCGCGCACCTGCGGGCCGACGCGCTGCAGGCCGTCGGCGACCCAGGGCAGGTCGAGGCCGGCCACCAGGGTCAGGTCGTATTGCCGCTGGCGCGCGAGCGCGAACCGGTACAGCTCGCCGTCCTCGAACAGCATGCCGGCGTGGATGGCCACCATCAGGGCGGTGGTGTCGGCGATGACGATCTCGTGGTCGCGGGCAGCGGCGTCGACGCGCCCTTCCTGCTCGCGGGCGATCGGCAGCTGTTCTTCGGGCCGTGGCTCGCGGCCCCGGGTCTCGCACCATTCGCGCAGCACTTCGGGCGCCACGGCGACCGACTTGCCCTGCTGGCGCAGCTGCGCCGCAAGCTCGCCGGCGAGCCGGGTCTTGCCGGTGCTTTCGGCGCCGAGCAGCGCGATCTTCATGGGCCGGTGTGCCCCGGGACTATTTGGCGATCTGGACGAAGATCTCGTTGGGCTTGACCATGCCCAGCTCGCCGCGCGCCTTTTCCTCGACCATGTCCAGGCCTTCCTTCAGGTCGCGCACCTCGCTGGCGAGCCGCTCGTTGGCTTGCCGCGCCTGCAGGTTGCTCTCCTTCTGGTCTTCCAGCTTGCGCTGCAGCGAGGCGACGTTGCCCACGCTGCCGCGGCCGAACCACAGCTGCGCGTGCACCACGCCCAGCAGCGCGATCAGCAGGACAGGGACGAGGCGGCTGGCCATGGCGGGGCGCGGGCTGCGGGGCGGTCGGCTCAGGATGTCCCGAAGCGGGTCAGCGCAGGTTGTAGAAGGCGGAGCGGCCCGGATACGACGCGATGTCGCCCAGGTCTTCCTCGATCCGCAGCAGCTGGTTGTACTTGGCCATCCGGTCCGAGCGGCTGAGCGAGCCGGTCTTGATCTGGCCGGCGTTGCTGCCCACCGCGATGTCGGCGATGGTGCTGTCCTCGGTCTCGCCCGAGCGGTGGCTGATGACGGCGGTGTAGCCGGCGCGCTTGGCCATCTCGATCGCGGCGAAGGTCTCGGTCAGGGTGCCGATCTGGTTGATCTTGATCAGGATCGAGTTGGCGATCTTCTTCTCGATGCCTTCCTTCAGGATCCTGGTGTTGGTGACGAACAGGTCGTCGCCCACCAGCTGCACCTGCTTGCCCAGCCGCTCGGTCAACACTTTCCAGCCGTCCCAGTCGCCCTCGGCCATGCCGTCCTCGATGCTGATGATCGGGTACTTGCCGACCCAGTCGGCCAGGACGTCGGTCCACTCGCCGGCTTGCAGCGACAGGCCCTCGGCTTCCAGGGCGTAGCGGCCGTCCTTGTAGAACTCGCTGGCGGCGCAGTCCAGGCCCAGCGCGATCTGCTCGCCCGGACGGTAGCCGGCTTTCTCGATCGCCTGCAGGATCATCTGGATCGCCGCTTCGTGGTTGGCCACGTTGGGGGCAAAGCCGCCTTCGTCGCCCACGGCAACGCTCATGCCCTTGTCGTGGAGGATCTTCTTGAGCGCATGGAACACCTCGGCGCCGTAACGCACGGCTTCACGGAAGCTCGGCGCGCCCACCGGGATGATCATCAGCTCCTGCAGGTCCAGGTTGTTGTTGGCATGCGCGCCGCCGTTGACCACGTTCATCATCGGCACCGGCATCTGCATGCCGCCCATGCCGCCGAAGTAGCGGTACAGCGGCAGGCCGGATTCCTCGGCCGCGGCGCGGGCCACGGCCATCGACACGGCCAGCATCGCGTTGGCGCCCAGGCGGCCCTTGTTTTCCGTGCCGTCCAGGTCGATCAGCGTCTTGTCGAGGAACGCCTGCTCGGAAGCGTCCAGGCCCAGCACCGATTCGGAGATCTCGGTGTTGATGTGCTCCACCGCCTTGAGCACGCCCTTGCCCAGGTAGCGGCTCATGTCGCCGTCACGCAGCTCGATCGCCTCGCGCGAGCCGGTGGACGCGCCCGACGGCACGGCGGCGCGGCCCATGGTTCCGGATTCCAGCAGCACGTCGCATTCGACGGTGGGGTTGCCGCGCGAGTCCAGGATTTCGCGGCCGACGATGTCAACGATTGCGCTCATTCAGTTTCTCTTCTTGAAGTTGTAAATCGGGTCAAACACCTTCGACGAGGACCATGCGCATGACCGCGATGCCTTCGCGGGCCTGGCGGGCGGCGCCGTATTCGGTGGAGTCGTAGAACTTGCGGGCCTGGTCGATGGAGGGGAACTTGAGCATGACCAGCCGGTCCGGCGACCAGTCGCCTTCCAGCACGTCGACCTTGCCGCCACGCACGCAGACCTCGGCGCCGTGCGCCTTCATCGCGATGGTGGACAGGCGCTTGTACTCCTCGTACTGCGCGGGGTTCTTCACATCGACATTGGCGATGATGTAGGCACTGCTCATGACGGTTCCTCCTCCTCAGGCGTTGAAGCTGTCTTCCAGGTAGCCGTTCTTCTTGGTCACCCGGTCCAGCGCCAGCAGGGTTTCCAGCAGCGCCTTCATGTGCTTGAGCGGCACCGCGTTGGGGCCGTCCGACAGGGCCTTGGCCGGGTCCGGATGGGTTTCCATGAAGATGCCGGCGATGCCGACGGCGACCGCGGCCCGGGCCAGCACCGGCACCATCTCGCGCTGTCCGCCCGAACTCGTCCCCTGGCCGCCGGGCAGCTGCACCGAATGGGTCGCGTCGAACACCACCGGGGCGCCGGTCTCGCGCATGATCGCCAGCGAGCGCATGTCCGACACCAGGTTGTTGTAGCCGAAGCTGGCGCCGCGTTCGCAGGCCATGAAGCTGTCTTGCGGCAGCCCCTTTTCGAGGGCCGCGGCACGCGCCTTGTCGATCACGTTCTTCATGTCGTGCGGCGCGAGGAACTGGCCCTTCTTGATGTTCACCGGCCGGCCCGACTGGGCGACGGCGCGGATGAAATCGGTCTGGCGGCACAGGAAGGCCGGCGTCTGCAGCACGTCGACCACCTTCGCCACCTCGGCGATCTCGGCCTCGCTGTGCACGTCGGTCAGGATCGGCAGGCCCAGGTCCTGCTTGACCTTGGCCAGGATCTCGAGGCCGCGCTGCATGCCGGGGCCGCGAAAGCTGGTGCCCGAGGAACGGTTGGCCTTGTCGTAGCTGCTCTTGAAGATGAACGGGATGCCCAGGCTGGCGGTGATTTCCTTGAGCGCGCCGGCGGTGTCCATCTGCAACTGCTCGGACTCCACGACGCAGGGGCCGGCGATCAGGAAGAAGGGCTGGTCCAGCCCGATGTCGAATCCGCACAGCTTCATGCCACGACCTTCAGCGGCTTGGCGCTGGCGACCGGGGCGGTGCCGGCCAGCCGCGCGGCCTGGTGTTCGACCGCCGCCCGGATGAACGAATTGAACAGCGGGTGACCGTCCCACGGCGTCGACTTGAACTCGGGGTGGAACTGCACGCCCATGAACCAGGGATGGACCTCCTGCGGCAGTTCGACGATCTCGGTCAGGTGCTCGCGCTGCGTCAGCGCCGAGATCACCAGGCCGGCCTTGCGCAGCTGGTCCAGGTAGTTGACGTTGGCTTCGTAGCGATGGCGGTGGCGCTCGTTGACGACGTCGCCGTAGATCTTGTGCGCCAGCGTGCCAGGCATGACGTCGGAGCTTTGCGCGCCCAGGCGCATCGTGCCGCCCAGGTCGGACGTGTGGTCGCGGGTCTTGATGGTGCCGTCGGCGTCCTTCCATTCGGTGATCAGCGCGATCACCGGGTGCGGCGTCTCCGGCTCGAACTCGGTGCTGTTCGCGTCCTTCATCCCGGCCACGTCGCGGGCGTACTCGATGGTCGCGACCTGCATGCCCAGGCAGATGCCCAGGTACGGAACCTTGTGCTCGCGGGCGAAGCGGGCGGCCGCGATCTTGCCTTCGATGCCGCGCTTGCCGAAGCCGCCGGGCACCAGCACCGCGTCGTACCGGCCCAGGTCCGAGATGCCTTCGGGCGTGATGGTCTCGGAGTCGACGTAATCGATCTTCACCCGCACATGGTTCTTCATGCCGGCGTGGCGCAGCGCCTCGTTCAGCGACTTGTAGCTGTCGGACAGGTCGACGTACTTGCCGACCATGACGATGTTGACCTCGGCCTGCGGGTTGGCGGTTTCATGGACCAGCGCGTCCCAGCGCTTGAGGTTGGCCGGCGGCGTGTTCAGGCGCAGCTTGTCGCAGATCAGGCCGTCCAGCCCCTGCTCGTGCAGCATGCGCGGCACCTTGTAGATGGTGTCCACGTCCCACATCGAGATCACGCCCCACTCGGGCACGTTGGTGAACAGCGAGATCTTGGCGCGCTCGTCCTCGGGGATGGCGCGGTCGGCCCGGCACAGCAGGGCGTCGGCGGAGATGCCGATCTCGCGCAGCTTCTGCACCGTGTGCTGGGTCGGCTTGGTCTTGAGTTCGCCGGCGGCGGCGATCCAGGGCACATACGTGAGGTGGACGAAGGCGGTGTTGTTCGGGCCCATGCGCAGGCTCATCTGCCGCACGGCCTCCAGGAAGGGCAGCGATTCGATGTCGCCCACGGTGCCGCCGATTTCCACGATCGCCACGTCGGCCGCGTCGGGCTGGCCGTAGTGCGCGCCGCGCTTGATGAATTCCTGGATTTCATTGGTGATGTGGGGGATCACCTGCACCGTCTTGCCCAGGTAGTCGCCACGGCGCTCCTTTTCCAGCACCGACTGGTAGATCTTGCCGGTGGTGAAGTTGTTCACCTTGCCCATGCGGGTGGTGATGAAGCGTTCGTAGTGGCCCAGGTCGAGATCGGTCTCGGCGCCGTCGTCGGTGACGAACACCTCGCCGTGCTGGAAGGGAGACATGGTGCCCGGATCGACGTTGATGTACGGATCGAGCTTGATGAGGGTGATCTTGAGGCCCCGCGATTCGAGAATCGCAGCTAAGGAGGCTGAGGCGATTCCCTTGCCGAGGGAGGACACCACACCGCCGGTGACGAAGACGAATTTGGTCATGTCAGGTCGGAAGTTGCGCTTCCGGGAGGTGGTAAAGCGAAATTATACGGGCGGGGCAGGGGCGGGCGAGCGGGCCAGGCCGGATCCGGGCCTTTCGCATTTGCTACATTGCGCCCATGAATGACCTCGCAGGCAAACACGTCGTGCTCGGATTGTCGGGCGGGATCGCCTGCTACAAGTCCGCGGAATTGTGCCGGGCCCTGATCAAGGAAGGCGCGAAGGTGCAGGTCGTCATGACCGAGGCCGCGGAGCAGTTCATCACGCCCGTGACCATGCAGGCGCTGTCGAACCGCCCGGTCTACGGCTCGCAGTGGGATGCGCGCGAGCCGAACAACATGCCGCACATCAACCTCTCGCGCGAAGCGGACGCCATCCTGGTGGCGCCCTGCAGCGCGGACTTCCTGGCGAAGCTGGTGCAGGGCCGCGCCGACGATCTGCTGAGCCTGATGTGCCTGGCGCGGCCGCTCGAGCGGGTGCCGCTGCTGCTGGCGCCCGCCATGAACCGCGAGATGTGGGCCCATCCGGCAACCCGGCGCAACATGGCGCAGGCCGCCGCCGACGGGGCGCAGATCCTGGGCGTGGGGTCGGGCGACCAGGCCTGCGGCGAAACCGGCGACGGCCGGATGCTGGAGCCCGATGAACTGCTCGAGGACCTGGTCGCGTTCTTCCAGCCCAAGCTGCTGGCGGGCCGCCATGTGCTGGTCACCGCCGGTCCCACCTTTGAGGCGATGGATCCGATCCGCGGCATCACCAACCATTCGTCCGGGAAGATGGGCTTCGCCATTGCGCGGGCCGCCCGCGAAGCCGGCGCCGACGTGACTCTGGTGGCGGGGCCGGTGGCGCTGGCCACCCCGCGCGGGGTCCGCCGCATCGACGCGAAGTCGGCGCGCCAGATGCTGGAGGCGACGCTGGCCAACACGGCGCGGGCCGATGTCTTCGTCGCCACGGCGGCGGTGGCAGACTGGCGGCCGGCCGATGCCAGCGACGAAAAGATCAAGAAGGACGGGTCCGGCCAGCCGCCCGTGGTCCGCTTCACCGAGAACCCCGACATCCTGCTGACGGTGGCGCAAAGCGAACGGGCCCGCAGCGGCGCCCTGTTTTGCGTCGGCTTCGCCGCCGAGAGCCACGACCTGGTCGCCCATGCCAAGGCCAAGCTGGCGCGCAAGGGCATTCCGCTGCTGGTCGGCAACATTGGACCGCTGACTTTCGGCCAGGACGACAACCAGATGCTGCTGGTGGACGCACACGGCGTGCGTGAGCTGCCGCGGGCCTCCAAGCTGAGCCTGGCCCGCACCTTGATCGCTGAGATCGCGCGCCGCACGCGCGTCTCCGCCGCCCGGACCACACCATGAAAATCGACGTCAAAGTGCTCGATCCGCGCCTGGCGGACCAGCTGCCTTCCTACGCGACGCCCGGCAGCGCCGGTCTCGACCTGCGTGCCTGCATCGACCAGCCGCTGACGCTGGAAGCCAACGCCTGGCGGCTGGTGCCGACCGGCATCGCGATCTACCTGAAGGATCCCGGCTACGCCGCGATGATCCTGCCGCGCTCGGGCCTGGGACACAAGCACGGCATCGTGCTGGGCAACCTGGTGGGCCTGATCGACAGCGACTACCAGGGCCAGTTGATGGTCAGCGCCTGGAACCGCAGCGATGTCGAGTTCACCCTGCAGCCGATGGAGCGACTCGCCCAACTGGTCATCGTGCCGGTGGTGCAGGTGCAGTTCAACGTCGTCAGCGAGTTCCCGACGAGCCAGCGCGGCGAGGGCGGTTACGGATCCACCGGCAAGGCCTGAGGGTTTTCCCGCGGCGGTCGGCCTGTCGTCCTACAGACACGCAAGGCGTCCGCCGGTCTCGCGCCGGCCCGCGCGGAACTTCAATTCAAGGACGCGGTGAGGGCCTCAGGCAATCACCTGGTTCAACAATAACTGGAGATTCCCCATGCGTACACGCATCGCCTCGATCGCTTCCGTCACCGCCCTGGCCGCCATGCTGGCCGCCTGCGGCACCGTCGACCCGTACGGCCCGAACAACTATCCGGTCGGCTCGACCACCACGACCACCACGACGTATCCCGCTGCGACGTATCCGACCACGACCAGCAACATGATCGAGTTCGGCCGCGTCTCCAACATCGAACTGGTGCAGGCGCCGCAGAACAGCGGCAACAGCACCGCCGGCACGCTGATCGGCGGCGCCGTCGGCGCCGTGATCGGCAACCAGATCGGCAGCGGCGGCGGACGTGCCGCAGCCACGGTGCTCGGCGCCGTGGGTGGGGCCGTGGTGGGCAACCAGATCGCCAAGAACCGCGACGGCAGCTACAACAGCCCGACCGGCGCCGTCTACCGCATCAGCGTGCAGACCGACAACGGCCAGTGGCGCTCGTATGACGTGTCCGCCCCCGGCGACCTGCGGGTCGGCGACCGCGTGCGGATCGACAACAACGTCCTGTACCGCAACTGACCAGCCTGAGCGCCTGACTGCCCCCGCGGGGCAGTCCAGGCTCAGTGCAGCAGCCCGTTGCCGGGCGCCATCGGCTGCACCTTGAAAAAGCCCGTGCCGGTAGAGCCGCGGCCGATTTCCTCTTCGGTTGCTTCCCGCACGGACTCCACCTTCAACGCCAGCCGGATCGCGATGCCGGCAAGCGGGTGGTTGCCATCGAGCACCACGTGCTCGGGGTAGACCTCGGTCACCATGTAGACGACGTCCTTGGGCGCTTCCGGGTTGGAACCCGGGGGCAGGCCCTCGAAGGTCATGCCTTCTTCCAGTCCTTCCGGGAACAGCGAGACCGGTTCCAGGAACACGAGCTGGTCGTTGTAGTCGCCGAACGCTTCTTCGGGCTCCAGGTGCAGATCGAGCTTGTCGCCGGCTTCGTGGCCCTGCAGCGCCTCCTCGATCCGGGCCAGCAGGTCGCCGCCGCCCACCAGGAATTCCACCGGGTCGGTCAGTTCGTCCAGTGTTTCGCCCAGGGTGTCCTTGAGGAGCCAGGTCAGTGCGACCACGCATTGAGGTGTGATTTCCATAGGAGAATTGTCGCACCTTGACCATCGCCAACACACATCCCTTGACCCTGCTGGGCGGCATGACACCGCAGCGCTTCATGCAGCGCCACTGGCAGAAGAAGCCCCTGCTGGTGCGAGGCGCCGTCCCCGACCCGCAGCCCTTGCTGGACCGGGCGGAGCTGTTCGCTCTCGCCGCGCGCGACGAGGTCGAATCGCGGCTGGTGGTGCGCACCGGCAAGGGCTGGAAGATGCGCCGCGGCCCGCTGCCCCGCCGGGCCCTGCCGCCGCTCTCGCAGCGCGACTGGACCCTGCTGGTGCAGGGGGTGGACCTGCACAGCGACGACGCCCATCGGTTGATGTCGCAGTTCCGGTTCCTGCCGGATGCGCGGCTGGACGACCTGATGATCAGCTGGGCCAGCGACGGCGGCGGCGTCGGTCCGCATTTCGACAGCTACGACGTGTTCCTGCTGCAGGTCCAGGGCCGGCGGCGCTGGCGCATCGGCCGGCAAAAGGACCTGGAGCTGCAGGAAGGCGTGCCGCTCAAGATCCTGGCCAATTTCGAGCCGCAGGAGGAGTACCTGCTGGAGCCCGGCGACATGCTGTACCTGCCGCCGCGGTATGCGCACGATGGCGTGGCCGAGGGCGAATGCCAGACCTATTCGATCGGCTTCCGGGCCCCGGCGCGCGGCGAACTGGCCCGGGAACTGCTGCAACGGCTGGCCGAGGACAGCGATGAACTGGCCGGCACGGCGCTGTACCGCGACGCCGGTGCGCTGGCCGTGGACAGCCCCGCGGCCATTCCGGCGGCGCTGCAGGGCTTTGCCGGCGCAGCGCTGCAGGCGGCGTTGGCCCAGCCCCTGGCGCTGAACCGGGCGCTGGGCGAGTACCTCACCGAACCCAAGGCCAACGTGTGGTTCGAAGGCGCCCCGGTGCCGCGGCGGCTCGGGGCGGTCGCCCTGGACCGGCGCAGCCGCATGATGTACGACGCGCAGCACGTGTTCCTCAACGGCGAAAGCTGGCGTGCCGCCGGGCGTGACGCCACGCTGATGCGCCGGCTGGCGGACCGGCGCGAGCTGCCCGCCGTCGAGGTCGAGCGAGCCGGCGCCGGCGCGGTCGAGCTGCTGCGCGACTGGTGCGAGGCGGGGTGGCTGCATCCGCAACAGAAGGGCTGACATGGACGACGACAAGGAGCGAGAACACGGCGCCGAGCTGCATTCGGGCCGGTTCGCCGGCCGCGTGCAGTTCCAGCAACTGGTGCGCGACGCGCTCGCCCGGGCCGCGCAGGAAGGCTGGCGCGAGCTGATCCTGGCCGATCCGGACTTCGCCGACTGGCCCCTGGGCGAGCGCGCGGTGGCCGAAGCGCTGGGGGCCTGGTCTGCTTCCGGGCGCCGCTGCACCTTGCTGGCATGCCGCTATGACGAACTGGCGGTGCGCCACGCCCGCTTCGTCACCTGGCGCCGGGCCTGGTCGCACATCATCGAGGCCCGGGCCTGCGGATCCGCCGACCCGCTGGAGTTTCCCAGCGCGATCTGGAGTCCCGGTTGGGTGATGCAGCGGCTGGACCCGGAACGCTGCAACGGCTACGCGGGAGCCGAACCGGAACGCCGCCTGCTGCTGCGGGAAAACCTCAACGAGTGGCTGGCCCGGAGCAGCCCGGCGTTCGCTGCAACAACACTCGGCTTGTAGAGTCCTAGGGTTTGTGCGGGGGTTCCGGGAAACCGACATATAATTGAAGGCTGAGCAAGGAGCTCGAGTCCCTTGGTCAGTCCCGTCGTGCCATCCCGGCTGATGCGGACGATTTCCGGAAATTGTTCACTCCCATAAGGAAACCTGAAATGAAGAAATCGCTAGTCCTGGCGACCCTGTTCGCAGCCGTGGCCCTTGCCGCTTGCAGCAAGACCGAAGCCCCGGCTCCTGCCCCCGCGCCGGCCCCGGCGACCACCGTTGTCGTGCCCGCACCGGCACCGGCTCCCGCACCTGCTCCCGACGCTGGCGCTGCCGCCGCCGCCGGCGCAGCCAACAGCGCAGCAGCTTCGGCCAACACCGCAGCTGGCGCCGCCAACACCTCGGCTGGTTCCGCCGACGCAGCTGCCAAGGCCGCTGCTGACGCTGCATCCGCCGCCAAGAAGTAAAGTCTTCGGACTCTGCTGAAAGCCGCCTTCGGGCGGCTTTTTTGTTTCTGGTTCCAGTTGTCGTGACTTTTATGACGAAGGTGTCGTCAGGGAATTGAAACCATAGGAAACTACTTGTTACCAAATGCTTTTTTGGTTATCGTCGGCCATGCCTTTCGAAGAAGCTGACGTGTCCAACGAATTCCTGCCGACCCAGGCTCCGGCGTCGGGTTCGGAATTCGCTGGCTCCGCCATGGAGCAGGGGGACAGCCGGCACAGCGACTGGCCGGCACAGACGGTCGCCACCTTCCTGTACGCCCGCCTGCACAACTTTGGTGTCGTGTGCCAGGCCATGACGGGGTCGGAACTCACCGCTTTCGTCAACGACGTGCGCCACATGCTTTCGGACGCGGTCGTCAAGCTGGGCGGCGAAATTGCGCAGCGCCGGCCCGACTCGATCCTGGCGGTCTTTTCCAATTCGCCCGACGCCCGCAAGCCCGACCACGCCCAGCGCGGACTGCATGCGGCCATCCTGGCGGTGCACGAAGCCGTGCAACTCGCCAACCGGGTCGCCTCCCAGCCGCAGGCGGCCGCACTGCCGCCCCTGACCCTGGCTGTGGGGGTGCACCTGGGTGCGGCGGAAGTGGTGCCCCGCGCCAATGGCGCCAAGGGAATGGTGCATGCGGTCGGCGAAGCGGTCGAACTGGCACGGCTGCTGGAAGTGACGGCCACCGACCTGCACTGGAGCATCGCCACGTCTGCCGCCACCAGCCTGGCCGCCGCCGGCCGCGCCGAGAAGGGGCGGATCGGTTCGCTGGGCCTGCCCGACGAGAGTTTCATCGACATCGTGGAGGTCACCGGACTGGTGCCCCGCAAGAAGTCCAGCACGCCGGCGCGCATGTTCGAGCTGCTGCGCGAGTCGATCTCCGCCAACCAGCAGTGGCGCAAACGCTCCACCGGCGGCGCCTCGGTCACCAGCCCGGCCGCGGTCTCCCACCCGGGCAGCCACCTGCTGGTGGAAGGCTACCGGGTGCTGCGCAAGATCGGCGAAGGCGGCATGGCATCGATCTTCCTGGCCGAAGCCGGCGACGGCGGACCGCCGCAGGTGCTGAAAGTGGTGCGGATGGACAAGGACGCAGGCAATGACGGCCTGCAGCGATTCATCCAGGAGTTCGCCCTGCTGGAGCAGGTGAGCCACCCGAACGTGGCCCGCATCTTCCGGCAGGACTTTTCGCTCGGTCATGCGTACATCGCGATGGAGTATTTCCCGTGCGGCGACCTGGCCCTGCGGCTGCGGCGTCCGCTGGACACCCGGACCGCGATCGGTTACCTCAAGCAGACCGCCGCCGGCCTGGGGGCGATCCACGCGGTCGGCATCGTGCACCGCGACCTCAAGCCCGACAACCTGATGCTGCGCCAGGACGGCAGCCTGGCGCTGGCCGATTTCGGCGTCGCCAAGCAGGTGTCCATGCTGATCACGGACACCGGCGACGGCGACATCGTCGGCACGCCGTATTACCTCAGCCCCGAGCAGGCGCTCGGGCACACCGTCGACGCCCGCTGCGACCTCTACAGCCTGGGCGTGATGACCTACGAGATGCTGACCGGCCAGAAGCCGTACCACGCCAGCTCCGCGCACGACCTGCTGAACAAGCACGTCAGCGCGCCGGTGCCGGTGCTGCCGGCGCCGCACGCGCACCTGCAGCCGGTGCTGGAGCGGATGATGGCCAAGAGCCGGGACGAGCGCTATCCGTCGGCCGCGGCGCTGCTCGACGATCTGCGACAGCGGGGGATCTGACATGGCGTCGGCCCGAACGCTCACTGCCCGCACGCTTCTGGAGTACTGGCGTCCGCGCCGCAGCCACACCCTTGGCCGCCGCGCCGGCGCCCTGCCGGCGATCGACGGCTACCGCCTGCTGCACAGAATCGGCGAAGGCCGGCTGGCGACGGTGTACCTCGCGCTGGACCCGGCCGACCGCCGGGTCGCCCTCAAGGTGCTGCAGCGCCAGCCGGCGGGCGACGACACGCGCACGGCGGCGCTGGTGCGGGAGTTCGCGCTGGCTTCGACCATCCGCAGCAGCCACGTCGTCGCCGTGTTCGACCTGCTGCACGGCGACGGCTACAGCGCGATCGCGATGGAGTATCTCGGCGGCGGCCACCTGGGCGAACGGATCGCGCAAGGGCTGGCGCCGGAAGCGGCCCTGGCGTTGCTGCGACAGGCCGCCCTGGCCCTGGACGCGTTGCACCGCAACGGCTTCGTCCATGGCGACGTCAAGCCGGCCAACCTGCTGCTGCGGTCGGCCGGCGAACTGGTCATTGCCGATTTCGGCCTGGCCCGGCGCCTCGACGCGGTGCCCGCGCCGCTGCCCGCGGGCGTGGTCGTCGGCACGCCCCGTTACGCCGCGCCGGAACTGGCGCGAGACGGCGCCGCGACCGCAGCCGCGGATGTGTACAGTCTCGGGGTCGTCTGGCACGAGATGCTGTGCGGCAAGCCGCCGTTTCCCGGCGAAACCCTGATGGAGGTGTCCTGCCAGCACCTCATGGCCCCCGTGCCCCGCCTTCCCGTGCGCCTGGCGCGGTTCCAGCCCCTGCTGGACCGGATGCTGGACAAGCAGCCCGCCAACCGGCTGCAGGACGGGCAGGCCGTGCTGGGCCAGATCGATCTCCTAGAGGATGCGGCGCCGCCGCGTCCGGCGCCATCCGGCGCATCCGCAAGCAGGTGTCAAAGGTGAGCATGAACGATCAATTTCTCGTGGACGTGATCGGGTTCAACCCGGTCGAGCGATCCATGCTGGCAAGCATTTTCGCGCTGGCCGCCAGGCGCGACCCGGGCTTTGCCCAGTACGACCCGACCGCGGGCGGAGACCCGCCCGATTTGTACCTCGTGGACATCGACAACCCCGAGGCGGCCAAGCAGTTCCAGGCCCTGAGCAAGGTCGCGAGCCTGCCGGCGGTGCTGGTGGGAACGGCGCAGGCCGGCGCCCGCAACACCGTGCTGGCGCGGCCGGTGCAATGGGCCCGCCTGCTGCAGGCGCTGGAAGCCACGACGCTGGCGGCCGATCCCTTCGGCAGTGGCGGCGACAGCGACAGCGACGGCGACGGCACGCTGCCGCTCGGCCGCAGCAATGCGGGCGCGCTGGGCCGCAGCAACGCCGGGTCGCTGGCGACGACGCGGCCGACGGCCGAACCGTCGATTCCGGACCGGGCGTCCAAGCGCCGGGCGCTGGGCGACGCGGTGCTGGTGGTCGACGACAACGCCACGGTGCGGATGTTCATGAAGGCCAAGCTCGCGCCCTTCGGCTTCGAGGTCGATTACGCCGAGACCGGCGAAGAGGCTGTGGGCCTGACCGGCTCGCGCGAATACGCGTGCGTCTTCCTCGACGTCGTGCTGCCGGGCATCGACGGCTACCAGGTCTGCAAGCTGATCAAGTCCAACAAGCAGGCGATCAAGAAGACTGCGGTGGTGATGCTGACCAGCCGCAGCTCGCCGTTCGACAAGCTGCGCGGCTCGCTGGCCGGCTGCGACGAATACCTGACCAAGCCGCTCGACGAGGACCGCCTGCTGGAGACGATTGCGCAGTTCATTCCCAGCACCCGCAAGCGCGACGACAAGATGAAGAACAGGTGAGACCCATGAGCAAGTCAATTCTCGTCGTGGACGACACGCGCTCGATGCGCAAGATGGTGGCTGCGGTGCTGCAGGGCGCGGGCTATGAGGTCGCCGAGGCGGGCGACGGCGTCGAGGCGCTGGAGCTGGCGCGCGAGCGCGTCTTCGACCTGGTCGTCACCGACCACAACATGCCTCGCATGGACGGTGTCACGCTGGTGCGCGAACTGCGGTGCCTGCCCAATTACGACCCCGTCGCGCTGATCGTGCTGTCGACCGAGGTCAGCCCCGAGCTCAAGCAGAAGGGCCGCGAAGCCGGTGCCAGCGGCTGGATGGCCAAGCCGTTCGACCCGCAGCGCATGCTCGACATCGTCGGCAAGTTCATCTAGGCGGGAGGCAAGAGATGTCGCAGGTATCCAGCGCCCTTGGCGATGCGAACGCGTTCCGGGAGATCTTCTTCGAGGAGACCCAGGAGCATCTCGCGAATGTCGAATCGATCCTGCTGCGGCTGGACACCGACGCACCGTTCCCGGACGACCTCAACGCCATCTTCCGCGCCGTGCATTCGATCAAGGGCAGCGCCGGCATGCTGGGCTGCACCGACATGGCGGCGCTCACGCACCTGCAGGAAAACCTGCTGGACCTGCTGCGCAAGGGCGAACGGCCGATCGGCAAGGGCGACATCGACGCGATGCTCAAGGCCGGCGACACGGTGCGCTCCCAGGTGCTGCACCACCGGGGCCTGGTGAGCGCGCCGCCTGACAGCTCCCAGGTCGAGGCGATGATGCTCGAGCGGGTCTCGCTGCCCTCCACCGATGCACCCGGGTCCCAGGCGGGACAGGTGACACGCAACTTCAAGGTCTGCCTCGGACCGCTCGACCAGCCGATCGACCCGGCCGAACTGGAGATGATGCTGCAGGGCCTGGGCGAGATGGGAGCCATCGAGAACACGGTCGTCGACAACGTCGCCGGCGGCTCGGTGCGCTTCGACGTCAGCCTGCAAGGCGCGGCCGCGGACCTGCAGAGCGTGCTGTCGCTGGTGGTGGCGCCGGCCCAGATCGCCATCGAGACCCGGGTCGAGGAACCGCCTGCGGCCGACGCCTCGCCACCCACGAATGACAGCGCCGGCGCGCCAGACGTGCACGCCGCGGCCCATGGGCACGACGAGTTCTTCGTCGACCCGGCCCAGTTCCGCCTGCGCGGACATTCAGCCCAGGCGCCGGTCGTGGCGCTCGAACCGGTCGTGCCGGCCGCGGCGCCGGTCGACCTGTTCGTGACCCCGGAAGACCTCAAGCAGGATGCGGGGCGCGGGGCCGAGCAATTGCACCACGCCGGCGGCGCGGACGCGACCTTCATCCGGGTCGCCACCGAAAAGGTCGACCTGCTGGTCAACCTGGTGGGCGAGCTGGTGATCACCGAAGCGATGCTGGCGCGCCACGGCGAGCTGGCTGAAGCCGGCAACAACGGCCACTACGGCAACAACACCGGCCTGGCGGACTTGTCGCGGCACACCCGCAACCTGCAGGAAGCCGTGCTCGCCATCCGCATGCTGCCGATCTCCAACGTGTTCTCGCGCTTTCCGCGGCTGGTGCGCGAGCTGTCGTCGCGCCTGGGCAAGCGGGTCGAAGTGCGGATGTCCGGCGAAAGCACGGAACTCGACCGCGGCCTGATCGAGAAGATCTCCGACCCGCTGACCCACCTGGTGCGCAACGCCGTCGACCACGGGCTGGAGCGGCCCGAGGCGCGGATCGCGGCGGGCAAGCCGCCGGTCGGGGTGATCAACCTGCGCGCCAGCCAGCGCGGCGGCAACATCGTGATCGAGGTGAGCGACGACGGCCGCGGGCTCGACGTCGGCCGCATCCGCGCCCGTGCCGCCGAGCGCGGCATGGTGATCGCGCCCGACGCGCCGGACGAGGCCGTCTGGCCGGTGATTTTCGACGCGGGATTCTCCACGGCCGAAGAGGTGACGGACGTCTCCGGCCGCGGCGTCGGCATGGACGTGGTCAAGCGCAACATCCAGTCGCTCGGCGGCACCATCGACCTGTTTTCCACGCCCGGCCAGGGCATGCGGGTGACGGTGAGCGTGCCGCTGACGCTGGCGATCATGGAAGCGATGACGGTGTCCGTCGGCGGCGAGATCTATGTGCTGCCCCTGGCATGCGTGGTGGAGTCGCGCAGCGTCGATCGGGCCGACATCCACACGCTGCCGGGCCAGGGCGACACCCTGCGGGTGCGCGACGACTACCTGCCGGTGCTGCAGCTGGCCAGGCTGTTCCCGCCCCGCACGGCGGCCGCGCCGGCCGAGGGCGGCCTGATCGCCGTCATCGTCGAGACCGACGGCTGCGACGCCGCCCTGCTGGTGGACGAGCTGGTCGGCCAGCAGCAGGTGGTGGTCAAGAGCCTGGAAACCAATTTCCGCAAGGTCCCCGGCCTGTCCGGCGCGACCGTGATGGGCGACGGCTCGGTGGCGCTGATCCTGGATGTGGGCCACCTGGTGCGCCTGGCCGGGCGCGAAGGCGCGATGCTGCTCTGAAGCGCCGCCGGGGCGGCGCCTTCAGTCGACCTGGGGCACCAGCGGCGCGGGCGCCGTCATGTCGTCCGCCGCTTCGGCGACCGGTCGGCTGCGGCGGCGTGACAGCGCGAGCGCGCCGGCACGGCGCGCCGGCGGCTCCATTCGCACGCGCAGCGCCTGCTTGCGGTCATGGGTGACCGCACCCACGATCCGCAACCCGGCGAGGTCCCGCGACAGCAACGGTTCCGGCAGGCCCGTTCGCTGGGCCAGCTCGGCGAACGTCGTCGGGGCTTGCGCCAGTTCCCGCACGATCATCAGGTGCGAATCGCCGAACAGGCGCTGCGGCAGCTGCGGCGCCCGGCACCAGTAGATCGGGCCGGAGCGGAAGTAGGTCGGCAGCAGATTGCGTGAGGTCCGCATGGCGTATTGCCAGAGCACCTGGCCCAGGCCCACCTGCACGAAGTGGCCGGGGATCTCGTCGGCCGGCCCGGGCCGGCGGGCCCAGAGCGCCCCTGCGAGGTGGGACGGATCGGCGATCGGCAACACCCCGACGCCGGTGCGCCGGCTGACAACGGCGACCAGCCGGCCATCGACAGTCACGTGATAGACGGAACTGACGTCGAGGCGCTCCTGCACGATCCGCGAGGCCAGGCAGAACTGGATCGCCAGCGGCCGCAGCCAGCCCTCGAACTTCTCCAGCATCGCGCGGGTGCTGGCCGGCGAGGCCATGTCGAAGGTGCCGGGCGCCTTCACCCCTGGCGCCAGCGGCAGGGTGTAGGACATGGGACGGTCCGAATGGGCCGGGTCGAAGCGCATCGGCGCTGCGCCCTGCGCGCTCGGCGCGACCTGCAGACTGCCGTCGGGCAGTTGGGTCACGCGCGAGCCATTGACGCAGACCGCATCCGCTTCGTCCAGAGCCACCAGGCGCCAGCGCAACCGGGTGCGCAAGACCACCAGCGCGGTCTCCAGCATCGCGCCCTGCGCTGCACTGAAGCCCAGCAGGCCAAGCCGCAGGACTGGCAATTCGACGGTGGGCTGGTCTGTTGGCACGGATGAGCTTATAAAAAACTAACAGAAAGATACATGATTTTGCACTCGGACCTCAGCAGGCGCCAGGCCAATTTGCTCAATTTCCCTCATCAGACGGCTTCTTCCGGTGTTCTGTGAACAATCCCACAAAAAAATAAGGTTTCGATAAGTGTAATCAAACATTTCACTTGTAAGTAAATTGGGTGCGTGCCAATCTTGCATCGAGGTCAGTCAGGTTCAGCCAAATTCGAAAGGAAGACATGCAGCCGCAGATCGAACCCGCCGCCCGCCGCACGTCCCGGAACGCGGCAAAGGTTGAGGCGGACGCCAGCGAGTTCCTGACGTTCCGGCTGGGGGTGGAGAGTTACGGCATCGAGATCCTGAAGGTGCAGGAGATCCGGGGCTACGAAGTCCCCACGGCGATCGCCAACGCCCCGGCCTTCATCAAGGGCGTGATCAACCTGCGCGGCGTGAT
>CALRYV010000003.1:0-320457 GCA_943372495.1 Ramlibacter sp. 2FC | reverse complement strand
AGGCGGATCGCCTCGCGCGACTGCTCCTGCTGCTGCGCCGTGGAGCCGTATTTCTGGGTCAGGTGCTCGGTGATGTCCTGGCCGCCGGCCGGCATCTTCGGGTTGAGCTCGAACGGCTGGAAGCGCAGCTCGGCCTGCACTTCGCCCTGCACGTTGCGCAGGGCCTGCTCCAGCGCCGCCAGGCCGATGGCGCACCAGGGGCAGGAGACATCGGAGACGAAATCGATTTTCAGTTGGGCGGGTGAGGTCATGTCGCCATGCTAGGCGATCTTCGATGACCCCGCAGGTTGCCGCAGGCGGATCGCGTTGGGCAGCGGGGTGGAGCGGCGCAGCAGGTCCTCCGCCAGCCAGCTCGCACTGCGCCGCCCGCGCTGCGCCACCATCGGCAACGGCAGCTGCTGGTAATCGTCGTTGAAGACCTCGAAGCTGTAATCGCCGGCGTAGCCCAGCCGGTCGAGCTTGAGCACCAGTTCGGCGACCTGCTCGCTGTGCACGCCCTCGCCGGGAAACACCCGGTAATGGCGGGCCGTGTTGATCCGGTCCTCGAAGCTCTGGGTCTTCTGCCACAGGAAATCGGCCAGCTGCACCAGGAAGATCTTCGCCGGATCCAGATCGTCGATGAGCTGGAGCGAGGTGTCGCTGGCCAGCAGGTGGAACGAATCCAGGCCCAGGCCCAGGTTCGGCGCGTCCGCCCGGCAGACCACGTCCCAGGCGGTGGTGAATTCGTTGATGGTGCGGCCCCAGGACAGGCCTTCGTAGGCCACCTTGATGCCCATGGGCACCGCCAGCATGGCCAGCTTGCGCAGGTCGCGCGCGATCAGGTCCAGGTCCTGGCTGGCGTGCACCGAGGTCGACGAGCAGGCCAGCATCACCTTGCAACCCAGCGCCGCGCACATCTGCAGCATCGCCTTGGCGATGTCGACCTTGTACTCGTGCAGGTGGCCCGACAGGCCCTCGAAGTCGCGCAGCACCTGGAAGCCGGTGACGCGCAGCCCGCTGTCGGCGACCTCGCGCACGGCCGCGTCCAGCCCCTGCGGATGGCCCACCAGGTCCCGCGCGCTGAGCATCACCTGCGAAAAGCCGGCCTCCCGGATGGCCCGCAGCTTGGCTTCCAGCGGGCCGGCCAGGGTGATGGTGTCCATGCCGAAGCCTTCGATGTTCATGTCCCGGCTCCCAGCTCGCTGTGGACCAGTTCGAACATCACCGAGCCGAGCCAGGTCCGGGTCAGGGCGCCGCGCGTTTCGGTATGGGTCGCCGGAGTTTCGTTGAACTCGACGCCGTTGCGGCGCAGCGCCGCCACCGCCGCCATGACATCCGGAACGCCGATCCCGATGCGCTGCAGCTTCTCGCTGCTATCGAGCACCAGCGGCTCGGGCTCGACCAGCTGCAGCATGAAATTGCCGCAGGGGCTGCGCAGCAGCTTGCCGCGCGGCAGGATGCCGAAGCGCATCTCGTCGGGAATCAGCTCGAAGCCGAACAGCTCCCGGTAGAACTCGATCCAGTCGTAGCTGCGGTCCGGTCCGATGTACTGGACGATGCCGAAGAAATGCATGCCGGCCAGCGCCGGCGGATGGCGCTCCACCGACGGGATGTAGCTGAAGTCGACGTCGTAGATCGAGAAGTCGCGGTAGCGGTCGACGAAGTAGATCCGGCTGCCGCCGGCGCCATGGATCGCCGGAATGTTCAGCTCCATCACCTCGGCGCGCGGCGGCACTTCCCACGCGCCGCGCTCCAGTACGCGGCGGCGCGCATCGCGCGCGTCGCGCACCCGCAGCGCGATCGCCGAAATCACCGGGGCCTCGTCGCCATGCGCCGTGCCCTTGACGTCGATCGGGTTGGCATTGACCACGATGTTCATGTCGCCCTGCCGGTACAGCAGCACCTCGCGCGAGCGGTGCCGTGCCACCGGCTTGAAACCCATCATCTCCAGCACCTGGCCCAGGGCCTGCGGCTTGGCGGTCGCGTATTCGATGAATTCGATGCCGTCCAGGCCCAGCGGATTGGAGCCGTCGCCCAGCGGTTCGCGGTCGCCGGTCGCGCCGGCCGGAAGATTGACGAGAAGATCACTCATGGTCGCTTCCTCCTGGTTCATTCACTCTCGGCGCGCTGCGCCAGCATGCGGCGCAGGTGCGCCTCCATCCGGCCGGCATCGGGCTGGATGCCGGTGAACAGCTCGAACGCGCCGATGGCCTGCCCCACCGCCATGGTGCCGCCGTCGACGGTGGCACAGCCCCTGGCGCGGGCGGCCTTGAGCAGCTGCGTTTCCAGCGGGAAATAGACGATCTCCGCCACCCACAGGGAGGGACGCAGCAGCGATTCGGGCAGCGGCAGCCCGGGCAGCTTGTCCATGCCGGTGGGCGTGGCGTGGATCAGCCCCGTCGCGTCCGCCAGCGCCGCGCCGACATCGGCCAGCGCCCTCACCCGGCCGGCGCCGTACAGGTCGTTCAGCCGCTGCGCCAGCTCCGCGGCGCGGGGGCCGTCGCTGTCGACCAGCCGCAGTTCGGCCGCGCCCAGCCGCAGGACCGCATGGGCGATGGCCGAGCCGGCGCCGCCGGCCCCCAGCAGCACCACGCGCTTGAGATCCGCATGCGGCAGTGCGCGCCGGAAGCCCCAGCTCCAGCCCGAGCCGTCGGTGTTGTGGCCGACCAGCTTGCCGCCCTGGTTCACCACGGTGTTCACCGCGCCCATGGCCCGCGCTTCTTCCGACAGGTCGTCGAGCAGCGGGATCACCGCCTGCTTGCAGGGATAGGTGATGTTGAGGCCGGCAAAGCCCATGGTGCGGGCGCTGGCGATCAACGCCGGCAGCTCCGCGCCCTTCGGGCCGGCCCGGTCCAGGTCGATCAGCTGGTAATGCAGGCGCAGCCCGTGGTGCCGCGCCTCCTCCTCGTGCATCGCCGGCGTCAGCGAACGCTGGATGCCGGAGCCGATCAGCCCGACCAACACCTTGCGTTCGTTCATCGGCTTACTTGCGCAGCTTGGCCAGTTCGGCCATGACGTCCTTGACCGTCGACTCGCCCACCGTGGCGGCATGCTTGTCGATGACCGGCTTCATCTTGACCTGCAGCTTGGCCATCTCGGCCGGCGGCAGTTCCGTCACCTGCATGCCGGCCTTCTTGAGCTGGTCGATGGTCGAGGCGGCCTGCTCGCGCGAGACCTGGCGCTGGTACTTGCCGGCTTCGTCGGCTGCGTCCTGGATGATCTTCTTCTCGGCCGCGCTCATCGTGTCCCAGACCTTCTTGCTGATGATCACCGACTGCGGGTTGTACTGGTGGTGCGTCAGCGCCAGGTGCTTTTGCACTTCGGCGAACTTGTTGGCCAGGATCACGCTGACCGGGTTCTCCTGCCCGTCGACCGCCTTCTGCTCCAGCGCGGCGTACAGCTCCGGGAAGGCCAGCGGCGTCGGGTTGGCATCCAGCGCCTTGACCCAGTCGATGTTGATCGGGTTGGGGATCACGCGCAGCTTCAGGCCGGCGATGTCCTCGACCTTGTTGATCGGGCGGCGGCCGTTGGTCAGGTCGCGAAAGCCCAGCTCCCAGTAGGCCAGGCCGATGATGCCCTTGTCGGCCAGCTTGGCGTGCAGGCCCTTGCCGAACGGGCCGTCGACGACGGCGTCGGCTTCCTTGGCATTGGCGAACAGGAACGGGAAGTCGTAGATCGCGAACTCCTTGACCTGCGAGGCCAGGATGCCGGAGTTGAGCACCGTCATCTCCACCGTGCCGCCCTGCAGCGCGGAGACCGTCGGCGCGTCGCCGCCGAGCACGCCGCCCGGGAACAGGTTGACCTTGATCTTGCCGCCCGATTTGGCGGTGACGAGCTCGGCGAATTTCTCGGCGCCCATCACGGCCGGATGGCCCTTGGGATTTTGCAGGCCGACCTTGAGCGTGCGCTCCTTGATGTCCTGGGCCGAGACGACGCCGAAGGCGGCGAGGGCGACGGCGGCGACGAGGGTCTTGAGCATCAGACGTTTCATGGGGTGTCTCCTGGAGGTCAGTGGGGGGAACGGGAAGAAAATCAGCCGGCCAGCCAGCGCGCGGGCGCCATCACCAGCTGCGGGAACAGCACCATCACGAACATGATGGCGTACTGGGCGCACATGAAGGGCAGCACGCCCTTCGTGACCTCGTCCATGCTGATGCGGCCGACGCCGGCCACCGTGTTCAGCACGGTGCCGACCGGCGGCGTGATCAGGCCGATCGCGTTGTTGATGATGAACAGCACGCCGAAATAGACCGGATCGATCCCGGCGGCCTTCACCACCGGCATCAGCACGGGCGTCAGCAGCAGGATGGTCGGCGTCATGTCCAGCGCGGTGCCGACCACCATCACCAGGACCATGATCGCGACCAGCAGCAGCTTGGGATGGCCCAGGATCGGTTCGAGCAGCGCCACCACCTGCGCCGGCAGCTGGGCCACCGTGATCAGCCAGGCCGACACCATGGCGGCGGCGACCAGGAACATGATGACCGCCGTCGTCTTCGCAGCGGCGAGGAACACCGGGTACAGCCGGCGGAAACTCAGCTCGCGGTAGACCAGCGTGGAGACCAGCAGCGCGTAGACCGCCGCCACCACCGCGGCCTCGGTCGGCGTGAACACACCGAACTTCAGCCCCACCACCACGATGATGGGCAACACCAGCGCCCAGGTGGATTGGCGAAAGGCCACCATCACCTCGCCGCGGGTGCGGCGCGGCGGCGGCGTCACCACTTCCTTGCGCACCAGCCACCACCATGTCATCCACAGCGCGGCGCCGAGCAGCAGGCCCGGCACGATGCCGGCCAGGAACAGCTTGGAGATCGAGACGTTGGCGGCCACGCCGAAGATGACGAAACCGATGCTCGGCGGAATCACCGGCGCGATGATGCCGGCCGACGCGATCAGGCCCGCCGAACGCGCCTTGTCGTGGCCGGCGGCGACCATCATCGGCAGCAGCAGGGCCGTGAGCGCGGCGGCGTCGGCGACGGCGGATCCGGACAGCGCCGCCATGATGCAGGCCGCCACGATCGTCACGTAGCCGAGGCCGCCGCGGATGTGGCCGACCAGCGCCATGGCCAGGTTGACGATGCGCCGCGACAGGCCGCCTTCGTTCATCAGCTCGCCGGCCAGCATGAAGAAGGGCACGGCCAGCAGCGGGAAGCTGTCGGCGCCGTTGATCACGTTTTGCGCCAGGATCTGCGGGTCGAACATCTGCAGGTGCCACATCAGGGCGGCGCCGCACAGCAGCAACGAGAAGGCGATCGGGATGCCCAGCGCCATGGCGCCGAGCAGCGAGCCGAGGAAGACGACGATGGTCATTTCAGGTCTCCGATTTGCGGCGGTCCGCCGTGCACGACGTCTTCCGATTCCTGGATCGCGACCAGTTCGTCGTCGCGCATCCGGCCGGTGAGCAGGCGCCAGAAATCCATCAGCAGGATCAGTCCGCCCGAGACGGCGAACACCATGCCGCTGGCGTAGAACCAGGCCATCGACGCTTCCATCGTGGCGCTGGTGGTGGTGAGGTTGATCCGGGCCTGGTCGAGCGCGCCCTTGAACAGCAGCCAGCAGACGAACAGCATCAGCAGGTAGCCGGCGACCAGGCAGACCTTCTTGCCCCAGGCCGGCAGCTTGGCGACCAGCATGTCGGTGCCCAGGTGGGCGTGGTCGCGCATCGCGACCACCGCGCCCAGGAACGTCATCCACACGAACAGCCAGCGCGAGAGCTCCTCGGACACGGCGATCCCGGAATTGGCGGCGTAGCGCAGGACGACGTTGCCGAACACCAGCACCACCATCAGGGCCAGGCACGCGACCATCAGCACGCACAGCACCTGGCAATACCGGTCGACGATTCTCTGCAGCATGGGGGCGTCTCCTTGGAACGTCCCGGCGTGGGCGCCGGGATCGTGCGGCGGCGACCTTGCTCCGGCGCCGTCGGAGCGGATTATGTACGAACTGGTTAGTTTTAAAAAATCAGTGAAAACCCGTAGTCAGCCCGGCCGTTGCTGCGGGCCGGAGCGCTACTTGCGCACGAAGCGCACCACCATCTCGATGATGCTGTCGCGCCGCGCGACGATGGCTGCCGCCGACTCCAGGTCGCGCTTGAAGATCAGCGAAAAGGTGTGGCGGTTGGAGACGTTGAAGAAGCTCAGCGCGCTGATCGACATGTGCAGGTCGACCGGGTCGATGCCGGAGCGGAAGACGCCCGCCTCCACGCCGCGCTCGTAGACCTGCCGCACCGCGTTGATCGCCGGCACGTTCAGGGTCTGGATCATCTTGCTCTGGCCGAGGAACTCGCCGCGGTGGATGTTCTCGTTCATCACCAGCCGGATGAAGTCCGGATTGGCCAGCTGGTAGTCGACGGTGAAGCCGACCAGCTTGCGCAGCGCGTCTTCCGGCGCCAGGTCTTCCAGGTGCAGGTCGGCCTCGATGTGGCGGATCCGGCGGTAGGCCTCCTCCAGCACGGCGACGTAGAGCGCCTCCTTGCTGCCGAAGTAGTAGTAGATCATCCGCTTGCTGGTGCGCATCGCTTCTGCGATGACGTCGATGCGGGCGCCGGCCAGGCCTTTTTCGGAGAACTCGTGGGTTGCGACCTCGATGATGTCGGCCCGCGTGCGCTCGGGGTCGTTGGTGCGGGGCACCGCCTTGGCCCGCTTGCGCGCGACCGGCGAATGTACTGACTGGTTCATAAGCCGCCAGTGTAGGAGAACCGGCGGCGGGGGCGCAAACCGAAAGCGGACAACCGTACGCAGAGGACGCAGAAATGACGCAGAGAACGCAGAAAGGAACCCCTTCAAGGTTCTTGAGTTCTTCTGCGTCCTTTGCGGATCCTTTGCGTCCTCTGCGTACGGATGTTTCTCTTCAGAACCCGGCGAGTGCAGCGATAGCGAGGGGGTAGCCCTGCACGCCGAACCCCGCCATCACGGCGCGCGCGGCGGGCGAGATGTAGGAGTGATGGCGAAACCCTTCGCGCGCATGGACGTTGCTGATGTGCAGCTCGATCAGGGCGACGCCCGCCCCCTTGATGGCGTCGTGCAACGCGACGCTGGTGTGGGTGTAGGCCCCGGCGTTGAGGATCACGCCGGCCACGCTGCCGTCCTTCTGGCCGCGGCCGGCTTCCTGGATCCAGTCGACCAGCACGCCTTCGTGGTTGCTCTGGCGAAAGTCCAGCTGCAGGCCGTGGGCGGCGCAGGCATCGACGCAGAGCTGTTCGACGTCGGCCAGCGTCTGCGAGCCGTACACCTGCGGCTCGCGGGTGCCGAGCAGGTTGAGGTTGGGACCGTTCAGGACCAGGGCAGTTTTCATGGCGTGCGGGAGTTGGAAGTGGCGCGTGAGCTTAGCAAAGCCGCGCCGGGGCGGGCGTTCAGCAGATGCCTTCGGCGCGGCAGAACTCGGCGAACTCCTCGCCGGTCATCACCAGCGACAGGTGGCGCTGGCCGGCCCGCGCATCGGCCGCCTTGATCACGTGGACCAGCCAGATCTCGGGATCTTCCTCGGCGTGGGTGGTCCGCAGCACGACCCATTCCTGGCCGCTCGCGCCGAACAGGCGGGCGCCGGCGGCCGGCGCCTGGACCGGCGGCAGGTCCGTGCTCACGCCAGTTGCTCCGGCCGTTCGGCCGCAACGCGCTCGACGGCCACGCCGTTGGTGGCGAGGTAGTCGCGGATCAGCCGGCGCACCACCTGGGACGGCGTCACGTCCTGCTCGGCGCAGAGCTTTTCCAGCGCGAGCTTCTTGCCGGGATCGATCAGGACGGTGATCCGGGCGGTCTTCGATTCCATCGGGCGGCCTTTCGGGACAGGGGGTGCCGCACTGCCGCCTCGAACATCCGCATGGGATGCGAAGGACAGTCGCATCCGATGATGATATTGCGCAAACCCGGTCCGGCCAACGGGCCGAGGCCGAAAGTCCCCAAAAAAAGCCGCGGATCAGCTGCCGACGCTCCCGGTGACCGGCAGCACGACGCCCGTGATGTAGCTGGAGCACACCGGCGACGCCAGGAACACATAAGCCGGCGCCAGCTCCTGCGGCTGCGCCGGGCGCTTCATGTCGGTGTCCTTGCCGAAGTCCTTGATCTTTTCGGGCGGCGCGTCGGCCGGGTTGAGCGGCGTCCAGACCGGCCCCGGCGCCACGGCATTGACGCGGATGCCCTTGTCGATCAGGTTGCTGGCCAGGGACATGGTGAAGGCGTGGATCGCGCCCTTGGTGGCGGAGTAGTCGAGCAGGTGGGCGCTGCCCTGCAGGCCGGTGACCGAGCCGGTGTTGATGATGCAGGCACCCCGCTTCAGGTGCGGCAAGGCCGCCCGCGCCATCTTCATGTAGCCCAGGATGTTGGTCTGGAAGGTCTCTTCGAGGCGCTCGTCGGTCAGGTCCTCCAGCGACTGCGCGTGCAGCTGGAACGCCGCGTTGTTGACCAGGACGTCGAGCCGATCGAACCCGGCGACGGTCTGTTCCACGGCCTGCTTGCAGTAGGCCGTGTCCTTGACGTTGCCCGGAAGCAGCAGGCAGCGACGGCCTTCGCTCTCGACCGCAGCTTGGGTCCGCTGCGCGTCCTCGTGCTCGTCGAGATAAGCGATGGCCACGTCCGCCCCTTCGCGCGCGAACAGCACGGCGACTGCACGGCCGATGCCGGAATCGCCGCCCGTGATCAGCGCGGCCATCCCCTCGAGCTTGCCGCTGCCGCGGTAGTCGGGCGCCTGGAACAGCGGCTCGAGTTCCATCTCGGATTCCAGCCCGGGCTTGCGCAGGTGCTGGTCGGGCATCGGGTTGGCGGGCTGCGCGCGCGGTCCGGCCTGCACTGCCTTGGTGGATTTTTCCCTGGACTTGGCGGGCCTGGCCTGGTCCTTGCGGTCCTGTTCGAGTTGCAGTTCGCGCTGCTTGGCGGCGACGCCGTCGGCGTCGGTGCCGCGTCCCGCGTTCCTGGCGGTCGGTTTGGGCATGGTGCTCCTCGCTGTTGAGAGCCCCACTATCGCGGCGCCGTCCGCCCTGCCCTGTCGAACAAGACGCAGGCGGCGCGTCGGAACGCGCCTACAGGCGCTCGAGCCGGACCACGCGCCAGGCGCAGAGCGTCGCCAGCAGCGCCAGCAGGGTCGCGACGCCGAACATCGCCTGGAAGCCGAAACGCGATGCGAACGCCCCGCCGGCCAGCACGCCGACCATGCCGCCGACGCCATAGCCGATGACGGTGAACAGGGCCTGGCCCCGGGCCCGCAGCCGGCCCGGAAAGTGGTGGCTGACCAGCGCGATGCAGGCGGTGTGGTGGGTGGCGAAGGTGAGCGCGTGCAGGGTCTGCGCGATGAACAGGGCCACCAGCGAATCGCCGACACCGCCGGTGAGCGCCATCCGCAGCACCGTGGCGACGCCGCAGACCACCAGCCAGCTGGCCATCGGCAGCCGCCCGATGAACCGGCCCTGGCCGAAGAACCAGGCGATCTCCACCGCCACCGAGACCGCCCAGAGCACGCCGATCATGGCCTTGTTGTAGCCCAGCGCGTCGAGGTACAGCGACAGGAAACCGTAGATGGCGAAGTGGGCCATCACGTGGAACGCCAGCGAGGCGAAGAACCAGCGCACCACCGGCTGGCGCAGGACCGGGCCGACCGGCTCGCTGGCACGCTCGCCGTGCGCCGCCGGCTTTTCCCGGGTGTCGGGCAGCCAGTAGGTGCACAGCAGCACCAGGCCCAGCGTCACCATGGCCCAGGCGGGGAAGCTGCCCATGCCGAAGCGCTCGAACCAGGCGCCGGCCAGGAACACGGTGGCCAGGAAGCCGGCCGAGCCCCACAGCCGCACCCGCCCGTAGCGGCCCCAGTCGCCGGCCACCAGGTGGGCCATCGCCGCCTCGGTCAGCGACATCATCGAGCTGGTGTGGGTGAACAGCAGCAACAGCACCAGGGCGACCCACCACGGCCCGCCGGCTATCCACAGGCCGGCCGAAGCGACCAGCGCCACCGCGGCGCTCAGGCGCAGCAGCCGCACCCGCTCGCCGGTGCGGTCCGACAGCGCGCCCCAGGCATAGGGCGCGAACACGCGGGTGAACGACTGCACCGACGCCAGCAGGCTGATCACGACGATGGGGAACCCCAGGTCCTTCAGCCACAGCGGCAGGTAGGGATTGAAGAAGCCGATGTGCGCGAAATAGCTCGCGGACAGCGCCGCGAACGGCACCAGCGGACTGCGCTCGCGCATCCGTTACAGGAACGAGGCCTGGATCGGCGGCAGCGGCGGGTTGACGTCGGCGTTCTGGGCCCGCTGGCGCAGCGCGTGCTCCATCACGACCAGGGCGAGCATGGCTTCGGCGATCGGCGTGGCGCGGATGCCGACGCAGGGGTCGTGCCGGCCCTTGGTGACGACCTCGGTCGCCTCGCCCTTGATGTTGATCGTCTCGCGCGGGCTGATGATCGAGCTGGTCGGCTTGACCGCGATCGACACCTCCAGGTCCTGGCCGGTGCTGATGCCGCCCAGCACGCCGCCCGCGTTGTTGGTGCGAAAGCCCTGCGGCGTCAGCGAGTCGCCGTGGCTGGTGCCGCGCTGCGCGACGCTGGCGAAGCCGGCGCCGATCTCGACGCCCTTGACTGCATTGATGCCCATCATGGCCCAGGCGATGTCGGCGTCGAGCTTGTCGAACAGCGGCTCGCCCAGCCCGGTCGGCACGGCCGACGCGGTGACGCGGATGCGCGCGCCGCACGAGTCGCCGGCCTTGCGCAGGCTGTCCATGTAGCTTTCCAGCGCGGACACGTCGGCGACCGGGGCGAAGAAGGGATTGTTCGGCACGTGGTCCCAGCTCTCGAACGGGATGGCGACGTCGCCGATCTGGGTCATGCAGCCGCGAAACACCGTGCCGTATTGCTGCGCGAGCCACTTCTTGGCCACCGCGCCGGCCGCCACCATCGGCGCCGTGAGCCGGGCCGACGAGCGGCCGCCGCCGCGCGGGTCGCGCACGCCGTACTTCTGCAGGTAGCTGTAGTCGGCGTGGCCGGGCCGGAAGGTCTGCGCGATCTCGCTGTAGTCCTTGCTGCGCTGGTCGGTGTTGCGGATCAGGAGGCAGATCGGCGTGCCGGTGGTCTTGCCTTCGTACACGCCCGAGAGGATCTCGACCCGGTCTTCTTCCTGCCGCTGCGTCACGTGGCGGCTGGTGCCGGGCCGGCGCCGGTCCAGGTCCGGCTGGATGTCGCTTGCCGACAGGCCCATCCCGGGCGGGCAGCCGTCGATCACGCAACCGATCGCCGGGCCGTGCGATTCGCCGAAGTTCGTCACGGCGAACAGGGTGCCGAAGGTGTTTCCGCTCATGCGCCCGATTATCCCAGAGCGGTTGCGGGAACGGTTCCTGCTTGCCAGCGGGCGGCGCAATCCACGCGCACCAAGGAGCAGCGATGCTGGACCGAACCAAGACCCAGTTCTCCCACATCAGGCCCGGCGACACGGGCTATGTGTCAGGCGGACTGCGCGATTTTTTCCTCTACCGCGATCTCGGCGTGGCGGCGGCCACCAACGGCAAGGTGGTCGCGCACCTCGTGAAGGCCAACATGGCACCTGAAACGGGCACGGGCTGGCACCGGCATGAGGCGGACTTCCAGATCGTCATCATGCTCAAGGGCTGGGCCCGCTTCATGTACGAGGACCAGGAGACGCTGGTGGCGGCGGGCGACTGCGTGCACCAGCGCCCCGGCATCCGGCACTACCTGTTCGACTATTCGCCCGACATGGAATACCTGGAGATCGTCTCGCCGGCCGACTTCAAGTCGATCGACGTCGAGCCGGTGTGCGCGATCCCGGCGCCGAGGCCGTGGAAGTGAGGAGTCAAAACTCCGCGTCCAGCTCGTCGATCTCGTCGGGCTCCTGCTTGGCGGCGGCGAACCACTCCTGCAGCGCCGGCAGTTCCATCACGCGCTTGCAGTAGGCCTGGCTGGCCCGGTCCAGCGCCACGTCGTAGGTGAGGAAACGGGTGACGACGGGCGCGTACATCGCGTCCGCCATGCAGGGCTGCTTGCCGAACAGGAACGGGCCGCCGTAGCTGGCGAAACACTCTTTCCAGATCGCCAGCACCCGGTCGATGTCGGCCTGGGCCCGCGACCAGATCTTGAAGTTCGGAAAGCGGGCCTTGATGTTCATCGGCAGGGCCCCGCGCAGCGACGCGAAGCCCGAATGCATCTCGCCGCAGATCGCGCGGCAATGGGCGCGGGCGGCGACGTCCGCGGGCAGCAGTCCGGCCTTGGGCTTGATCTCGTTCAAGTACTCGCCGATGGCGAGCGTGTCCCAGACCTTCACCCCGTTGTGCTGCAGCGACGGCACCAGCATCGACGACGACAGCAGCAGCATTTCCGCCTTCATCGCCGGGTCGTCGGGCGGGATCACCTTCTCGGCGAAGTCCAGGCCGGCCAGCTTGGCCATCAGCCAGCCGCGCAGCGACCAGGCACCATAGTTCTTGCTGCTGATCGTGAGGACGGCCTTGGCCATGGAAGTCTCCTGCCGGAGCGAAGGCCCCGCGCCGGGGATCGAGCAAGGGTTGTGCCACGGCATGGCCCGCAACTTGCCTGCATCCGCTGCATGCGGACACCGTCCGCGCCAAAGGTCGGACATGGCGCTGCTCTACCAGGCTTACCAGGCGAACTCGGACCTGCTCTCCCGCTGCGGCTGCTGTCGCAGCACCTCGGCGCGCAGCTGTGGCTGCAGCGCACCGAAGGCACGCTGGTGCGCAAGCTCGCGGCCGCCAGCGAGGTGGTCTCGCGCCTGCGCCTGACCCATTCACGGCCGGCCTACGGCATCGACGCGGTGACCGTGCTGGGCGAGAGCGTGCCGGTGGTGGAAGAAGAGACGCTGGCGCTGCCCTTCGGCACCCTGCTGCACTTTCGCAAGCCCTCGGTGGCCGGGCAGCCGCCGGTGCTGCTGGTGGCGCCGCTGTCAGGCCATTTCGCCACCCTGCTGCGCGAGACCGCCCGCACGCTGCTGCAGGACCACGACGTCTACATCACCGACTGGCACAACGCCCGCGACGTGCCGCTGCGCGACGGCCCGTTCGCCCTGGACGACTACATCGAGCACATGATGCGGTTCCTGGCCGCGATCGGGCCGGGCGTGCACACGGTGGCGGTGTGCCAGCCCTGCGTCGCGGCGCTGGCGGCGGTGGCGCTGATGGCGGAAGACGACCATCCGGCCCAGCCGCGCAGCCTGACGCTGATGGCCGGCCCGGTCGACTGCCGGGTGAACCCGACCGGCGTCAACCAGCTGGCCACCAGCAAGCCGATCGAATGGTTCGAGCAGAACCTGATCAACGTCGTGCCGCTGCCGCACGCCGGCTTCATGCGCCGGGTCTATCCCGGCTTCATCCAGCTGTCGGCCTTCCTGGGCATGAACCTGGAACGGCACAAGAAGGCGTTCGCCGACCTGTACCGGCACCTGGTCGAAGGCGAACTGGAACAGGCCAATGCGATCCGCGTGTTCTACGAGGAATACCTCGCCGTCAACGACCTGCCGGCGGAGTTCTACCTGGAGACGGTGGAGAAGGTGTTCCAGACCTACGAGCTGCCGCTGGGCAAGCTGCACTACCGGGGCCGCCGGGTGGACCTGGCTGCCATCCGGCGCACTGCCCTGTTCACGGTGGAGGGGGAGCGTGACGACATCTGTTCGGTCGGCCAGACCGTCGCGGCGCAGGACCTGTGCAGCAGCATCCGCCCGTACCTCAAATCCCACCACGTCCAGACCGGCGTCGGCCATTACGGGGTGTTCAGCGGCCGGCGCTGGGCCACCCAGATCTATCCGCGGGTGCGCGACGTGATCCACGCCGCGAGCTGACCGGCCCGGTCAGGCGCGTGGCGCTTCGGCTTCTTCCTCGCCGCCGGGCCAGTCGCGGATGTAGGCCTTGAGCATCTTGTTCTCGAAGTTCTGGCTGTCGACCACCGCCTTGGCGACGTCGTAGAAGCTGATCACGCCCATCAGCATGCGCCGCTCGATCACCGGCATGTAGCGCGCGTGCCGGTCGAGCATCATGCGGCGCACTTCGTCGAGGTCGGTCTCGGAGGTGCAGGTCAGGGGATGGTCGTCCATCGCCGTGCGCACCAGCGTGCTGCCGACCGCGCCGCCGTTCTTGACGATGCACAGGATCACTTCGCGGAAGGTGAGCATGCCGACCAGGTCGCCATGCTCCATGACGACCAGCGAACCGATGTCCTTTTCGGCCATCACGTCGATGGCGCGCGCAAGCGGTTCGTCGGGCGTGACGGTGTAGAGGGTGTTGCCCTTGACGCGCAGGATGTCGCTGACTTTCATGGGGATCCTCCCTGGCCCCCGGATGGAGGCACCGTCGAACGAATATAGCCCACAATCACGGGCGTCACAACGCAAGGGGCCCGCCCCGAGGAGTCTCCATGCCCGGTTATTCGGATCCCGGTTTCGACACGCTGGCCTTGCATGCCGGCGCCGCGCCCGACCCCGCCACGGGCGCGCGGGCGGTGCCGATCCACCTCACGACGTCGTTCGTCTTCGAATCCAGCGATCACGCCGCCGCCCTGTTCAACCTCGAGCGCGCCGGCCACGTCTATTCCCGCATCAGCAATCCGACCAACGCCGTGCTCGAGCAACGGGTGTCCGCGCTGGAAGGCGGCATCGGGGCCATCACCACCGCCAGCGGCCAGGCCGCGCTGCACCTGTCGATCGCGACGCTGATGGGCGCGGGCTCGCACATCGTGGCCTCCACGGCGCTGTACGGCGGCTCGCAGAACCTGCTGCACTACACGATGCGCCGCTTCGGCATCGAGACCACCTTCGTCAAGCCGGGCGACATCGACGGCTGGCGCGCCGCCGTCCGCCCGAACACCAGGCTGCTGTTCGGCGAGACCGTCGGCAACCCCGGCCTGGACGTGCTGGACATCCCGGTGGTGAGCCAGATCGCGCACGAGGCCGGCGTGCCGTTGCTGGTGGATTCGACTCTCACCACGCCTTACCTGATGAAACCGCTGGAGCTCGGCGCGGACCTGGTCTACCACTCGGCGACCAAGTTCCTGTCGGGCCATGGCACCGTGATCGGCGGCATCGTCGTCGACGGCGGCAGCTTCGACTGGGACGGGCCGCGGGCCGCCGGCCGCTTCACGGAACTCACCGCGCCCTACGAGGGCTTCCACAACATGGTCTTCACCGAGGAATCGACGATCGGCGCCTTCCTGCTGCGGGCCCGGCGCGAGGGCCTGCGCGATTTCGGCGCCAGCATGAGCCCGCACACCGCGTGGCTGATCCTGCAGGGCATCGAGACCCTGTCGCTGCGGATGGAGCGGCACATGGGCAACACCCGCAAGATCGTCGAGTTCCTGGCCGCCCATCCGTTCGTGTCGCGAGTCGGCCATCCGATGCTGGAATCGCATCCCAGCCATGCGCTGGCGCAAAAGCTGCTGCCCAAGGGCGCCGGCTCGGTGTTCAGCTTCGACATGAAGGGCCACCGCGAGCAGGGCAAGAAGTTCATCGACACGCTCAAGGTGTTCAGCCACCTGGCCAACGTCGGCGACTGCCGCTCGCTGGTGATCCACCCGGCCAGCACGACCCATTTCCGCATGAGCGACGAGGCGCTGGCCAGTGCCGGCATCACGCAGGGCACGATCCGGCTGTCGATCGGGCTGGAAGATGCGGACGACCTGATCGACGACCTCAAGCGCGCATTGAAGGCGGCGGAGAAGGCAGCATGATCCTCACCGTCAACGGCCACGAGACCTTCTGCTACACCGGCGGCAAGCCCTTCGATACGGCCAAGCCCACGGTGGTGTTCCTGCACGGCGTGCTGAACGACCACAGCGTCTGGATCCTGCAGACCCGGTCCTTTGCCCACCACGGCTGGAACGTGCTGGCGCCGGACCTGCCGGGCCACTGCAAGAGCGCAGGGGACGCGCCGAAGTCGGTCGAGGAAGCGGCGGCCTTCGTGATCGCGCTGCTCGATGCGGCCGGCGTGAAGCAGGCAGCCCTGGTCGGCCACAGCTTCGGCTCGCTGATGGCCCTGGAGGCCGCGGCGACGGCGCCGGAACGGGTGACGCACCTGGCGCTGGTCGGCACCGCCGCGCCGATGAAGGTGTCGCCAGCGCTGCTGGAGACGTCGCTCAACGCACCGATGCAGGCGATCGACATGGTCAACGTGTTCTCGCACTCGATGCTGGCTCCGCCGCCGTCCGCGCTCGGCCCCGGCACCTGGCTGTACGGCGGCTCGAAGGCGCTGATGCGGCGGGTGCTGGCCAGCAACACGCAGGTCAACGTCTTCCACCGCGGCTTCCAGGCCTGCGACAAGTACCGCGGCGCCGAAGCGGCGATCGCGAAGGTGCGCTGCCCGATCCTGTTCATCCTGGGCCGCAACGATGCGATGACGCTGCCGAAGATGGCGCAGCCGCTGATCGACCGGGCGCCCGGCGCGAAGGTGGTGCTGGTCGAAGCCGGCCACCAGATGATGGTCGAGGCGCCCGACGCCGTGCTGGCCGCGCTGGTCGACTTCCTGCGGCCATGAGCATCGTCGTCACGCCGCCGATGGCGCGCGCACGTGCCGAAGAAATCGCCGCCAGCTTCGACCTGCGGGCCCTGCCGCCGGACTTCCACGCCAACCCCTACCCGGTCTACCGGGTGCTGCGCGAAACGCAGCCGGTGCGGCTGATGCCGGACGGCTCGTACTTCCTGACGCGCTACGCCGACCTGGTCGCGGTGTACCGCGACGCACAGGGTTTCAGCTCCGACAAGAAGGTGGAATTCACGCCCAAATACAACCATGGCCCTTACGGTCGCGATGGTCTCAGCGCGCCGCTGCTGGAGCACCACACGACCAGCCTGGTGTTCAACGACCCGCCGCTGCACACCCGGGTGCGCAAGCTGATCATGGGCGCGTTGACGCGCCGTGCGATCGCGGACCTCGAGCCCGGGCTGGTGGCGCTGGTCGACCGGCTGCTCGACGCCATCGCGGCGCAGGGTGGCGGCGACCTGATCGAGGACTTCGCCAGCGCCATTCCGGTGGAGGTCATCGGCAACCTGCTGGACATCCCGCACGCGGACCGCGGCCCGTTGCGCGGCTGGTCGCTGGCGATCCTCGGCGCGCTGGAGCCGAAGCTGACCCCGCAGCAGGAGGCGCTGGGCAACCGCAGCGTCACCGAATTCAGCGCCTACCTGCGCGAACTGGTGGCGGCGCGCCGGCGCCATCCCGGCGACCCGGACCACGACGTGCTGACGCGGCTGATCCAGGGCGAAGGCGACGCTGGCGAGCAGCTGAGCGAAAGCGAGCTCCTGCAGAACTGCGTGTTCATCCTGAACGCCGGCCACGAAACCACCACCAACCTGATCGGCAACGCGCTGGTGGCGCTGCATGAATGGCCGGAGGCGAACGCGCAGTTGCTGCGCCAGCTGGCGTCCGGCGACGACGAAGCCCTGGTGCCGGCAGTCGATGAATTCCTGCGCTTCGAATCGTCCAACCAGCTGGGCAACCGCCGCGCCACCCGCGCGGCCAGCATCGGCGGCGTCGACCTGCCGGCGGGCGCGCTGGTGACTCTGGGCATCGCCGCCGCCAACCGCGACCCGGTGCAGTTCCCCGAGCCGGACCGGCTCGATCTCGCGCGCCCCGACAACCGGCACCTGGCGTTCGGCCTGGGCATCCACCAGTGCGCCGGACTCAGCCTCGCGCGGCTGGAAGCGCGGGTCGCGCTCGGCGGCTTCCTGCGGCGCTTCCCCGCCTGGCGCCTCGCGGCCAGCCCCACCCGCGTCGGCCGTGCCCGTTTTCGCGGCTTCTTGCAGGCGCCGTTCCGCGTGGCGTAAAGTGGCTGCAAACAGCAGGAGACAAGCATGAACAGCGCCGGCGCCGCGAGCGATCCCAGGGCCTTCCACAGCTTTTCCGAGTTCTACCCGTTCTACCTGAGCGAGCACAGCAACCGCACCTGCCGGCGCCTGCACTTCGCCGGCTCGACGCTGGCGCTGGTGTGCCTGGCCATGCTGGTCGCCACGCGCAATCCGCTGTGGCTGCTGGCCGGACTGCTGGCGGGCTACGGCTTCGCCTGGATCGGCCACTTCGGCTTCGAGAAGAACCGGCCAGCCAGCTTCAAGCGCCCGCTGTACAGCTTCATGGGCGACTGGGTGATGTACAAGGACATTTGGAGCGGCCGGATCCCGTTCTAGGGTCTGTTCACGCTATTTCCGGGGGACGCGTTGCTGGTCAAAAAGGTCATGCGCAAGGCGCGAAACGCAGCCGGGGTCGACCCCCGGCAAGGCTTCGTAACGCGGCGGATGGCCTTTTTGGCCGCAACCCCGCAGGGGAACGCGCCCCCGGAAATAGTGTGAACCGGCCCTAGACCACATCCTTCAAGGCCACGGTGGCGAGCCGGCTGGTCTTCCACAGCCCCGCCGTCGCGGCGCTCTCGGTCAGCAACAGGTTGCGCAGCAGCGGCGCCAGCGCTGTCGATCCGGGATCGGCCAGCAGCAGATAGCGGGTGCGCTCGTCGTCCTCGACTTCGTTGACCCGCCCCACCCAGTCCAGGCCCACCAGCGTTTCGAGCACCGACTCGAGCTGGAGCGGATCGACCCGCAGTTGCCTGGCCAGCTCGGGCAGGCTCAGGCCGTGGCGCGCGGTCGCGCGCGCCCGGTGCAACTGCTGCAGCGCTTCGAGCGCGAGCTGGAACTGCCAGCCGGGGCCGGCGGCGTCGCGGCCACCGCCGATCAGCAGGCTGGGCAGGTAGGCCGCGATCACCGCGCCCAGCAGCACCACCACCCAGGCGACATAGATCCACACCAGCAGGATCGGCAAGGTCGCGAACACGCCGTAGACCATCGAGTAGGTCGGCACCACGCCGAAGTACAGTGTCACCAGCTTCTTCGCCAGCACGATGCCGGCGGCGGCGAACAGCGCGCCGGCCCAGGCATGGCGGGTCCGCACATGGGTGTTCGGGACATACCGGTACAGCGCCGCGAGCCCCGCCGACAGCAGCAGGAACTCGAACAGGTCGAGCCCGATGCGCATGCCGCCGGGCATCGCGCCGACCAGCCCGCGCGAGGCCGAGACCACATACGACGAAATGCTCAGGCTGGCGCCGAGCACCAGTGGGCCCAGCGTCATCACCGCCCAGTAGATCAGCACCCGCTGCGCCAGCGGCCGCGGCCGGCGCACCCGCCAGATGCTGTTGAGGGTCCGGTCGATGGTCAGGATCAGGGCGAACGCGGTCAGCACCAGCGCCGCCAGGCCGGCGGTGCCGAGCCGGCTGGCCTTGCCGGCGAACTGCGTCAGGTAGCCCAGCACCTGGCGCGCGATCGCATCGGGAATCAGGCTTTGCACCAGCCAGGTCTGCAGCGCGCCCTGGACCTGGTTGAACATCGGGAAGGCCGTGAAGATCGCCAGCGCCACGGTGAAGAACGGCACCAGGGCGATGGTGGTGGTGAAGGTCAGGCTGCTGGCCGTGAGGCTGAGCCGGTCCTCGCGAAAGCGCTCGCCCAGCTTCAGGGCCGTCGACTTCCACGGGAAGAGCCGCAGGTCCGTGAGAAGTTGGCGCAGGTTCATCGCCCGCTATGATGCCATCGCGCATGCAGCCCGATTCCGTCCTCCCCACCCCGCCCAATGCCACCGTCGCCGCCACCCGCGCCGTGGCGGTCGCCTGCGTGCTGGGCCTGATCGTGCTGGGGCTGGCCTGGGAACTGTGGCTGGCACCGGTGCGCAGCGGCGGCTCGTGGCTGGCGCTCAAGGTGCTGCCGCTGTGCTTTCCGCTGGCCGGCCTGCTGCGCAACCGCATGTACACCTACCGCTGGGTCAGCTTGCTGGTCTGGCTCTATTTCACCGAAGGCGTGGTCCGTGCGGCCAGCGACCGCGGCCCCGGGCGCTTGCTGGCCCTGGTCGAGGTCGCGCTGTGCCTGCTGCTGTTCGCAGCCTGCGTCCTCCATGTCCGCACCCGCTTGCGAAAGGCGACACCATGAACCTGGTCGAGACCCTGCGGGGCATCGTCGGCCCCGCCCACGTGCTGACCGACGGCGACCTGAGCGCCTGGGAAGACGACTGGCGCAAGCGCGATCGCGGCAAGGCCCTGGCCGTGGTGCGCCCCGACTCCACGGCGCAGGTCGCCGCGGTGGTCACGGCCTGCGCCGCGGCGGGCACGGCCATCGTCCCGCAAGGCGGCAACACCGGCCTGGTCGGCGGCTCGACGCCGGACGGCTCCGGCACCCAGGTGCTCCTGAGCCTGCAACGCATGAACAAGGTGCGCGGCCTCGACGCCGCGAACCTGACGATGACGGTGGAGGCCGGCTGCGTGCTGCAGGCGCTGCAGGACACCGCCGAAGCGCAGGGCCTGCTGTTTCCGCTGAGCCTGGCCGCCGAAGGCAGCTGCACGATCGGCGGCAACCTCGGCACCAACGCCGGCGGCACCCAGGTCGTGCGCTATGGCAACGCGCGCGACCTGTGCCTGGGCCTGGAGGTGGTGACCGCGCAGGGCGAGGTGTGGGACGGGCTCACCGGCCTGCGCAAGGACAACACCGGCTACGACCTGCGCGACCTGTTCATCGGCAGCGAAGGCACGCTGGGCATCATCACCGCCGCGACCATGAAGCTCTATCCGCTGCCGGCCGCGACGCTCACTGCGTGGGCCGCCGTGCCGTCGCTGGAAGCCGCGGTCACGTTGCTGGGACTGGCGCACCGCGCTCTGGGCGCCGGCCTCACCGGCTTCGAGGTGATGGGCCAGTTCGCGCTGGAACTGACGGCGAAGCATTTTCCGCAGCAGCGTGTTCCCCTCTACGAGCAGACGCCCTACTGCGTGCTGCTGGAGAACTCGGACCACGAATCGGAACTGCATGCGCGCGGCCAGTTCGAGCGCCTGCTGGAAACCGCGCTGGAGGACGGCTGCGTGACCGACGCCGTGGTGGCCGAGAACATCGCGCAGGCGCGCCAGCTGTGGCACATCCGCGAAAGCATTCCGCTGGCGCAGGCCGAGGAAGGCCTCAACATCAAGCACGACATCTCGATTCCGGTGTCGCGCATCCCCGACTACTGCCGCGAGACCGACGCCCTGCTGCGCCAGGCGATCCCGGGCGTGCGGCTGGTGAACTTCGGCCACCTCGGCGACGGCAACCTGCACTACAACGTGCAGGCGCCGGTGGGCGGCGACATGGCGGCGTTCCTGCGCGACATGGAGCCGCTGGTCAACACCATCGTCTACGACGCCGTCACGCGCTACGACGGCTCGATCTCGGCCGAACACGGCGTCGGCACGCTCAAGCGCGACAAGCTGGAGAAGCACAAGTCGCCAGTGGCGCTGTCGCTGATGCGAGCCATCAAGCAGTCGCTCGATCCGCACAACCTGCTGAATCCCGGGCGGGTGCTCAAGGCATAGCGCCGGCATCGGCGATTGCATAATTGCAGGCCATGATCTCCCCCCGCCCGATCCGCTCGCAATACGAAGACTTCCTGCGCCACGTTTACGCGCATGGCACGCCGAAATCCGACCGCACCGGCACCGGCACGCGCAGCGTGTTCGGCTACCAGATGCGCTTCGACCTGAACGAAGGCTTTCCGCTGGTCACGACCAAGAAGGTGCACGTGAAGTCCATCATCCACGAACTGCTGTGGTTCCTGGAGGGATCGAGCGACAACAACAAGCTGCGCGAGCGCGGCGTCACGATCTGGGACGAGTGGGCTCGCCCCGACGGCGACCTGGGCCCCGTGTACGGCGTGCAGTGGCGCAGCTGGCCGACGCCCGACGGCGGCCACATCGACCAGATCGCCGAAGCCGTCAAGACCATCAAGACCAACCCCGATTCGCGCCGCATCATCGTCAGCGCCTGGAACGTGGCCGACATCCCGAAGATGGCGCTGGCGCCCTGCCACGCGTTCTTCCAGTTCTACGTTGCGGACGGCAAACTTTCGTGCCAGCTGTACCAGCGCAGCGCCGACATGTTCCTGGGCGTGCCCTTCAACATCGCCAGTTACGCGCTGCTGACGCACATGATGGCGCAGCAATGCGACCTGGGCGTCGGCGACTTCATCTGGACCGGCGGCGACTGCCACATCTACGACAACCACCACGAGCAGGTGGAACTGCAGTTGAGCCGCGAACCCTTTCCCTATCCGGTGCTGGACATCAAGCGCAAACCGGCGTCGATCTTCGACTACAGGTACGAAGATTTCCAGTTCCTGGATTACGACAGCCACGGCCCGATCAAGGCGCCGGTCGCGGTGTGATGCGCGTGCACCTGATCTTCGCCCGCGCCGCCAATGGCGTGATCGGCAAGGAGGGCCGCCTGCCCTGGCACCTGCCCGAGGACCTGGCGCACTTCAAGCGCACCACCAGCGGCCACCCGGTCATCATGGGGCGCAAGACCTGGGACTCGCTGCCGCCCCGCTTCCGGCCCTTGCCGGGCCGCCTGAACGTCGTCGTGACCCGCCAGGCCGGCTGGCAGGCCGAGGGCGCGCTGCGCGCCGCGTCGCTGCCGGAGGCGCTGGCGCAGTGTCCGGCCGACGCCGACGTCTGGGTGATCGGCGGCGCCCAGATCTACCGCGAGGCGCTGCCACTGGCGGCCACCGCGGAGGTCACCGAGATCGAGGCCGAGTTCGAAGGCGACGCCCACGCACCGCGCTTCGGCCCGCAGTGGCGGGAGATCCGGCGCGAACGCCACACGGGTGCGGGTGGACTGGCCTTCAGCTTCGTCACCTACCAGAACACACAACGAGGAGATTGACATGTCGGGAGCAGGATTTCATGTGCACGGGCCGCACGAGCACGAACTCGAACACGCTGCGCAGGGCGCGCACGACGCCCATGGCGGCAGCAGCGGGATGATCAACCAGATCGCGATGTTCACGGCCATCATCGCCACCGTCGGCGCCATCTTCAGCTACATGGGCGGCTTCACGCAGGCCAACGCCGGACTGTTCAAGAACAACGCCGCGATCAAGAAGACCGAAGCCTCCAACCAGTGGAACTACTTCCAGTCCAAGAGCACCAAGCAGTCGCTGGCGGAAGTCTCCCGCGACCTCTCGCCCGAGGACAAGAAGGCCGGCTACCAGGCCATGATCGAGCGCTACGAGAAGGAAAAGAAGGAGATCGAGGCCGACGCCCGCAAGCTGGAGGCCCAGGCCACCGAGTGGGACAAGCGCAGCGACGAGCAGATGCACCAGCACCACCGCTGGGCCCAGGCCACCACCGTGCTGCAGGTGTCGATCGCGCTGGCCGCCATCGCGCTGCTCACGCGCAAGAAGTGGCTGGAATATGCGATGTTCGCCGTGGCCGGCGTCGGCGTGGTGGTCGGCGCCCTGGCGATGCTGCACATCTGAGCGCGCGACGGAGCTGGCCCGGCGGCCAGCTCCTGCCTGCTCGATCCTGTGAGGGACAGCGGGTGTGCAGCCTGCTGCCGCCGGCCCGCTACGACCGTGCGCGGGCACGAGCCGGGCGCGGCGCCGCCCGCGCGACCAACTGGTCGAGATAGCGGTCGAACAGTTCCTGAGACGCCTGGTTGAACATCCGGATGCGCCCGGTGTGGCTCAAGACGAGCAGCCCGACGCAGTGAGCGAACAGGCCAGTCACCTCCTGCAGCGCGACGCGGGCCGGCATTCCCAGCGCCACCAGCGCTTCTTCCGTCGGTTGCAGCGCAGCGCGCAGGCGTCTGTTCAACGCCTCGTTCAACACGGGAGTCAGGCCGCGCGGCTGCAGCCCCTGGAAGACATAGAACCCGAGGTCCAGGTCCCTCGGGTTCTCGCGGTAAAAGTTGAAGAATGCATTCGCCGTCGCGCGAACCAGCTCGGCGCCTTCAGTGCTGGCGCAATCGCGGGCGGTTTCCACCAGCGCATTGAGCCGCTCCAGCGACTCCCCCAGGAGCGCGGCATAGATCTCTTCCTTGCTCGCGAAGTAACTGTAGATCGCACCCGGCGTGTAGCCGGCGCGCTGCGCGATTTCACGGATGCTCGTGCCGTCCAGGCCCAGATCGGAGAACGCGGCGCGGGCCGCCGCCAGGATGAGCATCCGCCGCGCATTCGACATGGATTTCATGCGCGCATCCCGCGCCGCTGCCGGGCGTTCAGGTCTTAGCGTGGGACGGGAGGTCACGGGGGCCAGTATAGACGTTGACCAATTTATTGAACAGTGTTCAAATCCCGGCACGCCAATCCCGGAGGGACCCAGTGATGAACATCGTCGACGCCGCGCCAACGCGGGTGAACCTCATGACCGGCGCGGACTACCGCGAGTCCCTGCGCCGCCTGAGGCCGGTGGTGTACGTGGATGGCCGCCAGGTCGAAAGCGTCGCGGACGATCCGGCGCTCGCACCGGGAGTGAACGCGCTGGCGTTCACCTACGACTTCGCGCGCGACCCTGCCCTGGCGCCAATCGCACTGGCCACGCAGTCGCAGCGCAATCGCGTCGTCCCCCGCATGCTGCATGTGAACGAGTCGTCCGGCGACCTGCTGAACAAGCTGGAAGCCGTCCGCGTGCTCTGCCAGGAAACGGGCTGCGCGCAACGGTATCTCGCCCATGACGCGCTCAACGGGCTTGCGCAGGCGGTCGCCCGCATCGACGACGCCTGTGAGACGACCGAGCACCGCACCCGCTTCGAGGCTTACCTGGCCGACGTGCAGGACCGCGACCTTGCCCTGGGCATCGCCATGACGGACGCCAAGGGCGACCGCAGCAAGCGCCCCCACGAGCAGGCGAATCCGGACACCTACGTGCATGTGGTGGAGCGCAATGCCAGGGGCATCGTCATCAGCGGCGCCAAGGCGATCGTGACGGGCGCGCCTTACATGCACGAATTCCTCGTCATGCCTGGACGCAACATGGGGCCCGCGGACGCCGATTTCGCCGTCTGCTGCGCGGTGCCCGTGGACGCCGCAGGTGTGACGATCGTCTCGCGCCCGGCCGGCCGGCCGGGGGAAAAACTGGAGCACGGCGATGCGCTGTTTTCCCGCAGGTACGGCCAGGCCACGGCGGTCGTGATGTTCGACCGCGTGGTCGTGCCCTGGGAGCGCGTCTTCTTCGAAGGCCAGTGGGAACACAGCAGCGTCCTGACCTACAGTTACGCCACCCACCACCGGCACAGCTGCATCGCCGCGCGCGCCGGTTTCGGCGACCTGCTGATCGGGGCCGCCGCCCTCATCTGCGAGGCCAACGGCCTGGATCCGGGCAGCACCAGCAATCTGCGCGAGCCGATGGTGGAACTGATCAAGATCACCGAGGGCTTCTATGCCTGCGGCGTCGCCGCCAGCGTGTACGCCACGCAGGACCGGCACAGCGGTTCGTTCATGCCCGATCCCGTGTTCAGCAACATCGGCAAGCTGCTGCTGGCCACCCAGATCTACGACATGCACCGGCTCGCGCATGAGGTTTCCGGTGGCCTGATCGTCGCCCTGCCCGGCCCCGACGAGGACCACAACCCGGCCACCGCCGCCCGCCTGTCCGAGGTGCTGCGGGCCAACCCCGAGGTGCCCTACGACAAGCGCATCGAGGTGGCCCGCTTCATCGAGGACCTGACTGCGTCCTACCAGGGTGGCTGGTACTCGGTCATCAGCCTGCACGGCGGCGGCTCGCCGGCCGCGATGAAGCAGGAGATCTGGCGCAACTACCCGGTCGGCAACAAGGTGGAACTGGTCGAGCGCCTGCTGGAACGCGGCGTGCTGCACCAGCCGGAGCGCGCCATCACCAGCAACCGCCAGCCCGGTCGCTGCTGCGACACGGGCTGTTCGGCGCCCGGGCAGCCAGTGATGGTGCCGCTGCCGGCAATGCCGGCTAAGCCACCGATCGCGGATCGGTGATCGCGCCGGTCAACGCACTGGCCGCCACGGTGGCCGGCGAGCCCAGGTAGACCTGCGCATCGCGGTGTCCCATGCGGCCCAGGAAGTTGCGGCTGGACGACGAGATGCACACTTCTTCGGCCGCCAACACACCCTGGTGCATGCCGGCGCAGGCGCCGCAGCCCGGGGTCGTGACGGTCGCGCCGGCATCCACCAGGTCCTGCAGCACGCCGCAGCGCATCGCATCGAGGTAGACCTGGCGCGAGGCCGGCGTGACCACCATGCGCACGCCGGCGGCGATGCGCCTGCCCTTCAGGATGGCGGCGGCCGACTGCAGGTCCTCCAGCCGGCCATTGGTGCAGGTGCCCAGGAATGCCTGGTGGATCCTGATGCCGGCGAACTGCGCGGCCGGATGCACGTTGTCGACCTTGCTCGGCGCAGACACCAGCGGCTCGAGCGTGGAAAGATCGAAGCGGTGCCGCGCGCGGTACGTGGCATCCGCATCGGGCACCGGCGTTTCGCCCGGGTCGATGCCGAGCCGCGCGAAATGCGCCGCGGTCACTGCATCAGCCCGCACCACCGCGAACTTCGCGCCCATCTCGATCCCCATGTTGCACAGGGTCATGCGCTCGGGAATCGCGAGGCGGTCCAGTGCCGCCCCGTGGTATTCGATGGACGCATAGATGGCACCACGGGCCGTCAGTGTCGACAGGATGGACAGCACCAGGTCCTTGGCGCAGGTGCCAGGCGGCAGCGCGCCCTCCAGCTCGATGCGGATGCTCTCGGGCACCCGGAACCAGAGCTTGCCGTGCGCCCACAGGGAGGCCATTTCGGCACCGCCGATGCCGCACCCCAGCGCGCCCACCGCACCGATGGTGATGGTGTGCGAGTCCATGTTGGTGAGCATCTGCCCGGGCAGCACCATGCCGCTCTCGACCGCGATCTGGTGCGAGATGCCGGCGCCGACGTCGAAGAGCCGTTCACGCGGCAGGTCGAAGCGCTCGAACAGCTGCCGGCCGATGCGGTGCATCTGCGCGTGCAGCGGCGTGTCGGCCGGGGCATAGTGGTCGTAGAAGAGCGCGATACGGTCCGGCCGCGCCAGCTTGTCCACGCCATAGCGCCGGAAGGCCTGGTCGATGAGGCCGATCCCGTCGTCGAGGGCGTAGGTCCAGTCGGGCGCGATCTCCACCATCTCGCCAGCACGAACCGCGCGGCCGGCCAGGCGTCCCATCACCTTTTCCGCCAGGGTGGCGTTCATGCGCTGGCTCCAGGCTGTCCGGCCTTCGCGGCCCAGAGGCCGCCGGCCACCAGGATGTCCAGCACCTGCGCTGGCAACGGCGGGAATGCATGCGCGACGCCGGCCACGCTCGCGCTGCCGGCACGCAGGTCGACCCGCACCGCATCGCCGTCGCGCACCGCGCCGGCGAGCGCCTCGTTCATCACTACCGCCAACCCGTTGTTCACCGCGTTGCGGAAGAAGATGCGCGAAAACGATTTCGCGACCACCAGCCGGACGCCGGCGCCCAGCATCGCGGTGACAGCGTGCTCGCGCGAGGAGCCGCAGCCGAAGTTCCAGCCGGCCGCAATCACGCCGCCGGCGATGACCTGCTGGCGCAGCGGCTCGCCCAGCGGCTCGAACAGGTGCCGCGCCTGGTCCTCGGGTCGCAGCACGGCCAGGTAGCGCGCCGGAAAGATGATGTCGGTGTCGATATCGTCGCCGAGCACGGTGGCCCTGCCGTCCCATTGCACCGTGCCGCTCATGGCCCGAAGCCCTCGAAGCTGGCGAACTGCGCCGGCGCGGCGCGTTCGGTGCGCAGGCGGTTGATCGCGGCGTCCGGGTCCGCATGCCCCAGCGCCATGCCGCAGATGATGATCTGGTTGTCCGGGATCCCCAGCAGCGGCCGCAGCAGCTTGTGGAAGTCGGCGAACGCCGCCTGCGGGCAGGTGTCCAGCCCGCGGCCGCGCGCCGCCACCGCCAGGCTGCCGATGAAGATCCCCAGGTCGAGCCAGCTGCCGATCTCCATGTCTTCGTCCAGCGTGAACATCATGCCGACCGGGGCGCCGAAGAAGTCGTAGTTCTGGCGCCGCTGCTGCTCGGTGCGCGCGAAATCGCCTTTCGGGATGCCGAGCAGGCCGTACATGTCCCACCCGATCTTGCGGCGCCGCCCGAGGTAGGGCTCGCGCCATTGCTGCGGGTAGTAGTTCCACTCGCGCTGGTGCTGGTCGGCCTGGCCGCTGTCGATGACTTCCAGGATCCGGCGCGTGAGCTCGTGCCGCAGGCTGCCGGAGAACACATGGACCTTCCAGGGCTGGATGTTGCTTCCGCTCGGGCTGCGGCTGGCCAAAGCCAGCAGCTCCTCCACCTCGGTGCGCGGCACCGCGGTCGGCAGGAAGGCCCGCACCGAACGACGCGTGCGCAGGGCCTCGTCGGCGCTGAGCCGACCCGCGCCGTCGCCACGGCCTGCGCAGGAACTGGTGCTGTCCATGCGGGACTCCCGATCGCTCACGAGGTGACCGGCGGCAGAGCGCCGCGCAGCATGTTGCCGATCACCACCATCTCGGGAATGCGGCGGCTGAACTGGGCGATGGCCGATTGCAGCTGCTGTGCCTCGACCCCCCGGGGCGCGGGCGCCGGTGGCAGGTTCGCGACGATGGTCTCTGCCGCAGCGTCGACCTGCTGTCGCAGCCTGGCCGCGGCCGCGTCGATCGCTTCGAATTCGGGCGGCACCACGACCGCCGCGTAGCCCAGGAAGGCGGGCCAGTGGGCCAGGTGCCGGTACAGGCTGGGCCACAGCGAGGACGGCGCATCGCTGGGGCCGCGGTCGGTGAGCAGCAGCGCCAGTTCGCGCACGACCGGCGGCATCACTTGCGGATTGACCATCGGTGGCAGCGACGCGATGGCGGCCGGAGGCTGCCAGTCGGGTGACGACGCGACGCCGCCGCCGGATGGCTTGCCTTCCAGCAGCAGCGACAGGCAGCGGACCGCCATGATGTTCACCGGATTGGCGCGGTTGTAGGCGTCCAGGATCTGCGCGATGGCGCGCTGGTCGGCTTCGTCAATGCCCACGGCCCGCAGGGCTGCAGACGGGATGGCCGGTTGACGCGGGACACGAGCGCGTTCGGCGCAACGCCATGCGCGGTCCTGCAGCGTGCCTGCACGCATGGCCGGCCCAAGCGCGCTCCAGGCCCACTCCAGCGCACCCGGAATCGTGGCGAGGTGGCGGTAGATCAGTGCGACCATCGGCACCGCCGACAGCCGCCGGATCTCGCCGTAGGTCTGCCGCAGTTCTCCCGTGGCATCGGCCTCGGCCAGTTCCTCGAGCAACGCATTCCTGCCTCCGGATTCAGGCATCCACGTCCTCCGTCAGCAGATGGATGTCCTCGGGCACCTGTCCGAGAAAGAGGCGCTTGACGTTCTCGTTCTCGATCAGTTCGGCGGCTGCGCCCGAATACACCACTTGGCCCAGGTGCATCACGTAGCCGCGGTCGGACACCGCGAGCGCCCGAGACGCCTTCTGTTCCACCATGACCACAGTCAGGCCCTCGTTGCGCAGTGCCCGCAGCTTCTCGAACACGATCTCCACGAATTTCGGCGACAGGCCCAGCGAGGGCTCGTCGAGAATGATGGTGCTGGGGCTGGCCATCAGCGCGCGGGCGATCGCCAGCATCTGCTGCTCGCCGCCGCTCATCGTGCCGGCGAGCTGCTGGAAGCGCTGCTGGAGCACCGGGAACAGCTGCGTGACGCGCTGCATCGCCGCTTCGATCCGACCCCGGTCGCCCTTCAGGATGTGGGCGCCGATCTCGAGGTTGTCGCGCACCGTCATCTCGGGCACCACCACCCGCCCCTGCGGCACGTAGCCGATGCCGCGGTAGACCCGCCGGAAGGCTGGCTCGCGAGTGATGTCGACCCCGTCGGCCAGCACCCGGCCCTTCCAGGCCGGAAGCAGGCCGGCGGCGGCCTTGATCACCGTCGACTTGCCGGCGCCGTTCGAACCGATGATGGTGGTGATCAGGCGCTGCGGGAACTGCATGGTCGCGTTCCGGACCACGGCCACGTCGCCGTAGCCGGTGGTCAGCTCCTGCACCTCGAGCGGGGGCGCGTTGGCGCTGTTCATGCGCTCGTCCCTTCAGCGACCTGCGCCGGGCAGCGGCAGCTTGGCGTCGGCGGTCTTGAGGTCATCCGGCCAGACGATCTCGCGCTTGCCGTTCTGCACCTGCACCAGCAGGCCGCGGATCCCCAGCTGCATGCCAGTCTTGGGGTCTACCTCGTGCTTGCCCATGATGGTGTCCATCTTCATCGTGGTCAGCACGTCGCGCAGCTTGTCCTGGTCGAACGAACCGGCCTTCTTCACGGCTGCTTCCAGCACGACGACGGCGGTGTAGCCGAACGACGAGTAATAGCCCGGCTGGTAGTGGTAGCGGGCCTCGAAGTTCTTCACGAACTCGGCGTTGCCGGCGGTCTTGAGCGTGGGCTCGTACAGCGACATGCCGATCGCGCCCTCGGCATCCTTGCCCGCCGCCTTCAGGTAATCCTCCTGCGCCACGCCGTTGTGGACGAAGATCTTCGGTGTGTAGTTGGAGGCGCGGAACTGCCGCGTCATCTCGATCGCCTCGTTCGGGTAGCCCACCGACACCCACACGTCGGGCTTGGTCTGGCGAGCCCGCGCGATCTGCGAGGAGAAGTCCACGTTGCCGGACGGGAAGTACTCGTCCATCACCATTTCCACGCCGTTCTTCTTGGCCATTTCCTTGACGACCTTTTCCATGTCGCGGGCCGCGCCGTAGTCGCGCGACACGAAGGCCATGCTCTTGACGCTGTACTTCTTCATCAGCGGATCGACGCCGTCGACGTAGTTGGAGATGCGGGCCGCGGTCTGGAAGATGTACTTGAAGCCTCGCAGCTGGATCGACTCGGAGGCACCGCCGCCGTTGATCATCACGCGCTTGTGCTTTTCGGCGACGGCCGTGGCCGTGGCGGCCTGCGCCGAGCCGATCGTGGAGACCAGCAGGTCGACCTTGTCGCTGGTGATCAGCCGCTCGTACAGGCGGGCCGACGTGGCCGCGTCGGAGCGGTCGTCGTAGACCACGAACTCGACCTTCTTGCCCAGCAGGCCGCCCCGCGCATTGACGTCGTCGCGCCACAGCTCGACGCCGCGCCAGTAGTGCTTGGCGGAGTCGGCGAGGTTGCCGGTCTGCGACAGCGCAATACCGATGCGGACGGTGTCCTGCGCCTGGGCGAGCGAGGGGGCGACGATGGCCGTCGCGACGGCGATGGAAGTGAACAAGAATTTCATGGTGTCTCCTGCTGTTGGTGTTGCGGGGAAGGGAAGGGGTTCAGGCAGTCTGCGGATTGCGGGGATGGTGGCGGCCCTGCTCCAGCAGTTCCGCGCGGGTGCCGACCTGGGCCGCGTGGCTGCGCGCCTCGATGCCGAGCATGGCAGCGATGTCGCGCGCGGCCGCCACCGCCTCCTCGGGCGCGACGCCGGTGCGCACGCCCATGGCTTCGAACATGCAGACCAGGTCCTCGGTCGGCAGGTTGCCCACCGAGGCGACGCTGGTGGGCATGGCGATGCCGCCGCCGATGCCGCAGATCGAGCCTTCGATGGAGCTGGCGCCGGCATCCACCGCGGCCAGCACGTTGGCGGTGGCGCAGCCGGCAAGGTTGTGCACGTGGTAACCCACTTCGCAGTCGGGCAGCTCGCGGGCGATGCGGCGGAAGATCGAGCTCACCTGCGCCGGGTCTTCCATGCCCATCGAACCGGCGATGTAGAAGCGGCGGATGCCGCCCTCGCGCAGCTGGCGCAACACGGACAGCGTCTTTTCCTCCGGGATGGTCCCCTCGTAGGCGCACCACATCGCGACGCCGACCGCCATCACGAAATCCACGCCGGCGTCGTCGGCCAGGCGAAAGCACCGGATGCCCTGCTCGACCGCCTCCGGCAGCGACATGTTCTGGTTCTTGCGCAGGTAGGTCTCGCTGACGGTGATCAGGCCCAGCAGCTCATCGAGCTTCGAGCCGAGCGCGCGTTCGGCGCCGCGCGCGTTCGGCACCAGGGCCCGGTAGACGGTGCCTTGGCGGCGCTGGATGCGTGCGCAGACCTCCTCCGCGTCCTTGAGGTTGGGGATCACGCTGCTGCGTGCGAAGCCCGTCACCTCGATGACGGGGAAGCCCGCGCGCGAGAGCCGGTCGACCATGGCGATCTTGGTGTCGGTCTCGATCCACCGGTCCAGGCTTTGCAGGCCGTCGCGGGGGCCGACTTCGCACAGGGTGATGCGTTCTGGCAGGTTCAGCACGGAAGGTCTCCTTGGTTCAGAAATACGCGTCCAGCACCAGGGGGTCGTCGCGGACGCGATCGGGTGGGCCGCTGGAGATCACGCGGCCTTCGGCCAGCACGTAGACCATGTCGCATTCGGCCAGCACGATGCGCATCTCATGGTCGATGAAGAACACCGTCAGCCCCTTGGCGCACAGTGCCCGCAGGTGCTCGACGATGCGGTTCTGCAGCCGCGGGTTGATGCCCGCGAACGGCTCGTCCAGCAGCATGATCACCGGTTGCAGCATCAGCGCCCGGGCGACCTCGACCAGCTTGCGCTGGCCGTAGGACAGCTCCGAACCCCATTTGTCGGCGATGGCGGTGATCTCCAGGAACTCCAGCAGATCCATCGCGCGCCTGACCGCGGCGTGGTCGTCGATGCCATGCGCGACCGCCACCAGGTTCTCCATCACCGTCATTTCGGCGAACAGACGGCTGATCTGGAAGGTGCGGCCCACCCCGCGGCGGCAGATGTCGGCCGCGGAGGAGCCTGTCACGTCCTGCCCTTCGATGGAAACGCGCCCGCTGTTGGGCGCCAGCGTGCCGGCAATGACGTTGAACAGGGTGGACTTGCCGGAGCCGTTGGGCCCGATCACGCCGGTGATCGAGCCGCGCTTGACCGTCACGCTCGCCTCGTCCAGCGCCACGCGCCCGTCGAAGCGCTTGGAGATCTTCTCCGCCACCAGGATGTCGTCGCTGCCACTCATGCCTTGACCCTCTTGACTTCTGCGGCCAGCGGAGCCGCCGGCTTTGGCGGCGCGCCGCCGTCCTCGCGCGCCAGTTGCCGCAGCAGGCCGCGGCCCGCCGGCAGCCAGCCCTTCTTCATCGCCAGGTTGACGATGCCGCGCGGCATGAACAGCACCGCCAGCAGGATCAGCGTGCCGACGATGGCCAGGTAGCCCTCGGGGAAGCGCGCCCACAGCAGCTCGTTGACGACGGACAGGACGACGGCGCCGACCAGCGGCCCGAACACGGTGCCCATTCCGCCCAGCAGCACGATGGCGATGGTGGTGAGCTCCATCACCGGCGAGAACGCGGTGGGCGGATCGATGAAGCCGAGATAGGCGGCGTACAGCGCCCCCACTGCGGCCGGCGCGATGGCCGAGACGACGAAGGTGCCGACCTTCAGCCGCGTGGTGCGCACGCCGAGCGCCTCGGCAGCCTGCTCGTCCTCCCGGATCGCCAGCAGCTTCAGGCCGAGGCGCGAATTGTCCAGGCGCCAGGTGGCGATCATCATCACCAGCGCAATCGCCACCAGGGTGAAATACACCGGCTTCATGTCCGACAGCGGCGTGAGGTACAGACCGGTGCCGCCCTGTGTCAACGAGTCGAACCCGAGCACGAAGGATTCCAGCACGCGGGCCAGGCCGAACATGCCGATCGCGAAGTACGGCCCCTTCAGGCGCAGCATCGCCATGCCGAGCGGCACCGCGAGCAGCACGCCGGCCAGCGCCGCCAGCGGCACCGCGAGGTACCAGGCCATGCCCAGCTTGGAGACCAGCAGTGCGCCGGTGTAGCCGCCGACGCCGAAGAAGCAGACCTGGCCGAAGTGGGTGTAGCCGGTGTAGCCGCCGATCAGGTTCCACGAATACGCCAGGATCATGAACACCAGCATCTGGATGGTGAACGACACCGCGTAATCGGTGCCCCAGAAGGGCACGGTTATTGCCAGCAGGCCGGCTGCAAGGAAGATGAAAAGTGTCTTCATGTGCGCGCTCCCACGCCCAGCAGGCCGTGCGGCCGCACCAGCAGCACCGCCAGCATCAGCAGGAACAGCAGCGCGGAACCGATCACCGCGCCGGTGAAGTAGCCGCCGACCACCTCGATGACCCCGAGCAGCAGCGCCGAGGCGATGGCGCCGGGATAGCTGCCCATGCCGCCGACGATGATCACCGCGAAGGCCTTGATCAGGAAGCGCGCGCCGAGTTGCGGATCGGAGGCGAAGGTCGGCGCCATGAGCACGCCGGCCAGGCCGGCCATCCCCGCCCCGATGGCGAAGGTGGCGTTGCGCACGAAATCGAGCGAGATGCCGGAGATCTCGGCCAGCTCCGGGGCCTGCGACACCGAGCGCACCGCCCGGCCGAAGCGCGTCTTCTCCAGCACCCACCACACCGCCAGGCTGGCGCCGAGCGCGACCACGAAGGCGACCAGCCGCGATACCGAGACGTTCACGCCGAGCAAGTGCACCGAGCCGTCCAGCACGCCAGGCAGCCCCTTGTAGCCGCCGCCCCAGGTCAGGATGGCACCGTTGACCAGGATGGTGGAGATGGCATAGGTGGCCAGCAGCGTCATGATCATCGGCGCATGCACCAGCCGCTGCAGCACCAGCCGGTACATCAGCAGGCCGATGGCGGCCGTGAGCAGCGGCACCAGCAGCACCGCCGCCCAGAACGGGAAGGCGTAGCCGCCGACCAGCGACACGGTGCTGAGCGCCCCGATCGCCAGCAGCTCGCCGTGCGCGAAGTTGATCACCCGCATCACCCCGAAGATGAGGTTCAGGCCGCATGCCATGAGGGCATACAGGCCGCCGAGGAGGATGCCCCCGATCAGGAGCTCGAGTAGTGGCATGGTGGCGTCCTTGTCGGTCTCGGCCTCAGATCACGCCGGCCGCGGACAGGCGGCCGAGGTCGTCGTCGGTCAGGCCCAGCAGGCCCTTGAACACTTCGTCGTTGTGCTCGCCCAGCCGGGGGCCCAGCCAGTTGACGCTGCCCGGCGTGTCCGACAGGCGTGGCACCAGATTGGGAATCGGCAATTCGCCGATGCGGTCGTCCTGCATCTTCAGGATGTTGCCGCGCGCCGCGTACTGCGGATCCTCGAAAATCTCGTCGATCGCGTAGATCGGGCCGCAGGGCACCTGCGCTTCCTCGCAGATGCGCAGCAGGTCGGCACGGTCGTGCCGCGCAGTCCATGCGCCCACATGCTCGTCGACCTTTTCGCGATCGCGTTCCCGGTTCTTCAGCGGGCCCCAGGTGTCGGGTCGCGCCAGTTCCGGCTGACCCATCGCGACGGCCAGGCGCTCGTAGATCTTGTCGCTGGTGCAGGCGATCGCGATCCAGCGGTTGTCCCTGGTCGGATAGTGGCTGTGCGGCACCACGTTGACGGTGGCCGGCCCCATGCGCTGGCGCACCAGGCCCTTGTAGGCGAAAGCCGGCGCGAGCTCGTCCAGGATGCGGAAGATCGGTTCGTACAGGCCGATGTCCACCATCTGTCCGACTCCGGTGCGCTCGCGCGCCTTCAGCGCCAGCAGCGCGCCCAGCGCGCCATACAGGCCCGCCATGTAGTCGGGGATGGTGGCCGAGCCGGGCGTCACCGGCGGCCGGTCCGGATAGCCGGCCAGGAACGACAGGCCGCCGAACGCGTTGGCGATGCGGCCGAAGCCCGGCCGGTCGCGGTACGGGCCGGTCTGGCCGTAGCCGGAAATGCGGACCATCACCAGGCGCGGGTTGATCTCCTTGAGCGTGTCCCAGCCCAGGCCCCATTTTTCCAGCGTGCCCGGCTGGAAGTTCTCGACCAGCACGTCGACCTCCTTCACCAGGCGCTTCATCAGCTCGGCGCCCTCCGGCGTGCGCATGTCGAGCGTGATCGACTTCTTGTTGCGGCACTCGGACAGCCAGGGCAGCGAGTCGCCGTTCTCGGTGATGGTGCCGAAGCGGCGCAGCGCGTCGCCGATCTTCGGCAGTTCGATCTTCCAGACCTCCGCGCCGAACTCGGCGAGCTGGGTGGAGCAGAACGGACCGGCGAGGTAGCTGGAGACGTCGAGGATGCGGATGTCGTCGAGGGGCTGCAGGGCAAGATCTTTGAGCATGGAAGATTCGCTTGTGGGGTGGGGGGAGGCTCAGCGCGGTTGCGCTGCGCGGTCGATGGCGTCGGCGCGCTCGATCAGTCGCTGGGCGCGGTAGACGATGGGGTAGTCGACGAACTGGCCGTCGACCTGGATGGCGGCCAGGCCGTCGCGTTCGGCCTGGGCAAAGGCAGCCAGCACCTTGCGGGCATGCGAAAGTTCCGCTTCGGTCGGGCGGAAGCAGTCGTTGACCACCGACACCTGGTCGGGATGGATGCACAGCTTGCCCTGGAAGCCCAGGTCCTTGGCGCGCTGGACCGAACGGGCGAAGCCGTCACGGTCGTTGAGAGAGACCCAGACCGTGTCCAGCGGCGGCTCCAGGCCGGCGGCCCGCGACTGCGCGACGATCGTGCTGCGGTACGGCAGCAGCTCGAGCTCGTCGGCCGACCAGGTGATACCCAGGTCCAGCGTGAAGTCGCCGGCGCCGAAGGACAGGCGGCGGGTGCGGCGGGCGGCCCGCGCGATCTCGGCGATGTTGCAGTAGCCAGCCGCCGTCTCGATGATGGGGATGAGATCGATGCTGCCGTCGGGCAGTCCATGCTCGCGCTCCAATGCGCCCAGCAACCACTCGCCGGTCTGCAGGTCGGACGCGCTCTCCACCTTCGGCAGGATGATGCCGTCGACGCCCTTGGCAACCACGGCCACGAAGTCGCCGTGGCTCCACTGCGTGCCGAGCGAATTGACGCGGACGTAGCCGAGGCAGGGCCGCGGCCGGCCCAGCGCCTCGACGACGATGGCGCGGGTGCCGACCTTCTCGGCGTTGGCGACGGCGTCTTCCAGGTCGAGGATGACGGCGTCGGCGCCGAGCGTGAGGCATTTCTCCACCCGGCGCGGATGGTTGCCCGGGGCGAACAGGAACGTGCGGAAGACCGGCATAAGACTCCTAGTTGCTGGTTCCGGCGACGCCGCGCGGCGCCCCGGGATCGATGTGGTGGCGCACCAGTTCCTCCTCGGTGAAACCGAGCAGGTCGATGAGCACTTCGCGGTTGTGCTGGCCGAGCCGCGGCCCGGTGTGGCGGATCGTTCCCGGCGTGCGGGACAGCTTGCCGACCACGTTCTGCATGCGCAGCGGCGCGCCCAGCTCTTCATCCGGCAGCGAGATGATGTTCTCGCGCGCGATGACGTGCTCGTCGCGCATCACGTCCTCGACGTTGTTCACCGGGGAGATCGCCGCTTCGAGGGCGACGAAGCGGCGCATCAGCTCGTCGCGGTCGAAGCGGCTGATCGCCGCCTGCAGCGCGTCGTCGAGCGCGTCGACGTTGTCGAGGCGCGCGCGGTTGTTGGTGAAGCGCGGATCGCGCGGGAGCTCGGGGATCTCGAGCGCGGTGCAGATGCGTTCGAAGATCGACTGCGCGCTGCCGCCCACCGAGATGTACTTCTGGTCGCGGGTGCGGTAAATGTTGCGCGGCGCGGTGAATGGCAGCCGCGAGCCGGCCCGCTCCTGGATCATCCCGAGCTGGTCGTAGTTGACCACCTGCGGCCCGAGCAGCGTCAGCAGCGTCTCGTAGAGCGCCAGGTCGATCACCTGCCCCTGGCCGCTGCGGCGCTTCTCGTGCAGGGCGATCGAAGCCAGGTAGGCCGCCATCAGGCCGGTGGTGGAATCGGCCAGGCCGAAGCCGGGCAGCAGCGGCGGACCTTCCGGCTGGCCGGAGATGTAGACGTAGCCGGCGTAAGCCTCGGCGATGGTGCCGAAGCCGGGCCGCTTGCCGTTGGGCCCGGTCTGGCCGAAGCCGGTGACACGCAGCACGATCAGGCCAGGATTGATGGCCCGCAGCACGTCCGGGCCCAGGCCCCACTTCTCGATGGTGCCGGGCCGGTAGTTCTCCACCAGGATGTCGGCGTCCTTCACCAGCCGCTTGACCACCTCCACGCCGAACGGCGTGCCCAGGTCGGCCGTCACGGATTTCTTGCCGCGGTTGACGGCCTTGTAGTAGAGGCCGACGCCGTTCTTCACCTCGCCCCAGCGCCGCACCTCGTCGCCGGAGCCGGGCCGCTCCACCTTGATGACATCCGCACCGAAGTCGGCCAGGAACATCGAGGCCAGCGGCGCCGCGAGGAAATTGGAGATGTCGACGACGCGGGTTCCGGCGAGGGGCTGGGGGGGCGCGCCTTGGCTTGCCCCGGGATCGTTTTTCGTGCTCACGCCGCGCCTGCCTCCTGGGTCGCCCGCTCGATGGCTCCTTGCTGACGCACTGTCGAGTGGGTGACGGTTAATGTACGAATGTACGTACAATACGCCGCAAACAGGGGTCGCGACAGAGAGGGAATACCCGCGATTGCGGTTTCTGCTTCCTGCACAATCCGAGGACTTTCCCATCCATTCCGCAATGAAAGCACGCGCCAGCTCCCTCCCCGCCAAGGCCGCCAAGGCCGCCCCGGCCGGCAAGGCACCGGCGCCGCCGCCGCCAGTCTCCCGCACCCTGCTGGACACGGGGCGGCAACCCCTCTACGCCTCGCTGGCGCAGGCACTGATGCGCGACATCGCGCAGAAGCGCTACCCGGTGGGCGGCCTGCTGCCGACCGAAGACGCGATCGCCAGCCGCTATGGCGTCAGCCGCCACACGGTGCGGCAGGCGCTGCGCGAACTCAAGGAGGAAGGCGTCATCTCCTCGCACGCGGGCATCGGTACGCGCGTGCGCTTCCCTTCGGAGTCGCCGCGCGTGTTCGGCGGCATCAATACCATCGGCGACCTGCTGCAGTTCGCCGAATCCACCGAAATGCACGTGCTCGGCCGCCGGGAAATCGTCGCCGACGCCACCTTCGCGGCGCAGTACCACTGCAAGCCCGGCCAGGCCTGGCTGGAGATCACGCTGCTGCGCAAGGTGGCCGACCAGAAACGCCCGCTGGCCCACCTGCGCGCCTACGTGCGGCCCGAATACGCGGACGCGGTGAGCCGCGACAAGACCTTCACGCGCCCGATCTATGCGCTGGTCGAGGAGCGGTACGGGGTGCGGATCATCGAGGTGCAGCAGGAAATCACCGCCGTGAACCTCGACGCCGATGTCGCGCGCGCGCTCAAGGCGGCCGACGGACAGGCGGCGATGCGCATCACGCGCCACTTCCTGGACCGCGGCGGGGCCACCGTCGAGATCTCGGTCGGGCACTATCCCAGCGGCATGTACACCCAGCGGACGACGTTCCGCGCCCATCGGTCCGAGCGCGACGCCGAGGGACCGCCGCCGGAGCCGCCTGCTCCGGCGGCGGCGCGCGCGCGGCGGGCCTGAGTTCACCCGGCGCTTCGGCCGGCCGCCGGGGCAGGAGATGCATGCGCGGCTCCGCTGCGGGCTCCTGACTGCGTTTTACAAATGTGCGTATGTCCGTACAATGCCTGTGCGGGCGCCGGAGCGGCCCCCATGGGTCGCCGCAGACCGCAGCACGCGGGGCAGTCGCCCGCCCCCGAACACAGACGAAGGTTCCATGAACACGAATCGATGCCCTCAAGCAGAGCCGCGCCTGCGACGTTCGATGCTGATGACGCCGGGCAATCGGGCGGACCGCATGCGCAAGGCGGCGGCATACGGCGCCGACGCACTGGTGTTCGACCTGGAGGACAGCGTGCCCCCCGCGGCGAAGGTGCAGGCCCGCGAAGCAGTCGCGGGCGCGCTGCGTGAACTGCAGGGATGCGGGCGCGAACTGTGCGTGCGCATCAACACACTGGCCTCGGGCTTCGGCGCGGACGACCTGGCCGCGCTGCCGCTCGCGTTGCTGGACTCGGTGATGGTGCCGAAGGTCGAATCGCCGGCCCAGCTGCATGCGCTGGACGCGCTGCTGCAGGCGCTGGAGCGCGACCAAGACGTGCAGCGTCCGCGGGAACTGGTGGTGATGCTGGAGACGCCACGCGGCATCCTGCAGGCGCTCCCCATTGCCGAGGCCTGCCCACGCACCACCGCCCTCTTCTTCGGCTCCGGCGACTACACGGCCGCCACCGGCGCGGCCATCACCGCCAACGCGCTGCTGTTCGCGCGCTCCGCCATGGCCGCGGCCGCAGGCGCAGTTGGAATCCAGGCCATCGACGCGGCCTACTTCCTCGACGTGCGCGATGCCGCGGCCACGCGCACCGACGCCCTCGCAGCGCGCGAGCTCGGGTTCACCGGCAAGGTCGTGTTCCATCCCGCGCAAGTCGCCGTTGCCAACGAAGTGTTCTCGCCCACGCCGGCCGAGCTGATCCGCGCGCAACGCCTGGTGGCCGGCTACCGCCAGGCACTCGCGCAGGGGCATGGCACGGCGCTTGCCGACGGCGTGTTCGTCGCGATCGATCTCGTCGACCCCGCCGAACGGCTGCTGCGCCGGGCCGAGCTGGTCCAGCAACGCGACCAGGCTTGCGCCCCGCACCACCCCCCCACATGACCATGAACCACAACCCACCCACCCGCCTGCAACGCAGCGAGCTGGCCGTTCCGGCCACCCGCTCCCGCTTCTTCGCGAAAGCCGCGGAAGGCGCGGCCGACACGCTTTTCCTCGACCTGGAGGATGCGGTCGCACCAGGCCAGAAGGAGGAGGCCCGTGCGCAGGCCATCCAGGCCCTGCAGGCGATCGACTGGGGCACCAAGACCGTGGCGGTGCGCGTGAACGGACTGGACACGCCCTGGGCGCTGCGCGACATCGTGGACATCGCGCGGCAGGCGCCGCGGCTGGACCTGGTCCTGCTGCCCAAGACCTCCTGCGCCGCGGACGTGCGTTTCGTCGACCAGGTCCTCACGCTGGTGGAGCGGGAGACTGGCCGCGCCAAGCGCACCGGCATCGAAGTCCTCATCGAGACGGCGCGCGGGGTCGCCAACGTGGAGGAGATCGCCCAGTCGTCCGACCGGCTGGAGGCGATGATCTTCGGCGTGGGCGACTACAGCATCGACATGCGTACCCAGGACCGCGTGTTCGGCCGGCCGAACGCGCACTATGCGGTGCTCACCGATCCCGATCCCGATGCCGCCGGCCAGCGCCGCCGCCACTGGAACGACCAGTGGCACTTCGCCATGGCACGCATCGCCACGGCCTGCCGCGCCTGGGGGCTGCGCCCGATCGACGGCCCCTACACCGACTACGGCGACACCGAGGGCTACCGGGCCTGCGCCGAACGCGCCCGGGCGCTCGGCTTCGAGGGCAAGTGGGCCATCCACCCCACGCAGATCGCGCTGGCGAACGAGGTGTTCTCGCCGACCGGCGAGGAGCTGGACTGGGCGGCGCGCACCGGCGAGCTGCTGGCGCAGACGGCCCGCGCTGGGCAGGGCGCCGTCGGGGCCGGCGGCGTGCTGATCGACATGGCCCATGAAAAGCTCGCCGCGCAGATCGTGCAGCGGCAGGCCCTGATCGCCCGCACCGCGCAGCGGACATCGCAAGACACGAAGGAATCGACATGAACACCGTCCTGCCCTCCCCCGCGCCTTCGGGCACCCTGCGGGCCTGACTGCAACGGGGCGAATTCGTCGTCGCACCGGGCGTCTACGAGATGTTCGGCGCGAAGATCGCGGACAGCATGGACTTCGCCGGCCTCTACATGACGGGCTATGGGGTGTGCGCTTCGCACCTGGGGCTGCCGGACGCCGGGCTCGCCGGCTACTGGCCGATGCCGTCCGCCCCCCGCGGCGCGCTCGGTGCTGACGCAGATCGCTCTGCCTCAAAATCCTTCCACCGCACCTGGTCTGGGCAGCCAGAGCTGAACGGACCGGCAAAATGTCGTCTTTCAGTTCAATCGACCAGTCAGCAGACGCATGAAAATCACCACCTGGAACGTCAACTCCCTCACCGCGCGGCTGCAGCACGTGCAGGACTGGCTCGCGGCCAACCCGGTCGACCTGCTGTGCCTGCAGGAACTCAAGCTCACCGACGACAATTTTCCGCTCGAAGCCCTGCAGGCGATCGGTTACGGGCACTGCGCCGTGTTCGGCCAGAAGACCTACAACGGCGTCGCGATCCTGAGCCGCACGCCGCTGCGGGACGTGGTGAAGAACATCACCGGCTTCGAAGATCCGCACTCCCGCGTGATCGCGGCGACGCTCGACACGCCCGCCGGCGAGCTGCGCGTTGTCAATGGCTACTTCGTCAACGGCCAGGCGCCGGGCTCGGAGAAGTTCGACTACAAGATGAACTGGCTGCGCGGCCTGCAGGGCTACCTGCGCGAGGAAATCGCGCAGCACCCGCGCCTGGTGCTGCTCGGCGACTTCAACATCGCGCCGGAGGACCGCGACTCCTTCGACCCGGTGGGCCGGGCCGAAACCATCCACCACACCACGCAGGAGCGCGACCACTTCCGCCAGCTGCTGGCGCTGGGACTGGTCGACAGCTTCCGGCTGTTCGAGCAGCCCGAAAAGAGCTACAGCTGGTGGGACTACCGGATGCTGGGTTACCAGAAGAACCGGGGTCTGCGGATCGACCACATCCTGGTCAGCGAGCCGCTGCGCGGCGCCGTCAAGGCCTGCACCATCGACCGCGTCCCGCGCAAGTGGAAGCAGCCCAGCGACCACGCGCCGGTGACGGTGGAGCTCTGAACCGCCGGGATCCGGATCGCCGCCTCACGCCGCTGACGACAGCGCCGTGAACGTTGCCAGGGTCGCGTCGATGCGCCGGACGGCCGCGAGCGTCGCCGCATCGGGCGCCCGGCTCAGGTCGATCACCGCCACACCCAGCCCGCCGTCGGTGACCAGGTGCAGCTGCGCCACGTTCAGGCCGGCACCGGCCAGCAGCGTATTGAGCTGCGACATCACGCCGGGCTGGTCGCGGTGCAGGTGCACCAGGCGCGCAGCCCCGCGCACCGCTCCCACCGCGAGCTCCGGCAGGTTGACGCTGCCGTGGACGGCGCCCAGCAGCAGGTAGTCGCGCAGCTTTTCCGAGACTTCCACGCCGAGGTTGCGTTGCGCCTCGATGGTCGACCCGCCCACGTGCGGCGTCAGGATCACGTTGTCCAGGTCACGCAACGGCGATTCGAACGTGTGTGCAGCCGAGGCGGGCTCCACCGGGAACACGTCGATCGCAGCGCCGCGCAGCCGGCCGCCGCTCAACGCTGCGTGCAGCGCCGCGATGTCCACCGCCTGCCCCCGCGCCAGATTGATCAGCACCGCGTCGCCCTTCATCCGGTCCAGCCTGGCGGCGTCGATCAGGTTGCGGGTCTGCTCGGTCTGCGGCACGTGCAGCGTCACCACGTCCGCCTCCTGCAGCAGCGCGTCCAGCGTCGCGGCCGGCGTCGCATTGCCCAGCGGCAGGCGGGCTTCGATGTCGTGGAAGATCACGCGCATGCCGAGCGCTTCCGCCAGCAGGCCGGTCTGCGTGCCGATCTTGCCGTAGCCGACGATGCCCAGGGTCTTGCCCCGGATCTCGTTGGATCCCTTCGCGTCCTTGAGCCACTGGCCGCGCTGGGCGGCGGCCTGGCGCTCCGGAATGCGCCGCAGCAGATGGATGGCATGGCCGATGACCAGCTCCGCCACCGACCGGGTGTTGGAGAAAGGTCCGTTGAACACGGCCACGCCTGCCAGCGCCGCGGCTTTCAGGTCGATGTTGTTGGTGCCGGTGCAGTAGGCGCCGACCGCACGCAGGCGGGGCGCCTGCGCCAGCATGGCGGCGTCGAGCTGGGTGCGCGAACGCAATCCCAGCACATCGACGTCGGCCAGCAGGTCTTTCAATTCGGCCGTCTCGGGCGCGTGCTTGAGCCGCTTGATCTGCGCGCCGGGCAGGCCCTGCAGGATGGGGGTGGCGCTGGCGTGGATGTCTTCGAGCAACAGGATGTTCAGGGTCATTGGGCAGCTTCTCGCAGTGCGCCGCCGTGCGGCATTCATAAGATATACATTTTATGAACCTTTTACCCCAATCGAACAACGCCATGGTCATACCAACCATGGCGCAGTGGAGATGGGCCCGTGCCGGCGGCCAGCGCCGCCCGGGAGTGCCCCTAACCTTCGAGCCCGAGCTCCTGGATCTTGCGGGTGATGGTGTTGCGCCCGATGCCCAGCTTCTGCGCGGCCTCGATCCGGCGCCCGCGCGTATTCGACAGCGCGGTGAGGATTAGCCGCGACTCGAAGCGCCGGGTGAGTTCTTCCCACACGTCGTGGCGCCCGCTGGCCAGCAGCTCCATCGCCTCGGCCTCCAGCCCCGCTTCCCACGCCGGCTGTCCGGCCAGCAAGACGGGCGCAGCCGCAGCCGTCACGGTGATCGTTTCCGCCGGGGCCGCGGCGTCCGCACTTCGGGTTTCCGTGACCGGGGCCACGGCCCGTGCCGCCTCGGCCGGGTGCGGCGCCACTTCGGGCGGCAGGTCCTTGGGTTCGATCAATTGCGCCGGCGCCATCACGGTCAGCCAGTGGCAGATGTTCTCTAGTTGCCGCACGTTGCCCGGAAAGGCGAACTGCGTGAGATAGGCCAGCGACGCATCCGAGATCCGCTTGGGCTCGACCCCGAGCTGCTTGGCGCTGACGCCCAGGAAATGCCGGGTCAGCATCGGGATGTCTTCGAGGCGCTCGCGCAATGCGGGCAGCCGCAGCCGGATGACGTTGAGGCGGTGGAACAGGTCCTCGCGGAAGGCTCCGTCCTTCACCCGCTGCTCCAGGTCCTGGTGCGTGGCCGCGATGACGCGCACGTTGGCCTTGACCGAGTTGTGGCCGCCGACCCGGTAGAAGTGGCCGTCCGACAGCACGCGCAGCAGCCGCGTCTGCAGGTCGAACGGCATGTCGCCGATCTCGTCGAGGAACAGCGTGCCGCCCTCGGCCTGCTCGAAGCGGCCGCGGCGCATGGTCTGGGCGCCGGTGAAGGCGCCGCGTTCGTGGCCGAACAGCTCGCTCTCCAGCAGGTCCTTGGGAATCGCCGCGGTGTTGATCGCGACGAACGGACCGGTGGCGCGGGGCGAGTGCTTGTGCAGCGCGCGGGCGACCAGTTCCTTGCCGGAGCCGGACTCGCCCGTGATCATCACCGTGACATTCGACTGCGACAGCCGGCCGATGGCGCGGAACACGTCCTGCATCGCGGGCGCCTGGCCCAGCATCTCGGGCGCGGCGGCCATCCGCTCCTCGGCCACTTCCTCGCGCTGGCTTTCTTCCACCGCGCGGCGAATCAGCTCCACCGCCTTGGGCAGGTCGAACGGCTTGGGCAGGTATTCGAAGGCCCCGCCCTGGAACGCGGAGACCGCGCTGTCCAGGTCCGAGAACGCCGTCATGATGATCACCGGCAGTCCCGGGTGTTTCTCCTTGACCTTGGTCAGCAGGTCCAGGCCGGACCCGCCCGGCATGCGGATGTCGCTGACCAGGATCTGCGGGCCATCCTCGTCGCCGGCGTCTTCGAGCGCGGCGAGCACCTCGCGCGGATTGGTGAAGCTGCGGGTGGGAAGGTCTTCGCGCAGCAGCGCCTTCTCCAGCACGAAGCGGATGGATTGGTCATCGTCAACGATCCAGATCGGCTTCATGTACTTTTTCTACCTCAGGTCAATCGACTACGAACATCAGGGCAACGGAATCAAGATCTTGAAATCCGTCCGGCCGGGAACGCTGTCGCACTCGATCAACCCATGGTGCTGCTGGACGAAGGTTTGCGCCAGCGTCAGCCCCAGGCCGGAACCGCCTTCCCGCCCCGACACCAGCGGATAGAAGATACGGTCCTTGATCGAGTCCGGCACGCCGGGCCCGTTGTCGATGACATGCAATTCCAGTGCCAGTCGATAGCGCTGCTTGCCGAAAGTGACCTGGCGCGCAATGCGCGTGCGGAACACCAGCTGCGCGTCGCCGGCATTGATGCGGTCCGAGAGCGCCTGGCAGGCGTTGTGCGCGACGTTCAGCACGGCCTGGATCAGCTGCTCGCGGTCGCCGCGGAACTCCGGGATCGAGGTGTCGTACTCGCGCACGACCCGCAGGCCGCGCGGGAACTCCACCAGGATCAGCGACCGCACGCGCTCGATCACCTCATGGATGTTGACGTCGCCGACCACGTGCGGCCGCCGGTGCGGCGCCAGCAGCCGGTCGACCAGCGTCTGCAGCCGGTCCGCCTCGTGGATGATGACCTGCGTGTACTCGATCAGGTCCTTCGAGTCGACTTCCATCTGCAGCAGCTGGGCCGCGCCGCGGATGCCGCCCAGCGGGTTCTTGATCTCGTGCGCCAGGTTGCGGATCAACTCCTTGTTGGCCTGGGCCTGGTCGACCAGCCGCTCTTCGCGGTCCTGCTTGGCCTGCGCCTCCAGCGGCAGCATTTCGATGACGGCTTCGCCGGGCTGGTCGGTCTGGGCCACGATCACGTGGACCGGCAACGGATCATGGGCCGCGCGATTGAGCCACGCGTCGTAACGCAGGGCGGCGAACTCGTTGCTGCCGGCGCCTTCCAGCGCGTTCTGCAGGATGTGCGGTTCGGTGAAGCACGGCGCGAAGGCCGAACCTTCGATCGTGCGCCGGGACGTGCCCAGCGCGTCCTCGAGCGCGGAGTTGGCGAACAGGACGGTGCCGTCGGTGCGCACCACGGCCACGAGGGTGGCCAGCAGGTCGAGGGACTGGAAGCGGGAGTGTGGTGGGGCTGGCTTGGTCAAGCAGCCTATTTTGACGCAACGCGGCTCAGCTCGCGCTTGAGGCCGGCGATGTCGCTATCGTTGCGGGCGATGCTGGCCTTGAGTTCAGCGACGCGGTCCAGGTACTTCTGGTAGTTGCGCGCTTCGGCGCCCTGCTTCTCGGGCTCGCCGTTGTTGTATTCCCGGGCCAGTTCGGCCTGGCGGGCCTCGGCCTTCTTCAGTTCGGCTTCGAGGATCTGGCGGGCATCGGAATCGCGCGCCTTCTGGTCGGCCGATTCGACGCGGGTGCCGGAGGACGACGGCGTTGCAGCCGCAACCTTGGTCGACGCGTTGGCTCCGCCACTGCTGGAGGCTCCCTGGACGCGGGTGCCTTCGACGACGGTGATGTAGCCGCCTTCGACGAGCTTGCAGCTTTTGGTGCGCGCCTCGGCGGCGTCGTTGGTGTAGGCGTTACCGCAGCGGTAGATGCGGCCCTGGCCTTGGGCTTGGGCGTGGCTGGCCGCAATCAGGACGAAGGCGGCAAGCGGAATCAGACAGGCATTTTTCATGGGGCAATCTCCTCGCAGCGGGTGCAGGGACGGCCTTGCAGTATCGCCCTTTTCCTTCAGATGTCCAATTAACCCATTGATTCACAAAGGAAAAGGACGGCTATTGCCGTCCTTTTCCTGCCACAGACTGTGAGAAATTACAGTCGCCGGGCACCCCGCCTTACAGCGAGTAGTACATGTCGAATTCGACCGGGTGGGTGGCCATGCGGAAGCGCGTCACTTCCGTCATCTTCAGCTCGATGTAGGCATCGATCATGGTGTCGGTGAACACACCGCCCTTGGTCAGGAAGCTGCGGCCCTTGTCCAGGTAGTCCAGCGCCTGGTCGAGGCTGTGGCAGACGGTCGGGACCTTCGCGTCCTCTTCCGGCGGCAGGTGGTACAGGTCCTTGGTGGCGGCTTCGCCCGGATGGATCTTGTTTTCCACGCCGTCGAGGCCGGCCATCATCAGCGCCGCGAAACCCATGTACGGGTTCATCAGCGGATCCGGGAACCGTGCCTCGATGCGCCGGCCCTTGGGGTTGGCCACGTAGGGGATGCGGATCGAGGCCGAGCGGTTCTTGGCCGAATAGGCCAGCTTCACCGGCGCTTCGAAGCCGGGGACCAGGCGCTTGTAGCTGTTGGTGCCGGGGTTCGTGATCGCGTTGAGGGCACGGGCGTGCTTGATGATGCCGCCGATGTAGTACAGCGCGAAGTCCGACAGGCCGGCATAGCCGTCGCCGGCGAACAGGTTCTTGCCGTCCTTCCAGATCGACTGGTGCACGTGCATGCCGGAGCCGTTGTCGCCGACCAGGGGCTTGGGCATGAAGGTCGCCGTCTTGCCGTAGGCGTTGGCGACGTTGTGCACGACGTACTTCAGCAGCTGGGTCCAGTCGGCGCGCTGCACCAGCGTGCTGAACTTGGTACCGATCTCGTTCTGGCCGGCGCCGCCCACCTCGTGGTGGAACACTTCGACCGGGATGCCCAGCGACTCGAGGATCAGCGACATCTCGGCGCGCATGTCCTGCATGCTGTCGACCGGGGGCACCGGGAAGTAGCCGCCCTTGACCGTGGGACGGTGGCCCTTGTTGCCGCCTTCGAGCTTCTTGCCGCTGTTCCACGGCGCTTCGTACTCGTCGATCTTGTAGAACGTGCCCGACATGTCGGTGTTCCAGCGCACGTCGTCGAAGATGAAGAACTCGGGTTCCGGGCCGAAGTAGGCCGTGTCGCCCAGGCCCGACGACTTCAGGTAAGCCTCGGCGCGGTGGGCGATCGAGCGCGGATCGCGGTCGTAGGCCTTGCCGTCGCCCGGCTCGAGCACGTCGCACGTCAGCAGCAGCGTGGTTTCCTCGAAGAAGGGATCGATGTTGGCGGTGTTCGGGTCGGGCATCAGGAGCATGTCCGAGGCCTCGATGCCCTTCCAGCCGGCGATCGACGAACCGTCGAAGGCGTGGCCGGCGCTGAATTTGTCATCGTCGAAATGCGACACGGGCACGGTAACGTGTTGCTCCTTGCCGCGGGTGTCGGTGAAGCGGAAGTCGACAAACTTGACTTCGTTCTCCTTCACCATCTTCATCACGTCGGCGACGGTCTTGGCTGCCATCAGGTTCTCCTGGTTGGATGGTTGTTGAATCAATACGAACGGGAACAGGGAATGCAGTTTTTGTGCCAAATGCTGGTGCATGGCAGCAGCGGGCAAAGCACGCGATTGTCGTCGAAGTTCCTGGGTTCCTACAGCGGCGCCACGCTTGAATGCTGAGTTACGCACCGATAAGATGCAAACCAGCGCAGGAACCAAGATGGTGCATCGACATTTAACGCACCAATTCGGGGCCCAACTTGACGCCAAGCGCCTTCAGGCCGGTCAGTAGCTGGACATAGGCGGGGCCGACGCTGGCCGGGTCGCCCTTGACGCCCAGGTCGATGTGGCGACCGTACTGCGGATGGTCGACGCTGGGCAGGCTGAACACCTTGACGCCGGCGTGCTCGCGCTCCAGCTCTTCCATCAGGGGGGTCAGCGTGGCCTCCATCGACCCGAACACGATCACCGACTTCTCGACATAGGCGGACTGCCGGAACAGGTGCGGGTACTGCTGGTCCAGCACCCATTCCATCATCGGCCAGGCCATCACCGGGAAACCGGGGACGAAGTGGACGTGGCCGACGCTGAAGCCGGGAATCTTGTTGTACGGGTTGGGAATGATCCGGGCGCCCCGCGGAAACACCCCCATGTTGAGTCGGTGGATGTTGTCGGGGCGGTCCGGCTCGTAGGTCGTGCCTTGTTCCTTGGCTGTGTCCTGCATCCGTTCGCGAATCAGGGCTTCGGCCTGCGGATGCAGCTCGATCTCCACGCCCAGGGCCCGGCCGGCGCATTGGCGCGTGTGGTCGTCGGGCGTGGCGCCGATGCCGCCGCAGGAAAACACGACGTCGCCCGACGCGAATGCGCGCTTGAGGGTGGCGGTGATGCGGTCCGGCGAGTCGCCGACGTACTCGGCCCACTCGAGCTGCAGTCCGCGCGCGGCCAGCAGTTCGATCAGCTTGGGCATGTGCTTGTCGGCACGCTTGCCGGACAGGATTTCGTCGCCGACGATGACCAGGCCGAAGGCCGGGGTTTCAGGAAGGGGGTGGCTGGACATCCCCCAATGCTAACGGGGCCGGCGCCACGCTGCCGGCTGCCTCCTCCCTGCGCAGCTGTTCGAGCGCGGCCAGGCAGTAGTGCGAGAACCAGAGCGCGGAAAACGCGAACACCAGCGTGTAGATCCAGATCGCCACCGGCACCAGCAGCACGAAGGCGGCGGCAAACAACGCGCCGGAAGCCCAGACAACGCTGGGCGCGGCGCCCAGATAGCCGGTCGCCACGCCCATCCCGAGCAGCCACAGGCGGTGGCGCCGGAACAGTTCGCGCCGCTCGGCCCGGCTGGCGTGCTCGGACAGCGCGTCGAACGTCATCACGCGGTAGGTCAGCCAGCCCCAGATCAGCGGCGGCAGGATCAGGATCAACGGCGGCACCAGCCACAGCGGGATCGACACCACCAGCGCGACCAGAGCCAGCAGCGTGGAGCCGAGCGACCAGAGCGCGCTCACCAACAGCGAGCCGCCCCGCTTGCGTTCCAGCTGCGGAAAACGCCGCTCGGCCACCAGCGACACCAGGGCCGGCGCCATCAGCACCGCGACCAGCAGCAGCGACAGCACCACCACCACCGGCGTCACGGCGAAGATCACCACCAGCGGCGCGACCACGGTCTTGAGGTTGCCGGCGCCCATGCCCTGCAGCCAGCTCCAGACGCTCTTGAGCAGGTCCCAGGACTCGAGCCGCAAGAACACCCAGTCGACGGCCCCATCCCAGTAGAAGTAGCCCAGGCCCAGCGAGAGCGCGACCATGATCACCAGCGGCAGGAACGACAGCGCGACCACCCGCGGATGCAGGCAGTACGCGACTGCGCGCCAGAAAGAATCGAGGAACAGCGTCATGGCGCACAGCTTACCTGCCAGGGCATCCCGTAACATTCCCCAATGGAAATGATCGAAATCGACGGCGTGGCGCTGGAAGTCCAACGGCTTGGTGCACCCACCGGCCGACGGCTGGCCCCGATTGTCTTCTTGCACGAGGGCCTCGGTTCGGTGGCCATGTGGCGCGACTGGCCGGCGTTGGTCTGCAAGGCCACCGGGCGGGCCGGCGTGGTCTATTCGCGGCGCGGCTACGGCAATTCCGCTCCGGTCCCGGACGTGCGCCAGGCCGGACGCCTGCAGCCGGATTACATGCACCGCGAGGCCTGGGCGGTGCTGCCCCGACTGCTCTCGGCCCTGGAGATCGAACGGCCGGTGCTGCTGGGGCATTCCGACGGCGGCAGCATCGCGCTGCTGCACGCGAGCCGCCATCCCGTCACCGCCTGCATCGTGATGGCGCCACACGTCATGGTGGAGGACATCTCGGTCAGTTCGATCGAGGCTGCGCGCGAGGCCTATCCGTCGCTGCGGGAGCGGCTGCAGCGTTACCACGCCGACGTCGACGTCGCCTTCTGGCAATGGAACGACGTCTGGCTCAGCCCTGCCTTCCGCGGCTTCGACATCCGCCACGACTGCCGCCGGATCACCGCGCCAGTGCTGGCGATCCAGGGCCGGGACGATGTTTACGGAACGATGCGCCAGATCGAGGAGATCGCGCCGACGCAGGGCAGCTTCCGGATGGAACAGCTCGCCGGCTGCGGCCACTCGCCGCACCGGGACCAGCCGGAGCTGGCCTGCCGGTTGATGCGCGAGTTCCTGGACTCCGCGCCCTGATTGATCAGCCGCGCAGCGCCGCCAGGTCGGCCTCGCCCAGCCAGCGCCATTGGCCGGGCGCCAGGTCCGGCGGCAGCGCCAGGGATCCGATCCGCGAGCGATGCAAGCCCTCGACCCGGTTGCTCACCGCCGCCAGCATCCGCTTGACCTGGTGGTACTTGCCTTCGGTGAGGGTCAACCGCAGGTGGTGGTCGTCGACGATCTCGCAGCCGGCGGCGCGGACCGGCTTCGGGTCGTCGTCCAGCACCACCCCCTCGAGCAAACGCCGCACCTGGGATTCGTCCAGCGGGTGCTTGGTGGTCACCTCATAGACCTTGGGCACGTGGTGGCGCGGCGAGTTCATCCGGTGAATGAACTGCCCGTCGTCGGTCAGCAGCAGCAGCCCGGTCGTGTCCTGGTCCAGCCGCCCCACGGCCTGCACGCCCTGGACGGCGCCCTTCTGCGGCCGCTGCCGCAGCGGCCCAGGCAAGAGCGTGTAGATGCTGGGGTAAGTGGACGGCTTCTGCGAGCATTCGGTCCCGGCCGGCTTGTGCAGCATGACGTAGGCCTTCTCGTGGAACTCCCAATCCTTGCCCTGGACCTGGAAGCGCAGGCCCGCCGTCTGCACATCGGCGGTCGCATCCTGTTGAACCTGGCCCTCGACCGCCACCAGCCCCTGCTGGATCAGTCCGGCACACACCCGGCGCGTGCCGAAACCCTGGGAGAAAAGGATGTCCTGAAGCTGCATCCTTGGAGTATCGCAAACGGCCCGGGAGCGGCCGCCGCGGCCGCTAGCTGTGATGTCTCAGTAGGTTGTTCATTCGTCCCGGATTTGGGAAGCTGTGGTTACCAAGACACGGCCAACCAACTCGGGAGGGACGAATGAACAGCCATAAGCATGCAGGATTGACCGTCAGAGGTCGAGTCCTGCTGGTCAAGCGGGTGATCGAGCAAGGCTGGAAGGTCGCCGCGGCCAGCGAGGCTGCCGGGGTGAGCGAACGTACCGGCTACAACTGGCTTGCCCGCTTCAAGGCTGAAGGCAACGCTGGCCTGGCCGATCGCAGCTCAAGGCCCAGGACCTGCCCGCATGCGACCAGCCCGGACGACCGTCAACGCTTCGAGCAGTTGCGCCGCCAGAGGTGGCCGCTTTGGCGAATTGCCAGGCAGTGCGGCCGCAGCTTGGCGACCTTGAGTCGCTGCATGAAGCAGGTCGGCCTGTCGCGGCTGAAGTCGCTGGAGCCGCCCGAGCCGGTGGTGCGCTATGAACGCCAAGCCCCGGGTGAGTTGCTGCACATCGACACCAAGCGATTGGGCCGCATCAATGGCGTTGGCCACCGCATCACTGGGGACCGCACCAAGAACCGCAACCGGGGCATCGGCTGGGATGCTGTGCACCTGGCCATTGACGATCACTCACGGGTGTCGTTCGGCCTGATCAAACCCGACGAAGGTGCAATCAGTTGTGCGCAATTCCTTCGCGAGGCAGTGGCGTACTTTGCTGCCCTGGACGTGCGCATCGATCGCGTCATGACCGACAACGGTGCGGGCTACAAGAAGATCTTCAAGGCCGCCTGCGACGAGCTGGGTATCCGGCACGTCCGAACGCGTCCCTACACGCCCAAGACCAACGGGAAGGCAGAACGCTTTGTGCAGACCAGTCTGCGGGAGTGGGCCTATGCCAGACCCTACGAGGACTCAGCTCAACGCGAAGCCGCGCTGCAGCCGTTCATCCACCGCTATAACTGGCATCGGCCACACTCTGCGTTGAACCATCAGCCGCCCATGAGCCGGATCCCGGCCATGAATAACCTACTGAAACTCAACAGCTAGCTCCACCGCTCGTGCTGGCGGGTGGCGCGCCGCTCCCGGGGCGCCTCGTCACGGAACTTCCTGGCCTTGGGTTGGTTGCCCTGGTACCAGCGACGCTCGGCCTCGGCGCTGGAGGCCTCGACTTCGCCGTATTTGTCCCGACGCTGGACCAGCTGCTTTTGCGGAGATTGATGCATGGCTCTCTTCCTTGCACTGCCACGGCCGGGCTGGCCGTTCACGTCAATCTAGGAGCGTGTCGATGGGCCGGCTGTAGGACGGCCGCGCAAGCTGCGTCAGACTGGCGACGCTAGCGGGCCGGCGCCACGGCGGCGAGTTGGCGCTCGAGCGGCGAGAGCTGGCGCCCCACGCCGTGCAGGTCTTCGTACAGGCGCTGCCGCACCCGGATGTCCGGCTCGGCGCTGATGCGCGAACGGATGCCGTTGCGCTGGATCTGCAGTTCGGCCACGCGGTTGGTCAATGCACCCTGTTGTTCGCCCGACAGGGTGACCCGCGTGCGGTCCTGCATCGCGCTGGGGTCCCAGTCCCATGCTTCGCGGACGGTCGACACGGCGGAACAGCCGGCCAGCAGGGTCACGGCGGCAAGCGATAGCGGTAAACGCATAAGCACTCCAACGGAAACAGGAGGCCATCGTAAAAGAAAAAGGCCGCTGACGTTTCTCTCGTCAGCGGCCTTTGTCGGGTCGTATGGTGGAGCTGGCGGGAATTGAACCCGCGTCCGCAAGCCTTCTTCGCACAGTTCTACATGTTTAGCCGTCTGGTTTGGATCTCGCTTCCCGTATCGCACAGCGGCACGCTATACAGGACGCCAGCAACCTATTTTCTCGTCCCCTGCCAAGTTACCCGACAGGAAACCAGCCTCTGAAATTATCTTTGCAGCCGGGAGCCCTCAGCTTGCGCTAAAGACCCCTTGCCCAGCCCAGAGGCCTGCTGTTGCAAAGCTCACCGGCAATTAAGCGGCGAGTGCGAAACGTTCGTCGTTTGCAGTTAGTTTTTTTGAATCAGTTTTACGAGCACATTCAGCTCGACATGCCCTGCCGCGCGTCCGAACCCACGTCGAAACCAGTGCAGCCCCAGGAGCTTAGTATTTTACGCCGGGATGCGGGATTTCAAGAGCGGCAGCAGCTCGAAGGGAGATTTGATCTGCGCATGGGCGCCCCAGGCCGACGTGTCGGCGTTGCTGCCGAGGTAGCCGTAGGTTGCTGCGACGGTCAGCATTCCGGCCGCCAGCCCTGCCGCGATGTCGCGCTCGTCGTCGCCGACGTACAGGCAGCAGCCCGGCTCGAGATTCAGCTGCCGGGCCGCCTCCAGCAAGGGAGCCGGATGCGGCTTGGGGTGCGGCGTGGTATCGCCGCTGACCACGGCCGCTGCCGTTGCGAACAGGGCCATCTGCCGGGTCAGCGGGGCGGTGAAGCGGGACGACTTGTTCGTCACCACTCCCCAGGGCATTCCGCGCTCCTGCAACTGCGCGATCAGTTCGACCACGCCCGCGAACACATAGGTCCGCTCGGTCATGCAGTTCTCGTAGTTGACGAAGAACTCCTCGCGCAAGGTCGCGAACTCCGGATGGTCCGGCGCCATGGAAAAGGCGATCCCCAGCATCCCACGGGCGCCCGCCCCCGCCATCGGCCGGTAATGGTCGAGCGGCAGCGAAGCCAGCCCGCGGTCGGTGCGCATCTTGTCCGCCGCGGCGCCCAGGTCGGGGGCGCTGTCGATCAGCGTCCCGTCGAGGTCGAACAGCACGGCGCGAATGGTGGAGAACATCAGGTCTTGCGGGTGGAGATGAGGTAATTGACGCTGGTGTCGGCCGACATCCGGTAGCGGCGCGTCAGCGGGTTGTATTCCATGCCCCGACTTTGCTGCAGTTCCAGGCCGCCGGCGCGGCAGAAGCTGGCCAGTTCGCTGGGCCGCAGGAATTTGTCGTATTCATGGGTGCCGCGCGGCAACAGATTCAGCAGGTATTCGGCCCCGACGATGGCCAGCACGAAGGCCTTGGGGTTGCGGTTGATGGTGGAGAAGAACACCCAGCCACCCGGCTTGACCAGCGTTGCGCAGGCCCGCACCACCGACGCCGGGTCCGGCACGTGTTCGAGCATTTCCATGCACGTCACCGCATCGAAACTCGCGGGGCGCTCGGCCGCCAGCGCTTCGACACTGACCTCGCGGTAGTGCACCCGCGGGGTGTGCGCTTCCAGGGCGTGCAGTTGCGCCACCCGCAGCGCCTTGCCCGCGAGGTCGATCCCCAGCACCTGCGCCCCCTTGCGGGCCATCGAATCGGCCAGGATGCCGCCGCCGCAGCCGACGTCCAGCACCTGCAGCCCCGCCAGGGGACACTGGGACTGGATCCACTCCAGCCGCAGCGGATTGATCTGGTGCAGCGGACGGAATTCGCTTTCGGGGTCCCACCAGCGGTGGGCGAGGTCCGAAAACTTGGCCAGTTCCGCCGGGTCGGCATTGAGAAGGGTGGGATCGCTCATGCGCTGATTTTCGGCGACGGAAATGCAAAAAGCCCCGTTGCCGGGGCTTTTTTTAGCAGTCCCTGACGGGATTACTTGTTGGCGCGGGTACCGACCACTTCGATTTCCACGCGGCGGTTCTTGGCGCGGCCTTCGGCGGTCTTGTTGTCGGCGACGGGTTGCTTCTCGCCCTTGCCTTCGGTGTAGACGCGGTTCTTCTCGATGCCCTTGGACACGAGGTAGGCCTTGACGGCTTCAGCGCGGCGGACCGACAGCTTCTGATTGTACGCATCGGTGCCCACCGAGTCGGTGTGGCCGACGGCGATGATCACTTCCAGGTTGATGTCCTTGACCTTGCCGACCAGGTCGTCGAGCTTGGCCTTGCCTTCGGGCTTCAGGACCGACTTGTCGAAGTCGAAGAAGGCGTCGGCAGCGTACGTCACCTTGGTGGCTGCGGGCGGCTGCGGTGCAGCGGCGGGAGCCGGGGCCGGAGCGGGCGCCGGGCGGGCGGCCGGTGCTGCGGGAGCAGCAGCGGGAGCCGGGGCCGGAGCCGGAGCGGCCTGCACCAGGGCGCCGTCGCATCCGACAGCAGCCGTGGCGGGGGTCCAGTTGGCGTCACGCCAGCACAGTTCGTTCGTGCCGTTCTTCCAGACGTACTCACCGGTGCCGTTTTGCCAGTTGTCGATCACGTTGCCGCCATTGGCTGCGGTCACCCGGGTTTGTGCGACGGCCGTGGTTGCCAGCGCGACGGAGGCAAACAGCATCGCCACTTTGTTCAGTTTCTTCATGGTTCTCCTCTTGGGGAAAAAGCCGCAGCCGCGCTGCGTAAACACTACGATTAAGGTGACCATCACCAAAAACGTCAAAGTCATTGTGCCACACGTCCTTACACAATCAACGGTTATCAAGGTCGGGCCCCGTAGGACAAAACCTCAATAGGCCGCTTATGTTGCTGCTTTGCGACAAGCCCCGGCGCAACGTAAAATCAGTCGCTTCGCCCTGCCCGCCCCCTCCTCCTTCCTCATGACCCAGTTCGCCAAAGAAACCCTGCCAATCAGTCTTGAAGAGGAAATGCGGCGCAGCTACCTCGATTACGCGATGAGCGTGATCGTGGGCCGGGCGCTCCCCGACGCGCGCGATGGCCTCAAGCCGGTGCATCGGCGGGTGCTGTTCGCGATGCACGAACTCAATAACGACTGGAACCGGCCGTACAAGAAGTCGGCCCGGATCGTCGGCGACGTCATCGGCAAGTACCACCCGCACGGCGACCAGTCGGTCTACGACACCATCGTGCGGCTGGCGCAGGACTTCTCGATGCGCCACATGCTGGTCGACGGCCAGGGCAACTTCGGCTCGGTCGACGGCGACAACGCCGCCGCGATGCGGTACACGGAAATTCGCCTGGCCAAGATCGCGCACGAGATGCTGGCCGACATCGACAAGGAAACCGTCGACTTCGGCCCCAACTACGACGGCAGCGAGCGCGAGCCGCTGGTGCTCCCGAGCAAGCTGCCCAATCTGCTGGTCAACGGCTCCGGCGGCATCGCGGTGGGCATGGCCACCAACATCCCCCCGCACAACCTCAACGAAGTGGTCGACGGCTGCCTGCACCTGCTGCGCAATCCCGAGGCGACGATCGACGAGCTGATGGAGATCATCCCGGCGCCGGACTTCCCAACCGCCGGCATCATCTACGGCATCAACGGCGTCAAGGAAGGCTACCGCACCGGCCGCGGCAAGGTGGTGATGCGCGCCAAGTGCCACTTCGAAGACATCGACAAGGGCCAGCGCCAGTCGATCATCGTCGACGAGCTGCCCTACCAGGTGAACAAGAAGACCCTGCAGGAGCGGATGGCCGAACTGGTCAACGAGAAGAAGATCGAGGGCATCAGCCACATCCAGGACGAGAGCGACAAGTCCGGTATGCGGCTGGTGATCGAGTTGAAGCGCGGCGAAGTGCCCGAAGTGGTGCTGAACAACCTGTACAAGCAGACCCAGTTGCAGGACACCTTCGGCATCAACATGGTGGCGCTGATCGACGGCCAGCCGCGCCTGTGCAACCTGAAGGACCTGATCTCGGTGTTCCTGCAGCACCGCCGCGAAGTGGTCACGCGCCGCACCGTGTTCGCCCTTCGCAAGGCGCGTGAGCGCGGCCACGTGCTCGAAGGCCTGGCCATCGCGCTGGCCAACATCGACGACTTCATCTCCATCATCCGCAACGCACCGACCCCCCCGGTGGCGAAGGCGGAGCTGATGAGCCGGTCCTGGGACAGCCAGCTGGTGCGCGAGATGCTCACCCGCGCCCGCACCGACGGCGGCGTGGTCAACGCCGACGACTACCGTCCGGACGGCCTCGAGCGCGAGTTCGGCATGGGCGCCGACGGCCTGTACCGCCTCTCGGACACGCAGGCGCAGGAAATCCTGCAGATGCGGCTGCAGCGCCTGACCGGCCTGGAGCAGGACAAGATCGTCGCGGAGTACAAGGAAGTGATGGCCGAAATCGAGGACCTGCTCGACATCCTGGCCAAGCCGGAGCGGGTCTCGACCATCATCGGCGAGGAGCTGACCGCCATCAAGCAGGAGTTCGGCCAGACCAAGCTCGGCGCCCGGCGCAGCCTGGTGGAGCACAGTTCGTACGACCTGTCGACGGAAGACCTGATCACGCCGACCGACATGGTGGTGACGCTGTCCCACAGCGGTTACATCAAGAGCCAGCCGCTGTCGGAGTACCGCGCGCAAAAGCGCGGCGGCCGCGGCAAGCAGGCCACGGCGACCAAGGAAGACGACTGGATCGACCAGCTGTTCATCGCCAACACCCACGACTACATCCTGTGCTTCTCCAACCGCGGCCGGCTGTACTGGCTCAAGGTGTGGGAGGTTCCCGCAGGGTCGCGCGGCTCCCGCGGCCGGCCGATCGTGAACATGTTCCCGCTGCAGGAAGGCGAGAAGATCAACGTGGTGCTGCCGCTGACCGGCGAGTTCCGCAGCTTCCCGGCCGACCATTACGTGTTCATGGCCACCTCCATGGGCACGGTCAAGAAGACCACGCTGGACGAGTTCAGCAATCCGCGCAAGGCCGGCATCATCGCCGTCGACCTCGACGAGGGCGACTACCTGATCGGCGCGGCGCTCACCGACGGCAAGCACGACGTGATGCTGTTCTCCGACGGCGGCAAGGCCGTGCGCTTCGACGAGAACGACGTCCGCCCGATGGGAAGAAATGCGCGCGGGGTGCGCGGCATGATGCTCGACGACGGCCAGGGCGTGATCGCCATGCTGGTGGCGGAGGACGAGCAGCAAAGCGTGCTGACGGCCACGGCCAACGGCTACGGCAAGCGCACCAGCATCACCGAATACACCCGCCACGGCCGCGGCACCAAGGGCATGATCGCGATCCAGCAAAGCGAGCGCAACGGCAAGGTCGTCGCCGCGACGCTGGTCCATGCCGACGACGAGATCATGCTGATCACCGACAAGGGCGTCCTGGTGCGCACCCGCGTCAGCGAGATCCGCGAACTCGGCCGGGCTACGCAGGGCGTGACGCTGATCGGCCTGGACGAGGGTTCCAAGTTGAGCGGCCTGCAGCGCATCGTGGAAAATGACGCGAACCCCGTGGACGCCGAAGCGGCGGAGCCGGGCGCCGAGGAACCCGGGCAAGCCTGATGGCGACGCTCCCGCCAGCGGTGCAGACCCGCTGACCGGGAGCCTGCATTTCTTATGAGTACAACAACGAAAAATCTCAGCCAGCTGCGCAACGCGATCGACGAGGTGGATCGCGAACTGCTGGCCCTGCTCAATCGCCGCGCCGGCTTTGCCAACGAAGTGGGCGAACTCAAGCGCGCCGAAGGCTCGCCGGTGTTCCGGCCCGAGCGCGAAGCCCAGGTCATCAACACGCTGCAGGCCGCGAATCCGGGACCGCTGAAAGGCGAGAACGTCGCCACCATCTGGCGCGAGATCATGTCGGCCTGCCGCGCCCTCGAGGCGCCGCAACGCGTCGCCTACCTCGGCCCGGCAGGCACGTTCAGCGAGCAGGCGGCAGTGCAGTTCTTCGGCTCCAGCATCGAGCACGTGCCCTGCGTCAACTTCGACGAGGTCTTTCACGCCGCCACCGCCGGCACCGCCGACTTCGGCGTGGTGCCGGTGGAGAACAACAGCGAAGGGGTCGTCACCCGCTCGCTGGACCTGCTGCTGCAGTCGCCGCTGCACATCGTGGGGGAAGTCAGCTTGCTGGTGCGGCACCACCTGCTGCGGCTGTCGAACTCGCTGGAGGGGATCGAAGTGGTGCTGGCGCATCCGCAAGCGCTGGCCCAGTGCCAGGGCTGGCTCACCAAGCACCTGCCCGGCGCCGAGCGGCGCGCCGTCTCCAGCAATGCCGAGGGCGCGCGCCTGGCTGCGACCAATCCGGCCTGGGCCGGCATCGCCAGCGAGCGGGCCGCCAGCGAATTCGGCCTGCACGTGGCCGCCCACGCGATCCAGGACGACGCCTTCAACCGCACCCGCTTCGCCGTGATCTGCCTGCCGCAGACGCTGCAGGCGCCGCAGGCCTCCGGGCGCGACTGCGTCAGCCTCATCGTGTCCGTGCCGAACCGGCCGGGCGCCGTGCACGACATCCTGGTGCCGCTCAAGCAGCACGGCGTGTCGATGACGCGGTTCGAATCGCGGCCGGCCCGCTCGGGGCAGTGGGAATACTATTTCTACATCGACCTGCAGGGCCACCCGTCCCAGCCCCATGTGGCGGCGGCCCTGAAGGACCTGCAGGCGCTGTGCGCTTTTTACAAGGTGCTGGGCACCTATCCCGTGGGTGAATGATGTTTGAACAACTCGGTCTGATCGGCTGCGGCCTGATGGGCGGATCCTTCGCACTCGCGCTGAAGCGGGCCGGCCTGGTCAAGCGCGTGGTCGGCTACAGCAAATCGCCCTCCACCACCGAGCGGGCGCGCCAGATGGGTGTGATCGACGTCGAGGCGCCATCGGCGCTGCTGGCCGTCTCCGGCGCCGACATCGTGCTGCTGGCGGTGCCGGTCGCCGCCACCGAGGCCACGCTCAAGGCGATCCGCCATCTCGTGAACGGCAACATGCTGATCATGGACGTGGGGTCGACCAAGCGCGACGTGGTCGACGCCGGCCGCCGCGTGCTGCGCGACCACATCGGCTCGTTCGTGCCCTGCCACCCCATCACCGGCAAGGAAGTGTCGGGGGTCGAGCACGCGGACGCGGACCTCTATACCGGCAAGACCGTCATCCTGACGCCGATCGAGCGCACCCAGATCGCCCAGCTCAAGCGGGCCACCGAGGTCTGGGAGGCGCTGCACTGCAACGTCGTGCAGATGTCGCCCGACGCCCACGACGCGGCGTTCGCCGCCGTGAGTCACCTGCCGCACCTGATCGCGTTCGCCCTGATGAACGGCATCACCGGCCAGCACAACGGCAAGGAAATGCTGTCGCTGGCGGGCCCCGGGTTCCGCGACTTCACCCGCATCGCGGCCAGCGACCCCAAGATGTGGCGCGACGTGCTGCTGGCCAACAAGCAGGAACTGCTCGAGCAGTCCAGCCAGTTCCAGCGGGCCCTGCAGGCGATGGAGCTGATGATCAGCAACAACAACGGCGAGGCGCTGGAGGAATCGATTGCCGGCGCCAGCCGCGCGCGTGCCGCCTGGCGCATGGGCTTCCCGAAAAAATGAGTTCCGCTCCAGGGTCCTGATGTTTTCCACGGCTTTCCTGGACATTCCGCCGCTGGCCAGCGCCGGGGGCACAGTCACCCTGCCGGGCTCCAAGAGCATCTCCAACCGCGTCCTGCTGCTGGCGGCGCTCAGCGCCGGGACCACCGTCGTGCACGACCTGCTCGACTCCGACGACACCCGGGTGATGCTCGACGCCCTGCGCGCCCTGGGCTGCGGCATCCGGCACAACGGCGCGGCGCTCGAGATCACGGGCCTGGGTGGCCAGCCGCCCGCCGGGCCGGCGCGGCTGTTCCTTGGCAACGCCGGCACGGCGATGCGACCGCTGACGGCGGCCCTGGCCGTGATCGGCGGCGATTTCGAGCTCAGCGGCGTGGCCCGGATGCACGAGCGGCCGATCGGCGACCTGGTGGACGCGCTGCGCCTGCTGGGTTGCGCCATCGATTACCTCGGCACCGAGGGTTACCCGCCGCTGCGCATCGGCCGGCCCCGCCTCCAGCTGGACGCGCCGATCCCGGTGCGCGGCGACGTCTCCAGCCAGTTCCTGACGGCGCTGCTGATGGCACTACCGCTGGTCGCCACCCACGATGTGGTGATCGAAGTGGTCGGCGAGCTGATCTCCAAGCCCTACATCGAGATCACGCTGAAGCTGCTGGAACGCTTCGGCATCGCGGTCCGGCGCGACGGCTGGTCGCGCTTCACCATCCCCGCCGGCAGCAGCTACCGTTCGCCGGGGCAGATCCACGTGGAGGCGGACGCTTCGTCGGCCAGCTACTTCATCGCGCTCGGCGCGCTCGCTGCCACCGCGGCTGCGCCGCTGCGCATCCAGGGCGTCGGGCTGGACTCGATCCAGGGCGACATCCGTTTCGTCGAGGCGGCCCGGCTGATGGGGGCCAGCATCGATGGCGAAGCCAACGGCCTGTCGGTTTCGCGCGGCGCCTGGCCGCTGCGGGCGATCGACCTGGACTGCAACCACATCCCCGACGCGGCGATGACCCTGGCCGTGATGGCGCTCTACGCGCAGGGCACCACCACCCTGCGCAACATCGCCAGCTGGCGGGTCAAGGAGACCGACCGGCTCGCTGCCATGGCCGCCGAGCTGTCCAAGCTCGGCGCGACCGTCGAGGAAGGCCCGGATTTCCTGCGAATCACGCCACCCGCGGTTTGGGAAGCTGCTGCGATCCACACCTACGACGACCATCGCATCGCCATGTGTTTTTCGCTGGCCACCTTCAATCCGGCCGGCTTGCCGATCCGGATCCTCGACCCCAAGTGCGTGGCGAAGACCTTTCCCGACTACTTCGAGGCGCTGTTCAACGTGACCGAGACCCCCATCGCCAACATTCCGGTGCTCTGCGTCGACGGCCCGACCGCCTCCGGCAAGGGGACGCTGGCGTCCGAGGTGGCGCATCGGCTGGGCTACCACTACCTGGACTCGGGCGCGCTGTACCGGGTGACCGCGCTGGCGGCGATCCGCGCCGGGCTGGCCCTCACGCCGGAGCATGAAGCCGCCATCGCCGCGCTGGCCCAGACCCTGCCGGTGCGGTTCGTCCAGGGCCAGGTGCTGCTGGGGGGCGCCGACGTCACCGAAGCGATCCGGACCGAGGAGGCGGGCATGAACGCCTCCAGGGTGTCCGCCCTGCCGGCGGTGCGCCGGGCCCTGCTGGCCCTGCAGCATGGCTTCCGGGAACTGCCCGGCCTGGTGGCTGACGGCCGCGACATGGGCACGGTGATCTTCCCCGACGCCCCGGTCAAGGTGTACCTCACGGCGAGCGCCGCGCAGCGTGCCGAAAGACGCCATAAGCAATTGATTTCAAAGGGAATTCCCGCTACAATCGACGCTCTTCGGCAGGATTTGGAAGCGCGCGATGCCAGGGATTCGTCCCGGCCCGTGGCGCCCCTGAAGCCCGCCGCGGATTCCCTCCTGCTGGATAACTCGAGCCTCTCGATTGAAGAATCGGTGGACCAGGTGCTCCGGTGGTGGGAAGCGAAACAGCCTTTCGGCACGGCCTGAAGGCGTTTTGCAAACCGGGTCCACCTTGCCCTTCTCGCGCGTCAGCGCCCAGGCAATGTGGTTCGACAACTTAACCCGCGGTCCCAGGCCGCAACAAACGCCGTCTCAGTCCTAGAAACATTCGCAATTCCGCGGATGGAAACCTGTTGACGCGCAAGGAAGAAATCAATGTCTGAATCCATGGAATCCTTTGCCTCGATGTTCGAGGAATCGCTGCAGCGCTCCGAAATGCGCACCGGCGAAGTGATCACCTCCGAGGTGGTCCGCATCGAACACAGCTTCGTGGTCGTCAATGCCGGCCTCAAGTCCGAAGCCTACGTGCCGATCGACGAATTCAAGAACGACAAGGGCGAGATCGAAGTCCAGGTCGGCGACTTCGTGTCGGTGGCCATCGACGCCATCGAAAACGGTTATGGCGACACCATCCTGTCGCGCGACAAGGCCAAGCGCCTCGCCTCGTGGATGAGCCTCGAGAAGGCCCTGGAATCCGGCGAATTCGTCACCGGCACCACCAGCGGCAAGGTCAAGGGCGGCCTGACGGTGCTGGTCAACGGCATCCGCGCCTTCCTGCCGGGTTCGCTGATCGACACGCGTCCGATCAAGGACCTGACGCCGTACGAAAACAAGACGATGGAGTTCAAGGTCATCAAGCTGGACCGCAAGCGCAACAACGTGGTGCTGAGCCGCCGCGCCGTGGTCGAAGCGTCCATGGGCGAAGAGCGCGCCAAGCTGATGGAAACCCTGAAGGAAGGCTCCGTTGTGCGCGGCGTCGTCAAGAACATCACCGAATACGGTGCGTTCGTTGACCTCGGCGGCATCGACGGCCTGCTGCACATCACCGACATGGCCTGGCGCCGTGTGCGCCATCCGAGCGAAGTGGTGCAAGCCGGCCAGGAAATCACCGCCAAGATCCTCAAGTTCGACACCGAGAAGAACCGGGTCTCGCTGGGTCTCAAGCAGATGGGCGACGACCCGTGGATGGGCGTCAACCGCCGCTACCCGCAGGGCACGCGCATGTTCGGCAAGATCACCAACATCGCCGACTACGGCGCGTTCGTGGAACTCGAACCCGGCATCGAAGGCCTGGTGCACGTCTCCGAAATGGACTGGACCAACAAGAACGTCGCCCCGAGCAAGATCGTCGCCCTGGGTGACGAGGTCGAAGTCATGGTCCTCGAGATCGACGAAGACAAGCGCCGCATCAGCCTGGGCATGAAGCAGTGCAAGGCCAACCCGTGGCAGGAATTCGCGCAGAACACCAAGCGCGGCGACCGCGTCAAGGGCCCGATCAAGTCGATCACCGACTTCGGCGTGTTCGTCGGCCTGGCCGCCGGCATCGACGGCCTGGTGCACCTGTCGGACCTGTCCTGGAACGAGCCGGGCGAAGCCGCCGTGCGCAACTACAAGAAGGGCCAGGAAGTGGACGCCATCGTCCTGGCCGTCGACGTGGACCGCGAGCGCATCTCCCTGGGCATCAAGCAGCTCGACGGCGACCCGTTCGCCACCTTCGTGTCCATCCATGACAAGGGCGCGATCGTGTCGGGCAAGGTCAAGACCGTCGACGCCAAGGGCGCCGAGATCGACCTGGGCGAAGACATCATCGGCTACCTGCGTGCTTCGGAAATCTCCCGCGACCGCGTGGAAGATGCCCGCAACGTGCTCAAGGAAGGCGACGAAGTCTCGGCTGTCGTGGTGAACGTGGATCGCAAGACCCGCAACATCCAGCTGTCCGTCAAGGCCAAGGACATGGCCGACGAACAGGGCCAGATGGCCAACCTGAGCCAGCAGTCCTCGCGCGAGAACGCCGGCACCACCAGCCTGGGCGCATTGCTGCGCGCCAAGCTGGACAACTCGGAAAAGTAAGAAGGACTGTCATGCCGGACCTGATCCGGCATCCATGCTCTGGCGTGGATCCCGGGTCAAGCCCGGGATGACAACCCCGAAGACCCATGACCCGCAGCGACCTCGTCGAAGAACTGGCAGCCCGCTTTGGCCAGCTCACGCACCGCGACGCCGAATACGCAGTCAAGACCATTCTTGATGCGATGGGCGACGCGCTGGTGCGCGGGCACCGGATCGAGATCCGCGGCTTCGGCAGCTTCTCGATCAATCGCAGGCCGCCGCGCATGGGGCGCAACCCGCGCTCCGGCGAGAGCGTGCAGATCCCGGAAAAGCGCGTTCCCCACTTCAAGCCGGGCAAGGCCCTGCGCGAGGCGGTGGACAAACGCACGGCCGAAATCGAGGCCGGCAGCTAGGCGCCGGCGGCAGCCCCTAGAATTCGCTGTTCGAGGAGCTCGATGAAATACTTCCTGTGGCTGCTCAAGGCAGCCATTTTTTTTACCCTGTTCGCTTTCGCGCTGAACAACCAGCAGGACGCCACGGTGCACTTCTTCTTCGGCACCCAGTGGCGGGCGCCGCTGGTGCTGGTGGTGCTGGCCGCGTTCGCGCTCGGCCTGGGCATCGGCGCGCTCGGCATGGTGCCGCGCTGGTGGAAGCACCGGGTCGCCGCGCATCGCGCCCAGGCGGCGCCGGGCACTCCGGCCGAAACGCCGGGCGCCACGATGCACCATGGACTTTGATCTCAGCTGGGTGCTCTGGGGTCTGCCGATCGCCTTCGTGCTGGGCTGGGCGGCGTCGCGCTTCGACCTGCGGCAGCTGCGGGTCGAGAACCGGCAGGCGCCCAAGGCCTATTTCCGCGGCCTGAACTTCCTGCTCAACGAGCAGCAGGACCAGGCCATCGACGCCTTCATCGAAGCCGTCCAGAACGACCCCGACACCTCCGAGCTGCACTTCGCGCTGGGCAACCTGTTTCGCCGCCGCGGCGAATACGAGCGCGCGGTGCGAGTGCACGAACACCTGCTGTCGCGCGGCGACCTGCGGCGCGCCGACCGGCAGCGGGCCCAGCATGCCCTGGCGCTGGACTACCTCAAGGCCGGCCTGCTGGACCGGGCCGAGGAAGCGCTGCGCAAGCTCGAAGGCAGCGCCTTCGAGGAGCAGGCGCTGCTGGCCCTGCTGTCGATCTACGAGCGCTCGCGCGACTGGGTCCAGGCCGGCGCCACGGCCGCCAAACTCCAGGCCGCGGGCCACGGCAACTTCAGCGCCCGGCTGGCGCACTACCTGTGCGAGCAGGCCGTCGATGCCCCCACCGACAGGGCCGAGCGGCTGCTGCGCGATGCGATGAAGCTGGCGCCCGAGGCGGCCCGGCCCGGCATGGAGCTGGCGGCGCTGCAGTGGCGCGCCGGCGAGGTGGCCACCGCCTACCAGACCCTCGCGCGGCTGGCGCAATCGGCGCCGGCGGCCATTGCGCTGATCGCCGGCCCGCTGGCCCAGACCGCCATGGCCTGCGGCCTGCAGGAAGAGGCGCTGGAAACCCTCAAGTCCAGCTACGAGCTGGCGCCGTCGATCGACGTGCTGGAAGGCATCGTCGCCCTCGATCCGGACCGGGCGGCCGCCCGCGGCTGGTACGTGCAGCACCTGGACCGCGAACCGTCGCTGGTCGCGGCCACCCGCTGGCTGGCGGACGAAAAGCTCGAGCACGAGCAGTTCCATCCCCAGGTGCAGCGCGCGCTGGAGCACGCGGTGAAGCCGCTTACCCGCTACCGGTGCGCAGCCTGCGGCTTCGAGGCCAAGCAGCACTTCTGGCAATGCCCGGGCTGCCAGGCCTGGGACAGCTATCCCGCAAGACGGGTCGAGGAACTATGAACGTCACGATCAGCAAGCAGCAACTGGCCCAGGCCAGCGTCCTGGTGGTCGGCGACGCCATGCTGGACCGCTACTGGCACGGCGCCGTCGACCGGATCTCGCCCGAGGCGCCGGTGCCGGTGGTGAGGGTCACGCGGGAAGAAGAGCGCATCGGCGCCGCCGCCAACGTGGCCTACAACGTGGTCACGCTCGGCGCCAAGGCCAGCTTCCTGGGCGTGGTCGGCGACGACGAGGCAGGCCGGAAGCTGCAGGACATGCTGCTGCAGACCGGCATCGCCACCCACCTGACACGCGACCCTGCGCTGCGCACCACGGTGAAGCTGCGCGTGATCGGCCGGCACCAGCAGCTGCTGCGGATGGACTTCGAGAGCGAGCCGGAACACGAGGCGCTGGCCTCGCAGACCCAGGCCTTCGCGCTGCTGGCGCCGCAGCACGGGGCGATCCTGTTCTCGGATTACGGCAAAGGGGGGCTGATGCACATCCTGGAGATGATCGCCATCGCCCGCGCCACCGGTCGACCGGTGCTGGTCGACCCCAAGGGCAGCGACTACTCGCGCTACGCCGGCGCCTCGGTGATCACGCCGAACCGCGCCGAGCTGCAGCAGGTGGTGGGCAACTGGCGCGACAGCGACGAACTGGCCGCCAAGGCGCAGCGGTTGCGCCAGGAACTGAATCTCGGCGCCCTGCTGGTGACGCTGGGCGAGGACGGCATGACGCTGTTCGACGACCAGGGCGCGCTGCACGTGGAAGCGCAGGCGCGCGAGGTGTTCGACGTCACCGGCGCCGGCGACACCGTCATCGCCACGCTGGCGGCCCTGGTCGCGGCCGGCATGGACCTGCGCCACGCCATGCCGCTCGCCAACAAGGCCGGCGGCCTCGTGGTCGGCAAGTTCGGCACCGCCACTGTCTCGTACGAGGAACTGTTTTCATGACACGCATTGTTGTAACGGGCGCTGCGGGTTTCATCGGCAGCAACATCGTCAAGGGACTGAACGCGCGCGGCATCGACGACATCATCGCCGTCGACGACCTGACCCAGGGCGACAAGTTCCGCAACCTGGCCGACCTGAAGATCGCCGATTACGTGGACGCCAGCGTGTTCTACGGCCGCTTTGCCGAAGCCGGATTCGGCAAGGTGGAGGCGGTGTTCCACGAGGGCGCCTGCAGCGACACGATGGAGACCGACGGCAAGTACATGATGGCGAACAACTACACGCTGTCGTGCGAGCTGTTCGCGGCCTGCCAGCGCCTGCGCACGCGGCTGCTGTACGCGTCGTCGGCCGCGACCTATGGCGGCTCGGACACCTTCCGCGAGACGCCCGAATTCGAGCGGCCGCTGAACGTCTACGGCTATTCCAAGCTGCTGTTCGACCAGAAGATGCGGCGCGAGCTCGGCGCCCGGTTCGAGGCCGCGGCCAACCAGGTGGTGGGCTTTCGCTACTTCAACGTCTACGGGCCGCGCGAGCAGCACAAGGGCCGGATGGCGAGCGTCGCCTTCCACGAGTTCAACCAGTTCCGCGCCGACGGCAAGGTCAGGCTGTTCGGCGAATACGGCGGCTACGGCCCCGGCGAGCAGAAGCGCGATTTCGTCTTCGTCGACGACGTGGTGGCCGTGAACCTGTGGTTCCTCGACCATCCGCAGCAGTCCGGCATCTTCAACCTCGGCACCGGCCGGGCCCAACCGTTCAACGACGTGGCGACGGCGGTGGTCAACGCCCTGCGCCCCGGCCAGCCGGCGCTGGACGCCGCGGGCGCCGCCGCCCAGGGGCTGATCGAGTACATCCCGTTTCCCGACGCCCTGCGCGGCAAGTACCAGAGCTACACCCAGGCCGACCTCACGGCGCTGCGGGCGGCCGGCTGCGGCCACGCGTTCGCCGACGTCCAGACCGGCGTCGCCAGCTACATGGCATCCCTCAGCTAGGGGATAGGCGGTCAACCGGCTGCGCCGGCCCGCCGTTACACACAGGCCCGGCGTACACCGCGCCGGCCCCCACCCAAGGAGATTTCCATGCTGAAGAAGATCCTGGCCATCCTGGTCATGCTGTACGCCACCCTCGCGATGGCCGCCGTCGACGTGAACAAGGCCACCGAAGCCCAGCTCGACGCCGTCAAGGGCATCGGCCCCGTCACCTCGAAGATGATCACGTCGGAGCGCAAGAAGGGCGACTTCAAGAACTGGGAGGACTTCATCGAGCGCATCAAGGGCGTGGGCGACGCCCGTGCCGCCAAGCTGTCGGCCGAAGGCCTGACCGTCAACGGCGCCGCCTACAAGATGACCGCCAAGGACACCAAGGCCGCGGCCAAGGAAGAAAAGAAGGACGCCAAGGCCGAGGCCAAGGCGGACAAGAAGGAAGCCAAGGCCGATGCCAAGGCCGACAAGGCGGTCGCGAAGGCGGATGCCAAGTCCGAAAAGGCCACGGCCAAGGCCGACAGCAAGGAAGCCAAGGCGGATGCCAAGGCGGACAAGAAGGAGGCCAAGGCCGACGCGAAGGCCGACAAGGCTGTCGCCAAGGCGGATGCCAAGGCCGAAGCCGCGAAGCCCGCTGCCAGCGCCGCGAAGAAGTAAGGCCCCGTCCCCTTCAGGAAGAAACCCGCTGCGGCGGGTTTTTTCTTGCCCGCTTCAGGCCGCGGGCAGCGCGATCAGGTCGGTGGGGCCGGGGTCGATCCCGGCCTGCGCCAGCAGCGTCGTGACCTGGCCGCGGTGGTGGGTCTGGTGGTTGAAGAAGTGGGTGAGCGCCATCCACATCGGGTGCTCGCGTTGCACGCCCCGGGTGTTGCTGTAGCGCATGGTCCGCAGGGGAAAGTCGGCCGGCATCGCCGCCAGCCAGGACTCGATCGCCGCATCGAGCTGCTGGCGCTGGGCCCGCAGCGCCGGCCAATCCTCGTAAAGCACCGTCTCGTGCACGGCGCCCGGCGGCAGGTCCAGCAGGCCGCCGCCGAACGCGCCGGCCTGCGCCCCCTCCTGCGCAGCGAAGCGCGCCAGCCAGAGCCGGTCGCCCCACAGCAGGTGGTTCAGCGTGCCGTGGATCGAGCCGAAGAAGGCGCCGCGATCGCGCTTGCGCTCCCCATCGTCCAACTGCTCGCAGGCGTCGTACAAGCGCTGGTTGAACCAGCGGTTGTAGCGGGCGAGGTAGCGGTAGCTGTCGACCAAGCTGCTGTCCATGCCGCTCACGCCTTGCCGTAGCCGCCGCCGCCCGGCGTGTGGATCTCGAAGATGTCGCCGGGCTGCATCTGCGCCTGCCCGATGTGGTCCAGCGCCTCGACGCTGCCGTCGGCGCGCACCACCCGGTTGACGCCCACCTGGCCCGGCTCGCCGCCGGCCATGCCGAAGGCGCCGTGCTTGCGGCCGTTGGACAGGATGCTGGCCGTCATGGCCTCCAGGAAGCGCACCCGGCGCACACCGCCGTTGCCGCCCTTCCAGCGCCCGTTGCCGCCCGAGCCGGCGCGGATCTGGTAGCTCTCCAGCCGCACCGGGAAGCGGAACTCCAGCACCTCGGGGTCGGTCAGGCGCGAGTTGGTCATGTGGGTCTGGACCACGCTGGTGCCGTCGAAGCCGCCGACGACGCGGCCGTCGGCGTCGATCACGGCGCCCGCGCCGCTGCCGCCCGAGATGGTCTCGTAGTACTGGTGCCGCGCGTTGCCGAAGGTGAAGTTGTTCATCGTGCACTGGCTCGAGGCCATCACGCCGAGCGCGCCGAACAGCGCGTTGGTGATGCAGGACGACGTCTCCACGTTGCCCGCCACCACCGATGCCGGCGGGTTCGGGTTGAGCATCGAGCCTTCGGGAATGATCACCTTCAGCGGCTTGAGGCAGCCGGCGTTCAGCGGGATGTCGTCGTCGACCAGCGTGCGGAACACATACAGCACCGCCGCCATGCAGACCGCAGTCGGCGCATTGAAGTTGTTGACCTGCTGCGGCGAGGTGCCGGTGAAGTCGATCTCGGCGCTGCGCTGCTTGGCATCGACCCGGATCGCGACCTGGATCTGCGCACCGTTGTCCAGCGGCAGCGTGAAGCTGCCGTCCTTCAGGCGGGTGATGACGCGCCGCACCGATTCCTCGGCGTTGTCCTGCACGTGGCCCATGTAGGCCTGCACCACGTCGAGCCCGAACTGCTCCACCATCCGGCGCAGTTCCTGCACGCCCTTTTCGTTGGCCGCGATCTGCGCCTTCAGGTCGGCCATGTTCTGCTCGGGATTGCGGCTGGGGTACTGGCCGCTGCGCAGCAGATCGAGCATCGCCGCCTCGCGCAGCGTGCCGCGGTCGACCAGCTTGACGTTGTCGATCTGCACGCCCTCCTCCTCGATCCGGGTCGAGAACGGCGGCATCGAGCCGGGCGACGTGCCGCCGATGTCGGCGTGGTGGCCTCTGGATCCCACGTAGAACAGCGGCTGCGCCTCATCGTGCAGGTACACCGGCGTGATCACCGTCACGTCGGGCAGGTGGGTGCCGCCGTGGTACGGATCGTTCAGCACGTAGACATCGCCCGGCGCCATCCTGCCGGCGTTCTCCCGGATGACGGTCTTGATGCTCTCGCCCATCGAGCCCAGGTGCACCGGCATGTGCGGCGCATTGGCGATCAGGTTGCCGTGCGCGTCGAACAGCGCGCACGAAAAGTCCAGCCGCTCCTTGATGTTGACCGAGTAGGCGGTGTTCTGCAGCTGCAGCCCCATCTGCTCGGCGATGTTCATGAACAGGTTGTTGAAGACCTCCAGCAGCACCGGATCGACCTGGGTGCCAGCGGCGAAGGTGATGCTGCGCGGCGTGCGCCGGTCCAGCACCAGGTGGTCCAGCGCAGTCAGCTTCGCCTCCCAGCCCGGCTCGACCACGGTGGTGGCGTTCTTCTCGGCGATGATCGCCGGCCCGGCGATGACGTCACCGGCGCGCAGGTCTTCGCGCACCACCAGCGCCGCCTCGTGCCATTGCGCGCCCGAGTACATGCGGACCGTCTCGCGCCGCGGCACCTCGCGCACCGGATGCAGCGCTTGGCTCGGCTCGTGCGGCGCGTCGCCGGCGATCACCGCCTCGACCGACACCGCTTCCACCACCAGGGCCTTGTTCTGCATCAGGAAGGAGAAGCGCTGGCGGTACGCCGCCTCGAAGCCGGACGTGATGGTGGCCAGGTCCCCGAACGGAACCACCAGGGCCGAGTCGCTGCCCTGGTAGCGGACGTGGACGCGCCGCTGCACGGTGACCGTGCCGGTGTTGACCTGCTGCCGGCCCAGTTCCGCCTGGGCCGCCGCGGCCAGCGCGTCGAGCCGCCGCGCCACCTCGGGCAGCGCATCGGCTGCGAGCGGCAATTCGACCGCCTGTTCCCGGATCACGTTCTGGTCCGCCAGGCCCATGCCATACGCGCTGAGCACGCCGGCCAGCGGATGGACGAACACCCGGCTCATGCCCAGCGCGTCGGCCACCAGGCAGGCGTGCTGGCCGCCGGCGCCGCCGAAGCACTGCAGCGTGTAGCGGGTGACGTCGTAGCCGCGCGCCACCGAGATCTTCTTGATGGCATTGGCCATCTGCTGCACCGCGATGTTGATGAAGCCCTCGGCGATCACCTCGGTGGCGCGGCCGGTCTGCTGCGCCAGCGCATCGAACTTCGCCTGCGCGTCGGCCAGGCTCAGCGCCTCGTCGCCCTGGGCGCCGAACACTTTCGGGAAGTAGCGCGGCTGGATCTTGCCGACCATCAGATTGGCATCGGTCACCGCCAGCGGCCCGCCGCGGCGGTAACTGGCCGGGCCGGGATTGGCGCCGGCGCTTTGCGGCCCGACCCGGAAGCGCGCGCCGTCGAAGCCCAGGATCGAGCCGCCGCCGGCGGCGACGGTGTGGATGCTCATCATCGGTGCGCGCATCCGCACGCCGGCCACCTGGGTCTCGAACTCGCGCTCGAACTGGCCGGCGAAGTGCGACACATCGGTGGAGGTGCCGCCCATGTCGAAGCCGATCACCTTGTCGTGGCCGCCCAGGGCCGCAGTCCGGGCCATGCCGACGATGCCGCCGGCGGGGCCGGAGAGAATCGCGTCCTTGCCCTGGAAGGCGTGGGCGTCTGTGAGGCCACCGGAGGATTGCATGAAGAACAGCTGCACGCCCGGCATCTCGCCGGCCACCTGGTCGACGTAGCGGCGCAGGATCGGCGACAGGTAGGCATCGACCACGGTGGTGTCGCCGCGGCTGACGAACTTCATCATCGGGCTGGTCTCGTGCGAGGTGCTCACCTGGGTGAACCCGACCTCTCGCGCAAGCCGCGCCGCCGCCTGCTCGTGTTCGGTGAAGCGGTAGCCGTGCATGAACACGACAGCCACGCTGCGCAGGCCGCGGCCGTGCGCTGCCTGCAGTTCCGACCGCAGGCGTGCCTGGTCCAGCGGTTGCAGCAGCTCCCCCTGGGCGCCGACCCGCTCCTGCGCCTCGATCACTTCGCTGTACAGCAGCTCCGGCAGCACGATGTGGCGGTCGAACAGGCGCGGCCGGTTCTGGTAGGCGATCCGCAGCGCATCGCGAAAGCCCTGGGTCGTCACCAGCAGGGTCGGCTCGCCCTTGCGCTCCAGCAGCGCGTTGGTGGCGACGGTCGTTCCCATCTTGACCGACTCCACCAGCGCCGGCGTCACCGCTTCGCCGGCCTGCAGTCCGAGCAGGTGGCGGATGCCGGCGACCGCGGCGTCGCGGTACTGCTCAGGGTTGTCGGAGAGCAGCTTGTGGGTGGCCAGCGAGCCGTCCGGGCGCCGTCCCACGACGTCGGTAAATGTGCCGCCGCGGTCGATCCAGAATTGCCAGCGCTGCGCGGTTTTCGGGGCAGGAATGTTCATGAAGCGATCCTACCCGCGCCGGCCGCACCGGGGGAAACACCCAAGGCGCTGGCTCGATCCTTGCACTTATCCTTTCATCCCTCACCGATCATCCCGGAGCGACCATGAAATTCAGCCACGCCCTGCTCGCCGCTGCCCTGACCCTGGGCGGCAGCGCCTTCGCCCAGACCAAGTGGGACCTGCCCGCGGCCTACGCGGCCTCCAATTTCCACACTATCAACCTGGAGCAGTTCGCCAAGGACGTCGACCAGGCCACCGGCGGCAAGCTCAAGATCCAGGTGCACGCCAACGCGTCGCTGTTCAAGGCGGACCAGATCAAGCGCGCGGTGCAGCAGGGACAGGCCCAGATCGGCGAGGTCCTGCTGGTGAACTTCCAGAACGAGTGGCAGATCTTCGGCGCCGATGGCCTGCCGTTCCTGGCCGACAGCTATGACAGCGCGATGAAGCTGTACAAGGCCCAGAAGCCGCTGCTGGACAAGAAGCTGGCCGAACAGGGCATGTTCCTGCTGTATTCGGTGGCCTGGCCACCGCAGGGCATCTATTCCAAGAAGCCGATCAACTCCGCCGCCGACATGAAGGGCCTGAAGTGGCGCGCCTACAGTCCGGCCACCGCCCGGATCGCCGAACTGGTCGGCGCCCAGCCGGTCACGATCCAGGCGGCCGAACTGTCGCAGGCCATGGCCACCGGCGTGATCGACTCGTACATGTCGTCCGGCTCCACCGGTTACGACTCCAAGACCTACGAGCACATCAAGAACTGGTATGACACGCAGGCCTGGCTGCCGAAGAACGCCGTGCTGGTGAACCGCGCGGCCTTCAACGCGCTGGACAAGCCCACCCAGGACGCGCTGGTGAAAGCCGGCGCCGCCGCCGAGACCCGCGGCTGGGCCGCCTCGCAGGCCGAGAACACCCGCACCCAGAACCTGCTCAAGCAAAACGGCATGAACATCGTCGCACCGTCGGCCCAACTGAAGGCCGACATGAAGAAGGTCGGCGACGTGATGCTCAAGGAATGGCTGGACAAGGCCGGACCCGAAGGCAAGGCCCTGGCCGACGCCTACAACAAGTAACCCACGACCGGAGGAATCCCGCAGCGTGCCACCGGCGCGCGCGGGATTTTTTGCATGAGAAGAACCCTGGACCTGCTGTACGACGGCGCCGCGTGGCTGGCAGCGCTGGCGATGATCGGCGTGCTGGTGATGGTGCTGCTGTCCATCGTGAGCCGCCAGCTCGGATTTCACGTTCCGGGCACGGATGCCTACGCCGGTTACAGCATGGCCGCGGCCGGCTTCCTGGCGCTGGCGCACACGCTCAAGCACAACGAACACATCCGCGTGACGCTGCTGCTGGGACGCCTGCAGGGCAAGGCCAGGCACGCACTGGAGCTGTGGGCGCTGACGGCAGCCGTGCTGCTGGCGGCGCTGTTCGCGTTCTATTCGGTGCGGCTGGCCTGGCAATCGCATGTGCTGAACGACATTTCCACCAGCAACGACGCCACCCGCCTGTGGATCCCGCAGCTGACGATGGCGCTCGGCACGGTGGTGCTGCTGATCGCCTTCATCGACGAATGGTGGCTGGAGCTGACCGGCCGCCGCGTCACCATCGAGCCCGAGGAAGCGCTGCACAATGAATGAAGTGCTCATCACCACGCTGCTGATCGTGGCCCTGTTCGCGCTGCTTGGCAGCGGCGTCTGGATCGGCCTGACGCTGGCCGGCGTCGCCTGGATCGGCATGCAGCTGTTTTCCTCCCGGCCGGCCGGCGATGCGATGGCCATCACGGTCTGGGGTTCCGCCTCGAGCTGGACCCTCACCGCGTTGCCGCTGTTCGTCTGGATGGGAGAGATCCTGTTTCGCACCAAGCTGAGCGAAAGCATGTTCCGCGGCCTGGCGCCGTGGGTCAACGGCCTGCCGGGACGGCTGCTGCACACCAACGTGATCGGCTGCACCATCTTCGCCGCGGTGTCGGGCTCGTCGGCGGCGACCTGCGCCACCATCGGCAAGATGACGCTGCCCGAACTGGCCCGGCGCGGCTACCCGGAGGACATCACCATCGGATCGCTGGCCGGCGCCGGCACGCTGGGGCTGCTGATCCCGCCCTCGATCATCATGATCGTGTACGGCGTGTCGGCCGACGTCTCGATCGCGCGGCTGTTCGTCGCCGGCATCTTCCCCGGCATCCTGCTGGCCTCGCTGTTTTCGGGCTACCTGGTGGTCTGGGCGCTGCTGAACCCCGGCCGCATTCCCAGGCCCGACTTCGTCATGAGCTTCGGTGAGAAGGTGCACGAGTCGCGGCACCTGATCCCGGTGGTGGTGCTGATCGCCGCCGTGCTGGGGTCGATCTACTCCGGCATCGCGACGGCCACCGAAGCCGCGGCCGTGGGCGTGGTCGGCTCGTTGCTGCTGTCGGCGGCGCAGCGTTCGCTCACGTGGCAGACCTTCCGCGACTCGCTCATGGGCGCGACGCGCCTGTACTGCATGATCGCGCTGATCCTGGCCGGCGCCGCCTTCCTCACGCTGTCCATGGGCTACATCGGCCTGCCGCGGCACCTGGCGCAATACGTCGGCTCGCTGGGCCTGAGCCCGTTCCTGCTGATGGTGGCGCTGGCGATCTTCTACATCATCCTGGGCTGCTTCCTGGACGGCATCTCGATGGTGGTGCTGACCATGGGCGTGGTCCTGCCGACGGTGCAGGCCGCCGGCATCGACCTGATCTGGTTCGGCATCTTCATCGTGATCGTGGTGGAGATGGCGCAGATCACGCCGCCGGTGGGCTTCAACCTGTTCGTGCTGCAGGGCATGACCGGCAAGGAAATCACCTGGATCGCGAAGGTGACCCTGCCCTTCTTCCTGCTGATGTGCGTGATGGCGCTGCTGCTCTGGTACTTCCCGCAGATCGCCACCTGGCTGCCGTCGAAGATGTAGCCGGCCCCTGGCCGTCAACGGGACACGCCGCTATTTCAGCCGCGCGCAGTTGCCCTTGGCGAGCGGCTGGAAGGCCTGTTCGCCGGGGATCACGGCCTTGATGCTGTAGTAGTCCCAGGGATATTTCGAGTCGGCCGGCTTCTTCACCTGCGCGAGGTACATGTCGTGGACCATCCGCCCATCCTCGCGGATCTTGCCGTTCTTCGCAAAGAAGTCGTTGATCGGCGTTTCCTTCATCTTCTTCATGACCGTGGCCGTTTCGTCGGTGCCAGCGGCTTGAATCGCCTTGAGGTAATGCGTCACGGCGGAGTAGTTCGCGGCCTGGATCATGGTCGGCATGCGCTTCATCTTTTCGAAGTAGCGCCTCGACCAATTGCGCGTGTCGTCGTTCATGTCCCAGTAGAAGCCGGTCGTCACGTACATGTTCTGCGCGGTCTTCAGCCCCAGGCTGTGCACGTCGCTGATGAACACGTACAGGCCCGCCAGCAATTGCGACTTGCCCAGGCCGAACTCGCCCCCGGTCTTGATGGCGTTGATCGCGGACTGCCCCGCCGTGGCGAAGCCGACGACCTTGGACCTGGAAGCCTGCGCCTGCAGGATGTAGGACGAGTAGTCGCTGGTTTCGATCGGATGGCGGGCCGCGCCCAGAACCTTTCCGCCTCCCGCCTTGACCATGTCCGAGGCGTCCTTCTCGATGGAATGGCCGCCGGCAAAGTCGATGGTCAGGAAATACCAGGTGTCGTGGCCGTCCTTCACCAACCTCTTGACGATGCCGTTGGCCAGCGCGTATGTGTCGTATGCGTAGTGGATCGTGTTCGGGCCACAGTTCTCGTTGGTCAGACGCGTCGTTCCGGGCGAGGTCGCGATCGCGATCTTGTTCTTCTGCGCCGCGATCTGCGCGGCCGACAGGGCAGTGGCGGAGTTCCCCAGGTCGATGATCATGTCGACCTGCTGCGTGTCGAACCAGGTGCGCGCCTGGTTGGCGGCGACGTCGGCCTTGTTCAGATTGTCGGCCGAGAGCACTTCGATCGGCTTGTCCAGCACCTTGCCGCCGAAGTCCGCCACGGCCATCCGCACGGCGTGCACGGCACCTTCGCCGGTCACGTCCGACAGGAAGCCGCTCAGGTCGGTCATGACGCCGATCCGCACCACGTTGTCGGAGATCTTCGCCTGCGCGAACGTCACCGGGCAAGCCGCGAGCAACGCGGCGCAGCACCACAATTTCGGGGATTTCATCCGGGCGCTCCTGGAAGGTTGGAAGCTACTTGCGGGACGGGATTTCCCCAGCCGGCACGATCCGCATCTCGGCGGTGCCCACGCCGCCGGAGTCACCGACGTCGCGCAGGGCCTGGACCGGTCCGGGCGGGGAAAACACCGCCAGGACCCGCATCGGCTCCCAGCCGGTGTTGAAGGTCGAGTGGTAGGACCCCTTGGGGATGTAGATCAGGCTGCCCGGGCCGACCTTCTCGGTGACCGAGGTGCCGTCCGCCGACTCGGCGATGTGTTCGCCCTGGCCCGAGACCACGTAGATGATCTGGTCGGCGTCGTCGTGGATGTGGCGCGAATGGCCGTGGCCGGGCTCGAAGAACAGCGCCACGGCGCCCATCTCCTGCGAATCGCCCACCTTCGGGCCGCACATCACCTTGGCGGTCGTCCAGTCGGTGACGATGGTTTCGACTTGGTGCGGATGGATGACTACCTGCTTCTTCCTCATGCGGATCTCCTGGTTGAGCGACACTAGAATCCTAGATGCGTTTAAGTCGCATGTCAACCGGTTGACATCAATACTAGCGCCATTACACTAGGATTCCAGATGGATTCTCAGCCGGTTGTCGGCGCTTGAAAGGAGATGCCATGGAAGCAGTCGTCGGAGCGGGCGCGCGCAGCGCCGAGGGCGGCGAGACACGCAAGATCATCTTCGCGTCGTCGCTGGGAACGGTGTTCGAGTGGTACGACTTCATCCTGTTCGGCTCGCTCGCGCCGGTCATCGCCCGGCAGTTCTTCACCAAGGTGGACCCGACCACCGGCCTGATCTTCGCGCTGCTGGCCTTTTCCGCCGGCTTCATCGTGCGGCCGTTCGGCGCCCTGGTGTTCGGCCGGCTCGGCGACGTGGTCGGGCGCAAGTACACCTTCCTGGTGACGATCCTGATCATGGGCCTGTCCACCTTCGCGGTCGGCTTCCTGCCCAATTACGACGCGATCGGCATCGCCGCCCCCATCATCCTGATCACCCTGCGGCTGCTGCAGGGCCTGGCGGTGGGCGGCGAGTACGGCGGCGCCGTCGTCTATGTGGCCGAGCATGCGCCCAAGCAGCGGCGCGGCGAGTTCACCTCCTGGATCCAGACCACCGGCACGGCGGGCTTCATCCTGTCGCTGCTTGTGGTGCTGGCGACGCGCACCGTCACGGGCGAGGCGGCTTTCCTCGAATGGGGCTGGCGCATCCCGTTCCTGCTCTCGATCGTCCTGCTGGCGATCTCGGTCTGGGTCCGGCTGTCGATGCGCGAGTCGCCGGTGTTCACGAAAATGAAGGCCGAAGGAACGACTTCCAAGGCGCCGCTGCTGGAAGCGTTCGGCCGCTGGGGCAACCTGAAGATCGTGCTGGCGGCGCTGTTCGGCCTGATCACCGGCTTCGGCGTGGTCTGGTACGCCACCCAGTTCTACGTCCTGCTGTTCCTGACGCAGACCCTCAAGGTGGATGGCCCGACGGCCAATGTGATCGTCATCGTCGCGCTGCTGCTGGCCACGCCGTTTTTCGTCGTCTTCGGCGCGCTGTCGGACCGCGTCGGGCGCAAGTGGCTGGTGCTGGGCGGCATCTTCCTGGCGGCGGTGAGTTTCTTCCCGATCTTCAAGGCGCTCACCCATTACGCCAACCCCGCACTCGAGACCGCGCTGCTGACTTCCCCCGTGGTGGTGAAGGCCGATCCGGCGGACTGCCAGTTCCAGATCAACGTGACCGGCACCAAGAAGTTCACCTCGTCCTGCGACATGATCAAGGCGAGGCTGGTGGCCGCCGGCGTCAATTACTCGAATGAGGCAGCGGCCGCAGGGAGCGTCGCCGAAGTGAGGATCGGCGGCACGGTGCTGCAGTCGTTCGACGCCAAGGGACTGAGCAAGGAACAGGCCGACGAGAAGAACAAGGCCCTCACCGCGGAGCTGTCGGCGGCGCTGAAGCAGGCGGGCTATCCGGCCAAGGCCGACCCCGCGCAGGTCAACCGGCCGATGCTGGTGCTGCTGGCCTTCATCCTGGTGTTCTTCCTGTCGATGGCCTATGGACCGGTCGCGGCGATGCTGGTCGAGATGTTCCCCACGCGCATCCGCTACTCGTCGCTCTCGCTGCCCTACCACATCGGCACCGGCTGGGTCGGCGGCCTGATGCCCACCGTGGCGTTCGCCATGGTCGCCTACCAGGGCGATATCTATTACGGGCTCTGGTTTCCGGTGGTGATCGCGCTGGCCACGGTGGTCGTTGGTATCCTCTGCATCAAGGAAACAAAGAACGTCAACATCCACGCATGACAACCCGGACGAAAACCCCCGCCAAAAGCAAGACGACGGGAGCCAGGACGCCAGCCAGGACGGCACCGGCGCGGCGGCCGGCCGGCAGGCCTGCCGCTCGCGCCGAGCCGGCCCCCTTCGAAGGCGAGGCGACCAGCCTGGTGGACCAGATCTACTCCTGGCTCGAGTCGAAGATCGTCACGCTGGAGCTGCCGCCCGGGGCCCTGCTGTCGGAACTGGTGATCGGGCGGGAGTTCGGCGTCAGCCGCACGCCGGTGGGCGAAGCGCTCCAGCGGCTGGCCCGGGAAGGCCTGGTCATGATCCTGCCACGGCGCGGCATCGTGGTCACCGAGATCAGCGTGTCGGAGCAGCTGCGCCTGCTCGAATTCCGGCGCGAGATCTCCAAGTTCATTGCCCGGACCGGCGCCAAGCGCGCCAACGCGCAGGAACGGGAGGCGCTGCGCCGCGTGGCCAAGGCGTTCGTGCAGGCGGCGGACCAGAAAGACGACGCTGCCCTGCTGGCAGCGGACAAGGAATTCCACGACCTGTTCGCCGTCTGTGCCCACAACAATTTCGCGGTCGGCGCCATGGGTCCGCTGGACTCGCTGTCGAGGCGCTTCTATTACGCGCACAAGCTCGACGTTGGCAACATCGGTCAATCGGCAAGGCTGCACGCGGACATCGCCATCGCGATCGCCAACGGCGACGCGCAAGCCGCGGAGGACGCCGTCAACGCCATGGCGGATTACCTGGACGTGTTCGCCCGCAGCACGCTGGACTAAGCCGAACTCCCTCCTGATCGAGCCTCAACCCAGCTGGTCAGCTGGTAGGCCGGGCGCACGTGTTGTACGACCTGCTGCTCTGGTACTTCCCGCAGATCGCCACCTGGCTGCAGCCCAAGATGTAGGCGGCGCCCCGCTCAGGCGCGCTCGAAGTCGATGAAGCTGTGCGCGGCATCGACCGCCACCAGCCGCACCCGCACGGTGTCGCCCACGTCCAGCCCGTCGAACCCGCGCACCACCCGGCCCTCCAGCATCGGGCTGTGGATGCGCACGAAGGTGCCCTTGGGCGCGGCGCCGGTGACGATGGCGTCGAAGCTCTCGCCGATGCGCGCGTGCAGCAGGAAGGCGCCCGCCGCCTTCAGCACCAGCCGCTCCACCTTGCTGGCGTTGTCCTCCTGCAGCGTGCAGTGGTGGGCGATCTCGGCCAGCGCCTCGGCCGAATAAGGCGGCGCCGCGCCGGCGATCGCGGCCTTCAGCAGGCGCTGGGTGACCAGGTCCGGAAAGCGCCGGTTCGGCGCGGTGGAGTGCGCGTAGTCGTTGACCGCCAGCCCGAAGTGGCCCAGGCCCGGCGCCCCGGCCGCCGAGGCCGCGTATTCGCCCGAGCCCAGCATCTTCACCACCGCCAGCGACAGGTCCGCGAAGCCATCGGGATCGGCCAGCCGGCGCGCCCGCAGGAACCGGTCCAGCGCCGGCGCATCGGGCGCCGCCGGCAGCTGCACGCCGTGCCCCGCCGCCAATGCCACGATACGGTCCCAGCGCCGCGGCGCCTGCAGCAGGCGGCGCAGCGACGGAAAGCCCCGGTCCGCCAGGTAGCGGGCAGTGGCGCCGTTGGCCGCGATCATGAGGTCGGCGATCAGGTCCTTGGCGCGGTTCTTCTCGTCGGGGCGCAGGTCCACCAGCCGGCCGTCCTCGAACACCGGGCGCGCCGACACCGTCTTCACGTTCAGTGCGCCGCGGGCTTGGCGCCACTGCCGCAGCTGGCCGGCCAGTGCGTCGTGCAGGCGGACCTGGTCTTCCAGGCCCGGCACGCCCGCGACCTGCTGCGGCGGCGGCGCCTCGCCGTCCAGCCAGGCCGACACGCTGTCGTAGGCGAGCTTGGCGCGGTTCAACACCGCAGCCCGGTAGACATCCGATTCCGTCACGGTGCCGTCCGCCTGCACCAGCATCTCGACGACGACGGCCAGCCGCTCCTGGCCCTCGTGCAGCGAAGTCAGGTCGGTCGACAGCACCTCGGGCAACATCGGGAACACGCCGGCCGCCGTGTACACCGACGTGGTGTTGACGCCGGCATGGTCGTCCACCGCGCCGCCGGGCGGCACCAGGGCGTCGACGTCGGCCACCGCCACCAGCAGCCGCGTGCGGCCGTCCGGCAAAGGCTCGGCCACGCTCAGCTGGTCGAGGTCGCGGGTGTCGTCGTTGTCGATTGAAAACCAGGTCAGGTGGCGCAGGTCCCGGATGCTGCCGCCGCGTTCGGGGCCGTGCTGGCGCGCAGCCTCGGCTTCCTGCAAGGCCAGCGGCGCGAAGGCGGGCAGCAGGCCGTGGGAGCGCATCGCGTCGACGGCGAGCTGGTGGAGGTCGATCGGTGGCAAGGCAAGAGGGTCGGTCATCCGCTCCACTGTAGTTCACCGGCGGGGCAAAATTGGCCCGATGGACCAGCCGGACCCGTTCGACCTCGAGCGCTTCACCGCCGCCCAGGACGGCGTGATGGAAGACGTCATCGCGCAACTGCGGGCCGGGCGCAAGCGCAGCCACTGGATGTGGTTCGTCTTCCCGCAGCTGGCCGCGCTGGGCTCGAGCACGATGGCAAAACGCTACGGCCTGCGGTCCCTCGCCGAGGCGCGTGCCTACCTGGAGCATCCGGTGCTGGGCCCGCGACTGCGCCACTGCGTCGACCTGCTGCTCAGCCTGCAGGGATTGACCGCGAGCGAGGTCTTCGGCCATCCCGACGACCTGAAGCTGCGCTCGTGCCTGACCCTGTTCGACCTGGCGGCGCCCGGCGACGGGCTGTTCCGCCAGTGCCTGGACCAGTGCTGCGGCGGCGAGCCCGATCGCAGCACGCTGGCGTTGTGCCGCGGCGGCTGACGGGCCTTTACGCAGCTTCAACGCCCATGCGCCCTGGCGAATGGAGCCGGGCCGCTGGATCCGCGCAGCCGCGACCGCGACGGTGACGGCGTGCGCAATCCGGCGGTGCACCTGCCATCGCCGTCCTATTTTCCGAACAGCACGTTCTTGGCCTCGCCGACCCCCATGTCGCGCGGCAGCTTGACGGCGTTCTTCACCGCCAGGATTTCCGCCATCACGCTCACCGCGATCTCCGCCGGCGTCTTGCTGCCGATGTAGATGCCGATCGGCCCGCGCAGCCGCGCCAGCGACTCCGGGGTCTGGTCGAAGTGCTCGATCATCCGCTGGTGCCGCGCCTCGTTGTTGCGCCGGCTGCCGATCGCACCGACATAGAACGCGTCGGTCTTGAGCGCTTCCAGCAGCGCCAGGTCGTCCAGCTTGGGGTCGTGCGTCAGCGCCACCACGCAGCTGCGCCGGTCCGGCTGGAAGGCGGTGACCACGTCGTCGGGCATGTCCGACAGCACCTTGGCGCCGGCCACGTTCCAGGTGCCGCGGTATTCCTCGCGCGGATCGCACACGGTGACGGCGAAGCCGCAGAACAGCGCCATGGTCGCCAGGTATTCGGTGAGCTGGCCGGCGCCGATCATCAGCATCCGGTACTCGGGGCCGAAGGTGTTGACCACCTCGGTCTCGCTGGCCACCAGCCCCGCCGGTTGCGGCGCCAGCGCGAGCCGCGCGTTGCCGTCCGCCAGCCGGACGGTTCGCTGCATCAGCTGGCCGGCCTCGAGCGCGCGCACCAGCTCCGCGAGGCCCGCGGCCTCGGGGTCGTATTCGAGCAGCAGCTCCAGCGTGCCGCCGCACGGCAGGCCGAATCGATGCGCCTCATCGGCCGTGATGCCGTACTTGACGAAGGTCGGCGGGCCTGAGGGAATCTCGTGGCCCGGCTCCTTGGCCGCATAGGCCTGGGTGAAGCGGTAGATCAGGTCGTCCTCGATGCAGCCGCCCGAGACCGAGCCGACCACCGAGCCGTCCTCGCACAGGCCCATGATCGAGCCGACCGGCCGCGGCGACGAACCCCAGGTGCGCACCACCGTCGCCATCAACGCCCGCTTGCCGGCCGCGCGCCAGTCGCGCAGTGTCCGCAGCACCATCACATCGAGGTTTTCCATGCTTGCTCCCTGCTGGACCTAGAACTGGTAGCCGGCGTTGACGCCGACCAGCCAGGTCCGTCCCGGCGCCGGCTCGAAGAACCGGCTGTTGCCTTCATTGACGATCACCGAGCCGACATAGTTGCGGTTGCCGACGTTGTCGATGCGCAGGAACTCGCGCAGGGACCAGCGACCCACCTTCTGCGCCAGCGCCAGTCTCAGGTTGACGACGCTGGAGCCGGCGGCGGTGTCGGTGTTGCTGTCGTCGACGTGGATCCGGCCGACGCGGCGCCACTCCAGCGCGGTCTCCAGGCCCCAGGGCCGGTGCTCCCAGGCCAGTTCGGCGAACAGGGTGGCGCGCGGAATGCCGGGGATGCGGTTGCCGGCCGCGATGCGGGTGGTCGGCGTCGCGCACGGCGCCGCGGTGCAGGTCAGGAAGCTGTCGCGGTACACCGCGTCGAGATAGCTGGCCGAGGCGTAGGCGGACCAGCCGCCGCGCCAGCGGCCGCTCAGCGTCGCCTCGACGCCGTCGCGTTTGGTGGTGCCCGCGTTCTGGAACACGCTGCGGCCGCCGGTGTTGGACAGCACCGCGATCTCGTTGCTGGTGTGGGCCCGGAAGTACGCCGCGTTCAACGCCCAGTCGTCGCCGAACTGGCTCTTGACGCCCAGCTCCCATTGCCGGCTAGTGGCGCTGCGCAGGTCGAAGTTCAGGCCGGTGGCGCCGCTGGGCCGGTAGGCCAGCTCGTTGAGCGTGGGCGTCTCGAAGCCCTTGCCGTACGACGCGTACAGGTTCACGGCGTCGGTCGCATGGAACACCACGCCCAGCACCGGCGAGGTGGCGCTGTAGCTGACCGAGCCGCTGTCGTCCGGGTTGCCGGCGGCGATGAACTTGTCGTCGGAATCGAACCTGACCCGCGAATGGCGCAGGCCGGCCGACACCCGCCAGCGCAGCGCCGGCGCCCATTCGGCCTGGGCGTACTGGTCGGTGCTCTGGACCGTGTTGGCTTCCTCGCGCCGCAGGGCGCCCTGCACGCCGAGCGTGGTGCCGACGAAGTTGCGGAAACCGCGCCGGTCTTCCTGCAGCCGCTCGGACGAAAGGCCGGCCGTCAGCGTCAACGGCTGCTCCAGCAGGCGCGCCTTGTGGATCCAGCGCGCATCGATGCCGCCATAGTTGCGCGCCAGGTCGATCACGCCGCCGGGGTGGGTGGCCGGTTGCTGCGTCGCCACCGGGATCGACTGGAACTGCTGCGTCGCCCGCTCGCCCAGGTAGCCCGTGACCTGCAGCGCATTGCGCCCGTCGAAGCGGTGGTCCAGCACCACGCCGCCCTGGGTCTGGGCGATCGACTTGCGGGTGTTGAAGCTGAAGGCCGCCGGCGTCGCCTGGCGCGGATTGGCCTGCAATTCGGCGCGGGTCAGGCCCAGCGGGTCCTGCACGTCCGGCATCCGCACGCTATTGAGCACGAAGGTCCAGCGGGTGTCGGCGTTCAGCGTGTACTTCACCTTGCCGTTGAAACCGGTGCGCGTGGCGGCGCTGTGCTCGCGGCTGCCGTCGGTCTCGAAGCGCGACGCGCTCAGGTTGTACTGCAGCGCGCCCTGCTGGCCGCCCAGCTTGAGCCCGGTGCGCTTGACGCCATCGCTGCCGAAGGTGGTGGCGATGTCGCCGATGGTGTCGGGCCCGCCGTCGGCCGTGAACATGCTGATCACGCCGCCCGACGAGTTGCCATAGAGCGCCGAGAACGGCCCGCGCAGCACCTCGATGCGCGCCGCCGACGCCAGGTCGAAGTGCGAGACCTGGCCCTGGCCGTCCGGGCCGGTCGCCGGGATGCCGTCGACATACAGCCGCAGGCCGCGCACCCCGAAGGTGGAGCGGGCGCCGAAGCCGCGCGACGAGATCTGGATGTCCTGGGCGTAGTTCTGCCGGTTCAGCGCCACCACGCCGGGAATCCGCGCCAGCGACTCCGACAGGTTGACCTGCAGCCCGCCGTTCCGGATGGTGGCGGCATCGATCACGTCGACCGAAGCCGGCGTGTCGAAGGCGCGTTGCTCCACGCCCCGGGCGACACTGATCACCACCGGGCTCAGGCTGCGGACGATCGGCGGCTCGGTGGCGGCATCCTGCGCGTGGGCGGCGGCGCCCAGCAGCGCCAGCGCGGTGAGGACAAGCGGTCTGTTCATCGCGCTCAGCGGTACAGCCAGAGCACCACGATCACCGCGACCACTGCGGCGACCGCCATCCAGACCCACGTGGGCACGGTCATCCCATGGGGATTGCTGACGGCCGCCGACGGCACCGCGCCGATGCCGCCCGCGGACTCGGCGATCGCTTCGGCCGCGGCATCCCGCGCCGCGTACGCCTGGGGATAGAGGCGCTGCATCTCGGCGTCGAAACGCTTGAAGAAATCTTCGGCCATGCCCTTGGCAACGCCGTCGATCAGGCGTTGGCCGAGTTGCGCGATCTTGCCGCCCACCTGGGCCTGCACCTTGTAATCGAGCACGCAGCCCGGCCCGTCGGCCTGCGGCGCCAGCATGACGTGCGACACGCCCTTGCCGAAGCCGGCGGCGCCGCCCTGGCCGTCGAAGGTGATGGTGTAGCTGTCCGGCGGCTTCACGTCGCTGAGCGTGATCTTGCCGTTGAACTTCGCCTGCACCGGGCCGATCTTCACCGCCACGCCGACGGCGTACTGGTTGTCGCCGGTCGGCTCCACCTTGTCGCAGCCCGGGATGCAGACCTTCAGCACCTGCGGGTCGTTGAGGGCGTCCCATGCCTGCTGCTGCGTGACCGCGAGCGCGCGGCTTCCTTCAATGTCCATGATCAGTCCTGGTTGTTCATGACCGCGGCCAGCCCGGCCGCGAGGTCCTTCAGTTTGCTCAAGTTGTGCACCGCGAGCATGCCATGGGCATGCCGGTGCAGCACGGCGGCGCCCCGCGCGGCCGGTTCGTAGCGGTCGAAGCGCAGCAGCGGGTTGAGCCAGAGCAGCTTGCGGCTGTGGCGCACCAGCCATTGCAGCTCGCGCTCCAGCGCTTCCGGCTCGCCGGTGTCCAGGCCGTCGGTGATCAGCAGCACCAGCGTGCGGCGGCCGACCAGCCGGCGGGCATGGCGCAAGCGCAGCTGCGCCAGCGAATCGCCCAGGCGGGTGCCGCCGGCGAAGTCGTCGATGGCGGCGCTGGCCGCTGCCAGCATGGCGTCGGTGTCGGCCAGCCGGAACGCGGGAGTGAGGTCGGTGAGGTGGGTGCCGAAGGCGAACACGTCGCGCCGGTGCGCGCGCGTCGCCGCATGCAGGAAGGCCAGCAGCAGCCGCGCATAGCGCTCCATCGAGCCGGAGACGTCGACCAGCACCAGCAGCGGCAGCGGCTGTTCGCGCCGGCGCAGGCGCGGCAGCTCCATCAACTCGCCGCCGCTGCGGGCGGCGCGCCGCAGGACGCCCGGCCAGTGCAGCTGGGCGCCGCGGCCACCGGGGCGCAGCCGCCGCGTCGGCAGCTGCGGCACCGGCAGCGTGATGTCGCGGGCCAGCTGGTCGACCAGCCGGTACTCTGAAGCCGACAGGCCGTTGAAGTCCGCGTGCTTGAGGATGTCGAGGTCGCTGGCCGTCATGGCAGCGTCGAAGTCCACCTCCTGGTCCGGCTTCGGCGCCTTCTGGCCGGCCACCGTGCGCGGCGCCAGCGCCTCGCTCACCCGGGGCCGGCGCTTGCTGGCCTCGGCCCTGCCCTCGGCGCTGGGCAACAACTGCGCCAGCAGCTTGTTGGCCATTTCCGGGTCGCTAAAGTAGGCGTCGAACAGCTCGCGGAACACCTGGCGGTCCTGTTCGCGGCTGATCATCACGGTCTCCAGGGCGGCGCACATGTCGGCCTTGCTGGCCACGCCCACCAGTTCCGCCGCCTGGGTCGCCAGCGCCATGCGCGCGCTGTCGGCCGGCACGCCGGCACGGCGCAGCGCGCGGCCGAAGCCGGTGATGTTGTCGGCCAGCTTGCCAGTGCGTGCGTCACCGAGCCTCATCCTGGCCCCTTAGTTCGCCGGTTCTTCTTCGGGTTTCAGCAGTTCCACCGCCAGCGCGTGCGTCAGCGCCGCGACGTCCTCGCGCTGCTTGAACAGGATACCGGCGGTGTCGGCGACCACTTCCGGGTCCACCACCAGGGTGTCGAGCGCCACCAGCGCCTTGGCCCATTCGACGCTCTCGGCGATGCCGGGCGCGCGCTGGAAGGCATTGGCGAACGGCTGGCCGCGCAGCCGGCCGACGAAAGCGGCCACCTGCCGCGACAGCGCCTCACTGGCCTGGGGCACCCGGGCCCGGACGATGGCCAGCTCGCGTTCCCGCTCCGGGTAGTCAACCCAGTGGTACAGGCAGCGGCGCTTGACGGCGTCATGCAGCTCGCGGGTGCGGTTGCTGGTGAGGATGGTGACCGGCGTCGCCAGCGCGCGGATGGTGCCGATCTCGGGGATGCTGACCTGGTACTCGCCCAGGTACTCCAGCAGGAAGGCCTCGAACGGCCCGTCGGCGCGGTCGACCTCGTCGATCAGCAGCACGGCGCCGGGCTCCGGCGTCTGCAGCGCCTGCAGCAGCGGGCGCCGGATCAGGTAGCGGTCGGTATAGACCTCGCGCTCGATCGATTCGGCGCCGACCGAGCCGGCGTGCGTCAGTTCCGCGGCGCGCATGTGCAGCAGCTGCGCCGCGTAGTTCCATTCGTAGAGCGCCTCGCGGTGCTCCAGGCCGTCATAGCACTGCAGCCGGATCAGCGCCCGGCCCAGCGCGCTGGCCAGCGCCTTGGCCAGCTCGGTCTTGCCGACGCCGGGTTCGCCTTCGAGCAGCAGCGGGCGCTGCAGCTTGAGCGCGAGGAACACGGCCGTGGCCAGCCGGCGGTCGGCGAAGTAACCCTCGCCTTCCAGCGCCTGGACGACAGCGTCGACGGTGGAGAACGGGGCTGTCGTTGCAGGCGCGGAAAGAGTCATTGCGCTAGGTTACCTAAGAACATGGATGCTTCAACGGCGGCCTCGCCGGACCGACCTTCGACGAACCTGGCGCAGCAACGCGGAGCCAGGTTCCGCTTGTCAGAGGATCCGGCTTTGCCGGCCCTCTTGACACCGATCAGCCACTGAAAAATCGCCCCAGCGATTTTTCAGTGATTCCCCAGCAGGCGATTCACGCCGCGCTGGGTCAGCACGCTGATCAGGTTGGCGCGGTAGGCCGCCGTGGCATGCAGGTCGGAGTTGAGGTCGCTGGCGTCGATCTTCACCTTGCTGGCCGCGTCGGCGGTGAAGCTGCTGGTGAGCGCCGCCTCCAGGCCCTGGTGCCGGAACACGCCGCCGTTGCTGGCGCCGGTGACGGCCACCCGCACGCCGTTGTCGAACTGGGCGATGAAGACGCCGACCAGCGGGAAGTTGGACGCCTTCTGGCGCAGCTTCTCGTAGACCGCCCGCTTCGGAATCGGGAACCGGATCGTCTTGATCAGCTCGCCGCCGTCCAGCGCCGTGGTGAACATGCCCTGGAAGAAATCGTCGGCGGGGATCTCGCGCCGGTCGGTGACGATGGTCGCGCCCGATGCCAGCACCGCGGCCGGATAGCAGGCCGCCGGGTCGTTGTTGGCGACCGAGCCGCCGATGGTGCCGAGCGCGCGCACCTGGCGGTCGCCGATCCGGTTGGCGAGATCGGCCAGCGCCGGGTAAGCGGCCTTGGCGTCCGCGTTCTCGGCGACATCGAGATGGCGCGACATGGCGCCGACCGTGATGGTGTTGCCGTCCTTGCGGATGCCGGTCAGCTCCTGGATGGCGCCGAGGTCGGCGATCTGCTCGGGCGCGGCCAGCCGCAGCCGCATCGAGGCCAGCAGGGTCTGGCCGCCGGCCAGCGGCTTGGCGCCGGCTGTGACGAGACGGACCGCGTCGGCCAGGGTGGTGGGGCGTTCGAAGGTGAAGGCGTACATGGTGGTTCCTTTGCTGCTATTGCGCCAGCCGACGCGCTTGTTCCATCGCTTCCCAGACCCGGTGCGGCGACACCGGCATGTCGATGTCCTTCACGCCCAGCGGCGCCAGCGCATCGAGCACGGCGTTGACCACCGCCGGCGGCGAGCCGATGGCGCCCGCTTCGCCGCAGCCCTTGGTGCCCAGCGGGTTATGGGTGCAAGGGGTGCAGATGGTGTCCAGCTTGAACTCGGGGAAGTCGTCGGCGCGCGGCATGGCGTAGTCCATGAAGCTGCCGGTGAGCAGCTGGCCGGTCTCCTTGTCGTACACGCAGTTTTCCATCAGCGCCTGGCCGATGCCCTGCACCAGCCCGCCGTGCACCTGGCCGGCCACGATCATCGGGTTGATGATGGTGCCGAAGTCGTCCACCGCGGTGAACTTGTCGACCTTGACCTCGCCCGTGCCCTGGTCCACCTCCACCTCGCAGATGTAGGTGCCGCCGGGGAAGGTGAAGTTGGTCGGGTCGTAGAAGGCCGTCTCGTTCAGGCCCGGCTCCAGCTTGTCGAGCGGGTAGTTGTGCGGCACGTAGGCCGTCAGCGCCACCTGGCCGAACGTGACCTTCTTGTCCGTGCCCTTGATAGTGAACTCGCCATTGGCGAACTCCACGTCCGCGTCGCTGGCTTCCATCAGGTGCGCCGCGATCTTCTTGGCCTTGGTCTCGATCTTGTCGAGTGCCTTCATGATGGCCGCGCCGCCCACCGAGATCGAGCGCGAGCCGTAGGTGCCCATGCCGAACGGAACCCGGCCGGTGTCGCCGTGGACCACGTCGACCGCGTCGACCGCGATGCCCAGGCGCGCCGCCACCACTTGCGCGAAGGTGGTCTCGTGGCCCTGGCCGTGGCTGTGCGAGCCCGTGAACACCGTCACGCTGCCGGTCGGATGGACCCGGATCTCGCCGCATTCGAACAGGCCGGCCCGGGCGCCGAGCGCGCCCGCGATGTTGGACGGCGCGATGCCGCAGGCCTCGATGTAGCTGGAGTAGCCGATGCCGCGCAGCTTGCCCCTGGCCTCGCTGGCGGCCTTGCGCTCGGCAAAGCCCGAGACCTCGGCCAGCGACTGCGCCTTGGTCATGCAGCCCAGGAAGTCGCCGGTGTCGTACTGCAGCGCCACCGGCGTCTGGTACGGGAAGGTGGAAATGAAGTTGCGCTTGCGGATCTCGTCCTGGCCGATGCCCAGTTCCCAGGCGCAGCGCGTGACGAGCCGCTCCAGCAGATAGGTTGCTTCCGGCCGGCCGGCGCCCCGGTACGCATCCACAGGCGCGGTGTTGGTGAACCACGCATCGACCTCGACGTAGATCTGCGGCGTGGTGTACTGGCCGGCCAGCAGGGTCGCGTACAGGATGGTCGGCACCGCCGTCGAGAAGGTCGACAGGTAGGCGCCGAGGTTGGCATCCGTGTGCACCCGAAGCGCCAGGAACTTGCCATTGGCGTCCAGCGCCATCTCGGCATGGCTGACATGGTCGCGGCCGTGGGCGTCGGTGAGGAAGCTCTCGGAACGCTCGCAGGTCCACTTGATGCTGCGGTTCAATTGCTTGGACGCCCAGGTCAGGCACACGTCCTCGGCGTACAGGAAGATCTTGGAGCCGAAGCCGCCGCCGACGTCCGGCGCGATCACGCGCACCTTGTGTTCCGGCAGTCCCAGCACGAAGGCCGTCATCAGCAGGCGCTCGACGTGCGGGTTCTGGTTGGCGACGTGCAGCGTGTATTCGTCGGTGCCGCGGCTGTAGCTGCCGATGGCCACGCGCGGCTCGATGGCATTGGGCACCAGCCGGTTGTTGACCAGGTCCAGCTTGGTGACGTGCGCCGCCTTGGCGAACACCGCATCGACCGCGGCCTTGTCGCCGATCGCCCACTTGTAGCACTGGTTGTCCGGCGCCTCGTCATGCAGGGTGACGCCGCTGGCCTTCCTGGCCGCATCGGCCACGCTGACGACTGCCGGCAGCACGTCGTAGTCGACCAGCACCGCCTCGGCCGCATTGCGCGCCTGCTCCTGGGTCTCGGCCACCACCATCGCGACCTGGTCGCCGACGTAGCGCGCCTTGTTGATCGCCAGGATCGGGTGCAGCGGCTCCTTCATCGGCGTGCCGTCGGGGTTGTTGATCAACCAGCCGCACGGCAGGCCGCCCATCTTGCCCTCGATGTCCTTGCCGGTGAAGATGCCGACCACCCCGGGCATCTTCGACGCCGCTGCCGTGTCGACGGCCTTGATGACGGCGTGCGCGTGCGGCGAGCGGACGAACACGGCGTAGGTCTGGTTGGCCTGCACGATGTCGTCGGTGTAGTTGCCGGCGCCGGTGAGGAAGCGATAGTCTTCCTTGCGCCTGACGGCCTCGCCGATGTGCGGCAGGCTGGAGAAGTCGGATGCACCCATGTCGTTCTCCTTGAGGTTCAGGGCTTGGCCGTGGCGGCTGCCATGGCCTGGCCGCCCACCTGGACGGCCTTGACGATGTTCTGGTAGCCGGTGCAGCGGCACATGTTGCCGTCCAGCAGCGAGCGGATCTCTTCCGCGCTGGAGTTGGGATGGTGGTTGCACAGGTCGACCGCGCTCATCACCATGCCCGGCGTGCAGAAGCCGCATTGCAGGCCGTGGCATTCCTTGAACGCGGCCTGCATCGGGTGCAGCGTGCCGTCGGCCGCCGCCAGGCCTTCGATGGTGGTCACCTCGGAGCCGACGTGCTGCGCGGCAAGCGTGTTGCACGACTTGACGGCGCGGCCGTTGACGATGACGGTGCAGGCGCCGCACTGCGCCGTGTCGCAGCCGACGTGGGTGCCGGTGAGGCGCAGATGCTCCCGCAGCATCTGCACCAGCGAGGTATTGGGAGCGACCTCCGCCGTGCGGGACTGGCCGTTGACTTTGAGCTGGACTTGCATCGCTGGTCTCCTGTGAAAGCGCGTTTGATTGTTGGGCGCCGGTGGGGGCCCGGACCTAGCGCAAACCCTAGGTTGGCCGGCGCCGTGACACGAAATTCTCAAAATGAAACAATGGCCGATTCCGGCACCGATATCAACCCAACTATCGTCAACGCTCCGCCATGGTTGCCGCCCTGCACTCCCCTGCCCAGCAACGCCTGGCCCAGATCGACGCAATGCGCCGCAGCGTCATCGCCGAGGGCCGCAGCGCCGTCGGACTGCTGGCCGACCATGACGGCGCCGACCGCAACTGGATCGAGCGCTCATGGCGCCGTTGCCTGCAGGCCGGCCGCCGACCTGAGCAGAAGCTGACCTTCGACGTGGTGCCGGCCCAGGCCCGGCGCCGGGCCGAGGAAGCCAACCACGCGCTGCTGCAGGCGGCCCGGCCGGTGCTGGACAAGCTGGGCCGCGCGATCGCGAACAGCCACTACTTCGCCATCCTCACCGACGCCCAGGGCATGGTGATCGACGTCAACGGCCCGATCGACAACGGTGACCGCCGGGCCCGGCTGCTGACGCGCGTGGGGGTCGACCTGTCGGAGCGGGCCGTGGGGACGACGGCGATCGGCGCCGTGCTGGCCGAGCTCAAGCCGGTCTGGTTGCACCGCGGCGAACACTTCTTCAACGACACGGCGGTGTTCAGCTGCGCCGGCGCGCCGCTGTTCGGGCCCGACGGCCAGTGCGCCGGCATGCTCGACCTGACCGGCATCGAGGTGCACGAGCGCCCCGAGCTCAAGCACCTGGTGGCGCAGTGGGCCCGCAGCATCGAGAACGCACTGGCGCTGGCGCAGCCGCATGCGCTGGCGCTGCGGCTGAACTGGCCGGGCTGCGGCCTGGGCGGCGACGGCGACGGCATGGTGGGGCTGGACGAGGACGGCAACGTCGTCTCGGTCAACACCGCGGCGCGGCAGATGCTGGCGCAGCTGGCGGCCGGCAACGTGCGGATGCATTGCAGCGACCTATTCGCCATGCCCTGGGAAATGCTCTTCGACGCCGCGCGACGCGATGCGCCGCTGGAAGTGCCGCTGTGGTCGGGGCTGGTCCTGCAGGTGCTGGCGCAGGTTCCGGGGAGTGCCGCCGGCGCCGGCCCGGTCACCCATCGCACGGCGCCCGACCGCCGTTTGCCGCTCCGCGACGTCGAGGCGGCGCTGATCCGCAAGGCCGTCGACGAGGCGCATGGCAACGTGATGGAAGCCGCCCGCGTGCTGGGGATCAGCCGGGCGACGGTGTACCGGAAGCTGGGGCGCAAGTGAGATGGTGACGGCGGCAATCCGCATCGAACTCGACGATCTCTCGCGCAAGGAAGTCCATGGCCTGCTGGAGGAACACCTCGCCCACATGCACGCGGTGTCGCCACCCGAGAGCGTGCACGCGCTCGACTTGGAGAAGCTGCGCCAGCCGGAGATCACGTTCTGGACGGCGTGGGACGGGCCGACCTTGTTGGGCTGCGGGGCGCTGAAGGAGCTGACCCCGAGACATGGCGAAGTGAAGTCCATGCGCACGCCGCACGCGTTGCGCGGGCGCGGGGCCGGGCGCGCCCTGCTGGCGCACATCGTCGCCCAGGCCCGCACGCGTGGCTATGAGCGCCTGAGCCTGGAGACGGGGCCGCGCGCGGCCTTCCAGCCGGCGCACCACCTGTATCGCAACTTCGGATTCACCGCCTGCGGCCCCTTCGCCGATTACGTGGACGACCCGCACAGCGTTTTCATGACGCTGGACTTGACGAAACAGCGTAGCGACCAGCAGGCTTGATCGCGCCCGGTGTGGCGTCCGAAGCGAACTGAGCGCGTCGTCATCCATCTGTGCTTGCGGGGCTTGCGAGCCGCACTTATAACGGTGCGGCGATCCAGCAAGAACAAGAAACGCAAGGCCGCCGGGGCCTGCTAGGAGGATGGATGCCAAGATTGATCTGCTGCCGCCGGCTGACTTCGCAGCGGGGTGTATTGCTCAAACTCGGCGACCAGCAGCACACATAGCGTTAGGGCTCACCGAAAGCAAGCATGTACCCTAAGATCGCGATCGTTCACGTGAATACTGTGCCGAGTGAGACGTTCGAAGAATTCCGTCAAGTCACGGGCTCTGACGAAGTAGACGTGCAAGTCATTGCGGTAGATCCACCCGGCCCGATGGCGGGCATTGAGTGGCTGATGCCTGCGTTTGTGACTGGTTTTGTGGCGTCCGCATACTTCGGCGGCTTCTTCCAGGAGATGGGCAAAGACCACTATGCTTTGCTGAAGGAGCAATTCAAGAAGTTGTACCCAAAGGTCGCTGGCCCCGATGCTCCGGATATCAAGTTGGTTGGTACCAAGGGCAAGGTCAAAGAGGTTCAGCCGTACTCGCTCTATTTTTCCCTTGTCGGGGAGGCACCTAACGATGTTCGACTCAAGCTTCTTTTGAACAAGCAGATTGCGTCGACTGAGTACGAGCGTTGCGTCGAACTCTTTCTAGATCTTGTGAGGGACCTCAACTCCGGGACGTTGAGCGATGCGGCAAGAAGAAGATTTGAACCCATCGCGCCGATGGGTCGCACAATCTTGGTCGTCTACGATGAGGCGAGTGATGAGGTGGTTCCTATAGATCCCCGAACCGGGGAGCTTAGAAAATGAGCACGGCCACCTTACCGCTCGTGCTGCCTCCCACCTACCTCTGGGCTGCAGGTTTTCATGCCTCACATTAAAGTGCCGCTGAACCTGACACCACGTGAATACGAGGTGGCCGTGAAAGGCATCTTGGATGGAGCGGGCCTCAATTTAACGGAGTTCAGCTCTGAGCATTTGGAGAGGGTTGCTGGCGTCGACGGTTCCTATGTCATAGATGTAACCGCCAGATTTGAAGCCCTGGGAGCGAAATTTCTTGTGTTGGTCGAGTGCAAGCACGAACGGCGCAAGGTCGAACGTCAAGACGTACAGATTCTCCGCGACAAGTTGCGTTCGACAGGCGCACAAAAGGGAATGCTGTTCTCGATCAGTGGGTTCCAAGACGGGGCGATTGAGTATGCAGACGTTCACGGGATCGCGCTAGTCCAACTTGCAAGCGGCTCATCCAGCTGGTTCACGAGGAGCGCGGGACCGCCGGCACCGGCCCCGCCTTGGGCGAACATCCCAGAGTTCATCGGCTGGTGGTGTCACGGTAATAGCATGAGTGCCATGTCTTCTGAGGTGAGCGAGTACACGCGGAAAGCGCTAGGCGTCGGCAGTGAGCCCTAACAAGTCGTTCGACACGGCCGCCCAGCGGCGGGCCTTCGCTTCGCTTCGGTCCTCTCCGTCGGTCGCCGGTCAACTCCGACGTTAGCCTTCAGATAGGAGCCACGCCTTGAAACGATCGAAGAGCATAGAAGCCCTCTTGGCGCGAGCCAAACAAGACCTTGCCGAGCTAAAGAAGGCATATGACGCGTCGCTTCATGAGAAGCACGTCCGAGAGGACCTGAAAGTCTCGATCAAGAACATCTACGAGAACCTTCGGTCTTGCCTGGACTACATTGCCCACGATACGTTCGAGAAGTTCTGCGCACCCTCTAAGAAACCAGACCGTTTGTACTTCCCAATCCGCCAGACCGCAACTGAGTTCAAGAGCACAGTGTCGAAAGCCTTCCCGGCGCTTGAGACTGCAGCGCCGGGGCTGTACGCATGCTTAGAGGCAGTCCAGCCCTACGAATCAGTGTGGCTGGGGAAGTTCAACAAGCTGAACAATCACAATAAGCATCAGGACTTGGTGGAACAGACTCGCACAGAAGCACGCCAGGTGACGGTCAGTCGAGGTGGCGGTTCCGTGTCGTGGGGCCCTGGCGTTACCTTCGGATCGGGTGTAAGCGTGATGGGGGTTCCCATCGATCGGAGGACTCAGATGCCAGTTCCAAATGCAGTTGCGAAGACTGAGGTTGTGACCTGGGTGGACTTCAGGTTTTCGGAGATTGACGAGCCCGTACTTGGCTTCACGGAGAGTTCCATAGCAGCTGTAGAGGACTTGTTCGGGAAGGTAAGGGCAGAGTTCTGAAGGCTAACAGGTCGTTCGACGCGCCTCGCACAAACTGATGTCGATGCGGTCCTTGTGGACTTCCAGTCCCGCGAACAGAGTGATAGATTGACCCATGGCTCGTCTCCTTGACAAACATGCGGCCGCTGCGACGGGCCACCTGGTGGCTCGGCACGCCCCCGGTGCGCAATCCACGGTAGTTCTGGAGCCGAGCCTCCTCAAGTTTTGGAGCCTTCTTGTCTCGGCCTCGCCCACAGCCATAGGAGAGTCGCAATGCGAACCATCTTGCCGTCCTTGCTGATCGTTCTTCTTTCGGCCTGCTCCACCATGACCGGCATGTCGCCCGAAGCGTCGAAGCGGGAGGTTGCCGCTGCGACAGACGCATGGCGGGCTGCGTACGACAGCCGCGAACCCAAACGGATCACCGCGTTGTATGCGGCAGACGCTGCCCTTTGGGGAACGACCCTCAAGGCGATTGCCACCACCCCAGCTGCCGTCGCGGAGTACTTCAAAGGCGCTCCAGCACGACCCGATGCGCGGGTTGTCTTTGGCGAGCAGAACATACGCGTCTACGGTGACGTTGCGCTCAACAGTGGAACGTACTCCTTCAATGGTGTACGCGATGGCAAGCCAACTTCGCTTCCGGCACGCTTCAGCCTCGCGTTCCGAAAGCAGGAGGGGAAGTGGATGATCGTCGATCACCACTCCTCCTCGCTGCCACAGTGAGGCCTGACCCCTCGCTCCTACACGGGCAATCAAGTACATCGCCTCACAAAGCGGCGCCTGTGCATGAGCGCCGGAAACTTCCAACGTTAATCCGTCCATGTCTCGCTGGCTCTTCAGGATCGGCCTTGTTCTGTGCCTCGGTTTCCCGATCTTCGGAGCGATTGGCATCTTCGCGATGGCGCTCATGCCGGGATGTACCGGCGGGTCAGGTGGCGCCCCATCAGGTTGCCACCTCCTGGGCTTCAGTTTGAATTGGTTCGTCGCCCTGGGCATTGCCTCCCTGGTGGCGAGTTTGATGACGGTTCCGGTCGGTGTACTGACCCTCCTGTTCGCAGCTGTGGCCTCGGCGCTGAGCAGACGGAGCGAAAAAGACGTTCGCAAGAAGGGCGAAGAAGGCTGACAGATCGATCGACACGGGCGGCCCATCGGCGGGCGCTGCCGGCTTGCTTTTTCCGCCGCCCACCTTCGACCTCAGGGCGCAGAATCCGGCCGCAAGGAAACCAACCAATGCACGACTACTACGCAGCACGGGCGCCCGAGTACGACCGGGTCTATCTCAAGCCGGAGCGGCAGGCCGATCTGCTCGCGATTCGCCAATGGCTTCCGACCGTATTCAGGGACAAGTCGCTGCTCGAAGTCGCTTGTGGAACCGGTTACTGGATCCAGTATCTCGCGCCAGTGGCGGAGCGCGTCCTGGCCATCGACGCGTCACCGGAGACACTCCAGATCGCGCGGGCGCGTGCGGAGGTCGGCAACGTCGAATTCGTCATCGGCGACGCCTACGCGCTTCCCACAACCGCTCGCGGATTTCAGTCTGCGTTCGCCGGGTTCTGGCTCTCTCATGTCCCGCAGGATCGGATGCGCGAGTTCCTGGCCGGCTTGCACAAGGCGCTGATGCCTGGGGCAAAGGTGGTGTTTCTTGATAACCGCTTTGTCGAGGGCAGCAGTACGCCCGTCTCGGACCGGGATGACCAGGGGAACACGTATCAGCTGCGTCGACTCGACGACGGTTCGATTCACCGTGTTCTGAAGAACTTTCCATCCCGGCTGGAGCTGGGTCGTGCTCTGCACGGGATTGGAGCCGACCTCAAGTTCCATGAGTGGCAGTATTTCTGGGCCCTTGAGTATGCTGTCGCTGCACCTTAGCAAGTCACCCGACACCGGACTGCGTGAACCTCACACCAGCATGAACCCAATGACCGGGTGATCGTCGCGCTGGACTTCGGCACTGAAGCGCAGGCCGTGGCGCTGGTGGAACAGCTCGGTGTCGCGGCCTCTTCGTACAAGGTGGGCTTGCAGCTGCTCACGGCCGAAGGCCCATCGATCGTGCGGCGGCTCGTGGCGCAAGGCAAGAAGGTGTTCCTCGATCTCAAGCTGCACGAGATCCCCAACTCCGTGGCGAGCGCCGTCGCGGTCGCCGGCAGCCTGGGCGTTTCCATGGTCACGGTGCATGCGTCGGGCGGCTCGGCAGTCCTTCGCGCTGCGGTCACAGCGGCGCAGCCCTTCCCTCACCTTCGAGTCCTCGCCCTCACGGTCATCACGAGCATGGGCGAGCAAGACCTCGCCGAGGTCGGAGTCCACGGGTCCGTCCTGGAGCAGGTCGAACGGCTGGCGGCGCTTGCCGCGGCCGCGGGTTGTCACGGCGTCGTCGCTTCGGCGCATGAAGCGACGCGTCTGCGCCAGCTGTTGCCGGCCGGGATGCTCATCGTCACTCCAGGAACGCAGCTTGCCGGCGAAGCGAAGAACGACCAGACCCGGACCGCCACGCCATCGCAGGCAATTCGCGCAGGCGCCACCCACGTCGTCGTCGGCCGGTCGATCGCGCGCGCCGCGAATCCAGTCGCGACCTTCACTTCCATCTGTACTGAAGTCGCCGACGCTGTTCAACACTGCCACCGATGACACCCAACGCCGGAAGACCGCCATGCCCATCCCTGTCGACACCCGCGAGATTCCAACGGCGCACCCGCAGGCCTGGTTCGCCCAGACGCTGGCGTCCCACCATGGAGTCAACCTCAAGTTCCGGGTGATGCGGGGGACGGTTGCGGACTTCCACGTGCATGCGGACAGCCCGGAGTGCTTCTTTGTCCTGTCCGGAAAGGTGACGATCGACACCGACGCGGCATCGGTAACACTGGATCCGGGCCAGTTCCTGGAGGTTCCGGCCGGCGTCAGGCATCGGTCCCGCGTGGAAGGTGAAGCAACGGTGCTGGTGTTCGATGGGCTCGCGCCCTGAACCGTTCTCCAGTGATTCCCGTGCACTTTGCAAAACCACGCGTGTTGGTGCTGTCGACCCTGCACCGGTTCCACGAGCAGGTCGCCGGCTACGGCTACCCGGAGCTGGATCGCATCATCCGGGCATTGTCGCCCGACGTCCTGCTGGTCGAGGTGTCCGGCGAGGACCTCGATGCGCGGGCCGACGAGACCGAAAAGCGCGAGTACCCGATGGTTGTCTATCCACTGATCGACGCCCTTGGAATCCAGGCGCATCCCCTGGAGCCATCCGGTGACAGCCGCGCTGCGTTGATCCGGCGCAAGAGGCAGGCCGAACAGCAGCTCCGCGATTCGGGGCAGTACGAGGAATGCTCTTGGTTTCTCGACCGCTGGTTGCAGGATCTGATCGCAAGCTGGAAGACCGCCGCCGACGCCAATTCGGCGCGAACGGATGCCGCGGTGCTGGCCAAGAACGAAGTGCTGGATCCGCGGTATCCGCCTGACTACGCGCAAGTGTGGGACGAATGGAATCGCCATTTCTTCGAGCGCATCACGCAGGTCCTGGACCAGACCAAGCCCAGGCTGGCCCTGGTTCTCGTCGGCCTCGAGCATTCGTCCTGGCTGCGGCCGCGGCTGGCCCGGCGCGCTGGCTTTGACCTCGTGGACGCGGAGGCTGTCCTGCGAGACATTCTCCGGTCGCCACGTCCGGATTCGCCCGCTGGAGGGCAATGACAGCGCAGTCTCTGGATTGAGGGTTTCCTCTCCCCCATGGGCCGGTCGATTCTGACCAGCATCGATCGTCGTGCACTCAGAGGGCCCTCCTCTCTTTTTTCCTGGAACCGATCATGACCACCAACACCGTCCGCCTGCACCGCGTCATTCGCACCAAGCCAGACCGGCTCTACCGCGCCTTCCTCGACCCCGACGCCATGGCCAAATGGCTGCCGCCCAACGGCTTCACCGGCAAGGTCCACCAGATGGACGCCAAGGTCGGCGGCAGCTGGCGGATGTCGTTCACCAACTTCACCACCGGCCACACCCATTCCTTCGGCGGCACCTACCTGGAGCTGGTGCCCAATGAACGCCTGCGCTACACCAGCCGCTTCGACGACCCGAACCTGCCCGGCGAGATGACGACCACGGTCACCCTGCGGCAGACGCCCTTCGGCGTCGAGCTCAACGCCGTGCAGGAGGGCATCCCCGCCGTCATTCCGGCCGAGGCCTGCTATCTCGGCTGGCAGGAGTCACTGGTGCTGCTGGCCCGGCTGGTCGAGGCGGAGATCCAGGAATGAACCAGACAGCGCTACTCGTCATCGATTTCGGGGCAGGCGGGATGACGCCGGCCCTCGCCGCCGCCGTCAGGATGTAGCCATGCTCCTTTCCCGGCTCGTCCCCACCGTCTACGTCCAGCTCTCGCCGGAACGCATCACGCTGCGCAACGCGAAGACCGGCCAGACCCTGTCGGAGGTCCCCCGCATCGCCGTCGAAGCCGGGGCCGCTGCGATCAACCCTTTCGCCCATCCCCGCTCGCTGGTCTCGGACTTCACCGCCGGCGAGACGCTGCTCAAGGCCTTGCTGCGCAAGCTGCTGCCCGGCTCGCTCTTCACCGCGAGTCCGCGGGTGGTGCTGCACCCGTTGGGCGATCCGGCCGGCGGCTTCACCCAGATCGAGGTGCGCGCGCTGCAGGAGATGGCGCGCGGCGCCGGCGCCTCGGAGGTCATCGTCTGGCAGGGCCGCAACCTCACCGACCAGGAGCTGCGGGACCGGGAGTTCCCCAGCGACGGGAAGCAGCTGACATGACAGCAGGAGCCGATCCCATGCTCACCCTCTTCGGCTCCAAAGGCTCCGGCTCCGCCGCCATCGAATGCGCGCTGCGCCACTGCGGCGTGCCATACAGCATCGTCCGCGCCTCCACCTGGGAAGCCGACTCCGCGCAGGCGGAGCTGTCCAAGGCCAACCCGCTCGGCCAGATCCCCACGCTGATCCTGGAAGACGGCACCGTGCTGACCGAAAGCGCGGCCATCCTGATCCACCTCGGCCTGCAGTTCCCGGCCAGCGGTTTGTTGCCCGCCGAGCCGAGCGCGCGGGCGCTGGCCATGCGCGGCCTGGTCTTCATCGCCAGCAACTGCTACGCGGCGATCAGCATGGGCGACTACCCCGAGCGCTGGACCACCGGCACGTCGGCCGGGGAACGCGAGAACGTGCGCGCGGCCGCGCGGCGCCAGTTGCACCGGCACTGGGACCTGTTCGCCGACACTTTTGCGGCCACGCCCTATCTCTCGGGCGCGAGGCCCGGCGCGCTCGACTACCTCGCGGCCGTGGTGTCCAAGTGGTCCGGCACGCGGCCGCATCTCGCGGCGAGCCGCCCGGCCTTCGCTGAAACGCTCCGGCTGATCGAGGCCGATGCGCTCGTCGCCGAGGTGTTCGCCGCCCATTGGGACACCTGAGTTCCCGCACCGATAGGAGAGATGCCATGTCCAGAATCCGTGTCCTGTGTTTTTCGGTGTCCCTCGACGGCTTCAGCGCCGGGCCCGACCAGAGCCTGCAGCACCCATTGGGTGTCAACGGCCCCGAGCTGATGCAGTGGTACTTCCCCACCCGGGCCTTTGCCGCCATGCACGGCCAGGGCGCCGACGGCGAAACCGGAATCGACAATTCCATGGCCGAACAGGGCTTCGACAACATCGGCGCCTGGATCCTGGGGCGCAACATGTTCGGCCCGGTGCGCGGCCCCTGGCCGGACGCGAGCTGGCAGGGCTGGTGGGGCGACGAGCCGCCCTACCGCGTGCCCGTCTTCGTGCTGACCCACCATGCGCGGGCGCCGCTCGCAATGCAGGGCGGCACGGAGTTCCGCTTCGTCACCGAGGGCATCCACACGGCCCTCACGCAGGCGAAAGCGGCGGCGGGCGGGCGCGACATCCGCATCGGCGGCGGCGTGGCGACGGTGCGCCAGTTCCTGCGGGCCGGCCTGATCGACGACCTGCACCTGGCCGTCCGGCCGGTGCTACTGGGCGCCGGCGAGAACCTGTTCGAGGGCCTGGACCTGCGCGCCCTCGGCTATGAGGTCGAGCGGTCTGTCGCCGGCGAACGCGCCACCCACGTCTTCCTGCGCAAGCGCGCCTGAGCGGTCACTTCACCGCGTTCGGAAAGAACAGCTGCTCGCCACCGATCTTGTAGCCGGCGATGGCCGCCTGCCCGGCCGGCGAGACCACCCAGTCGACGAACTTCTGCGCGTCGGCGGATTTCAGGTGGGGGTGCCTGGCCGGGTTCACCACCATCACGCCGTACTGGTTGAACAGCTTGCTGTCACCCTCGACCAGCACGGCCAGGTCGGCCCGGTTCTTGAAGTTGAGCCAGGTGCCGCGGTCGGCCAGCACATAGGCGTTGGACGAAGCACCGATGTTCAGCGCCGGCCCCATGCCGCAGCCGCATTCCTTGTAGCCGCTGCCCTTGGCTGTCTCCAGCCCCGCCTGCTTCCAGTAGCGCAGTTCGGCCGCGTGGGTGCCGCTCTTGTCGCCGCGCGAGATGAAGGGCGCGTTGGCCGCCGCGATCTTCCTGAGCGCCGCGCCGATGTCCTTGCCCCGGGTGCCGACCGGGTCCGCCTTGGGGCCGACCAGCACGAAGTCGTTGTACATCACCGGATAGCGCTTGAGCGAGAAGCCGTCGGCGACGAACTTCTCCTCCGCCACCTGGTCGTGCACGAACAGCACGTCGGCGTCGCCGCGACGCGCCATGTCGATGGCCTGGCCGGTGCCCACCGCCACCACCTTCACCTCCAGCCCGCTGGCCTTCCTGAACTCCGGCAGCAGGTGCGTGAACAGGCCCGACTGCTCGGTCGACGTGGTCGAGGCCATCGTGATGGATTGCGCGGCGGCGGTGCCGGCGAACACGGGAACCGCGAGCGCCGCGGCCCAGAGCAACTTCAACTTCATGCCAACTCTCCCTTGACGAACAGATCGGCCTCGCGCGAGGTTTCCCCCAGGTGCGGACCGTTGAAAAACTCGTGGACCGGCAGGTCCGCCAGCACGCGGCCGTGTTCCAGGTACATCACCCGGGTGGCCAGGCGCTTGACCTGGCCCAGGTTGTGGCTGGCGAACACCAGCGTCATGCCGCCCTGCGCCAACTGCGCCATCAGCGCCTCGACGTCGCGCTTGGCGTGGGGGTCGAGGCTGGAAGTGGGCTCGTCGAGCAACAGCACGTCCGGCCGCAGGCTCCAGGCCCGCGCCAGTGCCAGGCGCTGCTGCTGGCCGCCGGACAGCGCGCGCGCACTGCGCAGCGCCACGTCCGCCAGCCCGACCCGGCCGAGCGCCGCCAGGGCCTGCTCCTTCGCCTGGGTCCAGCGCATGCCGCGGATCCACAGGCCGAGCGCCACGTTGTTCAGCGCGCTGGTGCGCAGCATGTAGGGCCGCTGGAACAGCATGGCCTGGCGCATGGCGCTGTCACGCAGCACCGAGCCGGCGGCCGGCGCGACCAGGCCGTGCAGCACCCGCAGCAGCGTGCTCTTGCCGCTGCCGTTGGCGCCGACCAGCGCCAGCCGCTCGCCGGCCGCCACCCGGAAGTCGACACCGGACAGCGCAGCGATGGCGCCGAAGCGCACGTCGACGGCCTTGAGTTGCATGAGACTGCTCATGCCGGCGCGCCCTCCAGCAGCAGCGGCCGGTCGTCGCGGCCGACCCGCCAGCGCCGCACCAGCGCGATCAGCGCATTGAGCGCCAGCACCACGCCCAGCAGCACGATGCCCAGCGCCAGCGCCAGCGGCAGGTCGCCCTTGCTGGTCTCCAGCGCGATGGCGGTGGTCATCACGCGGGTGAAGCCGTCGATGTTGCCGCCGACGATCATCACCGCGCCCACCTCCGACACGGCGCGGCCGAACGATGCGATCACCACCGTGAGCAGCGCATAGCGCTCGTCCCACGCCAGCAGCACGCTGCGCAGCAAGGGGCCGGCGCCGAGCGAGCGCAGTTGCTCGCCGTTGGCGCGGTCCACGTCTTCCACCACCTGGCGCGTCAGCGCGGTGACCACCGGCAGCACCAGGATGGTCTGCGCCAGCACCATGGCCTTGAACGAGAACAGCCAGCCCAGGAAGCCGAGCGGCCCGGACCGTGACAGCAGCAGGTACACCACCAGGCCGACCACCACCGACGGCAGGGCCAGCGACGTGTTGAGCAGCGTCAGCAGCACGCCCCGGCCGGCGAAGCGCGCCACACCCAGCCAGGCGCCCAGCAACAGCCCCGCGCCGCAGGCCAGCAGGCAGGCCGTGGCGCTCACGGCCAGCGAGCGGGCGACGATCGACCACAGCATCGGGTCGGCGCCCAGGATCAATTGCAGCGCGGTCGCGGCGCTGTCGGAAAAGGTGTTCATCGCGGCCGATGCTACCGGCGGACCGCAGCGGGCCACATCGGGATTCACGAGCTATGAACGGCCATGCATAACGCATACTTCAGCCGCGTGAAGACCATCGAACTCTCCTATGCCCTGGGCCGGCGGCCGGCCGGCGCGCCTTCCATCCGCAACCCGCTGATGGACCTGCTGCAGGCCGTGCGCCAGCACGGGTCGATCTCTGCCGCGGCCAAGGCGCTGGGCCAGTCCTACCGCCATGTCTGGGGTGAACTCAAGCGCTGGGAGCAGGAGCTGGGCCACGGGCTGATCGTCTGGGACAAGGGGCAACCGGCGCGGCTGTCGGAGTTCGGCGACAAGCTGCTGTGGGCCGAGCAGCAGGCGCAGGCCCGGCTCGCGCCGCAGATCGAGGCGCTGCACGCCGACCTGGAGCGCGCCTTTGCGGTGGCCTTCGACGACAGCGCCCACGTGCTGACCTTCTACGCCAGCCACGACGACGCGCTGGTGGCGCTGCGCGAGCACGCCGCGGCGCAGGCCCGGCTGCACCTGGACATCCGCTTCACCGGCAGCGTCGACGCGATCAGCGCCTTGAACGAGGGGCGCTGCGTGCTGGCCGGGTTCCACACCCCGCCGCAGCCGGCCAGCCCGCCGGCGGGCGCGGCCATCACGCTGGCGCAGCGCACCTACCAGCCGCTGCTGCAGCCGGGCCGCCACAAGATCATCGGCTTCGCGCGGCGCAGCCAGGGCCTGCTGGTGGCGCGCGGCAATCCGCTGCGGCTGGTCACGCTGGCCGACCTGGAGCCGCGGCGGGCCCGCTTCGTCAACCGCGCGCTGGGCACCGGCACGCGGCTGCTGGCCGAGGAGTTGCTGGCACAGGCCGGCGTTGTGCCGGAGCGCATCGAGGGCTGGGACCGCACCGAGCCGTCGCATGCTGCCGTGGCCCAGGCCATCGCCTCGGGCGCGGCGGACGCCGGGCTGGCGATCGAAGCCGCCGCCGGCGCCCGCGGCCTGGACTTCGTGCCGCTGGTGCAGGAGGTGTACTACCTGGTGTGCCTGCGCTCGGCGCTGGAAGAGCCGCCGATGCTGGCGTTGCGCGAGTTGCTGCGCACGCAGCAGTGGCAGGACCGGCTGGCGCAGTTGCCCGGCTACGAGCCGTTCCGCAGCGGCGAAGTGCTCAGCCTGCGGCAGCAGTTGCCGTGGTGGCGCTACCCGCGGGCCAGGAAGCACCCGGCCTGAGCGCGGGCTGCCGGGTTCAGCGCAGCCCCATCGCCATCGTCGGGGCCAGCGGCAGCCGCATCGGCCGCGTGTGCGACTCGCGCTCGCGCTTGATGTACTCGTGGCGCAGCTCGGCGTGGCGCTGGCCGGTCACCAGTTCGGCGCACAGCCTGAGGTAGACCGCTTCCACCGCCGTGTCGGGGCGCACCGTCTGGGCGCGCCAGTCGGGGACCAGCAGCATCTCGCCGTTGCCCATCTCGAACTCGAGGCAGCAGCCCTTGCCGAAGGCGGCGGCGATCGCCTGGCGGGTCCGGCCGCTGTCGAAATTGCGCAGCAGCACGGCGAACCGGGTCGGGCCGGTCCGCACCACGACGGCCTGGCCCGCGGCGATGCCCTGCAGCTTGCGGGCGATCTCCGACCCCAGGGTGCGGGCCAGCTGGCCTTCGGACACCGACTGCAGTTCCGGCAGGTCGGCGAAGTCGAACACGGCGACGCTCAGGGGCTGGTCGTTGCGGCGGGCCTTTCGCAGCAGCGCCTCGCCGACCGCAGCCAGGCGGCTGGTGTCGGCGGGAAAGGTCTTGCGCTGAAGTGGCACGGCCTGGCCATCGGCTGCAGCCGCGGACGCACCCCGCTCGCGGACCACCCAGATGCCGGCCAGGCCGGCCAGGGTGGCGACGAACAGCTGCACATGGACCGGCGCAAACACGGCGGCGCCGAGCACCGCCAGGGCGCCGGCGATGACCAGGGCCCCGGGCGCGAAGCCGGCGGCGCTCGCGATGCGGGGGCAGAGTTCTGAGGCGGGGGCGGTTTGGCTGTGCATGGATCCATCAGGCTCCACGCAATGACCTTGCGGGTAGGCCAAAGCCTGTGCACGCGCTAGGCCTGTGGCCTATGGCATTAAGTCACGATGGGTCGTCTGCACTGGCGTCCAGCGTGAACTTGAAGGTCGCGCCCGCGTCGTCCGGCGACTCGCCCCAGACCCGCCCGCCGTGCTGGCCGACGATGCGCTTGACGTTGGCCAGCCCGATCCCGGTGCCGGGAAATTCGGCCTGCGAGTGCAGGCGCTGGAAATTCCCGAACAGCTTGTCGGCGAAGGCCATGTCGAAGCCGGCCCCGTTGTCGCGCAGGCAATAAACGATCTTCCCATCGGCCTCGTCCTGCCTGGTCAGCGAGATTTCCGAGACGGCGCGGCCGCGGGAGAACTTCCAGGCGTTGCCCACCAGGTTCTCGACGGCCATCCGGAGCAGGCGGGCATCGCCCTGGACCACCATGCCATCCTGGACATGGGACCGCACCTGCCGCTGCGGCTCGCGCTCCTGCAGGTCGGCCAGCACGCTGCGCGCCGCGGCCGACAGGTCGACCTCGGTCACGTCGAGCCTCGTCTGGGCAATGCTGGCCATCGCCAGCAGGGCGTCGACGAACTCGTCCATCTGCCGGGCCGCGGCGCGGATCCGCTGCACGTAGTGGCGCACCTGCTCGGGCCCGAGTCGCTCCAGCGAGTCGCCCAGCATCGCGCCGAAGCCCTGGATGGTCGCGATCGGGGCTCGCAGGTCATGGGCCAGCGCATGGGCGAAGGACTTGAGTTCGGCGTTGGCGCTTTCGAGCTGCGCCGTGCGCACCTTGACGCGCTCGTTGAGCTCGGAGTTGAGCTGCAGCACTTCCTGCTGGTGGCGCAGGCGCTCGGTGATGTCGCGCAGGACGACGTTGAGCAGCTTCGTTCCTTCCCGGGTGGTGTAGCTGGCGACGGTGGCCTCGACCTCCAGCCGGGTGCCGTCGCCGGGCAGGACCGTCAACTCGCCCTTGGCCTTGCCGGCCTTGTTGTGCGCGGAGAGCAATCGGCCCAGCCGCTTGTCGTCGGGTGCGACCAGCCCCGCGGCGCCCGCGTGGCGGATCTGCGCCTCGGTCATGCCGAACATCAGGCAGGCCGCCGGATTGGCGCGCAGGATGCCGCCGTCGGCGACCAGCTCGAAGATGGCATCGGCGCTGCTCTCGAACAGCAGGCGGTAACGCTCCTCGCTCTCCAGCAGCGCCTGGCGGACGGCCCGGCTCTCGGTAACGTCGCGGAAGTACACCGCCAGGCCCTCTTTCGAAGGATAGGCCGCCACTTCGAGCCGCAACTGCAGGACCGCGGACCAGGCCTCGAACATGGTGGGCTCCATGTTCGCCCGCGCCTGCTGGTAGTGGGTGTAGAAGGCCGTGCCGACCGACGCGGGAAACACGTCCCACATCAGCCGCCCCAGCAGTTCCTCGCGGGCGTGGCGAAACAGCGCCTCGGCCCGGCGGTTGACGTAGGTGAAGCGCCAGTCCGCGTCGACGGTGAAGAAGGCGTCGGTCAGGCTCTCGAGCGTGGTGGTGAGCTGGTCGCTCAGCTCGCGGAACTGATCCGCCGCCGCCATCTTGCCCGACACGTCGTGCAGCGTGCCCCGGATGCAGTCGATCGTGCCCTCGCCGTCGCGCCGCGCTTCCCCCAGCATCCGGACCCACAGCGGCAACGCCTTGGCCGTCTTCATCCGCACCTCGACGTCGAAGGCAGTGCCGTGCCGGACGCAGTCGGTGATGGCGTCGCCGACCGTGTGGCACCAATCGGCATGCACCAGGTCCAGCATCTGCTGCAGGGTCTGCGGCGCCTGCCTCGAGCCGACGATCGCCAACGCTTCACCGGACCACTGCACTATCAGCGCAGGGACATCGATGGTCCACGACCCGAGGCGGTCGCTCCACACGGAATTGGCAAACTGGACATTGGGCATGAGCCTTGCACCATAACCATCCCGGATCGGCGCTTCCGTGCGGTGACGCACATAAGAGCGGCTTTGGCCCCGCGTGGGCCAGGGACGCGGCCCGGTCCTACAGGGCGCAGGTGCGAAAGCCGCTGAACCCGTCGTCGCGATCGGGCAGCGCGAAGGCGCGCCGCTTCGGATGCTTCATGCGGGCGCGGGTGGCGAACGACGCGCCGCGCTGGACCCGGGCGCGGCCGAACAGCGGCGCCGCCTCCAGGTCGGTGCCGCGGGTCCAGCCGTCGGCGGTAAAGCCCGGCCAGGGGCGCAGCGTCCCCGCGGTCCATTCGCGCACGTCGCCCCAGCGGAAGCCGCGCCGGGCCGCGGCATGGGCCGCCAGCTCCCACTCGACTTCGGTCGGCAGCCGGCGGCCGGCCCAGCGGGCCCAGGCATCGGCCTCCCACCAGCTCACGTGCATCGCTTCCTGGCTGGCGCCCATGCGCGTGGGCTTGCCGAACAGCGACTGCATCACCGCCCCGCTGGCGACCCCGATCTGCTCCACGTGGCGCGGGCCGCGGCGGCCCTCGTACTGGGCCTCGCGCTCCAGCCACGACCAGCCTTCGGGCAGCCAGCACTCGGGCCGGTCGTAGCCGCCGTCGTCGACGAACTCGACGAACTGCGACCAGGTCACCGGCTGGGCGTCGATCTCGAACTCAGGCACGTCGACCTCGTGGGCCCACTTCTCGATGTCGAAGACGAAGCCGCCGGGCGCGGCGCCGAGCCGCCAGCTGGCGGCGGGGATCAGCAGCGGCTCGCGCGACTGCTGCCCCTGCGGCAGGGATAGCTTGAGCGGCACCGACAGCGTCTGCGCCATCGAGACCAGCTGCTCGCCGCGCAGGTCTTCGTGGAACAGCGCGGCGCGAAAGAAATACAGCGCCTCGTCGGTCTCGGGCGTCTTCTCCAGCAGCTCCAGCGTGCTTTCGAGCGTCTCCAGCAGCCAGGCCCGCAGCGGCCCCACTTCGAGCTGGTGCTCCCAGCGCGCCTCGTGGCTCACCAGGGCCGGATGGAACCAGTCGTCGGCGCGCGGCTCGATCGAGGCCAGCCGCACGGCGTCCGGCGGGCAGGCGGCGCCCAGGCCGCGCTGGGGGTTGCGGCCGATCCAGAATTCCGCGAACCAGCCGATGTGGCCGGCCACCCAGAGCGGGGGCGACAGTTCGACGCGCCGCGGCACCGCGAAGTTGGCCTCGCCCAGCGCCTGCTCGTACTGCGCCAGCAGGTGCAGCGTGTGGTTGCGCGCGTCCATCAGCGCCAGCGACAGCAGCTCGCGGCCGGCCCGGCCGATGTCCGGCGTGTCGATCGAGGCGGGGGGCGCGGCGGGCGTGAGGGAAGCCATGGTGGATTATCGCTACGGGATAACACCGTCAAACTGCTGTCAGCTTGCTTTTATAGTGCCTAATAGAATTTTTCCATTACAAACCCCACTCCCGACCGGGCGCCCGTTGCCACGCAACGCGCGCCCGGTCTCGTGTGATCCAGAGCCCCGCGGAGAAGACAACATGCGCGCCTTGCTGAAGATATCCAACGCCATCGACTGGCTCAACGCGCTGGTCGGCCGCTACGTGATCTGGCTGATCCTGGCCTCCACGGTCATCAGCGGCGTCAACGCCGCGGTGCGCAAGGCGTTCAACATGAGCTCCAACGCCTACCTCGAGGTGCAGTGGTACCTGTTCGCCGCCTCGTTCCTGCTGGCGGCCGGCTACACCCTGCTGAACCACGAACACGTGCGCATCGACGTGGTCTCCAGCCGGCTGTCCAAGCGCGGCCAGATCTGGGTCGACATCGTCGGCTTCGTGTTCTTCCTGATGCCCCTGTGCTTCGCCATCCTCTGGTTCTCCATCCCGTTCTTCCTCAACGGCTGGCGCTCGGGCGAGATGTCGTCCAACGCCGGCGGCCTGATCCGCTGGCCGGTGTTCCTGATGATGCCGCTGGGCTTCGGTCTGCTGATGCTGCAGGGCGTGTCGGAGCTGATCAAGCGCATCGCCTTCCTGATGGGCCTGATCGAGGACCCGACGATCAAGAAGGTGGCCAAGACCGCGGAAGAAGAACTGGCCGAGGAAATCGTCCGGCTGGCCGAAGCCAAGAACAAGACCGCCTGAGCCGGAGACCTGAAAAATGATGCAATTCATCGCGCAAAACATGGCCCCCATCATGTTCATGGGGCTGATCGTCTTCCTGCTGATGGGCTTTCCGGTCGCGTTCAGCCTGGGTGCCTGCGGACTGTTCTTCGGCTTCATCGGCATCGAGATGGGCATCCTGCCCGAGCCGCTGCTGCAGGCGCTGCCGCTGCGGATCTTCGGGATCATGCAGAACGACACGCTGCTGGCGATCCCGTTCTTCACGCTGATGGGCCTGATCCTGGAGCGCAGCGGGATGGCCGAGGACCTGCTGGAAACCATCGGCCAGCTGTTCGGGCCGGTGCGCGGCGGCCTGGCGCTGGCCGTCATCTTCGTCGGCGCCCTGCTGGCGGCCACCACCGGCGTGGTCGCCGCGTCGGTGATCTCCATGGGCCTGATCTCGCTGCCGATCATGCTGCGCTACGGCTATGACCGGCGCCTGGCTTCGGGCGTGATCGCGGCCTCCGGCACGCTGGCGCAGATCATCCCGCCGTCCCTGGTGCTGATCATCCTGGCCGACCAGCTCGGACGCAGCGTCGGCGACATGTACAAGGGCGCCTTCATTCCCGGCTTCATGCTGACGGCGATGTACGCCGGCTACGTGATCCTGCTGGCCATCTTCCGCCCGGCGATGGTGCCGGCCATGCCGATCGAGGCCCGCACCATCCGCGAACCCAACGGCAGCAGCGGCCTGCCCTCGCTGCTGGTGCTCACCGTGATCTCGGTCGGGCTGGCGATCGCCCTGGGCGAGAACTACGCCAAGGTCGTGAGCTGGTTCACCAGCACCGAGGTGACCACCGTCGCCAAGGACGAGACCATCGTGGTGTCGATGTGCGCCGGCGTGCTGTTCGCCTTCGTGATCGCGCTGATCAACAAGGTCACGCGCATGGGGCTGCTGTCGCGGATGGCCGAGCGCGTGACGTTCGTGCTGATCCCGCCGCTGCTGCTGATCTTCCTGGTGCTGGGCACGATCTTCCTGGGCATCGCCACGCCGACCGAAGGCGGCGCGATGGGCGCGCTGGGCGCCATGATCATGGCCTTCGCCCGCCGCCGCCTGAGCTTCTCGCTGCTCAAGCAGGCGCTCAACACCACCACCAAGCTGTCGTGCTTCGTGGTGTTCATCCTGATCGGCTCCACCGTGTTCAGCCTGGTGTTCCAGGGCGTGGACGGCCAGGTCTGGGTGGAACACCTGCTGACCGGCCTGCCGGGCGGCGCGCTGGGCTTCCTGATCCTGGTCAACGTCCTGATCTTCTTCCTGGCGTTCTTCCTGGACTTCTTCGAGCTGTCGTTCATCGTGGTGCCGCTGCTGGCGCCGGTGGCGAACAAGCTGGGCATCGACCTGGTCTGGTTCGGCGTGCTGCTGGCGGTGAACATGCAGACCTCGTTCATGCACCCGCCGTTCGGCTTCGCGCTGTTCTACCTGCGCAGCGTCGCGCCGCACAAGGAATACACCGACCGCGTCACGCGCAAGACCATCCAGCCGGTGACGACGATGCAGATCTACTGGGGCGCCGTGCCGTTCGTGATCATCCAGGTGGTGATGGTCGGCCTGATCATCGCCTTCCCGGGCATCGTCTCGAGCGGCCTGGACAAGGTCGAGAAGGTCGACATGGAGAAGGTCCGCCTGCAGATGGAGTCGGACATGCTCAAGCAGGATGCCCTGAACCCGCCGGCCGCGCCCGGAGCCTCCGCGCCCGGCATGGACGCCGGCTTCCCGCCGCCCGAGACCGCACCGGTGCCGGAGCCGTCCGCCGCCGACGACCTCAAGGCCATCGAGGACGCCGCGAAGAAGAAGTAAGCGGCGGTCCCATGAAAAAAGCCCCGGCCGCCTGACGCGACCGGGGCTTTTTTACTGTCGCTCAGGTCAGATCTTGACCGCAGCCATGTAGCCGTCGAAGCGGAACTCGGAGAAGCGGGCCCACAGCAGCTGGTCGCGCTGGAAGGCGCGCATGTCCTGGTGGATCTTCTTGAAGTCGGCCGACTTCGCCTCGTGCTCGCCGAAGACCTCCATCGACGCCTTGAAACCCGCGTCCATGATTTCCTTGGAGAACGGCTTGAGCTGGGTCTTGGCGCCGACCAGGCGCTTGAGGGCCTGCGGGTTCAGCGCGTCGTACTTGGCCGTCATGTCGCGCGCCGCCACCTGGGTGGCCGCATCGACGATGGCCTTGTTCTCGGCCGACAGCGCGTCGTAGGCCTTGGTGCCGACGAAGAACTCCAGCTCGGCGCCGCCTTCCCACCAGCCGGGGTAGTAGTAGAACGGGGCCACCTTGTTGAAGCCCAGCTTCTCGTCGTCGTACGGGCCGACGAACTCGGTGGCATCGAGCGTGCCCTTTTCCAGCGCCTGGTAGACGTCGCCGGCCGGCATGTTCTGGGCCACCACGCCCAGCTTGGCCATGGCCTCGCCGAACAGGCCGCCGCCCATGCGCATCTTCAGTCCCTTCAGGTCGGCGACGGTCTTGATCTCCTTGCGGTACCAGCCGCCCATCTGGGTGCCGGTGTTGCCCGCGCTGAAGCTGCGCATGTTGTACTTGGCGTAGAAGGCATCCATCAGCTTGCGGCCGTTGCCGTGCTCCATCCACGAGTCCATCTGGCGCGCGGTTAGGCCGAAGGGCACGGCGCAGCCGAAGGCGAAGATCGGGTCCTTGCCGGTGAAGTAGTAGGGCGCGGTCTGCGCCATCTCGATGGTGCCGTTCTGCACCGCATCCACCACGCCGAACGCGGGCATCAGTTCGCCGGCGGCATGCACCGACACTTCGAACTTGCCGCCCGACAGGGCCTTGACGGTCTTGGAGAACATCTCGGCGCTGCCGAAGATGGTGTCGAGCGACTTGGGGAAGCTCGATGCGAGGCGCCAGCGCACGGCGGCCTGGGCGTGAACGGCCGGCGCGATGCCGGCGGCCAGCACGCCGGCGATGCCGGCATGCTTGATGAGGGAACGACGATCCATGAGAGACGACTCCGGGGGACTAGAAAGAACCGGAAATCATAGCTCTGCAGCCATCGCGATCCCGGCGTAGAACTTAAGTGCTTACAGTTTCTGCGACTGCATGAAGCGGTCGAACGTGGCTTCGGTGAAGCGGAACCACAGGTTCTGGTCGGAGCGGAATTTCGCGTAGTCGGCGTAGACCTTGCGCCAGTTCTCGTTCTTCGCGCTGAGCTCCTCGTAGAGCTTCATCGACTGCTTGAAGGCCTCGGCCATCACGTCGGCTGGGAACGGGCGCAGCTTGGCGCCAGAGCCCACCAGCTGCTTGAGCGCGGTCGGGTTCTTGACGTCGTACTTGGCCTGGGTCTCGACGTGGGCGAAAGCCGCCGCGCACTCGACGATGGCCTTGTTCTCCGGCGACAACGCGTCGAACGCCTTCTGGTTGATGTACAGGTCCAGCTGCAGGCCGCCCTCCCACCAGCCGGGGTAGTAGTAGAACGGCGCGACCTTGTTGAAGCCCAGCTTCTGGTCGTCGTACGGCCCGATCCATTCGGCCGCGTCGATGGTGCCCTTTTCCAGCGCCTGGTAGATCTCGCCGCCGGGGATGTTCTGCGGCACGCCGCCCATGCGCTCGATCACCTTGCCGGCGAAGCCGCCGACGCGGAACTTCATGCCCTTGAGGTCGGCGACGCTCTTGACTTCCTTGCGGTACCAGCCGCCCATCTGTGCGCCGGTGTTGCCGCAGGGAAAGCTGGTCATGTTGTACTTGGCGTAGAACTCGCGCATCAGCTTCAGGCCGTTGCCCTCGAAGGTCCAGGCGCTCATCTGGCGGCTGTTCAGGCCGAACGGGATCGCGCCGCCGATGGCGAAGGTCTCGTCCTTGCCGAAGAAGTAATAGGGCGCGGTGTGCGCCGCTTCGACGGTGCCGTTCTGCACGCCGTCGACCACCCCGAAGGCGGGCATCAGTTCGCCGGCCGCATGCACCGAGATCTCGAACTTGCCGCCCGACATCGCCTTGACCTTCTGCGCGAACACTTCGGCCGCGCCGAAGATGGTGTCGAGCGACTTCGGGAAGCTCGAGGCCAGCCGCCAGCGGATGGCCTGCTGGGCGTGCACCGCGGGCGCGGCGCCGGCGGCGAGGACGCCGGCGATGCCGGCGTGTTTGATCAGGGAACGACGATCCATGCTTGTCTCCATTGAGGGGGTTGGGTCCGGTTGCCGCGCGGATGATGCGGCGGCGCCGGCGGCCAACCCTGTCAATGCACTGACGCCTGGACGAAAAAAAGCCGCGCACGGGGCGCGGCTGGCGTGAGGCGGTGCGGGCTTACAGCTTCTGGGCCTGCATGAAGCGGTCGAAGGTGGCTTCGGTGAAGCGGAACCACAGGTTCTGGTCGGCGCGGAACTTGGAGAAGTCGGCGTAGATCTTGGCCCACGCCGGGTTCTTGCCGTTCAACTCGTCGTACACGGTCATCGAGGCCTTGAACGCGGCGTTCATCACGTCGGCCGGGAACGGGCGCAGCTTGGTGCCGGCGCCGACCAGCTGCTTGAGCGCGCCGGGGTTCAGGCCGTCATAGCGGGCCTGCATGGTGACGTGGGCCTGGGCCGCTGCGGCCTCGACGATGGCCTTGTTCTCGGCCGACAGGGCGTCGTACGCCTTCTGGTTGATGAACACGTCCAGCTGCGGGCCGCCTTCCCACCAGCCGGGGTAGTAGTAGAACGGGGCGACCTTGTTGAAGCCCAGCTTCTGGTCGTCGTACGGACCCACCCATTCGGCGGCGTCGATGGTGCCCTTTTCCAGCGCCTGGTAGATCTCGCCGCCGGGGATGTTCTGCGGCACGCCGCCCATGCGCTCGATCACCTTGCCGGCGAAGCCGCCGACGCGGAACTTCAGGCCCTTGATGTCGGCGACCGACTTGATCTCCTTGCGGTACCAGCCGCCCATCTGCGAGCCGGTGTTGCCGGCCGGGAAGTTGATCATGTTGTACTTGGCGTAGAACTCGCGCATCAGCTTCAGGCCGTTGCCTTCGTACATCCAGGCCGTCATCTGGCGGCTGTTCAGGCCGAAGGGGATCGCGCAGCCCAGCGCGAAGCATTCGTCCTTGCCGAAGAAGTAGTACGGCGCCGTGTGGGCGCATTCGACGGTGCCGTTCTGCACGCCGTCGACCACGCCGAAGGCGGGCATCAGCTCGCCGGCGGCGTGCACCGAGATCTCGAACTTGCCGCCCGACATGGCCTTGACGGCCTTGGCGAAGGTCTCGGCGCCGCCGAAGATGGTGTCGAGCGACTTGGGGAAGCTCGATGCCAGGCGCCAGCGGATCGCGGCCTGCGCATGGACCGCCGGTGCGATGCCGGCGGCCAGCACGCCTGCGATGCCCGCATTTTTGATGATTGAACGACGATCCATGTATGTGCTCCTCGGACATTGAAGAAAGGACTGTGGCCGCGTCGACTCTCAAACGAAAGTGTCAACGAGGCCGCCGCTCATTCTAGGAACGCACACACCCGGGCAGTCAGGGGTTTTCCCTTGAGATTCGCGGGGGCGAACCCCAAGCAAAGTCGCTCAGCCGACGATCTTGAGCGCCGGCGGCGAATGCTCGGCCAGCGCACCGAAACGCGCGCGCACCGACGCCTCGATGCCGGCCGCGTCCAGCCCCTGCAGCGCGAGCAGCGCCGCATGGTCGCCGTGCTCGATGAATTCGTCGCGCAGGCCCAGTTGCAGCAGCGGCTTGACCACGGCCGCGGCATTCAGCGCCTCGGCCACCGCGCTGCCGGCGCCGCCCATGATGGCGCCCTCTTCCACCGTCACCAGCGCCTCGTGCTGCTGCGCGATCGCCAGCAGCAGCTGCGTGTCCAGCGGCTTGGCCCAGCGCATGTTGACCACCGTGGCACCGAGCCGCTCGGCCGCCTGCAGCGCCGGCGTCAGCAGCGTGCCGAACGCCAGGATGGCGACGCCCTTGCCCTGCCGGCGGACCTCGCCCTTGCCGAACGGCAGCCCTTGCAGCCCCGGCTCCACTGCCACGCCGGCGCCCGCGCCGCGCGGATAGCGCACCGCCACCGGATGGTCCTGCTCGAACGCGGTCGTCAGCAGCTTGCGGCACTCGTTCTCGTCGGCGGGGCAGGCCACGCTCATGTTCGGGATGCAGCGCAGGTACGGGATGTCGTAGGCACCGGCATGCGTCGCGCCGTCGGCGCCGACCAGGCCGGCGCGGTCGAGCGCGAACACCACCGGCAGGTTCTGGATCGCGACGTCGTGAATCAGCTGGTCGTAGCCGCGCTGCAGGAAGGTGGAATAGATCGCCACCACCGGCTTCAGGCCCTCGGCCGCCATGCCGGCCGCGAACGTCACGGCATGCTGCTCCGCGATGCCGACGTCGAAGTAGCGGTCCGGAAAGCGCTTCTCGAATTCCACCATGCCCGAGCCCTCGCGCATCGCCGGCGTGATGCCCACCAGCCGCGGATCCTGCTGCGCCATGTCGCACAGCCAGTGGCCGAACACCTGGGTGAAGGTGGTCTTGGGCGGGGTGGCCGGCGCGACGAAGCCGACGGCCGGATCGAACTTGCCCGAGGCCGCGTGGTACTTCACCGGGTCGGCTTCCGCGAGCTTGTAGCCCTGGCCCTTCTTGGTCACCACGTGCAGGAACTGCGGGCCCTTGAGATGCTTGATGTTCTCCAGCGTCGGGATCAGCGAGTCGAGGTCGTGGCCGTCGATCGGCCCGATGTAGTTGAAGCCGAACTTCTCGAACAGCGTGGCCGGCACCACGATGCCCTTGGCGCCCTCCTCGATCCGCTTGGCCAGTTCGAACAGCGGCGGCGCCACCTTGAGCACGTCCTTGCCGACGTTCTTGGCCGCGGCGTAGAACTGCCCGCTCATCAGCCGGGCCAGGTAGCGGTTCAGCGCGCCGACCGGCGGGCTGATCGACATGTCGTTGTCGTTCAGGATCACCAGCAGCTTGCAGTCGGCGACGCCCGCATTGTTCAGGGCCTCGAAGGCCATGCCCGCGGTCATCGCGCCGTCGCCGATGATGGCGATCGCATAGCGGTCCTCGCCCTTGTGCCTGGCGGCCATGGCCATGCCGAGCGCGGCGGAGATGCTGGTCGACGAATGGGCGGTGCCGAAGGTGTCGTACTCGCTCTCGGCGCGCTGCGGGAACCCGGACAGGCCGCCGAGCTGGCGCAGGCTGGCCATGCGCTCGCGCCGGCCGGTCAGGATCTTGTGCGGATAGGTCTGGTGGCCCACGTCCCAGACCAGCCGGTCCCAGGGCGTGTTGAACACGTAGTGCAGGGCCACCGTCAGTTCGACCGTCCCGAGGTTGGAGCTGAGGTGGCCGCCGGTGCGCGACACGCTCTGCAGCACGTAGGTGCGCAGCTCCTCGGCCACCGCCCGCAGCTGTGCTCGCGGCAGCTTGCGCAGGTCCGCGGGGTCGTTGATCGTCTCGAGCAATGCCGTCATCAGTTATCCCTGTTCACCACCATCTCGGCCAGCGCCAGCAGCGCCTGCGTGTCGGCCAGGCCGCTGGCGGCCAGCGCGCCGCGCGCCTGCGCCAGCAACTCCTGCGCGTACCGGCGCGAACGCTCCAGCCCCAGCAGCGACACATAGGTCGGCTTGTCGTTGGCGGCATCCTTGCCGGCGGTCTTGCCCAGCGTGCCCGAATCCGCCGTCACGTCGAGGATGTCGTCCACCACCTGGAACGCCAGCCCCAGCGCGGCGCCGTAATCCGCCAGCGCCCGGCCGGCCCGCGGGTCGACCGGCCCGCAGGCAGCGCCCATCATGACACTGCCCTGCAGCAGAGCACCGGTCTTGAGCCGGTGCATCTGGCGCAACTCGTCTTCGCCCAGCTGGCGGCCGATGCTGGCCAGGTCGATCGCCTGGCCGCCGGCCATGCCTTCGTGGCCGGCGGCGCGGGCCAGCAGCCGGCACAGCGCGGCCTGGATGGCAGCGGGAACCTCGTCGCCCTCGGGCGTCAGCAGCTCGAACGCCAGCGCCTGCAGGGCGTCGCCGGCCAGCAGGGCCTGGGCCTCGCCGAACTTCACATGGACGGTGGGCTTGCCGCGCCGCATCACATCGTTGTCCATGCAGGGCATGTCGTCGTGGACCAGCGAATAGGCGTGGATGAGTTCGACAGCGCAGGCGGCCCGCATGGCCGCGGCCGGCGCGCCCGACACGGCCTCGCTGGCGGCCAGCACCAGCAGCGGCCGCAGGCGCTTGCCGCCGTCCAGCACCGCGTAGCGCATGGCCTCACCCAGGCCAGCCGGCGCGTGCGCCACCACCCAGCGCGACAGCGCCAGTTCGATCGATCGGAGATGGGCCGCGCTCCAGGGCGCGAATTCAAAGCTCACTCGGGTGTCCACGGCTTGAGGGCGCCGGCGTCGAGCACCTTGATCTGGCTTTCGACCGCTTCGAGCTTGTCGCGGCAGAACTTGAGCAGCTCGGCGCCGCGCTGGTAGCCCGTCAGCAACTGCTCCAGCGGCAGCTGGCCGGTTTCGATCAGTCCCACCAGTTGTTCGAGTTCTTCCAGTGCGGCTTCGTACGACACGGGGGGTTTAGGAGGCGCCTTGGGCATTTTGTTTCGGTTGAAAGTTGCATTTTATCTGCCCGCCCCGATATGACCCCCACGGGTACAATCCCTTTCCCCTTCGCGATCCACCCCTCCCGCGCCAGTCCACGGATAAAGCGCTTACCCTGCCCCTTCATAGGGGGAGTCTCTAGGTCAGGACTTCATGTCTGATTTAAGTCTTCAACTGCAGCAGGCCGCAAGCCAACTACCAGTTTCAAGTTACTTCGACGAAGCGCTCCACCGGCGCGAAATGGACACTATCTTCCAGCGAGGGCCCCGTTATGTGGGGCACGAGCTTGCGGTGCCCGACCTCGGCGACTACTATGCCCTGCCCCAGGAAGGCGAAGGCCGTGCGTTGCTGCGCACGCCCCGCGGCGTGGAGCTGATCTCCAACGTCTGCCGGCATCGCCAGGCCGTGATCCTCAAGGGCCAGGGCTCCACGCTGGCCAGCCCCACCTCGGGCGGCAACATCGTGTGCCCGCTGCACCGCTGGACCTACAGCGCCGGCCAGACGGCGAAAGCGGGCACCCTGCTGGGCGCGCCGCATTTCGCGCAGGACCCGTGCCTGAACCTCAACAACTACGGCCTGCAGAACTGGAACGGCCTGTTGTTCGAGGGCGGGCCCGGTTCGGTCGACGTGGCCGCGCAACTGGCCAACATGGGTCCGCGCGCCGACCTGGACTTCTCCGGCTACGTGCTGGACAAGGTCGTGATGCACGAGTGCGACTACAACTGGAAGACCTTCATCGAGGTCTACCTCGAGGACTACCACGTCGGCCCGTTCCACCCGGGGCTGGGCAGCTTCGTGACCTGCGAGGACCTGCGCTGGGAATTCAAGGACCACTATTCGGTGCAGACGGTCGGCGTCGCCAACCGCCTGGGCAAGGCGGGCAGCCCGGTCTACGAACGCTGGCAGGACGCGCTGCTGCAGTACCGCAACGGCGAGCCGCCCAAGTACGGCGCGATCTGGCTGACCTACTACCCGCACATCATGGTGGAGTGGTACCCGCACGTGCTCACGGTCTCGACGCTGCATCCGATGGGCCCGCGCAAGACGATGAACATGGTGCAGTTCTTCTACCCCGAAGAGATCGCCGCCTTCGAGCGCGAGTTCGTCGAGGCCCAGCAGGCCGCCTACATGGAAACCTGCGTCGAGGACGACGAGATCGCGCAGCGCATGGACGCCGGCCGCCACGCCCTGCTGCAGCGCGGCGACAACGAGGTCGGCCCCTACCAGAGCCCGATGGAAGACGGCATGCAGCACTTCCACGAGTGGTACCGCGGCACCATGGGCACCAAAGCACCCTGAATGCAGGCGCTCTGGATGCTGGCGGCGGCGCTGTTCTTCGCCGCCATGGCAGTGTGCGTGAAGTTCGCGTCGGAGTGGTTCAACGCCGCCGAACTGGTCTTCTACCGCGGCGTCCTCGGCATGCTGTTCCTCTGGCTGCTGGCGCGCTCGCAGCGCGTCACGCTCGCCACGGCCTACCCCGGCATGCACGCTTGGCGCAGCCTGGTCGGAGTGGTCTCGCTCGGCGCCTGGTTCTACGCCCTGGCCTGGCTGCCGCTGGCCACGGCGATGACCCTGAACTACATGAGCAGCGTCTGGATTGCCGCCTTCCTGGTCGGCGGCGCGCTGCTGAACTGGAATCCGGTGCGCGGCGACAGCCATCCGCTGCGCCAGGGCCCGCTGGTGGTCACCGTGCTGGCGGGCTTTGCCGGCGTGGTGCTGATGCTGCGTCCGACGATCGAGCAGAACCAGATGTTCGCCGCCGTGGTGGGCCTGCTGTCGGGCCTCACCGCCGCCTTCGCCTACATGCAGGTGATGGCGCTGGCCAAGCTCGGCGAGCCGGCGCTGCGCACCGTCTACTACTTCGCGGTCGGCTCCGCCGTCGCCGGCGGCGCTGCCATGGCCGTCACCGGCATCTCGCCCTGGGACTGGATGCACGCCCTGTGGCTGGTGCCGATCGCCGCGCTGGCGTCGCTCGGCCAGCTGTGCATGACGCGCGCCTACAGCCATGGCGCCACCCTGGTGGTCGCCAATTTGCAATACTCGGGCATCGTGTTCGGTGCCCTGTTCGGCATGCTGCTGTTCGGCGACCGGATCCCGGCGCTGGGCTGGGCCGGCATGGCGCTGATCGTCGCCAGCGGCATCGGCGCCACCGTGCTGCGGGCCCGCGCCGCGCCCGATTCACCTGCGGAGGAACATTGACATGCACACCACCCTGATTTCCGTCCCCGAACTGCAGGCCCTGCAGGCCAGCGGTGCGCCGCTGATGCTGTTCGACTGCACGTTCGACCTGATGAACCCGGCCGCCGGCCAGCAGCAGTACCGCAAGGCCCACATCCCCGGCGCGGTCTACGCCAGCCTGGACGATGCGCTCAGCGACATGGGCTTCGTCGACGCCGACGGCAGGCATCAGCCGCACCCGGACGCCGCGTCCGGCGGCCGCCATCCGCTGCCCAGCCGCGAGAAGTTCGCCATCTGGCTGTCCAGCGTCGGCTTTTCCAACGCGATGCAGGCGGTGGTCTACGACCGCAACGGCGCCAACTACTGCGGCCGCCTGTGGTGGATGCTCAAGTGGGCCGGGCACGACGCGGTGGCGGTGCTCGATGGCGGGCTGCAGGCCTGGCAGGGCGCCGGCGGCGCGGTGACGGACCAGGAGGAGCCGGCGCACTTCCAGTCCAACTTCGAGTTGCGCGAGCCGCTGCGGCGGCTGGCGACCACGGCCGACGTCGAGCGCGGACTCGGGGGCCCGGGCCAGGTGCTGATCGACGCGCGTGGCGCGCCGCGCTTCCGCGGCGAGGTCGAGCCGCTCGATCCGGTGGCCGGCCACATCCCGGGCGCGCTGAACCGGCCGTTCTCCCAGAACCTCGGCGCCGACGGCAGATTCAAGCCCGCCGCCGAACTGCGGGCCGAATTCGAACAGTTGCTGGGCGGCCGCGATCCGGCCGGCGTGGTGCACCACTGCGGCAGCGGCGTCAGCGCCGTGCCGAACGTGATCGCGATGGAACTGGCCGGCTTCGGCCCGGCCGCGCTCTATGCGGGGAGCTGGAGCGAGTGGTGCAGCGACCCGAAGCGGCCGGTGGAAAAGGGCTGAGGTCGGGTCACTCCCGTCGGCCCAGCATCATGTCCTGCCTTCTGTGGCGGGTTGCATTGCGGCGCGCAGGCTGTCATAGCGCGCCGCCCATTCGCGGCGCCACTGGCTTTTCTGGCCCGCATCGACCCAGGCGCCGTCGATGCCGTTGAGCATGAAGCCGCGCAGGTCGTCCAGCGAAAAACCGAAGTCGTCGACCATCATCTGCCAGGCCCGCGTCGGGTCCACGTGGTGCAGCGTCGGGTCGTCGGTGTTGGGGTGGATCCGCAGGCCCAACCGCGGCATCTTGCGGATCGGATGGTCGAGCGCCCAGCGTTCCGGCGGCAGCGTGCGCAGGTAGTACGAATTGGTCGGCACCACGGTGAAGACAATACCGCGCTCGGCGCAGCGCCGCGCGAAGTCGGGGTTGTCGAGCACCGTATAGCCGTGGTCGATGCGGTCGACCTTGAGGTCGTCGACCGCGGTGCGCACATTGGTCCAGGGCATGCCGAATTCGCCGGCGTGGGCGGTGGTCTTCAGTCCGGCCAGTCGCGCCTTGGCATAGGCATGCGCGAACAGTTCGGGCGGCCGGTCGACCTCGCGGTAGTCGATGCCGATGCCGGCCACCTCGGGGTGGCGGTGCGCGATCACCCACTCCACCATCTGCAACGCTTCGGCCGGCGAGGCTTCGCGGTCGATGGCGGCGATCAGGCGCGACCCGATGCCGAAGTCGGTGCGCGCATCGGCCATGGCGCGCGTGATGCCGGCCTGCGCCTCTTCGTAGCGCATGCCCGACTCGCGCACCGTGCCGGTCGGGTTCCAGGAAAACTCCGCGTGCAGCACGTTGTGCGCCGCCGCGTCCTGCAGGTATTCATACGTAATGCGGTGCAGGTCGTCGGGCGTGCGCAGCAGCCAGGCGTCGAGCGCGCGCAGCACCCGCAGCACGCCGACCGGCTTCTCGCCGCGGATGTAGAACGCCACGATCTCCTCGCCCGTGAGCGGCGCCTTGGAGCGGGCCGCCAGCTCGGTGAACGTGGCTTGGCGCACGCTCCCCAGCAGGTGGCAATGCAGTTCCACCTTGGGAATGGCGCGCAGGAATGGGGTCAACGCAGTCACGCTCGCATCTTAGGCGAGCGGACCGGGACACTATTTCGCGGGGTCGCTGGCGGGTGCGCTGGCGCCGGCCGCGGGGAAGCTGCCGGTCATGCCCAGGCCGGAGCTGCCGCCCAGGCCGCCGGCGGTGCCGGTGCCCGAGTGCGGGCTGTGGCTGCCGCCGCTGCCGGTGGCGCCCATCACGGCCGTCCCCGACAGGCCGGAACCTCCGGCTGCGGGGGTGTCCGGTGCCGCGGGCGCGACCACTTCGCGCGCATTGCCGGTGCCCGGGCTGCCCGGCGCGTTGGCATTGCCGCTGGTGACGGCCTGGTCGCAGGCGGTCAGGGCCATGGCGGCCAGGAGGGCCAGGCCCCAGGCCTTCGCGTCGAGCCTCACCTGGTCGTGGTCGTCGTGGTGCTCGACGACGGTGCACCGGTCATGCTGCCGGTGGTGTTGGAGGCATCGCTGCTGGCGCCGGCCGGGCCGCCCATGGTGCTGGTGCTGCTGCTGGCGCTGCCGGGCGTGTCGGTGCTGTTGCCGGTGGCGGCGGTGGCGCCGGCGGTGCCCGCGGTGCCGGCCGTCGTGCCCGCAGTGCCGGTCGCGCCCGATGCAGCCGAGGTGTCGGTGTTGCTCGATGCCGGCGGCGGCGTTGCGGTCGACGTGCTGCTGCTGCCCATGTTGCTGGTGGCTGCCTCGTCCTTCTTGCCACAGGCGGTCAGCGTCAGGGCCGCGGCGGCGGCGAGGACCAGGATCGACGAGCGTGTCAGGTTGCGTTGGTTCATGTCAAAAGACTCCTTCTGGGGGTTTCACGATGATCGGGCGCTTTGTCCTCGATCGATGCATGGACTCTAGGCAGCTGGCGACGCGCGGCTGTCAGCGGGGTCTTGCCGCGCTTGTAGGAGAACGGCACCTATCCAACCTCTGCAGCAGTCAGGCATTGCGCCGCCGGCGCCGGTGCATGGTCCGCTCGTACATCGCCATGAGCGGCGTGACCGAAATGCCGTGCACCACGATCGACGCGACCACCACCGCCAACGTGAGGGCGGTCAGCTGGTGCGCCAGCGCGGGCTCCAGGCCGTGGTTGATGGCGTACATCAGGTAGTAGAGCGAGCCGATGCCGCGGATCCCGAACCACCCGATCAGCACGCGCTGGTTGCCCGCTGCGCTCGAGCCGGACAAGCCCACGGCGACCGACAGCGGCCGGATCACCAGCAGCAGCAGCGGCACGAACCACCACACGGCCGAATGCCAGTCCACCGCCCACAGCAGCGCCCCGATCGCGATCACCACGGTGACTTCGCCGATCCGCTCCAGCTGCTCGTTGAACCCGAGCACCGCTTGCACCATGTAGGCTGGCGCGTGCTGCGGATCGATGGCCGCTTTCTGCGCCTGCGAGGTGTCGGGCGCTACCCGCGCTTCCTGCACCGCTTGCTCGCTGTGTGCCGGCGCGCTGCTCTGGCGCTGCACCAGGTGCCGCAGCGCGACGCCCGCGGCGAACACGGCCAGGAAGCCGTAGCCCTTGAGCATGAGAGCCACGCCGTACGACAGCGCCACCAGTCCCAGGGCCAGGAAGTCGTCCAGCCCCACGGCCTCCTGGTGTTCGCGCCGCAGATAGAGCACCAGCCGGCCGACGGCCAGGCCCAGCCCCGCGCCGACGCCGATGCCGCAGGCGACGGCCCAGGCCACGTCGATGGCGAACCAGCGCCAGCCGAACTCGCCCAGGTCGTGCAGCCCCAGCAGGCCCAGGCCCAGCATCACGAACGGAAAGGCGGTGCCGTCGTTGAGCCCGCCCTCGCCGGTCAGCGCGAAACGCAGCCGGTCGCGGTCGCCGGGCGTGTGGACCTGCACGTCGGAGGCCAGCACCGGGTCGGTCGGCGCCAGGATGCCGCCCAAGAGGATCGCCGCACCGAGGGAGAGCCCGAGCAGCAGGTGGCCGACGGCGGCGATCGCGAGCACGGTGAAGACCATCGACACCACGGCGAGGCGCAACGGCAGCAGCCAGCGCCGGTCACTGAGGGCGGAACTGAGCTTGAGGCCGGCGGAAAACAGCGAGATCAGCACCACCACCTCGGTGAGCGTCTCCAGCACCGCCGCATGCCTGGCGCTGTCGGCCCACAGCAGGCCGATGCCGAGCGGACTCACGGCGAGCCCGACCAGCAGGTAAAGCATGGCGGTGGACAGCGGCAGGCGCGCAAGCACCGAGCCGCTCAAGGCCATCACGACCAGCAGCACGCCGACGATCACCGACCAGATCGCGAAATCCATGGACCCGGGCGGCGCTCGCGCGGCTCAGGACGAGCGCGGCTTGCCGCCGGCGCCGGCGTCGCTCGGGCCGTTGCGGTCGGACATGATTTCGCGCGGCGGTGCCAGCTTGCCGCTGTCCGCGCCCTGCGCCTCCCAGGTGCCGCCGGAACGCGCGTTGTTGCCGCGCCCGGACATCACCTCGTCGTCGTCGAAATTGAGCATGTCGCCGGCCATCGGCGCCTCATCCGCCGCGCCGTGGTCGCGCTGGTTGACGCCGCTCGGCGCCACCAGGCCTGGCTGGTCGTCGCTGGTGAGGCCGATCTTGCCCGGGCCGTCGCCGTTGTAGTTGCGGTCGTTGCTGGCGGCGTTGCCGGCGTCGCGGGGTTGGTCCTGCTTGGCCATGGAGGTCTCCTCGTGCTGGGGTTGGCGGCGCACGGCCGCAAAACCCCATGATGCGACGGGACCGCCCCGCCCGGCTGTAGGCCGGCGCCGCTTGTTCAGAGGCAGCCCAGTGCGCTGGCGACGGCCTTGCGGAACGCCGGGAACTGGTGCACGTCACTGTGGCCGGCGCCTTCGACGCAATGGAACTGCGCTTGCGGCGCGGCCTTGCGCAGCGCCACGCTGTGGTGCAGCCCGATCAGTTCGTCCTTGTCGCCGTGGATCAGCATCAGCTTGCCGGTGAGGCGGCAGGCGTGGTCCAGGGTGGCCAGCGGATAGCGCAGGATGCCGCGCGGGACCCAGGGATAGAGTTCGTCGGCCAGCGCCTGCATGCTGCTGTACGCCGAGACCATCATCGTCAGATCGGGGGCCTTGCCGGCCGCGCACAGTTCCGCCGACAGGCCGGCGGCCAGCCCGGTGCCGAGCGACTGGCCGGACACGACCACGCGCCGGCCCTCGTAGCGGGGCGCGAACTCGGCCCAGACGGCGCGCACGTCGGCGCGCAGCTGCTCCTCGCTGGCGATCTGGCCGCTGCTCTTGCCGAAGCCCCGGTAGTCGAACATCACGACGTCGAAATTGAGTTCGCGGAAGGCGTCGAGGTCGACGAACCACTTCTTCAGGTTGCCGGAGTTGCCGTGCAGGAAGAACACCACGCCGCGGGGGTTGGGCAGCTTCAGCTGCGCCGCCGAGAGCCGGGCGCCGGGCACGTCGATGAAGGTCTCGTGGACGTCGGCGTCGGTGGAGATGGGCTGGTCGTGCGGCATCGGGTCGGGTTCGAACAGCAGCCGCTCCTGGCAGAACCACAGCCAGCCGATCGCGCAGCCGTAGACGGCGGCGAGCGCCAGCAGGACACTCAGGAAGAAGATGACATATGCCATGACCGGCCTCTCCACAGATCTTTTGAACCGCACCAGTGGGATCACCGGCGCCTTGGAGCCATCGTGGTGCAAGGCCGCGGCGCACCCTGTCGGTGCCTCGCGGGCGATTGCGTAGGAAACCGGCGCGCGCCGGGGGCGGCGAACGGCCCGCCGCGCGCCGGGTTACATTGGCGCGATGAACCCTTCCCTGCCCTCCTCCGCCCTGCAACTGCGCTCCCTGGTCCGCCCCGGCGGCGAGCTGGAACTGTCGCTGGCCGAAATCCCGGTGCCGGCGCCGGGGCCGGATGAAGTGCTGGTGCGCATCGAGGCGGCGCCGCTCAATCCCTCGGACCTCGGCCTGCTGTTCGGAGCCGCCGACATGGGAACGGCCCGCGCGTCGGGCGCCGCCGGCCGTCCGGTGATCACGGCCCGGGTGCCCGAAGCCGCGATGAAGGCGATGGCGGGTCGGCTCGGCCAGTCGATGCCGGTCGGCAACGAAGGCGCGGGTGTGGTGGTCGCGGCGGGAACATCACCGGCGGCGCAGGCGTTGCTGGGAACGACCGTGGCGGCCATGGGCGGCGCCATGTACTCGCAATACCGCTGCGTGCCGGTCTCCGACTGCCTGCAGCTGCGCGCTGGGACCACGGCGGCCGAGGGCGCCTCGTCGTTCATCAATCCGCTCACCGCGCTGGGCATGGTGGCGACGCTGCGGCGCGAGGGCCACAAGGCCCTGGTGCACACGGCGGCAGCCTCCAACCTGGGGCAGATGCTCAACCGCCTGTGCCAGGCCGAGAAGATCCCCCTGGTGAACATCGTGCGCAAGCCGGAGCAGGCGCAGCTGCTGCGCGCCCAGGGCGCAGAGCACGTCTGCGATTCGAGCTCGCCGGACTTCCTGCCGGAGCTGACCGAAGCGCTGGCGGCCACCGGCGCCACCCTGGCCTTCGATGCCATCGGCGGCGGCAAGCTGGCGGGGCAGATCCTCGCCTGCATGGAAGCGGCCCTGAGCCGCAACGCCACCAGCTACAGCCGCTACGGCTCCAGCACCCACAAGCAGGTCTACCTGTATGGCGGCCTCGACACCGGGCCGACCGAATTCAACCGCAGCTTCGGCATGGCCTGGGGCATGGGCGGCTGGCTGGTGTTCACCTACCTGCAGAAGCTGCAGGCGGGAACCGTCGATGCCTTCAAGCAGCGCGTCGCGGCCGAGATCAAGACCACGTTCGCCAGCCACTACACCAGCGAAGTGTCGCTGGCGCAGGCGCTGTCGCTGCAGCACATCGCCGTCTACGGCAAGCGCGCAACGGGAGAGAAGTACCTGGTCATCCCCAGCCGGGCCTGACGTTCAGCGTCGGGGTTCGAGATACAGCTCGCGCAGGCGGGCCCGCTCCGCCTCGCCCAGGCCCAGGCCCTCGCGAAAGTAGCCTTCCACGCCGCCGTACTTCTGGTCGACCACCTCGAAGGCAGCATCGAGAAATTCGGGCTGCACGCGGTACAGCACCACCGCCACCTCGGGGTCCAGGCCCTTCCACTCGGTCTTGGGCTTGAGGCGCTCGTTGGTGAGCAGGTAGTCGCGCATCACGTCGTCCTGCGGCACGCCCAGCGCGCGCAGGATCAGCGCCGCGGCGAAGCCGGTGCGGTCCTTGCCGGCGGTGCAGTGGAACACCAGCGGATCGTCGCGCTCGAGCAGGTGGCCGAACAGCGCGGCGAAGCGATGGGTGTTGTCGCGCACGAAGCCGCGGTAGGTGTCCTGCATGTGGCCCACCACGTCGTCGCGGGTCAGCCGGTGGCCGGCATCGGTGAGGTCCGACAGGACCTGCACGATGGTGGGTTCGATGGCCAGCGAATGGACAGTGACCCCGTTCAGGACACAGGCGGCCGTCTCGCGCTCGGCCACGCCGCGCAGGTCCAGCACCCGCACCGGCTCGCGCAGCTTGCCCGACAGCAGCTGGATGTCGTCGGGCGCCAGGTTGCCCAGGTGGTCGGACCGGAACAGGTGATGGCGCCGGACGGTGTCACCCTGCGCGTTGCGGTAGCCGCCGAGGTCGCGGAAGTTGGGGGCGCCGGTGAGGGTGAAGGGAGAATTCATAGGTGAGTTGATTCTAGGCAGGCCGATGTGTCGAAATGCTCGCGCTTTTCCATGCATGTCTCGCAGGACTGGACGAAAGTATTCGCGTTCATTTCCTGTCGGGCAGTAAGTCAGGTCGATTGGCCCGCAGCCAGTTGGTGGTTGTTTCCAGCAATGACCTTGCCTGTGTGATGCATTCCGTCAGGGATGCGGGTTCGATCAGGTTTCCGCCGTAATCATTCAGATTGCGCTTCTTGCGTAACGCGTCGAGCACGCGCCAGACCTCGGATGTCACGCCCATGGTCAATTCAAGACACTGGATGACGGTCTGGTGATGCCCGGGTGTCGTTGTGGAAGGTCGATAGCCGTTGGCAAACAGGCCGATCACGGCGCACTGCATGATGGCCTTGTAGGCCGCGTCGAATCGCGTTTCGTCGCTGATTCCAGCAGCGGTGCTGTCGGCCACGTTTCGTGCGGCCGCGGCCAAAAGCCGCCCGACTTCTTCCGCGTTCGAGACATGCGGGTTGATCTTGTTGATCTTGGCGAGGTTTTCGAGGCTCATGGCGCTCCTTGCGCTTCACCACCAATGATCCACAAGCGCGGCTTGGCCCACACCTGTGCCACGAAGCTGTCTTTGTCTTTGAGCTTCCGGGCAACTTCTGCCGGGGCCAAGACCGTTGGGTTCACCTCGCGACGGAGCTTCTCCTGCGCTGGCGACAGCGCCTGCACCGCTGCACCAAATTCCATCTCGCCGACGATCATGACGTCGACATCGCTGTGTGCATGCTCGGCGCCGCTAGCCATTGATCCATACACAAAGGCATAGTCAATCTGGTCGGCCACCGGCTTCAGTGCGTCGCGCAAGACGTCGACAAGCCCAGCCGTCTTGCGCAGGAGGCCGGCGAGTTCCTCGAACACCGGGCTGTGGACGTTCGCCCGGTAGTGAACTTGGCGACCGACTTCCTGGCGCAGCAACAGCCCCAGCGCCGTCATCGCCCGCAGATCACGATGCAACGAGCCTGGCGACGCGCCCGCGAGACGTGCCAGTTCCCGCACATGCAGCGACGCCTCCGGATGGAGCAGCAGTTCACTCAACACCGCGGTGCGGGTCTGACCGAGAAGGAAGTTGGCAACGGCGGACATTGAAGCAATTATTGCTCCAAATGAAGCAATAAAGAGAACATTCTAAAGCGGGATCGTCAGGCTATCGTCTATCTGAATCACTGGATTCTTTTGGCTGCGAGACTCGTCTCCGGGTTGTGGGTGGCAGTGACCTGCGCCAGCCAAGGTGCGGTGCCAGCAGGCTCTGAGAAAAGCCCTGGACGCCTGATCTCACTGCGAGGAAGACGGCGCCGGGTATTTGCCTGCGTTCAACACCGGCTTCTTCTTCGCCTCCTGCGCCACATCCAGCCCCAGCTTGTCGGCCAGCTGCAACAGGTACAGCAGCACGTCGGCGAGCTCCTGGCCCACCGCCTCTTTCGCGGCCGCATCCAGGTTGCGGCTCTGCTCCTCGGTCAGCCACTGGAAGTGCTCCAGCAGTTCCGCCGCCTCCACCGACAGCGCGGATGCCAGGTTCTTCGGTGAGTGAAATTGCTCCCAGTTGCGCTGCGCCGCGAATTGGCGCAACTGGCGGGTGAGAGAGTCGAGCACACTGTCCATCGCTTGTCCTTGGCTGTTCACCCCGCATTGTCCGCGTCCGCCCGACAATCGACGCCATGACCACCGAACCCAGTCCCCGGCCCCGCGATCCTCTGCACGGCATGACGCTGGAAGCCATCGTCACGGCGCTGGTGGCCCACTACGGCTGGGACGGGCTGGGCGAGCGCATTCCCGTGCGGTGCTTCACCAGTGATCCGAGCATGGGGTCCAGCCTGAAATTCCTGCGCAAGACGCCGTGGGCGCGCGACAAGGTGGAAGCGCTCTACCTCCTCACCGTGCGCGAGGGCTGACCGGCCCGCTGTTGACCCGCCGCCGCCCCGGCTGCACCATGGCGCCGGGGAGGACCGCACCATGGCGACCACGACTCTCGTCACCAGCAGCACCGGCAGCAAGCGGGTGCGCACGCTCAACGCCCGGCGCGACACGCTGGACTTTCGCGACCGCATGTTCGAGACCTCGCTGGTCGAGGTGCCGACGCACATTCCGCTGGCGGATTACCTGGCCTGGCGGATCCCGGTGCTGGACCAGGGCGAGGAAGGCGCATGCACCGGCTTCGGCCTGGCCACCGTCGCCAACTTCCTGCTGCAGCGGCGCAAGGTGGTCCCCGACACGGCGCCGGTCAGCCCGCGCATGCTGTACGAGATGGCACGCCGCTATGACGAATGGCCGGGCGAGAAGTACAGCGGCTCCAGCGCCCGCGGCGCGATGAAGGGCTGGCAGAAGCACGGCGTCTGCAGCGAAGACGAATGGAAGTACGAGTACCAGGCGCCCAAGCCCGGCGGCCTCACCGACGCCCGCACCGCCGACGCGCTGCGCCGGCCGCTGGGCGCCTACCTGCGCGTCAACCACAAGGACCTGGTCGCGATGCACAGCGCGCTGGCCGAGGTCGGCATCCTGTACGCGACGGCCACGGTGCACGACGGCTGGGATGCAATCGACGCCAAGGGCGACATCTCCTGGCCGCAGCCGCTGGCCGGCGGCCATGCCTTCGCCATCGTCGCCTACGACGCCAACGGCTTCTGGATCCAGAACTCGTGGAGCGACCGGTGGGGCCTGGGCGGCTTCGCCCGCATCTGCTACGACGACTGGCTGGCCAATGCCACCGACGTCTGGGTGGCGCGGCTGGGCGCACCGGTGGTGCTGCGCCAGTGCGAGTCGGCCGCCATCGCCCATTCGGCGGCGGCCGCGCGCTCGGTGGCCTATTCGTACGCCGACCTGCGGCCGCACATCGTGAGCCTGGGCAACGACGGCGCGCTGCGCCCGGGCGGCGACTACGGCACCACGGCCGCCGAACTCAAGGAGATCTTCGAGGTCGACATGCCGCGGGCCATGGCCGGCTGGCCGGAGAAGCACGTGCTGCTCTATGCGCACGGCGGCCTGGTCGACGAGCGCAGCGCGATCCAGCGGCTGGCCGATTACCGCAGCGCGATGCTGCAGGCCAACATCTATCCGGTCGCCTTCGTCTGGCACAGCGACTACTGGTCGACCCTCACCAACATCCTGCAGGATGCGATGCGCCGGCGCCGGCCCGAGGGGGCGCTGGGCGCGGCCAAGGACTTCCTGCTGGACCGCCTGGACGACACGCTGGAGATCCTCGCGCGCTCGCTGACCGGCAAGGCGTCGTGGGACGAAATGAAGGAGAACGCACTGGCGGCGGGCAGCGCGCCCGGCGGTGGTGCGCGCATGGCGCTGGATCTGCTGGCGACGCTGCGCACCCAGATGGACTTCAAGCTGCACATCGTCTGCCACAGCGCCGGCTCGATCTTCCATGCGCCGATCGTGCGGCTGCTGACGGCGCCGCCAAAGAAGATCGCCTCCGGCTACCTGAAAGGCCAGACCGGCTACGGCATGACGGTGGACACCTGCACGCTGTGGGCGCCCGCCGTGACCACCGAACTGTTCAAGCAGTCCTACCTGCCGGCGCTGAACGACGGCGGCATCGGCCGGCTGGCCCTGTTCGCGCTCACCGACAAGGCGGAGCAGGACGACCACTGCGCCCACATCTACAACAAGAGCCTGCTGTACCTGGTGTCGCGCGCGTTCGAGGACAGCGCCTTCGGCGAAGGCACGCCGCTGCTGGGCATGGAGAAGTGGCTGGCGCGCGACCCCGAGCTGTCGGCGCTGTTCACCGGCGGCAAGGCCGACCTGGTGTTCTCGCCCAACAGCAACCCTGAGGGCTCGCCCACCGCGTCACGGTCGACGTCGCACAACGCCTTCGACGACGATGGCGCGACGCTGAAGGCGACGCTGGCGCGCATCACCGGCGCAGCGCCGGCGCCCGCCGGTTCGCCCAACGCCGCGGCGGGCGACTTCCAGTTCGATTTCCATCATTCCAGTTCGTCGCTGCGCGGGCGCAGGGAGGCCGTGGACAAGGGCTCGCGGCCGGCGCAGGCGTGACAGCGGAGGATTGACCGCGTTCAAAGCAACCACTCGATCGGCAGCAGCGACAGCACCGACACCCCGAGCTGGCGCCAGAAGCCGGCGCCCGGCTCCTTGTCATGCACCACTTCGCGGCCGTCGACCCGGTCGACCCACTGCAGCGCCCCGTCCGGCCCCAGCCGCACCCGGTAGGCGTTGGCGGCCAGCCGGCCGAGGATCGCGTCCGACGCGGCAGCTGCCATCGGCGGGCTCTCGATGACGAAGCCCAGTTCGGTGTTGAGCTGGGCCGAGCGCGGATCGAAGTTGAACGAGCCGACGAACACCGTGCTGCGATCGACCGAGAAGGTCTTGGCGTGCAGGCTGGTCGCCGAACTGCTGCCGATCCGGCGCTCGACCGCCGCCAGGGCCGACGGCGCGCGCTTCATTTCGAACAGCGCCACGCCGGCCTCCAGCAGTGCCTTGCGGTGCTTCGCATAGCCGGCATGAACCGCGGCCACGTCGGTCGCTTCCAGCGAATTGGTCACGATGCTGACCTGCACGCCCTGGCGCGCGAGCTGGGTGAATTGCCCGACCCCGGCGGCGCCCGGCACGAAGTAAGGCGACACCAGTTCGAGATGGCGCACCGGGGGCTTCATCACCCGCATCAGCTTCGGCCACAGCAGGGCGTCGCGCTGCGCCAGGCCGCGGCCCTTGGCGGGATCGTCGCTGACCATGTGCACGGTGGCCCATTCGATGGCCAGCCGGCGTTCCGCCATGTCGCGCACGAAGCCCTGGCGCTCCAGCGCATCGAGGTACAGCGCTGTCATCGCGGCCCGTTCGGCGCCGGCCGCTTCGCCGAGCGGCGGCGGCGCCGCGCTGCCCGCACGCACCAGCCCTTCGACCGGGTAGGCCGAGTCGCTGGCCCAGTAGCGGTCGAAGTCCTGCGACACCTGCGGCACCACCGCGCCGATGGCGATCACGTCCAGATCGACGAACTGCAGGCTGCGGCCGGCGTCGAAGTATTCGTCGCCGATGTTGCGCCCGCCGATGATGGTGACCTGGTTGTCGGCGGTGAAGGACTTGTTGTGCATGCGCCGGTTCTGGCGCGCAAAGTCGATCACGTAGCCCAGCGACCGCCAGCGGCGCGTGACGGTGGGGTTGAACAGCCGCACCTCGATGTTGCGGTGCTCCGCCACCGTGGCCAGCAGCCCGTCCAGCCCCGCCGTGTTGACGTCGTCGAGCAGCAGCCGCACCCGCACGCCGCGATCGGCGGCGCGGCGCAAGGCGTCGAGCAGCAGGCCGCCCGACATGTCGTTGCGCCAGATGTAGCTCTGCACGTCCAGGCTGCGCTCGGCCACGTCCGCCAGCCGGGCGCGGGCGGCGAAGGCATCCAGTCCCTGCGCCAGGGCGAAGACGCCGGTCTGGCCGGCATGGTCGCGGGTGACATCGGCGACCGTCCGGCCCAGGAAGGTGGCGGCCGTGTCCTGGTAGGCGGTCGACGCCGGCCGGCCGTCGAGCGGGGGCAGGCTGGCGCAGCCGGCCAGGGCCAGTGCTGCAAGCAGCAGGATGGATGAAGCCATGCGCGTGGTCATGCGAGGCGCGCCGGCGGGGATCTGGCCTACTTCCAGGCGGCCCGGGCCCGGTCGCGCACCTGCAGTATGGGCGCGGCGGGCCGCGCGGCATAGACCCCGCCGGCGGGCGCCGGGGGCCACGTCACCTGCTCGAACTGCCCGGCCATCGCCTCGCTGATGAAGCGCGTCCGCCCGGCGTAGACATGGCGGTCGCCGCCGGAACCCTGCTGCGTGACGTAGAAGCGGTGCGGCACGAGCAGGTGCAGGTGCTCCTTGGCGCGCGTCATCGCGACGTAGAGCAGGCGCCGCTCCTCTTCCAGCTCCGCCTGGCTGCCGGTGGCCATGTCGCTGGGGATGCAGCCGTCCACCACGTTCAGCACGTGCACCGACTTCCACTCCTGGCCTTTGGCACTGTGGATGGTGGACAGGATCAGGTAGTCCTCGTCCAGGTGCGGCACGCCGGCCTAGTCGCTGGTGGCCTGCGGTGGATCGAGCGTCAGCTCGGTCAGGAAGCGCTCGCGGCTGGCGTAGCCCGCGCCCAGCCGCACCAATTGTTCGACGTCCAGCTTGCGGACATGGGCGTCGTCGTGGATGCGTTCGAGCTGCGGCAGGTACCAGGCCCTGGCCAGCTCCAGGTCGGCCGGCCAGGCGACTTTCGCGTCACGCAATTGCCCGTACAGCGCGACGAACTGCGACCACTCCTGCAGCGCCGCCGCGGGCGGCTCGAACGCCCGCAGCGCGTCCAGCGGCTGCGCCGCCTCGCCCATCGCATCGAGCAGGCGGGTGGCCGTGGCCGGCCCGATGCCGGCAATCAGCTGCGTGACCCGGAAACCAGCCAGCCGCCCGCGCGGATTCTGCGCGAACCGCAGCACCGCCAGCAGGTCCTTCACATGCGCGGCCTCGAGGAATTTCAGGCCGCCGAACTTCACGAACGGGATGTTGCGGCGCGCCAGCTCCAGTTCCAGCGCGGCGCTGTGGTTGCTGGCGCGGAACAGCACCGCCTGCGCCGTCAGCCTGGTGCCGGCTTCGCGCTGCTGCAGCACCTGGCCGGCCACCCAGCGCGCCTGCTCCGCCTCGTCGGGCACCAGGACGATCTGGGCCTTGTGGCTGCCCGGCTTGTCGGTCCACAGCGTCTTGGCATGCCGCTCGCTGGCCTGCGCGATGACTGCGTTGCTGGCTTCGAGGATCGGCATGGTGCTGCGGTAGTTGCGCTCCAGCGTGACGATCCGCGCTGGCTGGCTGAACTGGTGCGGGAAGTCGAGGATGTTGCGCACCGTGGCGCCGCGAAACGAGTAGATGCTCTGCGCGTCGTCGCCGACCACGGTCACGCCCTGCCCGGTCGGCTTCATCGCGAGCAGGATGTCGGCCTGCAGCCGGTTGGTGTCCTGGTACTCGTCGACCAGCACGTGGTCGAACCGGTCGCCCACGTCCTGCGCCAGCGCGGGCTCGGCCACCATCTCGGCCCAGAACAGCAGCAGGTCGTCGTAGTCCAGCACGTTCTGCTGCTGCTTGGCCTCGACATAGGCGCCGAACAGCTGCTTGAGCTCGCGCTCCCACTGAGTGCACCACGGGTAGATGTCCTGCAGCACCTTGCCGATCGGCTCGCGCGTGTTGAGCACCCGCGAGTAGATGCCCAGGCAGGTGCCCTTGAGCGGGAAGCGGTTCTTCGTCGACGAGAACCCGGTCTCGTGGCGCACCAGCCCCATCAGGTCCTCGGCGTCGCCGCGGTCGTGGATGGTGAAGTTTTCGTCGAGGCCGATGCGGCCGGCGTACTCGCGCAGCAGCCGCGCGCCGATGCTGTGGAAGGTTCCGCTCCACGGCAGGGCGGGCACGCCCTGGCTGGCCGGCAGGCCGAGCGAGCGCTGCAGCACGCCGCCGACCCGCCGCTCCATCTCCTGCGCCGCGCGCCGGCTGAAGGTGAGCAGCAACATGCGCTGGGGGTCGGCGCCGTGGCGGATCAGGTTGGCGACACGATGGGCCAGCGTGCTGGTCTTGCCCGAACCGGCGCCGGCGATCACCAGCAGCGGCCGGGTGTCGGCCGCGGATGCGCCGGTGCCGTGTTGCACGGCCTGCAGCTGCGCCTCGTTCAGATCGTCCATTGCCTGTATATTAATACAGTGACCAACATCGCCATCGGCACTGCCTCCTGGACCGACAAGACGCTGATCGACTGCGGGCGCTTCTATCCGAAGGAAGCGAAGTCGGCGGAGGCGCGGCTGCGCTATTACGCGACCCAGTTCCCGGTGGTGGAAGTCGATTCCAGCTACTACGGCATCCCGACGCCCTCCAACGCGGCGCTGTGGGCGCAGCGCACGCCCGAGGGCTTCACCTTCAACGTCAAGGCCTTCCGCCTGTTCACCGGCCACCAGACCTCGCCGATCGTGCTGCACAAGGACCTGCAGCAGGCGCTCGGGCCCGATGCGCCCAAGGTGCTGTACTACAAGGACACGCCGGTCGAGATCCGCGACGAGCTGTGGCGCCGCTTCATCGACGCGCTGGCCCCGTTGCGCACCGCCGGCAAGCTGGGCGCCGTGCACTTCCAGTTCGCGCCCTGGGTGCTGCGCAACCGCGAGGGGCTGGCCCACGTCGAACACTGCGTCGACAAGATGGCGGGCCACCTGCTGGCGGCGGAGTTCCGCAACCAGAGCTGGTTCGACGGCGCCAACGCCGACCGGACGCTGGAGTTCGAGCGCCGGCTGGATCTCGTCCACACCATCGTCGACGGGCCGCAGGGCTTCGCCAACTGCGTGCCCTGCATCTGGGAGGTCACCAACCCCCGGCTGGCCATCGTGCGGCTGCACGGGCGCAACCACGACACCTGGAACCGCAAGGGACTGGCCGCTTCGTCGAGCCGCTTCGACTACTGGTATTCGAAGGACGAACTGGCCGCCCTGGTGCCGGAGATCCGGGCCGTCGCCGACAGGGCCGGCAAGGTGCAGGTGCTGTTCAACACCAACCTGGAAGACCAGGGCCAGGTCAACGCCAGGCTGATGGCGCAGCTGCTGGGGTAAACCGGGCGTAAAACAGTGTGCCGACGGCGGGCTGGCGCCGCCAGGGCGCTAGACTGCGTAGATGAAAGCACTCAACACCACGGTCCTCGCCCTGACGGCCGTTCTCGCCACCGGCGGCGCCTTCGCGCAGCTCAAGCCCTCCCCCCGCACCCAGCCTGCCCCCGCCGCCGCCAGGCCCGCTCCCGCCGCAGCGGCAGCACCGGCCGCCGCGGAACCCAGTCCCGAGGCCAAGCAGATGGCAGCGGACGCCACCCTGGCCGCCTCCGGCTGGCTGTCGCTGCTCGATCGCCGCGACTGGGGTCGCGCCTGGGAAACCTCCGCCACGATGTTCCGCAACACGGTGCCGCTGGCGGCCTGGATGGACGGGATTCCGAAGGCGCGCGACGTCGGCGATTTCGTCGAGCGCGAGCCGGACGAGGCGATCTACAAGACCACGCTCGAAGGCCGGCCCAACGGCGACTATGTGACCGTGATCTACGGCAGCAAGTTCAGCAAGAAGGACGACGTCCTGGTCGAGATCGTCACCACAGTGCGCGAGGCCGATGGCAAGTGGCGCGTCACGGGCTATTCGACGCGCTGACCCGACGGACGGTGGTGCCCGCCGGCGCGGCATCGCCCGCGCCGCCCGCTGCCTTGGCAGCGGCGCGGTTCGGCTTGGCCGTGTGCGGCTCGACCGGCCCGGCGCGCTCGGCCATGTTCTGGTGGAAGCGGGTGTTGGCCAGCGTCTTCACGATCCAGGCATTGAGCTGCGGATCGCGGATCGCGGCGCTGGCCTTTTCGTAGTCCCGCGCCACGGCGGCCTGCGCCAGCCCGACGTGCTGCATGTACACCGCGTCGAAGCGGCTGCCCGAAAGCTTCCTGAGCTGGTTCAACACCTTGCGCTCCTCGTTGCCGGACATCGGCATCGCCATGCCGCGGGAATTGAGCAGGTGCGCCAGCTCGAGGCCCAGCGTGTTGTGGTGATTGACCAGCGCCGCGGCCAGGGCGCGGACCTTGCCGTTGCTCGACTTGGCCAGGGCCAGCGTCGAGGCGTCGAGTTCGAATTTGCTTTGCGCGGCGGCGTTGCGCAGGAACTGCCGCTCCTCGCGGCTTTCGGCCGTCAGCCGGGTTGCGCCGGGGACTGCTGCGGCCGCGAAGGTCGGCGGGCGGGGCGCGACGCGCGGCACAGTGACGGCGACCGATGGCGGCGCCGACGGATACACGCCTGGTGGCGCGGTCATGGGAGCGACCGGACCTTCTCCCTGGGCCCACGCATGAAGGCCCAGCGTCGCCAGCATGGCGGCGAGTGCGCATGGACTGCTTCTCATCTTCGAAATCCCCTGAATGGCCGCAGACGCTGCGTCCAAGGTCAACTGTATTTCGCCGCCCCTCAAGGCGCTGTCAGCCCCTGGCTGACAGGCTTGTAGGACGGCGCTTCCAAGCGCTTGGGCAACCTCCAAACCGCGGCGCTAGCCATGCATGAAGTGGCTGACCAGGGTGACCAGGCCGATGCCCACCAGCAGCCAGAAAATCTGGGCCAGGGTCTCGCGCGCCGACAGGCGCTTTTGCAATTGCGGAATCAGGTCGGCCAGCGCCACGTAGATGAAGCTGCTGCTGGCCACCACCAGGAAGTACGGCAGGTAGCCGTGCAGCTGGTCGACCAGCCACCAGCCGATCAGCCCGCCCAGCGCGGTGATGGCGCCCGCCAGCGACACCTTCACCAGGGCCGCACTGCGGTTGCGGCTGGTCTGCCGCAGCACCATCAGGTCGCCGATGTGGTGCGGCACCTCGTGCGCCAGCACCGCCAGCGCCGCCACCAGCCCCAGCCGCATGTCGGCGATGAAGGCCGACGCGATCAGGATGCCGTCGCCGAAGCAATGCACGCTGTCGCCGGTGAGCACCGCCCAGCCGCCCGAGCGCAGCGCGGCCGGCGGATGGGCATGGTGCGCGTGGCCATGGCCGTGGGCATGCGCATGCGCATCCGGCGCGTCGTGGTGGTGCTCGTGGCCGTGGTGCCAGAGTTCGGCCTTGTCCAGCAGGAAGAAGAACACCAGGCCCACCAGCAGCGTGGCGAACAGCGCCTTGGCGCCGACCTGGCTTTCGAAGGCCTCCGGCAGCAGGTGCATGAAGGACGTCGCCATCAGCGCGCCCGCTGCCAGGCTGAGAAGGTGCTGGGCGTCGACCCGGCTGCGGCCGCCGGCGGAGGCGGCGGTCAGGCCCACGCTCATGAGTCCGGCGGCGAGCCAGACGCTGCCGATGCCTGCGGCCAGCGTCGCGATCAGGATTGCAATCAATGTCATGTCTGACATCGATCTTAGCAATCGCGCCCGTCGGCGCTGGCAGAATCGGCCGCTTCACCCACAGGAGCACCCATGCCCACGATCCGCGTCGAGATGATGGAAGGGCGAACGCCCGAGCAGAAGAAGAACCTGGTGCAGGCCTTGACGCAGGCCGTGGTCGACACCCTGGGCAGCAAGCCCGAGTCGGTCGACGTGCTGCTGTTCGACGTCAAGCGCAGCGACTGGGCCACCGGCGGCGTGCTCTGGTCCGAGAAGACATAGGGCCATGAAACGATCCACTCCGTTCATCGCCCTGCCGCTGCTGGTGCTGGCCGGCTGCGCCACTGCACCCGCGCCGGCCCCTGCGCCGGCGGGCCCTGGCGGCGGTGCCTGCAATGCCGCCGCGGCGCAGTTCGTCGTCGGCCGCAGCGCCGATGCGGCCATGCAGGAAGCCGCCCGCCTGCGCTCCGGCGCCCGCAGCGTGCGCGTGCTGCGGCCCGGTGAGGCAGTGACGATGGAGTTCAGCCGCGAGCGGCTGAACCTGGAACTCGACGCGGGCGGCCGGATCGCCAGCGTGCGCTGCGGTTAGGGGCCTGCTCCCACCTGGCCCTCGCGGCGCCGCAGCCGCCAGGCGTCGAGCGCCGCGACCACGCACATCAGCGCATAGGTCCCGGCGGCGTACCGGACCAGCTCCGGCGCCACCGCCGTCCGCGGTCCCCACAGCGCCCAGACCAGCGGGACCGCGGTCAGCACGACCAGCACCAGCCAGGGCACGAAGAACATCAAGGCCGTGCCGCTGCGGCGCTGCATCCATTGGCCCAAGCCGGGCACCAGCAGCGAGGCCAGCGCCTGCTGCAGCCCGCTCGCGCCGGGCTCGACCCACCCGGGCGGACGCAGCGCCGCGCGCCGCAACTGCGCCGACGTGAGGCCCTCCAGCGGCGCGCGCCGCAGCAAGGCAGCCACCCGGTCCGCCGTCATGGCCGCGGGCGTGCTGCCCTGGAGCACGGTGCCGTCGCGCAATTCGAAGCGCAGCAGCGCGCCGCCCGCCAGCCAGGCCTGCAGCCGCTGCCCGCGCGTCATCTGGCCCGGCTGCAACGCCGCGGCCACGAGCACGTCGCGGCGCGGGTACTCGGCTTTCAGGCGGTAGTCGCGCAGGTTGGCCACGAACACCAGCAGCCGCTGGTTGGTCAGCACCAGCCAGTGCCGGCCGCCACCGAGCTGGTTCAGGATCAGGGTTTCGCGCGGCACCTCGTCCGGGTCGCGCTGGCTCCAGAAGGCGTCGGTCGAGGCCAGCACCGAGACGGCTTGCTGGTTCAGCAACGCATCGATGCCGGCATCGAGCCGGGCCCGCCTCAGCTTGCGTGAGGCATAAGCCAACAAGCCGATGCCCAGCCCCAAGCCCAGGGCGGCCACGAGCAAGACCGTGCCCATGCGACCGAGCCCGAACCAGGCGGCGTCGCGCGGCAGCAGCACCATCGAGCCCATCGCGACCGATCCCAGCAGCGCCGGCCAGAACAGCTCCATGGCGGTGGCCAGCCGCTGCTGCATGGTCAGGACCGGGGTGCCGAGCTGCGACAGGTCCACGCCCACGGCCGCCAGCCGCTGTGCCTTCTCGCCGGCCTGCGCCAACACGGCCAGCACGAAGCCCAGCGCGAACAGCACCACCGCCGCCACCAGCCCCAGCTGGTAGTCGCGCTGCAGCCCGGCCCGGCGCTCCAGCCCCGCGGACAACTCGCGCCGCACGGCGCCGTCGCCGAAGTCCGGCAGCGGCTTGCGGTCCGCAGCATACCGGCGCACCGCGTAAGCCGCGCCATCGACCACCAGCAGTTCGCTGCCCCGCCACTTGAGGTCGCGCGGCTCCATGGTGCCCGCCGCCGGATAGGGCCGCTGCTCGCCATCGGGCAGCACCTGCACCACGTGGCCCTCGATCATGCCGTTGGCGAATCGCACCACCGAGCCCAGCGGCGCGTCGGCTGCCGCCGCGCCGGCGGCCGGTCCGGTGGCCATGCCGAGATAACGCCGGCCCTTCTCGCTGCGGCGCAGGTCGACCCGCGCCAGTTGCGCCAGCGTGCCGCCGTCGAGTTCGACCAGCGCCGGCCGGTTGGTGTCGGTGGTCCAGAGCCGGTCGCCGCGCCACCACAGGCCGTTGCTGAATTCGTAGAGGCCGGGCGCGGTGCGGGCCAGGAAGAGGCCCTTGGCGTCGAACAGCGCCACCGCATGGCCGCCGCCGGTGGAGATGGCGATCCGGCCGTCGCCGTGGAAGGCATAGGTGATGGCGCGGTCGCCGTGGTGGGCCAGGTCCTGCGGCCAGACGGGCCGGACCCGGCCGCGCGGCGCGCCGGTGGCGGCGTCGAGGAAATAGAGATCGGGGTCGTCGCGCACCGAAGCCACCAGCTGGCCGTTGGGATGCAGCACCAGGTTGGCGATCAGCCCGTGCACCCCGTGCTCGCGCGGCGTCACGACCGCCTGGCGCCGGCCTTGCGGGTCGAGCCGCCAGAGCCGGTCTTCCACCGTCAGCCAGACCGTGCCGTCCGGCAAGGCCTCGACCGCCGAGGGCCCCTGGATGTCGCCGCGCTCCTGGCCGGCCAGCAGGGCGAAGGCCAGCGCGACTATGGCCAACGCCAGCAGCAGCACCGCCGCGAACTTGAACTGTCCGGATCGGGTCATCGTCGCCTCCCGGAAACGATGGTAGCTCAGCAGCAGGAGGCGGCCGGCGCGCGGCCACCGCTGTCAGTGCGCCTTTTCCCAGTTTGCGCCGACGCCGATCTCGGCCAGCAGCGGCACCTTCAGCTCCGCCACGCCGGCCATCAGCCGCGGGATCTCGGTCATGAGCCACTCGACCTCGGCGTCGGGCACCTCGAACACCAGTTCGTCGTGCACCTGCATGATCATCTTCGTGCCGCGCTGCTGTTCGTCCAGCACGTCCTGGACCTTGACCATCGCCAGCTTGATCAGGTCGGCGGCCGTGCCCTGCATCGGCGCGTTGATCGCCGCGCGTTCGGCGCCGCCCCGGCGCGGGCCGTTGGGCGAATTGATCTCCGGCAGGTACAGCCGGCGGCCGAACACGGTCTCGACATAACCGCGGCTCTTGGCCGACAGCCGGGTCTCGTCCATGTAGTTCTTCACGCCCGGATAGCGCTGGAAGTAGCGCTCGATGTAGTTCGCCGCGGCCTTGGTCTCGATGCCCAGGTTCTTGGCCAGGCCGAAGCTGCTCATGCCGTAGATCAGGCCGAAATTGATCACCTTGGCGTAGCGGCGCTGCTCGCTGCTGACCTGGTCGGGCGCGACGCCGAACACCTCCGCCGCCGTCGCGCGGTGCACGTCCATGCCCTCCTGGAACGCCTTCATCAAGGCTTCGTCTTCGCTGAGGTGGGCCATGATGCGCAGCTCGATCTGGCTGTAGTCGGCGCTGGCGATCTGGTGGCCGGGCGCGGCCACGAAGGCTTCGCGCACGCGCCGCCCTTCGGCCGTCTTGACCGGGATGTTCTGCAGGTTGGGATCGTTGCTGGACAGGCGCCCGGTCACGGCGACGGCCTGCGCGTAATGGGTGTGGACCCGGCCGGTGCCCGGATGCGCCATCTGCGCCAGCTTGTCGGTGTAGGTGCCCTTGAGTTTCGACAGGCTGCGGTGCTCCAGCAGCTTGGCCGGCAGCGGGTAGTCTTCCGCCAGTTTCTCCAGCACCTCCTCGTCGGTGCTGGGCACGCCGCTCGGCGTCTTCTTGACCACCGGCAGGCCGAGCTTGGTGAACAGCACTTCGCCGATCTGCTTGGGGCTGCCGAGGTTGAACGGCTGGCCGGCGAGGTCATGCGCCTCTTTTTCGAGCTGCATGATGCGGGCGCCGAGTTCGCCGCTCTGCTTGGCCAGCATCGGCGCGTCGATCAGCACGCCGTTGCGCTCGATGCGGTACAGCGCCTCGCTGCTCCTCATCTCGAGGTCGTAGATGAAGCGCAGCTTGCGGTCGGCCTGCAGCCGGGGCCACAGCGCCAGGTGCACGTCGAGCGTCTGGTCCGAGTCCTCGCACGAATACTCGGCCGCCTTGTCGACCGACACCTGCGCAAACGGGATCTGGTGCGCGCCCTTGCCGGTGATGGTTTCGTAGTCGATGCCGCTGCGGCCCAAATGGCGCTCGGCGAGACTCGCCAGGCCGTGCGGCTTGTGGACTTCGAGCACGTAGCTTTGCAGCATGGTGTCGTGCGCGTAGCCCTGCACCTCGATGCCGTGGTTGGCGAACACATGGCGGTCGTACTTGATGTGCTGGCCCAGCTTCTTCCTGTCCGGGTGCTCCAGCCAGGGTTTGAGCCGTGCCAGCACCTCCTCGCGCGGCAGCTGCTCGGGCGCGTCGCCGTAGCTGTGGGCCAGCGGAATGTAGGCCGCTTCCCCGGGCTTGATGCTGAAGGAGACGCCGATGATCTCGGCCAGCATCTCGTCGAGCGAGCTGGTCTCGGTGTCGACCGCCGCCAGCTCGGACGCTTCCAGCCGCGCCAGCCAGTCGTCGAACTGGGCCCAGGTGAAGATGGTGTCGTACTGCAGGTTGGTGGCCTGCGACAGGCCCGTGAGGTCCGGTTCCTCGAACAGGCCGCCGCTGACGGGGCCGGCGCCGACCTTCTTGCGGCTCTGGTGCTCCTCGATCAGCTCGGGCGGCACGTCGTGGATGTCCAGCTGCTTGACCAGGCCCTTGAAGCCGTAGCGCTCGTAGAACGCCTTCAGTTCTTCCACTTGCTGGCCGCCGATGACGATGTCCTCCAGCTCCGGCAGGCCCGGGATGTGGTCCTTGAGGTCGCAGTCCTTGCGGATGGTCAGCAGCGCTCGCCCTTGCGGCAGCCAGTCCAGCGCCTGGCGCAGGTTCTCGCCGACCGCACCCTTGATCTCGTGGGCCCGCGCCACCAGCGCATCGAGCGAACCGTACTCCTTGAGCAGCTTGACCGCCGTCTTGGGACCGACCTTGTTCACGCCGGGCACGTTGTCGACCGCGTCGCCGACCAGGGTCTGGTAGTCCACCATCAGGCTGGGCGGAACCCCGAACTCGGCCTCGACACCGGCCAGGTCGCGCTTGCGGTCGTTCATGGTGTCGATCACCATCACGCGCTCGTTCACCAGCTGGCTCAGGTCCTTGTCGCCGCTGGAGATCACGGTGTCGATGCCGCGCTCGGTCGCCATGCAGGACAGCGTGCCGATGACGTCGTCGGCCTCCACGCCCTCGACATGCAGCACCTTCCATCCGAGCAGCCGCACCACCTCGTGGATCGCCGGGATCTGCGAGCGCAGGTCGTCGGGCATCGGCGAGCGGTTGGCCTTGTACTGCGGATACAGGTCGTCGCGGAAGGTCTTGCCCGGCGCGTCGAACACGCAGGCGGCGTAGTCGGCGCGCACGTCCTTGCGCAGCTTCTGCATCATGTTGATCATTCCGCGGATCGCGCCGGTGGCCGGGCTCGCGGGATCGCCGGGCACGGCCCGCAGGTCCGGCATGGCATGGAAGGCGCGGTACAGGTAGCTCGATCCGTCGACCAGCAGCAGTGTTTTCGATGCAACAGATTCTGACATTTAGAAATATTTGGTTTCATTTGGGCGGGCCGGCACTTACACTCGAAGTCCACATGACAACCCATTGATCCAGGACTTTTCGATGAACACTTTCACCCGCCTGCTGGTCCTCGCCAGTTTAATCCTGCCCCTGGGCGCGTTCGCCGCCGGCGCCATTGCCGTCGATGACGACGAAGGCGACAGCGAGCCGGGCTACGGCGTGATCGTCGGCGCCAAGTCGCGCGACGAAGCGGGCCGCCAGGCCCTGGCCGAATGCCGCAAGCAGGGCAACAAGGGCTGCAAGGTCGCCGTGCGCTTCGACCAGTGCGGGGCGTACGCCTCGTCGAAAAAGCACTCCGGCATCGGTTTCGGCAAGACGGTCGATGTGGCCCGGACGGCGGCCATGAATGAATGCGGCACCAAGGCCTGCAAGGTCATCGTCGCCGAGTGCGAGTGACCGTGGTCGCCCGGGACTGAGACCTACAATGAGGGCCATGCGAGCCCTCCTTGTTTCCTGTCTCGGTCTCGTCTGCGGTGCGCTGCAGGCCCAGACACCTGCGCCTGACGCGCCGCCAGCGCTGGAGGGCCGGCACAACCAGAAGATCGAGCGCATCGTGGTCGAGGATGGCGGCTCCCGCATCGACGAACTGCGGGTCGGCGGCCAGACCCGGAGCATCACCGTCAAGCCCAAGGCCAACGTGCCGGAATACGAGTTCCAGCCGACCGACCTGGCGCGCAGCCGCCCCGCCGACAACCGCGACGGCCTGTCCAGCCCCAGCAGCCAGCGGGTCTGGAACCTCTTCCGCTTCTAGAGATGGCGGTTTTCACCGAAGTCTCCGAGGACGAGGCGCGCGACCTGCTGCGCCGGCTCAAGCTGGGCGAGCTGCTCGAACTGCGCGGCATCCACGGCGGCATCGAGAACACCAACTACTTCGCCACCACGGACCAGGGCCAGTACGTCCTGACGCTGTTCGAGCGGCTGTCGGCCGCGCAGTTGCCGTTCTATCTGCGGCTGATGAAGCACCTGGCGCTGCACGGCATCCCGGTGCCCGAGCCGCACGCGGTGCCGGGGCAGAAGCAGGAGAACCTGTTGCTGCAGGTGTGCGGCAAGCCGGCCGCCGTCGTCAACCGCCTGCGCGGGCACAGCGAGCTGGCGCCCGGCCCGCAGCACTGCGCCGCCGTCGGCGCGATGCTGGCGCGCATGCACCTGGCGGCGCGCGACTTCCCCCTCAGCCAGCCCAACCTGCGCGGCCTGCCCTGGTGGAACGAAACGGTGCCGGTGGTGCTGCCCCACGTCGATCCCGACCAGGCCGCCCTGCTGCGCAGCGAACTGGCGTTCCAGAACCACGTGGCGGCCTCGTCCGCGCACGCGGCACTGCCGCGCGGCCCGATCCACGCCGACCTGTTCCGCGACAACGTGATGTTCGACGCCGGCGAACTGACCGGGTTCTTCGACTTCTACTTCGCCGGTGTCGACAGCTGGCTGTTCGACATCGCCGTCTGCCTGAACGACTGGTGCGTCGACCTGCCGACCGGGGCCCACGATGCGCAGCGCGCCCGCGCCTTCCTGCAGGCCTATGCGTCGGTGCGGCCGCTGGCGGCGGCCGAGCGCCAGTTGCTGCCCGCCATGCTGCGCGCCGGCGCCCTGCGCTTCTGGATCTCGCGGCTGTGGGACTTCCACCTGCCCCGGGAAGCGGCCCTGCTCAAGCCGCACGATCCCTCGCATTTCGAGCGGGTGCTGCGCCAGCGCGTCGCGCATCCGCCGGCCCTCGCCTGGGGGTCCTGAAAGTTTTATGAAACTGAACATCGTTCCGGCGCGTACTGGTTTGACATGGGTCAGGCTCGGCATCACCACCTTCTTCAAGCAACCGCTGGCGCTGGCGGGGCTGTTCTTCCTCTACATGGCGGCGATCATCCTGGTCGCCCAGCTGCCTTTCGTCGGCCTGTTCATCGGCGGCATGCTGGTGCCGGCCGCGACGCTGGGCCTGATGGCGGCGGCGGCGGAAGCCGCCAAGGGCAAGTTCCCGATGCCGACGGTGCTGCTCTCGGCGTTTCGCGCCGGGCGGGCCCAGGCCCGCGCGATGCTGGTGCTGGGTGCGATCTACACGGCCGGCTCGCTGCTGGTCACCTTCCTGGCGACGTTGCTGACCGGCGCGCCGCTGGCCGCGACCACGCAGTCCACCGCGCCGGACCTCACGGCGCTGCTGGCGCTGGCGCTGCACACGCCGCTGTTCCTGATGTTCTGGCACGCGCCGGCGCTGGTGCACTGGCATGGCGTGGACCCGGTCAAGAGCCTGTTCTTCAGCGTGGTGGCGTGCTTTCGCAACTTCGGCGCGCTGTTCGTCTACGGCATGGTATGGCTGGGCGTGTTCCTGGGCGCCGGCATGGTGTTCGGCCTGATCGGCGGCCTGATCGGCGGGGCCGGCATGGCGCGGGCGGTGATGATGCCGATGGCGCTGCTGCTCGCCGCGATGTTTTCCACCTCGATCTATTTCAGTTTTCGTGACAGCTTCGTCGCCGACGAACCCCCCCCCCCCGGAGAGTCCCCATGACCCAACACACCCTGGCTGGCCGCACCGAAGATGAAGTGACGTGGTTCCAGCGCCGCAGCTTCCTGCAGGCGGCGGCGGCCTGGACCGCCATGGGCGGCTCGGCGGCAGCGTATGCGCAGCAACGCAGCAACATCGTGGAGCTGGTGGGCGACGCGACGGTCAACGGCGAGCGGCTGCTGCCGCAGCGGCAGTTGCAGACCGGCGACCAGATCGCCACCGGACCCGGCTCGCAGCTGGTGTTCGCCATCGGCAACTCGTCGTTCCTGGTGCGGCAGAACTCGCGCATCACGGTGGAGCGCGGCGTGACGCTCAACACGGTGAGCGTGCTGCGGATGCTGACGGGCGCCGTGGCCAGCGTCTGGGGCCGCGGCACCAATCGCCAGATCGCCACGCCGACCCTCACCGCCGGCATCCGCGGGACGGGCGTCTACACCGAGGTGCGGCCCGACGAGGGCTACCGCAGCTATTTCTGCAACTGCTACGGCACGGTGGACATGGTGGCCGGCCGCGACCGCCTGGTGTCGCAATCGAGCTACCACCAGTCGTTCTGGGGCGAGGCCCAGCCCAAGAACGGCCGGCTGCTGACGCCGGCGACGGCCATCAACCACACCGACGAGGAACTGGAAATGCTGGCCCGGCTGGTCAACCAGCAGACCGCATGGCAGGCGATGGGCCGGCGCGGCGTCAAGGACGGCAAGGGCTACATGGAGCAGATGCCGGCCGACGCGCATCCGGCGCTGCAACTGCGCTAAGGCGTCCTGGCCTCGCAGGGCCGCTCGTCCGCGGCCTGGGCGGCGAGGGTGACGGCGCAGGCGGCGAGCGCCAGCAACAGGGGGCTGCATCGCACGGCCATTCTCCCGGTGAAGAACTTCAGGTGACGGGTGTGAGCTTGGCAACCGACAGCGCCAGCCACTTGATGCCGTGACGCGGGAAGTTGACCTGGGCCCGCGCGTCGTCGCCCAGGCCCTCGATCGACAGCACGGTGCCTTCGCCGAACTTGGTGTGGAACACCTTCATGTTGGCGCGCAGGCCGTGCGCCGGCTCGGCCTTCTGCACCGGCACCGCCGGATTGGCGAAACTGGGCGTCGTGTCGCGGCTGTAGTTGCTGGTGCGCGTGCTCGGATAACCGGCGCCGTAACCGAAGGCCGAGCCGCCGAAGTTCTGGTTCTTCGGCGTCAGCCACTTGAGCGCACCCTCGGGCAGTTCCTCGAAGAAGCGGCTCTTGACGTTGTAGCGGGTCTGGCCGTGCAACAGGCGCGTCTGCGAATAACTGAGGTACAGGCGCTTGCGTGCCCGCGTGATCGCGACGTACATCAGGCGCCGCTCTTCTTCCAGGCCCTGGTTTTCCGTCATCGAGCGCTCGCTGGGGAACAGCCCCTCCTCCAGCCCCGTGATGAAGACGCAATCGAACTCCAGGCCCTTGGACGAATGCACCGTCATCAGCTGGATCGCGTCCTGGCCGGCCTGGGCCTGGTTGTCGCCGGACTCGAGGGCGGCGTGGGTCAGGAAAGCCGCCAGCGGCGACAGCGTCTCGCCGGTCTCGGCATCGGGCGGCACGTAATCCGGCGCCGGCTCGTTGATCTCCGGCTCGCTCGGGTCCAGCCCCTGGCTGGCCGGGCTCTGGCGCAGCACGGTGCCGGACAGCTCGTCGATCGGCAGTGCCACCGCATCGCGCCCGAACCCTTCCTGGGTGACGAAGCTCTCGGCCGCGTTGACCAGCTCTTCCAGGTTCTCGACCCGGTCCGCGCCCTCGCGCTCGGCCTTGTAGTGGTCGACCAGCCCGGACTCGTGCAGCACCTGCTCGATGATCTCGCGCAGCGTCAGGCCCTGGGTGCGCTCCCTGAGCACATCGATCTTCGCGACGAAGGCGCCAAGGTTGGCGCCGGCCTTGCCGCTGGTGGCGCTCACCGCGTCATGCAACGAACAGCCGGCGGCGCGGGCCGCGTCCTGCAGCTGCTCGATGCTGCGCGCGCCGATGCCGCGCGGCGGAAAGTTGACCACCCGCAGGAAGCTGGTGTCGTCGTTGGGATTCTCCAGCACCCGCAGGTAGGCCAGCGCATTCTTGATTTCGGCCCGCTCGAAGAAACGCAGGCCGCCATAGACGCGGTACGGCACGGCGGCATTGAACAACGCCGTCTCGATCACCCGGCTCTGCGCGTTGCTGCGATACAGGACCGCGATCTCGTTTCTCCGGATGCCGCCTTCGGGGCCATCGCCCCGCACCAGGTGGCGCATCTCCTCGACCATCCACTGCGCTTCGGCGAGGTCCGTCGGCGCCTCGTAGACGCGCACCGGCTCGCCGGGGCCCTGGTCGGTGCGCAGGTTCTTGCCCAGGCGGGTCTTGTTGTGGCTGATCAGCTCGTTGGCCGAATCGAGGATGTTGCTGAAGCTGCGGTAGTTCTGCTCCAGCTTGATCTGGTGCTTGACGTCGAACTCGCGCACGAAGTCGGCCATGTTGCCGACCCGCGCCCCGCGAAAGGCGTAGATGCTCTGGTCGTCGTCGCCGACGGCCAGCACGGAGCTCTCCGGCCCCGACAGCATCTTGAGCCAGGCGTACTGCAGCTTGTTGGTGTCCTGGAACTCGTCCACCAGGATGTGGCGGAAGCGCCGCTGGTAATGCTCGCGGATCGGGTCGTTGTCGCGCAGCAGCTCGTAGCTGCGCAGCATCAGCTCGCCGAAATCGACCACGCCTTCGCGGTTGCACTGGTCTTCATACAGCTGGTAGATCTCGACCTTCTTGCGGTCCTCGTCGCTGCGCACTTCGACCATGTTGGGCCGCAGGCCCTCTTCCTTGCAGCCGCCGATGAACCACTGGGTCTGCTTGGCCGGGAAGCGCTCCTCGTCGACGTTGAACTGCTTCATCAGGCGCTTGATGGCCGAGAGCTGGTCCTGGGTGTCCAGGATCTGGAAGCTCTGCGGCAGGTTGGCCAGCTTGTAGTGCGCGCGCAGGAAGCGGTTGCACAGGCCATGGAAGGTGCCGATCCACATGCCGCGCACGTTGACCGGGAGCATCGCGCCGAGGCGCGTCATCATCTCCTTGGCGGCCTTGTTGGTGAAGGTGACCGCCAGCACCCCGCCGGGCGAGATCTGGCCGGTCTGCAGCAGCCAGGCGATCCGGGTCGTCAGCACCCGGGTCTTGCCGGAGCCGGCGCCGGCCAGGATCAGGGCATGCTCGTTGGGCAGCGTGACCGCGGCCATCTGCTCGGGATTGAGGTTCTGCAATAGCGGCAGGGGCTGGGCGACTTCTGGAAACATAGCCGATTGTAGGAACGCCGGGCCACCGGGGCTCCGCCGGGTTCGAGCGCCTGGCGGCCGCCCGGGTTTACCCTTTTCCGGCAACGCCACCCGTGAACTTCTCCACGGTCGGAGGAACTGATTTGCTGTTTAATTTATGAAACAGATGTAATTAGTTGTTTCTTTTTCTCTGGCGCTCTACAGTCCCCCTGCCGCACCGCTATGGAGCGCCATGAGGAGAAAGAGATGTCCAGCGACCAGGTCAACCTGAAGCAGTCAGTCCTTCGTTCCACACAGCGTATTTCCTGCATCGCCGCCTTCTGCCTGCTGGCGACGGCGCTTCCCGCAGCGGCGCGGGACTCCCGCAACGACTACCAGGACGCGATCCGCCAGTACAAGGATGGCCGGCTGGCGGAGGCGTTCGGGAGATTCGTGGCCCTGGCCAACAACGGAGACGCCGACGCGGCGCGCATTGCACTCTTCATGCACAGGTTCGGCCCGCCGCTCTACGGCCGGTACTGGGACCTGTCGCCGCAGGAAGCGGAGTCCTGGACCCACCTCGTGCGCAGCGAAAAGGGCCGCGTGGAGCTACCGACGCAAACCCACCTGGTTCCCCAGCGGGCTCCCAAGCGGACCCTGGCTGCGCGTCCGGTGAAACACACAGGCGGCTCCAGCGGCGTCGACCAGGCTCGCTAGGGAGACATCCGGCACCGGGGTGCGCCGGATAGCGCCGACGCAGGCATCCATTTCATCCACAGAAGGAGGTTCAGCGTGAAAAGAGTCATTGCAATTTCGATGGTGCTGGCGTTCAGCGCGGCAGCGGCAGTCGCGGCGGAGCAGCGGGTCACCGTGAAGGAAGCCGAGGCGATGGTCAAGAAGGGCGTTGCGTACATCCAGGCCAACCCCCGCGCCAAGGCGATGGCCGACATCACGGACAAGAAGGGCCAGTTCGTCGACCGGGAGCTGTACCTGACCGTGTACACGCTTGACGGAACCGCCCTGGCCCATGGCGCCAACGAGAAATTCGTCGGCAAGAACATGATCGACCTGAGGGACGCGGAGGGCAAGGAACATATCCGCGAGCGGATGGAACTGGCCAAGACCAAGACCACCTTCTGGCATGACTTCAAGTTCGTCAATCCGGTCACCAAGAAGATGGAGCCCAAGTCGATGTACTGCGAGCGCTCCGCCGAACTGGTCGTCTGCGGCGGGATCTACAAGCCGGTCTAAGACAAGTGGCGGCAGAATCGGCGGATGTGCCCACGTGCCTTCCTGCCTGTTCTTGCGCTGATCGTCAGCCCGCTGGTTGCAGCCCAGTCCTTCTGCTCCAGCGACCGCCTGACCCAGCCGGCCGCGCTGCTGGAGCGTTTCGTCTCGGCCGACTGCGACTCCTGCTGGGCCGACGACTCGGCCCGGGCCAGGCCGACCGAGCTGGCGCTGGACTGGATCGTTCCCGGCAGCAAGGGCGAAGACGCCGCGCTGGCGGCGGCCGCCACGACCGATGCCGTGGCCCGGCTGGCAGCGCTGCGGCGCAGCGGTCCGGCGAGCTTCGACATGGCGCGGCAAGCGGTGCAGGCGCCCAAGCGCGGACTGCGGGTGAGCATCGGTCCGCCGTTCAACGACTATGTCGGCACCTCGATCGAGCTGAAGGCACCGGGGCCGGAGCGCTGGTCGGCCTGGCTGCTGCTGGTGGAGACCATCCCGGCCGGCACCGAGGGCACGCCGATCGAGCGCAACCTGGTGCGCAATGCGCTGCAGCTGGCCTGGACCGCGGGCTCGGTGCAGCCCCGGCTGTTCGAATCCCGTCCCATGAGCATCCCGGCCGGTGCCAGGCCGGAGCGCCTGCGGGTGGTCGGCTGGGTGGAAGATGGGCGCGGCCGTATGAGGGCTATAGCGCAGTCCAGATGCCCGCCACCGGACCCCGGCGGGTAGAATCAGGCACCGGGCCCAAGCAATTGCGCCCGGTTTTTTTTCGCCCCGCGGCGGCGAAAACCGGGCCCAAATCCAAGCGCTCACCTGTTCAACAACAGCCCTCCGGAGCTTGGAAAACAAAATGGAAATCTTCGACTACGACAACGTCCTGCTGTTGCCGCGCAAATGCCGCGTCGAAAGCCGGTCCGAATGCGACGCCAGCGTGGAACTGGGCGGGCGCAGCTTCCGCATCCCGGTGGTGCCGGCCAACATGAAGACGGTGGTGGACGAGAAGATCTGCCTCTGGCTGGCGCAGAACGGCTTTTTCTACGTGATGCATCGCTTCGACCTGGACAACGTCAAGTTCGTGCGCCACATGAAAGCCAAGGGCGTTTTCGCCTCGATCTCGCTGGGCGTGAAGCAGCCCGACTACGACACGGTCGACCAGCTCGCCGCCGCCGGCCTGGTGCCCGAGTACGTCACCATCGACATCGCGCACGGCCACGCCGACACGGTGAAGAACATGATCGCCCACCTGCGCGAGAAGCTGCCCACCACCTTCATCATCGCGGGCAATGTCGGCACGCCCGAGGCCATCATCGACCTGGAGAACTGGGGGGCCGACGCGACCAAGGTCGGCATCGGCCCCGGCAAGGTCTGCATCACCCGGATGAAGACCGGCTTCGGCACCGGGGGCTGGCAGCTGTCGGCGCTCAAGTGGTGCGCCCGGGTGGCGACCAAGCCGATCATTGCCGACGGCGGCATCCGCGAGCATGGCGACATCGCCAAGAGCGTGCGCTTCGGCGCGACCATGGTGATGATCGGCTCGATGCTGGCCGGCCACGAGGAATCGCCCGGCGCCACCGTCGAAGTCGACGGCCGGCTGTTCAAGGAGTACTACGGCAGCGCCTCGGACTTCAACAAGGGCGAGTACAAGCACGTCGAGGGCAAGCGCATCCTGGAGCCGGTCAAGGGCAGGCTCGCGGACACGATGCGCGAGATGCAGGAGGACGTGCAGAGCTCGATCAGCTATTCCGGCGGCAGGAAGCTGATGGACATCCGCAAGGTCAACTACGTGATCCTGGGCGGCTCCAACGAAGGCGAGCACCTGCTGATGTGACGGGCTTCACGGCTTCAGCAGTTCCAGCGCGATCGCATGCAGCCGGTGCTCCGGCTGCAGCAGCGCGTCCAGCACGCTGAAGTGGTTCAGGCCCGGCAGGATCTCGCACACCGGCACCGTCTGGCTGCCCCACGCCGCGCGCATCAGTTCCGCTTGCCGGTGGAACTCCGCGCTCTCGGCGCCGCCGGCCACCACCGCCAGTTCACCGCGTGACGGCGCGGGCAACAGCGCCGGACTGGCCTGGCGCACCTGCTGCGGCGTGAGCCTCAGGTCGCCCTGCAGGAACGGCGCGTTCATGATCGGATCGAGGTCGTGCAGGCCGGAGATCGACAACGCGTTCTTCACCAGGTCGGCCGGCAGTTCCTTGCCATGCACCGGCCAGAGGCAGGCCAGCATCATGGCGGCGAGGTGGCCGCCCGCGGAATGGCCGGCCACGGTGATGCGGGACGGATCGCCGCCGTAGCGCGCGATGTTGCGCCAGGTCCAGGCCAGCGCCCGCACCATCTGCATCGTGATCTCCGGAACGGTCACTGCCGGCGCCAGGGCGTAATTGGGGATGACCACGCACACGCCCTGTTTGGTGAAGGCGGGGGCGATGAAGGCGTGGTCCTTCTTGTCCAGCGCGCGCCAGTAGCCGCCGTGGATGAAGAACAGCACCGGCGCATCTGGCTGGCCCGTCGCATAGACATCGAGATGCTCGTTCGGACCGCCCCCGTAACGCAGGTCCAGTTCGCGCGTTTCCGAGCGCATCGCAGCGGCCGAAGCGGCGCCCCAGCGGCGGAAATAATCCGCGAAATCCGGCACCAGCGCGCGGTTGTTGTACATGCTGTCCAGCCAGGCCGGATCCCGTCGAGTCGCCATCGCATCTTCCTTGTTGTCTGCCTGCGATCTTGGCACAGGGGCTTGCCAGTCGCGCCGACCCGATGTATTCTGTATACAGAGTTCCCTCCTGCCGCAGCCCGATGACCGCCCACCTCGTCAAACTGGAAGCCGCTCCCGACCTGGTGGAGCAGGTCTACCGCAGCCTGCTCGACGCGATCAGCGAGGGCTCGCTGGCACCGGGCGAGCGCCTGACCCAGGACGACATCGCGCAGCGGCTGGCCGTCTCGCGCCAGCCGGTGCTGCAGGCGCTGAGGCTGCTGAAGAAGGACGGCTTCGTGCTGGACGCCCCCGGGCGCGGCGTGCTGGTGGCGCCGCTGGACGCCGACTGGATCGCCAAGGTCTACCAGGTGCGCGGCGCCCTGGATGCGCTGGCGGCGCGGCTGGCGGCGGCGCAGCGCTTTCGCATCGACCCCAAGCTGATCGAGCACGGCCGCAAGGCTGCCCGCGGCCGCAACGTGAAGGCGATGATCGACGCCGACATCGCCTTCCACAGCGCGATCTACGCGGCCTCGGGCAATCCCCTGATCGAACAGAGCGCGCACCAGCACTGGCGGCACCTGCGCCGCGTGATGGGCGCCGTGCTGCAGTCCTCGCGCCAGCGCGAAGCCCTGTGGAACGAGCACGAGGCAATTGCCAAGGCGATCGCCGCCGGCGACGGCGAGCGCGCCGCGCGGCTGATCGACGACCACAGCCGGCAGGCCAGCGCCACCCTGGCGGGCCGGCTTTCCGATGTCCTGAAAACCCGTGAAGGAGACACACCGTGAGATTGACCAGATCGCAGCTGGAACAGTTCGACCGCGAGGGCTACCTGTTCTTCCCCGGCCAGTTCACCCCGGCCGAAACCAGGACGCTCACCGCCGCCGTTCCCGAGCTGTATGGACGGCGCGAGGCCTACAACGTGCGCGAAAAAGGCAAGGACGCGGTGCGCACCAACTTCGCCGCCCACATGTACAGCGAGCCGTTCGCCAAGCTGGCGCGCCATCCGCGGATGGTCGGCCCGGTGATGGACCTGTTCAACGAGCAGGTCTACATGCACCAGTTCAAGATCAACGGCAAGGCCGCCTTCGAGGGCGACGTCTGGCAGTGGCACCAGGACTACGGCACCTGGCTCAACGACGACATGATGCCGACCGAGCGCGCGATGAACGTCGCGATCTTCCTGGACGACGTCAACGAGCACAACGGCCCGCTGATGTTCATCCCCGGCAGCCACAAGAAGGGCGTGGTGGAGGCCAAGCACGACCTCACCACCACCAGCTACCCGCTGTGGACCGTCGACAACGCGCTGATCGCCCAGCTGGTGGAGCGCGCGGGTGGCAAGAACGGCGGCATCGTGTCGCCCAAGGGGCCCGCCGGTTCGATGATCCTGTTCCACAGCTGCCTGGTCCACGCCTCGGGCAGCAACCTGTCGCCCTGGGACCGGGTCAGCGTCTACCTGAGCCTGTGCGCCGTCGGCAACCACATCCGGCGGTTCAAGCGGCCCGAGTACATCGCGCACCGCGACTTCACGCCGATCGAGACCCTGCCCGACGACTGTCTGCTGCAGGACTACCCGGTCGACCTGCCGTGGAAAGACGGCCTGCCGGCCAGCGCGCTGCAGACCACCAGCGTGCCATTCGACGAGATGAAGGAGGCGGCCTAGCAGCCGTTCGCCCTGAGCCTGTCGAAGGGCTCGTTACCAGGCCGGTGCTGGGGCTTCGACACGCTCAGCCCGAACGGATCTATCCAATGAACCTCTATTCCAAACTCCTGCAGCGTGCCTCCGACGGCAACCCGGTGCGCATCGGCCTGATCGGCGCCGGCAAGTTCGGTTCGATGTACCTCGCGCAGGTTCCGCGCACGCCCGGCGTGCACCTGGTGGGCATCGCCGATCTCTCGCCTGACGCCGCGCGCGCCAACCTCGCCCGGGTCGGCTGGAAACCGGAAGCCACCCGCGCCGCGTCGCTCCAGGATGCGATCAAGACCGGCGCCACCTTCATCAGCGACGACTGGCAGGCGCTGGTGCGGCACCCGGGGATCGACGTGATCGTCGAGTGCACCGGCAACCCGATCGCGGCGGTCGACCACTGCCTGGAAGCCTTCGCCAACGGCAAGCATGTGGTCAACGTGACGGTGGAAGCCGACGCCTTCTGCGGGCCGCTGCTGGCGCGGCGCGCGTTTGACGCCGGCGTGCTCTATTCGCTGGCCTTCGGCGACCAGCCGGCCCTGATCTGCGACCTGGTGGACTGGGCCCGCACCTGCGGCTTCCCGGTGGTGGCGGCCGGCCGCGGCCACAAGTGGCTGCCGCACTTCGCCGAGTCGACCCCGGAAACAGTGTGGGGCTACTACGGCCTGACGCCGGAACAGGCGCTGCGCGGCGGCTTGAACCCGAAGATGTTCAACAGCTTCCTGGACGGTTCCAAGCCCTCGATCGAAAGCACCGCGGTGTCGAACGCCACCGGCCTGGGCGTGCCGAGCAACGGCCTGCTCTATCCGCCGGCGAGCGTGGAGGACATCCCGTTCGTGACCCGGCCGGTCAGCGAAGGCGGCGTGCTGGAGCGCAAGGGCATGGTCGAAGTGATTTCCTCGCTCGAGAAGGACGGCCGCCAGATTCCGTACGACATTCGCATGGGCGTCTGGGTGACGGTGGAAGGCGAGACCGAATACATCAGGAATTGCTTCGAGGAATACAACGCCCACACCGATCCGAGCGGGCGCTATTTCACGCTCTACAAGCGCTGGCACCTGATCGGCCTGGAGGTCGGCGTTTCGGTGGCCAGCGTCGCATTGCGCGGCGAGCCCACCGGCGTTGCAACCGGCTGGAATGCCGACGTCGTCGCCACCGCCAAGAAAGACCTGGCCCCCGGCGACATGCTGGATGGCGAAGGCGGCTACACCGTCTGGGGCAAGCTGCTGCCGGCGGAAAAGTCGGCCGCGATGGGCGGGTTGCCGCTGGGACTGGCCCACAACGTGAAGGTCGTGCGGCCGGTGAAGAAGGGCCAGAGCCTGTCGTGGGCGGACGTGGCGATCGACACGAGCACCAATGCCTACCGCACCCGAAAGCAGATGGAAGAGCTGTTCGCGCAGCCGGTCCGCAAGGTGGCCTGAGGGCCTCGCGGGCTGCAAGTCGCTGCGCTAGAATTGTCTCGTCGTGGGGGGGTAGCTCAGCTGGGAGAGCGCCGCGTTCGCAATGCGGAGGTCGTGAGTTCGATCCTCATCCTCTCCACCACACGGATGTCCTGAAAGCCCTGGAGCCAACGCTCCAGGGCTTTTTTGCTTGGTCAGCGTGCCGGCAAAGGCCGCGGGCAGGCGTCGTGATCGTCCCTGCACAAAATGAAGCGGCGGAGTTTGGTATGATTCGCCCCGACGCGCACAGGAATCGATGCTCCCGGCATTCCAGGCACCCCGCCTCTCCTGCGCTCCATCCGTCACCCGTTTTCGAGTGGGCTCTTAGCTCAGTTGGTAGAGCAGCGGACTCTTAATCCGTAGGTCGAGTGTTCGAGTCACTCAGGGCCCACCACCCACTCCCCCGTAGGGACACGATGGCCCGCTATCTTTTTGGTAGCGGGCCTTTTTGTTGGGTGGTCCGTTGCCAGTCTGTTGCCAGTCTGCCCGCAAGATGGCGTTGGACAAACTTGGACATCCCCATCAACGAACCCCTTCGCAAGCACCAAATGAAATGGTCTTACGATCCCACCCGCTCGTTTCTGCCCCTCTTCGCTCGATAGAGTTCCTGTATGCCGCTTTGACGGTGCGTAACAAAGAAAGGGACGGACGATGACTGAGCTGAACGACGAGATTGCCGGGGGCGCCGCAAGTGAACCACCGAGCCCAAGAAAGAAGCTGCTGCGCATCAAGGACGTCTTGGCAATCTTTCCGGTGTCGCGGTCCGGTTGGTACGCCGGAGTCAAGAAGGGCATCGTCGACGTCGTGGAGGAACTCTAAGTGTGACTGAGACCCCCGTTCGGGGGCTTTAGTCTACGGTTCAAGAAGGCCGTGCACGCGCGAGAGATACACGGCGCGGCTCGCGGCCTGTGTTGCGGATTCAACTTGGACGGCTGCATCCTGCGCACCCGCACCCACCGCATGAAATGCCTTGGACACGCAATCACGCGCAGTGGCAACGGCCGTGGCTAGCTCGTCGGGTGCAAGACGCAGGCTCACCCGGTCCAGCAGGACCAGGTCAGCCTCGGCGCGCTGCAATTCCTTGTGCAGCGTTGTCGGCGAGTTCATGCCAGCATCGTACCGGGGCGGCACGCCTCTGCAGCCGCAAGCACTTCGTGCTCCCACCATGCGACGACACGCGCTCCGATCCGCACCGCTTTTGGGTACTTGGCCGAACTGACCGTCGTCACACCCCCGTGTCGAGGACGCAAATCGCCATCCAAAATACGGCGCCTTGGCCAGCATCTTTTCGACGTCGAACTGGTGCCGCAGGTCGTGGTCGTAACCACCGCGCTCACCTGGCCACGTAGAGCCGTGTGCTTTGAACGCTTTCATGAGCTGTTTGTAGCGCGCCTTTTCCTTTGCGGTTTAAGTACTCATTTGCTCAGCCCCCCGCGGTTGGCGATGCAGTTCAGCACCGCAGGACGGCGTCGACGCCAAGCGTCGGCGACGTTGATTTTTGAACCAGTGATAGTGGTGTTGATTGCCACGTAGACCTCTCAGTTTCGTTGATGGAATGAACGAAAACTTGGATCTGCGGCTGCCATGTGCTCCCGAGGCACGTCCTCGAGACTCCGAACATGGACAGGGTGTTCGATTCCTGCGCCGTCAGTGCCCTGGTGCGCCTTCAGACAACAGTACCGGGCACCCACTCCTACTGCGCTGTTTGCTAAAGGCACGGGAGTATGGGCACGAGGGGCGGTGGAGGTCAATCAGCGCGTTGTTCGTGCACGACATGCACCACATGAAGGGAATCTATTTCTCGGTTCGCTCGAACATGACATACGGAACGGCACTCCAGTCATCCGTGTAATTCTGAGCTGCGATGACTCGAACAAGTGCCCGAACCAGCATCGTCAGGTTGCGCAGCAGGACCTTGTGCATCTTGAGCAGTGCGTCGAGACCCGACACGAAGTAGTCTGGAGTAGTGATGAGGGCCAACTTCAGCGAGCCCTGCTGAAGCGTGAAGCAGCCTTGCTCATCGCCCTGCTCGTACGTTGCGGTTCCTTTAACCCCCACGGAGGGTCAACGCCAGTGCCTCGGTCAGTGAGGACAGACTGAGCTCCAATCACCTTACGCCGCGCAACATCACACCGTCGGGCATGAACGACTACGGACGTGCGACCCTGGATGTGCGCTGGGAGCTCGATTTCTGGGGCAAGAATCGCGCGGCGCTCGCCGCAGCTACGTCCGAGCAGGAAGCCGGGCGCGCAGAACTGGCGCAAGCCCGTCTTTGGTTGGCGTCGGCTGTCGCCGCGAACTATGCGGAACTCAGCTGGCTCCATGCCAGCCGCGATACGGCGGCGAGGGCAGTGGAAATTCGCCAGAATACAGCCACCCTCTTTTCGCAACGTTTTGACAACGGTATGGAGACGCGCGGCGGCCTTCGCAATGCCGACGCGCGCCGCGCCATGGCGGAAGGCGACCTGCTGGCGCTAAATGAGCAGATCGCGCTGCAACGCAACCGGCTGGCCGCCTTGCTCGGCGCCGGGCCGGACCGTGGCTTGGTGATTGCAAAGCCGACCCTGAAACTGGACAGCGTGTTCGGCTTGCCCAACGAATTGTCCGCTGACCTACTGGGACGCCGCCCCGATGTAGTGACAGCGCGCCTGCGAACTGAGGCGCAGGCGCGCCGCATCGATCAGAAGAAGGCTGAGTTCTACCCCAACGTCAACCTATCGGCGCTGATAGGTGTGCAGTCGCTCGGCCTGGACATCCTGGCAAAGGCAGGCTCCGGCATCGCCAGCGTCGGACCGGCGATTTCGCTTCCCATCTTCAGCGGGGGGCGCCTGCGGGGCGAGCTGCTCGCCGCGCACGCCGGTTACGCCGAGGCCGTGGCCAACTACAACGCCACCCTTACACGCGCACTGCAAGAGGTGGCCGACAACGCGATCAGCCAGAAAGCCCTGGGGGAGCGGCTGCTCAAGGCGCAAGAAGCGGTGAACGCCGCCAGCGAGGCGCACCGCGTGGCCGGTAACCGCTACGGCGGCGGGCTGGCCACCTACCTCGAAGTGCTGACGGCGGAAGACGCCTTGCTGGGCGCCCTGAGCACCCAGACCAACCTGCATTCCCTCTCGTTCACGCTCGACATCGGCCTGCAACGAGCCCTGGGCGGCGGCTATGCCCTGCTCCGCATCAGCTCCATGGCGGGTGTTGCTGTCCTGGTATAGAAGCCCTCAGCCGCCGGGAAGAAAATGATAGCCACCGTCCACCAGGTCTCAGCGCCCCTGACGAGCGGATGGAGGACGCCTATTGCGCGGACCGTGATGCGCCGCAGAACTTTCTCGGCAGCCAACCCGCCTGAGTTCAAACGCGCTGGTCGTCGGGCGGCGTGGTGCACCACGGACGAAATGTCGGGAAGCCATTCGCGTGAAAAACCTGCGCCATGGACGTGCCACTGACAGTAGCCGACGGCGCAAGCGTCCATGGCTCGCCCATCAGCTCGGAAAGCTCCACGCTTCTCCGGCGTTTCCAGCGATGGCGTGGCCCCGCAACGACAACAAAGCCGTCCTTGAGAAGTTCGATGGTTTCCAGGTAGCTATCGACCTTCAGCGGGATCCTTCCCACCACCAGCTCGACGTTTCGCTGGTCAAGTTCCCGCACCTGGTCCGCAAGCGAGAGCACTTGGATAACGTTGAACACGATGCCTGGGTGGCATGCGTAAATACGGTTGATGACCTTAGGCACCAAACTGGACACCGCAACTTGGCTGGCCGCTATCCGCAGCTCGCCGGACCGGGGGTCCGCCAGCGCCTTCATGGTTTCCACGCTGCCCTTCAACTCGTCGAATGCGACACGGATCCGCGCGAGCAACACGCGCCCGTGCGCTGTCGGCTCAATGCCGCGGGAGCTGCGCTTCATCAATGGCGTGCCCAGCTCACGCTCGACTTGGGCGATCGATTTGGAGATGGCCGGTTGTGACACCCGGAGCGCGGCCGCTGCTTTCGACATGCTTCCGGCCTCTGCCGCGGTCAGCAGGATTCGCAGGTCACGCAGGGTGAACGATTGGCCTATGAGGTCGTCATGCACGGCGCTTGCTCCTTGAGTGAGGAACTTCCAGCACCACACCCGGCTTGGCGAACGAGCGCGACACGTCGATGAAGAGCTGGGCCAGCGAGCTCAGGGTGCGCTTTCTCAATTTGACAAGGCCAACCGGCTCAGAGCGTATGACTTGGCCTATGGGCACAACGCGCAGCTCCGAATGCTTTGAGAGCAACGCCAGCACGGAAGCAGGCATGAACGACAAGAATGGCCCCTCTTCGAGCAGCGGACGACTCAACTGGAAAGTCGTCGTTACGACCGTGGCGCGTGGCACGGCCAGTCCGCTCGCCCGAAAGACTTCTGCCGCGACTTGGCCACTCGCGCTTTCGGGCGATGGCCAAACCCATGCCTGATCGACGAGTTCGGCCAATTCGACGCGGCGGCGGCGGGTCCAGGGGTTGTGAGCACCGGCAACCACGAACAGCTGCTCGTCAATGAGAATTTCTGTTTCAAACTCATCCCGGTCAAGCGACGGGCCGATCCGACCTATCGTGAACTCAATCTTGCGCTCACGCAGCTCGCGCTGCTGTTCCGCCGCGGTGTTGGCTCGGACGACCTGGACGACGAGCCGGGGATGCTGGCGCCGCATGGTGTCCAAAACAGCTGGAACGATGCCCAACATGGCGGCTTCGTTACTGCCCAATGACAGCTCACCGCCCGACGGGTCCTTAAGATACCATATCTCCTGGCGCGTCCCCATCGACGACGAGAGCCATTTTCAGATTCGGGTAAACCTCACCACGGTCACAGGCGCGGACGCCGATGAGATGCTCGCCCAGCGCCCGGCTGATTTCCACGATCGCTCCGAGATTGCGAAACTAGGAGAGGCGGTGCTTGCGGGCAAGGTGCACCTCCCGACGCTGGAGCACACCCACATCGAAGCCATCCAGGACTATGTGACACAAGTGGGAATGGGACCGGACGCCACGCGCGAGCACGAGCATCTGTCCAAGTCCGATGCCATCACGGTGTTGCTGCGCAGGCTCGTGAAGCGCGAACTGCAGGCGCTCACGGAAGGCAAACCGCTCAAGCAGTGGGCCTTCACAGATGCGATCGCCGAGCCTCTCGGATCAATCTGAAACCCAGAGCGCAACGACATTCACTTACCAACAGGAGACACCATTGAACCATTTCGATCTTTCACGACGTCGGGCGTTGCATTCGGCGGTTGCCATCGCCACCGCCCCGTTCGCGTTCGGCATCGCTACCGCTCAGACAGCGCAGTTCCCCACCAAGCCGATTCGAATAGTCGTCGAGTTCGCAGCCGGGATTCCGGCCGACGTCTATATGCGCGCGGTCGGTGAGCAGCTCGCCAAGCAGCTCGGCACGCCTGTGATCATCGACAACCAGCCCGGCGCAGCTGGGGCCCTTGCGGTTCAAACGGTGAGCCGCGCCCCGCCCGACGGGCACACCCTGCTTGGTGCGACAACGAGTGCGCTCATCCTGCGGCCATTGCTGAATCTATCGAGCGTCAATGCCGCACGCGATGTGACGCCGATTACCGCGCTGTGGGATGCACCGTCGGTCGTGGCGGTAGCTGCCAATTCGCCGTTTCGGTCGATGAAAGAGCTCATTGAGTACGCCCGCGCACATCCGGACGAATTGGCCTTTGGTACCACCGGAGTGGGAGGAATGCACCACTTCAACGGGTTGCAACTCCAGCAGTTCACTGGCACTCGCCTTCGGCACGTTCCGTACAAGAACGCAAACGAATACATGCTGCAGCTCATCGCCGGAGAACTGCCCATGCTCTTCGCCAACGGCGCTGTCGCAGTTCCCTTCCTCAAGTCGGGCAGGATCCGCATCCTTGCGGTCGTGGAGGAGCGATCATCGCTCTTCCCGGGTGTGCCCGCCGTCGCGGAAGCCGTTCCAGGTTTCGCCGGGGTGAAAAACTGGACAGGACTGTTCGGCCCAGCGAAACTCCCTGCTGCAATTCTGGATCGCATAAACGCGGAGGTCATCAAGGCGCTGGCCACCCCGTCAGTGAGGCAGGCCATCCTTGACTCCGGTTTTACGCCGCTTGGCGAATCGCCCGCAGCGTTTCAGGCGCGGATTCAGACTCAGCTTGCATCCGTGAGCAAACTAGCCAAGGCCGTAAACATCAAAGCCGAGAACTGAAAAGCTACGAAGCAAAAGCAAAAAGCGACCGGGGCACAGAATGCCCGGTCGCTTTTTTTGCGTAGTGCAACTCAGGAAATTTCAACGATCTCGCGCGGCGTGCGGTGCAACCGCTCAGTACCGCCACTCGGCAGCAGCAGGTAGTTGTCGCAAGCCATCACAAGCATGTCCTTCCGGTTGAGCGTCGGGTGAATGCCGATGTTCATGTTGGGTGCCAGCCGGAGGGTCTCGTCCTGGCGCACCAGCGGAGGCTCCACATTGTCATAGCCCTGACCATGGCAGTGCAGGCGGCGTTCCGGCTGGAAGCCGCGAGCCTCCATGTAGGCGTTGTACTCGGCGAAAATCTCGGCGCAGTCCGCGCCCGGCCGCAGCAGGCTAGCAGTGAAGTCCTGAGCCTCCACCATCGCGCCGTACGCGTCCTGAAGCTCCTGCGAGGCCTTGCCCAGCACGTAATAACGACCCGCGTGCACGAAGTACCCTCCAGGGCCCGTGTTCTCGCACTGGAAGTACAGCATGTCGCCCTCATTCAAGCGACGGCCATGTTCGCCCGCACGCCTGATCGTGGTTTGCTCCCCGGGCGCCGCCGACGAACCCAACATGTATCCGGTCTCCCCACCGCCCAACTGGCCGAGGTAGTGACCGTACGACATGATCTCGTACTCCATGTTTCCGGGAGCGATGTGGTGCCTGATTTCCGCGAGCATGGAGTCCTGCAGTGCGGCAGCCTGCCGGATCATCACGATTTCGGCCTCGCTCTTTACCGCCTTGTGCAAGTCGATGCGGGGTGTCAAGTCAATCAGCGCAGGATGCCCCAGCTCCTCCAGCAATACCTTGTAGAAGCCCGCGTACATCGTGTTGGGCGCTACCACCCCCAGCCTCTTGTAGCCGCAACGCCGGATCTCGGCTGCGGCCAGCTGCGCGTCGTACGGGCCGCAATAGTGGCAGCCCGGGAAACTAGGTGAGGTCAGCCTGCGGAGCACGCCGGGAAAGGCCGGGTCCTGGTCGTCAAGCAAGGCATCGCCGCCAAAGTCGCCGTGCATCACCAAGGTGAAGGGACCCTCGCGCGGAATGATCAGCGCTTGCGGGTAGGAGCTTGCAACGGATACTCCGGACAACCACCGGTAGTGGCCGGCGGTGCCGGTAAGGTTGTTGGCACCCTGCACGATAAGCGCATCGACGTCCGCCGCCGCCATCTCGGCACGTACAAGCGCCCAACGGCGCTCGAGCTCTGAGCGCGGAAGGGAATGGCGGATGCGCGTGTTTGTTTCTGTCATGTGATCTCCAGTAGAGCGCATCAGCTTAGAGGCCGGCTCCGGGGAGCGGAAATGCTATTTCTCCGCCGCCGCTATGCCCAGCTGGTTATGGCCAGACTAGCTTTGACGCTGGTGGGGGCGGCCAATGGCTTACGACTAGAATTCAAACACCTTCGCTCCGATTGCGATACATATTAGCTTTGCTAGTGACTCCGCCGCTAGCATGATGAAGCCTACGCTTCAGTGTCCATCCATCGTGTTAGAAAGATCTGCTTTCGGGTCTGAACGCGTTCATGAACCAACGGACTCGCAATCCGCCGGTAACGCAGGCCAGTTGGTGAGATCATCGCTGCCGAAGATCATCAGCCGCCTCATAAAACGCGAGGACACATCGACCCCGTAGAGCCGAGACTAGCAACGACGGGCGTTATGTCCAATCGGGTCTTATGTCCAATCCCGTGTCAATCGTGATTGATGCGCCGCACGATCTGAAATACGGACACGAACACGTCACCGTAACAAGGATTGGTGACATGGACATTTAAGGTTTAGCCGCTTACTCGCCCTGCACCACGTGGTTCTCGAGCACTCCAATGCCCTTAATCTCCACGCGAACGGTATCGCCAAGCTTAAGAAAAGTTCCCTTCGGGCCGCCGACTCCTGAAGGCGTGCCGGTGACGATCACATCGCCAGGCAGCAATGTCATTCGTCGGCTCAGGTATTCAATCAACTTGGGAACCTTGAAGATCAAATCTTCGATGAGCGCGTCCTGCTTCTTTTCGTCGTTCACCCAGAGTCTCAGACGGCATTCTGAGTAATCAGCTATCTGGTCTGCGGGTGTGATCCACGGCCCCATCGCGCAGCGTCGTCGAAGTTCTTGTGCCCAAACCAGTCTACGGCGAAGCGTGGCCAGTCCGCGCGACGGCCCAGGTCCCGCGCGGACAACTCGTTCATGACGGTGTAGCCGGCCCCATACGACATGGCGTCGTCCACGCCCACGTTGCGAGCTCGTTTGCCGATTACCACCGCCAACTCCCCCTCCCAGTCCAATTCCTTCGTGATTGTCGGCAGGCGAATCGCGTCGCCGGAGCTGATAACGCAGTGCGGGCCGGACTTCAAGAAGATGTAGGGCTGAGTCGTGCTCTTGTCGATACCCTTGACTTCAGGCGACATTTCCATTGCGTGCGCCCTGTAGTTGGCCGCCGCGCAGTAGATGGCGGGCGGATACAAGAGTGGCGCACGCAGCTTTACCCGGTCCAAGCTAATCGCGGAACGCAGCGGTGCTTCGGCAAGTGCATGCAGTGCAGGCAGTGACTCCTCCCACGCATTCAGCACCGCCAGCGTTGACGAACTCCACTGGACAGAGGGCATCGCGTCGCGCAGATCAAATATGTTGCTGTGACCAACCAGGATGCCTGGCCGCACTTCGTCGAGGTGACTCAACAACGAGTAATTCAGTAGACGGAAGTCTGCCATTAACTTATCTCCGTGAAGTAGGTGTGATCGCGTTATGGTTCGTTCGGGGGCGGCATGGGTGCGGTCGAAGGCGCTCGGCCGCCTCGGCTCACACCATTTCGTCCGGAACGGTCAGAAGCGGGTCACTGGAGTAAAGGGCACGTTCGGACAGCGCGTACATCAACGGCAGCTCACGCGAGAACCAAAGCTGCGCGAGGGCCTGCTTGCGGTGCACTACAGCATCACCCAGCGCCTCACGAACCTCAGGGCGCTGCAAGGTCAGAACGATCTCGGCCCAGTTCCAGGCGACCGCCATAATGCCTATTGCCGTGAGGAGATCGTACGCTCCGGCGGCAGCGACAGCGGGCGAGGCGCTGCGGAGTTCATTGACGGACTGGTCCAGGCGGACTAGTGCTCCTGCCAGCGCGTCCGCGCGGGCGCTCCACTCCGGCACCGTGCCGAGCGATTCGACTGAAGTGGCAACCGTGTCCTTGAAGCTGACCCACGCTCTACCACTGGCCGCACTGAGTTTGCGCTGGATTAGGTCGACGGCTTGGATGCCGTTGGCGCCTTCGTAGATCTGTCCGATGCGGGCGTTGCGCACGAAATGCTCGAGCCCGTATTCGCGCACGTACCCATGCCCTCCGAGGACCTGGAGTGCGTCGTTGGCGCCCTCGAAGCCCTTGTCGGTGAAGTAGGCCTTCATCACCGGGACGAGGATCTCCACCACGTCACGCGCGCGCTCGCGCCGGGCCGGGTCGGCATCGCCTTCGGAAACGCTCTGGAGAAACGCCACACGCACCGCTGTCGCACGCGCACCCTCGGCGAACGAGCGCGCGCCCAGCAGCAGGCGCCGCACATCGGGATGCGCGACGATCGGATCCGCCGGCTGCGCCGGACTTCGAGGCCGATCCGGCGCCCGGCCGGACAAGCGCTGGCGCGCGTAGTCCGCGGCATTCTGGCGAGCGATCTCCGAATACGCCACGCCGGACATGGCCGTGCCGACGCGGGCGGTGTTCATCAGCATGAACATGCCGGCCATGTTGGACGACGTGCCCTCGCGGCCCGAGTCGGCCAGCCGCCAGCCAACGGCGTTGTCGAAGTTCATGACGCAGGTGGCGCTGCCGCCGATGCCCATCTTGTGCTCGATCGACGCGACCGACACGCCATTTAGTCCGCCCAGTGCGCCCGTCGCAAGATCAATATGCCGCTTGGACACCACGAATGCATTGACCGAGGAGAGCCCCTCCGCCAGCCGACCGTGTTCGTCGGGTACCTTGGCCAGGACCACGTGGAGGATGTTCTCCGTGAGATCGTGATCTCCGCCCGAGATGAAAATCTTGGTGCCGGTGATGCGCCAGCTTCCGTCCGCCTGCGGGACGGCCCGCGTGCGCAGCTGCCGCAAGTCGCTGCCGGCGTGTGCCTCGGTCATGCACATCGTGGCGGTCCAGTCGCCATCCACCAGGCGCGGCACCATGTGCTCCTTCATCCACGGGGCGCCGAGCACCGAGAGCATGCGCGCGGTGGAGCCGCAGAACGCGCCGTACATCGCGAACGAGTGCGCAGTGGCCGTCCGAAATTCACCGACCAGTGAGGAAATCACCGCCGGCAGGCCTGCGCCGCCGAGCGGGGCCGGAACGGACAACCGAGACCATCCGGCCACGCGGTACTGATCCCAGGCCTCGCGAAATCCGGCGGGGGTACGCACACGGCCCGCCTCGAAATGGGCGCCCTCGTCGTCGCCTCGCTGGTTGAGCGGGTGCAGCACTTCCTCATGGAAGCGCGCTGCCGCACTCAGCACTTCGGCGCAGAATTCAGGCGACAGTTCTTCAAAGCCGGGCAGGTGTCCATGGTCTTGAACGCGCAACACATCGCGCAGCAAGAACAGGCCATCCTCGACGGGTGCATGGTAGGTAGGCATGGCGTTTTTTTCTCAGACTTTCACATGGGGCCGACGAAGGAGCCGCCTTCGCGAGCCATGCGTTCAATCAGCTTGGCGGGTTTGAAGTCGTCACCGTGACGCACCTGCAGGTTGTTCAGCCGGGCCAGCAGATGGGCGGCACCCAGCGAGTCGGCCCAATGCATCGGGCCGCCCTTCCAGGTCGGCCAGCCGAAACCGCTCAGCCAGACTGCATCGATGTCGCTGGCCCGCTCGACCACGCCTTCCTCGATGAGCTTGGCTCCCTCGTTGATCATCGGAAGGATCAGCCGGTCGCGCAGTTCCTCGTCGTCGATGGCACGGCGGGTGATACCTGCCCGACTCGACGCCTCTTCGATCAGCGCAGTCACCTCCAGGTCCACGATGGGCGTGCGCTTTCCCGGCTCGTAGCGGTAGTACCCCTTGCCGGTTTTTTGCCCGAGACGCCCCAGATCGAAAAAGCGGTCCATGAGCCAGTTGGTGTCGCCGCTCTCCTGGCGACGGCGATAACCGATCTCGATGCCGCCCGCCATGTCCTGCAACTCGAATGTGCCCATCGGCAAGCCGAACTCGGTGAGCACACGGTCGATCTGCGCAGGCAGTGCGCCTTCCAAGATCAGCTTGGCGGCTTGGCGTTCACGGGCAATCATCAGGCGATTGCCTACGAAACCTTCGCAGATCCCCACCACCACGCCCACCTTCTTCATTCTCAGGGCAAGCGCGCGCGCCGCATCAACGCTCTGCGCGCTGGTACGCGGCCCGCACACGATCTCGAGCAGGCGCATCACGTGCGCCGGGCTGAAGAAGTGCAGCCCGATGACTCGCTCGGGCCGACTCGTCGCGCCGGCGATCTGGTCGATGTCCAGTGTGGACGTGTTGCTGCCCAGCACGGCGTCCGGATGCGCGTGGACATCGATGAGGGCAAAGACTTTCTGCTTGAGTGCGAGTTGCTCCCAAACGGCCTCTATCACGAGCTCGGCGCTAGCCAGGTCCTCAAAGGCGGTGCTCGGGTGAACCCTGGCGGCGCGAGCACTGGCCTCTTCCTGGGACCAGCGGCCGCGCTCTACACCTTCCGAGAGAACCTTCTCGATGTTCTGCCGCGCCCGTTCGAGCGAGGCCTCGGCCTGGTCGATGAGGGTCACTTTGAAACCGGCGGCCAGCAGGCACAGCGTGATGCCCACACCCATGTTCCCAGCGCCGACTACAGCAGCGATTTCCATGGCATCCACACGTGCCACTTGCGCAGGATCGATCTGCGCGCCGGTGAGCGCCAGTGCCTCGGCGGCATACGCTCTCGCGCGCTGCGCGGACGGCGTGGTGAACAGCGGCACCGGTGGACCGTTGTCCGTGGGCTTCCACGTCACTTCAACTTCGTCGCCGATCTGCAGCGCGTGAACGTCGGCGTCGACGACCGCGGTGATGACACGCGGTCCCTCTGCCAACTCGACGATCGCCGGCGCGGTAGGGCGCGGCGCCCGACGCTGGACCGTGAACGAGTAAATCGTTCCCTTGCCGCTGGCGGTGATCCAGTGCGTGTCCGCGCTGCCGCAATAAGGGCACCGCGGACGCGGGAAATGGTGCACTTGGGCGCATGAATGGCACTTCTTCGTCAGCAGCCGACCCTCTCGTGCAGCCTGCCAGTACGGCTGGTCCTCGGGAAACTCGATGGGTGGACGCAGGAGGTTGGGATTGGGTTTCGGTTTGGTTGCCATCGTCAGTTCATTCCGCTTGAAGAATTGCCGTCCCGGAAGCGTGAGGGCCGGTGAGCATGCCGCCCGTGGCATGCGCCAGTACGGTGTGGTGGTTCTTGACCTGCACAGCTGGATGGGCCTCGCCGCGACACTGACGCACGGCCTCGAGGATCTTGGTCATCCCACCCTTGTTGCCCGGGTGGTTGTTGCAAAGACCACCCCCGTCGGTGTTGAACGGCAGCTTGCCCACGCCCGAGATCAGGTTCCCGTCGGCCACGAACCGCCCTCCTTGGCCCTTCGGACAGAAGCCGAGGTCCTCGAGCTGGATGATCACCGTGATCGTGAAGCTGTCGTACAGCGATGCGTAGCAGATGTCCTGCGGGGTCACACCCGCCTCCGCGAATGCGGCCGCGCCAGACCGCACGCCCGCCGAGTAGGTGATGTCCATTTGGCCGCCGTTGGTGTGCTTGACTGCCTCGCCCGCGCCGATGAGCTTGACGCGAGGACGCTTCAACTGGCGGGCGATCTCCGGTCGCGTCACAACGATGGCGCCGCCGCCGTCGGTGACCACGCAGCAGTCGAGACGGTGCAAGGGATCGGCCACCATCGGGGACGCCAACACGTCCTCGACCCTGACGACTTCCCGTCGAAATGCGTGAGGGTTGTGCTGGGCATGATGCGAAGCTGCCACCCTGACCCAGGCAAGCTGCTCGGGCGTCGTGCCGTACTCGTGCATGTGGCGCTTGGCCACCATTGCGTAGGCATAGAGGGGCATGAAGGGAACGCCCGCGGTGTACGGCAGGTTTGGCATCGCACTGCGGTCAACGCCTGCAAGGCTGGCGCCTGCCGCCGCGGCCAGCGGCCGGTCCGCCAACGTGACGAGCGCAACGTCGCACTGACCCGCTGCGACCGCTTGCGCCGCATGGCGCAAATGCAGGATGTAAGACGAGCCACCCGTCTCCGTGCTGTCGATGTGTCGCAGCTTGTTCAACCCCAGGTACTCGGCCATGTTCAAGCCTCCCAGGCCGGGCGCATCGGCGCCGCAGAAGTAGCCATCCACGTCGTCCAACGTAAGGCCTGCGTCGGCCAACGCACCATGCGCGACCTCGGCATGAAGTTGGGCCGTGGATACGCCTTCGGCGCGGCGCAACGGGTGCTCGTAGATGCCGGCGATGTACGCCTTGCCTTTGATGCTCATGATTCGCTCCGTGTCGGTTGTCGATCAGGCACGCACTTCCATCCCCGGTGTCGCCAGGATCGGTCCGTCGTACAAGCCGTGCCTATTATAAGGCTACCTTAGTATAGATTGCCACGGGGTAACCCGCTTGCACACGCCTATCGTTTTGATGTAAGGTAGCCTTCTACTTACGCAGCGCAGGCCCGTCTCCTTCCGGCCGCCGCGCCGGAAGTCCGACAAGAAGGTATCGCATGTCCCCAGACCAGGCACCGTTTCTCAACGTCCCATTCCTCGAGCGCGCCATAGACGTCGAACGTCGTCCCGATGGGACTATCGTGGTGCGCAACCGCGTGCCGCTCAAGCCGATCGACCTCTCCATCCCCGAGCTCCTGCACCGGGCCGCCGCGCGGCGGCCCGATCACACATGGCTTGCACAGCGTGACCGCGTCACCGGCAACTGGAACAGGCTCAGCTATAGCGAGGCTCTTTCGCAAGTCAACGCTGTCACCCAGTCGCTGCTCGACCTCGACGCGCCCGGCCGGACGGTCATGGTGCTCTCGGGCAATTCAATCGAGCACGCGGTCATCGAACTCGCGGCGATGCAGGCCAGCATGCCGTACTCGCCCATTACGCCAGCCTATTCGCTGCTGAGTACCGATCATGCGAAGCTGAAGTCCATCTTCGCGCTGCTCGATCCCGCGGTGGTCTTCGTGCAAAGCGCGCGCCAATTTCAAGCCGCCTTGAGTGCGCTGGACCTGGCCCGCACGTGTGTGATCCACGTGGAAGAGCCGATCGATGGCCTGCCTTCACTGGCTTTCGCAGATCTCGTCGTGACGCCCGTCCGCGCCGGCGTGGCGGCTGCAGTCGGCCGGGTGACGCACGACACCGTCGCCAAGTACCTGTTCACGTCGGGCTCTACGGGGATCCCCAAGGCCGTCACTGTCACGCAGAAGATGATGTGCGTTGCCTCGGCCATGAACTCCCAGATGATCGAAACCAGAGCAGACTCGCCGGAAAAGGTGGTTCTCGAATGGCTGCCCTGGAGCCATGTGGCAGGCGGCAGCGCGATCTTCAACAGCGTGCTGGACGCGGCGGGAACGATGTATATCGACGCCGGCAGGCCCGCGCCGGGTGCATTCGACGAAACGCTGCGCAACCTCCGAGAAGTGTCGCCCGGTTCGTTCAGCAGCATGCCGGTAGGCTACGCAATGCTCCTGGAAGCGCTCGAACGCGATGATGAGCTTGGGCGCAACTTCTTCCGGAACCTCCGGCGCCTCACGTATTCCGGCGCGCGCCTTCCCGACGCCATCTATGCGGGGCTGCAGGCGCAGGCCACGAAGCACACCGGCAGCCGGATCCCATTCGGTTCGGCCTATGGCTCCACGGAGACATCCGCCGCGGTGACCTGCGTGTATTGGCCGACCGAGCGCTCCGGCCTCATTGGGCTGCCACACCCTGGCGTGGAGTTGAAACTCGTGCCCATCGACGACGCCCGGTACGAAGTTCGCGTCCGCAGCGCGGCCGTCACACCTGGGTATCTAGGACAGCCCGACCTGAGCGCAAAGTCATTTGACGAAGAGGGATTCTTTTTGATGGGCGACGCTGCGACGTTTGTGGACCCGCAGAGCCCCGAGGAAGGACTTGCCTTTGCCGGCAGGGTCGCCGAGGAGTTCAAGTTGCAATCGGGCGTGTTCGTCAGGGTCGGTTCGCTTCGGGTGGAGTGCATCAATGCGCTTGCGCCTTTGGTGGCAGACGTCGTCGTCACGGGAGCGGACCGTGCAGATGTGGGACTGCTTGCCTGGCTCAACCTCAATGCGTGCCGCGAACTCGCGGGCCAATTCGAGGCAACCCTCGCTGACCTCATCGCCTCGCCCAAGGTCCGCCACGCCTTGCGCGATGCGCTGACCCGCCAGAACGTTCGCAATACCGGCAGCAGCACCCGGATCCGGCGTGTCCTGCTGCTGGCGGAGCCTGCCTCGATGGACGCGGGAGAAATTACCGACAAGGGATACGTGAACCAGCGCCGGGTGCTCGACCTGCGAGCGTCGTGGGTCGAACGCCTGTACGCGCAGCCCACCGATGAGAACGTCATCCTCATCGACTAAAAGTCTTCCTTCCAAATTTCCATGAATCCAACCGAATCCCTGCTCGCCATCGAGCAACGCGAGCAAGTAGCCGTGCTCAAGCTCAATCGCCCTAGCAAACGCAACGCCATCAACGACGATCTCATCGAGGAATTGGGCGCGTTCTTTCAGAAACCGCCGGACGACGCGCGCTGCGTGGTGCTGCACGGCGAGGGAGAGCACTTCTGCGCCGGACTCGACCTCATCGAACTGCTGCAGAAGCGCACCCATGATTCGGTCAAGGCCACGCGTCGTTCGCGCAAGTGGCATCAAGTGTTCGACCTCATGCAACATGGTGAGCTGCCCATCGTCAGCGTGCTCAAGGGAGGTGTCATCGGCGGAGGCCTGGAGATCGCCTCATCGACCCACGTGCGCGTGAGCGAGGCCTCCACCTTCTACCAGTTGCCGGAGGGCCAGCGCGGCATCTTCGTCGGCGGCGGTGGCTCGGTGCGCGTGCCGCGCATCATCGGCGCCGGCCGCGTGACCGAGATGATGCTGACCGGTCGGAGCTACAGCGCCGAGGAGGGCCTCGCGCTCGGCCTCGCGCACTACCTGGTTCCGCAAGGCAAAGGACTAGCCAAGGCTCTCGATCTGGCGGCGACGATTGCAAGCAATGCCGCGGCCTCTAATTACGCCATCATCAACGGCGTCTCCCGCATCAGCGAGATGAGCACCGCGGATGGCCTCTTCGCCGAGTCGATGGTTGCCTCCATGACGCGAGGATCCGGTGAAGGAGCACAACGAATCAAAGCCTTCTTCGATGGTCGCAAAGCTGACCGCGAAAGCTGAACGCACCCCCCAAGACCAAGCCCCCGCAACGCAACCACATTCAGGACATTGTCATGCTGAGCCGAGAAGATAACGAACTGCTGACCAAAGTGACGAACGGCGCCCCCATGGGCCGAATGATGAAAAAATTCTGGTGGATCCCGGCCGCGTTGTCGGAGAAACTGGAAGCTGACGGCGCGCCCCAGCGTGTGCGCCTCTTTGGCGAGAACTACGTCGCCTATCGCGCCACGGAGGGTCGCGTGGGTTTCATTGACGAGGCCTGTCCTCACCGTGGCGCCTCCATGGCGCTGGCCCGCAACGAGGACAACGGGCTTCGCTGCATCTACCACGGCTGGAAGTTCAGTGTGGACGGCAAAACCGTGGCGGTGCCCACTCAACCTCACAACGAAGCGGAGTACTGCAAGAACGTTCCGCTCCGCCATTTCCCCGTGCGTGAGGAAGCGGGCATCGTGTGGGTCTGGCTCGGCGGCGAGCAAATCGGCGACACGCCGCCACCCTTCCCTGAGCTGCCATTCGTCGGGCTGCCCGCAGGGCACACCACCGTGTTCCGCCAGAAGGTCAATGCAAACTGGCTGCAGGGCGTAGAGACCACGATGGACTCGGCACATCTGGGCGTGCTGCATCAGAGCTACACCGCCTTCATGGGCACCATCGGCCTGACAGCGGTCAACCAGGCTCCCGTGTACCACCTCATGCCGCAGCCCTACGGCTTTCGCTACGCCGCTGTACGGGAACTGCCTGATGGTGGCCAGTATGTGCGCACGAACTCGTTCGTACTGCCCTGGTATGGCGTGATCGCGGCAGGTGATGCGGGCGCCCCGCGCGGCGCCCTCTTCTTCTCCGTCCCCGTCGATGACGAAAACGTCCAGTATTGGAACGTCACCTACCGCCTCGACGCGCCGATCGTGCGCAGCGCGGCGCTGATGCCCACGGATCCTGATTCTTGGCCACCGCTTCCTCCCGGCGACGAAAACAACAATTGGGGCCAGAACCGAGAGATCATGAAGCTCGGGCACTTCACCGGCTTTCCCCAGGCGCTCGGTACCGAGGACTTCGCGGTCATCACAAGCCAGGGAACGATCGTCGACCGGACCAAGGAGTACTTGGGCGCGGGCGACGGCGCGGTGGTGCAGGTGCGGCGCAGCCTGATGACCGCGCTGCGCGAATTCATCGATGGCAAGACGCCGGCGGCCGCTAGCCATTCGGACATCGACTATTCCAAGACCGCACCCGTATCAGCACTGTTTGAACGCGGCGCCAAATGGCGCGAGCTCATTTGACTTGACGCACCGCACTCGTCATCACCGAACGAAAGAGAGACCCCTTATGAATCCTTCCACCTTGGTTGGCAGCGCTCTGATCGCCGTGGCGGCATCGAGCATCGCCAATACAGCCCCTAGTGCCGCAGATGCTCCGGTCCGCGGAGGTACTGTCACATTCGCCGTGCACTTGGCGGAACCTTCCTCCTTCGATTGCCATGCATCCACGGCGGCCGGCACCATATGGCGCCTGGCGCCCCACTACTCGTCGCTCGTCAAGCTCGATCCGGACAATTACCCGAATGTCAAAGGAGACCTTGCCCGCAGTTGGAAGGTGAGTCCGGACAACTTGACCTACACGTTCAAACTCAACCCCAACGTCAAGTTCCACGATGGCACTGCGCTCACGTCCACGGACGTGAAAGTCAGCTATGACCGCATTCGCAACCCGCCGCGCAATGTGGTGTCGATGCACCAGGGTCTGTACACCGACGTGAAGGCAATCGAGGCTCCCGACCCGACGACCCTCGTGGTGAAGCTCTCCGAGCCCAATGCCGCGATGCTGCAGCTCCTGGGCATGCCATTCGCCTGTGTCTACTCGGCCAAGTTGCTGGCAACAGATCCGGATTACCCGTCCAAGAAGGTGATGGGCTCGGGGCCCTTCAAATTCAAGCGCTACGAACCTGGAAAGTCATGGGAAGGCGAGCGTTTCGCGAGCTATTTCAAGCTTCAGCAGCCGTACCTCGACGGGTTCAAGGCATTGAATGTTGCTCCGCCGGCCGCTGTCAACGCCTTGCTCTCCGGCCAGGTGCACTACCTCATGCAAGGTCTGACGCAGGCCGATCAGTCCCGCGTGAAGGAAGCCCGTGGCGATCGCATCAACCTCGTCGGCGGCGAGCCTACTGCCCTGCAGTTCTGGTTCGCGATGAACACACAGCGCCCACCGCTGAACGACGTACGCGTACGACGTGCGCTGCTGCTCGCGCTGGACCACGCATCGGGTGCCAAGGCGATGGAGCGGTTTTCCGCGGTGAACCGCGTTGGTGGACTGGTCAGGCCGGGTTCGCGCTTCGCGCGCAACCCGGCCGAGCTCGCGCAGATGCCGGGCTACGGCGCCGACGTGGAAGCAGCACGCAAGGAGGCGCGTCGCCTGCTCGCCGAGGCCGGACACCCATCGCTCAAGCTCACCATGGTCAACGCGAGCATTTTTTCATTCCTGGGCGTGTTCGCCGTCGACCAGCTTCGCCAAGTAGGGGTTACCGCGGAGCACCACGTTGTGCCGGGACCTCAGCTCTATGCGCGCCGCGCTTCGGGCGACTATGACTTGATTCTGGATAACCCGCCGGAATTCCTGGACGATCCCACAGCGCAGTTCGCCTACTTCGCGCCTTTCAAGGACAACCCCACGAACATGTCGCGCTCGAACGATACGCGCTTCCTGGAGCTCTACCGCGCCCAGTCGCGTGAGCTTGACATGGACGCACGCGCCATTCGGGTCAAGACCCTGGAAGCCTATCTCTTCGACCAGGCCTACGTGCTCCCGCTCTTCTGGCAGGACTGGCGCCGCGGCATCTCGAGCGACGTGGGAGGGCTGAACAAACCTCTGGCTTCGCCGTACCTCAAAATCGACCTGGCCGATATCTGGCTTCGCTCTGGAGGCAATGCGGCGCAGAAGTGACAGGTAGATGCCCGATGATCCGTCTTCTCCCTTCAGTTTCTAAAGGTCTACATTCATGCCAGCTACAGCGCGTGCGTTCTTTTATCTTCAACAAGTCGAGCAGCTGGCCCGGCGTCGCATTGAGTGTTGTTTGGAGGACGACGTCATTACCGCTGGCCAGTACATGGTCCTGAATCTCATCGTGCATCACCAGCCGATCTCGTCGGCCGATCTGGCGAGAAGGGCAAACATGACGGCGCAGTCCATGGGCGAGTTCATCAAGGCGTTGGAGAGCAAAGGACTGGTGAAGAGGCGGAGCGACAAAATCAACAGGCGCATCAACCAAGTCACGGCGACGGCTGCCGGCCACAAAGTGCTCGTGCAAAGCGACGCGAAGGTCGATCAGGCTGAGCATGAATTCTTTGACTGCCTCAACCGTGAGGAGTTGGCGCATCTGCGGCTTCTGCTGAGTCGTGTCCGCTCATCGGAGTTCGCACGCACGGCAGATAAAGTCCGCGCTCTGGAACAGCAAGCATATGAATAGCACTAACTACTCTTCATCTTTTCTCTCGTGGAGCGACACACTCTTGACCGGCTACGGGCCGATGGATGAGGAACATCGCGATTTCGTCTCGATCGTTCACGTTTTGCAGACGTGCCGCGACGAGCATTTCGCCGCGCGCCTCGAGGAGTTCCACGTACACGCGCTGTCGCACTTCGGGAGTGAAGATCGCTGGATGGTCGAATTCGAATACCCGAAAGCCGATTGCCACGTAGCGGAACACCATGCGGTGCTGCAGTCCGTTGCCGAAGTGCGCGATCTGGTTGCCCGGCTGGCGCCGGGTGCCGTCATGATTGGCCGCAGGCTTGCCGACGAGCTTGCACAATGGTTTCCAGCCCATGCCCAACACCTGGACTCCGCATTGGCTCACTGGGTGTCTCAACGGAATACAGGTGGCAAGCCCGTGGTACTGCGTCGCAACGTGACCGGTTCTATGTCATGAAACCGCTTCGTCCACGATGCCGTTGCGCAGCACTCCGACAAGGTCAACCTCGATCTCCACTCGGTCCCCGGGTTTCATGAACACCTGCGGACTGCGTCGGCTGCCAACGCCGCCGGGAGTGCCCGTCACAATGACGTCACCAGGCTCCAGGGGAATGAACGTCGAGATGTGGGCGATCTGACGCGGGATGCTGTGGATCATCATGTCGGAGGTGGCGCGCTGCATCTCCTGCCCGTTCAGGCGCGTGATCAGGGTCAGCTTCTGGTTCGGCGCGATTTCGTCCGCCGTGACCAGCCACGGACCGAATCCGCCCGTGCGCCAGAAGTTCTTCCCGGCCGTCCACTGCGACGCAGCCGATTGCCAGTCGCGCACGCTTCCATCGTTGTAGCAGCTGTAGCCGAATATGTGACTCCAAGCATCGGCTTCGCTGATGCGGCGTCCTCCTTTGCCGATCACGATCGCGATCTCGCCCTCGTAGTCCAGGCGTTGCGACTCGGTTGGCCGCACGATGTCCTTGCCGTGCGCAACCTGCGAGTCAGCCACTCGCAAAAAGATCGTAGGCGCCTCCGTTACTTCCCTATTGGACTCGCGCACGTGCTCGTGGTAGTTAAGACCAATGCAAACGATTTTGCCGGGCTGGGGGATCACGGGAAGCAACTCGAGGTCGGCAAGTTTCAAGGTCGGCTGCTGGGTGGCTGCCGCCTTGACCGCCTCGGGCAGCAAGCCGTTGGCGATCATCGCTTTCAGGTCGGGCGCGCGGTCGCCCAATAACGGCAGCAGATCAATCACGTCGCCGCCCTGCACGATGCCATAGGAGGGGCGCTGACGCAGAAAAAAGCTGATGAGTTTCATTTCGGAGTCCTTGGTTTGCCCTTGGTTTGTACTGGGTTCAGGAAGCTAGTGCGGCCTCTTGGCGCTTGAGCAAATCCAGGGCGACGTCCACGATCATGTCTTCCTGGCCACCCACCATGCGCCGCCGTCCCAGCTCTACCAGGATGTCCACTGCTTTCAACCCGTACTTCTTCGCCGCCGACTCGCTGTGGCGCAGGAACGAGCTGTACACGCCCGCGTAGCCGAGGGCAAGCGTTTCCCGGTCCACCCGCACTGGCCGATCCTGCAGTGGCCGCACGATGTCATCGGCTGCGTCCATCAACTTCATCACGTCGCAGCCGTGGTTCCAGCCCAGGCGCGTAGCAGCTGCGATGAACACCTCGAGCGGCGCGTTGCCGGCGCCCGCGCCCATGCCGGCCAAGCTGGCGTCGACGCGGTCGCAGCCCTCCTCCACCGCAACGATGCTGTTGGCCACTCCCAGGCTCAGGTTGTGGTGGGCATGCATGCCGGTTTCGGTTTCAGGCTTGAGCACCTCCTTGAAGGCACGAAAGCGCTCGCGCACGTCGTTCATGCTCAGCGCGCCGCCGGAGTCCACCACGTAGCAGCAGGTCGCGCCGTAGCTTTCCATCAACTTGGCTTGCTGGGCCAGTGCGCGCGGCTCGCTCATGTGGCTCATCATGAGAAAGCCCACAGTGTCCATGCCCAGGTGCCGAGCGTATTCGATGTGCTGCCTGGACACGTCCGCTTCGGTGCAATGCGTGGCCACGCGAACGATGCGGGCTCCCGCGTCATAGGCGGCCTTCAGGTCGTGGACGGTGCCAATGCCCGGCAGCAGAAGCGTGGCGATCCTGGCGCGCTTGACGACGCTGGCCACCGCCTCGATCCATTCGATGTCGGTATGGGCGCCGAAGCCATAGTTGAAGCTGCCGCCCTGCAGGCCATCCCCGTGGGCGACCTCGATCGAATCGACGCCTGCCTCGTCGAGCGCTTTTGCAATCTGCCGCGCATTCGCCACGCTGTACTGGTGGCGGATGGCGTGGCTGCCATCGCGCAGCGTCACGTCGGAAATATAGAGTTTCTTGCCGTTCATGCTCTTCTCTTGCCGGTCATGCCGCCACCGCCGCGCGCCCGTGCAGGCTGGCGGCAATGCGTTCGGCCATCGCCAGCGCCGCGCTGGTCATGATGTCGAGATTGCCCGCATAGGCAGGCAAGTAATGAGCCGCCCCCTCCACTTCAAGGAAGATGGACGTTTTCAGCCCGCTCATGCGATCTCCGACACCGGGAATGCGGATCGGCAGTTCGATGCGGTCGAACTGCACCTTCTGCTTGAGGCGGTACCCGGGAACGTAGGCTTGCACTTCATTGACCATGCGCTCGACCGACGCGACGATCGCCTCCTCGGACGCCGGCTCGCTCAGCAAGAACACGGTGTCGCGCATCATCAGCGGCGGCTCAGCTGGGTTCAGCACGATGATGGCCTTGCCCTTGACCGCGCCGCCGACGGACTCGATCGCCCGCGAGGTGGTTTCGGTGAACTCGTCGATATTCGCGCGCGTGCCGGGCCCGGCGGATTTGCTGGCGATCGAGGCAACGATCTCGGCGTAGTGCACCTTGGCCACGCGGCTCACCGCCGCGACCATGGGAATGGTGGCTTGGCCCCCGCACGTGACCATGTTGACGTTCAAGGCTTGCAGATGCGCCTCGCCGTTGACCACCGGCACGCAGTAGGGGCCCACGGCCGCGGGCGTGAGGTCGATCAATCGGATGCCGGGCCTGGCGGCGCGCAGCAGCGCTTCGTTCTTCACATGGGCAGCGGCACTGGTGGCGTCGAACACCACGTCGATGTCCGCGAAGCCGGGCAAACGCATCAGGCCCTCCACGCCTTCGTGCGTGGTGGCCACGCCCAGTCGCTCTGCCCGTGCCAGGCCGTCCGAGGCGGGGTCGATGCCGACCATGGCGCCCATCTCGATGTGCTTGCCGTGGCGCAGGATCTTGATCATCAAGTCGGTGCCGATGTTGCCGCTGCCGATGATGGCAGCCTTCAGCTTGCGTGTCATGGCTTGCTCCTCAAGCCATGCGGCAGCCGACGCTGCCCAGTTGACCGAGGCGCGCCAGCACCACGTCGCCGGCCTTCAGCGCCACCATGGGCCCGAGTGCGCCCGACAGAATCACCTCGCCCGCTTTGAGCGGCACCCCACGCGCTGCCATCGTGCGCGCCAGCCAGTAGGCGGCCCGCAGCGGGTGGCCCAGGCATGCCGCGCCGGTGCCCACTGAAGCAACCTCGCCGTTCACGGTCATCTGCATTCCCAGTTCGCCGAGTGCCAACTGCCCCAGTGCGACCGGCTGCTGGCCCAGCACGTAAAGCGCGGATGAGGCGTTGTCGGCCACTGTGTCGACCAGGCTGATCTTCCAATCGGTGATGGCGCTGTCGACGATCTCCAGGGCCGGCAGCGCGTAAGCGATGGCGCAGAGGAACTCGGACCAGGTCGGCGCGGCCCCTGGCAAATCGCGCCCAACGACGAAAGCCACTTCGGCTTCCACCTTGGGCTGGATCAGGCGGCTCATGGGCACTGCGTCGCCGTCCAGATATTCCATGTCGTCGAACAGCACGCCGAAATCGGGCTGGTCAACGCCAAGCTGCTGCTGCACCGCCTTGGACGTCAGCCCGACTTTCTTTCCCACGATACGGCGCCCCGGTTCGTCCATGCGCGCTCGCACGTTGACCTCCGCCACCTGGTAGGCCGCGTCCAGTCCGGCGATGCCGTGGCTGGCGGAAACCGGGCCGATGGTCTGCCGGTCACGGCGCGCCTGACGCAGTGCTTGTGCCGCATGTTCGACGCTGTGCATGAGTGTCTTTCGAAATTGAGGGCCAGGAAGCGGCCTCGTCGTCTTGCCGGCAACGCCAGCGCCGAGAGCTGTTTTACGGCTGGCTCAGTGGGCCAGAAAATCAAGGACAAGCCGGTTGAACGCGTCGGCATGTTCCCACTGTGCCCAATGTCCGCAGCGGCTGAACACGTGCATGCGCGCATCGGGCATTGCCCACAGCAGCTTCAGCCCCAGATCAAGCGGCACGAAACGGTCATCGCGGCCCCAGGTGATCAGCGTGGGCGCCTTGATCTCACCCAACCGGCCCGACAAGTCGGTGCGGCGGCCGAGCTTCGCACTTTCAACAAAGTTGGCGAGATGCTCTTCGCAACGCATCATGTTGGCGTGGCGGCCCTTGATGAGGTCTTCGGTGAGCTGGCTCGGGTCATACACGAACACGTCGAGCATGCGCCTGAGATTCTCGATGGACGGATTGCGGTACAGCCCCAGCAGCAGCTTGATGCCTTCGGTGGGCATCGGCACGAAAAGGCTGGCACCGCCCCCACCCGCGCCCATCACGATGAGCTTGTTCAGCCTGTGTGGATACTCCAGCGCGAAGGCAATGGCCGACGATCCGCCCATTGAATTTCCGATCAGGCTGGCCTTCTCGATGTCCAGCGCGTCGAGCACTCCCTTGACGGCCTGCGCGTTCACGCGCTCGCGCGCGGCGGTGACAATCGGCTCGCTTTTGCTGAACCCGGGCGAGTCGACCAGCAAGACGCGATAGCCTGCGGCGACAAAGGCGTCGACGTTGCGGTGGAAGTTGCTCCAACCACTCGCGCCGGGCCCAGAGCCATGCATCATGACCACGGCATCGCCCTCGCCGGCGTCGTTGTAATGCAACTTCATGTTGAGGTCGCCCTCGTGGACGTGTACAGTCCGGCTGCTTGAGCTTTCGGTGATTTCGGTCATGCTTTGTTCCTGTAGTGATTGATCTTGGGATGGGCGCTCATGAGGCGACGACGCTCACGAAGCGCCGGTTGAAGTAGATGAGCGAGGCGCTCGATCGCTCTGGCGTCTCCACGCTGATGACGTCGCACAGGAACATGCTGTGAGTGCCGCTCTCTGCCTGCTCCGCCACCCGGCAATCGAAACTCGCAAGGGCATCGAGCAGCACCGGAGAGCCGGACTCGCGCTGCGACCAGTCACCTGCCAGAAACCGGTCGTCCCCGCGTGCACCGTCCACCATGCCCGCGAAACGCTTGGCCAGCGGCTCGTGCTCGGCGCCAAGAACATTCACTGCCAGCACTCCACTGGTGGAAATCACGGCGTGTGCACGCACGCTGCGGTTCACGCACACCAGCAGGCGCGGCGGGTCGGCGCTCACCGAGCACACCGCGGTGGCGGTCAGGCCGGATCGCTCGTCACCCAGGCGCGAAGTGATGACCGTGCAGGCCCCGCCCAAGAGCGACATACCGGCACGGAATCGATCGACATCGGTGTGCTGCATGGGTGCGAATGAAGCCATTTGGCGGGAGGCATTCAGGAGAGGAGCGCAGCTGTTCATGACGTTTTCGGCTGCGGGCGTTTGTGTCCCCAGTCGCTCATCTTGTTGTAGGTGACGACTTCCCAGTTGCTGTCGTCGATCACGACGCCGCCGTGGCCGTACTCCAGCGCGAAGCCGGACGGCGTGCGGACATAAAACGAAAACATCTTGTCGTTCGGATGGTGGCCGAGTTCGCGGGTGAATGTGCATCCCGCCCTGGCGCAGCGATCGTAGGCCAGGCCCACGTCGTCCATGTCCCGCACCTCGATCATGAGATGGGTAAGGATTTTCGGTGAGTCCACCTGAACTGTCGCAAGCGAATGGTGCCGCCCGGTGGCCGCGTGAAAGAAAGTCGCATCGGCGATGTGCCCGGGCCTCGTCTCCTCACGGATGCGGTCGCTCACCTTGAGGCCCAGCACGCTCCGGTACCACGACACAGAGGCGGCATAGTCGAGCGCGCGTGGCAGCAAATGGCCTACCCCCAGCGGACCGGTGCAAAAGCCTGGCCCCTTCAGCACGCGGGAATGGAAAGGATCGGCGATGGAGGCGATGCCCGGGCCGAAATAAAACTCGTGCTTGAATCCGTTGGGATCAGCGCACACGAAGAGCCGTTCAACCCTTCGCTCGAAGGCCTGTTCGCGGCTGCACTCCTCAACCTTCACCCCGAGCCCGCGCACTCGCGCTACGTACTGCTCCAGGTCTTCCTCGGTGTCGACTTGCCAGCCCGCCACGCGCAGGTCGTCGTCCGTGCCCTGCTCCAGCACCAGCCTTTGTTCCTGATCGTCCATGCGCAGGGTCAGCAGTCGATCGGGTTCGCGGCGGCCCGCCTGCAAGCCCATCAAATCCACCGCGAACGACTCCCATTTAGCCAGGTCGCTGACGCCGAATACCACGTAACCGAGATTGGAAAGCAATGCCATGTGATGTGTCTCCTACCTGACCTGCTCCGCAAGCTCTGTGCCATCAAGTACCTTCCGAGACCACGCTCAAGCCTTGCAAGGGCATCGCCTCTGGAAAATACCCGCGAATGGGTGTTTCAGACGGGCCATGGTCCCGTCGGTGCGCTCCGGATCACGCACATCTTGCGAAATTTCGGGAATACGCGATCTCAGTGTTTTATCAAATTTGCTATATTTATGAACTGCGAATCAAATTAGGTGCACGCTATGACGTTAGCACGCTTCTTTGGACGCTCCGGCCACACAGTCGAAAGGACCCGGATGATTGAGATACCCGACGTCGTCACCGACGTGAACCTCGCGCAGCTCAGGCAATTCGCGGCCAAGCTCCGCTTCGCGCCTCTTGAAGGTCGCATCTGGCTAGGCGAACACCGCATGGTGCTGCTGCACGGGGAAGCCTTCGCGGCACTGCGCAACGAACTGATCGCGTCGCTTGGCGTCGACACCGCAAGGGGCCTGCTCACACGCATCGGGTACGCGGCCGGATGCCGCGATGCCGAGCTCGCCTGGAAGACCAGCCGCGACAATGCCACCATGGGCGACCTGATGGGCTCGGGATCAGCGCTGCACGGCCTTCAGGGCTTCGTGAAGGTGGAGCGTCTCCACTCGGTGTCCGGTCGAGACCGGCCGGACACCGAGCTGCATCTCGAATGGATCTGGCGCGACTCGATCGAGGACGATGGCCATATCGCGGCGCATGGTGTCGGCTCTTATGCGGCGTGCTGGACCGAGGTGGGCTATAGCTCAGGCTACCTCAGCACTTGCGGGGGCCGTCGCATCCTCGTTCGAGAGGTCGAATGTCGCGCGCTGGGCCATGCGCAATGCCGCAGCATCGCCAAACCCGTCTCGCAATGGGAAGACGCCGAAGAAGACCTGCGTTTTCTTGAGCCGCAAGTCGCGCCGGTCAAGTCGTACGGCGGGTTCGCTACTGGAAATGCCGCCGCTGTCGCAGCTGTTGCAGCTTCGGCTCCGGCTGCGGCCGCGCCCAACGCAGGAGACGACCCGCCGATGGCGCACTCTGCTGTAGTTGCTTCCCACTTTTCGGCCGACGACGAGACGATCGTGGGCGCGTCTGCCGCCTTCCACGTGCTTCGCCACCACATCTTGCGGGTGGGGCCCACGCGCGCCACCGTGCTGCTGCTGGGCGAGAGCGGCGTAGGCAAGAGCCTCTTCGCACGCGACGTGCACCGGCACAGCCTGCGCGCCTCCAAACCCTTCGTCGAGGTCAACTGCGCGGCGATCCCTGAGCAGCTGATCGAATCGGAGCTGTTCGGCGTCGAACGCGGTGCGTTCTCCGGCGCCATGAATTCAAGGCCGGGCCGCTTCGAGACGGCCAACGGCGGCACGCTGTTCCTGGATGAAATCGCTACCCTGAGCCTCACGGCGCAAGGCAAGCTTCTGCGCGTCCTGCAGAGTGGAGAACTCGAGCGGCTGGGGAGCAACAAAACGCTTCGCACCGATGTTCGCATCGTGGCCGCGACCAATGAAAATCTTTCGCTCGCAGTGAAGGAATGCCGCTTCCGGGCCGATCTATTTTTCCGCCTCAACGTATTCGCGCTCGTGGTGGCGCCGTTACGCGAGCGCCGCGATGACATCCCCCTGCTCACCGAAGCACTGCTAGGTCGTTTCGCGCGCCGGCATGGGCGCCGCATTGCCGGCATTACCTCGCGTGCGATGCAGGCTATCCTGCAGCATCCCTGGCCCGGCAATATTCGCGAGCTTGAAAATGTGCTCGAGCGCGGTGTCATTCTGGCGAACGACGACGAGCTGGTCGACCTGCATCATCTTTCCAGCTTTGGCGTCGATGTCATCGGCGCGGCTCTGTCCCTGCCGGCCGCCATGTCCGCGGTACAACCCGGGCCTATCTTGTCAAGCGAAGTACCCGCAGCCGGCCAGGACGTCGTCGTAGAGCCTATCGCCGATGCAGCGGTGGAAAGCCTCGACGCGCTGGCCTTTCGCATCGTCCGCCAGGGCATGGCGTCGATGCCCGCCATGGAAGACGCCCTGGTGCGAGCCGCCGTGCAGCAAGCAGACGGCAACATCTCCCGCGCCGCCACGCTGCTGGGCGTCTCGCGCGCCCAGGTGGACTACCGGCACAAGAAGCTGGAAAAGACCTTCAAGGACGCGCCGGCGGCCTGAGCCAGATGTCCACGAGATCGAGCTTGACATAGTTGGTGGGCGTGTCCCCGAGCCCGCCCACCTGCGTCGAAATCGCACGCGACCACCCGCCCCAGAAAAGCGGGAGCACATAAGCCTGGTTCAGGATGTAGGCCTCCAGTTCACGCACCTGCTTCGCCCGCTCCTTCACGTCCATCGTGCGCTTCTGCAGTTCGTACATGTCGTCCAGCTTGTTGTCGGACGTGCGCGAGAAGTTCACCGGGTTGTTCTTGTGCGGCTTGAACACGGCCCACTGGACTGTCGGGTCGTCCATGTACTCGGGCGGCGTGTCCATGGTGAGGTCGTAGTTGCCGGACAGACGCCGGGCAATGAACGAGGGCTGATCCAGCAGCTGGTGGTCCACCGTCACGCCAATTTGCCGCAACTGGTCCGTCACGAACACGCCGAAGTTGGCAAAATTCGCGGTGTTGAGAAATCCGACCTTCAGGTTCGGGTGACCGGCCTCAGCCAGCAGCCTGCGCGCTTCGCGCCGGGACGCCTCAATGTCGGGGGAAAAGCCGGGAAGCTTCTGCAGCTCTTGGGGCGTGCGGGCGAACGTCGAACCCGGACGCAAGAGGCCCCCCACCATGTTGATGGGCGTGAACTGCTGCATGCTTTTCGCGCCGCCCCAGCGGTCGAACGCCAGGGTCAGCGCGCGCCGCACGCGCGCATCCGCGAGTGGGCCTCGCTCGGTGTTCACGGACACCCAGATCGATACAGGCACGGCCGTGGACTGTCCTACGATCTTCACCTTGTCGCCTCGCGCCGCTAACACCGTTGCAACCTCGCTCGCTGTCAATGCTCGCACGTTGAACATGACACTGCCCGCGACCAGCGCATTGTTGGCGGCCGGCACGGTGACCGACAGCGCCTTGAACCCGTCCAGATACGGCAGGCCCGCGCGGAAGTAGCCTTCGAAGCGCTCACCCACCCATTCGCTCCCAGGGGCGTAACGCACGAAACGGAACGGCCCGCTGCCCATCACACGCTTGCCGGGATAGCTGGAGTCCTCGGCCAGAAGCTTGGCCGAGTAGATGCAGGCGTAGGGCATCGCGAGCAGTTGAAGCATGGCGGCGTTGGGGCTCGACAGTTTGAACACCACCGTCAGCGGGTCCGGTGTTTCGATGGACTGGATGTCCAGCAGCATGCCGCGCCGCATCGACACCACGCCTGGCGGCGGCGAGATCATGCGCTCATAACTCACCTTGACGTCTTTCGAGGTAAGCAAAGTGCCGTCGTGAAACTTCACGCCCTCGTGAAGCTTGAACTCGTAGCTGAGCCCGTCCGGCGAGACCTTCCAGCTCTTCGCAAGGTCCCCCTGTACCTCGGGATATCGATCAGGGTCCACCTTGATGAGCAACGAGTAATGCGGGGCCACGCGCTGCATGATCCGGATGGCCGGCGCCGCATGGCAGTCGTACGTGGTCGCCTCACCGGAGTGGATCGGGAACACCAGGGTGCCGCCCCGTTGCGGCGTCTCCTGTGCGGCGGCGATGGTCATCGCGCAAATCCCGGCCAGCAGTCCGCCTGCCAGCCGCGACGCGCGCGTCGTCATGAATTTCAGCATTGCTTGTCTCCAGTATGTAGTTGTTGGTTGCCAGGGCGTCCGGTCAGGCCGCCGACGTCGCGGCCTTCCCCGCCGGTGGGCCTCGCTTGACTCCGTACGCTGTCGGCGGCAGCTCGGTTCCGAGCAGGCGAGAGCCGATCAGGCCCGACGAGTCGTCCGCGTTTTGTGTCATGTGCTGCGCGGCCGCGAGCACGTCGCGGACGACCCGCTGCATCGGGTTGTCGAGATAAATACCGCGCGCGCCCATGGCGGGGAACAGCAGCAGCACGGCTTCGGCGCATTCGCGACCGACACGCGAGATGTCCAGGATGTGCTCCACGCGCATCTCCTCGGGCACCAGCTCGCGCCGTGTGACGATGGGCAGCGATTCAGCCATCAACTGCATCAGGCGAGCGCGGCATGAGCGCACCCGCGCTACTGCGTTGCCCAGGCGGTCTCGCACATACGGGCTGGCCGCGGCACCGATGCTCGCGTTGGCGGCCAGCTTGCGCACTTTCATCTGGTCGATGTAGATGTCGATCGCGCCCTGTGCGAAGCCGCAGATCGCGGCGGACACCGAGCCGCAGAATATCGTGCCGAACGGATAGAGCTGCGTGACGGCGCGGTCGGTCAGCACATAACTGTTGATGCTGTGGGTGCGGTAGTCGGGCACGAACACGTTCTCGAGCACCAGGCTCTTGCTGCCCGTGCCGGCCAGGCCCATCACGTGCCAATCGTCCACGATGCGGTAGTCGCTACGCGGCACCAGGAGCGCACAGCGTTCGACAGCGTCGCCTGCCTCATCGCGGATCAGGCCGCCAATGAAGGCCCACTGGGCGTGGTCGGTGCCGCTGGACGTGCGCCACTGGCCATTCAACAGATAGCCGCCCTTGACCTTGTCGGCACGACCGGAGGGAGCGTACGAGGACGCCACGATCACCGAATCGTCCTGGGTCCAGACGTCGTCGCCGGCGCGCGGGTCCATGTGGGCGAACTCCCACTGGTGCAGTCCCAGGATCATCATGTTCCAGGTGCTGCTGCAGCAGCCCCGGCCCAGTTCCATGAGAACCTGCCAGAACACGACAGGGTCCATTTCCCAGCCGCCCCATCGCGCGGGCTGAAGGATCTTGAAGAAGCCGGCGTCGACAAAGGCGCGTATGGTCTCCGGAGACACCATGCGGTTTTGCTCCACGGAAGCGGCGCGCTCCTTGAGCATCGGGATCATCGCGCGGGCGCGATCCAGAAGTTCGTGGACGGTTGGGGGTGCGGAAATTGGATTGGCGAGCGCAATCGCGGCAACTGACATGCATGTCTCCTGAGTGGGTCTTGGGTCGGCTTGTTGAACCCGGAACGCAAGGCCCATGCCCAGTCCATTTCCCTCAGAAAGCCCGGCTACAGCACCTCGCAAGCGGCCGAATTGCGAAATTCATGAAGTTGGCTGTGAAAGCGGAGACCCATGTTCCATGAATTCGCAAATGCCATGAAGAATCTCAAACAGCTCAGGCGGGGATCTTCATGCAGCGAAGTCGACGTGGGCTGCCTTCACGACCTGGCAAAAACGCGAGATGCTCTGCACGGAGTTGCGGTGCTCTTCGTCGTTATGCGCGCAGCACGCATCCTCGATCAGCACGACGCTGAAATCGCGGTCGTGCGCGTCGCGCACTGTTGCCTGAACCACCGCATTCGTGGAGACTCCCGAGCAATAGATGCGCTCGATGCCCGCGGCGCGAAGCTGAGCCATGAGCGTCGTCGAATAGAACGGGCTGACCCTGTGCTTGACCACCTGGACGTCGCCGGCGCGCTGCTCGAGATCAGGATGAATTTCCGTTCCGAACGTGCCGAGCTTGAACAGCCCCATCTTCGCCGCGCCGCCAAACATCGGCGAGCCCTTGGGACACTCGTGATAGTCGGGTGAGAAGCCGACGCGCACAAAGCCCACTGCCACGCCTGCGGCGCGCGCCTTGGCCAGCACCGCGGCCGTGTTTTCCACCACGCGGCGTCCGCGCACCTGGTCCCCGATCGGCGACTTTCCATTCGGGCCGTCCACGTGGACGAGGTCGTTCTGCATGTCGAGCACGAGATAGATTGATTTCATTGCGCATCTTTCTGAAAAAAGTTGGGAAGCGAAAAGGCGGCGCTCGATCCGACCGGGCAGCCGCTTGGCAAGCTATTCCTTCACGTTGGCGGACTTGACGATTCGCGCGTAGGTGGCCGCCTCGGTCTTGAGCAGTTCGGCGAACTGCGCCGAGGTCTGATAGAAGGGCTGGAATTCCTGAACGGCGAGCTTCTCCCGCACGTCGGGCATGGCCGCGATCTTCGCGATCTCGGCAGCCAGCTTCGCTACGATGTCGGTCGGGGTCGCGGCCGGTGCCAGCACACCGAACCACATGCGAAGGTCGTAATTCGGCAGTCCCGCTTCGCCGAAGGTTGGCACGGCGGGCAGCAAGGCCAGCCGCTTCTTCCCGGTCACCGCGATCGGCTTGACCTTGCCAGCCTTGATTTGCTGGAGATACACATTCGGCGTGTCCACGACAAAATTCACGGCTCCGCTGATGAGGTCGGTCAACAGGGGCGCGGATCCCTTGTACGGGATATGCTTGATCTGGATGGCCGCCTTCTCACTGAGCTGTTCACCGGCCAAACGGCCGATGCCCGCATTGCCGACCGTGCCGTAATTCAGCACGCCGGGCTTTGACTTTGCCAGCGAGGTGAACTCGGCCAGCGTGTTGACCGGAACCGACGGGTTCACCGCCAGCAGGAACTCGCTGCTCGCGAAGGTCGCGACGGGCGCGAAGTCGCCGGCGGCGTAGGGCAGCTTGGCCATGATGCTCGGGTTGATCACGTGCGTGTTGATCACGAGCAGGATGGTGTGGCCATCGGCAGGCGCCTTCGCCACCGCGTCGGCGCCGATGACGCCACTGGCGCCCGGCCGGTTGTCGATCACCACCTGCTGGTTCAGGGCCTCCGTGAGTTTTTGTCCAAGCAGGCGGGCCACGCCGTCCGTCGCTCCGCCCGGAGGATAGGGAACGACGAAGCGGATCGGCTTCGTGGGATAGGCTTGCTGCGCGACGGCGGCCGCTGTGCCGGCCATCATGGACAGGGCCACGGCGAGTCGCAAGGCGAAGTTCAGGTACTGGGGCATGGATGTCTCGCTTGAATAGGTAAGGGAGTGCACTGCACTGCTACTGCACGAGAACGCGCACGTTCTTCGTCTTCATGAATTTCGCGACCGCGCCAGGACCGCCGTCATGCCCCATGCCGGACTGCTTGTGGGGAGACTGGGGCGCGTTCAGGTCGCCAGTGGGGCCGTAGTGGTTGACCCACACCGTGCCGGCCTCGATGGCGCGTGCGGCACGCAAGGCCTTGTTGATGTCCGCGGTGTGAACCGCGCCGGCCAGGCCGTAGACCGGATGGTCCGCAAGTGCCAGGCCTTCCTCGAGGTCGCGGAACGTTTGTACAGCCAGCACCGGCCCGAACACCTCTTCACGCACCACGGCGTTATCGGGCGCGGCGCCACGCACCAGCGTCGGCTGGAAATAGACGCCGCCGTGCGCGGTGTCCACACGAGCGCCGCCGCGCTGGATCTGCGCACCGCCTTGCACCGACCGCACCAGGATGTCTTCGATGCGACGCGCCTGACCTTCCGAGAATATGGGCGCAAGCGTCGAGGTCGACGTCCAGGTAGGACCGGGAACGACCTGGTTGAAGTTTTTTTCGATGCGCTCCAGCAGCGCGTCCGCGATGCGCTCATCCACCACCAGCCGCGTGCCCGAAAAGCAGATCTGGCCCGCGTTGCCGCAAATCGATCCGGCTACCCATGCCGCCACTTTGTCGAGGTCGGGCGCATCGGCAAAGACAAGTTGCGGGCTCTTGCCGCCAAGCTCCAGCGAGACCGGCTTCAGCCCATGCATGGCGGCATCGGCCATGATGCGCGCGCCGCTTGCGGTCGAGCCGGTAAAACTCACGTAGTTCACCTTGGGATGCCGCACCAGTGACACCCCGGTCTCGTGGCCCAACCCGGGCACCACCGACATCATGCCCGCGGGCAGGCCAGCTTCAATCGCAAGCTGGGCGAGCCGTATGAGTGAATAGGGTGTGGCCTCGGAGGGTTTGAGCACGATGGCATTGCCCGCCGCGAGGGCAGGCGCCATCTTCAGCGCGGCGAGATAGATGGGCGCGTTCCAAGGCGAGATGCCGGCCACCACGCCGTAGGGTTCGCGCAGCACCATGCTCCAGACATCGCTTGCCGCAGAGAGCATGTCGCCATCGATCTTGTCGGCGAGTTCAGCGTTGTAGCGGATCATCTCGGCCAGTGCCGTCATGCCTCGCGCGCGCGCGTCGTGGTACATGCGCGGAGAAACGATGGACTCCAGGCGCGCCAACTCGTCCGCGTGCTGCTCCGTGAGCTCCGCCCAGCGCCGCAGCACCTTGCCGCGCGCGCGCGGAGCACCCGTCGCCCAGCCAGATTGCCTGAAGGCCCGGGCGGCCACCTCGACCGCGCGGTCGACCTGCTGGGCACTGGCGCCGCGCTCCACGCGGGCGACCTTGCCGTCCGAGGGCCGGCGTACTTCGTATTCCTCGCCCTCCCCCGCCACCAGCTGGCCGTCGATCAGCAAGCCCGAGGGCAAGGCCAATGCATCCGGATCGTATCCGGCAGTCGTATTCGTCATCGAGTCTCCGTGAAGTTCGCCCAGTTAGAAGTTGTAGACCTCGAGGGTGCGTTCGCCGCGCTGCAGGCGCGCCAGGATGTCGGCCTCCTTGGCTTCGCGTTCGATGCCTACCTGCACGATGCGAGCCGCATCGGCGCGCGGCAGGGCCACCACGCCATCGGTGTCGCCCACGATCAAGTCACCCGGGTGGACCACCAGGTCGTCGAACAATGTGGGATGGTTGATCCAGCCGCGCGCGCCATAGTCCTTGCCGGTGCCGCGGATGCACAGCCCACGCGCGAACACCGGGAACCCGAATGACTCCAGCACGGCGCCGTCGCGCACGCAGCCATCGATCACCAGACCGCCCAGGCCGCGAACGCGCGCCGCGGTGGACATGATCTCGCCCCAGTAACCCCAGTCGTACCCGCCGCTGACGTGAACCACCAGCACGTCCCCTGGCTCCGCGACGTACAGCGCGCGATGAAGCCAGAGGTTGTCGCCGGCTGGGGAGTGCACCGTCACGGCCGGTCCGCACACTTTGAAGGATGGAGCGACGGGCTTGATGGCCGAGGGCATCACGCCGATGCGCTTGCCGGCTTCGTGCAGCGTGGCCGCCGGCAGGTTGCGCGCGGCGGTCACCGTGGCCGCGTCCGGCCGTTCAAACCGCGCTCGGATGGTGAGGCCTTCGGGCGCGGGGAGCGCCCCGCCGTCAGAGACAGTGCGGTCGCTCATGTCTTTTCCCGCGTCTGCAGGCTGTGGTATTTGTGTTTGGTGCGTGCGTCCCGCAGGCTCATGCCGTTGCGAACCGCTTGCCGAATGGCGTCCTCGGCGGTCTGGATTTCCTCGGCCAGGGCGAGCACCTGGCTTTCCAGCGCTTGCGGCAGCACGACCGCGCCGTCGGCATCGCCGCGCACGAGATCGCCCGGGCAAACCCGCACGCCGCCGATGCTCACCGGCATCTGCATGCTCTCGACCTGAACGCGGTCCTTGCCGGTGCGCATCCAGGCCTGGCGGCTGTATATCGGGTAGCCGAGTTTCACGCACAAGGCGACGTCGCGGTTCACGCCGTCAATCAAGGTGCCGGCTATTCCTTTGCTGTGCGCGACTTCGGTCAGGATGTCGCCCCACACGGTGACGTCATCACGCCCGCCGTTGTCCAGCACAACGACGCTGCCCGCGGCCACGTCGTCGATGTAGTCGCCCACCGTTCCCGGGGGCTGCCCGGCTGGCCCGTACTTGAGCGTCCACGCCCGCCCGGTCATCTGGAAAGTGCCCGCGCGCGGCGTGATCCGATAACATTGGCCGACGATGCCCAGACGATCCAGGGCGTCGCTCAGCGTGGCGGTGTCCAGGCGCGATGCCCGCTCGATGTTCTTGTCGCTCATTGAGAGTGTCTCTTGATGAAGGTGAAGTGAAGCTTCGCCGTGTTGGGTTCAGCGCAGCATGTGTTCATAGTTCTCGCCCATCACTTCAGTGATGGGGCGACCGGCCAGCAGGTCGCGCGCCATGGCGGCTTCCCGCCCCGCGATCATTTCCGCCGCGTCCAGCACTTCGTCCGCGCGCTCGGCGGGAATGAAGGCCACGCCACCGGCGTCCGCCAGCACGAGGTCGCCAGGTCGGACGGTGACGCCGGCGATATTCACGGGCTGGTTCACTTCGGCCTCGGCCACGCGTCCGCGGGCAGTGCGTGCAGTGAGGCTTGTGCAGTACACGGGGAAGTCGTAATTGCGGGCCTCCTCGATGTCGCGCACGGGCCCGTCGGCGACAACGCCGGCGACACCTTTGACCTTGGCGCCCAGGGTAAGGATTCCGCCCCAGCAGCCCGCATCGATACCGGTCCGCTGCTCCACCACGATGACATCGCCGGGCTTTGACAGCTCGATGGCGGTCGTGCCCAGATGGCGAACCGGCGCCGAGGCCGCGGGCGCGGCCGGCGCCTGCCCGGCAGGCACAAGCCGGTAAGTCACCACACGGCCGGCCAGACGGCTGGCGCTGGATCGTTGCTCCAGGCCGCTGGCTACCTGCCCGGCAATGCCGAGTTTGTCCAGGGCGTCGGAGACCGCGCAGACGTCCAGCCGCAGCAGCCGTTGAACATTGGAATCCATGTCAGCGCCCCTGCACGACGGCGATGACTTCGAGCTGGATGAACATGCCGCCGGCGAGGTCCACCATTTGTGCGTGTCGCGCGGGGCGGTCCTCGGGATCGGGGAACATGGCCACCCACGGCGTATTCACCAGTGAACGCAACGAAGCGTCCTTGAGGAACACCGTCACGCGCACGATATCGTCCAACGTGCCCCCGCCATTGATGACCAATGCGCGCATGTTCTCGAACGCCAGCCGCACTTGCTCGGCAGGTTCAGTGGGCAGCTTGCTGGTCCCCGGGTCCTTACCCGCGATGCCTGATGACCAGATCACGTTGCCGACCCTTGCTCCGAGCGGAATAGGTGTGTCGCCATGGGTGACGCCTGGAACTTCGATCGATCGCTTGGAGCGCATGAGAAGGCCTTTCTTTTGAAATTCAAGTCTGGGTACGAGGCGTCGGGCAGCCAGAATGGGCCCGCGCGTGGCGCTACAAATCCAGCGCGAGTTCCGGTGTCTTGCTACCGGAGCAGCACACCATCATGGTTCGGTTGGAAGCGCGCGCCCCTGCGTCAAGGATCGAGTCCCGGTGGTCGGGTACTCCCTGCAGCACCGTGGTCTCGCAACTGCCGCAGACGCCCTGCATGCAGCCGTACTGCACATCCACACCTGCGTCGAGCAGGACGTCCAGAATGGACTTGCCCGCCGCTACTTCCAGCAGCTTGCCGCTGCGCGCCAACCGCACCGTGAAACCGCCGCTCGTGTCTGCCTCTTCACGCGCCGTGAATGATTCGAGGTGAACACACTCGCGCGGCAGTGCGGCTGTCGCGCGCTCGAACGCCTCGAGCATGGGTTGCGGGCCGCAGCAGTACAGATGGCCGCCTTTTGGCGCCGAGGCCACCATGGCCGCGATGTCGGGGCGCGCGCCGCCCATCTCGTCATCGAAATGGAGGGACACCGCAGCCGACGACTCGCCGGCCAGCGCCTGCAACTCGGACGCGAAGGCCGCGTTGACGGCGCTGCGCGCGCAGAAATGCATGCTCCAGGGCCGGCCCAGGGACTGCAGGCGCCTTGCCATGCTCATGAGCGGTGTGATGCCGATGCCCCCCGCAATCAGCACGCTGTGCGGCGCCTCTTCGTTCAGCGGGAAGTTGTTGCGTGGCGGACCGATGCGCAGGAAGTCCCCCACGCGCAAGGTCTCGTGCATGTAACGCGAGCCGCCGCGGCTTGCCAGGTCACGCGCGACGCCGAGCACGTAGCGATGGCGTTCGCTGGGGTCATTGACGAGCGAATAGCTTCGGTGGAGCCCCCCCGGCAGATGTACATCGACGTGCGCACCGGCGGTGAACGCGGGCAGTTGCTGGCCTGGCAACGCGACCAGGACGAATGAGTTGATGCCGTCGGCTTCCCGGGTGACGGATTTCACCTGGACTTCGAACGGTTCGATATCGTGGGTCATGCAAAAAATTCCTGATCGCAGCTGGGACGCGGATGTCCCCGCCGCTGACCGGAATTGTATAACACACCACAAACTTATTGCACGCTCTAATTACGTGCCGTGCTTCGGGTTTACCTTGAGGCAGACCTTGGGACCGCGGCAGGGCCAGCACGTTTGCGAGCCGCCGGCACCCCTTGGTTGGTGGTCATCTCGATCGGCGCCGCGCCCAGGCCCTGCATCATGAGCAGGAAGAGTTGCTGCAGGCGTTCCATGCCCTTGCGCACGTTTGGTTTTTCGTCGGACAGCCAGGTGTGCAGGTGCTGGTTGTAAACGCACCACCAGAGCTCGGCCATCAGCTCCGGCTCAGCCTTCGTACCGAGGCGACCGGCTTTCTGCTTGCGGGCGAACAGGTTGGCCAGCTGGGACAGGAGTAGCGGTTTGACCGCGGCGAACCGGATTGCCTCCGGGCCCGCTGGCCGCCCCCTCAAGACGCCCGCGATTTCGCGCCGGGCCTGCCGGGCCAGTTCGGGGTGCTTCGCCCAGTAGGCGAAGTTCTTCTGGCTGAACACCATGAAGGCATCGATGAGCGGTTCTTCATCAGGCCAGGTAGCGAACTCGTTGCGGTCGAGGAGTTCGAGATCGTCGTTGACGATCATCAGCAAGAGTTCTGGCTTGGTGGGCGCGTAGGCGAACAGCGTGCCCAGTGAAACCTCGGCGCGTTCGGCGATCTCGCGAGTCGTGGCCGCCTCGTAGCCTCGTTCCAGGAAGACCGCACGCGCAGCCTCTTTGATCCAGCTGCGCCGCCGCTGCTTGCCTCTTTCGCGCACACTCAGCGCCAAAACAGGCTCGCTCGCACCTGGCTCCACCATCTTTGAATTCAAACTCCCTCCTCATCCAGAACAACGCTTGCACGGCTAAACGCCTCGCTTCACAAGCGAGAATAGAAATAGATTGTGCATCATTTTTCACAAATGATCGGGGGGCGATTCGGCGCCGTGCACGGGGCTGCCGGCAGCCTGAACACAGGGTTTCCGCGCAAGCATGCAGGCGCAATGCGGCGAGTCACTGCTATTGATAGGCGAAGTCCGGATGCTTCGCCCCGTCGCCGATGTGGACCACGCCTGCTTGCTCAAGACGGGCGATCTCGTCCGGTGCCATGCGAATCCATGCCAGCACCTCGGCGTTGTGCTCGCCGATGTTCGGTGCGCGGCGGAAGAATCGCGCGGGCGTTTCCGACAGAGCGCTGGCGAAGCCGTACATCGGTACCTGCCCCATGTCGTCATCTTGCAGCTCGACCACGGTTTCGACTTCCTGGAAGTGCGGGTCGTCCAGGATCTGCGCGATGTTGTAAACCGGGGCGAGGCTGATCTCCCGTTGGGCGAAATAGTTCACCGCCTCGTCCTGCGTCATGGGCGCAATGAAGGCCTGGATCCACGCGTGAATCTCGGCGCGGTGCTGCGTCCAGGCGGCAACACCACGGTAAGCGGGGTCTGCGTTGTACGCGCCCTTGCCGATCGCCTCCAGCATGCGTTGCGGCATGGGCGCCATCGACATGGAACAGCTCACGTACTTGCCGTCGCGGGTGGCATAAAGGTTTCTGCTGGCCTGCCGGGTGCGCACCTGGCCGGTCGCACGGTAGTCGGCGGCTTGCGCGCCCATGGCGATGAAGAGCGGATTGAACAGTGTCTGGTCGATCACTTGGCCCTGCCCGCCCCGCACCTCTATTTCGCGAAGCGCCGCCATGACTGCCATGGCACCACAGAAGCCGGCGCAGGTGTCCGCGATCGGCCCTGGCGGCAAAACCGGCGGACGGTCGGGGAACCCTTGCAGCTCGGCCATGCCGCACATGCCCTCGACCAGCGTACCGAAGCCCGGCCGCGTTCGGTACGGCCCGCGCTGCCCGAAGCCGCTGATGCGCGCGATCACCAGTCGGGGGTTGATGTCATGCAGCACCTCGGGCGCAAGGCCCATGGCTTCCAGGGTGCCACTGCGGTAGTTCTCCACCAGCACGCACGCCTGGCCGACAAGGCGCTTCAGCAGGTCGATGCCTTCAGGCCGGCGCAGGTCCAGGCCGAGGCTGCGCTTGTTGCGACCCAGTGTCTTCCAGTCGGTCGACACGCCACCCTTGACCCAGGCGCGCAGGCTATCGCCGCGTGGGGGCTCCACCTTCACGACATCGGCGCCGTAGTCCGCCAGCATCATGGTGAGCGTGTTGCCCGACACCAGCCGGCTCAGGTCGATCACCCGGACGCCCGTCATAGGTCCGGCTGCCTCAGGTTCGAAATTCTTTTGATGAATGCCCATGGATCTCAGTTCAGGGTGCCTTGTTGGCGGACAGGCGCCGCAGTCGCGCCTCTTGTGCGTCAATGGCCGTGACGAGTGCGAGGGTCTCCTGGGCAGCATCGACCACCGGCTTGTCGATCATGCGACCCTTGTACGCAAACGCGCCTCGGCCATCGGTGAAGGCGGCCGCCGCCAACTGGACGATCGCTCTCGCATTGGCCGTTTCCTCGTGGCTCGGACCGAACTCCTCGTTGAGCACACGAATCTGGTCGGGGTGAATTGCCGCGCCGCCTCGCAAGCCGATACTGCGCGAGCGCCGTACGGCGAGGCGGAACGCGTCAAGATCTGCAAAGTCGGCCACCGAGCCCAATAGCCCGCGTGCGAATATGCCGGCGGCCTTGGCGGCGAACAGGATGGCCTGCAGTGGAGCAAGCAGGGACTCGGCAGTGGGCTCAAACCCGCAGGCCGCGGCCATGTCGAGACCGCCGAGACTGATCGCTTCCAGCCGAGCGTCGGCAGCAGCGATTTCGTGCGCGTGCACCAGCGCGTACGGCGTTTCGATGGCCGCGGAAAGCGAAATACCGCCTGGGGAAAGGCCTCGCGAGCGCTCGAGCTCGCTGATGAACTGCGAGACAAGCCTCACATGACCCGCGCTATCGACCTTGGGTAATACGATACCCGAGACGCCCGGCGCGACAGCCACCTCCAAGTCGCGCACCATCAGGCCAAGCGGGCGGTTCACGCGCACCTGCACGCGCGCGCCGTCGCGGCCGACCGACGCTACGGCGTCGACCAGCCGCGAACGGGCCGCGTCCTTCGCGTTGGCAGCCACGCCATCTTCCAGGTCCAACAAGATGGCATCGGCACCCCTGCGGTGGGCGCCCGCAATGAACCGCTCGCTGCCCAGCGGAACGATCAGCGTCGAACGGGCAAGCCGCAACGGTTCAGGCGGCAATGTTGGCATCGGCTCAGAAGGTGTGCCGAACGCCCAGCGCGAACGCGCGGTTGTCGGTGCGGCGCTCTTCCTTGCCCAAGCCGAAGTCGGCGTACAGGTTGGTGCGCTTGCTCAGGTAATGCTCATAGCCCAGGCCAAACTTGCGGCGCGACGCCACGCCGCCGGCCGGCTGGTAATCCGAGTAGACGATCTTCACCTTGTCGGTCCCGACCGGGATCGTGGCCCCGATCATCCACTGCTTGCTGGCGTCCCGTCCGCCGTTGGTCTTGGCCCGTGCCGTGTACAACATCGGACGGATGAATCCGAAGTCATAGTGGAACGCAAGATTGACCAGCGAATCGCCGTTGAGCCTCGCGACCGGCCCGTTCGATATTTTCTCGTAGCCCATTGCCGCGTAGATCTTGTCTACCGCGTATTGCACGTTGAAGCCGGTCTCGCGGTTGGTCACGCCTTCACCGAGGCTCACGGCAGCGTTGACGGTGAGGCCGTTCCACACTGGGGACTTGTACCCCACCGCGTTGGCGACACGCACGCCGTCGGTCGAACGGAAGTCCGCGAACTGGTTCAGCGCGATCTGCCCCACGCCATCCCAGCCGAAGGGATCGGACCGCACGGCCGGCGCGAACGCCATGACGTAATCACGGCCCAGCCACACGGCGCCCACGCTGGCGCTGGTCAGCTGCACATACGACCGTCCACCCCAGAAGATCGCGCCGGCCACGCCATCATCGGGTGTGAACCGGTGGTCGAGATAGAACTGCGCCGAAAGCCCTCCACCCAGGTCTTCGTTGCCGCGAAAGATCAGGCGCGAAGCCGTTGACTGCTTTTCGATCCAGGCTTTGGACGTCCCGTTTGCCCCCTGATTGGCCGCCGTGCCTCCATTGCCCTTGGTGATGGCCAGGTCAAGGATGCCGGAAATGCTGACGCCGGATTGGGCCCATGCGGAGGCGGTAAGGCTGCCAAACAGAGAAAGCGCTAGTGCAAGTTTCTTCACGAAATATCTCCTCAGTGTTGATGTTGAAATGAAGGGTTATCTAACCCCGTGGGAACGATCGCGAGGGGCCTCCCATGGGGCGACCGCCTCGCAACTTTTTTTCACGCGCGGCTCTGCCCGGCCTGCCGTCGGAGGCGGCAGGCGGAGGGCGCGTCAGCGCGTGATTGGATTTCGAGCGGCGGGGGCTACAGCATTTCGCGCCACTTCACTTCGCCCGTGAAAACCGCGGACGCGGGGCGGATCGACGGATAGGAGATCTCCTCGTGGCGTGCCGCTGCGGGAACCTTGTTCTCCATGAACTCGCGCACCGCGCTCAGCAGGCAGCGCCTCACGTTACCGACCGCGCCGTCGCCGGCACCCAGGTACTCCTTGGTGCGGTCGACGATCGGTCCCTGGCTGGTGATGACGGCGAAGTCCTCGGTGCCCAGGCTTTGCGGGAAACCGGTGAAGTGGCCGCGCTTCATGACCTCGCGGTTTTGCCCCCAGTTGTCGTCCGCGCCCGCCGGCAGCCCGGGAGGCCATGAGTCGGGATCGGTGTAAAGCCGGGCCGGGGCTGGCGTCAGCTTGGCATCGACCCCGTAAGTGATGTGCCAATACCAGATGTTCTCGTCGTCGATCGGCACCGAGAAAAAGAAGCTGCCGCCCTGCATGTGCGTCTCGCGGGGCGAGATGACGCCATACCAGGGCAGCACGAATGAATTGGTGCGCACATACGATTTATCGTCGGCCAACGCCCGAATCGATGCATACCGGAAGCCGTAGGGCTTGTTCTCGACTTGGTACACCGGGGCTTGGTTGACCGATGACAATTGAATGTCACCCATGCCCTGCACCGCGCTCTGGTGAAGCACGCCCAGATGCGCGGAGTCCATCGTGGTCTCCACGCCTTGCAGCCAATTGCAGGCCACTTTCTGGCGGAACACTTCAACATGACCTTCGGGAAGCCCGACAAATGCGAAGTCCTGGAACTTGGGCGGCTCGCTGCCCGCGCCCAGCCACACCCAGACGATGCCCCCTTCCTCGCGCACGGGGTAATGCTTGAGCGGAACGTGCTTGCAGTACTCGGCCTCGTTCTGCGGCTGCGTGGGCACGGCGACCGTGATTCCTTCCACGCTGAACTTCCAGCCGTGATAAATGCAGCGCAACGCGTTGTCCTCGTTGCGGGCCAGCGCCATCGAGGCGCCGCGGTGCGGACAAGCTTCGTCGAAAAAGCCCACCTTGCCGGCCGTGGCGCGAAATGCCACGTAGTTCTCGCCGAACAGGCGCACGCGAAGCGGCTTGCCGTCCGCTTCCAGGGTGCTCGAGATCGCCGCCGGTATCCACCAGTGCTGCTTGATCATCTGCCCCATGGGGGCGCCATTGGAGACCCGCGTGAGCAGGTCATTGTCTTCTCGCGTCATCATTCGGACTCTCCTTGCGCAGTGATTGATTCGGGTGCGGCCTTGGCCGACGGGGTTGCGCCGGGCGCATGGTCCTTCCACTTCCCGCCTTCGCCCAACAACGCCGCGAATGGCCGGATGTCGTAGTCGATCGCATCGTGTTGGGCCAGTGCCGGCGTTTCGCCATTCATGAACTGGCGCACCGACGAGAGCAGTGAGCGGCGCACCTGCACAACCGCGCCGTCACCTGCGCCCAGGTACTCCTTGGAGCGGTCGACGATGGGCCCCTGGCTCTCGAGCACCGCAAAGTCCTCGGTGCCCAGGGCTTGCGGAAAGCCGGTGAAATGGCCGTGCTTCATGATCTGGCGGTCCTGGCCCCAGTTGTCTTCCGCTCTGCCGGGCGGCCTTGGCGGGTAGTCGTTGCGGTCTGATGGGAAGAGACGGTCCTCGTAGGCCAGCTTTTCTTCCAGGTGGAAGGTCAGGTGCCAATACCAGATGTTCTCGTCGTCGATGGGCACCGAAAAGAACGCGCCGACCCGCCTGCCGCTGTCGCCGACCTTGCGCGGCGAGATGAGGCCATACCAGGGCAACACGAACGAGTTCGTCCGCACGTAGCTGGTGTTGTCGGGCAGCTTGCGCACGGCCGCATAGCGAAAGCCGTACGGCATCTGCTCGAGTTCGTAGACGGGTGCCTTGTTGACAGTCGCCAGGCGCTGGTCGTCGGACGTCCAGCTCTGATGCAGCACGCCCAGGTGCGCGGAGTCCATGGTGGTCTCCACACCCTGCAGCCAATTGCAATTGACTTTCTGCCGAAACACGGTGGTGTGCCCGGCGGGCAGGTTGTCGAAACCGAAGTCGACGAACTGCGCATGCGTGGCGCCCTCACCCAGCCAGACCCACACGATCCCGGCCGATTCGCGCACGGGGTAGTGCTTGAGCGGCACGTGTTTGCAGTAGTCGGCCTCGTTCTGAGGCTGCGTGGGCACAGCGACCGTCACCCCTTCGACGCTGAACTTCCAGCCGTGGTAGATGCAGCGCAGCGCATTGTCTTCGTTGCGGGCCAGCGCCATGGAGGCGCCGCGGTGCGGGCAGGCCTCGTCGAAGAACCCCACCTTGCCGTTGGTGGCGCGAAAGGCCACGTAGTTTTCGCCGAAGAGGCGCACACGCTCCGGCTTTCCGTCGGCCATCAGCCGCTCGCTGAGCGCGGCCGGTATCCACCAGTGTTGCTTCATCATGCGCCCCATCGGCGCTCCGTTGGAAACACGGGTCAGCAGTTCATTGTCTTCACGGGTCAGCATGACATCTCCTTCAAGCGGTTCGTAGGGATCGCAAGTGCGTGTTGGGTTGGGATTTGCGGCGTCATCGGGCCGCGGGGCGTAGCCAGATGTCCGACAGGTCGGTCTTCAGCAGGTTGCTTGGCATGTCCTCCAGGCCCCCCACATCGCTGGAAATCGTGCGTCGCCAGCTTTGCCAGAACATCGGCAAGGCATACGCCTGCTCGACGATGTAGGCTTCCAGCTCCTGAACGCGGGCCTTGCGCTCACGCGGGTCAAGTGACCTTTTTTGCGCCAGGAACATCGCCTCCAGCCGGGCGTCTTCGGTGCGCGTGCTGTTCATGGGGTTGTTCTTGTACGGCCGGTAGTAGGACAGCTGCACCGTCGGGTCGTCCAGGAACTCGGGCTGGACACCAAGCATGAGGTCGTAGTTGCCGGCACTGTTCATCGCCTGGTGCTGTGCCGCGTCGTAGAGCTGATGGTCGAGCGTCACGCCGATGTGGCGCAACTGGTCGGCCAGGTACACCCCGTAGAACGACGAGTCCTTCCGGTTGACGAAGTTGATCTTGAGATTGGGATGTCCGGCCTGGGCCAGCAGTTGACGCGCTTCACGCCGAGAGGCTTCGATGTCCCTGCCGAACCCCGGCAAAGCCTCGAGTTCCTTGGCGCTGCGCGCGAACTCGGAACCCGGCCGCACGAGGCCACCGGGAATGTGGACTGCCGTGAATCGCTCCAGCGCCTTGGCGCCTGACCAGCGATCGAGCGCGAGGTTCAACGCACGGCGCACGCGCACGTCGTTCAAGGGCGGACGCTGCGTGTTGATGGTGATCATTTGCGTGACCCCGGTCGCCACGGATCCACCGACGACCCTGACCTTGCCCTTACGGCTCTCCAGGATGCGATCAGCATCGAGTTGCGTCAGGCCGCGCACGCTGTAGTGCACCTGTCCGGCAGCCATGGCGTTGACGACCGCCGATGAGCTAATCGACACAGCCCTGAATCCATCAAGATACGGCAAGGGCGACTTGAAGTAGCCCTCAAAACGCTCGCCCACCCATTCGGAGCCGCTCGTGTATCGGACGAAGCGATACGGCCCGGTGCCCACCACTTTTTTGGATGGATACGTGGGATCGGATGCCAGCAGCTTCGCGGAGTAGATGCAGGCGCCGGGTGCAGCCAGCAACTGGAGCATGGCGGCGTTCACGTCCTTGAGCCTGAAGACCACCGTGGTGCTGTCGGGCGTGTCGATGGTCTGGATATCGTCGTACATCGCACGCCGCAGCGACACGACGCCTGCCGGCGGGTTGCGCATGCGATCGAAACTCGCCTTGACATCGTTGGACGTCAACACGGAACCGTCGTGAAACTTGACGTTGGGATGAAGCTTGAACTCGTAGGTCAATCCGTCAGGCGACACCGTCCAGCTGCGCGCGAGATCGCCCCTCACGGTCGGATACCGCTCGGGATCCAGATCGACCAGGTTCGAGTAATGCGGTCCGGCCCGGTACATGAACGTTGGGTTGGCCGCGTTGCAGTCGAAGGTGGAAGGTTCCGCGTAGTGCACCGGCACGATCAGCGTGCCGCCGGACACGGGCTTGTCGGCACCCTGCGCCAACGAAGCCTGTGCGTGGATGGCCACGCTCAGGCACGCGGCGAGCTGCAGACATCTTCGAACTGTCATGTGATTTCCTTGTTATCGGCTTCACCCCAGATCACGAATCCCGCGCCCACCCCGGTACCCGCGGGCGTGCGTCGCAATGGCTCGTAGGCCACCGAACGAACGGCCATCCCCTGCATGGCGCCGGCCACCGTGATCCAGTTGAGGATCTCGGAGGAGCCGGAGTTGAGTGCGCAACGCGGGACCGACTTCAAGGTCTGCGTGTCGTTCATTTCAATGGCCTTGAGCACCCGTCGATCGAGCTCCTCGTCCACGACAAAGTGGCTCAGGCCCCCCGAGGCCACGATTGCCACGCGCAAGTCCGTGGGGCTCTCCTGCAACACTTCCTGCAGGGCGCGCCCGAGCTCGTGACATCGGGCGGCGCTGGGCACATTCGGGGCGAAATACGTATTCAGCAGAACCGGCACCACCGGAATCGCCCGGTTACGGAACAAGCGCTTCACCACGAACCCATAGGCATGGCCGAACCCGGCCTTCAGAGGATCGTCGACGCGGTCCGACGTTGCGATGTCAAATCCCTTGTCGACCAGCCCGCGAATCAGTTCCAGCGCCAGCTCGGGAGCCCCGGGCACTGTGTGGACCTGGTCCATGAGGTAGCCCCGGCGCACGGTTCGCATCCAGTCGGGCGTCGCCGGATCCTGCAGCTTGTCCATCATCAGGATGTCCTTGCCGTGGTACAGCGCTATGGCCGGCTGATTGGCCGGGCCGAAAAGTTCGGACTGATCGTCCCCCACGATCACCACCACGTCCGGCGCGGCTGCCTCCAGCGCATCGGCCAGGCGGTCGAGCGCCGCTTCGCACCATGCCGCTTTCTTCACCAGCACATCGGGCGTGACCACGTCGGCGTAGATAGGCCCTACTTCTTCAAGCAGTTGGCCGTAGTTCATGTAGCGCCCGTCCGAGAGGTTCAGGCGGGTGTTGGCGAAATCGGCATTGGCGCGGTGGCACCACTGGTCGCCGTCGAGCGTGAGCAGCGGCGTGTGCGCGGTTGCAAGACCGAGAACGATCTTTGCCATTTCACTCGTCCTTGCGGAAGCGCGAGTACAGCCGCGTGCAGTTGCATTCGAAGATGTTCGCGCGGTCCTTGTCGCTCAGGAACGAGATGTTCTCGATCACCGGCTTCAGGTCGTCAAGGTCGCGGCCCGTCTGCGGATCCTTCGCGCTGCCGGTGCCGGGCTTTTCGGTGGCGAACAACACCCGGTCGGCACCGACTTTCTTGATCAGCAGCTCCAGCGCATCCTGATCGTAGGTTGTCGTGTCGAAGTGCAGGCGCTTGAGTTTGTCGTCGAAGTACGCGCCGCCCTGGCGGATGGTCCAGGCCCGGAAGCGGCCCATGTGGTAAGGAATCGCACCGCCGCCGTGCGGGAAGATGAGCTTCAGATTAGGAAAGCGCTCGAACACGTCGGAGCTCATCAAGGAAATGATTCCGATGCTCTCCTCGTTGATGAACTTCAGCGTGTAGGTCTCGCGCGGCTGGCAACTGCCCGCCGAGTGAATCAACGCCGGTACATCCAGCTCGCAGAGCTTCTCGTACAGCGGAAACCAGAACGGGTCGCCGAGGCCGGGAGGCGGCGTGCCGTCGCCTTCGGTCGGGTCCGGGTTCAACAGGCAGCCGATGAAGCCCTGCTCCTTCACGCGGAACTCGAGTTCCGCGATGGAGTTGGCAGGATCCTCGTCACGGAACTGCGGCAACCCGGCCACCGCGCGAAAGCGCTTTGGAAACAGCTGCACGGTGCGGTGCACCAGGTCGTTCATGTGCGCGGTCCAGGCGCGCGTCACGGCCGCCGGCTTGATGGAATGCATCTGCATGTACGGACGCGGCGACAGGAACTGGATGTCCGTTCCGACGCGGTCCATGATGTCCACGATGCTCTGCCCGGCCACTCGCACCGCGTCTTCCGACAAGGTGGGCTTGCGCGTGGGATTGGCCCGGCTGGAAACCAGCTCGGCCATGTACTGGTAGCTACCTGGTGGAATCACCACATGGGCATGGGAATCAATGATCAGAGGCAAGTTGTTCTCCTTGAGTTGGAATGAAAGTGATGTGGTTGTTTCGCTAGAGATCGAGCGTGAGTTCATCGGTAACGCTGCGCGAAACGCAAAGCTTCATGCGATCGGCCGGTGGCCTGGACGTGTTCGCATAAACAGGGTCGCGGTGTTCCGGCACCCCGGTGAGCACGGTGACTTCGCAAGCGCCGCAGCGGCCGGAATGGCAGGCGTGGCGAATGTGCACCTGGGCGTCCAGCACGACATCCAGGATGGAGCGGTGCTCCGGTATGTCGAGCGACTTGTTGGATCGGGCCAGGTGCACCCTGAAGGTACGCCCGAGCCGCGCCGCTGTCGGCAGGCTGGTGCCGGGGCTCATGGCCTCGCACTCCTGCGCCATGCACGGCGTGACGTGGCAACCCGCGTCATTGCATTGATTCCGGCAAGGGCGGCGAGCGCTTGAGGATGCCCTCGTTCGGCCCGAGCTGCACGAACACCACGGCCGCCAATGCCGACAGCCCGCCGATGCACAGGTAGGTCACATGGAAAGTACGCAATACCTCGGTCGAGCCGGCCACGGGCGCATGGCCGCTGAACATGGTGAGCAGCACGCCCGCCAGCGCCACACCGATTCCCATCGACAACTGCACCACCACCGCGAACAGGCTGTTGCCGCTGCTCGCGAACGTATCGTCCAGCCCACCCAGCGCCAGCGTGTTCATGGCGGTGAATTGCATCGAATTGAACACGCCGAAAATTGCCAGGTGCGCAAGCACCCACGCGTGCGGCACGGCCGGCCCCACCAGCGAGAACGCAGCGATGACACTGCCCAGCATCAGTGTGTTGCCCACCAGCACACGCCGGTACCCGTAGCGGCGGATGAGCCGTTCGGCATAGGCCTTGCTGGCCATCGCACCCAGCGTCGCCGGAATCATGGACATGCCCGCCTTGCTGGGCGAGTACCCCATGCCGACCTGCAGCAACAACGGCGTCATGAACGGCATGGCACCGCTCCCCAGGCGCGCGAACAGATTGCCAAGCAGTGCCACGCCATAGGTGGGCACGCTGAACAGGCGCGGGCTGAAGAGCGGCGACGCCGCTCGCGCCGCGTGAAGCCAATATCCCGCCATGCAGGCAATGCCGGCGAAGAGCAGCAGCAGCGACACCTCCATGGGCCATGCCGCGTCGCCCAGGCCATGCAGCGACAGCGTGATCATCAGCATGCTGACGGCGATCAAGGCGTAGCCCGATAGATCGAATGGGCCTTGAGGACCCTTCACGTCCGGCATGAAACGCGACGTCGCCAAGATGCCGGCCACGCCAACCGGCAGGTTGACTAGGAATATCCAGCGCCAGGACGCCACCTCGACGATCCAACCGCCGAGTGATGGACCAATCAGCGGCCCGATGAGTCCCGGAATGGCAACGAACGACAGCACGCGAATCAGCTGGTCGCGCGGAAAAAGGCGCAGAAGCGACAGGCGTCCCACGGGCACCAGCAAGGCCCCGCCGCAGCCCTGCAAAACCCGCGACATCACGAGCTGATTCAGAGTCTGAGACACCGCGCACGAGAGCGAGCCAATCGTGAACGTGATGATGGCGAACTGGTAAATTCGCCGCGTTCCGAATCGGTCGGCCAGCCACCCGGAAGCCGGGATCAGCAACGCCACCGTGAGCACGTACGCAATGACCGCCGACTGCATCCGCAGAGGGCTCTGCCCCAGGTCTCTCGCCATGGTGGGCAATGCAGTGTTGAGGATCGTGGCATCCAGGAACTGCATGAAGAAGCCGACCGCGACCAGCCAGGGCAGAAACCTGTGGCTGGCCGCCGTCATGGCGGCGGTACTCATGCGGGGACGCTCCTGGCTCGCGCATCATCAATCCTGCGCAAGCGCGACGGTGGACGGCACACGCCGCCGCTGAACAACGACATCGCGGTAATGAGCATCTGCCTCCTTCAAGGTTCCTAAGTCAACGAGCGCCTGCAAGTTTTCGGGGCCCAGCTCGGGCAGCAGCGTCGGGCGGTCCGCAATGACGCCGGTGCGCCGCAGACCGTCTATGGCTTCCCGCGGCATGGCGAGCAGGTCGCCCAGCAGCGCATCGTTATCGGCGCCGAAGCGCGGCGCAGGCCCGCGGATGGCCACATCCATGCCGGGCCAACGGTAGGGCCGACCGATCAACGGACGCCGTCCAACGGCGCCACCGAAATCGACGTCCTCGCAGAACTCGCGCGCGATGAGGTGCGGGTCGCAAATCAGGTCGCGTGCATTGTTCACGGGCCCGGCGGCGATGCCTGCCGCCTGCAATTCGCAAGCCGCCGGCATCGGGTCGCGGCTTGCGCACCAACGCTCCAGCGCCACTTGCAACGACTCGATTCCGTCCGGCTGCCGCTCGGCCGAACCGACCAGTTCGCCAAGCCGGTGCAGCCCTGCCTCGTCGGCAATGCTCACCGCCACCCAGCTGTCCGCGCCGAGACAGCGGAACACGCCACTAAGGAGGCTGCCCCACTCTTCGTTGCCGCGCCTCCCGATGTCGGGCTCGCCGGCTTGCGCTGCGATCAGGGCTTCGGGAATCACCGCCGCGCCCAAGGGGTACATGGCCAGGTCGATCCATTGGCCTTCGCCGGTGCGCTCGCGGTGGACCAGCGCCGCCATCAGCATGGTCACGCCGGTCCATGCGGCGAGGAAGTCCGGATACGACTGCCCTACCTTGGCCGTGTCACCGCCCACATATCCGGCGTAGGTGCTCAGCCCCATGGTGGCCTCCAACGTGGTGCCCTGGGCACGGAAATCGGCCCACGGTCCCGTGGACCCATAGCCGGTGTTGGACAGCATGACCAGCTTCGGATTGAGCTTGGCCAGCTCCGCGTAAGGGAGCTTCCAGCCACGCAGCACACGCGGCGTGAAGTTGTCGATGAGGATGTCGCTCTGCTTCACCAACGCGCGCAACACGTCCCTGCCCGCATCCGTACCCAGGTCCAGAACCAGCGATCGCTTGCCGCGGTTGAGCATCTGGAAGGTGGTGTAGCGGTTCCAGGGCTCCTCGCCGGCCTCGTTATCGATCAGGTAGCCAAACCCGCCTGCACGCAATTGGTCAAGCCGGTGCGGCGCTTCGATCTTGATCACCTCCGCGCCGAGGTCGGACATCAGGGCGCCCATGTAGGGCGCGGCGAAAACGGTGGACAGGTCAATCACGCGCATGCCGTGGAGCGGTCCGGGCACCAAGCCGTCCCGCGCGGCAGGGGGTGCGCTGTCTCGGGCCGCCGCCGCCGCGCGAGCCTGCGTGCGAGCCGCCTCCTGCGAGAGCTCTCCCAGCGAGGGCGCACCGCGTGCGACTCGGGTGGGCGTTTGGGATAGACGCGCGAGCCGAGCCGGGAAACGCCAAGGCTTGCCGCCTTCCTGCGCCACGTCGTGCCACACGTCGCGTGCCTCCAGCTGATCGCATTCAAGCAACTGGCTCGCCGTCTGCAGCAAGCCGGCCAGCAAACCGGCCTTGTTGGCCCGCTCGAAGAGTGCCCGGCCTTTTTCCTTTGACAGGGACTCGGCGAGCACCGCCCTGAGCGAAGCGGCTTCGTCCATGCGTCCCCGATGCGTGCTGTAGCGCTGCTCGGCCAGCCGAGGATCGTCGAAGAACTTGGCGAATCGCTCTGGCCCGTAGAGGGTGTTGACCTGCAGTGTCACGTGCCCGTCCTGCACCGGATGGGCCTGACCACTAAGCAGCGGATCCATGTTGGACGAGCGCCTGGCCGAGATGATGCCCAGCAGCGAATATGCGGGCAGCACCGAAACGAGTTCGGATGCAACCACATCGCGCACGGACAGGTCCACGAGGCTACCCACGCCGTCTCGCCGCACCACCAGCCATGCGGCCATGGCCACGTACGCGGCATTGATGCCGGCGCAGTAATAGGACTGGCGCAGTCCGGGCTTGAGAGGCTCGCGCTCGCGCAGGCCGCTGAATGCCATGATGCCGCCCGTCGCCTGCATGACGAGGTCGCTGCCTTGCCACTTGGAATGCGGCCCGTCCCAACCGAAATTGCTGACCGCCACGATGACGAGATGGGGATGCCGAATGCGCAGGGCCGCGGGCTGCAGGCCCCAAGCTTCTTCCAGCGTGCCAGGCCCGTGACCATGCAGCAGGATGTCCGCGCCCGCAAGCAGCTCGTGCAACGCCACACGTCCGCCTTCCCTGGTCACGTCCACCACCACGCCGGATTTGTTCCAGTTCAGGTATTCGAAGAGCGCACTGTGCCCGGCGTCCTTGTGCATCCGCGGGCCATCGCGGCGCGTCGGGTCGCCCGCAGGACTCTCGACCTTGAGCACATCCGCGCCCAGATCGCCGAGCAATCGGGAAGCGAACGGCCCCGCGATGCCTTCGGAAAAATCGACGACTCGCACGCCCTGCAACGCGCCGTGGGGAGCTTTAGTCATTGGCGGGCGCAACAAACGGATAAGGAACCGGCTTGCCGCCGCGCAGCGGCAACACGCCAACGGCCTTGCCGGGCGTGCTCTGTTCACCGTCCTGGTTGCGAATTCCGATCTCGCACGCAACGATGCCGTAGCCGCCCTGCACCGACAGATCGGTCACTTTTCCCCACGCGGTCAGGGTGCTTCCCGCAACGTCCATCTTGCGGAAACTGAAGTCGATCTTCCACAACCAGCCCGCCGGCCCCAACCACTGGCGCATCATCTGGACCAGGAAGTGCTGCTTCCAGGTGCCGTTTACCAATAGGCCCGGCAGCTTGTCGTGTTCGGTGGCGAATACCTGGTCGTAATGGATGCGATGAAAGTTTTCGATGGCCGCCGACCAGCGCATCACATGCGAATTGGTGATGGGCCCGCGCACGAGCGGTGTCGTGTCGGCGCCGATAACGAGGTCTTCAAACGCGAGGCTCTTGACGATATCTTGTTTCATGCGGGCCTCCTTAACGGGCGATGGTGGTGTGAACCAGGCGCATCAACTTCTCCCCGTGCTGGTTGGTGTAGGTGGTCTCCACCTTGATGAAAACCATGGGGCCGGACGACCCTTCGCGCTCCGAGATCTCGGCGTACCGCAGCTGCCGGCTGACGACATCCCCCACCTTGGCGAGCTGCAGGAACTCACATTCGTAGCCGCCGTTGAGCAGGCGCTTCAGGGGAAGCTCGACTTTCGGTAGGCCGTTATTGCCACCCCCTCCCATGCCGTCCCAGTCGGCGTTGTCCTTGAAGCGATCGAAGGGATCCGGCGTGCCGGACTCGCGCACGAACAGGTGAGTTGGCTGCAACGGCGGGGCCACCACGCCCTCGAAGCCGCGGTCGAGGGCACTCGCCTCATTCCAATGAATGGAATCGGTTTCCATGACCGCCTGATTGAAACGCCGCAACGTATCGGCGCCCAACGGCAGCGGCGCCGTTTGCAGGGGCGCGCTGACGCCGACGAGGGCCTGAATTTCAGGGGTGATATAGGGCATGTCCGTTCGCTCCGAATTTGATTGATCAGTCCTTGAGCAGGTGACGCGCGATCAGCATCCGCTGCATCTCGGTCGTTCCGCCGCCAATCTGCATGTGCCGCAGCAGCCGGTAGAACCAGGTGAGGGGCAGGTCCAGCGATTCGCCCATGGCGCCGTGGATCTGGATCGCGTGATCGACGGTGCGGGCACCCCACTCGCCGCCGCATAGCTTGGCAATGGAGGCTTCGCGGCGCACGTCGTGGCCCTGGTCGGCGCGTGCCGCCGCGGAATACGTCATGGCGCGCAACGCCTCGATGTCGACGTGCATGTCCACCAATCGCCACTGGATCGCCTGGCGTTCGGCAATCGGCTTGCCGAAGGTGACGCGTTGCTTGGCCCAGTCCACGGACATGTCCAGCGCGCGCTGCATCTTGCCCAGCGCCTGAGGTGCGCGCATCAGGCGGTCGTGGATGGTGAGCCATTGCTGGCCGAGGTTGAAGCCGCGGCCCACTTCCCCCAGCACGTTGCTGTCGGGCACGAACACATCGTCGTAATGCACAACGTACTGTTCGGGGCGCTGTCCCAGCCAGGTCTTGATGCCGTTCTCTTCGAGCTTCAGTCCGGGCGCGTTGCGATCCACCAGGAACATGGTGATCCCGCCGCGCTGGCGCTTCTCGGGGTCGGTGACAGCCTGCGTCATCAGGATGTCGCAGTGATTGGCACCCGAGATCCACATCTTGGTGCCGTTGAGCACCCATCCGCCCTCGGTCTTGACGGCACGCGTCTTCATCATGCCGCCCGGGTCGGAACCCGCATTCGCCTCTGTCTGCGCAAAGCACGTGCGCAGCGTCCCCTCGATTGCCGGCTTGAGGATGCGGTCGATCTGCTCGCCCTTGCAGCTGTACAGGATGTTGGAGACGTGGGCGCGCGGGAACGGCACGAGCGTGTAGTGGAATTCCTCCGTCACCACGGCTTGCGCCAGCAAGCCCAGGCCGCTGCCGCCGTATTCCTCGGTGATGCTCATGTTCCACAAGCCGGTTTCCACCGATATCTTCTTGAGGCGCTCGTAAGCCTTGTCGCCGAAGACGGCCGCGAGGTTGGCGCCTTCCGAAGCGCCATAGCTGTGGTGGTCGCCCGCGAGGTACTGCGGCTCCATCGGCATGAGCTCTTCGCGCACGATGCGCCGCGCCATGTCACGGATTTCGATCACCTCCGATGGCAGCTCGAAACCGGGCTGCCCGTCGGCGGATACAAGGCTACTTTCACTGGCTATTGCGTTCACGGATTTGTCACTTCTTGATATTTGGAAAAAAGGAATCCCCGGCGCCACTCAGGACGCTGTCGTTGCGCCGCGATTCGGCGGCACGCTATGCGGAAAGGCGATTCAGGCCGCGGCAGCTTCCTTGGACGCCTTGGCGCGTTGTCGCAGCCGGTCTAGATTGCCGCCCAGCTTCACTTGGCCCGGCAAAGGATGCCCGACGATGCCTTCGACCATTTCGGCGCACTCAATCAGCTTGTCCAGGTCGATGCCGGTGTCGATACCCATCTCGTTCAGCATGAAGACAAGGTCTTCCGTGCACACGTTGCCGGCGGCGCCCTTGTTGCCGGCAAACGGACAGCCGCCGAGTCCACCGACGCAAGCATCGAAACTGTCGACGCCCATTTCCAGGCCGGCGTAGGCGTTCGCGATGCCCATGCCGCGCGTGTCGTGCAGATGCAGGTTGATGCGCTTGTCGGGATAGCGCTCGCGCACCGCGCCCACAACGCTGCGGATTGCCGCCGGGGTTGCCCAGCCCATGGTATCGAGCAGGCCGATGCGCCCCGGCTCCACCTTGTACTCACGGGCCATGGCAAAAGCCGAGTCGATCAGCGACATCACGCGGGACACGGGAATTTCGCCTTCGAAGTTGCAGCCGAATGCCGAGGGAATGCCGACGCCGTTGACCGGAATGTCGCTCTTCACGAAATTCTCGAGAATGCGGCGGGCCTCGGCGAGGTTGTGCTCGAAGCTCGAATTCTGGTTGCGTTTGAGGAAGGCCTCCGATGCGGTCAGCGTGATCGAGCCGCCGATGGACAACACACCCGTCGCCTTGGCGCGCTCCAGGCCTTTCTCATTGAGCCAGACGCCGGTGTAGCGAACGCCCGGCTTGGTCTTGATGCGGCGGCAGATCTCGTCGGCATCGGCCATCTGCGGGACCACCTTCGGGTTGACGAAGGAGCACACCGCGATCGCCTTCAATCCTGTCTCGGACAGCGCGTCGATGAACTGCACCTTCTGGTCGGTGCTGATCGCGCCCTTCTCGATCTGGAAACCTTCGCGCGGCGCCTCTTCCTTGATATCGACCGACTTCGGAAAATCACTCATGGTTAGCTCCTGTATGTGGTTACTGTTGCGACGTTGTTCTTCACGCGCGCCTAGACGCCGATCACATTCAGCAAGGCGTGTCGGCCTTCGACCTGCACCGCGTGCAGTGCCCTTTTCAATGCCGGGACGAGGTCCTCGCGAGACGTGACGCGCTCTCCGTAGCCTCCCGATGCCTCCGCGTACTTCTCGAAATCGGGCATGGGGTCCAGCGCCGACAGCGGGCCCTTGCCGTGCTCGCGCACATAGGCCTTGGTGGCGCCGTCCGGGTAGACCGCCAGCGTCGACTGCTCGACGGCCAGGTAGTGGCTGTTGTTGAAGACGATCATGAGAACGGGGAGCCCATGCATGCGGGCCGCCTGGTGACAAGCAGCGGGGTTGGAGAAGATGTAAGCCCCGTCCCCCTGCAAGGCGATCACCACCCTGCCCGGCGCCGCCTGTTGGGCGCCGAGCGCCGCTGGGAATCCCCAGCCCAGGCCGCCCGCCGTGGAATTGAGAAAGTAGGTGCCCGGCTGCGTGAAGTTCACATGCTCGGGCCGCAGCGAGTATTCGCTCACGACAATCGAATCGTCTGGGCGCACCTCGTTGATACAGCGCGACAGATAGAGCTTGGTGATCGCGCCGCCGCCCTTCGTGTCATTGGCGGCCTGTACCTCGAGCGATTCCCGCCAGCGCGCGCCGTCCTCGCGCAGCCGCGCGGTGCGAGCGTCAGCGCCGCGCCGGGCACCATGGCGCTCCAGCGCTTCGCGCAAGGCCGCCAGAAAAGGCACGGCGTTCGAGGTCAGCGTGAGGTCAGAGCGGAAGCTGCGCACTGGCAGGCTGCCGAACAGCGGATCGACACCCACATGTGCGACGAAAGCCTCGGCGCGCGGGCCACCGCGGACCGGTATCCAGGGCACGTCACTTTCAAGCACCACCACCACGTCCGCCTTCTTCAGCGGCAACGAGGAATCGTGGCCGAGGTGCAGCGGATGCGCGGAAGGCACGTTCAAGAAATGGCCCATGGACTCCGTCACGCCTATTCCGAAGTCCAGCGACAGGCTCGCCAAGGCGCCAACCGCCTCCACATTCGCGCCGCTCGCGCTGGTGATCAGCACCGGGTATTGCGCCGACGCCAGCCGCGCGGCGAGTTGGTCGACCGCCGTCAGGTCGGGAAAGGCGGACGCGGTGAAGGGCTGGCGCGGACCGGGCTCGAAATCCTTGAGCGGCTGTGCCAGCACCTCGCGTGGCAAGGTCAAGTACACCGGGCCGCGCGGTTCGGCCATCGACAAGCACAGCGCGCGGTCGACGATCTGCTCGACGTTCAGGCCGTCGCGCAGTTCGTAGTCCCACTTGACCAGCTCTCGCGCCATGCCGGCCTGGTCGAACATCTCTTGCGCCCAATGAATGGGGCTATTGCGCGAACCCACGCGTCCCTCTTCGTACAGCGGTGTACGGCCGGCGGTGAAGAAGATGGGCACCTGGCTGCGCGCGGCGTTCATGAGGGCGCACACGGCATTTGCGGCGCCCACGGTCACGTGCAGCATCACCGCCTGCGGCTTGCCACTCACCATGTAGTAGCCATGGGCCATGCCAACGGCCAGGTTCTCGTGCACGGCGATGATCGGGGTGGGGAACTCGAGCCCGGCCTGTTCGTGGCGAGCATAGGCTTCCACGATCGGCGCGGTGTCCGTGCCTGCGCCGATGTAGAAATAGTCGATGCCCCGGTTTTTGAGCAAAGCGAGGTAAGCCTCGGCCACCGAGACCGTCGGCAGGAAGCTGGCCACTGCAGGCAGCGCCTCGGCCTTGGGAACGGCGGCAAGCCGCGCGCTTTGCGCGGACGTGGAAATCATGGGCGGCGAGCTTTCTTCGATGGTGGATTTCATGCGTAATGCGTTTCCGGCGCGAGAGTGGCGGACTGTGTTTTCGTGGCGGCAAGCAGCTGCGATACCGTGCGGAAGTCGGCCACGTTCTCCAGGTTCGAGATCGCGGCAACGATTTCATGGAAGCGCGCCTCGCCAAGCACCGGCACGATGAGCGAAGCAGCCTTGGCCTCGAGTTCCAGGTCGGTCACAGGGTTGAGCGGATCGCCCTTTGCATGCGACACCTGGTGCTCCAAGCGCCGGCCATCCTTGAGGACGACTTCGATCACGGGCGACTGGGCGCCCGTGAGGTTCGGGTCGGTGAGCACCGAGCATCCGTCGAGCAGCCGCCGCACTTCAGGGTGGCTGGTTCGCAAGGGATCGAACTGCGGCAGGTCCGCGCGGCCGCTCTCGGCAGCGACAGCGAGCGCGTAAGGCAAGCTCATCTGTGCATCCAGGACCGTGCCGATGCGCTGGTTACCCACCAGCTTGCGTGTGTAGTCTGATCCGTGCACCACGATTTTCTCGATCTGCGGTGCCTTGAATCCGTGAGTCGACATAAGGTGAAACAGTGCGTCGATTCCGCCGTGGCTGCCGCGGCAGCACGAGTAAGGCTTGATGCCCGTCGTGAGGATCCACTGGCGCTGTCCGAGTTCGGCAACGAGCAGGCTCGGATCGGCGTCGGTGCCGCAGTAGGTGGGAAAGAAGCCGCCCCACTGCGCTTCCAGGATCTGCGCCGGCCCGGTCATCCCCGCCTGCGCGAGGAAGGCAGCGGTCACGCCATTCTCGGCAGCTTTCCCGGGGTGCAGCCGCTTGGTCATCGTGCCATCGGCCATGAACGCCCAGAGCCCGCCCACATAGGTGCCGGCAATCCCCAGCGCATGCGCGGTGTGCTCGCTGCCGAGTCCCAAAACCTTCGCTGCCGCGGCCGCTGCGCCAAAGCTGCCGCACGTGGCAGTGGAGTGCCAGCCGCGACCGTTGTGCACGCGGTACCCGCCCGCTGCCTCCAGCATGCGGGCTGCCACGTCGTACCCTGCCACCACGCCTTCGAGCACCGCGCGGCCGCTGGCCCCGACAGCGTCCGCAGCGGCGCAGACTGCCGGCACGATCACCGCGCCCGAATGACCACAGCCGTTGAAGTCGTCTAGCTCACGGGCATGCGCAGCGGTGCCATTGACGAGCGCCGCCTGCGCGGCGGGCAGCCGTGCCCCTTGCGCCCACAGCAAGGCGCCTTGCCCGCTGGTTCCGTGCAGCGCGGCCATGCCGCGCGACACCGCGTCGACTTCCGGGGTGCCCGGACCGGCGATGCCCGCGGCAATGGTGTCGAGAAGCGCCCTCTTGGCGACGCCGACAACCGGTGCGGGCAGGTCGGCAAGCCGTGCCTGTGACCAGTGCGCCGCGATGGTCTGTGTGAGCGTGGAGCTCATGGCATCTCCCGTCATTTGCGGCCGCCGCTCTTCAGCCAGATGTCGCCAAGATCGATCTTCAGGAAGTTCGAGGCCATCGCGTCGATACCGCCGATGTCCTTGGACACCGCGCGCCTCCACTCTTGCCAGAACAGCGGCAAGACGTACGCCTGTTCCAGCAAGTACGCTTCCATTTCCTGGGCACGCAGGCGACGCTTCGCGGGATCGAGTTCGCGCATTTGCGCTTCGTACAGCGTCTGCAGCTTCGGGTCGTTGGTCCTGGCGAGATTCAGCCGGTTCTTGTCGAAAGGCAGGAACCAGCTCCACTGGACGGTGGGGTCGTCGAGGTATTCGGGCAGGTAGTCGAATATCAGGTCGTAGTCGCCGGAGCGCTTGCGGGCGTTGTGCTGCTGCGCGTCGGTGGCACGATGTTCCAGCGTCACGCCGACGTGGCGAAGCTGGTCGGCCAGGTACACGCCATAGAACGAGTAAACGGAATTGTTGACAAAGTTCAGCTTCAGTTTCGGATGACCGGCCTCGGCCAGCAGGCGGCGAGCCTCCTTGCGCGCCGACTCGATATCACGCCCGAACCCCGGGAGCTTCTCGAGTTCTTTTTCGCTTCGCGCGAAAGGTGATGTGGGGCGGCTCAGCCCGCCCACCAGGTTCACTGCCGAAACCTGCGCCATCGCCTTGGCGCCGCTGTAATGGTCCAGCGCCAGAGCGAGCGCACGGCGAACGCGGGGGTCGTTGAGCGGTGGATGCTGCGTGTTCACCGCCACCAGATGGTGAACGCCTGTAGCCACGCCTTCGCCGATGAATTTCACTTCGTCGCCGCGGTTCGACTTGACTCGATCGATCTCGTTGCCGGTCAGGCCACGCATGTTGAAGGCGACCTGGCCGGCAATGACCGCGTTGGTCGCCGCGGGTGCCGACACTGACAGCGCACGGAACCCGTCGAGGTAAGGGTGGCCCGGCTTGAAATAGTCCTCGAAGCGTTCGCCCACCCATTCGGCGCCGGCCGCATAACGGACGAACTTGAACGGGCCCGAGCCCATCACGCGCTTGACCGGATACGACGGGTCCTCCGCCAGGAGCTTGGCAGAGTAGACGCAGGCGAACGGCATGCCGATCAGCTGCAACATCGAGGCGTTCTGCTTCTTCAGGCGGAACACGACGGTGAGGGGATCGGGCGTTTCGATGGTTTGGATGTCATCGAGCATGCCCGTGCGCAGCGAGACCACATCCGCCGGCGGCGCGCGCATGCGGTCGTAACTCACCTTGACGTCATGCGAGGTGAGCGGCGTGCCGTTATGGAACTTGATGTTCGGATGCAGCTTGAACTCGTAGGTCAGGCCATCCTTGGAAGCTGTCCAGGACTTTGCCAGGTCGCCCTTCACCGCCGGGTATTTCTCCGCGTCGATCTGAAGGAGCGAGGAGTAATGCGGCGCGATACGCCACATCACCGAGGGCGATTGCGCGCCATGGCAGTCCAGCGTATTGGGTTCACCGGTATGCACTGGAAACACCAGCGTGCCTCCGCGAACCGGCTTGTCAGGAGATTGGGCCGTAGCAGGCAAGGCCTGCGCACCAGCGAGGGCGGCGCATAGGGCCACGAATGTCGGGAAGCGGGTCATGGTTTTTTTCCTTGGTCGGTCGATCACTGCCGCGCCGGATGCAGCCAGAGGTCAGCCAAGTCCTGCATGAGGAAGTTGGAGGGCATGTCATCCAACCCGCCAACCTCGTTGGAGATCGCGCGCTTCCAGCTCTGCCAGAAGAGAGGGAGCACGTACGCTTGTTCGATGACGTACTTCTCCATTTCCTGGACTCTGACGCGCCGCTGCGCCGGGTCAAGCGCCCGCTTTTGGGCCACAAACAGCTCCAGCAGCTTCGGGTCGTCGGTGCGCGTCAGGTTGGCCGGGTTGTCCTTGAATGGCTTGAACACCGACCACTGGACCGTGGGATCGTCCAGGTACTCGGGAAGCGCATCGATCATGAGGTCGTAGTCGCCCGAGGCCTTGCGCGCCGCCACTTGCGGCGTCTCGTTCATCTGGTGTTCGACCGTGACGCCGATCTGGCGCAACTGGTCGACGATGTACACGCCCCAGTACGGCGACTGCGTGCGGTTCACGAAGTTGATCTTCAGATTCGTCTGGCCGGCCTCTGCAAGGAGCCGTTTTGCTTCGCGGCGCGAGGCCTCGATGTCGCGGCCGAAGCCGGGCAGCGACTCGAGTTCCGCGGGGCTGCGGGCGTAGCCGGAGCCCGGCCGACTGAGTCCGCCCCACAAGTGAATGGCGGTGAACCGCTCCATGGTGCTGGACCCTGTGCGGCGGTCGATCGCGAGCGTGAGCGCGCGCCGCACCCGGGCATCGTCCAGCGGCGGGCGGCGTGTGTTGACCGAAATGACCTGGAGCAAGCCGGTAGAGGTCTCGCCCCCGACGATCCGTACCTTGCTGCCACGGCTGGCACGCACCCGTTCGACCTCCGACTGTGTGAGGCCGCGCACGTTGTAATGGACCTGCCCAGACAGCACCGCGTTGGTTGTCGCCGCGCCGGACGTGGACAACGCCCTGAAGCCGTCGATGTAAGGTTGGTTCGGCTTGAAGTAGCCGTCGAAACGCTCGCCGACCCACTCGCTGCCCGCCGCGTAGCGGATCATCTTGAACGGTCCGGTGCCCATCACGCGCTTGGAAGGGTATGACGGGTCCGAAGCCATCAACTTGGCCGAATACACGCAGGCGTAAGGCATGGCCAGCAGCTTCAGCATCGCCGCGTTCGCCTCCTTGAGGCGGATCACGACGGTCGACGCATCCGGTGTCTCAATGGAGGCAATGTCCTCGAACATCGCCTTGCGCAGGGACACCACGCCCGTGGGCGGGGCGCGCATGCGGTCGTAGCTGGCCTTGACGTCGGCCGCGGTCATGCGCGAGCCATCGTGGAACTTGACGCTCGGGTGCAGGTTGAACGTGTAGGCCAGGCCATCGGGGGAGACCTTCCAGCTGCGGGCCAGGTCGCCGCGCACCTCGGGGTAGTTGTCGACGTCGATCTTCAGCAGCGACGAATAGTGCGGCGAGACGCGAAAGGCGAGCGATTGGTTGCCCGCATGGCAATCGAGCGTGCTCGGCTCACCCATGTGGACGGGGTAGACGAGCGTGCCACCGCGCGTTGGCTTGACGGCCGGCTGGGCCATGGCGTCGACAGGGATCACCGCGCCGAGAACCACGCAGGCCAGCAAGCAACGGTGTAGCAGGGACGGCGAGGAGCGGCTCATTAAGATGCTCACTTCTTGCCGCCCTGGGTCAGCCACACGTCGGCCAGGTCGATCTTCAGGAAGTTCGACGGCAACTCGCCGACGCCGCGCACGTCCGTCGAAATGGCGCGGGTCCAGTTCTGCCAGTACAGCGGCAGCACGTAGGCCTGGCTCAGGATGTAGGACTCGAGTGCAAGAACGCGGGCACGGCGAACCTTGGGGTCCAGCTCAGATTTCTGTGCCTGGAACAGGACGCTCAGTTTCTCGTCATTGCTGCGGGAGAAATTGGTGGGATTGTTCTTGTGCGGCAGGAACACCGACAACTGCACGGTCGGGTCGTCGAGGTACTCGGGGGGCGAGTCCAGGACGAGGTCGTAGTCACCAGAGGCCTTGCGCGGGATCACCTGGGGCGCAGCGCCCATCTGGTGGTCCACGGTCACACCGACCTGACGCAGCTGGTCGGCCAGAAACACGCCGAAGAAGGGGTACTCCTGGCGATTCAAAAACGTGAGCTTCAGGTTGGGGTGCCCTGCCTCGGCCAGCAGGCGGCGCGCTTCGACACGCGACGCGGCGATGTCCCGGCTGAAACCCGGCAAGTTTTCAAGTTCAGCCGTGCTGCGCGCGAATGGCGAACCCGGGCGCAGCATGCCGCCCATCAGGTGCAGTGCAGTGAGCTGCTCCATGGCCTTGGAGCCGGACCAACGGTCCATGGCCAGCAGCAGCGCACGGCGCACGCGCAGGTCGTTGAGCGGCGGCTTCTGCGTGTTGACGGCGATCCAGGTGTGCACGCCGGTCGACATCGTGCGACCCACGATGCTGACCTTGTCGCCGCGAGCTGCCTTGACGCGCTCGACCTCGTTGTCGGTGAGGCCGCGCAGGCTGTAGGACACTTGGCCGGCAACCACCGAATTGATGGCGGCCGTGGCACTCACGGAGAGCGCGCGAAAGCCGTCCAGGTAAGGTTTGGGCGTGTCGAAGTAACCATCGAAGCGCTCTCCGACCCACTCCGATCCCGGCTGGTAGCGCACGAACCTGAAAGGCCCCGACCCCATCACCTTCTTGCCAGGGTAGCTTGGGTCCTCAGCCAGCAACTTGGCGGAATAGACGCAGGCATAGGGCATGGCGAGCAGCTGCAGCATCGCGGCGTTGGGCTGCGACAACCTGAAGATCACGGTCGATGCGTCGGGCGTGTCGATCGACTTGATGTCTTCCAGCATGCCCTTGCGCAACGAGACCACCCCCACCGGCGGGGCCCGCATGCGGTCGTAGCTCACCTTGACGTCGGTCGCGGTGAGCGCCGATCCGTCGTGGAACTTCACATTGGGACGCAGCTTGAATTCGTAGCTCAGGCCGTCGGGGGAAACTTTCCAGGTCGCGGCGAGGTCGCCCTCGACCTCCGGGTACTTATCGGGGTCAATCCGCAGCAGCGACGAGTAATGCGGCGCGACGCGCCACATCACGTTGGGCGAAGCGGCGGCATGGCAATCGAAGGTGCTGGGTTCGCCGACGTGCACCGGATACACCAGGGTACCGCCCTGTACCGGTTTTTCGGCGGGCTGAGCGCTCGCGGCACCCGCCCAGGACAGGCCGGCCGCAAGAGCGGTCATCTGTGCGCAACGGCGTAACGTCATCTTGCTCATGTTGTTTTTCTTGGCGTGGATCAGCGGTTGAACTTGGGGTCGAGCGCATCGCGAAGCGCGTCGCCGAGAAGGCTGAAGGAAAAGACGGCGACGCTGATCGCCAGACCCGGAAAGATGACGACCCAGGGAGCCGACGAGAAAACTTCCATGCTCACGCCCGAAAGCATCAGGCCCCAGGCGGGCGCCGGCTCGGCGACGCCAAGACCCAGGTAGGAGAGCGAAGCCTCCAGCAGGATGGTCTGGGCGGTGAAGGCGCTCAGCATCACGAGCCAGGGTGAAATGAGGTTGGGCACCATATGACCGAAGATGATCCGGAGATGCGAGAACCCGAGCGCGCGCGCGGCGTCGATGTAAGGCAACTCGCGCACCGTCAACGCGGCGCCGCGCATGACGCGCGCCATCACCGGCACGTAGGGCAGCGTGATCGCGATCAGCAAGTTGATGTCGATGCCGAATTTTTCGTTGCGCCCCAGTACCGCTACGACGACGAGTGCCGCCACGATCAGGGGCACGGCGAGCAGGATGTCGTTGACGCGTTGCATGACGGCGTCCACCCGGCCGCCGAAGTACGCGGAGGTGACGCCAATGGCGCCGCCGATGATGGATCCGAGCAGCGCCGTGGTGATGCCGAGCATGAGTGCCGGACGCGCGCCGTGCAGTACCCGCGAGAAGATGTCCCGGCCGTACCCGTCGGTGCCGAACCAGTGCGCTGCGCTGGGTGCCTGAACCAGCGCGTCGAACTGCGTGGCCAGCGGGTCGTACGGGGCGACTTGATCGGCGAAGGCGCCGACAATCAGAAGGCCGACGATGATGAACAGTCCCAGTAGGCCGAGCGGCTGGGTGCGCGCGAAGCGCTTGAGCGCACGGCCCATTGGGCTACGACGGGCCGGAGCAGGAGCCACGATGACTGTAGAGGCAGAAGTATTCATTGCGCTGGATCGATTAGCGGACGCGAATTCGGGGGTCGAGGAATGCATAGACGATGTCGACCGTGAAGTTGGCCAAGACATAAATCAGCGCGAAGAGCATGACCAGTCCCTGGATCAGTGCCAGGTCGCTGAACGACACGGCCTGTATCAGCAAGCGGCCGATGCCGTTGATGTTGAACACCTGCTCTGTCACGACCAGCCCGCTCAAAAGGCCCGCGAACTCGATTCCCATCACGGTAACGGCCGGCAAGAGCGCGTTGGACAAGGCATGGCGCCAGACAACGCGGCGCGGCGACACGCCCTTGGAACGCGCTGTGCGCACGTAGTCCTCGCTCAGCACCTCCAGCAGTGACGAGCGCAGCAGCCGGGCGTTCACCGAAGACAGCCGCCAGCCGACCACGAGCGCGGGGAAAAAGAGCTGTGCCAGATATTCCATCGGCTGCGCGGTGAAGCTCGCTTTTTCGATGGACGGAATCCACCCGAAAACCGAAAGCAGCGACAGCAGCACCACCATGCCAAGCCAGAATCCGGGCACCGAGAGCCCGGACACCGTGAGCACGCGGATCAATTGGTCGAGCCAGGTGCCGCGGGTAAGCGCCGCCCCAATGCCGAGTGGCAGCGCGATGAGCGTGCCGATGATCATGGCGGCAAAAGCGATCTGGATCGTCACCCCGAAGCGGCTGGCGATTTCCTGTGTGATGGGCCGCTCGCTCCACAAGGAGACGCCCAGGTCCAGGCGCGTGAGCCCGACGATCCACGAAACGTACTGCTGCGACAGCGGCTTGTCGTAGCCGAAGCGCGCGCGCTCGTGTTGCAGCGCCGCGGCCGAAATGGTGCCGCCCTCGTGGGTGTACTTGAATTCCACCGGGTCGCCGGGCAGCACCCGCAGCATGAAAAAGATCAGTGTGGCAACGCCGAACAGCGTAACGATCAGCTGGGAAAATCGACGAATGAGAAGCTGGATCATGGTGTTGTGCCTTATTGGCAGCGAAGGCAGGCAACGCGGTGGCCCGGACGGACCTCGCGCAATTCGGGCACCACGTTCGAGCACTCCGGCATCACCACGGGGCAGCGGGTGCGGAAAGCGCAACCCGACGGCGGTGCGGATGGGCTGGGCGGCTCTCCGCGGATGGCGATGACATGCGGCGTCTTGCGGGCGTCGTCGTCGGGGCTGGGCACGGCAGCCATCAGCATCTGGGTGTAGGGATGCAGCGGATTCGCATAGAACTCGTCGCGGTCCGCCACCTCCACCACGCGGCCCAGGTACATGACCATCACGCGGGTCGCGATCTGGCGCACGACGGCGAGATCGTGCGCGATGAACAGGTACGACAGGCGGCGTGTGCGCTGCAAGTCGGCCAGCAGATTGACCACCTGTGCCTGGATGGACACGTCCAGCGCGGAAACGGCCTCGTCGCAAACAATGAACGTGGGGTCCATGGCGAGCGCCCGGGCAATTCCCACCCGCTGCCGCTGACCGCCGGACAACTGGTGCGGAAAGCGCTGCATCAGGTCCGTGCGCAGTCCGACATCGAGCAGCAGCTTTTCTGCCGCTTCCTCGGCAGCACGTCGATTCTTGGCGATACCGTGCACGCGCATCGGTTCGGCAACGATTTCGCCGATCCGCTGGTGCGGGTTAAGGGACGAATACGGATCCTGGAACACGACCTGCGTGTGGCGCCGGAATGGCCGCAGCGCTGCGTCACCAAGGTGGGTGATGTCCTGGTGACCGAACATGACGCGGCCTGCCGTGGGCTCTTCGAGACGCAGCAGCAGCTTGCCGAGCGTCGACTTGCCGCAGCCAGATTCACCCACCAGACCCAGGGTCTCTTGCGGGCCGATGGTCAGGCTCACGTCGCGCACAGCCTTGATCTCCACTCGCTTGCCGAACATGCCGGACTTCACGAAGTAGCTCTTCTCCAGTCCGTCGACCTCCACGACATAGGGGTGCACGGGGACATCCGATTGCTGGACGGCGCGAACCTGCAGTGGGACGACGGCGCCCGAATGCTGCCAATGGATCCTGCCATCCGCCATGTCCTGCATGCGCACGCAAGCCGACTCCGTGCCGACATCGGTGCGCATCAGCGCCAGCGATCCCTTGCATGCCGCAATGGCGTGCGGACAGCGCGGCGCGAAAGGGCAACCGGGCGGCACGTTTCGTGGATTGGGCGGCAGCCCTTCGATCGCCTCCAGGCGGTCGGTCAGCGCGCCGGCCAGGCGCGGTACGGACGAAAGCAGACCCGCGGTGTACAGATGGCGGGGACGGCTGAACACGGCGTCTGCCGGCCCCTGCTCCATTAACCGGCCGGCGTACATGATCAGCACGCGGTCGGCGTAGCGCGAGACGATGCCCAGGTTGTGCGTGATGATGATCAACGCCACGCCCAGGCGCTTGCACAGATCCTTCATCAACTCGAGGATCTGCGCCTGGATCGTCACGTCGAGCGCGGTGGTCGGCTCGTCGGCGATCAGCAGCTGCGGCCCGCAGGCAAGCCCGATGGCGATCATGACGCGCTGGCGCATGCCGCCGGAGAACTGGTGCGGGTACTGCGACAGCCGCGAGCGTGCGTCGGGAATCCCCACCAGCGTCAGCAACTCGATGGCACGATCCTCAGCCGCCTGAGGAGTCAGCTTCATGTGAATCAGCAGTGGCTCGATCAACTGCTGGCCGATGGTCATCACCGGATTCAGCGCCGTCATCGGGTCCTGGAAAATCATGCCGATGCGACTGCCGCGAAGCGCCCGCATGGAGGGTTCGTCGAGCTTGAGCAGGTCGACGCCGTCGAAGGTGACGCTGCCTTCGGTGACACGGGCAATGCCGGGAAGCAGGCCCATGATGGACAGCGCGGTCACCGACTTGCCCGAACCCGACTCGCCCACCACCGCGACAATCTCGCCTTTGTTCACGTCCAGGTTCACGCCTGTGAGCACGCGCACCGCACCGTCTTCCGAGGAAAACTGCACGCCGAGCCCCTTCACGGAAAGCAAAGCGGCGGGCACGCGAGGCACAGCCGCCTCGGTTGCGTTGGTCTGAGAAACGGAACCGGGTTCCGGCCTGATCACGTCAGCCTGGTACATGGATGAAAGATCCGGGTTGTGTTGTTGGTGCCGACGCGGCCGGGCCAGTATCCAGAACCCGTACTAAATTTGGAGCGTGACTCATATTTAGAGCCAATGCTAGCTAACTTGCCGGCCCATCGAATTAGTGATTACCCTTAACCCATGCACTGGTCCGATGCGCTCATCCGTGTAGCGGCGAGCCTCCGAAAGGCTTGCCGTACGGCGTTAGGGGAGAGTGGGTGCGGGCACGGACGCAGCGCCGCAACAAAGATTTACAGCGCTTGGGGCGCGCCCGGTCACGACAGGGCGCGCGCAGCCCTGTCATCTCGCCGTGTAGCAATGGCGAAAGTCAGCGATCGGGCTTGAAGCCGGTGGCCTTGATGATCGGAGCCCAGTACGCCAGTTCGTTGCGTTGCAAGGCATCCATCTGTGCAGCAGTACGGAAGTCAGGGGTAAGCGCAGCCCTGGTCTGAAGCAAGTCCCGCACCTTGGGCATCTGCAGGACCTGCTTCACGGCGTCTTGTACCCGATCGATCTCTGCCTTGCTGGTGCCGGCGCGAGCCCACATTCCGATCCAGGCGTCGCCCGCGTCGAAGGCAATACCTTGCTCCCGCAAAGTTGGAACGTCGGGCAAGACAGGCGAGCGATTGCGGCCGAACACACCCAGCAACTTGACTTTGCCATTCTTGTGATAGCCAATAACGTCACTCGCCGCCATGACGGCTGCGGGCAACTGTCCACCAAGCAAATCAGTGACGATGGCGCTGTTGCCGCGGTACGCAACCACTTGCAATTCGGTGCCGATGGCCTTGCCGAACTGAATCCCCGAAAAATGCGTGTGACCGCCCGCCCCGGCGGAGCCGAAGGTGCGGCGCTTCGGATCTGCGTGGAGCCATGCAACATACTCCCGCACGCTGTTGACCTGAGCCTGTTGGCCGACGACGAGCGCCAGCGGATAGGACACGAGCACGCCCATGGGCGTGAAGTCCCGCAGCATGTCGTATTTCAGGACCTCTGGGGAATACAGCAAGGTCTGGAAGATCGGCGTTCCATTGGGCGCGATCATGTAGGTCGATCCATGGGACGCGCTGGCCTTGAGCGCCTGCGCGGCGAGGCGCCCACCCGCACCTGGTTTGTTTTCAACAATGACGGGCTGCTTCAATATCCGCGCCATGTTGTCCGCCAGCACTCGCGCGACCGTATCGGTCGATCCGCCCGGCGCGAAGCCCACCAGGAACTTGATGGGCCGGTCTGCTTGGGCGATCGCATCCAACGACAAGCCCAGCAATGCGGCGACCAGTGCTGAATTGAATGTAGTTCGAGTCAGCATCGGCATTTTGGTTGTCCTGAGTCAGCCTCATAACAGTAGAGCATGCGAGCCAGGGGGAAAACCGTGCCCGCCGGGAGCAGCCTCCCGCGCCGAACATTAAAGCAAAAGCAGGCGGGCGGGGCTGTGCATGCCGCCACTCATCCCTCACTTCGCCGCGATGCGCGCCGCCTCGCGTCCTGCGATGCGGCCGAAAACCGAGCCGGCCGTCAGGCCGGCGCCGCCCGGGTACTTGCCGTAGTAAAGGCCGCCCACCATCTCTCCTGCGGCATAGAGTCCCGGCATTGCCGGCCCTTCCTCCGACACCACCTCGGCGAGCGGCGTGATACCAAGCCCGCCATAGGTGCAGGTGATGCCGCAGCTCACCTCGTAGGCCACGAACGGTCCCTGCACCATGGGCATCGCCCAGTTGGTCTTGTCCACCGCGAGCCCACGGGTGCGCCGGCCATCCAGCACCGCCGGGTTGTACGGCACCTCGCGGTCGACGGCGGCGTTGAATTCGCGCACGGTTTGCAGCAGCCGCGCACGGTCGACGCCGTCCAGCTTGGCAACCAGCTCCTCCACGGTGTCTGCGTGGATACGGGTGGCATGGCGAACGCGGTATTCGTCTGGCAGCAGCGCCGCCGTGGTGGCGTCGAACAGCTGCCAGCCACGCCCGCCCGGCTGCTTGAGAATTTCCGCGCCCATGCCCGAATAGGTGTAGTTGCGAAAGTTCAGGCCCTCATCGACAAAGCGTTCGCCGAGCGTGTTGACCACGATGCCGAGCGAGAAGTAGTTCTTTTGCTGGTTCAGCAGTGCCGGGTCGCCGAACTCCGGCGCGTTCGCATCGTAGAACACGCTGTGGCAGCCCGACCAGTGCCCAGCCGCGCGCGCGCCTTGTGCCAGCGCGGCACTGATGGCCAGTCCCGTGTTGTAGCGCGACCCACGCGGCTTGGCCATGTCCCAGTTCTGGCCGAGGTAGCGTGCCCGCCACTCGGTGTTGGCGTGAAAGCCGCCCGCCGCCAGCACCACCGCGCGCGATCCAATCTCCAACCGGCGGCCATCGTGCATGGCAACCACGCCCGCGGCCCGGCCTTCGTGCCACAACAGCTCCGTGACCTTGTGGTCGTAGCGCGCTTGCACGCCCAACCGCTCCGCGCGCGTGAAGAGCGTGTCCATCAACCCCGCACCGCCCCCTGATACCTCGATGGTCAGGCCGCCCCAGAAGCGATGCTTGCCGTCCACCACGAAAGACTGCCGGCCGTGGATCGGGATGAAGCGCACGCCATGGGTGCGCATCCACAGCAGCGTGTCCAGGCTGCCGTCCACCAGCGTCGACACCAGATCACCGTCGGCGCGGTAGTTGCTCATCTGGATCAGCTCGTCGAAATACTGCGAAGCGGTGTACGAACCAAAATCGCTGCGCTCCAGGTCCCCGGGTGTGAGGTCCGGCACCAGTCGCTTCATGTCTTCAACGCCGTCGTACACCACGCGAAAAGCCGCGCCGGTGTAAGCGGAGTTGCCGCCGCGCGCGTCGCGCGGAGCCCGCTCCAGCACCAGCACGCGGGCCCCGGCCTCGGCTGCCGAGATGGCCGCGCACATGGCCGCATTGCCGCCGCCGACGACGATCACGTCCGCCGGCGGCGCTGCGCCGGCATCGTCACTCACCAAGCTATTCACTGCGCAACCCCGCGTCTTTCGCCACCTTGCCCCAGCGCGTGTACTCGGAAGCCACGAACCTCGAGAACTCCGCAGGGCTGGCCGAGGTCACCGGCTGGAGCGCTACGTTGCGCAGCTTCTGCACCGTATCGGGCTCCGCCATGATCTTGAGCATGGCCTTGTGCAGGCGCTTCACCACAGGCGCAGGCGTGTTGGCCGGCGCGTAGACACCCATCCAGTTGACGGCCTCGAACGCGCCCAGCCCGGCTTCGCGCGCACTCGGCACCTCGGGCAAGAAGGGATCGCGCTGTGGGGCAGTTACCACCAGCGGGCGCAGCTTGCCCGACTTGAAGTGCGGCAAAAGCGCGGACAAGTCCATCACCACGCCGTCGACGTGCCCCGCCATCGCATCGTTGATCGCCGGGCCGCCACCCTTGTACGGAACGTGGATCACGCGGCCACCGGTGCTGGATTTAAGCAGCTCGATGGTCAGGTGGGGCAGGCCTCCGTTGCCGGAAGAGGCCAGGCGCAGGTCCTCACGCTTGGCGCGGTCCAGGAACTGCTGCAGATTGGCGGCAGGCGACGAGGGATGCACGCCGAGGGCTTCGGGCGTCTGCCCGAGCAGGCTGATGGGCGCGAGGTCGCGCAGCGTGTCGTAGGGCGTCTTCTGCACGTGCGGCACCACGACCAGCGGGCTTGAGGTGATCAGCAATACAGTGTTGCCGTCGGGTGCGGCCTTGGCAACCGCATCGACTCCGATGGTACCGTTGGCGCCAACCTTGCTCTCCACAATCACCGGCACGCCAAGCTCGGCATTCAGGCGCGGCTGCAAGATGCGGGCAACGATGTCGGTGGAGCCGCCGGGCGGGTAGCCAAGGATGATGCGCAGGGGCTGCTGTGCGGACACGCCGCTGACGCAGAACGAAGCCGCGAGCGCCAGCAGCAAGCGCCGCGCGGTTCGGAAAGGTAATGTATTCATGCGAGGCAGTCTAGGCAGCACTCCTCTGTTGCACAGCCCGTCCGAAACGAAAGCTCCATTCGGCCGAACCAAAGCAACTCCGGGGAAATCCCTAACTTGCTGCTTGGCAGGACTGTCCGGCGGAAACCCTGAAATGAGTTTTCGCGCCGGCCTCATTGCCGAAGTGCTCTCGCCGGGACACAGTGCGCCCCATGCATGTCCTCGTCCTCATCTCGGGCGTCGCCGATCCCAAGTGGCCGCTACCATCACCTGTCGACCCCGCTGGCCTGGAGGCGCACGCGTCGCGCCACGCGGTGCTCAGCCCCTTCGACGAAGCCGCGCTCGAGCTCGCGCTGCAATTGCGCGACGCCGAGGCGGACACCACCATTGCCGCTGTCGTGGCGGCCCCCGAGGCCCTGGCGCGCAAGGTCGCTGAGTGGCGGCTCGACAGCGTGCAGCGGCTTACGCCTGGCGGCAGCCCCGCGTGGGACACCGGCACCTGCGCGAGGCTCCTGGCGGACGCGGTGGCGCCGTTGGCGCAGCAGGCAGCGCTGGTGCTCACTGGCCGCGAGTTCGGCGACTGGGACGACGGAACGGTGTCCAGCTTGCTGGCGCGCGCGCTGAAGCTGCCGCACGTGGCACTCACGCTTGGAGTAGATGTCCACGACCAGCAGCTACGCGCCACCCGTCAGCGCGGCGCAGCGCTGGAGCGCGTGCGCCTGGAGGGTCCCGCCCTGCTCTCAGTGACCAACGACGCGCGCAACAAGCTGCGTCATCCCTTGCTGAAAAATGTGATGGCGGCACGCAAGTTGCAGATCGGCGCGCTGGCGCGGGGCGATGCGCCGGCCATTCTGCGTTGCGAGGGCATGGCGCTTGCAGAGGCGCCGCGTCGTGCCGCCGCCTGCCGCATGCTGACCGGCAGCCTGGAAGAGCAAGCCAGCGCGTTGGCCGCCGTGCTGCGCGGCGAAGGAGTAGCGACGTGAATGCGCGCGCAATTACCCTCGTGCTTCCCTTCGCGCCGGATGAGCGGGAGGCACATGACAACGCCATTGCTGCCGCATGCGCCATGCGCCGGGCCGCTGATGGCGAGATGGTGGATATCCTGCAACTGATGCCGTCCGCGGGCCAAGTCCCTGCGCGGTTGAGCGATCCGCAGGTGCGCTGGTGGGAGGTGGTGAGTCCGCACGCCACCGCCGACGCCTGCGCCGAGATGATGGCTGAGCTGGTGCGGCAGGCGCTCAGCTGCGAAGACCTGCGCACCCAGCGCGCACGCCTGATCATGGTCCCCGCCGCCACGCTGTCCGAGCACACGGCCGCCCTGATTGCCGCCGTGCTGGACGGCAGCGCCCTGGGACGTTGCAGCGAGCTGAAGCTGGACGGCGATGCGGTGGTCGCGAAGCGGCTCGCCTTCGGAGGGCGGTTGAGTGTCGAGGTTCGCTGCGACACGCCCGTGTGCTGCGCCACCTGGCGCGCCGAAGCGAGCTCCGCCGCGCTGCACTCGTTGCCTGCCGACGGAGTCCGCCGCTTGGATGTCGATGTCAACACTCCGCCGACGTTCGAAGTGGAAATACTACCCAGCGCCGACCAGCAGGCCCGACTGGAAGGAGCCCGCCTGGTGGTCAGCGGCGGGCGCGGCATCGGCGGGCCAGAGGGATTCGAGTTGCTGACTCAACTGGCGCAGCACCTGGGAGGAGCACTTGGCGGCAGCCTGCCTGCGGTCGATGCAGGCTGGGTGCCGGTGGCCCGTCAAGTCGGTGTGTCGGGCAAGTTCGTCACGCCGCGAATCTACTTCGCGGTGGGCATCTCCGGCACGCCGCAACACTTGGCCGGCATCGCCACCACGACCCGAGTCGTCGCGCTCAACAAAGATGTGGATGCACCGGTCTTCCGCGTGGCGGAAGTCGGGGTGGTAGCCGACTGGCGCGAGTTGCTGCCCCTGGTAGTGCAAAAACTGCAACCTCAATGAACCCTGAAACTGAAAGCGGACAGAACCCATGAAGATCCTTGTCGCCGTGAAGCGGGTGGTGGACTACAACGTGAAGGTCCGGATCAAGTCGGACAACACGGGTGTGGACATCGCCAATGTGAAGATGAGCATGAACCCGTTCGACGAGATCGGCGTGGAAGAGGCGGTGCGACTGAAAGAAACTGGCGTGGCCAAGGAAGTGATCGCCGTCTCCTGCGGCGTGGCCCAGTGCCAGGAGACCCTGCGCACCGCCATGGCCATCGGCGCCGACCGCGCCATCCTGCTTCAGACCGACGAAGAACTGCAGCCGCTGGCCGTGGCCAAGATCCTGAACGCGCTGGTGGCTAGGGAACAGCCCGGCCTGGTGATCCTGGGCAAACAGGCGATCGATGACGACGCCAACCAGACCGGTCAGATGCTGGCTGCGCTGGCCGACCTGCCGCAAGCCACCTTCGCCAGCAAAGTCGAGATCAACGGTGACAAGGCTCGCGTGACCCGCGAAGTGGACGGCGGCCTGGAGACGCTGGAGTTGACGCTGCCGGCGGTGATCACCACCGACCTGCGCCTGAATGAGCCGCGCTACGTCACCCTGCCCAACATCATGAAAGCCAAGAAAAGGCCGCTGGAGATTCTTACCCCGGCCGACTTGGGCGTGGACGTGACGCCCAGGCTCAAGACCCTGAAAGTCAGCGAGCCGCCCAAGCGCGGCACCGGCGTGAAGGTGCCCGACGTGGCTACCCTGGTAAGCAAACTCAAGAACGAAGCGAAGGTGATCTGAATGGCAAACATCGCATTGGTCGTGGCCGAACACAACAACACCTCCATTCGTGGCGCGACCTTCAACACTGTCACCGCGGCGGCGGCCTGTTCCGGCGAAGTGCACGTGCTGGTGGCCGGCCACAACGCCGGTGAAGCAGCCCAGGCCGCGGCCCGGATCGCCGGCGTGGACAAGGTCATTCACGTCGAAGGCGCCCACTTCGAGCACGGCCTGGCCGAGAACGTGGCGGCCCAGGTGCTTGCCGTCGCCGGAAATTACAGCCACATCCTGTTCCCGGCGACCGCCGGCGGCAAGAACATCGCCCCGCGGGTGGCGGCCAAGCTGGACGTGGCGCAGATCTCCGAGATCACCAAAGTGCACAGCCCCGACACCTTCGAGCGGCCGATCTACGCCGGCAACGCCATCGCCACCGTGCAAAGCGGCGACAAGCTCAAGGCCATCACCGTGCGCGCCACCGGCTTCGACGCCGCGCCCCCCACCGGCGGCAGCGCCAGCATTGAAACGGCACCGGCGGTGGCCGACAACGGCAAGAGCCGCTTCCTCGGCGAGGAGATCGCCATGAGCAACCGCCCTGAGTTGACGGCCGCGAAAGTAATCGTGTCGGGGGGCCGGGCGCTGGGATCGAGTGAAAAGTTCAACGAAGTGATGACCCCGCTGGCCGACAAGCTGGGCGCCGCGCTGGGCGCAAGCCGCGCGGCAGTGGACGCCGGCTACGCCCCCAACGACTGGCAGGTCGGCCAGACCGGCAAGATCGTGGCGCCGCAGCTCTACATCGCCGCCGGAATCTCCGGCGCCATCCAGCATCTGGCGGGCATGAAGGACTCCAAGGTGATCGTTGCGATCAACAAGGACCCGGAAGCGCCGATCTTCAGCGTCGCCGATTATGGGCTGGAGGCGGATTTGTTCCAGGCGGTGCCGGAGCTGGCCGCCATGCTTTGACTCTGCCCCCGAACTCGTGACCTAGAATGACCGTTCACCCTTTCATCAGGAAGAGGTCTGCGATCGACAAGCTCTGGGCCATGGAGGTCTTCGTCCGCGTTGCCGAGTGCGGCAGCTTCTCGCGCGCGGCCGAATCGCTGGACTTGGCAAATGCCACGGTCACGACCTGCGTGCGCAACCTGGAAAAGCATCTCAACGTCACGCTGATCCACCGCGACACCCGGCGCCTGCGCCTGACCGAAGAGGGCCAGCTGTACTTGCCGCGCGCGCGCGAGCTGCTGCAGTCGCTGGCGCAGACCGAGGAGGAAGTGCGAACCCGCATGGGCGAGCTGCGCGGCTGGCTGCACGTCGAGACGCCGATCTCGCTGGGGCACGCACTGCTGTGCCCGGCGCTGCCGGAGTTTGCCAAGCGCTACCCCGACATCTCCGCCGCGGTGACGCTCACCAACCAGCCGCACCACCTGATTGAGCGCGCCATCGATGTGGCCATTCGCATGGACCACGTCGAAGACGCCGACCTGGTGGCGCGGCCGCTTTACGAAAGTCCCTACGTCATCTGCTGCGCGCCGGAGCTCGCGGCCACGCTGCCGCCGCACCCTGCGCAGCTCGATCCGCGGCTGTGCCTGGGCATCCTGCCGGAGGAGCGGCACCACCCCAACACATGGCGCCTCACGAACGCAGACGAGAAACTGGAGCTGCGTCCGCAAGGGCCGCTGCATTTCAACAGCAGCGATGCCGTGCTGATGGCCGCCGAGGGCGGCGTGGGCCTGGCTTGCACGCTGGACCTATTCGTCAATCGCAAGCTCGACGCCGGCTCACTGGTGCAGGTCTACCCCGAGTGGCAGATGCCCAAGAAGACCTTCTTCCTGGTCACGCCAAAAACCCGCGCCAATTCGGTGAAGGTGCGCGCATTTATCGAGTTCCTGTTCGAGGTAATCGATCAGGAGCGTCGGCCCAGCACGCAGACACCGGTGGCCGTGAAGGCGCTGGGCAAGCGCTAGCCCCGCGCGGCAGCGGCAAGCCCGCTGCCGGCCCTTACGCGGTCGCGGCTGCTTCGCGCACTACGCTGCGCGCCGCCAGCCGGCCAAACACCAACGCCTTGCCCAGTGCGGAGCCCGTCATGTACGCGCCGCCGTGAAAGCCGCCCACCATCTCGCCTGCCGCATACAGCCCTTCGATAGGCTGACCGAAGACGTCGATTACGCGCATACCCGGATCCACGCGCACCCCGCAGTAGGTGCCGAACACCGCCGCGGTCGACGGGTAGGCGTAGAACGGTCCTTGCCCGATGCGGCGCAGGGCACCGTGCTTGTGAACCAGCGCGGTGCGGCCGAACTCCGGGTCGTGGCCGTCGTCCACCGCTAGGTTGTAGCGCTCCAGCGTTTCGCGCAGCACCTCGCATGGCACCTCGATCTGACGCGCCAGGGCCTCCAGCGTGTCGGCCTTGATGATCAGCCCCTCTTCCATGCGCCGATTGAAGTCGAGGATGCGGACCCGGTCGTCGCCGCTCTCGAAGATCGGCTGGTCGAAGATCTGGTAGCCGGTGTGGTAGGGCTGGGCCATCACCGCGTCACCCAGCAGCTTGTACGACACGGATTCATCGACGAAGCGCCGGCCTTCCTGGTTCACGGCAATTGCGCCCTTGTAGACCGCGAGGCAGCTGTGGTTGTTGTGGGTGTCCGTCGGGTGCTTGCCGAAGGTGCCCTTGATGTAGGCCATGTCGCGCAAGTCGGCGCCCAGCCTCCACGCCATCCGCAGTCCGTCGCCGACGTTGCCCTCGCCGCCCACGAACACCGCCTCGGCATAGTGCGGCGCGAACTGATTGACCATCTCGGCGTTGCGGCAGAAGCCGCCGCTGGCAAGCAGCACGCCGTCCGCAGCGTGAATCTCGAGTCGGCCGTCCGGCCCCTCGGCCAGCACGCCCCTGACCGGACCATCCTCTTCGCGTCGCAGCAGGCGGACGGCCCGGGTGGACATCAGCACCCGCACGCGCCCGCTGTCGCGGCAGCGCGCGGCCAGCGTGCGCACCATGTCGGCCGGATCGACCGTGTGCACGCGCGGCACCGATTGACCCGACGAGGCATCGATCGAGGGACTGAACTCCACCCCGTGCGCGCGCAGCCACTCGTAGGTTTCGAGCTGGTGCTCCACATAGGCGTCCACCAGCGCCGGATCGTTCTGGTGCTGGCCCACCTCGATCAGGTCGCGCTTGAGTAGCTCGGACGAATCCTCTACGCCCTGCGCGCGCTGCAGGTCGGTTCCGGCGAAGGCCAGGCAGCCGCCGCTCATCGCGGAGGAGCCGCCGATCTCGCCCATCTTTTCCAGCAGCAGCACGTCGGCGCCGCTGCGGGCGGCCTCCAGCGCGGCCGAAAAGCCGGCGGCGCCGCCACCGGCAATGACCAATTGAGCCTGCATCGGGTTCATCGCGTGTTCCCCCGGCCGTAGAAGGCCAGCAGCTGGTCGACGCGCTCGGGCGCCGGAGGCTCGTTGTAGTAGCCGCGCTGGCAACGGTGCACGCCGCTCTGACGCTTGAGGTCAATCAGCATCTCCGCGTGCTTCACCCAGCACGACAGCGAATCCAGCACCGGAACCCCGTCCACTTCGCAGACGCCATGCGTCGCCAGCAGCACACACAGCGGCGCCTCGCCGGGAATGATCACCTCGGCACCGGCGGCGATGCGCTCACGCGCCGCGGCACGGAAGCGGTCGATCAGCGGCGCCGGCTCCGTGAAGCCCTGCAGCACGTCGGCGAAGCGAAAGCCCACGTCGCTGACGCCGGCGAAGCGCTCGGCCAAGCCGTAGCGCCGCACGTTGTCGGCGATCAGGTCGGTCAGCTCGCTGATGAACACCATGACCGCGAAACGTGCGCCCAGCAGACACGAGGTCAGCATGGCCGATTCCCCATAACCCACCACCGGAATGCGCAGCATCGAGCGGATCTCGCGCAGCGCTGGGTCGGGCAGCGTGCTGATCGCGTAGGCGTCGAACCCCTCGCGCTCGGCCGTGACGGCCGCCTCGATGAACTGCATCGAATGCAGGTGCTGCACGGCCGCGTGGCGGATGTCGGTGCCCGGGTAGTTGCTCGGGTACGTGCCCGCGCGCATGCCGTGCATGACGACCTCGGTGTCGGGACGTGCCACGCGCTTGAAGTGAGCCTTCAGCGCCGCGTCGTAAGCCCCCAGGTCTTGCAGGACCGTGAAGCTCTGGTGCCAGATTCGGATCGTCATGGCGGCCCTGCGGATCAGGCCGCGAAATCGACGTCGGCCGAGCTGGTCGTGCGGCAGAAGCGCGCGATGCTTCCCATGGAGTTCTTGTGCTCCTCTTCGGAATGCGCGCAGCAGGCGTCCTCCAGCACCACCATCTCGAAGTCGCGGTCATGGCCGTCGCGCACCGTGGCCTGTACCACCGCCTGGGTGGACACGCCGGAGCAGTAGATCCGCTCGACGCCGGCGGCGCGCAGTTGCGCCATCAAGGTGGTGGAGTAGAACGGGCTGACACGGTGCTTGACCACCTGCACGTCGCCCGCTTTCTGCTCCAGGTCGGGATGGATCTCCGTGCCAAAGCTGCCCAGCTTGAACAGGCCGGCCTTGGGGGCACCGGAGAACACCGGTGAGTTCTTCGGGCATTCCTGGTACTCGGGCGAGAAGCCGACGCGCACGAAGCCGACCGCGACGCCGGCGGCACGCGCCTTCTTCAACGCGGCGGCTGTGTTCTCGACCACGCGGCGGCTGCGCACCTGCTCGCCCAGTGGCGATTTTCCGTTCGGGCCCTCGGCGTGGACGAGGTCATTCTGCATGTCGAGGATCAGGTAAATGGATTTCATGGCTGTGTTACTTGAAGGGAAAAATTGAAGAAAACAATTGAAGGAAGACCGGCCTGTTTAGTCGCAGAACATGCCACCGTTGACGTCGAGCACTTCGCCGGTGATGAAGCCGGCCTCGCGCGAGGCGAGAAAGAGCACGGCGCGCGTGATGTCTGCGGCGCTGCCCATGCGACCCACCGGGATGAGGGCGCTGAGCTGCACTGGGAAACTAGTAGTCATGGTGGTGGCCACCGGGCCTGGTGCCACTGCGTTGACTGTCACACCATGCGGGGCAAGCTCCTTGGCCAGGAAGCCGGTCATGGCATGCACGCCCGCCTTGGAAACGCCGTAGACCACGTTGCCGGCGCGCTCCTGCTCCGCCGCGTCGATCCAGGGGCGCGCGTTGCCGGCATTCTTGCCGACCACGGAGCCGATGTTGACGATCCGTCCGAAGCGCTTGCGCTTCATGCCGGCCATCACCGCCTGACAGGCGAAGAAGGAGCCCTTGAGGTTGATGTCGAGCACTCGGTCCCACTCGCTGGGCGCCAACGCTTCAGCGCTACCGAAGGACACCACGCCCGCCACGTTGACCAGCAGGTCCACGGCGCCGAATTCACGCTCGATGTGCTGCACCAGGCCGGCGCTGGCGGCCGGGTCGGCTACGTCCAAGCGCACCGGCACGCTGGTCAATTCCTGCGCACTGGCAGCCGCCCAGGGCCGCTCGGCCAAGCCGTCCGCAGCCACTGCCGTGGCGCCCCGCTCGCGCAGGGCGGCCACCACGGCGCTACCGATCACGCCCTGGCCTCCGGTGACCAGTGCCACCCGGCCCGCATACTCCTGCGGCACCGTCATGCGGCCACCCGGGCGCGCTCGGCGGCGGCGGTGCGACCGGCGATGCGGCCGAACACCATCCCTTTGAGCACCGAAGTCGCGCCGGTGTAGTTGGCGTAATACAGGCCGACGATCTCGCCGGCCGCGTACAGGCCGGGCATCGGCTCGCCGTCGCCATGCAGCACGCGCGCCAATGGGTCGATCTTCAGGCCGCCGAAGGTGAATACGTTCGACGAGATGATCGGGTACGCGTGGTACGGCCCCTGCTCCAGCGGCACCGCCCAATTGGACTTGGCCGGCGTGAGGCCTTGCGTGGCGAGCCCGTCCAGCTCCAGCGGCTTCCAGTCGCCGGGCACGCACGCCGCGTTGTAGCGGCGTACCGTCTCTTCCAGCGCAGCGGCCGGCACACCGATCTTGCCGGCGAGTTCAGCGACGGTCTGCCCCACCACAGGCGGCTTGTCGGTGCGGATGCCGAGCTTGTAGTTGGGAATGCGCTGGTGGCGCGCATCCAGCACCACCCAGGCTGTGCCCTGGGGCTGTTCGTAGATGCGCCGGGTGACGCGCTCGTAGTAGGCGTCCACGGTGCCGGGCGCCTCGTCCGTGAAGCGTTGTCCTTCCAGGTTGACCAGGATGCCGTACGGAAAGATGAAGATCGACGGCTCGGCGATACCCGAGCGCGGATCGACCGGCTCGGCATGGTAGCTGCCGAAGTCGCCGCTGCCGGCGGCGCCGGCTGCCAGCGCCATGGCGATGCCCTCGCCGCGGTTGTAGTAGGCGCCCTTGCACACCGGGCGCAGGTACACCGAGCGCGGGCCCACGTAGCGGGTCATCATCTCGGCATTGCCTTCGAAGCCGCCGCAGGCCAGCACAACCTCGCCGCGCAACACAGACTGCGCGCCGCCATGGCGCACCTTCAGGCCGGCGACGCGACCGTTCTCATCCTGCACCAGATCGAGCGCGGCGGTCTCGTAGAAAAACTTCACGCCCAGCTGCTCGGCACGTGCGGCCAGCGCCTCCACCAGCGCCTCCCCGCCGCCCACCGGCAGCAGCCGCGGCTGCGACTTGGTGAGGAACTGCGTGGGCAGGAAGTCGAACCGAACACCCATGCCCTGTAGCCAAGCGATCGTGTCGCCCGCCTGGTTCGCCAAACACTCGATCAAATTCGGATCGGCAATGCTCAGCGCCTTGGCCAGCGACGACGGCTGTGAGCTGGCGGCGTCCTGCACCAGCTCGGGGTCGATCGCGCCGGAGCCGTTCTCCGCCAGGTGCGTCTCGAAGTCGTCGGTCACCTCGGTCAAACTCTTCATGCGCAAGTAGGCCTCCGTGTAGCGGCTCTGACCGCCCCGGTCCTCGCTCGCCGCGCGTTCCAGCACCGCCACACGGGCACCCTGCTCCGCTGCGGCTACCGCCGCCGACAGGCCGGCGACGCCGCATCCGGCGACGACCACATCGAATTCCTGGTTTGCAATCATCTTTTCATCCTTGGAGAAGGCTCCATCATCCGTGGCGGCGCACGCGCCGAAAAGACAGGAAAGCCGAATTGATTTTTCGCCCGCCGCGAACGCGCAGCTCAGGTGCGCATGCCGCCTTGGAACAGGAAGTCCACGCCCGGCTCGCGCGCGAGCGCGAGCAGCCGCGTCCACAAGGCGGCTCCCTGCCGCGGCCTAAGACCGGCGTAGGCCATGCAGTCCTCGAACTTGCGGCGCGCGCCGTCTTCGTCCATGCCGTCGACCTCACGCTCGATCAGAGGCGGGCTCTCCCAGACACGGCCATCGCTCGCGTGCATGCGCACGCACGCCGGCGGATGGCCGGGGCAGTCGGGCAGCGTCTCCAGCACCTCCACCCGCTGCGCGACGGCCAGTACGCGCTCGTCGGACAGCGCCGCCGGCCCAAGTTCCGCGAGCTCCACGCGGCCGCGCACCAAGGCAAACGCGATCATCCAGGGGATGCTGTACTTCGCGTCCTGCAGCGTGGCGGGGCTTCGGCGTTTGGCCAGGGGGCGGCACAACTTGGCGGCCGACGCGTTGACATGGGCCTCGATACGGGCCGGATCGGCACCACCGCTGTCGCGGCGCAGCGCCAGCGCGGCGGCCACGTACGGGTGCGAAAGGCGGCAGCTGGGCCACGGCTTGAGCTGGATGGCGCTCGAATGCCAAGCCTCGGGCGCCAGCAGCAGTTCGCGCTGCGCCTCGGTGGGCTGAGCGCCTAGATAGACAGGAAAGAGCCCGGCGTCGCCGTCGAACGCGCCCTCGGGCCCGCGCACGCCGGACTGCGCCAGCAGGCAAGCCTGCACGCCGCCCATCGCCCCAAAGGCCGGATAGATCGCGCGCGCTGTGGCGCCGGTGCCAAAGCCCGCCTGCTTGCCGCCCGCGGCTTGCATATAGGCCAGCCCAAAGGCCGATACCAGGGCGTCTTCATCCAGGCCGAGCACCAGCCCGGCGGCGAGCGCGCCGCCGAAGTAGCCGAAGAGTTGGGTGAGAAACCAATCCGAGCCGGGGCCGGTACCGATGGGCGAACAGGCCATGCCGAGACGGCACATCAGCTCATCGCCGAGCAGCACCGCATCGACCACCCCGGCGCCCGAGGCGCCCACCAGTTGCGCGGCCGCCAGCGCTGCCGGCAGCGTCACGGTGGTGGGGTGCAGACGCGCGGCATCATGGATGTCGTCGAAGTCCAGCACGTGCACCAGGGCCGAGTTGGCAAAGGCCGCGGCAGCGGGAGCCTCGCGCCTCGCCTGGCCCAGGATGCTGCAGCTGCCGCCGGCCGAGCCCGCAGCCATGGCCGAGACCACCTGCGTGGCGGTGTCCCCGCCGGCCGCGGCGGCCAGCGCGATGCCGACAGAATCGGCGATGCGCAGGCAACTGGAGCGGCGCACCGCGTCGGGCAGTGCGGCGCGTCGCTGCAGGCTGGCACGTGCGAGCAGTCGTGCCAGTGACACGCTCAACTCGGCAGGATCACTCAGCAACAATGTTCTTGTCCTTGACCAGCTTGCCCCAGCGGTGGAACTCGGCTGCAACGAACTGCTGGAAAGCCTCCGGACTGGACATAGTCGAGGGCACCACGGCCACCTTGAGCAACTGCGCGCGCACGTCCTCGCGCGCCACCACTTTGCCGAGCGCGGCGTTGAGTTTGTCGACCACGGGCTTCGGCGTCTTGGCCGGGGCGAACAGGCCGACCCAGTTGGTGACGTTGAACCCGGGCAGTTCCTCCTGCGCGGTGGGCACGTTGGGCAGGAACTCCACCCGCTTGGCGCTGGTCACGGCCAAGGCGTGCAGGCGCTTATCCTGAATGAAAGGGAACAGCGGCGGAACGTCCATCACGATTCCGTTGACGTGACCGGCCAGCGTGTCGCTCACTGCGGGGCCGGCACCCTTGTACGGCACGTGGACGATGTTGCCTTTGGAGGCCTGGATCAACAGCTCGATGGTCAGGTGCGGCAGGCCGCCGGTGCCCGAGGAAGCCAGGGACACCTGCCGGGTGCGAGCCAGCGCCAGCATCTCCTTGAGGTTCTTCACGCCCAGCGAAGGCGCGACCGCGATAGCCTCCGGCGTCAGGCCCACCGTGTTGATCGGCGCGAAGTCGGTCAGCGTGTTGAAAGGGATCTTGGGAATCGTGTGGGGCGTGATCACTACCGGGCTCGCGCTGGCAAGGAACAGCGTGTGGCCGTCCGGGGCCGACTTGGCCACGAAATCCGCGCCGATGGCCCCGCTCACGCCGGCCTTGTTCTCCACCACCACGCTCACACCCAGTGCTTCCGCGAGTCGGGGCGCGATGATGCGCGCAACAATGTCGTTGGAACCCCCGGGCGGGTAGCCCACGACCATGCGGACCGGTTTGTTGGGATAGTCTTGGGCGAAAGCGAAGCCGGGCGCAATGCCGACGGCAATACCGAGGGCGAGGAGGGATCGGCGGGCAAAAGCGCGACCGCGGCGCGAGTTCATCAGGGTCATGCATGCAGTGTAGGAACTCCGTCCACCGTGCACAGCCTGCGCCCGCGAACGCTCTTTTCGCATTTTGTGAATGTGCGTGCGGTACTCGGCCGGTACGATCCCAGGCCTATGCCCAAGGGCCACCCATGAAGATCTGGCACCAAAGTTTCACTGACCTGACGACTTTCCCGCAATACGGCGAGACGCTCCGCGCGCACGGCCGCGCTGTGATGGGCCAGGACGCCGAGGTCGTGGTTCATGGGCTGCGCCCCGGCACCTACCCGCCGGATATTGCGCCGATGGAGATAAACAGCATCGGCGGTCTGCGCATGGTCAACGAGCAACAGGTGCTGGAGGCGGCGCTTGCCGCGCAGGACAGCGGCTACCACGCGCTGGCGATCGGCTGCTTTTTCGACCCGGCGCTCCACCAGGCACGCTCGCTGGTGGACATCCCGGTGGTGAGCTTGACCGAGTCGTGCATGCTCACGGCCTGCTCGTTGGGGCGGCGCTTCGCGGTTGTCTCGATCAGCGACTTCCAGAAGATGCTCACCGAGGACCTGGCCGCTTCCTACGGGCTGGCGGGGCGGATGGCCGGCGTGGTGGCGATGACGCCGGCCGTGCGCTTGTTCGACCTGGAACGTGAGGGCGAGATGCTGGATTCCATCAAGACCCGCTTCATCGCCGCTTGCCGGCAAGCGCTGCGCCTGGGCGCCGAAGTGATCATTCCCGGCGATGGCGTGCTCAATGAATTTTTGGTGCGCCACCGCCTGCTGCAGGTGGAAGGCGCGGTGGTCCTGGATTCCCTGGGCGTGCTGTTCCAGCACGCGGCGTTTCTCGCCCGCGGCCGAACTGCCGGCGTGCTGGACGTGAGCCGCCGCCAGCTGTACGCCAAACCGACGCCCGCCATGCTCGCGCATGCGCGGCAAAGCACCGGCGCTCTTCAGCGTCGGGAATCTGACTTTTCCGGCGGCCCTGTCGGCCTAGAAACCCCATGAACAACAACTCCACCTCCGCCGGCGCGCGCTTTCGCGCCGCCCTAGCCGAAGAATCCCCGCTGCAGATCGTCGGTGCCATCAACGCGAACCATGCGCTGCTTGCCAAGCGGGCGGGCTTCCGCGCGATCTACCTGTCGGGTGGCGGCGTGTCCGCGGCCTCACTAGGCCTGCCCGACTTGGGCATCATCGGCCTCGAGGACGTGCTGATCGACGCGCGCCGCATCACCCACGTGTGCGACGTTCCGCTGGTGGTGGACATCGACACGGGCTTTGGCCCGAGCGCGTTCAACATCGCGCGCACGGTCAAGAGCTTGATCCAGGCCGGCGCCGCCGCCTGCCACATTGAAGACCAAGCCGGCGCCAAGCGCTGCGGCCACCGGCCGGGCAAGGACATGGTCACCACGCCGGAAATGGTGGACCGCGTGAAGGCCGCCGTCGACGCGCGCACCGACGAACAGTTCTTCATCATTGCCCGCACTGACGCGATTGCCGTGGAAGGCGTGGACGCCGCGATTGACCGTGCCCGGTCCTGCCTGGAAGCCGGCGCCGACGCGGTGTTCGCCGAAGCCGCCTACGACCTTCAGACGTACCGCCGGTTCGCCGACGCTGTCGGCGCGCCGCTGCTGGCGAACATCACCGAGTTCGGCAACACGCCGCTGTTCTCGGTGACGGAGCTGCGCGGCGCCGGCGTGGCCATGGTGCTGTACCCGCTTTCCGCCTTCCGCGCCATGAACCGGGCAGCCGAGTCCGTGTACACCGCCCTGCGCCGGGACGGCCATCAGCGCAGCGTCGTGGACCAGATGCAAACGCGCGAAGAGTTGTACGATCGCATTGGTTACCACGCCTTCGAGCAGCACCTGGACGCACTGTTCGGCGACAGCAAGCCGTAGGAGACTTCTGTTCAGCCGCCCGCCGCGGGAAGTCGTCGCTTGAGCAGGGCGATCACCTGGTCGGGTTCGGCCGGCTTGGTCAAATGCGCATCGAAGCCAGCCGCAGCTGCCAATTCTCGGTCTTTGGTCTGACCCCAGCCCGTTAGCGCGATCACCACAGGCTGCGTCCCTGGGCTTGACCGCCGGATGCGGCGGCAGGCTTCGTAGCCGTCAATGCCGGGCAAGCCAATGTCCAACAGCACCGCGTCGGGCCCATGTTGTTCCACCGCACGCACGGCTGCTTCACCGCTGTATTCGACGGTGACGCTGAAACCGCGCATCGTAAGCATGGCACCCATCGTGTCCGCCGCATCTAGGTTGTCGTCCACCACAAGAACCCGCGCGGCCGCGTTGTTCGCCGCATCCCTGCCATCAATTCGAGCAAGGCTGGTGCTCGAGGCGCCTATGGCCGGCAACTGAATGCGGAAGGTGCTGCCTTGGCCCTGCCCCCCACTGGCAGCGTGCACGGTGCCGCGATGCAGCGCCACCAGCTTGCGTGTAAGGGCCAAGCCGATCCCTAAACCGGTGTTTCCCAGCCAACCGCTTGGATGCTCCTGAACGAACATCTCGAAGATGCGCTCCAAGTTGGAGGGCGCAATGCCGGCGCCGCTGTCGATGACCTCCACGACCGCCATGGTGCCTTCCTGGGCCACACTCAGACGGATGCGTCCACCAGTGGCGGTGAACTTGATGGAGTTGCCCAGCAGATTCGCAATGCACTGGCCCAGCCTGGCCGCGTCGCCCCGCACGGCCGGCGGCGGCTGGCTGGTATGCAACTCCAGTCTCAATCCGGCCGCATCGAGCTGGGGCTGCACGGCCTCGACAGCGCGGTGGGCCACCTTGACGAGGTCGAGCGTCTCAAGTCGCATCTGGATTGCGCCCATTGTGATCCGCGAGACATCTAGCAGATCATTCACGAGCCCCGTCAAATGAATCGTCTGGCGCTGAATGATGGCGCTGGCCCGCCGAACCGCATCATCATCCGGATTGCGCAGCTGAATCAATTCCGCCGCCGTGCGAATAGGTGCGAGCGGATTGCGCAATTCGTGGGCGAGCGTCGCCAAAAACTCATCTTTATTTCGATGGGCTTCGCGCAGTTGCTCGTTCACCGCGGTCACGGCTGCCTCGGCATGCTTGCGATCAGTAATGTCATGCGAGATGCGGCCTGTTCCGTAGACTTGCCCCTCGCTATCGATCAGCGGGAAACTGGTATCGAGGTAGTGGCGCGTGCCATCCGGCAGTGGAATCGCTCTTTCTTGCTGCGAGGATTTTCTAGACGCCATAACAGCGAAGTCTTGTTGCCGCAAAAGGTCTGCGAGATCTGCGGACATGAGGTCGTAATCCGTCTTGCCGCGAATAGCCCTTGCGAAGACCGATGAATTCCAGCGACTTGCGAATGGCGGTGAGCATGCCCAGAGCAAGGCAATCCACCTTCAGCAGGCCGAGGGCATCAAGGTCATCCTTGTCCCACTCGATCACCGTGCGATCGACCATGGAGGCGTTTTCGATCGGGACCATGCGGCACAGCGGCCCACGCGTGAGCACGAATCCGCCGACGTGCTGCGACAGGTGGCGAGGAAAACCCAGGATCTGGCCGGTGAGCGCGATCAGTTGCTTCACCCGCAGTTCGTCCATCGACAACCCCACTTCGGCAAGACCCTCGACACGCACTTGTCCGCCATCCCACCAATAATGATTCTTCGCGAGCGCATCGACCGTCGCGAGGTCAAAGCCCAGGGCCTTGCCCACATCGCGGATCGCCGACTTGGGCCGGTAGCTGATCACCGCAGCCGTCAGCGCCGCGCGCTCGCGCCCGTATTTCTGGTACAGGTACTGGATGACCTCCTCACGCCGCTCGTGCTCGAAGTCGATGTCGATGTCGGGAGGTTCGTTGCGCTCCTTGCTGATGAAGCGCTCGAACAGCACGCTCATGCGGGCGGGGTCCACTTCGGTGACGCCCAGGCAATAACAGACCACGGAGTTGGCGGCGGACCCGCGCCCCTGGCAGAGGATGTGGCGTGAGCGGGCAAAGCGCACGATGTCGTAGACGGTAAGGAAGTAGTGGTCGTAGCGCAGTTCCCCGATCAGCGAGAGTTCGTGCTCGATCTGCGTCTGCACCTTGTCGGGCATGCCGTGTGGCCACCGGCGGCCGGCCCCTTCGTAGGTGATGCGCCGCAGGTAGGACGATGGCGTCTCGCCGGCGGGCACGACTTCGTCGGGATACTGGTAGCGCAGCGCGTCCAGCGAAAAATCACAGCGCGCGGCGATACGAACGGTTTCCTCGAGGAGGTCTTGCCCATAGAGCTGCGCCAGGCGCAGCCGCGTGCGCAGGTGCCGCTCGGCGTTGGGCTGCAGCGCGTAGCCGCACTCTGTCAGCGGCTTGCTCACCCGCGTGGCGGTCATCACGTCCTGCAGCGGTTTGCGCGATCGCACATGCATGTGCACATCGCCGGCCGCCACCAGCGGAACTCCGGCGCTCGCCCCGGCCAGTCGCAGGCGGTGCAACCACATCTCGTCCCCGAGCACACGCTCGCGCAGTGCCGCGATCCAGCAGCGATCGGCGAATGCCCCGGCCACCCACCCGGCGAGTTCCTCCAACTGCGCTGGCGTGCTGCTACGCCGGGGCGCCATCAGCACCAGGCAATCGTGCAGCCGATCTGCTTCCACATGCTCGAACGCGAGGCGGTAAGTGCCCTTTTCGGATGTGCGGCGAAGGCTCGTGATGAACTCGCACAGGTTGCCGTAACCGTTCAGGTTCTGCGCGAGCGCGATGAGGGTAAAGGGAGCGGCGCCCTGCACTTCGAACTGCGCGCCGATCAGCAGCTTCAGGCCGACTTCTTTCGCGGCCACATGGGCCCGCACGACACCGGCCATGGAGCATTCGTCGGTGATCGCCAGCGCTGCATAGCCGAGCGCGTGGGCGCGCTCGACCAACTCCTCCGGCCGGCTCGCCCCGCGCAGGAAGGAGAAATTGGAAAGGCACCAGAGCTCGGCGTATTGCGGAACGATCATGGCTGCGCGTCAAGCGAAGACGCCCTGGAGGAACCACGCGCTGCGATCGTTGTCCAGCCGGGTGTGGAAGATCCACAGCACGCCGGCGTGTTCGCTCAACGCGACCCAGTAGTCACGAATGACGGTTTGCGAATGCTCGTCCCCGCTGCCATCGACAAGACGGTGCCACCACCCACCTTCGATTCGATGCGGGCCGGACAGCAGCATCAACGGCCCCTGGTACAGGGGACGGTCTCCTCTGACCGCGAGCTTCAGCGGTTGCGGCAGCACGAACGTGGGCTGGGGCAGGTCGTTCGCTGCAACAGGTTTGCGCCTCGCAGCTTCAGCCGCCGGTTGCCAGTGCACCATCCACTCCATGCGGTGGTCGGCGGCGAGGACGGGGCGCAGCACGCGCTGCGGTCCGAGGCGCGCGGCCACGCGCTCGAGTACGAGATTCAATGATTTGCCGTTTTGCCCGGCGTCCACCAACAAGGTGGCGCTCGTCTCTTCCAGCGCGTGGACATCGTCGGCCACCAGTTCGAGGTCGCCGACCGGCGCCTTCAATTGCACCTTGGCCAGGTGTTCGGCCAGCAAGCGGCTCAGGTGTTCGATGTTGCGCGTCGCTTGCGCGGTGCGGATGGTGAGCTCGCCCCCGTCACCGGCGCTCTTGGAGCGCATCACGTCATGGCACCACCGCAGCGTGAATGCCGCGGTGCCACTTCGGCGCGCGGCGAGCCATCCGCACATCTGCAACAGCAGCCGCCGCGCGCCGAAGAGAAGCGCGGGCGCCAGCTCCACGCGTGACATCAGCTCCAGCTTCTGCGCGAAGTGTTCCGGCAGCACGACCCATGCGTAGCTCTCGGGGCGCAGCCCATACGCCTGGTCGAGCGCGCCGAGCAACTGTGCATCGAACCGCCGCGACAGCCCGCCTCGGGGCAGCGCGCGCACGTCGCCCAAGGTTTTGCATCCCAGCCGGGACAGCGTCGCTGCATGCACGTTCGCCGCGGTGAGCGTCATGAACGGCAGCGCATCCAGCACCTGCGCCAGCGGCTTGCCGAAGCCGTTGGTGAGGCCCGCGCGTGCGAGCGCCAGCGCGGCCAGGCTGGTGGGCGCCCAGCTGGGAGCTTTCAGGCCAAGCTGTGCGGCTTCGTTGCGGATGCGCTCGACCAGCGTCCGCTTGCCGCCGAAGAGGCGCGTGCTCGCTGACAGCTCCATCGCCACCGCCGATGCTTCCACCACGGCAACACGAGGCGTGTACTGGAGTGCCCATGTTGCCGTGCCGTCCAGCGCATCAGTGGACGGCGAGGGTGCGGTCGGATCGACGTCGGGGAGCAGGGCTGCCCACAGCATCGATGGTCTCCATGCGCTGGTTGAGAAGTCGGCTGGGTTTCAGCAGCCGCGGCGTGAGCACCGCGGCCAGCCCGCCGGGAATCGACGGCAGGTGCAGCACCGTGTCCAGCGCCGGACCGCGGCGCTTGAAGACTTCGACCTTCAGCTCCCAATCGAGCCCGTAGGTCGCATGCACGCGAAGCGGCGCCGCCGAGGATTCGTACCGGGCCGCCTCCGGCCGGCACAGGAACACGGGTGCCTGGCAGCCGAGCGCGCAAACCTGCAGGCGGCGAATCTGCTCTTGCCGCGCCTGCGGCAGCCAGGCGACGATCACGCCCGCCGCATCGGACTTGATCATCTGCTCCGTGACCCACAGCCGTTCCGCCGGCGTATCGGCCTTGACCCAGATCAGCTGCCGCGCGTTGGCACCGTCATGGACCAGCCCCGGCAGATGCGGCTGCTTAGGCGGACCAATCAGGACGACTTGCCCACCCGAAGCGAACACCTCGCGCAGCGCTCCCCCGAGCAGGCGCCACTCGACCACCGCCGGTTGCGGCGCCAGCACCTCGCAGACGGACCGGCGCGGCCAGCCGCCGCCGGGCAGGAGTGCATCCAGTTCGCGCCAGCCCGTCGCCGTGGTCGCGGATGTCTGCAATCCCAACTCGCTGCCTTTCCACACGCCACGCGGCACTTCGCCGGGCGCGAGCACCGCACGGCGCTGGCGCGGCGCTGCCTCTACGGACTCGGGGTCTTGCCATTCGGGTACTGCTGCGACATTCATGAGACTGCGTTAAACTGTATATCCATACAGTATCCGATTTCAGCCCCATTCGGAAGTCGCCCAAGCAAATTTTGCTCAGCGGGTAGAGTTACCGGCAGCGGCAGGAGCAGCCTCGCGCTAGCACTTCTATGATGTTCGCGTGTGCGCCAACTACATCCCGGTCACCCGCGGTGACGAGCTTCTTGCGTTCTTCGATGTGCAGCGCGATTTTTCGCGCGAGTTGCCGCCGGAGCTGTACCCGACCGACCTCGCGCCTTTCATTCGCCTGGTCAACGGAACGCGCGCGGCCGAGCCCGGGCGCTTCGGGCTGCTGCCGCCCTGGCGCCGCGAAGTGAAGTACGGCCGCAACACGTACAACGCGCGCAGCGAGACGGTGGCGAGTTTGCCGAGCTTCAAGGACAGCTGGCTGAAAGGGCTGCGCTGCATCATCCCTGCCAAGGCCGTGTATGAGCCACGCTACAACGACGACCACACGAACGAGCGGTCGCGCTTGGAAAAGGCGGACCGCACGCCCTTCGGCATCGCCGGCATCTACAGCCAGTGGACCGAAAACGGCGAGGACAAATTCAGCTTCTCGATGCTGACGGTGAACTGCGCCGACCATCCGTTCTACAACCAGTTCCACGCGCCGGGCCAGGAGAAGCGAATGCCCGTGTTTCTTGAGCCTGACCAGTACGACGCATGGATGTCCTGCGCGTTGAGTGAAGCACCGCGGTTTTTGAAGGCGTGGTTGGGCCCCTTCCAGGGGTTCGTGGAAGCGCGTGCGCCAAAGGCTGCGAGGGTCAAGGAAGTGCAGAAGGTGAAGGCGCCGCCACCAGGTCCACCACCGCCGGCGCAAGAGTGCCTTTTCTAGGCCGCGCATAAGACAGCAGCGGCTAGACTAAACCTTGGCAAATTCATCTTCTTTTTCACCTCTGGCAGATGCCGAGGCGATACGCCGGCTCACTGCATATCCTCGTACCGAGCAGCGCCTGCAGTGCAGATCCCCCGTTGGCCACAAGAAACTGCGGCGCGAGGTGCGGCGTAGAGAGCGCAGCCACCAGGAGCGCTGTGAGTTGCGCGCCATGACCTCCGACAGTCAGGCACAGCGCATTCCGTGGTTTCTCATTGCCAGTCTGTTGCCAGTTTGCTTCTGGAAGGTGCTGGACGTCGTTAGACGATCTTGGACCTCGCTCCAGCAAAATCAACAACTTAGGAGTGCACCGAAGTCCACGGAAGTCCAGCTACGTCCAGCACCTACTGACTCTTAATCCGTAGGTCGAGTGTTCGAGTCACTCAGGGCCCACCACTCAAATCAAGGACTTAGCCGCAAGGCTAGGTCCTTTTGCTTTGGCGAACGTGCGTCAACAAGTGGGAATCAGCTCGCTCGCAGGCGCCTTGGGGGCCGTGGTACTGTCGGCCACCATCGCCCGACCCGGGCCGAGCGGAATCCACCCGGCCGCGGCGCGTTCAGGCCATTTGACAAGACCCGTATGACAGCCCATTCGACACCGCGCGAGTCCCTGCACGTCAGCGACGAACTGCTGGACCATGCCGTCCGAATGCTCAAGGCAACGCGCAATCGTCCGGCCGCAGTGTGCAAAGTCTGCGGCAAGATCGCCGAACCGTTCGATGTGGTGGATTTCCAGAAGTCTTGCCATCACTCGCTGTATCCGGGTGGACTGGCGGCGGTCCCGGTGATCTACCGGCGGTGCACGCACTGCAGCTTCATCTTCACCGACTTCTTCGACGATTTCACCGGCGATCAATGGCGGACACATGTGTACAACGCCGACTACGCCAAGGTCGATCCGGAGTACCAGGAGGTTCGTCCGCGCGGCAACGCCCGCGAAATCGTTTCGTTTCTTTCCGGACGCCGGCCGGAGACCGTGGGCCTTGACTATGGCGGCGGCAACGGCATGACCGCGGCATTGCTGCGCCAGAACGGTTGGGCGTTCGATTCCCATGACCCGTATGGCAGCACCGATCTCACGCCGGCATTCGCCGGCCGCTACAACTTCTGCAGCGCGTTCGAGGTGTTCGAACACAGCCCCGACCCCGTCGGCTCGCTGCGCCAGATCCTCGAGCGGGCGTCGCCGGGCGAACTGACGATCTTCATCGGGACGGCCATCCACGATGGCATCGTTACGGACGAGACCAGGCTGGCATGGTGGTACGTGGCTCCGCGCAATGGCCATGTCTCCATCTATTCGCGCCGGTCGCTGCAGATTCTCGCCGAACAGTTTGGCCTGACTTACGCCGGCGCCTGGCCGTTTCGCGGAACCCATTTGCTCACGCGGGGCGCCAGCGAAAGCGCGTTGCGCGGCAGGCTGATCGGCGCCAAGCTGGCAAAACATGCGCGAACTCTCCTGCATGCGTGGCCGAAAAGCTTGCCGTAACAGGACGGTCAGCGCAGCCGGCTTCGCCTGATCCACCCGGCGATCACCGCGGCGGATCCGAGACCGAGCAGCAACCAGAATTCAAAATGCCCGATGTCGTCCAGCGCGAGTTCCGCAGCGCGGCCGAACACCCAGCCAATGCCCGCGAACACGCATGCCCAGAGCGCTGCCCCCAATGCGTTGAGCAGGCCGAAGCGGTACCCCGGGATCGGTGACATGCCGATCACCACCGCGCCCGCGATGCGAAGCCCGTAGACAAAGCGGATGCCGACGATCACGGACGCGGGATAGTGGGTAACCAGCCAGTCGATCCGATCGATCTGATGCGAGACGGATGGCCAGCGCACCAGCACTGCCGGCCCATGCCTGCGCCCCAGCCAAAAATAGAATTGATTGCCGATAAAGCCGGCCACTGCCGCAATGCCGAGCACCGCAAAGAGGTAAAGGTGCCCGCGGCGCACCGCAAAGCCAGCCAGGACGAGAATCGTTTGACCTTCCAGCAGGCTGTCAGCCGCCAGGAGCCAGTACCCGTACTCTTCGATCAGTGGTCCCAAATTCATGAAGCCCCCGCGATGCGTTGGCAACAAGATGCCCATACGCTATTTATGGTCTCTGATTGCTTGAATGCAAGCTCTGCGCCGGGGAAGTCCACCCTGTACGCCCACCATTCGCAGGTCCTTTTGTTTTCAGTGCGACGGGCGCACGGTTGACACGCACTCAGCGCTGCGGCCGACAGCTTGCCCGGCGCAGGAGCGCAGACTTCGCCGAATGAGCGAAGACCAATTGCGAACTGGCCCGAGCAAGCTGCCCAGCGTCGAGGACGCGGCAGCGGACCTGCGGCGTGTCACGGCTGCACTGGAGGCCAGGCGCGCTGCTGCGCCCGACAACCTGGTGGAACTGGCGGCGCTGGCCATGGACCTGGAGCGCGCATACGCGGTGTGGCGGCAGTTGGTGCCCACCGGCGTCTGGGCCTGAGCCGCGGGGCGCTTGGCTCCCACTCGCTGCGGTGCCGCGAGCGCACAGCCAGCATCAGCTTCCGCTGACAAGGCGAATTGCGTCCCCGGCGCACATTGGAACTGTCGCAACCGGGAGTTCCCCAAATGAAACAGCTACCGAAGGCCCTCGACCGCAACGGAGACCTCTGGGTCGCCGCCCCGACCAAGCATCTCCTGTTCCGCGTGTTGCAGGACGTGCGGGCGGCGCTGGACTCCTCCCAGGGACCAACGCATGCGGAACACCTCGCCTCGCTGGCCAAGGTGGAAGCGTTGCTTGGCCTCGACCGCTTCGATCGTGCGCTGCCCCCGGTCCACGAGCAGCTCGGCGAACCGACGCCGGAGCAGGCGCGCATGATGCGCAATCTCATGCAACTGCGTTCGATCTGACCCGGCGCACCAGTCCCCTGAAAATGGGGGCATGAACCCAAACGCAGATCAACTCTGGCGCGCGCCGCGCTGGGCCCTCGCGGTGCTGCTGGCCGTGCTCGGAATGCTCGGCCCGTTCTCGATCGACACCTACATCCCGGCCTTCTCCGGCATTGCAAAGGCGCTTGGCGCCACGCCGGTCGAAATGCAGCAGACGCTGTCGGCGTATCTCTTCGGCTTCGCCTTCATGAACCTGTTCCATGGCGCCCTGGCGGACAGCTTCGGCCGGCGCCCGGTGGTGCTCTGGGGCATCGCGGTGTTCACGCTGGCCTCCGCCGGCTGCGCCCTGTCCCAGAGCGTCGGGCAGCTGGGGGTCTTTCGCGCCATCCAGGGGCTCTCCACCGGCGCGGGCATCGTGGTGTCGCGCGCCGTGATCCGCGACATGTTCCCGCCGGCCCAGGCCCAGAAGGTGATGAGCCAAGTGACGATCTACTTCGGCGTCGCGCCGGCCATCGCGCCGATCATCGGCGGCTGGCTGTTCGTCCACGCCGGCTGGCACAGCATCTTCTGGTTTCTCACCGGCGTCGGCGTGGTGTTGTGGGCCGCCAACTTCAGGCTCCTGCCCGAGACACTGCATGTATCCCAGCGCCAGCCGTTCAACGTCCGCAACCTGATGCAGGGGTACGCGCAGCTCGGGTCGGACCCGCGCTTCCTGCTGCTGGCCCTGGCGAGCGGCATCCCCTTCAACGGCATGTTCCTGTACGTGCTGTCGGCGCCCGCGTTTCTCGGCGACCTGCTGCAGCTGGAGCCCACCCAGTTCTTCTGGTTCTTCCTGCTCACGATCGGCGGCATCATGGCCGGCTCGTGGACCAGCGGCCGCTTGGCCGGCCGGGTGCCGCCCAAGCAGCAGATCCGCTACGGCTTCGTCGTCATGCTGACGGTCTCGCTGGCCAACGTCGCCGCAAACCTCATGTTCCCGCCGCATCCCGCCTGGGCCCTGCTCCCGATCGCCGCCTTTGCGTTCGGCTGGGCGCTGATGGTGCCGGTGGTGACCTTGCTGGTGCTGGACCTGTACCCGGAGCGCCGGGGCCTGTCGTCATCGCTGCAGGCGTTCATCGGCTCCACCGCCAACGGCCTGGTCGCCGGCGCCGTCGCCCCGCTGGTGATGCACTCCGGCAAGGCTCTTGCGCTGGCGTCGATCCTGTTCCTGTCGATCGGCCTGGTGGCCTGGCTGTTCCTGCACCGGCGCTGGCCCGAGATCGGCCGCGCGATCTCGGCGTCGGCCTGACGTGACTGCGCCCCTGGGCCGCGAGGCGCAGGGGCGCAGTGGGGGCGCGGAGCCGGCTTAGTTGCCCGGCTTGAAGGCGCGCTTCTTGGCGGCGTCACGGGGCACGAACACCTTGCCGCCGTTGCCCGGACGGGCCGGCTTGTCGAACGCCGGCTTGCGGGCCGCGAAGTCGCCACGCGGGGCGAAGTCGTTGCGCGGCGCGAAACCGTCGCCGTGACGGCCGCCGAAAGACTCCGTGGTGGTGCGGTTGCCGAAGTCACCGAAACCCGGCTTGCGGGGTGCGAAGCCTTCGTTGCCACGGCGCTGGTCGAAGCCGCCGCGATCGTCACGCGGGGCACCGAAGCCGCCGCCACCACCACCACCGCCGAAGCCACCGGTGCGCTGGCCGCCGCCACCGAACTTGCGGTCGCCGCGCGGCGCGTAGTCACGGCCACGGCCGCCACCGCCACCGCCGAAATCACCGCGGCCGCCTTGCGGGGCGCGCTGCTGCGGCTCCAGGCCGGGCACCACTTCGGCCTTGAACGGCTGGCGGGTGTAGGCCTCGATGTCGAAGATCTTGCGGCGATCGCGCAGCTCGGCGAAGGTCACCGCCAAGCCGTCGCGGCCGGCCCGGCCGGTGCGGCCGATGCGGTGCGTGTAATCCTCGGCCTTCATCGGCAGGCCGTAGTTGAAGACGTGCGTGATGGTCGGCACGTCGATGCCACGCGCGGCCACGTCGGTTGCGACCAGCACCTGGACCTGGCCGTTGCGCAGCGCCATCAGGCGACGGTTGCGCAGGCCCTGGTTCAGGGCGCCGTGCAGGGCGACGGCGTCGAAGCCGGCTTGCTGCAGGTCGTTGGCCAGGCCGTCGCACTCGATCTGGGTGCTGGCGAAGACGATGGCCTGGTTGATCGTGGTGTCACGCAGCCAGTGGTCCAGCAGCTTGCGCTTGTGCTGTGGGTTGTCGGCCCAGAACAGCACCTGCTTGATGTTGGCGTGCTTTTCCTGCGGGCTGTCGATCTGCAGCTTCTGCGGCTGGCGCATCACGCGCGCAGCCAGTTGCTGGATGCGCGGCGCGATGGTGGCGCTGAACATCATGGTCTGCTTGCGCTCGATCGTGAGCTGGTTGACTTCGGCCAGGTCATCGGCGAAGCCGAGGTCCAGCATGCGGTCGGCTTCGTCCACGACCAGGAATTGCACCTTGTCGAGCTTGATCTGCATCGAGCGTTGCAGGTCCAGCAGGCGGCCGGGGGTGGCGACCACCAGGTCGGCGTTCTGCAGCTTGGCGATCTGCAGCTGGTAAGGCATGCCGCCAACGACGTTGGCGATGCGCAGGCCGCGGCAATGCTGGACCAGGCCGATGGCGTCATGCGCCACCTGCTGGGCCAGTTCGCGCGTCGGGCACAGGATCAGGGCGCCGGGCGTGGCGGCCTTGAAGTTGCGCGAGCTGGTCGGGTCCTTGCGCTTGCGCTTGGGGAGGACTTCGCCCTTGGCGGTGGCTTCGGCCACAGCGCGCTCGTAGTCGGCCTTTTCTTCGGCTTCGGCGGCGGCCTGCTGCTTGAGCAGGGTGTGCAGCACGGGCAGCAGGAAGGCGGCAGTCTTGCCGCTGCCGGTCTGGCTGGACACCATCAGGTCGATGAAACGGGCGGTTTCGCCCGCTTCGCCGCTGCCCATGGCCAGCGGAATGGTCTGTTCCTGCACGGTGGTCGGCTGGGTGTAGCCCAGGTCTTCCACTGCCTTGATCAGTTCGGGCGCCAGGCCCAGCTTCAGGAAGCCGTTGGGAACGGCGGGTGCCGCCGGGACTGCCTCGACCTGGTCGTCGAGAACGACGATGGGGGCGAAGGCTTCGGTTTCGTTGGATTGCACAGGCGCAAAGTCGCCCTGCACTGCAAAAGTGTCGGTCATGTATTACTCACACGCAAACGCCCTCCCGTTGCGGGACGCGTCGTCGTCAATGGTTAAAAGACATCAACCATCAAACGACTGTCAGTACCGGATGTTCCGGTGCTGCTGGCTCTGCTAGATGAGCCTGTGAGTGAAGGAGGATGCACGAAGGCTAAAAGGGTTGTGCCCTCTCAGCCAAGCCAGCGATTATCGCACGTTCAGGGTTTTCCCGCAAGGCCCAGGGGTCATGGCAGCTTGAGGAAGCGCTCGCGGTAATGGGCCAGTTCGTCGATCGATTCGTGCACGTCGGCCAGCGCCGTGTGTTTTTGCTGCTTGCGGAACGACGAATAGACCTCCGGGTTCCAGCGCTTGGCCAGTTCCTTGAGCGAGCTGACGTCGAGGTTGCGGTAGTGGAAGAAAGCTTCCAGCTTCGGCATGTACTTCACCAGGAACCGGCGGTCCTGGCTGATGCTGTTGCCGCACATCGGCGTCGAATTCTTCGGCGCGTACTTCGCGAGGAACTGCAGGATCAGCTGCTCTGCCTCGGCTTCGGTCACGGTCGACGCCTTGACCTTGTCGATCAGGCCGCTGCGGCCGTGCGTTCCCTTGTTCCAGTTGTCCATCTTGTCCAGTTGCTCGTCGCTCTGGTGGATCACCAGCACCGGGCCCTCGATGCGCGGCTCCAGCGTGGGGCCGGTGACGATCACGGCGATCTCGATCAGCCGGTCGACCTCGGGGTCGAGTCCCGTCATTTCGCAGTCCAGCCAGATCAGGTTCTGGTCGCTTTTTCCCAGGACGGCGGGGGTGGGGGTGATTGCTTCTGACATCCATGGGATTGTCACCGATGCCCTAAACTTCAAAGCAATGAATCCTTCCGAAACCCTGACGCTGGCTTTCGCCGTGGCGCTGCTGGCCGGGCTTGTCGTCAAGTTCTGGCTGGCGTCGCGGCAGATCCGTTACGTCGCGTCCCACCGCGATGGCGTGCCCGCTCCCTTTGTTTCCACCATCACCCTGGCGGCCCACCAGAAGGCCGCCGACTACACGGTGGTCAAGGCCCGCTTCGGGCTGCTCGAACTGGCCGTGGCCACCGCGGTGCTGCTGGCGTGGACGCTGCTGGGCGGGCTCGATGCGCTCAATCGCGTCCTGCACGCCTGGCTCGGTGCCGGCATGACCCAGCAACTGGCGCTGCTCGCCGCGTTCGCGCTGGTCGGGGGCGCGATCGACCTGCCCTTCACCCTGTACCAGACCTTCGTGATCGAACAGCGCTTCGGCTTCAACAAGATGACGCTCAAGCTGTGGCTGGTCGACCTCGCGAAGTCCACCGCCATCGGCGTCGTCATCGGCCTGCCGATCGCCGCCGTCATCCTGTGGCTGATGGGCGCGGCCGGCAGCTACTGGTGGCTGTGGGCCTGGTCGTTCTGGATGGGATTCAACCTGCTGCTGCTGGTGGTGTACCCCACCTTCATCGCGCCCCTGTTCAACAAGTTCAAGCCGCTGGAGGACGAGACTCTCAGGAACCGCGTGACGGCCCTGATGCAGCGCTGCGGCTTCGCGGCCAAGGGCCTGTTCGTGATGGACGGCAGCAAGCGCAGCGCGCACGCCAACGCCTACTTCACCGGCTTCGGTGCTGCCAAGCGCGTGGTGTTCTACGACACGCTGCTGGCCAAGCTCTCGCCCGGCGAGGTCGACGCGGTGCTGGCCCACGAACTCGGCCACTTCAAGCACAAGCACATCATCAAGCGCATCGCGGGCCTGTTCGCATTGAGCCTGGTCGGCTTCGCCCTGCTCGGATGGCTGTCGACCCAGGTCTGGTTCTACACCGGCCTGGGCGTGCGACCCAACCTGAGCGGCCCCAATGACGCCCTCGCGCTGCTGCTGTTCCTGATGGCGGTCCCGGTGTTCTCGTTCTTCATTTCGCCGCTGTTCGCGCAGCTGTCGCGCCGCCACGAATTCGAGGCCGATGCCTACGCAGTGCAGCAGACCAGCGGCCAGGACCTGAGCACCGCCCTGCTCAAGCTCTATGAAGACAATGCCTCGACGCTCACGCCCGATCCGCTGTACGTGCGGTTCTACTATTCCCACCCGCCGGCGTCGGAACGTCTCGCGCGCATGACTCCAGGGAGCGCCTCATGACGATGCTGCCAAAGAAAGACTGGTCGCTGCTGCCGCGCCGCGCCCTGAATGCCACCGAAGTGGTCTCGCGCCTGGCGGCCGTCACCGGCTGGCAGCTGACCGGCGACGGCGAGAACGTCGCGATCGAGAAGACATTCAAGTTCGCCAACTACTACGAGACGATCTCCTTCGTGAACGCGGTGGCCTTCATCGCCAACGCGCAGGACCACCATCCCGACCTGTCGGTGCACTACAACCGCTGCGTCGTGCGCTTCAACACCCATGACGTCAAGGGCCTGTCGGAAACCGACTTCGACTGCGCGGCCCGGATCGACGCGCTGCTGGCATGAGGGATTCACGTTTTGAATGAGCGCCCGGACCTGCATCCCGGGCTGGTGGTCGCCAGCTATGGCCGCCATTTCCTGGTCGAGACGCCCGAGGGCCGGCGGCTGACCTGCCACCCGCGCGGCAAGAAGAGCCAGGCGGTGGTCGGCGACCACGTGCTGTGGCAGGGAACGCACGACGAGGGAACGATCGAGAAGGTGCTGGAGCGCCGCAACCTGTTCTACCGCCAGGACGAGATCCGCACCAAGTCGTTCGCCGCCAACCTCGACCAGGTCCTGATCCTGGTCGCGGCCGATCCCGAATTCTCCGAGAAGCAGCTGGCGCGCGCGCTGATTGCGACCGAAGCCGAGAAGATCAAGCCACTGGTGGCCCTGAACAAGAGCGACCTGGTCGAGCCCTTCGAAACGGCCTGGGCCCGGCTGCTGCCCTACCAGCGCATGGGTTACGGCGTGCTGCCGCTGTCGCTGCGGCTGTCGAAGGACGTCGACAAGGCCGAACTCCTCAAGCACCTGCAGGGCAAGACGACGCTGGTGCTGGGGCCGTCGGGCGCGGGCAAGAGCACGCTGATCAACCTGCTGGTGCCTGGCGCGCTGGTGCTGACGCGCGAGGTGTCGCAGGCCCTGAACTCAGGCAAGCACACCACGACCAGCACAACGCTGTACTGGGTCGACCCCGAGCGCACCACCGCGCTGATCGATTCGCCCGGTTTCCAGGAGTTCGGCCTGAACCACATCGAACCCACGCAGCTCGCCGCCTGCATGCCGGACCTGCGCCCGCACATCGGCAACTGCAAGTTCTACAACTGCACCCACCTGCATGAGCCGGGTTGCGCCGTGCTGGCGGCGATCGATGCGCCGGACAGCCCGCATCCGGTGGGCAAGCGCCGGCACCAGATCTACGGCGACCTGTTCGCCGAGCTGTCGCAGCCCGAGCGCTACTGAGCGGGTTTCAGCCGAGCAGGCGGGCCAGCGTGAGCAGCGCCAGCAGCACCATCCAGAGCACCACCGAACGCCACACCAGGCCGACGATGCTGCGCAGGTGGGCGACCTCGGCCTCGCGCCCGGGCGTGCTCTCGCTGCTGTCCAGGGTCGCTTCCGGCTGCAGGCCGGCCGCGCCGAAGCCGCCGCTCTGGTTGGGCGCGAAGGCGGTTGCCTTGAGCGCCTCGCCACCGAGCCGGACGTTCACCGCGCCCGAGGTGGCCGCCAGGATCACGCCGTCGTTGTCGTTGGGAAAGCGCTGGGCGTAGTTGCGCCAGCAATCGATCGCCTCCTCGAAGCTTCCCACCACCGCGAAACCCAGCGCCGTCACCCGTGAAGGCAGCCAGTCGATGGCCGCCCAGGCGCGCGATGCGACCGACAGCAGGGCCGGGCTGACGGGATGGTCCGACGTCTTCCCCGCGTGCTGCCAGTAGCGATCGACGAATTCGCTCATGCGATACAGCACGGCGCCCGCGGGGCCCAGGCCGAAGGCCGCCAGCACCGAGAACCAGCCCAGCACCCCGAACACATGGCGGTGCGCGGCCAGCACCGAGTATTCGATCACGTGGCGGACGATCTCGCTGCGTGGCAGCTCGCTGGCATCGACCTGCTGCCACTGGGCCAGCAGCTCCCTGGCCCGGGCCTCGTCGCCGGCGTCGAGCGCATCGCGGATGTTGGTGAAATGGTGGCTGAACTGGCGAAATCCCAGCGTGACATAGAGCACCGCGACGCTCCACAGCATCGCGAACACCCAACCCGCGTACACGACCAGCAGGATGTGCACGGCCATCGCACCGATCGCGGGACCCGGCACCGCCAGCCCCCATGCCACCCAGCCGTGGTGCGGCTTGCCAGCGTCGAAGTTGCCCGCCACCCAGCGGGCCCAGCTGCGCAGGCCGCCGTGGATCGGATTGGCCCGTGCCAGCGGCCGCACCTGCTCGATCAGCAACGCAAACAGGATCGCGAAGAAGCTCATGCGGCAATGATAGCCGCGGCCCTACTCGACTTGCGGGACCGCGAGGAAGCGATACAGGTTGCGCAGCATGGCCGCGGTCGCGCCCCAGATGAAACGCTCGGTCGTGCCGTCCATGTAGGGCATCGAGAACCATTCGCGCCGGTACCCTTCCCACTCCAGCGCGTGGCGGTGGTGGTGGGCCGGATTCATCAGGAAATCCAGCGGCACCTCGAACGCATCGGCGACCTCATAGGCATTGAGCCTGAGCGCGTGGTCCGGATGCACCAGGGCCACGATCGGCGTGATGATGAACTGCGAGCCCGTGGTGTAGGTGGGCATGTCGCCGATCACGTCGACGAAGCGCTGCTCCAGGCCGATCTCCTCGTGGGCCTCGCGCAGCGCGGTGTGGGCTGCATCGGTGTCGGTGTCGTCCCGCTTGCCGCCGGGAAAGGCCACCTGGCCCGAATGCGTGGACAGGTGCGTCGTGCGTTCGGTCAGGATCACGGTGGGCCGGTCGCGGCTGACGATGGGGACCAGCACGGAGGCATGGGCCAGCGCCTGCGCGGTCCATGGGCGCTCCGTGGTGATCTCGGGCTGCCACGGGGGCGGCGTCGCGAACCGCGCGCGCAGCGCCGCCGGCGTCAGCTGCTCCCGCAGCACGGGTGGCAGGTGGCTGTCGATGCCAGCCACCGCGGCCGTGCGCGGGTCGAAGTTGGGCAACTTCGACAGGGCCGGGACCAGTGGGACGGTGGCAGACATGATTTCGGGCTCTCCAATGAAAAAACCGCCACTGGCACGAGGCCGGCGGCGGTTCTGGCGAAGCGGAACGCCTTACTCGGCGACCGCCGCGGCCTTGACGCGGGACGGCAGCTTTTCGCGGATCCGTGCCGACTTGCCGCTGCGCTCACGCAGGTAGTACAGCTTGGCGCGGCGCACATCGCCGCGGCGCTTGACTTCGATGGCGGCGATCAGCGGGCTGTAGGTCTGGAACGTGCGCTCCACGCCTTCGCCGCTGGAGATCTTGCGCACGGTGAAGCCGCTGTTCAGGCCGCGATTGCGCTTGGCGATGACGACGCCTTCGAAAGCCTGGGCCCGCTTGCGCGTGCCTTCGACCACGTTGACGCTGACGATGACGGTATCGCCGGGGGCGAATTCGGGAATTTTCTTCCCGAGGCGAGCAATTTCTTCCTGCTCAAGGGTTTCGATCAGATTCATAAGGTCCTCATTGATCGTGCCCGCGCTACGCTAAAGACGGCTGGAACGGGCTGGACGCCTGTTCCTCATTGAACGGGCTGGACGCCTGTTCTCATTGAACAGTGCTGGTTGCGCTGTTCTCGCCGTGGCCGGGCAGAGGATCGGAAAAGCCTTTGATTATAAACGTTTTTCCGGCTCGCTCGCCAGGATGGCCAGATCGGCCTGGGTGAGCCGCCCGGCCGTGCGGGCCGCCTCGATCAGGTCGGGGCGCTGGCGGGCCGTGATCCGCAGTCGCTGCGCGCGGCGCCAGCGCTCGATCTGGGCATGGTGGCCAGACATCAGCTCGGGTGGCACGCCGATGCCGGCCCACTCCTCCGGCCGGGTGTAGTGGGGGCAATCCAGCAGCCCGTCCAGCGCGGGGTTGAAGCTGTCGGCCGCATGGCTGCCTTCGTCGTTCAGGACGCCCGGCTGCAGGCGGGCCACGGCATCGAGCAACGCCATGGCAGCGATCTCGCCCCCCGACAGGACGAAATCGCCCAGGCTGATCTGCGCGTCGACGTACCTGTCGATGAAGCGCTGGTCGATGCCTTCGTAGCGGCCGCACACCAGCACCGCGCCGGCGCTGGCCGACCAGCGCTCCACGGCGCCGTGGTCCAGCCGCTCGCCCACCGGGGAGAACAGCACGACGGGCGCCCGGTCCTCGCGTTCAGCGCGGATCGCGGCCAGGCATTTCGCCAGCGGCTCAGCCATCATCACCATGCCGGGCCCGCCGCCGAAGGGACGGTCGTCCACCCGGCGGTAGTTGCCTTCGGCGAAGTCGCGCAGGCTCCACAGCCGCACGTCGACCAGCTTGCCTTCGTAGGCGCGCCGCGTCACGCCCGCGGCCAGGAACGGCGCGAACAACTCGGGAAACAGGGTGATGACGTCGAAGCGCATGGCAACGCTGGCGGGCGGTCAGTAGTCCGGCTGCCAGTCCACGGTGATGCGCTTGCCCGGCAAGTCGACGGCGTCGACATAGGCCGACACGAATGGAATCATCCGTTCCTGCGGCTTGCCGTCGGCTTCGTAGTCGAGCACCAGCACGGTCTGCGGACCGGTGGACAACAGTTCCTTCACCGTGCCGAGGTCCACGCCTTCGCGGTTGACCACCGCCAGGCCGATCAGGTCGACCCAGTAGTACTCGTCAGGGCTGGCGGTGGGAAAGCTCGATCGCGGAACGAACACGCGGGCGCCCCGCAGCGCCTCGGCGGCGTCGCGGTCGTCCACTTCCTGCGCCGTCGCGACGACGGTGCCGGAATGGTCCTTGGCTTCGCGGATCTTCAGCAGGACCGTGCCGGAAAAGGTCTTGAGACCCCTTTCGGCAGGTTGCAGGTACCAGCGTTTCGAGGAGAACAGCGCCTCTGGATCGGCGCTGTGGGACAGGACCTTGAACCAGCCCTTGATGCCCCAGGCGTCGGCGATGCGACCCACTTCGATCGCATCCGCCGGCAATTCGGCGGGCTCGATTCCCGCCGGCAGCGCGGCGGCCGGTCGGCCGGGCGCAGCCATGTCCGGCTTACGCTGCGGCTGCAGCGGTCGCGGGCTTGGCCGAAGCGGCTTGCTTGACCAGGCGTTCCACCGTGGGGGACGCCTGGGCGCCCACGCCGCGCCAGTACGTCAGGCGGTCCTGGGCGATGCGGATGCTTTCCTCGTTTTCCTTGGCGCTCGGGTTGTAGAACCCGATGCGCTCGATGAAGCGGCCGTCACGACGGGTGCGCTTGTCGGCCACGACAATGTTGAAGAACGGACGGGCCTTGGCGCCGCCACGGGAGAGTCGAATGACGACCATGATTTAATCCTTCGGGTGGGAGAGTGATTCTTCCAGCGTCTGAGACACGCGACATGGCCACCCGGCCAGCGACACGCTGAAAAGCCTTCCATTATAACGTTTTCAGGTTTTATGCCCACGATCCGAGCCAGCAGCGACCAAGACCTCCCCGCGATCACGGCGATCTACGCCCACCACGTGCTCAACGGGACGGGCACTTTCGAGACCACGCCCCCCACCGTGCAGGACATGGCGGCACGCCGCGCCGACGTGCTCGCCAAGGACCTGCCCTACCTGGTGGCCGAGGAGGACGGGCGCATCCTGGGCTTCGCCTACTGCAACTGGTTCAAGCCGCGGCCGGCCTACCGCTATTCGGCTGAGGACTCGATCTACATGGCCGACGGCGAGCGTGGCCGTGGCGCCGGCAAGCAACTGCTGGCGGCACTGGCGCAGGCCGCCGAAGCAGCCGGCGTGCGCAAGCTGATCGCCGTCATCGGCGACTCCGCCAACCAGGGCTCGGTGCGGGTCCACGAGGCGGTCGGATTCACCCATGTCGGCGTGCTGAAATCCTGCGGCTGGAAGTTCAGCAAGTGGCTGGACGTGGTGCTGATGGAAATGCCGCTCGGCCAGGGCGACAGCACCTCGCCCGAGCTGCCCGCCCGATGAAAAACAAGACCCTGGCGGCCTGGCTTGCCCTCATTGGCGGGCCGCTCGGACTGCACCGCTTCTACCTGCGCGGCCTGGGCGACCTGCTGGGCTGGCTGCTGCCGATCCCCACGGCCCTGGGCCTGTACGGCATTGAACGGGTGCGGCTGTACGGCCTCGACGACCACTGGAGCTGGGTGCTGATCCCGATGCTGGGTTTCACGTTCGCCGGCTGCGCGTTGATGGCGATCATCTACGGCCTGATGACCCCAGAGAAATGGAACGCGCGCTTCAATCCCGAGGCCGCGCCCGATGCCGCCAGCGGCGCCACCAGCTGGTTCACCATCGCCGCGGTGGTGCTGGCGCTGCTGGTGGGCACCGGCGTCCTGATGGCGAGCATCGTCTTCAGCTTCCAGCGCTACTTCGAGCACCAGGTCGAGGAAGGCCGCAAGATCTCGCAGTGACGCGGCGGCGCATGAAGCCATGCGCACTCGGCATCGCCGCTTGCAGCGCGCCCGCCACAGTGCATGTGGCCGTGGCGCCTGCGCTGAGCTAGATTGGTGTGTCCATCATTTCCACCAGGAGAGCAACATGGACACGGCCTACCAGGCTGACGCCCCCGCCATCACCGTGCGCGCGCTGGAACCCGGCGACGCGCACGAGGTCTCCGCCCTCACCGGCGCGCCGGGCACGTTCGAGGGCACCCTGCAACTGCCCGACATGCCGGTCGCCTCGCGGCTGGAATGGCTGCAGAAGCTCGAGCCGCAAAGCTGCCGCCTGGTCGCAGTCGCGGACGGCCGGGTGGTCGGATCGGCGGGACTGCACCTGTCGTCCAACAGCCTGCGCCGCTCCCATGTGCGCGGACTGGGCATCGGCATCGCCGCCGGCTCCCAGGGCCGCGGCGTCGGGCGCCTGCTGATCACGCGGCTGCTGGACTGGGCCGACAACTGGGCCGGCGTGCTGCGGGTGGAGTTGACGGTGCACGCCGACAACGACCGGGCCATCGCCCTCTACCGCTCGATGGGCTTCGAGGAAGAAGGCCGGCACCTCGCCTACGCGCTCAAGGACGGCCGCTACGTCGACGCGCTGTGCATGGCGCGGCTGCATCCGCGCCCGCCCGGGCTGCCCGCCTGAGCACGAGCCCGCAAGGTTTCAGAAGATCTGCAGGCTCACCCAGTAAGCGATCGCCGCCACGAAGGCGCTGGCCGGGATGGTGAAGATCCAGGCCCAGATGATGTTGCCGGCCACGCCCCAGCGCACGGCGCTGGCGCGCTGGGTGGAGCCGACGCCGACGATCGCGCCCGTGATGGTGTGGGTGGTCGAGACCGGAATGCCCAGCGCGGTGGCCAGGAACAACGTGATCGCCCCGCCGGTCTCGGCGCAGAAGCCGCCGACCGGCTTGAGCTTGGTGATCTTCTGGCCCATGGTCTTGACGATGCGCCAGCCACCGAACATCGTGCCGGCGGCGATCGCCGTGTAGCAGGAGATGATGACCCAGGACGGCGGGCTCTTGTCGGCAGAGGCCGTGTAGCCGGTCGCGATCAGCAGCATCCAGATGATGCCGATGGTCTTTTGCGCATCGTTGCCGCCGTGGCCCAGGCTGTAGGCGCCGGCGGAAACCAGCTGCAGGCGGCGGAACCAGCGGTCGACCTTGGACGGCCGGGAGCGCCGGAACAGCCATGACACCAGCACCATCATCAGCGACCCGAGCAGGAATCCGAGCAGCGGCGAAACGAAGATGAAGAGCACGGTCTTCCAGATGCCGGCCGCGATCAGCGCGCTGGCGCCCGCCTTGGCCATCACTGCGCCGACGATGCCCCCGATCAGCGCGTGCGACGAGCTGCTGGGGATGCCGTAATACCAGGTCAGCACGTTCCAGGTCGTGGCCCCGACCAGCGCGCCGAACACCACGTGGGTGTCGACGATGCCCGGCTGGACGATCCCCTTGCCGACGGTGGCCGCGACGCTCAGGTGGAAGACACCGATCGCCACCAGGTTGAAGAACGCGGCAAAGACCACGGCCGTTGCCGGCTTGAGCACGCCGGTGGAGACGACGGTGGCGATCGAGTTGGCCGCGTCGTGGAAGCCGTTCATGAAATCGAACAGCAATGCCAGCACGACCAGCATGATCACCACCCACAGGGCGGCCTGGACGGGTTCCATCGTTCAGGGCCCGGTCAGGAGTTCTCGAGGACGATGCCCTCGATCACGTTGGCCACGTCTTCGCACTTGTCGGTGATGGTTTCCAGCAATTCGTAGATCGCCTTCATCTTGATCACTTCGCGCACGTCCGGCTCCTCGCGGAACAGCTTGCTCATGGCCGACCGCATCACCCGGTCGGCGTCCGATTCGAGCCGGTCGATCTCCTCGCAGGTCTTCAGGGCCGCCTCGGCGCTGGCCGGATCGGCCAGCTTGCTGATCAGGGCCACCGCGTCCTTGACGCGCTCGCAGCACTTGACGCTCAGGTCGGTCAGGCGGGTGATTTCCTCGTTGACCTGGCGCACGTCGTACAGGGCCAGGGTCTCGGCCGAGTCCTGGATCAGGTCGGCCACGTCGTCCATCGTGTTGATGAGCGTGTGGATCTGGTCGCGGTCGATCGGCGTGATGAAGGTCTGGTGGATCATCCGGTTGACGTCGTGCGTCACCCGGTCGGCCGCCCGCTCGGCGTTGTCGACGTCGCGGTTGTACTGCTCGCGCAGGTGCGGATCGTTGTAGTTCGCAACCAGGTGCGAGAAGGCACGGGCCGCCTCGACGATGCGCTCGGCATGCTGGTTGAACATTTCGAAGAAATTGCCTTCGCGGGGCAGCAATTTGCCAAACAGCATGCTCGCTCCTGGGGGAATGGGGGACGATGGGAAAACGTTGGGGGAATCTGCGGCGAGTGTAACTGCCGCTCCCTGCTCATCCGCTGCGGAACATGAAGTAGGCTGCGCCGACCATGCAAAGCGCGGCCCAGAGGTAATCGAGCTTGAGCGGCTCCTTGAGGTAGAACACGGCGAACGGCACGAACACCGCGAGCGTGATCACCTCCTGCATGATCTTGAGCTGGCCGACCGTGAAACCGGCCTGCTGGAAGCCGATCCGGTTGGCCGGCACCTGCAGCAGGTACTCGGCCAGGGCGATGCCCCAGCTGACCAGCGCCGCGGCATACCAGGGCGCCGTGGCGAGGTTTTTCAGGTGGCCGTACCAGGCCATGGTCATGAACAGGTTCGAGGCCACCAGCAGCGCGATGGTCTGGAGCGGGAACGCAATGGAAGCAAGGGCGGTCATGCAGCGATTATCCGAAGCGGCCGGGGTGTCCGTGGTGCACGCGGACGGGCATTTGCTGGTCCTGGACAAGCCCGCCGGGCTGCTGAGCGTGCCCGGTCGCGGCGCCGACAAGGCCGATTGCCTGTCGGCGCGAGTGCAGGCGCTCTCTCCGCAGGCGCTGGTCGTGCATCGCCTGGACATGGCGACCTCCGGGCTGATCCTCATGGCCCTGGGCGCCGACATGCAGCGCAAACTGAGCCAGGCGTTCGCCGCGAGGGAAGTGAGCAAACGCTATGAAGCCGTGGTGTCGGGCCGGCTGCAGCCCACCGCCGCACCCGGCGAGTGGGACGTGATCGACCTGCCGATCGCCGCCGACTGGCCGAACCGGCCGCTGCGCATCATCGACCGCCAGCACGGCCAGGCCAGCCTCACCCGCTGGCGGGTCCTGGGCCATGACCGCGCCGCCGGCACCACCAGGGTGGCGCTGGAACCGCTCACCGGCCGCTCGCACCAGTTGCGGGTGCACCTGCAGGCGCTGGGCCATCCGATCGTGGGTGACGCGCTCTATGCGCCACCAGCCGTCGCGGCCGCCTCGCCCCGGTTGCTGCTGCATGCGTGCGGGTTGCGGCTGGCCCACCCGCAAACCGGCGCGATGATGGAATTTTCGAGCCCGGCGCCGTTCTAACGAAGTCGCCAAGGAGAACCCCATGCACCCCGATTTCGTCCACCGGCGCCAACTCGCCGCCGCCATGGTGTTCGCCCCGATGCTCTGGCGCAGCGCCCGCGCCCAGGCCCCGGCCCCGCGGATGGCGACGCCGTCGCAGACCGAAGGCCCGTTCTACCCGGTCGCCCTGCCCAGGGATTCCGACTACGACCTGCTGCGCAATGGCAGCATGAACTATGGCCGCGGCCAGCCGGCCTGGGTCGATGGCAGCGTCACCGACCTGGCCGGCAAGCCGGTGGCTGGGGCCCAGGTGGAAATCTGGCAATGCGACGAAGCCGGCCACTACCACCATCCCGGCGACGGCGGGCGCGCCGATCCGGCTTTCCAGGGTTTCGGCCGGGTCACGGTCGGCGCCGACGGGCGCTACCGCTTCCGCACCATCCGCCCGGTCGCCTACAGCGGCCGCACGCCGCACATCCACGTCAAGGTGAAGCTGGGCGACCGCGAGCTGCTCACCACCCAGCTGTACGTGGCGGGCGATCCGCACAACGAGCGCGACGGCATCTGGCGCCGGCTGCCGCAGGCGCAGCGCGCCGCCGTCACCGTGCCGTTCAGCGCCGGCAGCGACGGCCTGCAGGCAATTTTCCCGATCGTCGTGGCGGCCTGACACTGCCCTTGGGTACCATGGGGCATGACCTCTCCCCACCTCACCATCCTCACCGGCGCGTCGCGCGGCATGGGCCACGCCATGGCCGAACAGCTGATTGCCGCCGGCCACGACCTGCTGTGCATTTCACGCAAGACCAACGACGTGCTCGCGGGCCTGGCGTCGCGCCAGGGGGTGGCGTGCGAGCAGTGGGCGCATGACCTGGCACGGCCCGAAAGCGCCGCCGCCAAACTGGAGACCTGGCTGTCGCGCCGCGACGGCGCCACCCTGGCTTCCGTCACGCTGATCAACAACGCCGGCCTGCTGCCGCCCATCGCGTCGCTGGGCGACATCCCGGCGCGCGACCTGTCGGACGCGATGCGGGTCGACCTGGAAGCGCCGATGCTGCTGGCCGGCGCTTTCCTGCGCGCCACCGCCGCCTGGACGGCGCAGCGCCGGATCCTCAACATCTCGTCGGGCCTCGGCCGCCGCGCCATGGCCTCGCAGGCCGCCTATTGCGCCGCCAAGGCGGGCATGGACCATTTCAGCCGCTGCGTCGCGCTGGAAGAAGCCCCACTGCAGAACGGCGCGAAGATCTGCTCGCTGGCGCCGGGCGTGATCGACACCGACATGCAGGTGCAGCTGCGCACGGTGGACAGCACCCACTTCCCGGACGTCGGCAACTTCATCGGCCTGAAAGACAAGGGCGCCCTCGCCTCCCCGCAGGAGGCAGCCGCCAAGGTCCTGGCCTTCCTGGCCCGCGCCGACTTCGGCGCCAACCCGGTCGCCGACATCCGCGACTGACGCTCAGTGCCCGTAGGGCCGCCCAGGCACGAAGTGACAAGCGTAGGGGTCTTTCAGGCGTCCTGGAACCCGCCGGCGCGCAGCGTCACGACCAGCGTGTCGCGGTGACCGCCAGGGGCCAGCGGCTGGATCGGCGTGGTCTCGTGCACTACGCGCGTGTCGTCGAGCAGCAGCAGGCTCCAGGGCTCGGTCAGCGTGAACCGCTGGCCGGCGGGGCCATCGGATTCGAACACCCGGGTCTCGCCGCCCTTGATGCCGTCCCGCTCCACCAGGAACACCGCCACCACGTCGACGCCGTCGCGGTGCGCCCCTTCGGGCGTCGGCCGGCCGATGCCGTCGGTGGTGTCGATGCGGAACTGGTGCGCCTCGACGAACCACGGCCGCTCCCCCTTGAGCTGCGAGCTGATGCCGGCCAGCGCGCCGATCAGCCTGGCCCAGGCCGGCGCCGCCAGCGTCTGCGCATCCATCGGCTCGAACCAGCGCTCCATGCCGCCGTGCAGCGCGTTGTATTCCACCGGCTGCCAGTGGGCGCGGTGCGGCACCGGCGCGAGGCCGCCATGGTCGGCGACGAAGCACGAATGGCGGCGCCGCCGGTAGCGCCCGCCGTCCTTCAGGTGGGCGTCGGGCGGCAGGTCGTCCCAGCCGGCGCGCAGCGCGTCGAGATCGCGCAGGTCCACGCCCGCGAGCGTCGACACCGACTGCGGACTGAGCACCGCATAGCCGCGCGAACGCAGTCGCTGCTGCAGGTTGTCCAGGCTGTCGAAGGGCGGCGAAAAATTCATGCGGCGAGCTTAGCAAAGCCCGCCGGCCCTACTGGAGCGGCCGCAGCTTGCCCAGCACGAAGGGCAGGAATTCGCCGACCGTGGGATGGATCGGCAACGCGTCCTGCAACACGCGGTAGCTCGCGCCGGTCGCCATGAAGTTGCTGATCACCTGGATCACCTCGTCGCCGTTCAGTCCCAGCACCGTGGCGCCGACGATGCGGTCGTCGCCGGCATCGACCAGCAGCTTGATCAGCCCCGCGGTCTCGCCTTCCTCCCGGGCCCGGCTGACGTCCTGCATCGGCCAGTTCACCATCAGCATCGGCCGGCCCGACTTGCGCGCATCGGTCTCCGACAGGCCGACCCGGCCCAGCGGCGGATCGGTGAACATCGCGTAGGTCGCGACGCGCCCGTCCGCCGTGCGCGCGCCGCCGTCGTGGTTGGCCAGCACGATCTGGTGGTCCTGGTAGCTGGTGTGGGTGAAGGCGCCGCGCTGGTTGATGTCGCCCAGCGCCCAGATGCCCGGCACGTTGGTCTCCAGCCGGCCATTGGTCGGAACGAAGCCGCGCTCGTCGGTGGCGACGCCGACGGCGGCCAGGTTCAGCCGCTCGGTATTGGGCAGCCGTCCGGTCGCGACCAGCAGGTGCGAGCCCTCGACACGCCGGGTGCCGACATGCACGGCGACGCCTGCGGCGCAGGCCTCGATGCGATCGACCGGCTGGCCGGCGAGCACCTGCACGCCCTCCTGCCGCAGCATGGCCGCGATCGCTTCCGACACGTCGGCGTCTTCCCGGCTGGCGATGCGCGGGCCGGTCTCGATCACCGTGACCTCGCTGCCCAGGCGGCGGAAGATCTGGCCCAGCTCCAGCCCGATGTAGCTGCCGCCGATCACCACCAGGTGCGCCGGCCGGGTCCGCAGCTGCAGCAGGCTGGCGTTGTCGAGGGCCGGGACCGTACCGATGCCGGGAATCGGCGGCACGAAGGCGCGGGTGCCGGTGTTGAGGTAGACCCGCTTCGCGCGCACCGGCTGCTCGCCCGCCATGAGCTCGAACGTGCCGGGTCGCCCGCCCGTGAAGGCGCCCCAGCCGCGCAGCAACGTGACATTGGGTTGCCCGGCGATCCAGCGTTCGAGGTCGCCGCGCGCGCCGTCGACCCGCTCCTGCATCCGGTCCATCGCCGCCGCGAAGTCGACTTCGACCGGGCCCACCGCCACGCCGAATTGCGCCGCGTGCCGCGCGAGGTGGGCCACCCGCGCGCTCTTGCGCAGGGTCTTGGTCGGGGTGCAGCCTGCGTTGATGCAGGAGCCGCCCAGCAAGGCCCCTTCGACCAGCGCCACCTGCTCGCCGCGCCGGGCCAGCGCGATCGCCAGTGACGGCGCGGCTTGTCCGGTGCCGATGACGGCGGCGTCGACCTCGAGCGCCTGCGGCATGGCTGGCCTTCAGGGCTCGATCTTGACGCCCTTCCAGAACGCCACCCGGCCCTTGATCTCCTCGGCCTCGGGCTTCGGGTCGGCGTAGTACCAGGCGGCGTCGGTGTTGAGCTCGCCGTCGACGATCAGCGAGTAGTAGCTGGCCTGCCCTTTCCAGGGACAGCTGGTCTTGTGGTTGCTGAAGGTGACGTAGTCGCGGTTGAGCGAACTCTCGGGGAAATACTGGTTGCCTTCGAGCACCACGAGGTCGTCGCTCTGCGCGATGACGGTGTCTTTCCAGATGGCTTTCATGGTGTTGGTTCCAATGGGTGAAATATCAGGGGGCGGGCGCATGCAGCCAGTGCAGGCTGAACATGCGCGCGGGATCGGTCCACACCGGGCCGGCGCGAAAGCCGGCGCGCACGGCCAGCGCGCGCAGGCCGTCGATGGTGAACTTGTATGAATTCTCGGTGTGCAGGGTTTCACCTTCCTCGAACTCGTAACGCACATCGGCCAGCGTGACGTGCTGCCGGCAGCGGCTGACGAGGTGCATCTCGATGCGCTGCAGCGGCGCGTTGTAGAAGGCGCTGTGCGCGAACTGCTCCAGGGCGAAATCGGTGCCAAGCTCGCGGTTGGCGCGCGCCAGCAGGTTCAGGTTGAAGGCCGCCGTGACACCCTGGGCGTCGTTGTACGCGGCGTGCAGGACGTCCGGGCTCTTCACCAGGTCGGCGCCGAGCAGCAGGGCCCCGCCGCGCAGCACCTGGCCGGTGACCTCGAGGAAATGCAGGGCCTCGGCCGGCGTGAAGTTGCCGATGGTCGACCCCGGGAAAAAACCCACCCGCTGCCCTGCGCCCGGCAGCCGTGCCGGCAGCAGCAGCCGCTGCGTGTAGTCGCCAACCAGGGGCTGGACGTCGAGCGCCGGGTATTGCGCGCGCAGTTGCTGCGCCGAGGCCGCGAGGTGCTCGCCGGAAATGTCGATCGGCAGGTAGCGTGCCGGCCGGTCCATGGCATCGAGCAGCAGGGCGACCTTGACGCAGGAGCCGGCGCCGAATTCCACGATCTCGGCGCGCGGCCCCATCTGCGTGGCGATCTCGCCGGCGTGGGAGCGCAGGATGGCCAGTTCGGTGCGCGTCGGGTAGTACTCGGGCAGCTCGCAGATGCGGTCGAACAGCTGCGAGCCGGGCGTGTCGTAGAAATACTTGGGCGAGATGCTGCGCGGCCGCACCGCCAGCGCGCGCGCCAGGTCGGCGCCGAACCCGGACGCGACCGGTTGCACCGTCGCCGTACCAGCCTGCTCGAGCAACGAGCGATTCAGCATGCTCCATCCTTTGCGAGCCGCAGGCCCGAAAACTGCCAGCGCGCGGCCGGCGGAAAAAAGTTGCGGTAGCTGGGCCGGCTGTGGTCGGCCGGCGTCGCGCAGCTGCCGCCGCGCAGCACGATCTGCCCGATCATGAACTTGCCGTTGTACTCGCTGACCGCGCCCTGGAACGGACGAAACCCGGGATAGGGTTCGTACGCCGAGCGGGTCCATTGCCAGACGTTGCCGGTCATCTGCGAGATGCCCACCGCGTCGAACGCCGCTTCCCATTCGAATTCGGTCGGCAGGCGGGCGCCGGCCCATTCGGCATAGGCAGCGGCCTCGTAGAAACTCAGTTGCGCCACCGGCGCCGCGTCGTCCAGCGGCCGCACGCCGTGCAGCCCGAACAGCTGCCAGTGGCCGGCAGGCGCGCCCGGGTCGTCGGGCGCGATCCAGTACGCGGGATGCTCCCATCCGCCGGCCTGCACCGCGGCCCAGCCATCCGACAACCACAGCGCCGGGTTGCGGTAGCCGCCGTCGGCGATGAACTGCGCGTAATCGCCGCACGACACCAGGCGATCGGCGATCCGGTACGGCTGCAGCAGCACCGGATGGCGCGGCGTTTCATTGTCGAAGGCAAAGCCGTCGCCGGCGTGGCCGACATGCACCACGCCGCCCGCCACGTCCAGCCAGTGCATGGCCGGCGGCGGCAGCGCCAGCCGCAACGCCGGCGGCTCGTGCGGCGCGTAGGCCGGCAGCAGCGGATTGCACGAGAGCGCATGCAGGATGTCGGTGAGGATCAGTTCCTGGTGCTGCTGCTCGTGGTTGAGGCCTAGCTCCACCAGGGCGGCGGCCGCGGCCCAAGCCCCGGCATCGGCGTTGCCGATGAAGTCGCGCATGGCCGCGTCCACATGCGCGCGGTAGGCATGGACCTGCGCCAGCGACGGCCGGGTCAGCAGCCCGCGCTGCGGCCGCGGATGGCGTGGGCCGAGCGACTCGTAGTAGGAATTGAACAGGCGGAAATACCGCTCATCGAACACGCCGTGGCCCTGGGCATGCGGCTGCAGCACGACGGCCTCGAAGAACCAGCTGGTATGGGCCAGGTGCCACTTGGTGGGACTGGTGTCGGGCATGGACTGCACGCCCTGGTCCTCGGCCGACAGCGGCGTGGCCAGCGCCACGCTCTGCGCGCGGACCCGGTCGTAACGTTCGGCCAGCGCGGCGCGCCAGCCAATGCCCGCGCCCAGTGCGCAAGAAGACGGTGTGACGGACATCTGCAGGATTCCCTTTTTCTCGTTGGTCGCGTCCCCTCCGCGACGATTACAGCACAAGCAAAATGGCCTTGGGGCCTACCATGGCGGCGAACTTCCAGGAGCTTCGCATGACCACCACCACTGCCCTCGACAACCACCAGGTGCGCCTGGCCCGCCGCCCCACCGGCACGCCGGTCGCGGCCGACTGGAGCTTCACCACCGAGCCCGTGCCGCAGCCGGGCGCAGGCGGCCTGCTGGTGCAGACGCTGGCGCTGTCGCTCGACCCGGCCATGCGCGGCTGGATGAACGAAGGCAAGAGCTACATCGCGCCGGTCGGCATCGGCGAAGTGATGCGGGCCGGCGGCATCGGCAGGGTCATCGCGTCGGGCACCCCGAAGTTCGCGGTCGGCGACCTGGTCTCCGCCGGCCTCGGGGTGCAGGAGTACGCCCTGATCGAGGCCGGCCAGGAGCAGCGCTTCGGCCTGCTCAAGATCGACACCCGCCTCGGCAGCCCGACCCAGTGGCTCAACGTGCTCGGCATGCCGGGCATGACAGCCTATTTCGGGCTGATGGATGTCGGCCAGCCCAAGGCCGGCGAAACGGTGGTGGTGTCGGGCGCGGCCGGCGCGGTGGGCCAGACCGTGGGCCAGCTGGCGAAGCTCAAGGGCTGCCGCGTGGTGGGCATTGCCGGCGGTCCGGCCAAGTGCGAGTGGGTGGTGAAGGAGCTCGGCTTCGACGCCTGCATCGACTACAAGAGCGGCAACGTCAAGGCCGGGTTGAAGGAGCACTGCCCCAAGGGCGTCGACGTCTACTTCGACAACGTCGGCGGCGAGATCCTGGACGACGTCCTGGCCCGCATCGCGCGCGGCGCCCGCATCATCATCTGCGGCGCCATCAGCCAGTACAACAACACGACGCCGGTGCAGGGCCCGAAGAACTACCTGTCGTTGCTGGTCAACCGGGCGCGCATGGAAGGCATCGTGGTGTTCGACTACGCCGACCGCTTTCCGCTCGCCGTGGCCGAGTTGTCGGGCTATCTCAAGGACGGCCGGATGAAGAGCCGCGAGGACGTGATGGCCGGTGGCATCGCCGCCTTTCCGCAGGCGCTGGCCAAGCTGTTCACTGGGGAGAACTTCGGCAAATTGGTGTTGCACGTTGCCGATGCATAGCCTCAATCCCTGAATCCCGGCGGCCCGCCCATGGTGCGCAGCGCCATCTCGCCGTCACGGCGCTGGGCGAATTCGCTGCGGCTCTTCCACTTGCCCAGCTTGCTGGGGCTGTTGTCCATCCGCACGAAGTACACCGGCAGGTCGCAGGCCTTGTACTTGCCGCAATAGGTGGCCCACTTGCGGACCTGGCCCGGCGGCACGTACAGGTAGACCGGCTTGACGTTGGCGGGCAACTGAGCCCGCGATGCCACCAGCGGCGTGCTGTAGATCACCGGCGGCGGCGCCGCCTTGCCGATCTCGATCCGGCCGTACACGCCCGGCCGCAGCGGTCCGCCAGCGGTGGTGTTCACGTAGCTCGCCTGTGCCTGGCCCATCACCGCGGCGAGCGCGAGGCCCGCCAAGGCAAGCAGGCAGGTGTGGGGCAAGGCGATCTTCGGTGGCATGCCGAAGTTGTAGCTGCTGAGCCTCACGCCGGTTTGTAGGCCCCGGCGAGCTTGGCCGGAGAAAATGTCCCGGCGTCATGTAGGACTGGGCCGACAGTCGTGCGGGGGTGCCGGCCGGCTGCGAAGTGAGCGCTTCGGAGGCTAGACCCCGCCCTGCGGATGGGTCGGATCGACCCACAGCACCTGCTCGGGCTTTTCCACCGGCTCGATGTCCAGGTTGATCGCCACGGCCTCGCCGTCGCTGCGGCACAGGACGCATTCGAGCGCTTCGGTGGGACTGGCGTTGATTTCCTGGTGCGGCACATAGGGCGGCACGTAGATGAAGTCACCGGGACCGGCTTCGGCGGTGAACTGCAGTTGCTCGCCCCAGCGCATCCGGGCCCGGCCCTTGACGATGTAGATCACGCTTTCCAGGTGCCCGTGGTGGTGCGCGCCGGTCTTGGCATTGGCATGGATGGTGACGGTGCCGGCCCAGAGTTTCTGCGCGCCGACGCGCGCGAAGTTGATCGCGGCCTTGCGGTCCATGCCGGGCGTCTGCGCGGTGTTCGAATCGAGCTGGTTGCCCGGGATCACGCGCACCCCGTCCAGCTTCCAGGGGATGGGACCGGCCGAGCCGTGCTCGTGGCTCTCGGAGTCGTGGTGCTCGTGCCAGCTGGAGGAGTGGTCGTTGGTGCTCATGAACTCAGCCTACACCAGGACATCGATCAGTCAAGGGCGCCGTACACCAGCTGGCGAAACAGGGTGCGAAAGAAGATCCGCTGGCCGGGCGCCTGCGTCAGCAGCATGGCGAACAGGTCTTCCGCCGGGTCGACGAAGAACGAGGTGCCGCCGATGCCGGTCCAGAAGTACTGGCCGACCGAGCCGGCCTGCGGCGCCAGCCCGGCATGGGTGCGCACCGCGAAGCCGAGGCCGAAGCCATGGCCCGGCGGCAACATGTCGCCGTTGGCGGGGATCGCGCCGAGATGGTCGGCCGTCATCCAGTCGACGGTCTTGCGCGACGCCAGCCGCACGCCGTCGAACGTTCCCTTGCCGCGCATCAGCTGCAGGAAGCGCGCGTAGTCGGCCGCCGTCGACAGCAGGCCGCCACCGCCCGATTCGAAGTTCGGCACCACCCTGGCGTCGATCATCACGACGTCGTCGCCGCTGTCGGGGTCGGTGGCGAAGGGCTCGGCCAGCCGCCACTGCTGCGCCGGCGGCACCGAAAAGCCGGTGTCCTTCATCCCCAGCGGGCCGAAGATCATGTCGCGCAGCAGGACGCCGAGCGACTTGCCGCTCACCACCTCCAGCAGCGCGCCGAGCACGTCGGTCGCGCGGCTGTACTGCCAGCAGCTGCCCGGCTGGTGCGCCAGCGGCAACGCCGCCAGCGTCGCGCAGAACTCGGCGCTGCTGCGCTTGCGCGAGGCGATGCGCGCCTCCCGGTACTGAATCTGCACCGCGCTGTCGCCCAGAAACTCATAGGTGAAGCCCGCGGTGTGGCGCAGCAGGTCGTGCACTGTCGCCTCGCGCTTGAGCGGTGCCAGCTGCCCGCCGGCGCCGGCCGCCACCCGCTGGCCGGCGAAGACCGGCAGGTAGCGCGAGACTGGATCGATCAGCTGCAGCCGGCCCTGCTCCACCAGCATCAGCGTGGCCAGGGAGACGATCGGCTTGGTCATCGAATAGATGCGGAAGATCGCATCGGCCGGCATCGCGTTGCCCGACCTCGGGTCCTGCCGGCCCAGCGCGGCGAAGAACTGGGTCTGGCCGCCGACCGCCACCAGCGCCACGGCGCCGGGAATCCGCTCGCGGTCGATGTGCTCCTGCAGCACGTCCCGCAGCCGGCCCGCGGCTTGCGGGTTCAGGTTGGCCATCAGCCGTATCTCCGCCGTGCCAGCTCGGCGCCGGCGCCCAGCGCCTGCAGCTTCTTCAACGCGATCTCGCGGTCCATCGGCGCCAGGCCGCAGTTGGTGCAGGGGATCAGCCGGTTCTTGGGCACGAACTGCAGCGCCCGGCCGATGGTGTCGGCCACTTCCTCGGGCGTCTCGACCACGTCGCTGGCGACGTCGATCACGCCGACCATCACGTCCTTGCCCTCCAGCAGCTGCATCAGCTGCGGCGGCACGTGCGAGTGGTAGCACTCCAGGCTGACCTGCTGGATGCTGCTCTTGGCCAGTGCCGGGAAGATCTGCTCGTACTGGCGCCATTCCTCGCCGAGCTTGTCCTTCCAGTCGTTGTTGGCCTGGATGCCGTAGCCGTAGCAGATGTGGACGGCGGTGGTGCAGGTCAGCCCCTGCGCGGCGCGCTCCAGCGCCTTGACACCCCAGTCGGCAGCGTCCTGCATGTACACGTTGAACGCCGGCTCGTCGAACTGGATGATGTCGACGCCATCGGCCTGCAATGCCAGCGCTTCCTGGTTCAACAGCTCGGCGAAGGCGAAGGCCATCTTGACCTTGTCGCCATAGAAGCGGTCGGCCACCGTGTCGACGATGGTCATCGGCCCGGGCAGCGTGAACTTGAGCTTCTTCCTGGTGTGCGCGCGCGCCAGCTGCGCCTCGAAGGCGTGGACCCGGCCCTTGAGCCGCAGCGGCGCCACCACCTGCGGCACCATCGCGTCGTAGCGGTTGTCGCGGATGCCCATCTTCACCTTGTGCTCGAAGTCGATGCCCTCGACCTGCTCCAGGAAGCCGTGCACGAAGTGCTGGCGCGACTGCTCGCCGTCGCCGACGATGTCCAGCCCCGCATCCTCCTGGGCCTTGATCCACAGCAGCGTCGCGTCGGCCTTGGCCTGGCGCAGCGCGTCGCCCTCGGCCTGCCATTGCGGCCAGAGCTTCCTGGTTTCGGCCAGCCAGCCGGGTTTGGGCAGGCTGCCGGCGATCGCGGTGGGGAACATGCTGTCTCCTAGGAAATGGGATTGTTGCCGCCGCCGTCGCGGCCGGTGATGTCGATCGCCTCGGGCACGATGCCGATGACTTCGCGGCGCGCGTTGAAGACGGGCCGCAGCGACAGGTCGAAGCGGCGCACCCCACCCGGCAGGACCACGTCCATCACCGTCTGCACCCGCTCGCCGCTGCCGGCCGCCTGCACCGCCTGGTGGATCTGCTCGCTGGCACCGGGCGTGTGGACGAACCAGGGCGTGTCCCAGAACGGGCGGCCGACCACGTCGTCCAGCCGCGCGGCGATGCCTTCGAGCGACGCCGCATTGGCGTCCAGAAGCGTGCCGGTCGGCGTCATGAAGCCCTGGTAGACGAAGCTGGTCTCGAACATCGCACGCAACCGGTCGATCACGGCCCGTTGCTCGGCCATCAGCGCCGACAGTTCGGCGGTGCGGGCCCCGACCAGGGCTTCCAGGTTCTGGTTCAGCAGGTGCAGGGAGCGCTGGGCGCGCTGCTCGGCCTCCACCAGCACCGCCAGCCGGGCCCGTTCCTCGCCGAGTTGCCAGGCGCTGGTGCGCAGCGAGGCATCGGCCCGCGCGCGCTCCGTGACATCGGTCGCCTGGATGAAGATCGACTCGACCTGGCCCGCGGCATCGACCACCGGCTGGAACACGAAGTCCACCAGCCGGTCCTCGGGCGGGGCATCGGGCGTGCGCTTGAGCTGCACCGTCTCCGAGCTGCCGCGATAGGCCTCGCCGCTGCGGTACACCCGCCCGAGGATGTCCAGGAAGCCCTGGCCCACGATTTCGGGCAGCGCCTCGTGCACCGGCTTGCCCACCACGTCGCGGTGGCCGACCAGCTGCTGGTAGGCGGCGTTGACGAATTCGAACACGTGCGACGGGCCGCGCAACAAGGCGACCGCCGCCGGCGACTGGCGAAACAGCTCGCGCCAGCGCTCGACCTCCAGCTGCCGCCGGCGCCGGCCCAGCACCAGCTCGGTGGTGTCGTTGCCCTGGTTGAAGATGCCGCCGATGGAACCGTCGGCATTGCGGATGGCGGTGAAGCTGTAGTTCCACCAGGTTTCGCGCGGCTGGCCGCCGCGCTCCATCGGCAACAGCTGGTCGTACAACGCGAGCCCCTCGCCGGCGGCCAGCACATGGCGGAACTGCTCGCCGACGATGTGCCAGATGTCGGGCCACACCTCGGCCGCCGTGCGGCCCAGCGCCCACGGGTGCTTTTCCGCCGGAATCTGCGACCACGCATCGTTGTAGAGGAGGTAGAGGTCCTCGCCCCAGTACACCGCGCTCGGAAAACTCGAATTGAGGCACAGGCCGACCGCCATCTGCAATGCGGCCGGCCATTGCGCCGGCGGTCCGAGCGGATGCTCGTGCCAGGCAAAGGCCCGGATGCGCTCGCCCATGTCACCGCCACCGGTCAGGAAGGCGGGCAGCGGCGCTGGGGATCGGACGAGGGAAATGGACATGGCACTCGCAGCAATTCGCCGGCCATCATAGGCGGAATTCTTCAGCCAAAAGTTCGTACGAGCGGCGCTGCGCCGCCGGGTCCCAGGTCCACGTGATCACCACCAGCTCCCGCACCTCCAGCTGTTGCGCGAGGGCTTCCAGCCTGGCCCGGACCTGGGCCGCCGTGCCGACCAGCGCCCGATGCCGCAGCTGCGCCACGTAGCCGCGCTCGCTGGCCGAGTACTCGCGCGCCGCCTGCTGCGGCGGCAGCAGCGGTCCCCAGTGGCCGGCGTTGCGGTCGACGCGCGCCCGCTCCCGGCTGGCGAACAGCCGCCACGCCTCCTCCTCGGTGTCGGCGGCCAGCGCCCAGACACAGACCGCCGCTTCGGGCTGCTGCGACAGGCCGGGCCGGAAGCTGCTGCGGTACAGGTCCAGCGCCACCTGCGCCCCCTCGCCTTCGGTGATGAACCAGGCGAACGCATAGGGCATGCCGTAATGCGCCGCCAGCTGCGCGCCGTAGCCGGAGCTGCCCAGCATCCACAGCCGCGGCGCGGTCGCGCCCTGCGGCACCGCCGGGATCCCGTGCCCCGGATGGCCGGCCGGCAGCTCGCCGCCGCTGACCCAGGCCTGCAGCTCCAGCACCTGTTGCGAAAAGGCGGCGGCAGCGCGCGGATCGGGGTTGAGCAGCAGCGACGTGCGCTGGTCGCTGCCCGGCGCGCGGCCGACGCCCAGGTCGATGCGGCCCGGCGCCAGGGCGTCCAGCACGCGGAACTGCTCCGCGACCTTGTACGGCGAGTAGTGCGGCAGCATCACGCCGGCGCTGCCGATCCGGATCCGGCTGGTCCGCGCGGCGATCGCCGCCATCAGCACTTCGGGTGCGCTGCCGACGATGGTCGCCGAGGCGTGGTGCTCGCTCAGCCAGAAGCGGTCGTAACCCAGGGCTTCGCAGTGCTGCGCCAGCGCCAGGGTGTCACGGATGGATTCGTCCTGCGGCCGGCCGGCGCGCGCCACCGACTGGTCGAGGACGGAAAGGCGCAGGGCGTGGCTCATGAACCAAGCTTGCCACAGGGCCCGGGCCGCCGTGGGGATGGCTCGCATAATCCCTGCCATGTCCTCGAACATCGCGCGGCCCCGCGTCGTCATCGTCGGTTGCGGCTTCGGCGGCCTCGAAGCGGCCCGCGCGCTGCGCCATGCCGCGGTCGACATCACGCTGGTCGAGCGCACCAACCACCACCTGTTCCAGCCACTGCTGTACCAGGTGGCGACGGCGGGCCTGTCGGCGCCGGCGATCGCCGCGCCGGCGCGGCACCTGTTCCGCAAGCAACCCAACGTGACCACGCTGCTCGGGCAGGTGACGGCGATCGACGTGCAGGCGCGGCAGCTCACGCTGGACGACGGGCCGGCCATCGGCTATGACCACCTGGTGGTCGCGGCCGGCGCGACCCACAGCTACTTCGGCCGCGACGACTGGGCGCCGTTCGCGCCCGGGCTCAAGACGCTGGAAGACGCCTTCGAGATCCGGCGGCGGATCCTGCTGGCGTTCGAGGAAGCCGAAAAGGAAAGCGATCCGGCGCTGCGCGCGGCGTGGCTCACCTTCGTCGTGATCGGCGGCGGCCCGACCGGCGTCGAGATGGCCGGCACCCTGGCCGAGATCGCCCGCCATACGCTGGCCGGCGAGTTCCGCCGGATCGATCCGGCCAGCGCCAAGATCCTGCTGCTCGAAGGCAGCCCGCGCGTGTTGCAGGCCATGCCCGAGGACCTGAGCCACCGCGCCGCCGAACAGCTGGAAAAACTCGGCGTCGAGGTCCGCACCGATTCGCGCGTCACGGCCATCGACAGCAGCGGGCTGGAAGTCAAGCCGGCGGCGGCCGGCAGCTACCGCATCGACAGCCGCTGCGTGATCTGGGCCGCGGGCGTGGCCGCTTCGCCGCTGGGCAAACGGCTGGCGCAGGCCACCGGCGCCACGGTGGACCGCGCCGGCCGGGTGCAGGTGGAGCCGGACCTGAGCCTGGCGGGACATCCGGAGATCAGCGTCGTCGGCGACCTCGCGGCGGCGCAGAGCCACGTCGCGGGCCAGGAACCGCGGCCGGTGCCCGGCGTGTCTCCTGCGGCCAAGCAGATGGGCCGCGCGGCCGCCGCCAACATCCTGCGCCGGCTGGCCGGCCAGCCGGCGCAGCCGTTCCGCTACCGCGACTACGGCAACCTGGCCACCATCGGCCGCAACGCCGCGGTGGTGGACCTGACCTCGCCGCTCGGCCATTTCCGGTTCAGCGGCTACTTCGCCTGGCTGTTCTGGCTGTTCGCCCACATCTACTTCCTGATCGGGTTCCGCAACCGGGTGGTGGTGCTGCTGGACTGGGCGGCGGCCTACTGGAGCAAGCAGCGCTACGCCCGCGTGGTGAGCGACATCGAGGCCCGCGCGCCCCGCTAGCGACAAGGAGAGGGACATGGCGATTCGCATCGTTCGACTGGGATCGGCGCGGGCCGCAGGCGAGGGCTTGCGCCTGGGCACGGTGCGGCGGCCGCCGCGCGGCGTGCCGAAGGCGCAGTTCGCCAGCCGCGACTACTACGACGTCTGGCTGCCCAACCTGGCGCCCAGCGCCGCCCTGGTCGCCGAAGGCCTGGCCGCCGACGACGCCAGGCAATGGGCCGCCTTCAGCCGCAAGTACAAGGCGGAAATGAACCAGCCCGACGCGTCGCACCTGCTCGACACGCTGGCGGCGCTGTCGCACCAGACCGCGTTCGCGCTGGGCTGCTATTGCGAGGACGAGAGCCGCTGCCACCGCTCGCTGTTGCGGGGCCTGTTGGCGCAGCGCGGGGCGGACATCGCTGCTGACTAGCGCTGGCCGGCCGCCAGCACGTGCCGCGACATGGCGTCGGCCAGTTCGTGCTCGCCGACGAACACCTTGCTGCCAAGTTCGGCTTCGAGCATCCGCGCCTCCGCCTCGTTGTGCGAGCGCACGACGATCTCGATCCGCGGATTGAGCGCGCGGGCGGTGCGCGCCATCTGCCGCACGTCCAGGGTCTCCGGCGTCGCCACCACCAGCATCCGGGCCCGGGCAATGTGGGCCTGGACCAGCACCTCGGGTTCGGCCGCATCGCCGGTGACGGCCGGGATGCCGGCGGCCCGCAGCTGCTCCACACGTTCGCGGTTCTGGTCGGCGACGACGAAAGGCCGGTGCTGCGCGGTCAGCGCCGCCGCGATGTGGCGCCCGACGCGGCCGTAGCCGACCAGCACCACGTGGCCGGACAGGAACTTCGGATCGGTCGTCATCGGCAGTTCGGCCAGCGGATCGTCGCGGGTGGCGAGCTGGCGCGCGCGCTGCGAACGCGCCAGCAACAGGCGCTGCAGCGGCTGCACCGCCTTGAACACGAACGGGTTGAGCGCGATCGAGACCAGCGCGCCGGCCACCACCAGGCTCTGCGCCGCCAGCGGCATCAGCTGCAGCGACGCGCCGAGCGCGATCAGGATGAACGAGAACTCGCCGATCTGGGCCAGGCTGGCCGACACGGTCAGCGCCGTGTTTAGCGGGTAGCGGAACAGCAGCACGATGGCGGCAGCCGCCAGCGACTTGCCGACCACGATGATCGCCACCACGGCCAGCACCTGCAGCGGCTGCGCCAGCAGCACCCGCGGGTCGAACAGCATGCCGACCGAGACGAAGAACAGCACGGCGAAGGCGTCGCGCAGCGGCAGCGATTCCTCGGCGGCGCGGTGGCTGAACTCCGATTCGCGCATCACCGTGCCGGCGAAGAAGGCGCCCAGCGCGAAGCTCACCCCGAACAGCATGGTCGCCCCGTAGGCGATGCTCACCGCGGCGGCGACCACGCACAGCGTGAACAGCTCGCGCGAGCCGACTTTCTGCACCTGCCACAGGATCCAGGGAAACAGCCGGCGCCCGACCACCAGCATCAGCGCGACGAAGGCGCCGACCTGCAGCAGCGTCGTGCCCAGCGCCCGCCAGAGCGACGACGTGTCGGCGCCGGCGCCGGCCGCGCCCGACAGCCAGGGCGCCAGCGGCGGCAGCAGCACCAGCACCAGCACCATCGCCAGGTCCTCGACCACCAGCCAGCCGACCGCGACCCGGCCGTTGAAGCTGTCCAGGACCCCGAGGCTCTCCAGCGCGCGCAGCAGCACCACCGTGCTGGCCACCGACAGCGACAGGCCGAACACCAGCGCGGCGCCGAGGTCCCAGCCCCAGAAGAAGGCCAGCGCCATGCCCATGGCGGTGGCGGCGGCGATCTGGACCACCGCGCCCGGGATCGCGATGCGCCGCACCGCCAGCAGGTCGGCGAACGAGAAATGCAGGCCGACGCCGAACATCAGCAGCATCACGCCGATTTCCGCCAGCTCGCCGGCCAGCTTGGTGTCGGCGACGAAGCCGGGCGTGAACGGCCCGATCAGCACGCCGGCCAGCAGGTACCCCACCAGCGCCGGCAGCTTGACGCGGGCGGCGAGAAAACCCAGCACCAGCGCCAGCCCGAGGGCGGCGGCGATGGTGCTGATCAGGGGGATGTTGTGTTCCAGGTCAACCCTTGTCCGGTGGCGGGAGCGGGCTGCCGCACTGCTGGCAGAAGGCGGCCTCGGGCAAATGGTCGCGGGCGCCGCACTGCTCGCAGGCGCGGCGCAACCCCAGGTGCACGGCATGGCGGCGCGCGGTCATTTCGGCGGTGACGATGCCGGTCGGCACAGCCAGCGTGCCCCAGCCGATCAGCATCATCACCGAGGCGATCAGCCGGCCGAAGTCGGTCTTGGGCGTGATGTCGCCGAAGCCCACGGTGGTGACGGTCGAGATGGCCCAGTAGATCGAGGTCGGGATGTCGGTGAAGCCGTTGCCCGGTCCCTCGACCACGTACATGATGGTGCCGCACACCAGCACGATCATCAGCACCGCCGACAGGAACACCAGGATCTTGCGCCGGCTCGCGGCCAGCGCCTCGCCCAGCACCTGGTACTCCGCCACATAGGCCGTCAGCTTGAAGATCCGGAACACCCGCAGCAGCCGCAGGATGCGCACGTCGATCAGTGCGTGCAGCCCCGGCAGGAACAGCGCCAGGTAGGTGGGCAACACCGCGAGCAGGTCGACGATGCCGAAGAAGCTGCGGGCGTAGCGCACCGGCCTCTCGACAGCCGCCAGCCGCGCCAGGTATTCGACGGTGAACAGCACGGTGAAGAACCATTCGACGATGTCGAACGCGAGCCGGTACCTGACATGCCAGGACTGCACGCTGTCGGCCATGACCACCGCGACGCTGACCAGGATGGCGGCGATGATCACCTTGTCGAACAGCCGGCCGGCCGGCGTGTCCGACTCGAAGATCACCTGGTACAGGCGCAGCCGCCAGCCGCCGGCGGGCCGGCCCAGCTCGTCTGGATCGGGGGCAGGCAGCGGACTCGCCATGCAGCTCAGGCCACCGGTTGCCGCAGGCGCTGCCAGGCCTCGGCCGTCGGCGTGGTGCCGGCGCCGGGCTGGCGCGGCAGCCGGAACGTACCGTCCACCACCGTGGCCGGGTCGGTGAAGCAGTCCTTGATCCAGGGGATGTATTCCAGCACCTGGCAGGCCGGGTGCGCATACGCCAGGTGGACGTGGACCTGGCTCATGTCGCCGGCATGCGGCGCCACCGGCAGCCGCATCGAATGCGCCGTCTCGCACACGCGCAGTACCTCGGTCAGGCCGCCCATCCGCGTCACGTCGGGCTGGACCCAGTGGATCGCCTGCTGGTGGAAGAATTCGGCGAACGCGTCCTGGGTGTAGAGCTGTTCGCCCAGCGCCACCGGGATCGACGTGGCGCGCGCCAGCGCGGCGTGGCCCTTGACGTCGTCGTACCAGAGCGGCTCCTCGAACCAGTAGACGTCGTGCTGCTCCGCGCCGCGGCAAAAGCGCTGGCAGGTGGCCAGGTCCCACTTGCCGTTGCCGTCGATCGCCAGCGTCACGTCCGGGCCGATCGCCTGGCGCACCGCCGCCAGCCGCCGCAGGTCGCGCTCGACGCTGGAGCCGACCTTGATCTTGATGCCGGTGAAGCCGTCGGCCACCGCACGCTGCGCGCCCTCGACCAGCGCCGCGTCAGGGATGCTCAGCCAGCCGATGTCGGTGTTGTAGGCGCGGACCTGCTCGCGCACCTGGCCGCCGAGCAGCTGCCACAGCGGCACGCCGGCGGCCTTGGCCTTCAGGTCCCACAGCGCGATGTCGATGGCGGCGTGCGACAGCGTGGTGATGCCGGCGCGGCCGATCCATTGCAGCGCCGGGTTGCGCGCCAGCTTCAGCCACAGGCGCTGGACGTCGTTCGCGTCTTCGCCGACCAGCAGCGGCGCATGGCAGGTCTGGATGCAGCGGGTGATCAGCTGGTCGCCGGGCAGGAAGGCATGGGTGCCGGTGAAACCGTAGCCGGACAGGCCGTCTTCGGTGTCGATGCGGGCACCGACCACGCCCCAGTGGGTGATGGTGTGGGTGCTGTCGGCGATCTGCGAACCGGTGACCGGAACGTGCAGGATGAAAGGCTCGACCGATTTGATTTTCAAGGCGCGTCTCCAGCAGGCAATGGACCCTCTGGATGGTAGTCGAGCCCCAGCCGGTCCGGCGCCGCGGCCGGCAACTCAGGCGCTCGTCGCCAGCTGGCGGTTGGCGCCTTCCAGCGCGCCGGCCACCGCGTCGCCCAGCGTATTGATGTCGAACGGCTTGCGCAGGATCGCCGGCTTGCCGGCCAGCCGCTCGACCGCCGCCATGTCGGCATAGCCGGTGGCCAGGATCACCGGCAGGTCGCTCCATAGCTGGCGCGCCTTGGAGATCACCTCGGCGCCGGTCATGTCCGGCATTGCGTAGTCGACCACCAGCAGGTCGGGCCGCGCCAGCGCCATGGCCGCCAGGCCGGCCGTGCCATTGGCCGCTTCGGTCACGCTGTAGCCGATCAGGCCCAGGCATTCGACGATCACGCGGCGCACGTCGGCGTCGTCTTCCACCACCAGGATGCTGTGGGCACGGGCGGCCTTGCGGTGCACCGGCGCTTCCACCCGCTCGTTCACGTCGGCGGCATCGGCCGGCGCCACCGGGAACAGCATCTCCACGGTGGTGCCGACGCCGATCTCGCTGCGCAGGAACGCCAGGCCGCCGGACTGGCGCGCGAAGCCGTAGACCTGGCTCAGGCCCAGGCCGGTGCCGCTGCCCACCGGCTTGGTGGTGAAGAACGGATCGAACACCTTGGTCAGCAGCTGCGGCGGGATGCCGTCGCCGGTGTCGCTGACGGACACCACCACGTACTCGCCCGGCTTCAACTCGCTGTCGTCGCCTTCGACCTGGGTGCGCGACGAGGTCGCGATCCGCAGCACCCCGCCATTGGGCATGGCATCGCGCGAGTTCACCGCGAGGTTGAGCACCGCCATCTCGAGCTGGCTGGCGTCGATGACGACCGCCGTCGGCAGCTCGCACAGCTCGAACTCGACCGCCACGCCCGGGCCGGCGGAAATCTCCAGCAGGTCCTTCATGCCGACCAGCAGGTCGTTCACATGGGTCAGGCGCGGCAGCAGCGACTGGTTGCGCGCGAACGAGAGCAGCTGGCCGGTGAGCTTGGCGCCACGGCGCGCCGCGCTCTTGGCCCGGTCCACCACCGGCTTGACCTTTTCTTCCTTGGCGTACATCGACACCAGCTCCAGGTTCATGTTGATCACATGGAGCAGGTTGTTGAAATCGTGGGCGATGCCGCCGGTCAGGCGGCCGATCGCTTCCATCTTCTGGACCTGGGTCAGCGCCGCCTGGGCCCGCTCGCGCTCGGCGATTTCCTTCATCAGCCGGTCGTTGGCGCTGGCCAGCTCGCGGGTGCGCTCCAGGATCCGCGCCTCCAGCTGGCTGTTGAGGCTCTCGACCTCGGTGCGGGTGCGGCTGATCTCCTCCAGGTGCTGGCGGGTGGCGTACTGGCGTGCCCGGGCCCGCACAGCGGCGTCGGCGGCGCTGGCCAGGGTTTCGGCGTTGAGCGGCCGTTCCAGCAGGATGACGTTGCCCAGGCTGTGCAGCGACTTCACCGCATTGGCCGAGCGCGGACCGGGGTGGCGCGTGGCCAGCACGATGAAGGGGAAGTCGGACCAGGACGGCTGCACGCCGAGCCACTGCGCCAGGTCGTCGACCAGCGTGCCCTCGGTCAACGCCTCCTCGGTGAGGATGGCCGCCGCGGCGCCTTCATCGAGCCGTTGCAGCAACTGCTGCGGCTCCTCGCAGACCTGCACGTGGTGCTGCGGTTCGACCACGCCCTTGACCACGGCTGCATCGCGGCCGCGCGGCGTATGGATCAGGACGCGCAGCTCCATCAGGCAGCGCTCGCGTCGGCGTCGCTCAGGAGCGGCAAGGCCCCCTTGTACGACGCGACGCCGGACAGCACGCCCTCGAAGTCGGTCAGGGCCTGCCCGACCTCGATGCCGCTGGCGCCGAGCCGGAACTCGCGGATGGTGAGCTCGTGGTCGGTGGTGCGGCTCTTGACGACCGACACCGCCTTCAGCAGGCAGCCGCGCGCTTCGAAAAACCGGAACAGCATGATGCCGTCGCTCAGGTAGCTCAGGTCGACGTCGCTGCGCACGTCGCCAAGCACGCCGTGCTGCGCGAGGATCAGGATCGTGACCACGCCGCGCTGGTTCAGGTAGGTGAGCAGCTCGTGCATCTGCAGCAGCAGGTGCTTGTCGCCCGACATGGCCTGCAGGTAGGCGTTCAGGCTGTCGATGACGACCACCCGGGAGTCGCCGGTCTCGACCGCGGAGCGGACCATGTTGGCGAACTGGCCGGGCGAGACCTCGGCCGGGTCGAGGGTGTGGATCTGCAGGCGGCCGCTCTTGAGATAGGGCTCGATCTCCAGGCCCAGCGCCTTGGACCGCAGCAGCAGCGTGCCCAGCCCTTCGTCGAACAGGTAATAGACGGCCCGCTCGCCGCGCAGCAGCGCCGCCCGCACGCAGGCGATCGCCGTGGTGGTCTTGCCGACGCCCGACGGGCCGCTGAACAGGGTGTTGCTGCCGCGTCCCAGCCCGCCGCCCAGCAGCTTGTCCAGCTCCGGGTTGCCGGTGCTGACGATTTCGGATGCAAAGTCGGTCCGGTGTTCCGCCGCCACCAGCCGCGGAAAGACCGCCAGGCCGCCGGTGTCGAGGTTGAAGTCGTGGTCGCCGCCGCGAAAGCGGATGCCCCGCATCTTGATGACGCGCAGGTTGCGGCGCTCGGGACCGTACTGGCCCACCGTCTGCTCCAGGCAGATCACCCCGTGCGCGATGCTGTGCAACTGCAGGTCGTCGTTCTCGGCGCTGCGGTCGTCCAGCAGCAGCACGGTGCAGCCCCGGGTCGCGAAAAAGCTCTTGAGCGCCAGCACCTGGCGCCGGTAGCGCAACGGGTTCTGGGCCAGCAGCCGCATCTCCGACAGGCTGTCGAACACGACGCGCCGGGGCTTGACCCGCTCGGCGACCGCCATCACGCCGCGCGTGGTCTCGCCCAGTTCGATTTCGGACGGGTGCAGGATCGATTGCTCGGAGTCGGGGCTCAGGCCCTCCTCGGTCACCAGCTCGAAGACTTCCAGGCCATCGAGCGACCAGCCGTGCGAGGCGGCGACGGTCTTGAGTTCGGCCGCGGTTTCCGACAGGGTGATGTACAGGCCGGCTTCGCCGTTCTCGACGCCGCGGCGCAGGAACTGCAGGCCCAGCGTGGTCTTGCCGGCGCCGGGCGTGCCCTCGACCAGGTACAGGTGGTTGGCGGGCAGGCCGCCGCCGAGGATGTGGTCGAGGCCCGGGATTCCTGTGGAGGCGCGTTCCTGCTCCGGGATGATCTGGTCTTGGGGTGGATGTCGCATGGGGATCTGGGAGGCGTGTCCGATCCTAAGAGCAACATGGGGGCGCGCCCTGTAGGTGGAGTCCGACAGATCGCGTCAACCGGCGCCGTCAGGCGGCTGGCGGGCCGTTTTCGGCCTCCTGCAGGCTGCGCCACATCACCTTGCCGCTGCCGCTCTTGGGCAGCGCGTCGGCGAACTCCACGATCCGCGGCACCTTGTACACCGCCATGTTCTCGCGGCACCAGGCCACGATGTCCTGCGCGCTGACCAGGCCCCGGTGGGACGGCCGCAGCACCACCACGGCCTTGACGGTCTCGCCGCGGTAGCTGTCCTTCGCCGCGATGATGCAGGCCTCCTGGATCGCCGGGTGCCGGAACATCAGCGCCTCGACCTCCGCCGGCCAGACCTTGAAGCCCGAGGCGTTGATCATCCGCTTGAGGCGGTCGGTCAGGAAGAAGTAGCCGTCTTCGTCCATCCGCCCGAGGTCGCCGGAGCGAAAGAAGCTGCGGCCGTCGAATTCGATGAAGGCCGCCGCGGTGGCCTCGGGCCGCTTCCAGTAGCCCTTGAACACCTCGGGCCCGCAGATGATGATCTCGCCCGGCTCGCCCACCGGCATCTCCTGCAGCGTCTCCGGGTCGATCACCCGCGCGTCGGTGCTCATGAACGGGATGCCCAGGCACTGCTGCTTGGGGTTGTCCGGCGGGTTGCTGTGCGACGGCGCCGCCGTCTCGGTCAGGCCGTAGCCCTCGACATAGCGCAGCCCGAACAGCTCGAACAGGCGCTGGGCCACGGCCTGCGGCATGGCCGCGCCGCCGCCGCCGATGTGCACCAGGCTCGACAGGTCGTACTTGTCGAAGTCCGGGCTGCCCAGCAGGTCGATCACCATGGTCGGGATGTTGGTCCAGGTGGTGACCTTCCAGGCCGAGATCAGCCGGCCGGCCAGGTCGCGGTCCCAGCGCGGCATCATCACTAGCGTCGCGCCGGTGTAGATGCTGGAGTGCATCACGCTGACCATGCCGGTGATGTGGAACATCGGCACCACCAGCAGCGTCACGCTCTCCGCCGTGGCGTTGCCCCAGGTGGCGCTGGCCACCGCGTTGTGCATGATGCTCGAGTGCATGTGCATGCAGCCCTTGGGCAGGCCGGTGGTGCCGCTGGTGTAGGGCAGCACCGCCAGGTCCGTGGGGCCGACCTCGAGTTCGGGCGGGGTGGCCGCGGTCTGCAACGCGTCGGTCCAGGCCAGCGCTTGGCCGCCGGCCAGCTGCGGCAGCGGATGGCGGGTCAGCAGCCAGTCGTGCCAGGCCGCGGGCGGCGCGTTCGCGCCGGCCACGCCGGCGTCGAACGCGTCGGTGAACTGGGTGACGATCAGGTGCTGCAGCCGGTCGCCGGCGGCCAGGGCGTCGCTGGCCCGGACCAGCTCCGGCGCCAGGTCGCCGGTGGTGATCGCCACCTTCGCATCGGGATCGGTGATGTAGTGCTTGAGCTCCTCGGCCCGGTTCATCGGGTTGACCGGCACCACCACGGCGTTGGCGCGCAGGATCGCGAAGTGCGCGACGATCAGCTGCGGGCAGTTCTGCATGCACAGGATGACACGGTCGCCGCGCCGCACGCCGAGCGCATGCAGCTTCGCGGCCAGCCGCTCGGCCTGGCGCGCCACCTCGGCGTAGCTGTGGCGGCGGCCGAAGAAGACGATGGCGGCCTTGTCCGGGTAGCGGCGCGCGCTGATGGCCAGGTTGTCCCACAGCGACGTGGCCGGCGGGGTCATCGCATGGGGCAGCCGCTTGGGCCAGAACTTGTGGTGCGGTCGCTGCATGGAATCTCCTGATGCGCACAGGGTAGCGGCGCGGCCGCCGCATCGCATCAGGGATGGCCCGGGGCGCGTCGCCGTCGCGACTGGACCTTAAGATCAGCCCACCAGAACACGGAGACATCCAGATGAACCGAGCCAAGGGCGCCCTCGCGGCGCTGCTGCTGGCGGCCTGCGCCGGCGCGAACGCCGCGTATCCCGACAAGCCGATCCGGCTGGTGATCGGCTTTCCGGCCGGCGGCCCGCTCGACCAGCATGCGCGGTTGCTCAGCGAGCGCTTGCAGGCCGTGCTCGGCCAGCCGCTCATCATCGATTACAAGGCCGGCGCCGGCGGCACCGTGGGCGCCCAGGACGTGATGAAGGCGCCGCCCGACGGCTACACGCTGATGCTGGCCAACACCGGCGTGATGGTGATCAACCCGGGGCTGTACTCGAAGCTGCCGTACCAGACGCTGCGCGACTTCACGCCGATCGCCCGCACCGCGATGCAGCCGCTGGCGCTGCTGGTCAATCCGAAGCTGCCGGCCAACACCCTGCGCGAATTCATGGACTACGCGCGGTCCCGGCCGGGGCAACTCAATTACGGCTCGGCCGGCAACGGCGGCATCAGCCACCTGGTGCCGGAGATGTTCAAGAACGCCACCGGCCTGTTCATGGTCCACATCCCCTACCGCGGCAGCGCGCCGGCGTTCACCGACCTGATGGGCGGCCAGGTGCAGTTCATGGCCGAATCGATTCCCCAGGCCGCGGCATATCACAAGCAGGGCAAGGTGCGGGCGCTGGCCGTGACCAGCCGCGAGCGCAATCCGGCCCTGCCCGACACGCCGACCGTCATCGAATCGGGCATCAAGGGCTTCGAGGTGGTCGGCTTCTACGGCTTCCTGGCGCCGGCCGGCCTGCCGAAGGACGTGACCGCGAAACTGAGCGACGCTTTCAGGCAGGTGCTGGCGACGCCCGAGATCCGCAACCGCATGGTGAGCCAGGGCGCCGACCCGGCCTTCCTGGGCAGCGACGACTTCGGCAAGTTCCTCGCCGCCGAGATGCCGCGCTGGGCCGACGCCGTGAAGAAGTCCGGCGCGCGGATGGACTGAGGGTGTCATTGCGGACTTGATCCGCAATCCAGGGATGGATCCCGGCTCGAGGCCGGGATGACAGCCTTTTCCACTAGCAGCCGAGGGCGTCCGCCAGCGCCACCATGCTGGCGCAGTGCAGGCTGTTGCCCGCTTGCGGCGACACGTCCTTGGGCCTGGCGGCGCCGAATTCCAATGGCCGTTCGATGTACGCGGTGCGCAGGCCGCAGGCTCGCGCCGCCACCAGGTCGTCATGGTGCGCAGCGACCAGCATGACGTCCTGCGGCGCGGCGTCGAAGGTCGCGGCCACGCCCAGGTAGGTCGCCGGGTCGGGCTTGTAGGCACGGAACACTTCGGCCGACAGGATGCAGTCCCAGGGCAGGCCGGCGCGCTTGGCCATGTTGGTCAGCAGGCCGATGTTGCCGTTGGACAGGGTGCAGACGATGTGCTTCGCCTTCAGCCGGGTGATGCCGGCCACCGAATCGGGCCACGGATCGAGGCGGTGCCAGGCGCGGTTCAGGTGGCGCTTCGCGTCTTCGTCCAGATGGCGGATGCCGAACTGCTCCAGCACGTCGTCCAGGATCATCCGGTGCAGTTCGTCGATGCGGGTCCAGCCCAGCTCGCCCGAGCGCACCTTCTGCATGGCCGGCTGGTAGCCGGCGCGCCAGGCCAGCCCGAAGGCGCCGCCGTCCACGCCGAGGTGCAGCGCATCGACCTCGCGCGCGATGCTGCCGTGCCAGTCGACGACGGTGCCGAAGATGTCGAAAGCGAGGATCCGGGGTGCAGGGCGGGAGCTCATCCCCTCAGAATACAGCCCCATGACGAAATTCCTCCGCTCACTCATCCTGCTGCCGCTGGCGTTCGCGTTCTCGGCCTCCGCCTTCGACCTGCAGGCCCACCGCGGCGGCCGCGGCCTGCTGCCGGAGAACACGCTGCCGGCGTTCGAGAACGCGCTGGCGCTCGGCGTCGACACGCTGGAGCTGGACGTCGGCGTGACGGCCGACGGGGTGGTGGTGATCGCCCACGACCCGTATCTCAACCCGCTGATCGTGCGCGACGCCGCTGGGCAATTCCTGCCACCGGGCAAGGGGCCGCTGCTCAAGTCGCTGACCTTCGCCCAGCTGCAGGCCTACCAGCTCGGGCAGATCCAGCCGGGCACGCCTTACGCCACCACGTTCGCCAGCCAGCAGCCGCGCAACGGGGTCCGGTTCCCGACGCTGGCCGCGCTGTTCGAGCGCGTGAAGGCACTGGGCGCGAACGACGTGCGCTTCAACATCGAGACCAAGCTCGACCCCGGCCGGCCGGACGACACCGTCAGCCCCGAGGCCATGACGCGCGCGCTGCTCAAGGTGATCGCGGACGCCGGCATGACGTCACGCGTCAGCATCCAGAGCTTCGACTGGCGCAGCCTGCAACTGGTGCAGCAGCTGGAGCCGCGCATCCCGACCGTCTACCTGACGATCCAGACCGCCAACACCGACAACGTGCGGGACGGAACCTGGACCGCGGGCTTCAGGATCGCCGACCACGGCAGCGTGCCGAAGCTGGTGAAGGCCGCCGGCGGCGCCGTCTGGTCGCCCAACGGCGGCGCGGTGACCGAGGCGCTGGTCAAGGAGGCGCAGGCCCTCGGCCTCAAGGTGGTGCCGTGGACCATCAACGCGCCCGCGGACCTCGATCGCATGGTCGGTTGGGGCGTCGACGGCCTGATCACCGACTATCCGGACCGGCTGCGGGAGGTGCTGCGCCAGCGCAACCTGCCGCTGCCCAAGCCGGTGGCGATTCGCTAGGCCTGGTGTTCGTGTCCGTGCCGGTGGTGCGCATCCGGAAAGTGCGGATGGGTGTGCAGCAGCGGTGAGTGTTCGTGCCAGTGCGAATGGCGGGTGCCGGGCGGCACCGGCGGGGTGTGCACGTGGTCGTGGTGCTCGTCGCCGGCGCCATGCACATGCGAGTGGCTGTGCGCCATCGTGTCGTGCCGGTGCGGATGCTGGTGCCGCTCGCTCAGGTGCAGCGCCACGCCGATCGCCATCAGCAGGCCGGCCACCAGCAGCTGCGGGGTGACGGCGTCGCCCAGCAGCACGATCGCCAGCACGGCGCCGAAGAACGGCGCCACCGAGAAATAGGCGCCGGTGCGGCCGGTGCCGAGCTCGCGCAGGGCCACCACGAACAGCACCAGGCTGGCGCCGTAGCTGGCGAAGCCGACCAGCGCCGCGGCGCCGACGACGGGCAACGCCGGCCACTGCGCGCCCAGGGCCAGTGCCAGGACCAGGTTGGTCGCGCCGGCGGCCAGCCCCTTGACCATGGCGATCCACGAGGCGTCGTTGAGCGACACCTTGCGCGTGAGGTTGTTGTCCAGGGCCCAGGCCGCGCAGGCGCCGGTGACCGACAGCGCCGGCAGCCAGGCCAGCGCCGTGACCTGCCCGGGCCAGGCCAGCACCAGCCCGCCGGCGACGATGGCGGCCATGCCCAGCGCCACCCGGCGGTCGACGTTCTCGCGGAACACGGTCCAGGCCAGCAACGCCGTGAAGACGCCCTCGGCATTGAGCAGCAACGATGCGGTGGATGCCGTGAGGCCGTTCAGCCCCACCAGCAGCAGCACCGGGCCCACCACGCCGCCGGCCAGCACGGCGCCGGCCAGCCAGCGCCACTCGCCCGGGGCCAGCCGCACCGCCGGCGCGCCGCGCAGGCGCCGCCACGCTGCCAGCCCCAGGCCGGAACCCAGATACAGCAACGCCGCGAGCAGCCAGGGGCTGGTCGCGGCGAGCAGGATCTTGGCGGCGGGAGCGCCGGCGCCGAACAGCAAGGCTGCCAGCAGCGCGGCGATGACGCCACGCGGCAGCCTGCGGTCGGCGATAAAGCTCATGCCGTCATGCTAACGGCATGCATTCGAAAACGTTCAGCGGCCGAGGATGCGGCTGAACAGGATGCCGGCGAAGAAGGCGATTCCCACGGCCGTCAGCGGGTTGGCCTTGATCTGTTCGCGGGCCTGGCCGCCGTACTCTTCCTGCCAGCCGGTGACCTTCTCGCTGCCCGAATTGACGGTCTGCTCGAGCTTGTCGACGGCCTCGTGGGCCTTCTGGGCCACGCGCTTGACGACGTTGGCGTTGGCATCGGTGCCGTTCAGGTTGCCCGTCGACGTGCCGCTGGTCATGCTGGTGGAGTTCATGGATTCGCTGTTCATGCTGCTTCCTTGTTGGGGCTTGTTGGAAAAAAAGTCGCCAGCGGCGCCGGCGATCCCCCACTGTAGGTAGCACAGCCTTGCCTGGCTGTCGGCAAACTGGAGGCACGTGCTGTAGGAAATTTCCTGCCTCCGGCGCCGGCCCCGATAATTGGCGGCCCATGACCCCAGCGCCCCCCAACTCCATCGCCGCCGTCGCCGGCCTCGAGATCGGCCACTTCACCGACCCGCGCCGGCCCACCGGCTGCACCGTGGTGATCGCGCGCGCAGGCGCCGTCGCGGGCGTCGACGTCCGGGGCGCCGCGCCGGGCACGCGCGAGACCGACCTGCTGGCGCCGACCAACCTGGTCGAGCGGGTCCACGCCATCGTGCTGGCCGGCGGCAGCGCCTGGGGCCTGGAAGCGGCGACCGGCGTGGTCCGCTGGCTCGAGGAGCAAGGCGTCGGCATGCCGGTGGGACCGGCCCGGCTGCCGATCGTGCCGGCCGCGGTGCTGTTCGACCTGCTGGTGGGCGACTCCGGCATCCGCCCGGATGCGCAGGCCGGCTACCTAGCCTGCCAGGCGGCCTCCCGCACCCCCCCGGCCGAAGGCAACGTCGGCGCCGGCGCCGGCGCGGCCGTGGGCAAGATCTTCGGCATCGGGCGGGCCATGAAGGGCGGCATCGGCAGCGCTTCGGTGACGGTCGACGGCGTGACGGTGGCGGCGCTGATCGCCTGCAATGCGCTCGGCGACGTGATCGACCCCGACACGGCCTTGCCGATCGCCGGCGCCCGCACTGCCGACGGCCTGCGCCTGCTGGACAGCCGGCGCGCGCTGCTGGCCGGCGAAGCGCCCAAGCCGCTGATCGCCGGCACCAACACCACCATCGGCGTGATCGCCACCGACGCAGTGATCACCAAGGTGCAGGCGACGCGGCTGGCGCAGATGGGCCATGACGGCCTGGCCCGCAGCATCAACCCGGTCCACACCATGTCGGACGGCGACACGCTGTTCGCGCTCGGCACCGGCGCGGCGGGCAAGAGCCTGGGCATGATGACGCTGGGCACGATGGCGGCGGAAGTGACGGCACGGGCCGTCGCGCGGGCCGTGCTGGCGGCTCGCGGCATCACGGTGGGCGACCTGCACCTGCCGGCCAGCGCCGACCTCGGCCGGCCATGAGGCCGCGCGCGATGCCGGGGGCAGTGCGTCACACCCTGGTGTCGCTGCGCGACCTGGCGCTGTCGGCCGGGCCGTTCGCGCTGCTGGCGGCCGGGCTGCTGCTGCTGGCCTATCTCTGGCTGGACCCGACCCCGCCCCGGCGCATCACGCTGGCCACCGGCCCGGCGCAGAGCGCCTACGACGCGTTCGGCAAGCGCTACCAGAAGGCGCTCGCAGCCAACGGCATCGAGGTGACGCTGCTGGCCAGCGCAGGCTCGTCGGCCAACCTGCAGTTGTTGCACGACGGCAAGGCCGACCTCGGTTTCGTCCAGGGGGGCAGCAGCCGACAGGGGACGGTGGACGCCGACACCGGCATCGAGTCGCTCGGCAGCCTGTTCGTCGAGCCGATCTGGCTGTTCTACCGCGAGGAGGCGGCCAAACAGGTCGAGCCCTCCGGCACCCTGGGCGCCCTGCCCCAGCTCGCCGGGCTGCGCCTGAACGTCGGCAACGCCGGCAGCGGCGTGCCGGCGCTGATGGACAAGCTGTTCGAGGCCAACAAGGTCGATCCCGCCGCGCTGCGGCTGTCGCAGCTGGACCAGACCCCGGCCACCGTGGCCTTCCTCGGCGGCGAGCTCGACGCGCTGGTGTTCGCCTCGGCGCCCGAATCGCTGATGGTGCAGATGCTGTTGCAGACGCCCGGCGTGAAGCTGATGGATTTCGGCCAGAGCGAGGCCTATTCGCGCCGCTTCCCGTTCCTGACGCCGGTGCTGCTGCCGCGCGGCGTGGTCGACCTGGCGCGCGACCTGCCGCCGCAGAACGTGCGGCTGGTGGCGACGACGACGGCGCTGCTGGCGCGCGAGGGCACCCATCCGGCGCTGCTGCAGCTGTTCGTGCAGGCGGCGCGCGAGTTCCACGGGCCGCCGGGCTGGTTCCACCGCGCCGGCGCCTTCCCCAGCACCGAGCACAGCGAATACCCGATCGCGCGCGAAGCCGAACGCGCCATCCGCAGCGGCGCGCCGTTCCTGCAGCGCTACCTGCCGTTCTGGCTGGCCAACCTGGTGGAGCGGATGTGGCTGGTGCTGGGCATCATCATCGCCATCCTGCTGCCACTGTCGCGGATCGTGCCGCCGCTGTACCAGTTCCGCATCCGCTCGCGGGTGTTCCGCTGGTACGGCCAGCTGCGCGAGATCGAGAACCGGATCCAGGCCCGCCAGGAAGACCCGGCGCTGCTGGCGCATGAGCTGGAGCAGCTCGAGGACCGGGTCGGCAAGGTGAGCGTGCCGCTGTCGTACGCCGACGAGCTCTACGCCCTGCGCAACAACATCGGTTCGGTGCGGCGCAAGCTGGAGCAGTCGTAGTGAACAAGTGACGCTCGACGGACACGTCGGCGTCGACCCACCCCTTTGAGAACCGGGCGGAGCAACGCGCAGCCCGGTTCCGCTTGTGAAGGGGATCCGGCTTTGCCGGTCCTCTTCACACTGATCAGCCACTTGAAAATCGCTCCAGCGATTTTCAAGTGCTCAGAGCCGCAGGTCCGGGCTGTTGCTGACGGCGGCCTGGGCCACGGCGTCGAGCGCGCCGTCGACCACCGCCTGGTCCGACACCAGCCGCAGGCTCTGGGCCGCGACCAGCTGGTCGAGCAGGCGCCGGGTCATGGAATGGGTCTTGCCGGCCGCATCGCTGAACATGAACAGCGTGCCGTGCGGGCTGGCCCACGTGAGCTGCAGCCGGCCCCAGCGGCCGTCGGTCAGCATCTCGACCCAGGCGCCCGGCTGCAGGCCTTCGTCGCCCAGCGCGGGCACGGCGTCGAGCCAGTCGCTGCCAGGTTGCGACACGGCACCCGGCTCGGTGGCCTGGTACAGCGGCATCGGAGCGGCCCCATGGTGGGTTTCCATGAAGCCCGATTCCTGGGCCTCGCCCGGCGCCAGCCAGGGGCTGCGGGCGTCGTCGCTGCGCGACTCCGCGAACCAGTGCTCGAGTTCTTCCATCGTCATCGCCGCGGGGACCACCGGCGCCGGCGCCAGCGCCTGCTGGTGCATCTCCAGCAGCAGGTCGAGGAAGCGCTGGGTGTCGGCCACCGGGTAGTCGATGGACGCCAGCCCCTCGCGGATCTTCTCGACCAGCCGCGGCACGATCCGGGCCAGCCGCATCGGATTGCCGCCGGCCAGCTGCGGCTGCGCACTCCACAGCAGGTCCGACAGCAGCGCGGTGTAGCCGCCCGGATCGGGTGCGCCGGCCGGGTCGGACAGGCGCGCCTGCGCGATCACCTGCGACCAGGGCCCGATCACGAAGCGCCCCACTTCACGGACGGCCGAGGCGACGTCCGGCCGCACCCGCAGCTGGCGGCTGACCTTGCCGGCCAGCAGGTTGCGCTGTTCGGCATGCAACAGCGCCTGCACGGCCTTTTGCCGGTGCCGGCGCTCGCGCTTGTTCTGCTCGCCCCACGCTTCCTCGAGCGTGGTCAGCGCGAACTCGAAGGGATCGCCGCCCGCCACGCGCGTCACCACCAGCGCGTCGACCGCCTGCTGCAGCGGCTCGTAGAAAGCGTCGAAGCCGGGCGCATCGACGGCCGACCAGGCCAGGCTGCGCTGCGTCATCTGCTCCAGGAAACGGCGGGCGGGATGGCTCTTGTCGCTGAAAAACCGCGGGTCTTCCAGCGCCAGGCGCAACAACGCCGGCTCCAGGTCGCGCACCGCCTGCTGCACCGGTGCCAGCAGCCGCGCATCGCTGGCGATGTTGTCGACCATCAGCGCCACCACCTCCAGCCCGAGCGCCTGGCCGGGACTGGCCGCCTCGCGCCGCAGCCGCTCGCGCACCGCGGCGATGCCGACCGGCGGCGCGGCCGGCGTGGCGGAACGGCGCTTGAGGTCGGTCATCACCCGGTCCACCTGCTTCATCTCCTGCAGCGTTTCGAACGCGGCCGGCACCGTGGGCGAGAAGTCGGGCGGCATGCTCCGGTCACCGGTTTCGAACTCGCGCTCGAACTGCGCCGCGAACGAGTCGTCCTTGTGTTCGAACTGGCCGGACAACAGCCGCCGCAGCTCGCGCACGGTCAGCAAGGTGCTGGTCTGGCCCGCGTGGGCCACCGGCGCTGCCTGCCCCATCTGCCCCGCCTGGCCCCCCTGCACCGCCTTGAGCCCACCGGCGGACGTGCTGCCCAGGATGTCGCGCGCGGGGGAGACAACGTAGCCCGCGGGCAGCACGCCCTGCGAACGCAGCAGCTGCGACAGCTCCTTGTAGACCAGCGCCAGTTCCGGGCCCAGGGCCTCGCCCAGGTGCTGCATCCAGCGCGTGCGCACCGACGTCGGGATCGGGCTTTGCATGGTGACCGTGCGCAACGCCCGCACATAGACTTCGGGCCGCAGCGGGTTGCGTTCCACCTGCACCGTGCGCAGTCCCTGGATGGCGCACACCAGGCCGTTGAGTTCGGCCAGTTCGGTCTCCACCGCCTGCATCACGGCCTGCTGGGTGCGCACCACCTCGACGCTTTCCTGCAGTTGCTCCTCGCCCATCAACTCGAGCGAGTCGAAGCTCAGGGCCGAGGCGCGCGCGTTGGCGCCGGCGATGGCCTGCGCGAATTCGGCCAGCAGGGCCTGCGGATAGGCCTCGCACAGCGCCTCCTGGTGCTTCATCAGGATCCGGGCCGCCTCGGTCAGCAGGTTGCGCTCCTGCGGATCGTGCATGCCGGTCGCGCGCTGCGCCATCGACTTGACGCAGCGCGTGACCAGCCGCTGCATCAGCGTGTGGCCCCGGCTCGCGGCCTCCTTCATGCACGAACGGTACAGCGACTGGTAGGACGCGTTCTGCGGGGCGGCGGACATGGTCGGTGGTGTGGGGGATCCCCCGCTCGCGCAGGGGGAGCGACGCTAAGGCGTCACTTCAGGGCTTTATAGCGCATCCGGTGCGGGCGGGCACCTTCTTCGCCCAGGCGGCGCTTCTTGTCGGCCTCGTACTCCTGGTAGTTGCCGTTGAAGAAGGTCCACTGGCTGTCGCCTTCGGCCGCCAGGATGTGGGTGGCGATCCGGTCCAGGAACCAGCGGTCGTGGCTGATCACCATCACGCTGCCCGCGAATTCGAGCAACGCATCTTCCAGCGCCCGCAGCGTTTCGACGTCGAGGTCGTTGGACGGCTCGTCCAGCAGCAGCACGTTGCCCCCGGCGATCAGCGTCTTGGCCAGGTGCAAGCGTCCGCGCTCGCCGCCCGACAGGGTCCCGACCCGCTTTTGCTGGTCGCCGCCGTTGAAGTTGAACCGGCCCGCGTAGGCCCGGCTGGCCATCTGGAACTTGCCCACGTTCAGGATGTCGAGGCCGCCCGAGATGTCCTCCCACACGGTCTTGTTGTCGGTCAGCTCGTCGCGGTGCTGGTCGACGAACGCCATGCGCACCGTGGAGCCGATCACGACTTCGCCCGAATCGGGCTTTTCCTTGCCGGCAATCAGCTTGAACAGGGTCGACTTGCCGGCGCCGTTGGGGCCGATGATGCCGACGATGGCGCCGGGCGGCACCGTGAAGCTCAGGTTGTCGATCAGCACCCGGTCGCCGAACGACTTGGTGACGTTGTGGAACTCGAACACCTGCTGCCCCAGGCGCTCGGCCACCGGGATGAAGATTTCCTGGGTCTCGTTGCGCTTCTGGTATTCGACGTCGGAGAGTTCCTCGAAGCGGGCCAGCCGCGACTTGCTCTTGGCCTGGCGGGCCTTGGGGTTCTGGCGCGACCACTCCAGCTCCTTCTTCAGGGCCTTGGCGTGGGCTTCCTCGCTCTTTTGCTCCTGGGCCAGGCGATCGCCCTTCTGCTCCAGCCAGGTGCTGTAGTTGCCCTTCCACGGGATGCCGTTGCCGCGGTCCAGCTCCAGGATCCATTCGGCGGCGTTGTCCAGGAAGTAGCGGTCGTGGGTGATGGCCACCACGGTGCCGGGGTAGCGCTTGAGGAACACTTCGAGCCACTCCACCGACTCGGCGTCCAGGTGGTTGGTAGGTTCGTCGAGCAGCAGCATGTCGGGCTTGGACAGCAGCAGCTGGCACAGGGCCACGCGGCGCTTCTCGCCACCGGACAGCACGCCGACCTTGGCGTCCCACGGCGGCAGCCGCAGCGCGTCGGCGGCGATCTCGAGCTGGTGCTCCGAGTCGGTGCCGGAGGTGGCGATGATGGCTTCGAGGCGGGCCTGTTCGGCCGCCAGCGCGTCGAAATCGGCGTCCGGCTCGGCGTAGGCGGCGTACACCTCCTCGAGCTTGGCCTTGGCGGCGAACACCTCGCCCAGGGACTCCTCGACCGCTTCGCGCACCGTGTGCTCGGGATCGAGCTTGGGCTCCTGCGGCAGGTAGCCGATCTTCAGGCCCGGCATCGGCGTGGCTTCGCCTTCGTATTCCTTGTCGACGCCGGCCATGATCTTGAGCAGCGTGGACTTGCCCGAGCCGTTCAGGCCGAGGACGCCGATCTTGGCGCCGGGGAAGAAGGACAGCGAGATGTCCTTGAGGATGTGGCGCTTCGGCGGCACGATCTTGCCGACGCGGTTCATGGTGAAAACGTACTGGGCCATGGCTCTTCTTGAAAAAAGGGGACTTGCGAAGTGCAAACGGGTGATTATCCCCGCCCGCCGCGCTCCGGGCCCGGCGCGGGGCTTCGGCCGCCCGGCGGCGGGCGCCTGATCAGTCGGGGACAGAGCTGAAGGTCTGTCCCACAAGGCATCAGGATTTGCCGTCGAAGCTGTTGCGCAGGGCCGCGTTGGCGACCTGGTCGAAGGCGTCGTCGACCACGTTGTGCTCGGCCACCACCTTCATCATCCCTTCTGCCCGCAGCCGTTCCAGGGTGCGCCGCGACATCGAATGGGCCGATCCGGCCAGCGAGGTGAACATGAACAGCGTGGCGTGCGGGCTGGCCCAGGTGAGCTGGACCCGCAGCCAGGCGCCGTGGACCATCAACTCGACCCAGGTGCCGGTGCGCAGTTCCGCCGCGCCCACCGGCTCCGGCATCGGGTTGGCCATGTCGTCCGGGGTCTGGGACGCCTCCACCGGCAGGTAGGAGTCCGCGTCCTGGTAGCCCGATTCCTCGGCCTCTTCCCCGGCCAGCCAGGGGCCGCCGTCGCCCGGGCCCGGTCCGGGCTCGGCCGGGGGGGCAACGGGCGCAACCGGCGCAACGGGAGCCACCGGAGCCACCGGGACCTCAGGGGCAGCGGAAGGAACGGCAGCCAGCGGAGCCGCGGGCGGCTCCGGCAGCACGCTGCTCACGTCGATCGGGTCGTCCAGGCTGGCGATGCCCTCGGTGATGATGGCGCCGTCGTCGGGGTTGGGCAGGGCCAGCGAGAGGGCCTGCAGCTCCCTGGCCGTCGGGTCACCCGGCTGGCGCCCCTCGTCCAGCGCCGCCTGGTGCAGTGTGAGCAGGCCGTCGAAGAAACGCACGGTGAGTTCCGGCGGATAGTCGATGCGCTTCAAGCCGTCGCGCAGGCGGGCCAGCAGCACCGGGATGGTCTGCGCCAGCCGCTGGTTGCGGCCGCGCGCGCCGCTGCCCTGCTGGACGCTCCAGATCAGCTCGTCGACGACGGCGCGATAGCCGTACGGGTCGTCGGACCCGTCGACGCAACTGAGCTGGGCCTCGGCCACCACCTGCGCCCAGGAACCCTTGAGAAAGTCGCCCACGAACGGCGCCACCTCGTTGCCCTGCATCGCCGCCCCGAACTCCGCCGCCAGTTTCTGCGCCAGCAGGTTGCGCTGCTCCGCATGCAGCAGGGCCCGCGCCGCGCCTTCGCGCCGGCCGCGCACCACCTCGTCGTGCCGGCCCCACTGGGTCTGCAGGTGGTCGAGCAGTTCCCCGAACACCTCGGCGTCGACGATCTTGCTGTCCAGCCAGGCCACGGAATCCTCGACCGTGCCCAGGAAACGCTGCCAGCCGTCGTCGGTGGCGCTGGAAAAGGCCAGGCTGCGCTGGGTGATGCGGTCCAGGAACAGGCGCGCCGGATGGCTGCGGTCGCTGAAGAAGCGCGAATCGTGCTGGGCCAGGGTGAGCACCGCCGGCTCCATCAGCTTGAGCTGGCGCTTGAATTCCACCATCAACCGCTGGTCCTGCAGCAGGTTGTCGAACATCAGGCGCACCACTTCCTCGGCCAGCCGATGGCCCAGCCGCGGGCCGACCTGGGCTTCGGCCGCGACGCCCTGGCGCTCCTCGCCCGGCGCCGTCATGAGGCCCGCGGCCGGCTCGGGCCGGGGCCGCTTCTGCAGCCGCTGGACCATGGCGTCGACCTGCTTGAGGTCCTGCAGCGCGATCAGGGACGCCGGCACCGTGTGCAGTTGCTCGTTCAGCCGCGGCGCATCGAGATCGCCGGCCAGCAGTTGCCGCAGCCGGTCGAGCGTCAGCAGCGTGTTGGCCACCGAGTTGGTCGCCGTCTTGCCGGTGGCGCCGCCGCCCTGGTACAGACGCCCGCCGACCGGCACGGCCGGTTCGACGCCGCAGGACTTGAGCCAGTCGACCAGCTCGCGGTACAGGCGGCGCAGGTTGACGCCCATCAGGCCGGCCGCCGGCGTGATCAACGCTTCGCGCACCGACGCTTCCGGCACATGCTCGGCCAGGCTCGCCTGCAGCGCGCGCACGAACACTTCCGGGCGCAGCGGATTGAGGCCGGACTGGATCGTGCGCCAGCCGAGCAGGGTGCTCACCAGCGCGTCGAGCGCCGGCAACACGTCGTCGACCGCGAACGCGACTTCCTGCTGCGCCCGCGCCAGTTCGATGCTCTGGTCCAGTTCGGAGTCGCCGAACAGCTGCAGGTCCTCGTAGCGCAGCAGCTCGGCCTGGGCCTGCTCCCGGCCGCCGCCCTCGTAGACGAGCCGTGTCAGGTGGCTCTTGTAGGTTGCTCCCACCGTCCTGGATCGCCGCGCCAGGTCTCGCACCGCAGCCTGGATGGCCTCGGCCTGGAAGCCGGTGACGCGCTTGGGGCTGGCCGGGTCGGCCGCCGCGGTCAGGCCCTGCAGCACGTCCCCCATCAGGAACTCCGCATGCAGCAGCAGCGCCGCGAGGCAGTCGTTCAGGTTCGGCTGCAATGCCGTCGGGTCGTCGGAAACGCCCAGTCGGAGATTCAGCAGGTTGGCCATGGGTGATGGGGATTGCGAGGGGGCCGGACGATTATGGGTCCGGGCTCAGCGGTTGCGCTACCGCGACCGGGCGCTGCGCTTGCTCTGTTGTAAACGGGGGTAACGAGCGTCGCGCGGATGCACGCATTGGGAGGTTGGCGCCGGACCGGCGAGCACCGATGGCCGATGCATGAGACAATCAGCGCCTGTTGCGGACTCCAGTTGCCCGCAACGTCAGCAATCTGCTGGGGGACGAAGGCCTCGCCGGGCTCCCACTCCAAACCTCATCTGCCTTTGACTGGCTCGGTGCCATGCACCGTACAGGCCGATTCCCAAGCGCCACGGATGGCGCACCCATAATGACTTTTGATGATCTGAACTTGGCACCCGCCATTCTCAAGGCCGTGCACGAGCAAGGCTACGAAACCCCCACCCCGATCCAGGCGCAGGCGATTCCCGCCGTGCTCGAGGGCCACGACCTGCTGGGCGGCGCCCAGACCGGCACCGGCAAGACGGCGGCCTTCACGCTGCCGATGCTGCACAAGCTGTCCATGGGCCGCAGCGCCCAGAACAAGTTCGGCGGCACCGGCACCCGCGTGCTGGTCCTGACGCCCACCCGCGAACTCGCGGCGCAGGTCGAGGAATCGGTCCGCACCTACGGCAAGTACCTGCAGCTGACCTCCACCGTGATCTTCGGCGGCGTCGGCATGAACCCGCAGATCAACAAGCTCAAGCACGGCGTCGACATCCTGGTCGCCACCCCAGGCCGGCTGCTGGACCTGCAGCAACAGGGCTTCCTCGACCTGTCGACCGTCCAAATGCTGATCCTGGACGAAGCGGACCGCATGCTGGACATGGGCTTCCTGCCCGACGTTAAGAAGATCCTGGCGCTGGTGCCCAAGGAAAAGCAGAGCCTGCTGTTCTCGGCCACCTTCAGCGACGAGATCCGCGACCTGGCCAACAACCTGCTGCGCAACCCGCAGAGCATCCAGGTCACGCCGCGCAACACCACGGTACAACGCATCACGCAGCAGATCCTGCCGGTCGGCCGCGGCAAGAAGAAGGCGCTGCTGGCGCACATCATCCAGGAGCACAACTGGAGCCAGGTGCTGGTGTTCACCCGCACCAAGTTCGGCGCCAACAACGTCGCCGAATTCCTGACCAAGAACGGCATCCAGGCGATGGCGCTGCACGGCAACAAGAGCCAGGGCGCCCGCACCCAGGCCCTGTCCGGCTTCAAGAGCGGCGAGATCCGCGCGCTGGTGGCCACCGACATCGCCGCCCGCGGCATCGACATCGACGAACTGCCGCACGTCGTGAACTATGAAATCCCGAACGTCAGCGAAGACTACGTCCACCGCATCGGCCGCACCGGCCGCGCCGGCAACGACGGCGCCGCCGTCAGCCTGGTGTGCCTGGACGAAGAAGGCTTCATGCGCGACATCGAGCGCTTCACCAAGCAGACCATCGAAGTCAAGGTGATCGAGGGCTTCGGTCCGGAACAGGGCGAGCAGGCCGAGCCGATCGCCATGGGCCGCCAGACCATCTGGGGCGGCATCGGCAAGCCGCCGAGCCGTGAAGTGATGGCGGCAGCGGCCAAGGCCGCGCGCACCGAGATGCTGCAGCGGGTTCGCGACAACAAGGACGCCAACGGCAAGTCCGGTGGCGGCGGCCGGGGCGGCGACCGTTCCGCCCGGGCACCGCAGCCGCAAGGCCAGCGCAGCGCCGGCAACGGCGGCGGCAATGGCGCCCGCAATGGCAATGGGGGTGGCAATGGCGCCCGCAACGGCAATGGCGGCGGTGGCGGCAATGGCGGCAATGGCGCGCGCCAGGGCGCCCGTCCGGCCCAGCCGCGGCCGGCGCAGAATTACGCACCGCGCCAGGACAACGAAATGCAGCCGCGCGATGGCGCCCACAACAGCCAGAGCCCGTTCGTCCAGCGCGACGCCACACCGAGGAACACCGATGGCCAACCCGACCCGCTTCGCACCAGCGTCGACAGCATGGGCGGACGCGGACGACGCGGCGGCGGTGGCGGCGGCGGCACCGGGCGCTCGAACCGCTCTGGTGGCGGGGGCTTCGGGCCTCGTGGGCCGGGCAATCCTGCAAGGACTTTTGGCCGATGACACGGTTTCGGCGGTCCACACGCTGGGCCGCCGGCAACTGCCGGTCGAACACGCCAAGCTGACGCAGCACATTGCCGATTTCGCGTCGCTGCCGGCCGCTTCGACGGGCTCAGGACAGGCCCTGCCGGTGGTGGCCGAGGTCTACCTGGCGCTCGGCACCACCATCAAGGTCGCCGGCAGCCAGCAGGCCTTTCGCGCGGTCGACTACGAGGCCAACCTGGCCGTCGCCCGCGCCGCCCGGGCCCAGGGCGCAACCCGCCTGGGCCTGGTGAGCGCGATGGGCGCCGACCCGCTGGCGCGCATCTTCTACAACCGGGTCAAGGGCGAGCTGGAACAGGCGCTCTCCGAACTCGGCTATTCCACGCTGGTGATCGCGCGGCCCTCGGTGCTGGTGGGTGACCGCGCAGCGCTCGGCCAGCCGACCCGGCGCGGCGAGACGCTGGCGCTGGTCCTCAGCCGCTGGCTGGCGCGGCTGGTCCCGGACGATTACAAGGCAATCGAAGCGGCCCGCGTGGCCGCAGCGCTGCTGCGCGAGGTGCCGGCAACGCACGGCGTGCGCTTCCTGTCGTCGGGCGAGATGCGCGGCGCCTGAATTGCCTCAGCTCACAACCGCCGGCGAAAGCGCGAGCTCTCGTGCGTGTCCGGGTCGGCCTCCGCCCGCAGCTGGCGCACGGCCTTGCGCATCAGCAGCGACACGATGTTCCAGTGCAGGCCGGCGACCGGCTTGAAATTCTTGCGGTAGATGTCCGAGCGCACGAACTGCAGGGGGTCGTGGTAGACGCCGAGCGTGCGCACCACCAGCGGGTCCTGCTCGGTGCGGTAGCCGCCCAGGAAGGCATCGTCAGTGCCGTTCCAGACCGACTGGCCGTTGCGGTGGATGCCGTAGCCCCACTCCCAGTCGTGGTCCTTCAGGCGCTGGCGCGCCGCCGCCATGTAGCCGGTGTCGAAGATGTACGTGTCGGTGCGCACCCAGCGCGAATGCAGCCAGATCTCGACCACCGGCCGCGCCGCCGTCGGCATGCGCGACGTCAGGCCGCGCAGGATCTCGCCCCTCAGCTCGGCATAGCGGATGCGGGCGGGAATCCGGCAGCGCCGCAGCAGCGCCACCAGCAGGGTCGACTTGTCGGTGGCGTCGCCGCCACCGGCGTCCATCACCTCGCGCGCGGTCCGCAGCCGCAGCTTGAACGGCCGCTTGAACGGCATCTTCTTGACATAGCTGTGGAGCGCCATCGCCCGCTCCCGGTCGGTCTTGCACAGCTGGGTGATCGAGCGCGCCCGCAGCCGCAGCCGGTGGTCCTCGAGGTCCAGCAGGGCCGACGACCCGAGGTAACGCTCCGGGGAATCGGCTTCGTCGAGCGGGGCGGCGGCGGAGTGCGGGACAGGCAAGGGGCTGTTTCGTGACGGCTATGGCCGCAGATCTTACCGACCCCTTCAAGCTCAGCCTGCCGTCCCCGACGCTGCCTCAACGCTGCCTGGCTGTCAGCCGCGGACAAACAAGGTCACGAGCGGCTCGGCGCCGACCTGCCGGCTCCAGTGGCCGTGCACCGTGGCATCGAACGTCGCACCCTCGGGCAGGTGGTCCGCCGAATAGAAATGCTGGCCCGGCTCGAAGATGCGGCTGCTGCCGTCCTGCAGGCCGATCTCCATCCGGCCGGCCAGGATGAAGCACCACTGCGGCGCGCCGGTGCAATGGAACTGGCTGCGAAAGCCCACCGGGCTGCGCCGCAGCTGGTAGCCGTCCGAGCCGAACAGCGCCGACAGCCGGGCCGCGTCGGTGCCCTGGTCGAGCGGCAACTCTTCCTCGCGAAAACCGGCCCGGCCGTCCGGGCCGGTGAAGAGGATGAACTTGGTGAATGTTGTCATTTGGAGATGCGCTGGAGGGCGTCGGGGCGCAGGTGCAGGTCGGGCAGCAATTCCAGCCCGAGGCCGGGTTTGTCGTTGAGACGGATCATGCCCTGCTCCACGACCGGCAGTTCCGTCACCAGCTCCTTGTACCAGCCGGTGTAGAAGGCTCGCACGCTCTCCTGGATCAACGCATTGGGCGCATGCAGCGACAGATGGGTGGACGCGGCCCACACCACCGGGCCGGTGCAATCGTGCGGCGCCACCGGCAGCTGCCAGGCGTCGGCCATGCCGGCGATCTTGCGGGCTTCGGTCAGGCCGCCGCACCAGCTCAGGTCCAGCATCACGACGCCGGCGACGCCCGTTTGCAGGTAGTCCTTGAAGCCCCATTTGTAGCTGAGCGTCTCGCTGGCGCAGATCAGCGCCTCGCAATCCTTCGCATACTGCCTGAGCAGGTCCAGCGAATCCATGCGGATCGCGTCTTCGTGCCAGAAGGTGTTGAACGGCTTGAGCGCCCGCGCGATCTTCTGCGCCATCGGCAGCCGCCACAGGCTGTGGAACTCCACCATGATGTCCATCTTTTCGCCCACCGCGCTGCGGATCTTGCGGAACGGCTCCAGCGCGGCGTCGAGGTCGGCGTTGCTGATGTACTGGCCGTGGCTGGCCTCGGCAGCCGGATCGAACGGCCAGATCTTCATCGCCGTCACGCCTTCGGACAGCAGCGACTGCGCCAGTTCGTCGGCGTGGTGCAGGAAACCCTGCAGATCCTCGTAAGGCCCCCCCTGGTTGGCGAGCCCCCAGTTGGACGTGGTCTGGTTGGCGTTGCTGCGCACGTACTGGTAGCCGGCGCAGGTGTTGTAGATCCGGATCGCGTCGCGGCTCTTGCCGCCGAGCGCGGTGTGGACCGGCATGTTGGCGGCCTTGCCGAACAGGTCCCACAGGGCGATGTCGACCGCGGAATTGCCCCGCGTTTCGACGCCGGAGCCGCGCCAGCCGAGGTAGCCGGTCAGGTCGCGGTTGCGCGCTTCGATCGCGAGCGGATCGGTGCCGAGCAGCCGCGGCGCTGCCCATTCATGCAGGTAGGCTTCGACGGCCTGGGCGCCCATGAAGGTCTCGCCCAGGCCCACCAGGCCCTCGTCGGTGTGCAGCCGCACCCAGAGGATGTTGGGAAACTCCCCCAGCCGCAGCGTCTCGACGCCGGTGATCTTCATGGAACGATCAACCGCCGCGCGCTTTCTTCAGCGCGGTCAGCACCACGTTCACGGCGTCCGGGCCGATGGTCGGCACGTTCTTGTCGTAGACCGGCTTGACCTTGTCGAACATGCGCTTCTGCTCGGCGGGGGTGATCTCGTTGACCTGCATGCCCTTGGCCTTGAGCGTGGCCAGCGACTTCTCGTTGAGCGAGCGGTTGGCGGCGCGCTGCACCTTCTGGCCCTCGATCGCGGCCTCGCGCAGCACGGCCTGCTCCTGCGGGTTGAGCTGGTCCCACAGCTTCTTGGAGTACAGGATCAGGAACGGCGTGTACGCATGGCGGGTGACCGACAGGTACTTCTGCACTTCATTGAACTTGGAGGTCTCGATGGTGACGAACGGATTCTCCTGGCCGTCGATGGTCTTGGTTTCCAGCGCGGTGAAGACCTCGCCGAACGCCATCGGCACGGCGTTGGTGCCGAGCGTCTTGAAGGTGTCCAGGAAGATGTTGTTCTGCATCACGCGGACCTTGACGCCGTCGAAGTCCTCGACCTTGGCCACCGGTCGCTTGCTGTTGGTCAGGTTGCGGAAGCCGTTCTCCCAGTAGGCCAGGTTGACCAGGCCCGCCTCTTCGAGCTTCTTGTTGAAGTACTGGCCGGCCGGACCGTCCAGCACCGCGTCGGCTTCCTTCTCGTTGGCGAACAGGAACGGCAGGTCGAACACGCCGAGTTCCTTGACGATGCCCACCAGCGGCGACGACGAGGTGCAGACCATCTCCTGGGTGCCGGCGCGCAGCGCCTGCGTGGCCGGCAGGTCGCCGCCGGCGGCGCCGCCCCAGAACGCGACGATCTTCATCTTGCCGCCGGTCTTGGCCGCGAGGAACTCCTGCATCTTCTTGACGCCGACGCCGACCGGATGGTCCTCGTTCACGCCGTTGGTGAACTTGATGGTGCGGTCGGCGAACTGCGCGAAGGCCGGTGCCGCGGCCAGCAAAGCGGTGGCGGCAAGGGCCACCAGGGTACGTCGCTTGAACATGCTTGTCTCCTCAGGATTGGACAGGGGTTGGAACAGGAAAAACGGGGAAGCCGGTCATTGCATCCACCATTTCAGGGGGACCATGACGATGCCGGGAAACAGCACCAGCGCGAACAGCACGATCAGTTCGGCGATCAGGAACGGCATCACGCCCTTGAAGGCGTCGTCCATGGACACGCGGCCGACGCCGCACACCACGTTGAGCACCGTGCCGACCGGCGGCGTGATCAGGCCGATGGCGTTGTTCATGATGAACAGCACGCCGAAGTACACCGGGTCGATGCCGGCCTTGAGCACCACCGGCATCAGCACCGGCGTGAGGATCAGCACCGTGGGCGCGAAATCCAGCGCGGTGCCGACGATCACGATCAGGATCATGATGACGATCATCAGCAGCATCTTGTTGCCCATGAACGGCTCGAGGATGTTCGCCACCTCGGTCGGAATGTTGGCCACGGTGATCAGCCACGCGCTCACCATCGCCGCCGCCACCAGGAACATCACCACCGCGGTGGTCTTGCCGGCCGCCAGGATCAGGCCGTACAGATGCGACAGCTTCAGCTCGCGGTAGACGAACATGCCGACGAAGAACGAATAGACCGCCGCCACCACGGCGGCCTCGGTCGGCGTGAACAGGCCGAACTTCATGCCGCCGATGATCAGCACCGGCAGCGCCAGCGCCCACAGGCCGTTGAAGGTGAGCTTGAAGCGCTCGCGATAGCCCACGCGCGGCGCTGACGGCACGTTGTCGCGCCGCGCCACGATCCACCAGGCGACGCCGATCGCCAGGCCCATCAGGATGCCCGGCACGATGCCGGCGAGGAACAGCTTGGTGATCGAGACGTTGCCGGCGACACCGAACAGGATGAAGCCGATCGACGGCGGGATCACCGGCGCGATGATGCCGCCGGCGGCGATCAGGCCACAGGAGCGGTTCACCGGATAGCCGGCCACCTTCATCATCGGCAGCAGGATGGCAGCCAGGGCCGCCGTGTCGGCCACGGCGGAGCCCGAGATCGAGGCCAGGATGATGGCCGCAATCACCGCCACGTAGCCCAGGCCGCCCTTGAAGTGGCCGACGTAGGCCATCGCCAGGTTGACGATCCGGCGCGACATGCCGCCGGCGTTCATGAACTCGCCGGCCAGCAGGAAAAAGGGCACCGCCAGCAGCGGGAAGTTGTCGGCGCCGTCGACGAAGCGCTGGGCGATGATCTGCGAGTCGAAGGCCGGCAGCTGGCCGGTGAATGCCATCAGCCCCATCAGGCTGACGCCGCACACCAGCAGCGCATAGGCGATCGGCATGCCCAGCGCCATCGCGCCCAGCAGGCTCAGGATAAAGGTTGCTACGGTCATGTGGGCTTCGTCTCCTGGATGCTCTTGATCGCTTCCTCGGCGTCCTTCAGGCCCTCGGCCTCCACCACCTGGATCATCTCGTCCTCCGACACGCGGCCCGTGACCAGCCGCCACAGCATGTGGACGTTGAAGGTGCCCATCACGATGGCGACGACGTAGCCGATGCCGTAGACCCAGATCATCGAGATGCCGACCACCGGCGAGACGTTGGTCACCTGCAGGTTGTGCATCTCGTAGGTTCCCATCAGGAACAGCACGTTGCAAAACAGCATCAGCGCCTCGCTGGCGAACAGGCAGAACTTCTTGCCGCCCAGCGGCAGCTTCTTGACCAGCGTGTCGACGCCCAGGTGCCCGCCCTCGCGCATCGCCACCATGGCGCCGATGTAGGTCAGCCAGATGAAGCAGTAGCGCGACATCTCCTCGGAGATGGTGATGCCGGAGTTGAAGCCGTAACGCAGCACCACGTTGCCGAACACCATGAAGACCATGGCGACCAGCGCCACCACCACCAGCAGTTCGAGGAACTTGAAGAACAGGTCGATCGATTTGGTCATGGTCATGCGGCCTTGAGCAGGCGTGCCGGCAGGTTCAGCCGCGGCAGGCGCTTGCCCGTCGCCAGCACCTGCTCGATGTCGTCGCGGGCGCCGTCGATCAGCACCAGGATGGCCTTTTCGGCCTTCGCCGGCTGGCGCGCGATCACCGCATCGAGCACGGCGCGGTGCAGCGGCAGCGAATGCCTGGGCCCGTCCTTGCGGCTGGTGGAGATCTCGAAGCTGGTGCGCAGCAGCGCGCCGATCGCCTTGCTCATCTGCACCATCATCCGGTTGCCGCAGGCGCGCAGCAGCCCCTGGTGGAAGCGCAGGTCGAAGGTCACGTAGTCGCCGCCCTCGTGCACCGCCTTGCGCATGCCTTCGTAGGCGGCCTCGATCTCGGCGATGTCCTGCGTCGTCGCGCGTTCGGCCGCCATCCGCACCGCGGCCGGCTCGACCACCCGGCGCAGCTCCTGCAGGTCGCGCAGGAACTCCCGGGTCAGGCCCGCCTTGGACTGCCAGATCACCACGTCCGGGTCGAACCAGTTCCAGTGGTCGGACGCCAGCACCCGGGTGCCGACCTTGGGGCCGGTGGTCAGGAGGCCCTTGGCCACCAGCGACTTCACCGCCTCGCGCACCACCGTGCGGCTGACGCCCAGCTCTTCGCCCAGCAGCGGCTCGGGCGGAATCGTCGCGCCGGCGGCATAGCGGCCGGCGACGATGGCTTCGCCGAGGTGGTCGACAGTGTTGCCGTGGACGTTCTTGATCATGGTTTTTACCGAGCGGGCCGCGCAATGGTATGACGATAATACGTTTGCCAAATTCAGGACTAACCCTCATGACCGACATCAAAAAGCCCCGCAAGCCCGCCTCAGAACTGCGCAGCCAGCAATGGTTCGGCCGCCAGGACCGCGACGGCTTCGCCTACCGCAGCTGGGTCAAGGGCAAGGGCGTGCCGCACGACCAGTTCGATGGCCGCCCCGTCATCGGCATCTGCAATACCTTCAGCGAGCTCACGCCCTGCAACAGCCACTTCCGCACCCTGGCGGAGCAGGTGAAGATCGGCGTCTACGAGGCCGGCGGTTTCCCGCTCGAGTTCCCGGTGATGTCGCTGGGCGAAACGCTGCTGCGGCCCACCGCGATGCTCTATCGCAACCTGGCCAGCATGGACGTCGAGGAGAGCATCCGCGGCAATCCGATCGACGGCGTGGTGCTGCTCATGGGCTGCGACAAGACCACCCCGTCGCTGGTGATGGGCGCCTCCAGCGTGGACCTGCCGACCATCGGCGTCTCCGGCGGCCCGATGCTCAATGGCAAGTGGCGCGGCCAGGAGCTGGGCTCGGGCACCGGCGTGTGGAGCATGAGCGAGCAGGTTCGCGCCGGCACGCTCAAGCTGGCCGACTTCTTCGAAGCCGAAAGCTGCATGCACCGCAGCCACGGCCACTGCATGACCATGGGCACGGCGTCGACGATGGCCAGCATGGTGGAGGCGCTGGGCCTGGGCCTGCCGGGCAACGCGGCCTACCCCGCGGTCGACGGCCGGCGCAACGTGCTGGCGCGCAATGCGGGACGCCGCATCGTCGACATGGTCCATGAAGACCAGGTGCTGTCCAAGGTGCTGACGCGCCAGGCCTTCGAGAACGCCATCAAGACCCTGGCCGCGATCGGCGGCTCGACCAACGCGGTGATCCACCTGATCGCGATCGCGCGCCGCATCGGCGTGGAGCTGGCGATCGAAGACTTCGACCGCCTCGCCAGCGAGCTGCCCTGCCTGGTCAACCTGCAGCCCTCGGGCAAGTTCCTGATGGAGGATTTCTGCTACGCCGGTGGCCTGCCGGTGGTGATGAAGGAGATCTCGCAGCACCTTCACCTGGATGCGGTGACGGCCAACGGCCGCACCGTGGGCGAGAACATCGCCGACGCGCAGAACTACAACCCCGAGGTGATCCAGCCGCTGGCCACGCCGTTCAAGGACAAGGCGGGCATCGCCGTGCTGCGCGGCAACCTGGCGCCGCGCGGCGCCGTCATCAAGCCCAGCGCCGCCACGCCCGCGCTGATGGTGCACAAGGGCCGCGCCGTCGTGTTCGAGAACATCGAGGACTTCCACGCCCGCATCGACGACGAGAACCTCGACGTCGACGAGAACTGCATCCTGGTGCTCAAGAACTGCGGCCCCAAGGGCTATCCCGGCATGGCCGAAGTCGGCAACATGCCGCTGCCGCCCAAGGTGCTGCGCAAGGGCATCACCGACATGGTGCGGATCTCCGACGCCCGAATGAGCGGCACGGCCTACGGCACGGTGGTGCTGCACACCGCGCCCGAGGCGGCGGCGGGCGGCCCGCTGGCGGTGGTCCAGAACGGCGACATCATCGAGCTCGACGTGCCGAACCGCAAACTGCAACTGCACATCAGCGACGGGGAACTGGCCCAGCGCCTGTCCACCTGGCAGGCGCCGGAGCCGCCGCTGAAGTCCGGCTACTGGAAGCTGTACGTGGACCACGTGCTGCAGGCCGACGAAGGCGCCGACCTGGACTTCCTGGTCGGCAAGCGCGGCGCCTTCGTGCCGCGCGACAATCACTGATCGGCGTCAACTCCCGGTCCGGTCCGGGGATCGATACTCGGTCATGGACAAACTTTTCGACGTCGTCGCCCTCGGCGAAGGCCTGGTGGAATTCCACCAGGAAGCGGCCGGCCAGCCGGAGTACCTGCAGGGTTTCGGGGGCGACACCAGCAACGTGGTGATCGCGGCGGCCCGCGCCGGCGCGCGCACGGCCTACCTCACCCGCGTCGGCGACGACAGGTTCGGCCGCTCGCTGCTGGACCTGTGGCGGCGCGCGGGCGTCGACACCCATGCGGTCGCCGTCGATCGCAGCGCACCCACGGGCATCGCGTTCGCCCTGCAGGCCCCCCGGGCGGTCGTCGACCGGCGCGCCGGTTCGGCCGCCAGCCGGATGACGCCGGACTGGCTGGAGGGCGCCGCCGCGCAGGCGATCCGCAGCGCCCGCATCCTGCACGTGTCGGCCATCTCGATGGCGCTCTCGGACAGCGCCTGCGAAACGGTGATGGCTGCGATGCGGATCGCCCGCGCCGCCGGCACGCTGGTGGCGCTGGACCCCGGCATGCGGCCGGACCTCTGGCCGCTGCAGCGCGCCCACGCCGCGGTGGTCAAGGCGATCGTCCTCACCGACATCCTGCTGCCCGGCGTGGCGAACGTGGCGCCCCTGGCTGGCAGCAGGGATCCGCAAACCCTGGTGGACTGGGCCCATGCGGCCGGCGCCGCGAGCGTGGCGATCCGGCTCGGCTCAGAGGGCGTGATCGTCAGCGACGGCCAGCGGGTCGAGCGCGTCCCGGGCCAGGCTGCCCCCGGTGCCGATCCCGCGGGCGCGGCCGACTTGTTCTGCGGCTGCCTGCTGGCCCGCATGGCCGCCGAGGACACCGTGTTCGAGGCCGCCCGCTGGGCCCAGGCCCGGGCATGAAGCAGCTGATCGCGATCGACTGGGGCACATCGTCGCTGCGCGGCGCGCTGCTCGATGGCGGCGGCGCGGTGCTGGAGGAAGTGTCGGCGCCGGCCGGCATCCTCAGCGTGCCACCCGGCGGGTTTGCCGAGGTCTTCCAGGCCCACTTCGGCCGCTGGCAGGCGGCCACCGGCGCGCCCTGCCTGATCTCCGGCATGGCCGGCAGCCGCCAGGGCTGGCAGGAGGCGCCCTACTGCCCCTGCCCGGCCGGCTTCGCCGACATTGCGGCGCATCTGCTGTGGCTGGACCCAGGCCGGATCGCGCTGGTGCCCGGCCTGAGCTGCGAGGAAGGCGGCGTGCCCGACGTGATGCGCGGCGAGGAAACCCAGGTGTTCGGCGCCCTCGACCTGCTGAACCTGGCCGATGCGCAGCTGGTGCTGCCCGGCACCCACAGCAAGTGGGTGCAGGTGAGCGGCGGCCGCGTCACGCGCTTTCGCACCTTCATGACCGGCGAGCTCTACGCGCTGCTGCGCGAGCATTCGATCCTGGCGCGCACCCTGCCCGAGGACGATGGCGAGCTGGACGCCGACGCGTTCCGCCGCGGCCTGGCCCACGCGCGGGAGAGCGCCAGCCTGCTGCACGCGGCCTTCAGCGTCCGCACGCTGTCGCTGTTCGACCGCCTGCCGGCAGCGGCCCGCCCCAGCTACCTGTCGGGTCTGGTGATCGGCGAGGAGCTGCGCGCGCAAGCATTGGCGCCCGGGCCCCAGCCGGTGGTCGTGATCGGCTCGCCGGTGCTGGCGGCGCGCTACCAGCTGGCGCTCGAAGCACAGGGCGTGGCGTCGGCGGCGATCGGGGCCCAGGCCGGCTGGCGCGGGCTGTGGGCGATCGCCAGGCAACTCAAGGAATTCGCATGAACGCACGCAGGGAATTCGCATGAACGCTCAGGAGAAACTGGCGCTCGCGCTCGACACGCTGCCGCTGGTGGCGATCCTGCGCGGCCTGCGGCCGCGGCAGGCGCCCGAAATCGGCGCCGCGCTGGTCGAGGCCGGCTTCCAGCTGATCGAGGTGCCGCTCAATTCGCCGCGGCCGCTGCAAAGCATCGAGGCGATCGCGGCGCAGTTTCCGCAGGCCCTGGTCGGCGCCGGCACGGTGCTGACCGTCAAGGACGTCGCGGACGTGGCCGCGGCCGGCGGGCAGCTGATCGTCGCGCCCAACTTCGATCCGGCCGTGGTGAAGGAGGCGGTGCGCCTGGGCCTGGTCTGCCTGCCCGGCGTGTTGACCGCCACCGAGGCCTTCGGCGCGCTGGCCGCGGGCGCGGCCGGCCTCAAGCTGTTCCCGGCCGAGATGATCCCGCCGGCCGCGGTCAAGGCGCTGCGGGCCGTGATCGCCGCCGACGTCGCGCTCCTGCCGGTGGGCGGCATCAGCACGCAGAACATGGCGCCGTACCGCGCCGCCGGCGCCAGCGGCTTCGGCATCGGCTCGGCCCTGTTCAAGCCCGGGCTGGCTGCGGACGAAGTTGCCGCCAACGCCCGCGATTTCGCGGCGGCCTGGAGCGGTACGATCCGGACATGACCGTCCCTGCCGCACCCGATTCTTCCGCCATTTCGTTCGGCCTGGCCGGCCGCGTCTGCATCGTCACCGGCGGCTCGCAGGGCATCGGCGAGGCCTGCGTGCGGCGCTTCGCGCGCGAAGGCGCCCAGGTCGTGATCGCCGACGTCGCCGACGGACCCGGGCAGGCGCTGGCCGCCGAACTCGGCGCGCGCTACGTCCATTGCGACGTCGGCGCCAAGGACCAGGTCGACGCGCTGGTGGCGGCGGCGCTGGCGGCCCACGGCCGCATCGACGTGCTGGTGAACAACGCCGGCATCTTCAAGGCGGCCGATTTCCTCGATGTCACCGAAGCCGACTTCGACGCGGTGCTGCGCGTCAACCTCAAGGGTGCGTTCCTGGTGGGCCAGGCCGTCGCACGCGCGATGGCTGAGGCGGGAGGCGGCGCCATCGTCAACATGAGCTCGGTCAACGCCGTGCTCGCCATCCCCACCATCGCCAGCTACAACGTCAGCAAGGGCGGGATCAACCAGCTGACCCGGGTGATGGCGCTGGCGCTGGTGGACAAGGGGATCCGGGTCAACGCGGTGGCGCCCGGAACGATTGCGACCGAGCTGGCGGCC